>CAVPTP010000007.1:0-109297 GCA_963708685.1 uncultured Actinomycetes bacterium
GCTTCACGGTCGGCCGGCTGCGGCTGCCGCGGGCGACCCTCGCGATCGTCGCCGGCGCCGCCTTCGGCATGAGCGGCGCGGCGTTCCAGACCATGCTGCGCAACCCGCTCGCGAGCCCGGACATCATCGGCATCACCTGGGGCTCCGGGGCCGCGGCGTCGTTCGCGATCGTCACGCTCGGCCTGGGCGGCGCCTCCGTGTCGACCATCGCGGTCGTCGCCGGCCTCGCCGTCGCGCTCGTTATCTACCTGCTCTCGCGCACCGGCGGGCTCGTCGGCCTGCGGCTCGTGCTCATCGGCATCGGCGTGGCCGCGATGCTGCGCGCCGCCACCTCTACGTGCTGGCAAGGCGCCGCAGTGGGAGGAGCAGGAGGCGATGCGCTGGCTCGCCGGCAGCCTCAACGGCGCGAGCTGGTCGTCGGCCGCGCCCGCGATCCTGGCGCTCGTGGTGCTCGGGCCCTGCTGCTCGTGCTCGCGCGCGACCTCGATGTGCTGCGCCTCGGCGACGACACCGCCTCGGGCCTCGGGGTGCGCGTCGAGCGGACCCGGCTGCTCGTGCTGGTGGTCGCCGTCGGCCTGCTCGCCTTCGCCACGGCCGCGACCGGGCCGATCGCCTTCGTCGCCTTCCTGGCCGGCCCGATCGCCGCTCGCCTGGTCGGCACCGACCGTCCGCTGATCGTGCCCGCCGCGCTGATCGGCGCGCTGCTGGTCGTCGTGGCCGACTTCGTGGGCCAGTACCTGCTCGGCACGCGGTTCCCAGTGGGCGTCGTCACCGGCGTGCTCGGCGCGCCGTACCTGCTCTTCCTCATCATCCGCAGCAACCGAGCGGGAGGCTCGCTATGACCGTCGACCACACCCTCGAGGCCCGGCGGCTCACCGTCGGATACAGGGACCGCGCCGTGCTGCACGAGCTCGACCTGGTCGTGCCGCCCGGTCGCGTCACCGCGATCGTCGGCGCCAACGCCTGCGGCAAGTCGACGCTGCTGCGCTCGATGTCGCGCCTGCTCGCGCCGCGCGGCGGCCAGGTGCTGCTCGACGGCAGGGCCGTGCACGCGATGCCGGCCAAGCAGCTCGCCCGCACCCTCGGCCTGCTGCCGCAGTCGCCGATCGCCCCCGAGGGCATCACCGTGGCCGACCTGGTCGGTCGCGGGCGGCGACCCGCATCAGGGCATGCTGACCCGCTGGCGGGCCGAGGACGACGCGGCCGTCGCCGAGGCGCTCCAGGCCACCGGCTCGGTCGAGCTGGCCGACCGCAACGTCGACGAGCTCTCCGGCGGGCAGCGCCAGCGCGTGTGGATCGCCATGGCGCTCGCGCAGCAGACCGACGCTGCTGCTGCTCGACGAACCGACGACCTTCCTCGACGTGAGCCACCAGGTCGACGTGCTCGATCTGCTCACCGACCTCAACCGCTCCCGCGGCACGACCGTCGTGATGGTGCTGCACGACCTCAACCTCGCCGCCCGCTACGCCGACCACCTCGTCGCGCTCGCCGACGGCCGGGTGCACGCCGCGGGGGCTCCGGCGGAGGTGCTGACGCAGGCGCTCGTCGGGCGGTCTTCGGCCTGCGCAGCACGGTCATCACCGACCCGGTCTCGGGCAGCCCGCTCATGCTGCCGATCGGGCGGCACCACGCGGGGTGAAAGCCCGGGCCGGGTGCGGCAGACTCGCCCGCATGCGCATCGACCTGGCCCTGCAGCCCTACGCCGACTCGCCGTCGCTGCGGGAGGTGCTGATGGAGGTGCTCGGCGACCAGCGCTACACGAGCCTTCGCATGGTCACGGCCTGGGTGCGGGCCAGCGCGCTGCCGGGCCTCGACGAGCGGATGCGCGCCTTCCGCGCCCGCGGCGGCCGCATCGAGCTGACGAGCGGCCTCAGCCAGGGCGCCGCCACCCGCGCGGGCCTGGCCAAGTCCCTCGCCCTCGTCGACGAGTCCTGGGTGGTCTTCGACGCCGACGGCCGCACCTTCCACCCGAAGGTGCACCTGGCCCGCGGCGAGGGCGTCGCGCTGCTCTTCATCGGATCGCAGAACCTCACCGCGGGCGGCCTCGAGCAACGCGAGGCCGGGGTCGTGCTGCGCCTCGAGCAGCCGGACGACCCCTGGCACCTCGCCGACGAGGTGGACGCCTACCTCGACCGGCTGCACGCCGACTCGGGCATCGCTCGGCGCCTCGACGAGGCGCTGCTCGATCGCCTCGAGCACGACCCGATCGTGGCGCTGGCCGACCGGTCCGGGGGAGCTGGTGGAAGCGCATCCGCTCTTCGACGCCGTCGCCGGCGACGTGCGCCCGTTGCCGAAGGGCGCCGTGCCGCCGGCTTCGCGCCTGCCGCGCCGCCGCCCCTGGTGGCAGCGTGCTGCGCCGCGACGGAGGCTGAACCCCGCGCGACACGCCCGGGCGGCCCGCGTGCCGTACCCTGGAGGGATGCCCACGAACGCCGGAACGACGCCCCCCGTCCGCGAGCGCCGTCAGGTCCGCCCGGCGACCGAGGGCTGGACCCAGCAGCGGTCGACGCGGACGGCCGCCCGAAGCTGCAGTTCGCCTCCCCGCGCACCCAGCCGCCCGTGCACCTGGCCGACCTCTCCGTCGAGGAGCGCCAGGCGAAGGTCGTCGAGCTCGGGCTGCCGGCCTTCCGCGCCAAGCAGCTCTCCGACCCACTACTTCACGCACTACACGACCGACCCCGCGACGATGACCGACCTGCCGGCCAGCCGGCCGCGAGGAGCTCGTCGCGGCCGTGCTGCCGACGCTGCTCACCGAGGTGCGGCGGCTGAGCACCGACAAGGGCGACACCATCAAGTTCCTCTGGCGGCTGCTTCGACGGCGCGCTCGTCGAGTCGCGTGCTCATGCGCTACCCCGGCCGCATCACGCTGTGCGTGTCCAGCCAGGCCGGCTGCGGCATGAACTGCCCGTTCTGCGCCACCGGCCAGGCGGGCCTGACCCGCAACATGTCCACGGCCGAGATCGTCGACCAGATCGTGCACGCCAACCGCGCCATCGCCGCGGGCGAGCTCGGCGGCCGCGCCGCGACGGCGGCACACGACCCGACCGCGTCACCAACATCGTCTTCATGGGCATGGGCGAGCCGCTCGCCAACTACAAGCGCGTCATGGACGCCGTGCGCCGATGGTCGCCCCGCAGCCCGACGGCCTCGGCATGAGCGCCCGGGATCACCGTCTCGACCGTCGGCCTCGTCCCCGCCATCAAGCAAGCTCGCCGACGAGAACGTGCCGTTCACCTTCGCGCTCAGCCTGCACGCCGCCGGACGACCTGCTGCGCGACGAGCTCATCCCGGTGAACTCGCGCTGGAAGGTCGACGAGGCCCTGGACGCCGCGCACGACTACTTCGAGAAGACCGGCCGCCGGGTGTCGATCGAGTACGCCCTCATCAAGGACATGAACGACCACGGCTGGCGCGCCGACCTGCTCGCCGCAGAAGCTCAACGCAGCGCGGCCAGCGGCTGGGTGCACGTGAACCCGATCCCGCTGAACCCGACGCCCGGCTCCATCTGGACCGCATCCGAGCCGGAGGTCACGGGCGAATTCATCGCGCCGGCTCGACGCCGCCGGCATCCCCACGACCCTGCGCGACACCCGCGGCAAGGAGATCGACGGCGCCTGCGGCCAGCTCGCCGCGGCCGACGCCTAGGGATCGGGCCGCGCGCCACGGCGAAACGACGGCGTAACACGGAGGCCGTACCGTGTGCGCATGCCCCTCGAAGCCGACAGCGCGACCGCTGCCTGGACCCGTTTCGCCGACGGCTCGCCCGAGCTGGCGGCCCAGCGCTCGCTCGGCGAGCTGCTCGGCGTCGAGCTGTCGTCGCGCAGGGTCGTGACCGGGGAGGGCGTGCGCGTCGAGGTCGAGGGCATCGATCCCGAGGACCGCGTCATCGCGCAGTTCGTGATGAACTCCGGCGGGCGCTGAAATCGGCCTACCGCAACAAGGTGAGCGCCGACCTCTTCAAACTCGTCTGGTTGCGTGGCTCGCGTTCCCGGCGGCCCGGGCGGTGCTCCGCGTCAGCCCCGAGGTCGGCGCGGTCTTCGCGCCGAGCGGATGGGTGGCGACGGCCGCGCGCGACCTGGAGGTCGACGTGCTGCAGCTGCACGACGGCGCCCTCACCCGTCTCGGATCGCGCGGCGACGAGCCCCCCGCGATCCGGCCTGAAGCGTTACACGGCCGAAACACCGGCGTCCCGGGAGGGAAACGCGTCGCTCCTACGCTCGGAGCACTGGACCTCCGCCGGCCACATCGCATCGCGACTCGCTCGGCACGCTCTCCACGACACTCATCGTCATCACGAGTCCTGGAGACCCCATGCCCTCGATCGTCGTACTCTCGGGCAACCCGAGAGCCGCGTCCCGCACCACCCTCGTCGCCGAGCACCTGGCCCGAGCGGTGGCCGACATCACCCCGGCGCCGGTGCGCACCGTCGAGCTCGCCGACGCGGGCTCCCGCGTGCTGCAGCACGGCGACCCGTCGGTCGCGCCGAGCTGCGCGAGGTCGTCGTATCCGCCGCGCTCCTCATCGTCGCGACGCCCGTCTACAAGGGCTCCTACACCGGGCTGCTCAAGGCCTTCCTCGACGGGTTCGGCCCCACCTCGCTCCAGGGCGTCGCGGCCGTGCCGGTCGTGGTCGCCGCCTCGCCCGCCCACCTCGCGATCGCCGGGGAGTTCCACCTGCGACCGCTGCTGCACGAGATCGGCGCGCAGACGCCGCTCGGCGTGCTCGCCGTCGCCGAAGCCCTGGCCGGTGAGGCCTCGGAGCGCGCCGCGCTGGTCGACGCCTCCTGGGTGGGCGAGCGCCGCCATCTGCTCGGCGCCCTGCGCACCGGAGCGCTCGCATGAGCGCCGAGACGGCCGTCGCCCGCCCCGGCACGGAGTCGGCGCCGAACCCCCTGCGTCGAGCGCTCGGCCACATGGCCACCTCCGTCACCCTCGTCACCACGAACGTGACCGGCGAACCGCCTACGGCTTCACCGCCAACAGCTTCACCAGCCGTCTCGGTCACCCCGCCGCTCGTGGCCGTGTTCCTGGCCGAGACCGCCGAGAGCTACCCGGCGTTCGCCCGCACCGACCACGTGGCCGTCAACATCCTCGCCGACGCGACCAGGGTGAGCGTGGCCTGGCACTTCGCCACCAAGGGCATCGACAAGTTCTCCGCCGTCACCCTGCACGACCGGGCTACGGCCATGTGCCCGTCGTCACCGGCGCCCAGGCCACGATCCTCGGCCAGGTGCACGAACGCTGGACCGTCGGCGACCACCTCATGATCATCGTGCACGTCGACGAGGTCATCCGCACCGAGCTGCCCCCGCTCGTCTATCAGAACCGCGAGTTCAGGAAGTTGGTCTGACCCATGGCCCTCACCTCCCCCACCCAGGAGCCGCACCCAGCAGCACCGCCACTCCATCTCCGTCCGCGGGCCGTCAAGGTCTACGGCGCCGGCGCCGGCCAGCACGTGGCGCTGCGACACGTCGACGTCGATATCAAGCGCGGCCAGTTCGTCAGTATCATCGGCCCGTCCGGCTGCGGCAAGTCGACCCTGCTGCGCCTCATCGCGGGGCTCGAAACCGCGGACGCCGGCACGGTCGAGCGTCTTCGGCGTCACCGCGCAGCGGCGCCTGCGCCGCCAAGATGATCGGCCTGGTGCCGCAGGCGCCGGCCCTGCTGCCCTGGAAGGACGTGCTCGGCAACGTGAGCATGCCCGCCAAGGTCAACCGCGGCGCCGACAAGCTGCGCCGCCGCGATCGCGGAGTCGGTGCACGGTCACCGCTCGAACGCCCCGCCCCCGACATGATCGACCTCCTCCCAAGGCCGGGGCTGGCGGATGCTGTGCACAAGTTGCCCGCCCAGCTCAGCGGCGGCATGCAGCAGCGGGCCGCGATCGTGCGGGCGTTCGGCGTGCAGCCCGACGTGCTCCTGATGGACGAACCCTTCTCCGCCCTCGACGAGTTCACCCGCGAGTCCATCCAGGAGCAGCTCCTCGACATCTGGGACGAGAACAAGACCACGGTGGTCTTCGTCACGCACTCGGTCTCCGAGGCGGTGCGGCTCTCCGACAAGGTGCTCGTGATGTCGGCCCGCCCGGGCCGGATCACGGCGATCCGTGGACATCACCCTGCCGCGCCCGCGCAGCGAGGCGATGCTCAAGACCGCCGAGTTCCACCACTTCGAAGATGTGATTCGGGACCACCTGCAAAGCCTGGCAGGAGAACCCGATGACCGGGCCACCGCCATCCCGGCGGGAGTCGCCCAGTGAGCGTCCTCAGTCCCGTGCACCCGCGCACCCCGCCGCAGCGACACCAGCCCGACCAGCCAGGAGACCCCCGTGAGCCGACCCGTCACCCCGCCGGCGAGCAAACGCCCCGGGCCGCCCCAGCGGTTCGCCTTCATCCGCCCCGCCTACTGGTTGCCGCTGACCGTGCTGCTGGTGGCCCTCGGCTCTGCTCTGGAGCGCCACCGCCGCCGACAGCCCCTACCTGCTGCCGCCGCTCGCCGCCGTCGGCGACGCCCTGCCGCGAACACCCGGCTGTCTACCTCTCCAACGCCTGGGCCACCCTGGCCGTGGCGCTCGTCGGCCTGGCTCATCGGCGTGCCGTGGCACTCTCCTGGCCGTCTCTGGTCTCCGAACTGCCGGTGCCCGCCGGGCGATCATGCCCATCGCCGTGGTGCTCAGCGTCACCCCGCTCGTGGCGATCGCCCCGGCCCTGGTCGTCGCGTTCGGCTTCGGCCCGGAGCCCAAGCTCATCGTCACGGCGCTGATCTGCTTCTTCCCCATCCTCATCAACGTCTCCACCGGCCTCCGCTCGGTGTCGCCGGCGGTGCTGCAGGTCTTCACCGTACCCTGCACGCCTCCCGCCTCGAGATGCTCTGGCACGTGCGGATGCCCAGCGCCCTGCCGTACCTCTTCACCGCGCTCCGCGTCGTGTTCCCGCTCTCGATCATCGGCGCCGTGGTCGCGGAGCTCTCCGCCCCCGGCGCCGCCGAGGGCCTGGGCACGGTGATCAGCGTCGCGTCGTCGCAACAACCGCCTCGCCGTGGTCTACGCCGCCATCTTGTGCCTCGCGATCATGGGCTCGCTGCTGCTGCTCATCATCACCGCCATCGAGGACCGCGTGCCTGCACTGGCACGAGTCCCGTCAGGCGCCAAGAGCGACACCCAGACCGATCCGCCGCAGCACCCGCAGCACCGCCCTGCTTCACGCGTACCCGTTTCACGCACCACCTCCCCGCATCACCCGTCCCCGCATCCCCGACCGCACCAGGAGACCGCTATGCCCATCCGCCCCACCCACCGCTGGCCGCCGTCGCCATGACGGCCACCCTCGACCTCTCGGCCTCACCGCCTGCAGCCCAGCCGCAGACGAGACCGCGTCCACGGACACCGCTGCCGCCGGCAGCGCCATCTCCGACGAGCGGTGCGCGCTCAACGAGGCCGCCGGCACGATCAACTTCCTCACCGGGTACCAGTACCAGGCGTCGGCGTCGATCCTCAAGATGCATCGCCGCCGACGAGCTGGGCTACTTCGACGCCCTCTGCCTGGATGTCGACATCCAGCCCGGCACCGGCGACACCAGCCAGAACGCCCAGCTGCTCGCCTCGGGCACAGGTGCACCATCACCAGCGTCGACGAGCAGAACCTGCTGATCACCGCACAGGCCAACGGCATCGACGTCACCGGCATCGCCACCTACTCCAACGTGGGCCTGGAGATGCTGATGACCGGCACCGACGTGACCGACCTCACCGAGCTGGACGGCACCATCCTGGGCCAGAAGGGCGCACTGCCCCCCGCGGTCGAGGCCATGCTCGACGACGCCGGCGCCGACCTGTCCACGCGATCCAGCAGGTCGTCGTGGGCTACGACCCCACCATCCTGCCGCGTAGGTCGGTCTGGCCTGGACAGCTCCGGCTTCCACGGGCGGCTCTGCGATCACCAGCTACACCGCGACCGCCAGCCCCGGCGGCGCCACCTGCAGCACCGGCGGCCTCGCCTGCACGATCAGCGGACTGACGAACGGGACGACCTACACCTTCACCGTCACCGCGACCAACGCCGTCGGCACCGGCCCGCCCTCCAACGCCCTTTCCGCAACCCCGGCCGCCGCCGTCACCGTACCCGGGGCACCGACACTGAACACGGCGACCGCCGGTAACGCCCAGGTCGCGCTCGCCTGGACGGCGCCAGGCTCCAACGGCGGCTCGGCGATCACCACCTACACCGCGACCGCAAGCCCCGGCGGCGCCACCTGCACGAGCAGCGGCCTCGGCTGCACGGTCAGCGGACTGACGAACGGGATCACCTACACGTTCACGGTGACCGCGACCAACGCCGCCGGCACCGGCCCGGCCTCCAACGCACTCAGCGCGATCCCGGCCACAGTCCCAGGCGCGCCGGCCCTGACCGCCGCCACTGTCGGTAACGGCCAGGTCGCGCTGACGTGGACGGCGCCAGCCTCCAACGGCGGCTCGGCTATCAACTCCTACACCGCGACGGCGAGCCCGGGTGGCTCGACCTGCAGCACCAGCGGCGCCTCGTGCACGGTCGGCGGTTTGACGAACGGGATCAGCTACTCGTTCACGGTGACCGCGACGAACGCGGTAGGGACCGGGCCTGCATCGAACGCGCTCACCGCGACCCCGGCAACTCTGCCGGGCGCACCCACTCTGATCACGGCGACGCCCGGTAACGGCCAGGTCGCGCTCGCGTGGACAGCGCCGCCCTCCAACGGCGGCTCCGCGATCACCTCCTACACCGCGACCGCCAGCCCCGGCGGCGCCACCTGCACCACCAGCGGCCTCGCCTGCACGGTCAGCGGACTCACCAACGGCACCACGTACAGCTTCACCGTCACCGCGACGAACGCCCTCGGCACCGGGCCTGCGTCGAACGCGCTCTCCGCGACCCCCGCCGCGGCCGTCACCGCACCCGGCGCGCCCACCCTGACCGCAGCGACACCCGGTAACGGCCAGGTAGCGCTCGCCTGGACAGCGCCGCCCTCCAACGGCGGCTCCGCGATCACCTCCTACACCGCGACCGCCGGCCCCGGCGGCGCCACCTGCACCACCAGCGGCCTCGCCTGCACGGTCAGCGGACTCACCAACGGCACCACGTACAGCTTCACCGTCACCGCGACCAACGCCGCCGGCACCGGGCCTGCGTCCAACGCGCTCTCCGCGACCCCGACGGCCGCGGCGACCGCACCCGGCGCGCCGACGCTGAACTCCGCGACCGCGAATAACGGCCAGGTGGCCCTCGTCTGGATCGCCCCCGCCTCCAACGGCGGCTCCCCGATCAGCGGCTACAACATCTACCGCAGCACCTTCATCGGCGGCGAGACGTTCTTCATCGGCGTCGCAGCCGGCACCACGAGCTACAACGACACGACCGTCGTCGCAGGGATCACCTACTACTACCAGGTCACCGCGGTCAACCTGATCGGCGAGAGCAGCCGCTCCGCCGAGAAGAACGCGACGCCGACGGCGAGCGTCCCGGGAGCGCCCACGCTCACCAGCGCGATCGCCGGCGACAGCCAGGTGACGCTCGTCTGGAACCCGCCCGCCTCCAACGGCGGCTCCCCCGTGTCGAGCTACACCGCCACCGCCAGCCCGGGCGGCGCCACGTGCACCACCAGCGGCCTTACCTGCACTGTCGGCGCCCTCACCAACAGCACGAGCTATTCGTTCACCGTCACCGCGAAGAACTTCGTCGGCCCCGGCCCTGCCTCGAACGCACTTACGGCGATCCCGGCGACGTTGCCAGGCGCGCCGACGTTGAGCTCGGCGACGCGTGGAAACGGCCAGGTGGCTCTCGCGTGGTCGGCCCCCGCTTCGAACGGAGGCTCGACGATCACGTCGTACACCGCGACCGCGAGCCCGGGTGGAGCGACGTGCTCGACCGGCGGGTTGTCCTGCACGGTCGGCGGACTGACCAACGGGACGACCTACTCGTTCACGGTGAAGGCCACGAACGCAATCGGCGCAGGCCCCGCCTCGAACGCGCTCTCAGCGACGCCGGCGACCGCACCCGGCGCGCCGACTCTCGCCTCTGCGACAGCCGGCAACACCACTGTCGCGCTGCTCTGGTCGGCGTCCTCGAACGGCGGGTCGCCGATCACCAGCTACACCGCAACGGCCAGCCCCGGCGGCGCGACCTGCTCGACGAGCGCGCTCAGCTGCACTATCAGCGGCCTGACGAACGGCACGGCGTATTCATTCACCGTCACCGCCACCAACGCCGTCGGCACAGGGCCCGCTTCGAATGCCCTCACCGCGACCCCGGTGGCCCCGGTCGCCCCCGGCGCCCCGACGCTCGGTTCGGCGACTGCCGGAAACGGACAGGTGGCGCTCGCGTGGACCGCTCCGGTCTCGGACGGCAACTCGCCGATCACCGGCTATACGGCGACCGCCAGCCCCGGCGGCGCGACTTGCTCCACGAGCGGCACGTCCTGCACGGTCACCGGCCTGACCAACGGCACCACCTACTCGTTCACCGTCAGGGCCAGCAATTCGGTCGGGATCGGGCCTGCATCGAACGCGCTCGCGGCCACCCCGGTGACGCGTCCCCGGTGCGCCCACGCTCAATTCAGCGACACGCGGAAACGCACAGGTTGCGCTCGGCTGGACGGGGCCTGCGTCGACCGGCGGCTCGCCCATCACCTCCTACACGGCGACCGCCAGTCCCGGCGGCGCGACCTGCACCACGAGCGGCCTCGCGTGCACGATCGCCGGTCTGGCGAACGGCACGACTTACAGCTTCACCGTCACGGCCGCCAACGCCGTCGGCACCGGCGCATCCTCGAACGCCCTGACCGCGACGCCGGCCACGACTCCCGGCGCGCCCACACTTACGTCAGCTGACCGCGACGAGCATCGTCGCCATCGTCTGGAGCCCACCCGCGTCCAACGGCGGCTCGCCGATCACCGGCTACAGGATCTACCGCGCGACCTCGAGCGGCGGCGAGACGCTGCTCACCGAGCGTTGGCAACGTGACGAGCTACGTCGACGCGCCGCCCCTGGGGCCGACCTACTACTACCAGGTCAGTGCGGTCACCACCGTCGGCGAGAGCGCGCGCTCCGGTGAGCGCTCGGCGACACCCGACGCGACATCGCCCACCACTCCGGCAAATCCGGACTCGCCGGTAGCGGGGACGACCCAGTTGCCGCTGTACTGGAGCGCCTCGACCGACAACGTGCGCGTGACCGCCTACCGGATCTACCGCAACGGGAATCTGGTCGCCACGGTTCCGACGACGCACTACATCGACTCGGGGCTCGCGCCCGGGACGAACTACGGCTACCAGGTGCGGGCAGTCGACGCGGCGGGCAACCAGTCTCTGCCTTCGTCGTCCGTCTCCGCGGCGACCGTGTCAGTCGCAAGCGGTGCCACCACCGGAGTCCTGGCGGGCGTCGTCTACGACCAGTCCGGCGCGCCGCTGAGGCATGCGTCCGTCAGCACCGTGCTCCCGAGCGGCGGGGTCAGGAGCGACACGACGAGCCCGACCGGCGTCTGGAAGCTCACAAGCCTCCCCGCCGGCACCTACACGATCACGATCACGAACGCCGGTTCGCCGACGAGGACCATCAGCCTGACCGCCGTCGCCGGCTACACCGTGCTGGGAGACGTCACGCTCTAGCTGCAACGCTCGACAGATCCGGGCCGACTGCTGTGCGGCGGTAGTCGGCCCGGAACCTCTTTCCAGCCCTCGGTCCACGCGCGACTTGAGCCTCAGATCGAGGGATCAGACGGGATCGACCTCCAACCGATCCACGAAGGACACCGGCATACGGCCGGCCTTCAGTCGGAGGTCTCTTGTCCAAGCGAAACATCGCGCTTCTGTCGCTTCTCACCCTCGTCTTCCTCGCCGTCGCACCGGCGCAGGGCGGCGGCTCGAGGCCGGGCGCGTGTGGTTCGAGCGAGTACGCGTACGCCGGCTTCCAGAGCGAGCAGAAGGCTCACGGCGTCTCGGCCGGCCTCGTCGCGCTCAACGCCCCGGCGGTGACCGACGGTCATGTCGGCGGCTGGATCGGAGTCGGCGGCACGGACGCGGGCCCGGGCGGCGCGGCCGAGTGGCTGCAGGTGGGGCTGGCGTCGTTCTCTCCCGATCCGGCGGTGCGCTTGTACTACGAGCTCACCGTTCCGGGCAGGGACACCAAGTACGTCGAGCTCGACGCCAACGTGGCGCCGGGCGAGAAGCACGAGGTCGCGATGCTCGAGATGTCGAAGCGGAACGCGTGGTGGCGCGTCTGGGTCGACCAGAAGCCGGCGAGCGCGCCGATCTTCCTGCCGAAGAGCCACGGCTCGTGGTACCCGCAGGCCGTCGCCGAGAACTGGAACGGCGGCACAGGAACGTGCAACGCGTACGCCTATCGGTTCTCGAACGTGCGCCTCGCGCACACGAACGGCGGCTCGTGGAAGCCGCTGACCGACACGTACCTCTTTCACGACAAGGGCTATCGCGTCGTCCAGACCTCACGCCTCCCGAGCAGCTTCGTCGCTACCAGCGTCTAGAGACGCCGCCGTTCTCTTCTCGGCGTGGCAACGCCGGTGCCGCGTGCGACTTGCCTACAGAACGGTGAGCGGCGTGCCGACCGGCATCAGGCGTGCGAGCTTCAGGATCGCAGCGTTCTGCATTCGGACGCAGCCGTGGGACACGCGGCCCGGCAGGATCTCCGGCTCGTTCGTCCCGTGGATGCCGACGAACCCGCCGCCGGGCCAGTCGGTCAGGACGG
The DNA here is from genome assembly GCA_963708685.1 of uncultured Actinomycetes bacterium. GTDB lineage: Bacteria > Actinomycetota > Thermoleophilia > Gaiellales > Gaiellaceae > DASVFB01. The sequence goes on from CAVPTP010000007.1 coordinate 12,732, forward strand.
CCGAGCGGGCACTTGTTCCGAACGCGATCGGGCCGTAGACGGGATCGCCGAAGCCCGTGAGCTTGCTGCGGACGTAGAACTCGCCGCGCGGCGTCGGCCAGTACGAGCGCCCCACCCCGACGCCGGTCTTGAAGACGGGCTTGCCGTCGCGCATCAGCGTCGCGGTCAACCGCGCGCGGTCGACGTAGAGATGCGTGTGCACCGTGTAGAGCGTTCCGAGGGACGCGGCGCGCACGTAGCCGGTGGAGTTGTTCGGCAGGATCGGCAGCCGCACGCGATACCACGTCACGTTGCTGTTCACCTGCACCGAGCCGAGGACGAGGACGAGGTTCTGCGTGTCGTCCGACGTCATCGTCTCGAGGGTCGTGACCGCCCGCGCCGAGGACCTGGGCTGCGCCCGCACGACGACGCGTCTGTTCACGACGGCCCAGCGAGCGACCTTCGCGTCGGAGAGGACGGACGTGACCGGATAGCGAACGGCCCGTGGCGCCTCGGCCGCGACGTGCACGCGGTAGGTCAGCGTCGGCGCGGCGCCGGCTGATCCGGTCGATGCGGCGAAGCGAAGCTTGACGTCGCCCGCCTCGGTCGGCCTGAACCGGAACGATGCTCGAGCGACGGCGCCGTCAGACGAGTTGAAGGTCGCGCCGAGCGGAAGTACTCCGCCGACGGGCGCAATGTGCACGACCGCCCCGGGCACTGTCGTCGACGCGGTCAGGGTGAACGCCACCTGCGAGCCGGGCTTGACGGTGAAGCGGGACTCGTCGCTTCGGCGTCGGCGGCATCCAGACGACCGGGGATGTCTCGCTCCTCGCCGCCGGGATGAGCAGCAGCAGTGCCGCCGCTGTGACCGCGAGCGTCGCCGGGAACCGGGCGACGGAGAATGCTGGAGATTTCTGAGGCATTGCGTAGCTGAGGATACGTTCGGTGGTGGGACGGCCCCGGAAGGCCGTCCCACACTGTTCGGAGCTGCTAGCCGGTTACCTTCGGCCGCTTGTGCGTGACCACCCTCGGCGGCTTCGCGTGCGGGTGCTTCTTCTTCAGCTTGGGAACGACCGGCTTCTTGGGCGGCTTCAGCGCCGCCACCTTCACCGGAGCGCTGTCGGTCGCCGAGACGGCGGTCGCGCCCGCGTTGCCCTTGGCGACGGCGACGTTGTCGAAGCTCGCCTTCACGTTCCTCAGCGTGCAGGTGTAGGTGACGGCTGCACCGGCGGCGAGCGTCCCGATCGTGCGGTTGCAAGCCGGCGAGAGCGGGTCGCTCACCGTGACGTTCGTGAGCTCGACGTCGCCGTTGTTCTTCACGGTGATCGTGAAGACGGCCGTTCCACCCTTGGCGACTGTTTGCGCCTTCGGATTCTTCGTGATCGTGATCGACGGATGATTGACGACGATGACCGGCGGTGCGAACGGCTCGGTGACAGACACGAGAGCCGAGTCGCTGGCGCTCACGTCCGGCCCGGTCGGGGGCGTCGCGGTAACCGTCGCGACGTTCTCGAAGTTCGCCGTGACGTTCGTCCTCGTGCACGTGTACGTCACCGACGCACCCGAAGCCAGCATTCCGATCGCCCGCGAGCAGTTCGTCGAGAGCGGATCGCTGACGTTCACGTTGATGAGCGCCACGTCACCCGTGTTCGTGACCGTGATCGAGAAAGCCGCGGTGCCGCCCTGAGCGATCGACTGCGTACCCGGATCCTTGGAGATCGAGATCCCCGGGTGCGTGACGACTGCCGGCGGGGTCGGCTGGATCGGCGGGGTCGGCGGGATCGGAGGCGCCTCCGGAGTCGTCACCGTGACGTGCGCGGTGTCGCTGGCGGTGACGTTCGGGCCCACCGGCGGGGTGCCGGTCGCGACCGCGGTGTTCGTGAAGCCGGCGGTCACGTCGTCCTTCGTGCAGTGGTAAGAGGCCTGCTCGCCGGCGACCAGCGGACCGATGACCTGGTTGCAGTCGGGGGCGATCGCGTCCGTCACCTGCACGTTGCCGAGCGGAGTGTCGCCGTCGTTGGTGACCTGGATCGTGAACGTCGCGGTGCCTCCGCTCACGACCGTCTGCTCGTCCGGCGTCTTGGCCACCGAGATGTGCGGGTGGACGACCGTCACGTCGGCGGTGTCGCTCGCCGTGACAGTCGTCGCCGACCGGCGGCGTTCCCGTCGCAACCGCGGTGTTCGTGAAGCTCGCGGTCACGTTCGCCTTCGTGCACTCGTAGCTGACGTGAGCGCCGGCGGCCAGTGCGCCGATCGCGTGATCGCAGTCGGCGGCGAGCGCGTCTGCCACGTGCACGTTCGCTCAAGCGCGGTGTCGCCGTCGTTCGTGACCTCGATCGTGAAGGTCACCGTCGAGCCGGCGACGACCGTCTGCGTGTCCGGCGTCTTCGCCACCGAGATGTGCGGGTGGACGACCGTCACGTCGGCGGTATCGCTCGCCGTGACAGTCGTCGCCGACCGGCGGAGTGCCCGTCGCGACCGCGGTGTTCGTGAAGCTCGCGGCCACGTTCGCCTTCGTGCACTCGTAGCTGAGGCGTGCGCGCCGACGGCCAGTGCGCCGATCGCGTGATCGCAGTCGGACGCGAGCGCGTCCGTCACGTGCACGTTCGCTCAGGGCGGTGTCGCCGTCGTTCGTGACCTCGATCGTGAAGGTCACCGTCGAGCCGGCGACGACCGTCTGCGTGTCCGGCGTCTTCGCCACGGAGATGTGCGGGTGGACGACCGTCACGTCGGCGGTATCGCTCGCCGTGACGTCGTCGCCGACCGGCGGAGTGCCCGTCGCGACCGCGGTGTTCGTGAAGCTCGCGGTCACGTTCGCCTTCGCGCACTCGTAGGAGGCGTGCGCACCGACGGCCAGCGCGCCGAAGGTGTGGTCGCAATCGGACGCGAGCGCGTCCGTCACGTGCACGTTCGACAGGGCCGTGTCGCCGTCGTTCGTGACCTCGATCGTGAACGTGGCCGTTCCGCCGCTGAGCACCGTCTGCGTGTCAGGCGTCTTGGCCACCGAGATGTGAGGCGTCACGACCGTCACGTCGGCGGTGTCGCTCGCGGTGACGTCCTCGCCGACCGGCGGAGTGCCGCTCGCGACCGCGGTGTTCGTGAAGCTCGCGGTCACGTTCCCCTTGGTGCACTCGTAGGAGGCGTGCCCGCCGACGGCGAGCGAGCCGACCGCATGGTCGCAACCCGGCGCAAGCGCGTCCGTGACGTGGACGCCGGACAGCGCGACATTGCCGTCGTTCGTGACCTCGATCCCGAAGCTGGCCGTGCCACCGGTCACGATCGTCTGCGTGTCGGGCGTCTTCGAGATCGAGATGTGCGGTGCCGGGACGAACGTGTCCTGGTACGTCTTGTGCGCGTCCGCACTGTTCGGGGCGCCCGTTCCGCTGGCGCGCGTGAGGCTGACGCCGCCGACGGAGAACGTCGTCGTCGCATGAGTGTCGACGGAGCCAGCCGTCGAGCTGTTGATGACGACGGAGCAGGTGCCTCCGGTCGTGGTGCAGGAGTCGACACCGTTGACGAACGCCGCGCCCGCCGTGTTGTTGACGAGCGTGAACGTCACGGTCGTGCCGTCCGGCGCAGGCCCGAAGCCGCTCGCACCGTCACCCGGCGCGCCGCCGTCGAAGCCGTCGTCCTGCTGGACGTTGGCGGTGATGGTGTGCGGAGCGTCGAGCGGGTTGACCGCCGTCAGCGGCGAGAGGGCGATCTTCGCGTTCACGAAGCGCTCCACTGCGTCGCCGGTGAGTGCGCCGTCGCCGCCTGTCGCGACGTCGAAGGTCGACGTGCCGATTGTCACGCTCGCTTCTGCATGGCCGGTGATCGACCCGGTGTGGTTGGAGGTGAAGGTCACGGTGCAGTCGCCGTTCGCATCCGTGCCGATAGTCGCGCAGTTGTCGACGACGTTCGTGGCCACGGCACCGCCCGACGCGACGAGCGTGACCGTCGGAAACACGCCGACCGCGGGGCTTACGACCCCCGCCACCGACTGGGTGACGTGGACGATGAACGTGTGCGTCTCGCCGACCTCGTCCACCGAGTCCGTCGTGATCCCGATCATCGCGCCGCACAACTGGAAGGAGCCGGCGACGAAGTCCTTGAGGACTGCATCGGTCGACTGGGAGGAGCGGGTCTCGAGAACGACCGACGAGAAGCACTCGCCGTCGAGGTGGAGCGCGGAAAGATCGATCCCGCCTTCGTAGAGCTCGCCCTTCTGGAATACGCCGCCTGCGCCCGACTTGGGCTGAAACGCCCACGGCGACGGCTGGTCGCCCTTGTTGACGGTTGCGCAGAAGGCGTCGCCCGCGGAAACCTGCGGCGGACCGACGCAGTCGGCCGGCTCGGGATCGGTGAACTGGCCGCCGATGATGTCCAGCGTGCCGTCGATCGCGCCCTCACCTGCGATCGAGCCGCCCGGCCCGTTCCAGCGGAACACGCGCACGGTGGAGACCTCGCCGCCCTTGGTGAAGTCGCTGAGCACGAGGACGTCGCCGTCCTGGTGGGCGCCGCTGAAGGTGCCCGCGTCGGCGCCCGTCGTGCGAGGCGCGACCGCGTCCTGCAGGAACCACACGCCCACCTGCGAGTCGCCGTTGTTGGCGAAGCGGTCGGCGCCGAAGTAGAGGTGGTCGCCGTAGCGGGCGGCGAACCCGTGGAGCAGATCGTCCTTGTCGGGCACCGACCCGACCGTGTGATTCCACCCGGTGATGTCGAGGTCGTCCTTGGTCGAGCCGCCCGTGTAGATGCGGCCGTCGTCGTCGCCGAAGAAGCTCTGCGTCGCGACGGTGCCGCCGAGACACTGCGCGGCGCCGGCCGCGTGTGTCGCCGGGCAGATCTCGTTCCAGTCCTCGGCGGAGCTCGCGCTGATCGCGTCCCCGTCGAGCTCGAACACGCCGTCGTCGTGCACGGCCTGAGCGCCGGCAACGAAGAACAGCGCACAACACGCAACCATCAGAAGCGGCCACGCGATAAAGCGGCCGCGTTTCGTGACACCACCATGACGAAATGCCTTCATCTTCGATTCCTCCCAAAAAGAACGGCCGCAGGGCCGCAACTGGACGATTCCCATCGCAACGTAGGGAGGTTTCGGAGAAACTGGGTCGGGGCCGGGTCTAGGGTGGCGTCTAGACTCGCCCACCCGAACGGCGTAGCCGACGTGCGGCTACGGCGTCGGTCTGTGCGTCAAGTGATCGTCAGCGGCGTGCCGACCGGCATGAGCCGCGCGAGCTTCAGAATGTCGGCGTTTCGCATACGCACGCAGCCGTGCGAGACGTGGCCGGGCAGGATGGCGGGCTGATTCGTCCCGTGCACGCCGACGAAGCCGCCGCCCGGCCAGTCGGTGAGGACGGCCGAGCGAGCGCTCGTTCCGAAGGCGACGGGGCCGTAGAACGGATCGTTGAAGTTCGTCAGCTTGCTCCGGACGTAGAACTCGCCACGCGGTGTGGGCCAGTACGTCCGCCCTACGCCGACGATCGACCGGAAGATCGTCTTGCCGTCGCGCTTCAGCGTCGCCGTTAGCGATCTCCGATCGATGTACAGGTGAGTGCGCACCTTGTAGAGGTCGCCGAGATACCGCGCCTGGACCCAGCCGGTCGAGTTGTTCGGCAGGATCGGCAGCCGCACGCGGTACCACGTCTGGTTCTCGCCGACGTCGATCCCGTCGAGGACGAGAACGAGGTTCTGCGTGCCGTCGCCGGTCATCGTCTGCAGCGTGGCGATCTGGTGGGCCGAGGCGCTCGGCCTCGTGCGGACGAGAGCCGGCTTCAGCACGACCGCCCAGTGCGCGACCTTGTCCGTCGCGAGGGCGTACTTGACGGGGTACTCGATCGTCGTGCCTCCCACCGGCGCGACATGAATCGTGTAGGTGAGCGTCGGCGCGGTCGCGCGCGCACCGCTCGCGTCGACGGTCGAGGCGTCGAACTGCAACTCGTAGTCGCCGGCGGTCTCGGGCGTCCAGGTGAAGGTCGCCCGGGCGGCACTTCCGTCCGAGGAGTTGAAGGAGATGCCCTTCGGAGCTCGGACCGCCTCGATGTGAACGACCGAGGCGGTCGGCGTCGAGGCGGTGAGCGTGAAGGTGAGCAGCGCGCCGGCCTTCACGCTGAACTTCGTGTGGTCGGCCGGCGTCGGCGAGTTCCAGATCACCGACGACGGGGCGCTCCTCGCGGCAGGGATCAGCAGGAGCAAGGCCAGCGCGGCCGCGGCGAGCGCGGCGGAGAAGGGCCTGAGAGAAAAAGGTGTAGCGCGGTGCAGAAACACGAGCTTCCTCGAGAGTAGCCGGGAAAGAAGTGGGGCGGCTCGTCGCCGCCCCACTCTTTACTTCTTGTTAGCCGGTCACCTTCGGCTTCTTGTGGGTGACCACCTTCGGCTTGGGCTTCTTCTTGATGACCTTCTTCACCGGCTTCTTCGGCGGGGTCAACGCGGCCGTCTTCACCGGCGCGGTGTCCTGCGCGGTGACGTTCGGCCCCGTCGGAGGAGTCCCTGTCGCGATTGCGACGTTGTCGAAGTTCGCCTGGACGTTGGGCCGCGTGCACGTGTACGTGACCGCGGCGCCGGGTGCCATCGAGGCGAGTGCCGGGATGTCGGCCTTGGTGCGGTTGCAGTTCGGCGACAGCGCGTCGTCGACGTGGACGTCGGTCAGCGTGACGTCGCCGGTGTTCGTGACCGTGATCGTGAACGTCGCGGTGCCGCCCTTCGCGCACGGTCTGCGACTTCGGGTTCTTGACGATCGTGATCGCCGGGTGGGGGATCGGCGTGACCGTGAGCGGCTCACATGCACCCGCGCGTGCCGGGTAGTTCGCATCGCCACCGTAGTCAGCGCGGTACGACATGTTCGCCGTCGGCGCGAACGAGTCCGACTCGGCGGTCGACGGAGCGCCCGACGTGAGCGTCACCGTCTGGTCGACGGCCGTGCCGGTGCAGTCGATCGTCGCGTACCGGTGGAACACGACAGTCCCGGTCGGATTCGGGACCGCGGCAGGCGTGCCGGCCGTCCGCGCGACCTGGACGTTGTCGTGGACCGCCGTTCCCGCCTGAACCGTCGTCACGACCGCGTGGGCCGCGCTGTGGATGTCGGTCCGGGCCGTGTCGTCCGCCCACAGCTTCGTGGCCGGGCCCGAGTTCGTGCCCGTGGCGTCCGTCTCACGGTGCAGCGCGAGCGTGTTGACCGTGACGTCGGTCGCCGCCCTGATGGTCGTCGTTCCGGTCGCCGTGGACGTGATGACGGCGGTGCAGGATCCCGTCCCGCCCGCGGTCGTGCAGCTGCTCGCCCCGACGAACGCCGCGGTCGCGCCGCCTGCGTTCGTGAGCGAGAAGTTGATCGTGGTCCCGTTCGGCGCGTTGACGAAGCCGGCGCCGGCGTTGATGTTGACGTGCGCCGTCAGCGTGTGGTTCGTCCCGACGGGATTGATGTCGGTCGGCGGGCTGATCGAGATGTTCGCATCACCCGTCGGGGGCGGAGGCGCGGCGGAGGCGGCGTCGTCGGCACTGTTTCGTCGTCGGTGTCGGGCGGTGTCTGGTCCGAATCGGCGGTCGCCGTGTTGGTGTAGCTGCCGGCGTTGAGGTCGGCCTGCGTCACCGCATGGGTCGCCACGCAGACCACCGAAGCGCCGGGCGCCAGCATGGCCGGAATCGCCGGCGTACAGATCCCGAGCACGGCCCCGACGCCCGGATCCGTCACCGTCACACCGGTCAAGGTCACGTTGCCGGTGTTGGTAGCCGTGATCGAGTAGGTGATCACGTCACCGACCGAGCGTACGGGCCGCTGGATCCGTCACCGACTTGACCACATTCAACGCCGGCGACTGCACCGCCGTCACCGTCTCGGTGTCGGGGTTCGAGTTCGTCCCGCCCGCATGCGCGGTCGCCGTGTTCGTGACCGAGCCGCTGTTCAGGTCGGCCTGCGTGATCACGTAGCTCGCTGTACACGTGATCGCTTCGCCGGGATCAAGCACCGCGTTCAGGTTCCCGACCGTGTTCACGTTCGGGCACGTCACCGTCGCCTTGTCGTCGGTCACCGTCACCGGCCCCGGCCAGGTCGTGTTGCCCGTGTTCGTGACCAGATAGCTGTACGAGATCGTCTGGCCGACCGTGCTGTAAGTCAGAGGCGTCGCCGTCTTCACCAGAGTCAACGCCGGGTTCTTCTCCGCCGTCACCGTCGCGTCATCACAGACCTGCGTGCCAGTCAGACAAGCGACGTTATGGATCGAACCAGCATCGATGTCCGCCTGCGTGATCGTGTGCGTCGACGTGCAGGACGTCGAAGCACCCGGCGCCAACGGACGCACCACACGGAGCGATCGTCCCCTGCTTGTCATCGGTGACCGAGAACGGCCCCGCCTGCGTCGTGTTGCCCGTGTTCCTGATCACATACGTGTACGTGATCACCTGACCCGGCGCGTTATACGTCAACGGCGCCGCCGTCTTCGTGATCGACAACGCCGGGTTCTTCTCCGCCGTCACCGTCTCGTCATCACAGACCTGCGTGCCAGTCAGACAAGCGACGTTATGGATCGAACCAGCATCGATGTCCGCCTGCGTGATCGTGTGCGTCGACGTGCAGGACGTCGAAGCACCCGGCGCCAACGGACCCGTGCCACACGGAGCGATCGTCCCCTGCTTGTCATCGGTGACCGAGAACGGCCCCGCCTGCGTCGTGTTGCCCGTGTTCCTGACCACATACGTGTACGTGATCACCTGACCCGACGCGCTATACGTCAACGGCGCCGCCGTCTTCGTGATCGACAACGCCGGGTTCTTCTCCGCCGTCACCGTCGCGTCATCACAGACCTGCGTGCCAGTCAGACAAGCGACGTTATGGATCGAACCAGCATCGATGTCCGCCTGCGTGATCGTGTGCGTCGACGTGCAGGACGTCGAAGCACCCGGCGCCAACGGACTCGTGCCACACGGAACGATCGTCGCCTCTTGTCATCGGTGACCGAGAACGGCCCCGCCTACGTCGTGTTGCCCGTGTTCCTGACCACATACGTGTACGTGATCACCTGACCCGACGCGCTATACGTCAACGGCGCCGCCGTCTTCGTGATCGACAACGCCGGGTTCTTCTCCGCCGTCACCGTCGCGTCATCACAGACCTGCGTGCCAGTCAGACAAGCGACGTTATGGATCGAACCAGCATCGATGTCCGCCTGCGTGATCGTGTGCGTCGACGTGCAGGACGTCGAAGCACCCGGCGCCAACGGACCCGTGCCACACGGAGCGATCGTCCCCTGCTTGTCATCGGTGACCGAGAACGGCCCCGCCTGCGTCGTGTTGCCCGTGTTCCTGACCACATACGTGTACGTGATCACCTGACCCGGCGCGCTATACGTCAACGGCGCCGCCGTCTTCGTGATCGACAACGCCGGGTTCTTCTCCGCCGTCACCGTCGCGTCATCACAGACCTGCGTGCCAGTCAGACAAGCGACGTTATGGATCGAACCAGCATCGATGTCCGCCTGCGTGATCGTGTGCGTCGACGTGCAGGACGTCGAAGCACCCGGCGCCAACGGACCCGTGCCACACGGAGCGATCGTCCCCTGCTTGTCATCGGTGACCGAGAACGGCCCCGCCTGCGTCGTGTTGCCCGTGTTCCTGACCACATACGTGTACGTGATCACCTGACCCGACGCGCTATACGTCAACGGCGCCGCCGTCTTCGTGATCGACAACGCCGGGTTCTTCTCCGCCGTCACGTCCTCGCTGTCACACGCCTGAGTCGCCCCGGTAGCATTGACGCACGACGTGTTCGCGTAGTGACCGGCGTCGATGTCGGCCTGCGTGATCGTGTGACTCGCTGTACACGTCATCGACGCACCCGGCGCCACCGACGTGCCATTGGCCGGCGTGCAAACCAGGTTGGTCACGTTCGGGTCGGAGACCGTCAGGCTCTGAGCCACGTTGCCCGTGTTCGTCGCCACGATCGTGTAATTGATCACCTGACCCGGCGCGCTATACGTCGACGGCGCCGCCGTCTTCGTGATCGACAACGTCCGGATGAGCTGTGTGTCGTTGAACGTACAGCGCGTCACGATGCCCGACTGGATCTCGAGGTCGTTCACGCCCGTGCTCGTCGGTGTTCCCGTCGACGGCGGCGGCGTCGCGGTTACCTGCACGCAGGACGCGGAATCCAGCCTCCATCCGCTCGGCACGGCCTCGTTCAGATCGAGGGTCGTGGTCGGAGCGAAGGAGATCAACTGCTGCTGACCGCTCCCGTTGATCGTCCAGGTGCTATCACCGGTCGTCGCTGCCGCGGACGAGTTGAAGGTGAACGGGGTTCCGTTGTTCGGAGTGGCGTTCTTCACGATTGTCAGGAACCCCACGTTCGGCGCGAAGACACAATCCGACGGATCCGACCCGGGAATCCCCGACGGGTAGCTGCAGACGTTCAACAGAAACGCGAGGCCGCCGCCGACCTCGCTCAACACAATCGTCGCGTCGGCGACTACGTCGTCTGTGTTGCATCCCGGGTTTGCGTCGCACGCGTTATTGAGGAGGTGGGTCGCATCGAAGTCCGGCGTACCCGGGCCGAACGGATCCGAGCCGGTCACGATCGCCGCTCCCGCAGTCGAAAGAGGGCTCGCGATCGGTGACCTCGGGTTCGTGCACCTGGCTCGTTCCGTCGCCGCACGAATACAGCACCTTGGCGACTTGTCCGGTCGAGGTGACGATGACGCAGAACGAGTAGTTCGCGAAACCGTCGCCGTCGGTGTCGAACAGGGCGCAGCCGTCGAGGGTGTTGGCGCGCTGTCGTCGCCGTGTCGTCCCAGCCCCACTTCACGTTGATGCTGGTCGCCCCGGGAACACCGTAGTCGACCGTCAGAAAGTTCAGGTCCTTCTGCCCCGGCAAGTCGTCCGCGCCGCCGTCGTCGACGAAGGTGAGGGGCGCCGCCGAGGCCGAGACCGACCAGCACCATCGCGATAGCCGCAATCGCCAGCACGGCGCCGACCCCAGACCAAATCGAAACATGCTTCCGTCTCACAATCGCCCTCCCCCAAAGTCGCTAAAAATTCACTGAGCCCCGCAACGACGCACGGCTCAGTTGAAATCGCCCCGCACAACTCACCCGAGCGAGCCCCACCCGCCCGTAGTCTCCCCCAGTAACTGAGTATCTCGCAGGATAGGTCACTTAGACTACGGTTTCAAGACCGGCTTTAGACCAGTGGCTCCGACGAGTCGGACCGTCTGCGCCCCTCTCTCTCCGATCACGACTGCGAAGAGCCCTCCCCCGAGGCGCTTGTTTTCGCCGGTTCGCCCAGGTCGGACCCTGGGCCGCGATGCTGGACGAGACGGTCGGAATGTCGGTGCCTGTTCGGGATGACAAGCTGCGTCGCCGTCGGGCGCATCCCCTCGGCTGGAGGGGCGGCAGACCTGGCGGAGATCTGCGCCCCAGCCTGCGTGATGGATGAAGGCTTACTGCTCTTCGGCAACACCGACGCGCCAGTTTTGCCCGCCGAGCGACGTGGCGAAGTTGAGGTGATGTCCGCTCGAACCGCGCCTTCGTGCCGACCAGCGACCCGCCGAGCTAGATGAGATCGCCCATGTTGCGTATAGCTTTCGGCGCTTCAGCGGACGCGAACGATTGGCTGCCATCCCCCACTGCTCGTGATCGCCGATTGGGCAGTAGAGCTTGTACACCCCGGCGTGCGGAAGAACATGACGAGCCCAGCCGACTTGCCGGGTTGGATCATCCCCGTTCGCTTCTTGACGCCGGGGCCCGAGACGGCGAGGGCGTGCGGAGACTCGCCGTCGTTGAAGGCCCTGATTCCGAAATAGCCGATCCGCTCGAACCCGATCGCGCTCGGGTCGAGACGGTATTCCGTCTCGTGCACGTCGACCACGGCCAGCACGTCGGTTCCGTTGAGCATCGCCCCGCTCGTCACGGTGGTGGTGCTCGCGATCGTCGTCGTTACTGCCTTCTTGCCGCCGACGCTGTAACCAGCGAGTAGAGCGAGCGAGCAGCACTGACTCGGCGGGTCGACGCATCGGCATGACGACTATCCCAGGGGCGTCGGCAGTCCAGCCCATCAAGCAAAACACCCCGCCTCCGGCGGTCGTCGCGCCGGAGGCGGGGGTGCGTGAAGGCAGCCGTCGGCGCTTACTCCGAGATCGTGAAGCGGACTCGAGCATTGCGTGTTGAACAGCGCGAAGTCACGTTGCCCGTCGGCGTGACGACACGTATGGGATCCGACGCGGCCGGCCGATCAGGGAACGACGTTCGGCGGAGTCGTGTCGACGAGGACCGTGCGCAACGCGCTCACGGCCAGCATGCCCATCGCCTCGCGGGTCTCGCGTGTCGCGCTGCCGAGGTGCGGCGTCAGCACGACGTTCTCCAGCGCGAGGAGCTCCTCGGCGACCGCCGGCTCGTGCTCGTGCACGTCGAGCGCCGCTCCGGCGATCGTGCCGGCGCGCAGCGCAGCGACGAGCGCGCGCTCGTCGACGATCGGGCCGCGTGCGGTGTTCACGAGCACAGCCGTCGAGCGCATCTTCGCGAGCGCGCCCGCGTCGATCAGGTGGCGCGTGTCGGGAGCGAGCGGACAGTGGAGACTGACGACGTCGGCCGCCTCGAGCAGCTCGTCGACCGAGTCGGTGCGTCCGGCAAAGATCGGCTTTGCGCCGAGACCTTGCGCAAGCGCCGCCGTCGCGCGCCCGATGCGGCCGGGCCCGATCACGCCGAACGTCTTGCCACGGAGGCTCTCGCCGAGCATGAACTCGAGCGAGAACGACCACGACTCCCGACGACGCACGAAGCGGTCCCCCTCGGTCACACGACGAATCAGCGACAACGTCAGCGCGAGCGCGAGCTCGGCAGTCGTGTGCGTGAGCACGTCCGGCGTGTTCGTGACGAGAACGCCGCGCTCGCGCGCCGCGTCGAGATCGACGTTGTCGACACCGACGCCGTAGTTCGCGACGATACGAAGCTGCGCGCCTGCGCGGTCGAGCAGCGCGGCGTCGACCTTCGTCGGCAGGAGCGAGAGGATTCCGTCGACGCCGTCCGGCCCGTCCGCGAGCTCGAAGCTCTCGGCGAGCGCCGCCTGCACGCGCTCCGGGACTACGCCGGTGACGTAGACGGTGGGCCGCACGACTACGACGAGAGCGTGACGTTCAACTCGTGAAGCTGGGGCTTCGCCGTCCCGCCCGAGACGACGAACATGCGCGTGACGTTGCTCCCGACGCGGAAGTCCGCGTCGGACGCGAGCAGCGAGAAACGCAGCTTGCCGCCGGTGCCGTACGTGTGCGAGACCGCAGCGACGCGGCCGTTCAGCGCCAGGGCGATCCAGCCCGCGCCGAAGCTTCGGCAGGTAGCCCGCGAGCGGAGACGGGACCAGCGGCTTCCCGCTCGGAATCTTCTTCAGGAGCTTGCTGCCGACCTTGTCGACGACCGCGTGGTTGTCGAGGTTCTCGACGACGTTCAGCGAATCGACGGGCTTCCCGACGAGCGTGCGGAACCTGCCTGTCCCGGCGAACCGCCAGTCCCACGCACCGGTGCCGAAGAGCGCGAGCTGTCGCGCGAGCGAACGCCGGCGCTGCGCGAGCACCTTCGTGTACGGCACCTTGAGCTTGCCGACCTGCACGAACGGATGATCCGGGGGCGCGTCGCCGAGAGCCGAATGTCCGGTCGTCTCCCACGGGACGTCGACGCCGAGGACGTCGGCGATCGTCGGGAGGATGTCCTCCGTCGTGACGTGCGTGTCCACGACCCGGCCGGTGTGCTGTCCCGGGAGCTTCATGAAGAGCGGGATGAACGCGAGGTCCGAGAGGTTCGTGGACGTCGGCTGACGGCGCTTGTCGCCGCCGCGGAAGCTGATCCCGTGGTCGGGATCGACGACGACCAGCGCCTTGTCCCAGAGGCCGACGGCCTTCAGCCGGTCGATGAAACGGCCCAGTAGCGCGTCGGTGTACCCGACCTGCAGCAGGTGCCGCTGCCAGCTCTGGATCGCGAGGTCGGAGCTCCACCAGAGCTCGTGAACACGTCCCGGTGCGCGCGGGTTCGAGACGGCGCGCAGGCGGCCGTCCGGCGTGTAGAGCCACGGCCCGTGCGGCATCAGGAGGTGCAGGAAATAGAGCGTCGGCTTCGTCGTCGGCGCGCGGAACGTCTTCAGGAAGTCGTTGAAGTCCTGGACGCGCCCGATATAGAAGGTGTGGATGTTCACCGGCGGAAGCTCGCCGGCCAGCTCGTCGCCGGCGTCGGAGCCGAAGTTTCCCCACGACTCGTCGATCGTCGGCAGCCGCCCCTCGAGCTGTGGCGGCGAGAGGAGATGCAGGTAGACGACGCGCGCGTCCGAGTACAGGGAGGAGAGCCGCGCCTCGGTGCTCGCGTCCTTGCGCTTGCAGATGTCGGGTGGGCAGAGACGCGTCTGCGACTCGTTGACCTTCATGCGGTAACCGTTCGCAAGAAGCGTGAAGAGGTTGTCGGGGTAGTTCTGCGCCACCGGTAGCGCTCCGGGGATCGGCGGGTTGCCGGTGAGGATCACCGGGACGGCGACGGTCGTGGACGACGACAGCGTCGTCGTGTTGCGGAACCACGTCGACGTCTTCGCAAGGCGCGCGAAGTTCGGGAACCGGGTCGCGTCGATCTGCTCCTTGCCGTTCATCAGGTCGATCACGGGGAACTCGTCGAACAGCAGGTAGACGAGCGGCGTCGTGGTTTCGACGTTCGCGGCGACGGCGTTCACGTCGCCGGGGAAGACGAGGCTCTCGACCTTCGAGTCGAAGAGGAAGACGCCGAGGAAGATGAGCGAAGCGGCCGAGAGGATCGTCAGGAACGAGCGCGCCATCCGCAGCCGCCACGCAGCGACCGCGATCGCGACGCCCACGAGCACTGCGCCGACGATCAGGACGGCGGTTCCGTCGACACCGTTCCGTTTGAGGACCTGCACGCCGAATACCGCACCGAGTGCGCCGAGGAACACGTGGTGGAGCACGAGCGCGGCGCGCCGGCTTCCCGCGCCGACCGCGACCTCGACGGCGAGCAGCGCGAGCGCCGGGCCGAAGGTGACGACGAGCGCGAACAGGACGATGTCCGACGGCGTCGATCCGCGAACCGCGAAGAACTCCGCGTTCCTGCCGAGGATGTCGAACAGCGGTTGCGCGAGCGCGAACCCCGAGACCGCGAGCAGCTGGGCGCCGCGCACCGCCGGCTCGCGAAGGCGCTGGACGAGGCTAGTGCGGGTTTGCGTGATAGAGGATGCGTGTTCCACTCGTGAGCTCTTCGGTGCGCACGATCGCAAAACGCTCGGCGAGCGCACGTTCGAACGGCTCCCGATCGTAGTCTGGATGCGCGCCGGGCTTCTTCCGCACGAGGAGCGAGGCGACGCGCGGGTCGTCCCGGGTCGGGAACTCGATCACGAGAGCCGTCCCGAGCTCGGCCAGCCACGAGAGGAACTCCGGCACGGGCACGTTCCCGCCGATCGCGACGTGGTGGACGACGGCCAGGCACAGGGTCAGCTCCGGCCGGCCGCGCTGATCGAGCGTCTGGCGCTCGAGCCCGTGCCAGCCGAGCGCGGGCGAGGGATCGGTGACGTCGCCGACGAGCGGCAGGATCGTCGTCGCGCCTTCCGCCGCGAGAGCGCGGTAGAAGCGGTCGGCGACGGCGGCGTCACCGTCGAGCGCGACGACGTAGCTCGCGTTCTCAGCGGCGATCCGTGAATGACGTCCCTCGTTGCAGCCGATGTCCCAGACGAGGCCCCAGGCGCGCGAGTGCACGACCTCGCGGACGAAGGCCTCCTTGCGCGCGGCGTCGGCCTCGTTGTAGGACGTCGTCGCCTCGTAACCGGACCACTCGCTCTGACCCGGCTTCCACTCGAGCCGCCGGACGAGCTTCTCGAGCCGGCGCACGTTCGCCACGATCAGCTCCTTCTTGAACCCGGCCTTGCGCAGTTCCGTCTTGACGTCCCGATCGTCCTGGGACGCCGCGTGCTTTCGCTCGAGCCGCGCGTGGAGCGCGACGTTGCTGGGGACGCCGCGCCGGAAGAGATCGCGGAACGAGAGCATCCGCCTCGCCTCGACCGGCGAGATCCCGCCGAGGCTGCCGCGCAGCCACGGCCTGAAGTCGACGTCCTTGTACGCGAGCAGAAGGAGCGGGTTGAGGTAGAGCATGCAGAACTGGCGATAGCCCGCCCACGGCTCACCCTCGCGCAGCCGCTCGAACGACCCGACGTCGATGAAGACCGGGCGCGCGCCGCGCCACTGCACGTTGAAGGACGATGCGTCCTTCATCGTCAGGTCCTCCTCGAGCGCCCGGCGCAGCAGCTCGAGCTGAAGCAGCGCCGCGTCGCGGAGCATCGAGAAGGTCCACTCGTACGGGTACGAAACGAACGGAACACGCTCGTGCTCGAGCACGGCGGCCGCGCCGAACGGCGCGGCCTCGTCGAGGCGCTCGGTCGCGACGAGCTTCCCCTCGGCGACCGCGTCGCCGAACAGCCTCGACTGCGAGAGCGCGAGCCAGTCCTGCAGGCCGTCCTCCGAGAGCACGCGCAGAACGCGCTCGCCGTCGTAGAAGACGCGACTGTCCCAGTCGCGAAACGATCCCGGCTCGAACTGCACCGCCGCCAGGCCCGCGGCGGCTGTCTCAGCCTCTTGCGACAGGCTCGGGCGTTGCGTCGAGCGACTCGCTCTCGGGCGTTGCGGCTACCGACTCGACGTGCTCGATCGCCGGAACGTCGTCCTCGGGCTTGCGGATGTGCAGAAAGCGAAGAACGCGACCCCACCACATCTTCAGAGCAACCGCCACCGCGGCAGCGCCACCGAGAAGCACCTGGAGGATCATGCTGCCGCTGGCGGGGTCTATGTAGCCGAGATCCATGTCCGCGGCCCTCCTTTTCGAGTCGGATTGACTGCCGTTGCAGCGCAGTATGTTACTAGCCGGTGACGACACGGCACCAACGCCGCCATCCGTGGGTGACCGGATGAGCCGGTTCGCGCTCCGCCGAGCGCCCGCCGAGTACGACGACGAGTTCGTGGATCGCATGGCGTCCGCGTATCTCGAGCGGACGCCGTGGACCGAGCTCCGGCTCGCCACCGTCGAGGAGCTCGTCGAGCCGCGCGCCGGCGACCGCATCGTCGACCTCGGCTGTGCGGCCGGCGCGGTGACGCACTTCCTCTCCGGTTTCGGCTGCGACGTGGTCGGCGTCGACGCCGAGCCGCGCGCGATCGCGCGGGCGCGCTCGCTCTTTCCGGAGCTGGAGTTCGTGCTCGCCGACGTGCGGTCGCTGCCGTTCCCCGACGCTTCGTTCGACAAGGCCGTCGCCGCCGACCTGGTCGAGCATCTCGACGACGAGACCTTCCGCTCGCTTCTGGCCGAGCTGCGCCGGTTGCTCGTCGAGGGCGGAACGTTTCACGTTGTACACGCCGAACCCCCGTCACCTGATCGAGCGTCTCAAGGCGCACAACCTGATCCTGGCCCAGAACCCGACGCACATCGGCCTGCGCGACATGCGGACGCTCGAGCGGATGGTCCGGGACGCTGGCTTCGAGGTCGAGCGAAGCGAGTGGCGCCCGAGCTTCTTCCGCGGCCTCCGCGCCGTCGAGCGCGTCGGCGGCCGTCGTCTCGACCTGCTCCGGTACCGGCTCTGCCTCCGCGCACGGACGCGGCAGCGGCGGGACTAGTGGGCTAGGCCAGGCGCCAGAAGTCACCGGTCAGGCCGAGCCGGTCGAGGATCGCCTGGCTCTCCTCGACGCTACGCGGGCGCCAGCGCGGCGAGAAGCGATCGGCGAGCCAGGCATGGGCGAGCTCGCTGAGCTTCGCGATGGAGATCGTCTCGCCTCGCTCGCGCCCGCCGAGCCATCGAACCAGGTGCTCTTCCGACCGGAAGAGATTCATCTCGCTTCAGGAGAAGACGATGTCGTCCCACCAGTGCGCGGCCGGGACGAGACAGTGGAAGAGCAACGAGTCTGCGTCGGGACGTCCGTCGCGCACTTCGACGGCGATCGCCTCCCCGCAGTCGGGGCACGACGCCTCGATTCGGCCGTCGACCTGCAGCGCCGCGCAGACGCCGAACGCGTCCCACGCGCAGTTCGCGTACCACCACCGCCCCGCGGCGTTGACGCGATACGCCGACGGCACGGCCGAGAGCGGGTTGGCCATGCGAATCTCCGGCGTCCGCGGCTCGAGCACCAGCACGTGCTCGTCCTCGAGACGCCGCCAGGCCGCCTCGACGTCGTCGCGCGTCGTCCCGAGCGCGCTCGCTACCGAATCAGCGGTCGGCGCATGGCCGAACGCAAGAAAGAGGCCGTAGGTGACATTCCTGGTTACGAGGTCGGCGGTTTCCATCGATGAGGAGGATGATTCCACGGCCGGACGGGGCAGCCTTCGCAGCCGAGCGAAGCGAGTGGCGTGCGAGCGTCTTCCCGGGTGCGCCGGTCGAGCGGCTCGGTGGCGGCCGGCGCGTTAAGGGTGCTTCCGCGGGGTGGCGCTGCGCTCGTTGGAGAAGGCGCTCTCCCCGATCGCGTTGATCGCGGTGACCTTGTAGTAGTAGGTCGTGTTGTTGCGGGTGGTCGTGTCGACGTAGCCGCCGTCGCGCCGACGGTGGTGAGGAGCGTCTCGCTGCCGCTGGCAGTCGACCGATAAATCGCGGTAGCCCGTGACTGCGGAGCCTCCGTTGGAGCCGGGAGCACTCCAGGTGAGGCTGACCTGACGGTCGCCCACGGTGGCGAGCGTGATCGTCGGGGCGCGGGGATCGTGACGATCAGTTGAGCAACGGGCGCCGCGAACGCTCCAACGACCGGCCACCCTCACCCGAACGCTCCAACGACCGGCCACCCTCACCAAGCGAATTCACCGCACTCACCTGGTAGTAGTAAGTCGTCCCGTTCACCGAACCCACTATCCACATACGACCCCGACACACCCACCGACACCAACAACACCTCACCACCACTCACCGTCGACCGATAAATCCGGTAGCCCGTGATCGCCGAGCCACCATTCGACACCGGCGCCGACCACGAAAGCGTCACCGAACCATTCCCCCCGACCGCCGAGCCCAACGAGGGCGCGCCGGGAACGGTCGCCGCAACGCCGTTCGCAACGGTGACGGACGCCGAAGAGGTGACCGCGTTCCCTGCGTTGTCCGTCGTGACCGCCGCAACCGTGTGTGCGCCGTTGGCGACGCTCGCCGAGTTCCAGACGTACGAGTACGGAGCGGTCGTGACTGTTGCCGTGGCGATCCCGTCGACCTGGAAGACGACCTTCCAGACGCCGACCGCGTCGCTTGCCGCGGCTGTGAGGTTGACGCTGCCGTTGACGGGTGGAGCCGGAAGTCGGGTTCGTGAGCACGCCGGTCGGCGGAGTGGTGTCGATCCGGAGCGGGAGCGAGCCCGAAACGGTGCTCTTGTTCCCGGCCGTGTCCACGGTGGCCGTCGTAATCGGATGGATGCCGTCCGGAAGGTTGGTCGTCCTGGCCGACCACAGGCCCGTGCTGTCGCTGCTGGCGCCGCCGATACCGGCTGCACCGTTGTCATAGAGCACGACGCCGAGTCCCGGGACGGTGGTGCCGGTCAGGGTCGGGTTGGGGAACATCGTCGTGTTGTCGCCCTTGATCCCGGAGTCGCTGAAGGAGGCGATGACCGGTGTGGAGGGCGCGGGGGGCGCGACGGTGTCCACCGAGAAGTTGAACGGCGTGACGGTGCCGGCAGAGTTCGGCGAGATCTCGTTGCCGGTCAGGCGGTGCGTCCCTTCGCTGAGCGGGAGGGTCGAATGGACGCAGACGTCTCCGAACAGATCCTGGACGGTGAAGGTGCCGATCGGCGCGCCGTCGATCGAGATGTTGTACGAGGCGCGCGTCCCGTCGCCGTAGAGCAGGAACCACGGCGTCGCACTCGAGCTGGCCGTCGGGTCCGAGCCGATCTGCAGGTGGTGGCCGCACGTCCCGTCGTCGAGCTGCGCCTGGTTCAAGACCCACGCTCGGGACGATCCGGCCAAGAAAAGGGAGAGGGCGATCGCGCAGCAGAGCGCTAGTAGAAGGCCTGGGCGGAAGATCGACTTCACGATCGAGGCGGGAGGCTAGCGCGTTTCCGCGGGCCTCGGGACGCATCTTCGGGTGCTTGTAGACCTATCGGTACGGGCACGGCGGTCCTAGACGATCGACCCCGTGACTTCGGTCTAGCCGCACGTTCGTCTTTCAAACGCACCGCCGTGGCTCTTTGCGGCGAATGATACAAATCATGAGATGAACACAGTCACGAAGCTCGTCCCGCACGACGCCGCTGAGCCGATCATCCGAGACCTCGACGAATCGCGTCTCGAGCAGGCGGTGCGCCTCTGGGAACGAGTCGCCCGGCGAAGCGCAGGCGTTCTCGCTCGCCGACGTGCTCGCCGCGATCGCCGCGCGGCAGCCCGCGCTCGTCGCGCTCGCCGGCGACGAGATCGCCGGCGCGGTCGCCGCACGCGTGGACGGCCCGCGCGCCTGGGTCCTGCGCTGGTCGGTGGCTCCCGAATGGCGCCGTCTCGGCCTCGATGCAAAGCTGCTTCGCGCGCTCGAGCGGCGGCTGCTCGCGCTCGGCGTCCGCGACATCTCGATGATCGTGCCCGCCTCCGGCGGAGCGACCGAGACGGCGCGCGCCGCAGGCTACGTCCAGCACGACGGCGTCCTCTACCTCGAGAAGCGCCGCCTCCACACGACCTCCGCGGACGACCACGTCAACGAGCTGGGCGGCCAGTGGCTGCCGGCAGAGCTGTGGGACTCGATCGGCGGCATGGAGCGTGAGAAGGAGCTGATCGAGCGCCGCGTGATCCTGCCGCTGTCCGAGCGCGAGGAGGCGCAGCGGCACGGCGTGATCGCCGGCGTCGGCGGTCGTGCTGTTCGGGCCGCCCGGCACGGGCAAGACCACCTTCGCGAAGGGTGTTGCCGGCCGCCTCGGCTGGCCGTTCGTGGAGATCTTTCCGAGCCAGCTCGTCGGGCACGATGCGGTCGCCCGCGCAGGCGCGCTCCGCGAGCTCTTCGATCAGCTGCTCTTCCTCGACAGCGTCGTCGTCTTCATCGACGAGGTCGAGGAGATCGCGTCGAGCCGCCAGAAGCGGCCGGAGACGCACGTCATAGCCAACGAGCTCCTGAAGCTGATCCCGCTGTTCCGCGAGGCCGACTCGCGCCTGCTCGTCTGTGCCACGAACTCCGTCCGCGAGCTCGACCACGCCTTCACGCGCCCGGGCCGCTTCGACTACCTCCTGCCTGTCGGCCCACCGGATCGGACTGCGCGCGCAGGCATCTGGCGACGCTACGTCTCGCAGATCACCGATGCGGAGGTCGCCGTCGACGAGCTCGTCAGAACGCTCGCAGTTCTTCTCGGCGGCCGACATCGAGTTCGCCGCACGAAAGGCGGCACAGGCGGCGTTCGAGCGGTCGCTCGCGGGCGGTTACGCTCCTGCCGCGACGGCCGACTTCCTGGCCGCGATCGCGGAGGTCCGCCCATCGATCAGCGCAGCAATGGCACGCGAGTTCGACGAGGACATCGACCGCTTCGCGCGGTTCTGACGGCGGCGCTCGCGCTCGGTCTCTCGACGGGGAGTGCCGGCGGAGCCCGAACCGATCCGATCGACGACGTTCGCGACGCTCGGCGCCCAGGCGGAGACCGACGCTGCTGGACGTCCTCTACGCGGGCGGCGGCCTCTGGAACAACTGCGGGCCGCCGGGCTGCGGCCTCTCGAATCGCGACTGGGGGTCCGACTCGCTCACCTACGCGCTCCACCTGCGCTGGACGTCGACGCACTCGAAGCGGATCGCACGCACGCTGAGGGCGCTGATCCCGACCTCCCCGCTGTACGGCGCCGCCTGCGACGCACGTCCGTGCGGGTGGAGCGACGTCCCCGCCTGGGACGCGATCGCTTCCCTTCGCGAGTACGAGGTCACACGCGACCGCCGTGCGCTCGCGAAAGCCGAGGCCGCGTTCGCGTACGTCGAGGACGCGCGGGTGTTCGCGCTCGGGGCTTGCCCACGTATCCGCTACCAGCAACCGGAGGGCGAGGCGAACCGCCTGAAGACGCTCGAGACCGACGCGAACATGATCAAGGCCGCCCTTCTCCTCTACCGGGCGACGCGATCTCCCTCCTACCTCGCCTCGGCCACCCGCACCTATGCCGCGGTCGCGCGATCACTTTCTCGATCCGAAGCTTCCGCTCTATTCGGTCTACGTCTTCGACGACGGACAGCGCTGCACGCAGGTGCCGCACCGCTTCTTCGCGTCGGTGAACGGCGACATGATCTGGAGCGGGTTCCACCTCGCGCGCGTGACCGGGCGAGCGCCGCTATCTCGACGAGGCACTCGCGACCGCCCGCGCCGTCGACCGCAACCTCTCCGACCCCGCCGGCGTCTTCGCCGACCTTCAGGCGGAGAACGACATCGTCGAGCCGCTGGTCGAGGGAATGTTCGTCCTGGCGAAGAGCGGGCAGCCGTTCGCGCGCGCGGTGGATCCTGAGGAATGCGGCGGCCGCGCTGTCCGCGCGCAAGCGGCGACGGGACGTTCGGCCGCTTCTTCGACGGACCGCCGCCGCGCGCGATGACGACGGCATGGCAGACGAACGGCGGCCTCGCAATCGAATTCGCGGCCGCCGCGCTCGCGCCGACGCAGCGCGTCGCCACGGCGAACCGCTGGGCCGGCGCGAAATACGCGGCGCACGACGTCTCCACGCTGCCCGCGTCGCTCACGTTCAAAGGATCGGCGATCTCGCTGATCGGGACGCTGGGCGAGCACTGTTGCGAGCCCGGCCATGCGCGCGTCTTCGTCGACGGCCGCGAGACCGTCGACGCGACCGGCATCTGGCAGAACAAGTCGAGCTCCGGGCGAAGCCTTCCGCAGTCGGTCCTCTTCGCCTGGCGCTGGCCGCGTCGCGGCACGCACACGATTCGCCTCGAGCCGGGCGAGCCCAACGGGAAGGAGGGCGGTGCCTTCCTCCACCTCGCCGGCTACTTCCGGGGCTAGGGCAGCGAGGCGAGCTCTTCGGCCGTCAACGCCCAGTCTCCGGCGGCCGCGTTCTCCCGCACCTGCGTCGGGCGACGTGGCGCCGGCGATCACCGAGACCACGCCCGGGCGCGACGCGAGCGCGGAGATCGCAAGCTCGTGCAGCGTCCGGCCGCGTTCGGCTGCGAAGGCCTCGAGCGCCTCGATGAGGTCGTACGACTCGTCGTCGATGCTCTGACCTTCGAGCCGCGAGCGGACCGGGGCCGGCTCGCCGCGCCGGTACTTGCCGGTCAGGAGCCCGCTCGCCAGCGGGAAGTACGGGACGAAGCCGACGCCGAGCTCCACGCACAGAGGCAGCAGCTCCGTCTCCGCAGCGCGCTCGAGCAGGCTGTACTTGTTCTGCAGGACGGCGATCGGCGCCGTCGCAACGGCCTCACGCAACTGCTCGGCCGAAAAGTTCGAGACGCCGAGCCGCCGAACCTTGCCGGCGCCGACGAGCTCGTTCATCGCGCCGACCGTCTCGGCGATCGGCGTCACGCCGTCCGGTCGGTGGTAGTAGAGGATGTCGACGTAGTCCATCCCGAGCCGGTCGAGCGACTCCTCGAGCGAGCTCCTGACGCGCTCCGGCGCGCCGCCGCGCTCCTCGGCCCAGCCGAACTTCGTCGCGACGACAGCCCGCTCCCTTCGACCCGCGAGGCTCAGGCCGATGAAGCGCTCGCTGTCGCCGGAGCCGTAGGTGGAGGCGGTGTCGATGTGCGTGACGCCCACTTCGAGTGCCGCGTCGATCACCGCCCGCGACCGATCGAGATCGAGCCGGCGGCCGAAGTTGTTCGTGCCGAGACCGACGCGCGAGAGCTCGTTCACGGGACGCACTCGCTGCCGTCCGCGTCTGCGCCGCCGGCGTCCCGGAAGACGAGCGAGCAACGCTGCCAGCGTCTCGAGCTCGTCGGTGCTGTAGCGCTCCTCGAACAGCGCCCGGACCGAGCCGACGTGCGAGCAGGACGCCGCGTCGAGCCGCTCGCGGCCCGCGTCCGTCAGCACCGCGTAGCTGACGCGCGCGTCGGCGGCGCACGTGCCCTTGCCGACGAGACCCTGGCGCTCGAGCCCGTCGAGCAGCCGCGTCACGCCGGACGGTGTCAGCCCGAGGCCGTCGGCCAGATCGACGCGCCGCATCGAGCCGCGCTCCGCCCGGGAGAGCAGGAGCAGCGCCTCGTACCCGACGACGGTCAGGCCGTGCTCCGCCTGAAGCTCGAAATCGAGCGTCCGGCGCACGGCCGCCTGGCCGCGCAGGAGCCGGACCCAGACCGCCACGGCGGGTTTGGAAACTACTTGTGGTGTCAATACTTGACTAGGCAATCTTTTCTGCTACAGTTGCTTGCGTAGTCAAATACTAGCACCCAGGAGGACACATTGACCACACATCACGCAGACGCAGACCCAGCTCCCGACCGGGACCTGGAGCGTCGATCCTGTCCACTCGCAGGTCGGGTTCGCCCTCGATTACATGGGTGGAACCTTCCGCGGGAGCTTCTCGCCCGTCGCGGGCACGCTCGAGGTCGCCGAGGACGGCGGCGCGAAGATCACCGGTTCCGCGCAGGTCAGCGGCATCAACGTGCAGGACGAGAACCTCGCGGCGCACCTGCTCTCCCCCGAGTTCTTCGACGCCGAGCGCACGCCCGAGCTCCGCTTCTCCGCCGACGGCATCCGCCGCTCCGGCGACGAGGTCACCGTCGACGGCGAGCTGACCATCAAGGGCATCACGCATCCCGTCGAGCTCACCGGCACGATCGGCGATCCGATCCAGGACGCCTACGGCAAGGATCGCGTCGGCCTCACGCTCGAGACCACGATCGACCGCACGCAGTTCGGCCTGAACTGGAATCTGCAGCTCCCGAGCGGCGAGCCCGCGCTCTCGAACGACGTGACGATCACCGCCTCGCTCTACCTGGTGAAGGCGTAACCCGATGAAGGTCCTCGGCATCTCGGGCAGCCTGCGCAGCGACTCGTACAACACGGCGCTGCTCCGCAACGCGCCGGTCGAGCTCGAGCTGTGGGACGGCCTCAAGGCGATCCCTCCCTACGACGAGGACGATGACGTCGAGCCGGCGCCCCCGGCGGTCGCGCGGATGCGCGCGGCCGTCGCCGGCGCCGACGCGGTTCTCTTTGCCACGCCGGAGTACAACTCGTCCGTCCCCGGGCAGCTCAAGAACGCCGTCGACTGGCTGTCGCGCCCGCGCGCGACGAGCGTCCTCCGCAACAAGCCGGTGGCGGTCGTCGGCGCGAGCACGGGCGTGTTCGGCGCCGTCTGGGCGCAGGCCGAGCTCCGGAAGGTGCTCGCAGCGGCCGGCGCGCGCGTGATCGCCGACGGCGTCGCCGTGGGACGAGCGCACGAGCGCTTCGACGCCGACGGCGTTCTCACCGACGACGAGCTGCTCGAACAGCTCGGACACGTCGTCGGCACGTTGATCTACGAGGCCGCGCCCGTGCTCGTCGCTGCCTAGGAGGCGACTCGCGGGCGCGGGCGGAGGTACCCGCGTCGGGCCGCCCGGCACCCGCCGCTAGGCTGGAGACGTGACCGACGCCTCGCCCACGGACGGCCCGCACGACATCGAGTGCCCGCATTGCCACAGGCACTTCCGAAGCCCGCTCCTCACCGGCACCTCGGCGCGCCACGCGGGCTTCAAGTGCCCGCACTGCAAGCTGTTCGTCGCCTACGAGCGCACGGGCGGCCCTTCCGAGAGCGCGGGCTAGCTCTTCTCTGCTCGACAACCCGCCGGCAGCGCGGCTGGGCCGCGCTGCACAACGCGCGCCGGCGGAGCAGCAACCTTCCAACAAAGCCTTCACCCGGTCAAAGTGCGCAGCACTTCGACCGGTAACTAGACGCAGTCTTTGAGGCCCTGCGCTTCGGGGAGGCTCTCCAGCTTCTTCAGCGTGTTGTTCTCGATCTGGCGGATTCGCTCACGCGTGACGCCGAAGGCGCGACCGACTTCCTCGAGCGTGCACGGCTGCTCGCCGAGCAGGCCGAACCGAAGCTCGATCACCTGGCGCTCGCGCTCGGGCAACGCGTCCAGCGCGCGCTTGATGTCCTCGCGCCGGAGCTGAACCTGAGCCGTGTCGTAGGGTGACTCCGCCGACTCGTCGGGGACGAAGTCGCCGAGCGACGACTCCTCCTCCTCGCCGATCGGCTTCTCGAGGGAGATCGGCAGCTGCGACATCCGCAGGATGTCGCGGACCTCGTCGAGGGTCATCTCGAGCTCCTCGGCGATCTCCTCCGGATTCGGCTCACGGCCGAGGCGCTGCACGAGCTGGCGCTCGATGTGGACGACCTTGTTCAGCTTCTCGACCATGTGCACCGGAATGCGGATGGTGCGCGCCTTGTCGGCGATCGCGCGCGTGACCGCCTGACGGATCCACCACGTCGCGTAGGTCGAGAACTTGTAGCCCTTGCGGTAGTCGAACTTCTCCACCGCGCGGATCAGGCCGAGCGAGCCTTCCTGGATCAGGTCGAGGAAGGAGAGGCCGCGTCCGAGGTACGACTTCGCGATCGAGACGACGAGGCGGAGGTTCGCCTCGATCATCTGCGTCTTGGCCGACATGTCGCCGCGCTCGATGCGCTTTGCGAGGTAGACCTCCTGGTCGGCGGTCAACAGCGGCACCTTCCCGATCTCGCGCAGGTAGAGCCGCAGCGAGTCGAGCGACGGCTCGACGGTCAGGTCGAGCTTGGCGTTCGCCTCTTTCGCGGCGGCCTTCTCGTCTTCGGGCGGGACCTGCTCGTGGTGCGGCCTCTTGTGGGTCTCGCCCTCCATGAGCTCGACCCCGTGGTCGATGAGGTACGTGTAGAAGTCTTCGACTTGCTCCTTGGTGAGCTCGACTTCCTCGAGCCCGGCGACGATCTCGTCGTAGGTAAGAAATCCCTTCTCCTGTCCGTCCTGCACAAGCTTGTGCAGTTCCTCGACGTCGGGCAACGAGATGTCGACGGTGAGCAAGAGCACCTCCCGTAAGTCGCGCTACGTGGACACCAGCGGATAGGTGGAACGCCTCCGATACGCAAGAGCCGGTCGACCTCAACCCCCGACTCGCCCTCAGTACGCGCGGGATACTACACGCGAACCAAACATTTCATAACGTTTTTTTTACATCGCTGCGATCGTTCCGACACGTTCTCCGCGACTGTTCTCGACCGGCACCTCGATGAAGTCCGGCAACGGCATTGCCATGGTCGCCAACAGCCTGGCGAGCGCCGGACGCAGCGCCCGCGCGTGGCCGTCCTCGCACTTCGCGGCGAAGCCGATGCCGTTCGGCAGCGTCCCGCAGATGAGGCCTTCGGCGCCGCCCTTCGCCACCGCTCCCGGGAGCGCCTTGACGAGCAGCGTGTCGGTTCCGTCCGGCCCGCGGAGCAGATCGGGATGCGCGCGCATCGCATCCGCAACCGCCTTTCCTTGCAGCGTGCTCTCGAGACGCGGGAACATCGCCGCCATCTCGGCGAGCGTCAAGGCGAACGTCAGTACGCCGCAACCGTCGACCGCCACCACAACGGCTTCCTCGTCGGCACCGGCCGCGTCGGCGACGTCGCGGAGATTCTGGCGCTGCATCGGGTGGTCGGCGAGCCGGTAGCCCTGCATCGGCCAGCCGTTCGCGCGGCACGCCGCGAGCATCCCGGCGTGCTTTCCGGAGCAGTTGTGGTTGAGCCGCGAGGGCGGCCGGCCGGCCGGTCCGCACTCGAGGTCGTCCTCGTCGGCGCCCGCGCGCCGGAGCAGCATGCGGACCGCCTCGAGCTGCGCAGGGTCGGCGAGATGCGACGCCGAGGCGATCGCGAGCTCGCGCGCGTCGAGGTCGTCGAACGCGCGCGCGAGCGGCAGCGCCTGGAACGGCTTCGCCGACGAGCGGAGCAGCGTGACGAGCTTCGGGTCGCCGAAGGCAACCGTCGTCCCGTCGGGCTCGACCGCGACCGCGTGCACACGATGCGTGGCCTCGACGACGTCGCCTCGCCGCACCACTACGCTGATGGGGTCGACCATGGAAGACGGACGTTAAATGCCCGAGCTCCCCGAGATGGAGGCGTGGCGACGCCAGCTCGACGAGCCGGTGAGCGCGTTTCCGATCGCGAAGGCCGGTCCGGCGCACGTCGCGACGCTGAAGACGTTCGATCCGCCGCTTTCGACGCTGGACGGCCGGCGGCTTGCCGGCGCGCGGCGGCGCGCGAAGCGGCTGCTCTTTCCGACCGAGGACGGCGAGCTCGTCCTGCTGGTGCACCTGATGACCGCCGGTCGCCTGCGCTACCTCCGCGCGGGAGAGAAGGGGCCGAAGGCGCCGGCCTTCCGGCTCACGTTCGAAGGCGGCGCGCAGCTCGTCCTCACCGAGGCGGGCTCGAAGAAGCGCGCAGGCGTGTGGCTGCTCACCCCGGGAGCGGCGGAAGCCGAGCTCGCGCACCTCGGGCCCGAGGCGCTCGGCCTCGGCGCCGACTCGCTCGAGGCGATCCTGGCACAGGAGTCGCGCCGGCTCCACTCCCTGCTCCGCGACCAGCGCGTGATCGCCGGGATCGGCCGAGCGTGGGCCAACGAGATCCTCCACCACGCACGGCTCTCGCCGTTCGCGCTGAGCAAGGATCTCGACCGGGAGCAGGTCGAGGGGCTCGCACAGGCGATCGACACCGAGCTCGAGCGCGGGCTCGAGCTGCGCGAGCGCGGCGCGAACGACGCGCGCACCTACCGCGTGCACGACAAGCTGAACGAGCCGTGTTACGTCTGCGGCGCGCCGATCGCGCGCGTGGACTACGAGGAGCACACCGTCTACTACTGCCCCGACTGCCAGACCGGCGGCCGCATCCTGAAGGACCGGCGCCTGTCGCGGCTGCTGCGGTGAAGGTCGGCGATACCGCGCGGCGCACCCGTCGAATCAGCGCGCGCGACATCGAGCTCTTCACCGAGCTGACGGGGGACCGCAACCCGCTGCACTACGACGAGGAAGCGGCGGCTCGTTCGCGCTTCGGGCGGCTGATCGTGCAGGGCGGCGTGACGACCGGGCTGCTCAACGCCGTCGTCGCCGAGGATCTCCCGGGCCCGGGCAGCGTGTTCCTGCACGTCGACTGGAGCTTCCGCGCGCCGGTCTCGCCGGGCGACGAGATCACGGCCGAGGTCGAGGTTGTCGCGGTGCGCGAGGACAAGCCGCTGACGACGCTGCGGACGACGATCGTGAACGGGGAAGGCGTCGTGGTCCTCGACGGCACCGCGCTCGTGTGGACCGAGCAGATCGAGCAGATCTGACGGAGCCCGGCGCACGTCGCGCGCTCGTTCTGCTCGCGACCTCGATCGTCCTCTCGATGACGACGTGGTTCTCGGCCTCGGCCGTGATCCCGCAGCTCCGCGAGGAGTGGCACCTGTCGAGCACGGGCAGCGCCTGGCTGACGATCGCCGTGCAGCTCGGCTTCGTGGCCGGAGCTCTGCTCTCGAGCGTGCTCAACGTTGCCGACGTCGTCGACCCGCGCGTCGTGATCGCGGGCGGGACACTCGGTGCCGCTGGCGCGAACGCGCTCGTGCTCCTCGCGCACGGGCCCGAGGGCTCGCGCTGCCGCTCCGCGCCCTGACCGGCTTCTTCCTCGCGGGCGTCTACCCGCCGGCGCTCAAGCTGATGGCGACGTGGTTCCGGCGCGGGCGCGGCGTCGCGCTCGGGATCCTCGTCGGCGCGCTCACGCTCGGTTCGGCGAGCGCCTCACCTCGTCAACGGCCTCGGCGGGCTCGACTGGCACGCTCGTGATCGCCGTGACGTCGCTGCTCACGCTCGCCGGCGGCGCGATCGTGCTCGCGGCGCGTGCGGCCGGGGCCGTTTCCGTTCCCGCCCGCCGTCTTCGACCCGCACCAGGCGCGACGGGTCTTCGCGAACCGCGGCGTCCGCCTTTCGTCGCTCGGCTACTTCGGCCACATGTGGGAGCTCTACGCGATGTGGTCGTGGTTCCTCGTCTTCGCCGCGGACGAGCTCTTCGACTCGCAGACGGCCGCCGCCTTCGCGACGTTCGCGGTGATCGGCGTCGGCGCGATCGGCTGCTGGGCCGGCGGCGTCCTGAGCGATCGCTGGGACCGCGCGCGGACGGCCGCGGCGATGATGGCGATCTCGGGAGCGTGCGCGCTGACGATCGGCGTCGTCGCCGGCATCTCCACGACCGCGGCCGTCGCTCTCGCGCTCGTCTGGGGCTTCACGGTGATCGCCGACTCGGCGCAGTTCTCGACGCTGGTCACGGAGGAGGCGGAGCAGGCGTACGTCGGGACGGCGCTGACGCTCCAGCTCGCGCTCGGCTTCACGCTGACGGTGGCGACGATCTGGCTCGTGCCGGTGCTCGAGGACGCCGTCGGCTGGCGCTGGGCGTTCGCGTTCCTCGCGCCCGGGCCGGCGCTCGGCGTGGTCGCGATGCTGCGGCTCAGCGAAGCCGGACGACGAGCGCCCCGTTAGCCAGCTCGACCGAGCCGCCCAGGGCCTCGATCGCGCGGACCGCGACGGCGGCGCCGAGGTCCTTCAACTGGTCGCCGGTCAGCACGGGAGCGGCCTGCTCGGTCACCGGCGTGAGCGTCAGCTCGTCGCCGTCCACGTGAATCGTCACTGCCGGAACACCGCCGTGCTTCCGCGCGCACTCGGCAAGCGCCGCGAGGGCACGCTCGATCGTCGGCGGGTCCGTCTCGACCGTCGTCCCCTCGCCGTCGGCATCCGGCACGGCGGCACGCGCGAGCGCGAGCGTGTCGACCTCGGCGAGAACGGGCTCGTAGCGGTCGGCTTCGATGCGCGCGACGAGCGCCAGCTTCTCGAGGAGCTCCGTCATCTGCACCGACGCCTCGACGATCATCTCCACGTAACGCGACGCCGGCGGCTCGAGCTCGACACTCCGCTGGATCGTCCGCGCGAAGCCGAAGACGGTCGCCAGCGGCGTGCGCAGATCGTGCGCGGCGAGCGAGGTGAGACGTGCGAACGACGTATCCTGCGAGGCTGACATGGGCGGCGACTCGAAGCTTGTCACACACGACCTTCAGGCCTCGCGGCCCGACGTCGAGCTCGGTCTTTCGCGCGCCGGAGTCCAGGGCGTCGCCAAGGCGATCCACCTCCGCTGGGGGAAATGGGAGCAGGTCGTCGCGGCCGAGATCGACTGCACCGTCGATCTCGCGGCGTCGCAAAAGGGCGTGCACATGTCCCGCTTCCCCGAGCTCTTCGAGGAGGCGATCGAGCGGGTCGTGATCGGCGAGGCGCTCGTGATCGAGGCGCTCGCAGAGCACATCGCGCAGCACATCGTCGAGCGGCAGCGCGCGCTGCGCGCCGAGGTGCGAATCCGCGCGCGATATCCGCTCGAGCGACGCACGCCGGTGACCGACCTCGCGACGCAGGAGATGGTCGCGCTGATCGGAATCGCCGGCGCGTCGGACCGCGGCGTTCGTCGCGTCGTCGGCGTCGAGGCGACCGGCATGAACGCGTGTCCCTGCGCGCAGGGGCTCGTGCGCAACCTCGCGAGCGAGCGACTGCTGGACGCGGGCTTCGACGACGCGGACGTCGACCGGATCCTCGAGCTCGTCCCGCTGGCGACGCACAACCAGCGCGGCCGCGGCACGCTCTACGTCGGCTCCGACAGCCGCCTGAACGCCGAGCGGCTCGTCGACATCGTCGAGTCCTCGATGAGCTCGCCGGTCTACGAGCTGCTGAAGCGGCCGGACGAGCTGTTCGTCGTGGAGCACGCGCACCTCCAGCCGCGCTTTGTCGAGGACTCCGTGCGGATCGCGCTCGCGACGACGCTCGAGCGCTTCCCCGAGCTCGCGGACGAGGACTTCCTGTACTCGAAGCAGCTGAACATCGAGTCGATCCACGCCCACGACGTGCTCGCCGAACGGTACGGAACCGTGGGGGAAATCCGCGCCGAGCTCGCAGGCGGCGCCGCGCCCGGCGCGCCACACGACGCTCGACGACTGGCTCCGTGACTGAGACCCTCACGCGCCCTCCGGACACCGGCTCGGCCCTCGGCCGGCCGTGGCACGTCATCGTCCTGAACGACAACCACAACACGTTCGACGGCGTCGCCTTCGCGCTCGCCTCGACGATCCCGGGCGTGGACTTCGAGAAGGGGCTACGGCTCGCAGACCGGATTCACAACGCGGGGCGAGCGGTCGTGTGGAGCGGCCACCGCGAGGCGGCCGAGCTCTACTGGGAGCGGCTCAAGGGCTTCGGCCTGACGATGGCGCCGCTCGACTCCGCCCCGTGAAGTCGCGTCACGGCGTTCGGATGTCCGGTCGCCGGGGCGCTCGACCGCGTCGCTCGCGCTTCCTGAGGACGAAGCGGCTCTCCTCCCCGTGCAGCAGGCGCCTGATGTTCGCTCGGTGCAGCAGCACGACGGCGCCGGCTGCGAACGTCGCGAAGACGACGACCGGCCACGAGTGGCCGAGCAGGATCGCCGCGATCGGCAGCGACACGGCGGCCGCCATCGACGCGACCGACGCGTAGCGCGTCAGCAGGAAGAGGACGATCCAGACGACGAGGGCGACGAGGGCGACGAGCGGCGCCACACCGAGGAAGGCGCCGCCGGTCGTGGCGACCATCTTCCCGCCCTTCTCGAAGCGGAGGAACAGCGGCCGTGCGTGGCCGAGCATCGCCGCCGCGCCGGCGAGCACGCCCGCGAGCGGCGAGACCGTGAGCGAGAACACGAGCGCCGGGACGAATCCCTTCGCGGTGTCGAGCAGGACGACCGGCACTCCGTACCAGCGGCCGTACGTCCGCCAGACGTTCGTCGCGCCGATGTTCCCGCTGCCGCGCGTGCGGACGTCCTCGTGCTTGAGCAGGCGGACGAGCCAGTACCCCGACGGCACCGAGCCCGCGAGGTAGCCGACGACTATCGCGAGCGCGAGCTCTATCGCGTCGGGATCTGGTAGCGGCCGACCCAGTCCGCGACGACGCCCCAGTCGAGGTTCGCGAAGAACGCCTCGATGTAGGACGCGCGGTCGGTCTGATAGTCCATGAAGTACGCGTGCTCGTAGACGTCGAGCGCGACGAGCGGCGTCGCGTTCCAGACGGGGAACGTGTTCTGGGCGTCGCCGAGGTAGTTGAACAGCCGGCCTTCGTCCCAGTCGTACGCCGTCCAGGCCCAGCCGCGCGCGGCCATTCCCGTCGCCTTGAGGTCGGCCCGCCACGCCTCGACCGAGCCGAAGTCGCGCGCAAGCAGATCGCGGACCGCGCCGGGCGGATCGCCGCCGTCGCCGCCGAGGTGGTCGAAGTAGACCTCGTGGTTCTTGATCCCGCCGATCGCGAAGCTGAGGTCGACCTTCAGCGCGCGGAAGTCGGAGTAGACCTGGTTCGCCGCGCTCGCATCGACGTCGGCCAGCGCGGCGAGGATCTCGTTCCGCTTCGTGACGTAGCCCTGGTAGAGCTTGTAGTGCGCTTCGACCGCCGCGCGCGAGATCCCGTCGAGCTCGAGGAGCGCCGGCTTGAGCGCGCGCGGCGCGATCTCCTCGTACTGGGCGACGAGCGACATCCCGCGGGAGGATAATCGCCCGAGCTAAAGGACGAAAGGAGCAAGCGCATGGCATTCGAGGTCCCGCCGTTGCCGTACGACTACGCAGCACTCGAGCCGACCATCGACGAGCAGACGATGCGGCTCCATCACGACAAGCACCATCAGGCGTACGTCGACAACGCGAACGCCGCTCTTGCGGGGACGCAGTGGGAGGGCCGGCCGGTCGAACACGTGCTCGTCGAGCTCGATCTGCTGCCCGAGGACAAGCGCACCGCGGTGCGCAACAACGCCGGCGGGCACGCGAATCACGCGCTGTTCTGGGAGATCATGTCGCCGGACGGAGGCGGCGAGCCGTCGGGCTCGCTGGCGCAGGCGATCACCGACACCTTCGGCGGTCTCGACGAGCTGAAGCAGGCCGTGAACGACGCGGGCGTCAAGCGCTTCGGCTCCGGCTGGAGCTGGCTCGTCTGGGACGGAACGGGGCTCGCCGTCTACTCCACGCCGAACCAGGACAGCCCGGTCCTCAAGGACTGGGACGACGTCCCGCTGCTCGGGATCGACGTCTGGGAGCACGCGTACTACCTGAAGTACAACAACCGCCGGCCCGAGTACCTCGGCGCCTGGTGGAACGTCGTCAACTGGGACGCGGTCCAGCAGCGCTTCGACGCCGCACGCGGCTAGAGAGGAACGGGCAGGTCCGAGGGATTCGTCCCTCGGACCTGCCCGGAGGACGGATCAGCTGCGGATCGTCGTGCTGCTCGCCGCGAGGTAGCACGGAGCAGCCTGCGCGGGCGGGAGCACGGCGCGCACCCGCAGGCCGCGCACGAGCCTCGCCGTGAACGTCTTGCTGCTGACGGTCGTGCCGGCGACGGGAGTCGCCTGCGTCGTCTTCGTTCCGAGGGTCACGGTCCGCACGGTCGACCACCGCTTCTTCAACGCGACGTAGCGCTGGAACGCGATCGCCTTGCCGACGAACGACTGGTTCGCGACGACGTTGACGCCGAACTTGTTTCGAGCCAGCCGCACCAGCGTCACGGTCGGGCGGACGGCGAGCTTGACGGGCGAGCTCGTGACCACGCCGCCCAGCGACCGGTAGCGCGCGTGGTAACTCGTACCGACCGAAGGCTGCGCCTGATACGTGAACGCGCCGCCGGTCGTCGTGACAACCGTCGAGACCGACTTGCGCGTTGTTGGTACCGCACGGCTGCGCGAAGATCTCGAGTTTCTGGCCGACCTGCGCAGGCGAAAGTGTCCCGGCGACGACCGCGGAGTGTCCGTACGACACGGTCGCGGGCTTCGCAGACATGTTCACGACCGCGGCCGGCACCGCCTTCACCGTGACCGTCACCTTCTTGTTCTTGTTCAGCGGATCGACAGAGGTGAACTTGCCCGCCTGGACATACGTGATACGCGACACCCTCACCCGGCTTGAGGACAGCCGACGTAAACGGGCATTTCGCGCAGACGACCTGATGGTTCGACCGTGTCCTTGTTCGTGAACGTCACGATGTCACCGGCCTGCACAGTGATCGCTGCTGGGACGAAGCCGACCTTGCTGATGTCGACGCCACGTCTTTCGCGGACGCGGACCCGGCACAGAGCACGGTCACCGCGACCGCCAAGAAAAGCACCTTCTTCATCCCAACTCCCTTCAGGTAAATGGACGGACAGGCCCGAGGCGATCCTCGGGCCTGTCCGAAACGCCTAGCGGCGGAAGTACTGCCTCACCTTGCTGCTCGCGGCGTCGAGGTATCCGTTACCGGCCTGTGCCGATGTCAGGTACACACGATACGTGCGGTAGCCGCGCAGGTGCGGTGCGGCGAAGATCGCGCCGCCCGTCGGTCCGAGCGTCACGCGCTTCACGGTGATCCAGCCGACGCCGGTGTACCGCTGGAGGTACAGGAGATGGCCCTCGAGCGACGTCGCCGTGCGCACCTTGGCGACGAACCTGGTCTTGCCGTAGTGCGCGAAGGCGACCTTCGGGCGAACCGCGACGGTCACGCTCTGGCTGGTGGCGCCCTTCCACGTCGCGGTGTACGTCGTCTGCATCGACGGCTTCACGGTCGTCGTGAAGGTACCGCCGGTTCCCGTCGTCACGGTCGCCACCTGCTGGGTGGACGACGAGCCGACGGTGCGCGACGAGATCACCACGGACTCGCTCGCGTCACCGGAGGAGATCTTCCCCGAGATCGTGGTCGATCCACCGTACGTCACGATCGCCGTACCGGCCGAGAGGGTGACCTCCGGCGGCGGACCGGTGACGGTCGTCGTGCCCTTCAGCGCGGGGTGAAGCGCGTCGTGGTAGACGTACTTTCCGGCCGCCTTGAAGGTGAACGAGTAGGACTGGCCGGCCTTCAACACCGGCGACACGAAGACGCCGTCGTCGGAGACGACCTGGTGCATCCC
This sequence comes from uncultured Actinomycetes bacterium, assembly GCA_963708685.1. Lineage (GTDB taxonomy): Bacteria > Actinomycetota > Thermoleophilia > Gaiellales > Gaiellaceae > DASVFB01. Next base: position 48,474 of record CAVPTP010000007.1, read on the forward strand.
GTTCGTGTTGTTCGTCCAGGTGACCGTGTCGCCCGCGTTGAGCGTGACGTTGGCCGGGGCGAAAGCTCCCTGCGTAATTTTCACGTTGACAGTCGCGTCCGTCGTCGCAGAGCTCGTGGCCGGAATGGCCAGCACGAGCGCAGCGAATGCGACATAGAGCATTCTTTTCATCAAATCCCTCCTCAAGGTCATGTACACCTCGGTTTCACCGCTTTTCGCGTTTCAAAGCGGGGATTAACGGGATCCGTACAAGTCGAGGAGAGCGGATCGGGCGAAAGCGTCACAATCTTCAACGGCTCCCTGAAACCGGCGCCCCATCCGATGCGTAGAGAAGAAGGAGACATGGAGGCCACCGCCACTCCCGTGCGCCTCGAGCCCCCTGCGGTCAGGGCCGAGCCTCGGGAGACCGATGGCGACCTCCTCCAGCGGATAGCCGACGGCGACAGCGATGCATTCGAGAGCCTCTACCACCGATACGCCCGGCCACTCCTCGGGCTGGCCCTGCGGATGCTCCGCGACCGGACCCGCGCGGAGGACGCCGTGCAGGAGACGTTCGCGTCGATCTGGCGCTCCGCCCCGAGCTATCGGCCCGAGCGCGGCCCCGGCGCCCCCTGGCTCTACGCCGTCGCGCGGAACGCGATCGTCGACCGCGCCCGGGCACGCGGCGAGCAGACTTTCGCGGAGCCACCCGAGCAGGTCGCGCCCGGAGCCGGTCCGGCCGAGGAGACCGAGGCCTCGTACGTCTCGTGGCGCGTCCACCGCGCGGTCGACGACCTGCCGCCGCCCGAGCGCGAGGTGCTCGAGCTTGCGTACTGGAGCGGGCTCTCGCAGAGCGAAATCGCCCGGTTCCTCGACATTCCGCTCGGCACGGTGAAGACGCGAACCCGCAGCGGGCTGGCCCGCCTGGCCGACCTGCTCGAGGGAGAGTTCAGATGAGCCCGGACTTCGACGAGCTCGTCGGAACCGATCTGGAGCCGGACGAGCGCCGGCGCCTGCGCCACGCGCACGACCTGCTCGTCGCGGCCGGCCCGCTCCCCGAGCTGTCCCCGTCGCTCGACAGGACGCCCGGGGTCGAGGAGGCCGAGGTCGTCCCGTTCTTCAACCGGCGCCGCCACGCGGCGATCGCCGTGCTCGCCGCGGCGATCGCGCTGGCCGTCTTCGGCGGCGGCTACCTGACCGGCCACGAGCGCGATTCGGCGGGCTTCAGCGCGAGCGCGCGTCATCGCGATGGAGGCCACGCCGGCCGCGCCCGCGCGGCGCGAGCGCGTCGCTGACGCTCGGCGCCAAGGACGACGCAGGCAACTGGCCGATGCTCGTCCGGGTCACGAACCTCGAGAAGCTCCCGCCGCGCGGGCTACTACGCGCTCTGGCTGACGAAGAAGGGCCGCCCCGTCGCGCCCTGCGGGACGTTCGTCGTCCGCCGGGCGGACGACCGAGATCCGCCTGAACGCGCCGTACAAGCTGACCCGCTTCGACGGCTGGGCGCTGACGCTCCAGAAGCCGCAGCAGCACACGCCTGGGCGCGTGCTGCTGACGACTGTCTGAGGACGACTACTTGCTGAAGTGGACGCGAGCCGTGGTGCTCCAGGTCTCGAGGTAACCGAGCCCCGCCTGGTTCGTCGTCATGTAGACGCGGTAGTAGGTCGTTCCCTTGACGTGCGGCACCTTGAAGATGCGCCCGCTGAGCGGGCCGAGCTTCAGGCTCGAGACCGTGACCCACTGACCGAACTGCGAGTGGCGCTGGAAGTAGATCTTCCGGCCGGCGAGCGACGGAGCGGCGGTCGCCCTCGCGTAGAAGCGCCACTTGCTCGAGCGCGTCAGCGTCAGCTTCGGCCGGACCTGCACCGTCACCGTCTGGCTCGTGGCGTTCTTCCACTTCACGTTGTACGTGGTGTAGACGCTCGGCGGATGACGTAGGTGAAGCTCCCGCCGGCGCCGGTCATCAGCGTCGCGACCTGCTGCACGGACGAGCCGTACGGCTGCGACGTGACGACCACGGGCTCGTTCGGCTGACCGTTCGACGACGGTGCCCGACAGGTTCGTCTGCTGGCCGTAGGTGATGATCGGCAGGCCGACGTTCAGCGTCACCGACGGCCGGCGGCCCCTTCACCGTGATCGTGCCCTTGAGCGACGGCTTCAGTGCGTCGTGGTAGCCGAACTTGCCGGCGTTCTTGAACGTGAACGTGTACCAGTCGCCGGGCCTGAGGATCGGCGACGCGAATGCTCCGTTGTCGGCGACCAGCTGGTGGTTCACCTTGTCGGCGTTCTTCCACTTGACCGTGTCGCCGTAGTTGACCGTCAAGGTCTTCGGCGTGAATGCCGTCGCCGAGATCGTGACCTGGATCGATGCGGCCCCGCCGGGCCCGGGTAGCGCAAGAGCAAGCGCGGCGAGGATGACGAATTGCAGCTTCTTCACGAGAGCCCCCTATCCGTAAACGGCGCGTCCCTTCTTGCCGAATTCGGCGCTTTTCAGTCGGGAATTCGCGAAATTTGACGTGATCCGAACAGCGCCCTCACACGCGCCGGCGGCGGCGCGAACGGACGGTTCTAGGGCGCGCGGCGGCCGCCGGCGACGAACGCGGCGTACGTCACGGGCATCTGCTGCTCGAGGAAATGCTCGACGGCCTCGGCGTAGCGGCGGATCTCCCGCTGGGCAGTCTCCGAGGCGCGCAGCGAGACGAAGTTCATGAGCGAGCGCGCGTTGACCGTCCAGTAGAACTCGGTGTAGGCGCCGACCGGAAGGACGCTCCGCGCGACCTCGCGCGCGACGCCCGCCTCGACGAGGCGCTCGTAGGTCGCGAACGCCTGCTCGTACACCTCGCGCATCGCGTCGCGTGTCTCTGCCGCGAGCGCGGGCTCGACCGTCTCGAAGCTGTACGCGCCGGGCTTGCCGACCTGAGAGCGAACGTCCTCGGGCTCCGGGACGTAGAAGTCCTCCGTCGCGCGGCGCGTACCTGAGGCTGAACTCGTTGAACGAGCCGACGCGGTGTCGCATCCACTCGCGCGCGACGAAGATCGGGCACCGGATGTGAAAGCGGAACGCGTTGTGCTCGAACGGCGTGCCGTGGCGCTCGCGCATGAGGAAACGGATCAGACCGGCATCCGAGTCGTCGAGCTCCTCCTTGCGGCGGGCGAAGGAGACGCGCGCGCCGTTGACGACGGAGAGGTCGCTCGCCATGGCGTCGTCCAGGCGGACGAACCCGTGATCCAGCACGGTGATCGCGTTCTCGGTTACGACTTCCGACATGACGGCCAAGGAGCGTGAGACTTTAACGGGCGTACATGTCGGCACGTCCGGCTGGAGCTATCCGTCCTGGCGAGGCGGCTTCTATCCGGCCGGCGCCGACCCCAAGACGTTTCTCTCGTTCTACTCGGAGCGCTTCGACACCGTCGAGCTGAACACGACCGGCTACCGGCTTCCGGCCGAGGGGCAGTTCGAGCGCTGGGCCGAGCAGACTCAGCCGGGATTCACGTTCGCGGTGAAGATGCCGCTGACGCGGCTCGATCGCGTGCCGACGTTCGTCGAGCGGGTGCAGGCGCTCGGCGACAGGCTCGGGCCGATCCGCATCACCGTCCAGAGCCCGCGAGACGACGGCATGCTCGAGTTCGTCCTCGGCTCGCTGCCGTCAGAGTTGCTCGTCGCGTGGGACTTCCGCGATCCCTCGTGGGACGACATCGACGGCATCGTCCGCGTCGACGACTTCGAGTCCGAGCCGTTTCGCTACATCCGCCTGCGCGAGCCGCCTTACACCGACGATGACCTGCGCGCGGTCGCCGGGCGAATTCGGCCCCCGGCGTTCGTCTACTTCCGTCACGAGGACGAGCCGAGCGCACCCGACTACGCGCGACGTTTAGCGCAGATCACTCGATGAGGCTCCCCCGAAAGAGCGATCTTTCGCTCAAGGAATCTGCTCCATCCCCCTTCGAGGGGGCGCTCGTCTCCGGGCTCGGTCTCTACGTTGGACTCATCGAGAGCAAGCAGCACTGCGGCGCTTGATCTCGAAGATCGTCCATGAAAGCTGCGGCACGGGGAGGCAACGTGAACACGAACATCGCAAAGCTCAGGAACGCGCGGCGGGGCGCCTCGTGGAACACGGCTCCGACCAAGGGCGCAGGGCGTCCGGAGGAGACGAAGCTGAGCACTGACTGCGGCACGGAAGGACTGCTCTCGGACGAGCGGAAGCGGGATCAGCGTCTGATGGTCTACGCCCAGACGAGTTGCCCGAGCGTGACGTTCGGCTTCGGCGGCCTGACGCGCTTCACGGCACTCGCGGGCGGGCGAGCGGATCGTCGCTCGCGCGTCCTCGCGGCGGGCTAGCTCCTACAGAACGGAGGCCTCGTCCGCGGCGGCTGCGGCCGCCCGGACGAGGTCTCGACAGCGCTTGACCCGGACGCTGTCTCCGCCCGCGGCGAGGTTGATCTCGACCAGGTGAGCTGCGGCCCGCGCGGCGCCGTGGGCGAGGTAGGCGGCGGCCACCGCGTCGCGCGCGAACGTCGCCGCGGCACCGGGCTGCGATGTGCGCCGCCAGGATCGCGACGTCGCGACGCGGTCTCGGCGATCGAGAGCGGGACGTCGGCCGCTCGCTCGAGCGTTCGGCCGAGACGGAAGTCGCGCTGCTCGACCGGAACGTCGCTGCTCGAGTTCCTGCACGGCGATCACGGCCTCGACCGCCTCCGTGTCCTCCGCGGCGAGCGCGACCGCGCGACCGCGCAAGGCATCTGCCTGCGCCGCGCTCGCGCGGGCTTCGTCCCACGAGTCGAGCGATGCGCGGGCCGCAACCGCCGCGACCGCGGCAGCCGTTGCCGTGACGAGCGCGGCCGCCGAGCCGGCTGCGGCCACGGGTGTGCCCTGCGCCAGCTCGTCCAGCAGGTCCTCGACGGTCACGGTGAGCACGCGCGGATTCTCTCCGTTCGCCCGCGCAAACGCGAGCGGCTACCTCGGAGGCGGCGAGCGACGCGGCTCTACAGCGAGAGGCGGGAGCGAAGGACCTCGAGGCGGCGAGTCGTCGGTTGGACGCCTTCACGCGCCAGCGCCGCCTCGAGATCCGCGATGACCACGGAACGAAATGCCGCGTCCGCCTCCGCGCGTTCCACGAGGTCGTCGAAGACCGCACGCAGACGGGGCATCTCGGCTGCCGCGTCGACCCAGGCCCGAGGGGCCGGCTTCAGCAGCCCGAGGAGCTTGCCCAGGTCCTCCTCGTTCCAGGTGTTCTCGCTCATCGAACTCCAGACGGGCCGGGAGCCTCGTTTCTTCCCTCGAGTTGCCCACGCAGCTTCACGAGGCAGCGCGAGATCCGGCTCGCGATCGTCCCGGAGGGGAGATCGACCGCTTCGGCGATCGTCCGGTAGCTCTCGTCGCGGCAGAAGAAGCGGTCGAGGAGGTCGGCGCAGGGGTCGCCGAGCGCCTGCAGCGATTCGCGGACCGTCAGCGCGAGATCGAGCTTCGCGAGCGTGTCGTCCACGTCGGGCGGCTCGACGTCTTCCGCGGGCTCGACACGTGAGCTTTCCCTGAGGCGGTCGACGCAGAGGTTGCGCGTGAGCTGCGCGAGCCAGGGCTTGACGGCCGCGTCGTCGCGCAGCGCGCCGAGCCGCTCGTACGTCCGCGCGAAGACCTCCTGGAAGACGTCCTCGGCGTCGTGCTCCGACAGGCGGAAGCCCTGGACGGCGATCGAATAGACGTAACGCGAGAAACGGTTGACGAGCTCGGCCCAGGCCGCCTCGTCTCCGGCGCGACAGCGGGCGACGAGCTCGGCGTCGGTCAGCGGAACGGTCACGCCGACGCGACTCCCGACACCGACGCGAGCCGCGAGCCGATCATCGCGTCGGCGGCCTCGCGGCTCGGCGCATGGCCGGTCACCGCGGCGATGAAGTCGTCGCGTTCCAGAGACTGGAGCTTCGTGTCCTCGACGGCTGTCACCGTCGCCGTACGCGGGACGTCGTGCAGCAAGCGCGATCTCGCCGAAGCCGTCGCCGGGGCCGGCGGTCGAGACTCTCTCGCCGTCGATCGAGATCTCGCAGAGCCCCGATTCGACGAGATAGAAGAGGTCGCCGTGGTCGCCCTGGCGGAAGATCGTCGCGCCGGCCTCCTCCGTCCGCGGAACGAGCCTTGCGGCCAGGTGCTCGACGGTCGGCGGCGGCAGAGGACCGAAGATCGGGTTCGCGCGCAGCAGGTCGAGCACGGCCTCGCGGAACGTGGACGCGCAGGTCGATCGCGCGCAGCTTCGCCCAGAGCGCGACCGGTGACGACGACGAGCAGGCCGCCGACGATGACGAGCGACGTACGGATCCCGGCGACGTTGATCAGGAGCGGAGCCAGGAGCGCCCCGAGCGCGGCGGTGGCGATCAGCAGGCTCTCGAGCGCGCCGAACACGCGCCCCAGCACCTCGTCGCGGACGGCGCGCTGCATCAACGTGACGGCTGAGACGTCGACGATCGTGTTGCCGATCCCGAGCACGCCGAGGAGGACGATCGCTGCGACGGTCTTCGGGAAGACGCCGATCAGGCCGAGCGCGAGCCCCCATGAGCAGAAGCCCGGTGCCGAAGTCGTTGGCGAGACGATTCCTGCCGACGAGCGCGAACGTGAGCCCGACGCCGATCAGCCCGCCGACGCCGATCGCGGCGTTCAGAAAGCCGAGCCCGGACTTGCCGATGTCGAGGAGGTCGAGCGCGGTGACGACGAGCAGGACCTTCATCGCTCCGTCGACCAGGGTCTGCACCGAATACAGGCCGACGATCAAGCCGCGCGGCAGGCTCCTTGGCGAGCACGCGAAAGCCCTCGAGCGCCTCGGCGAGCATCCCCGGCGTCTCGACCTCTGGTGCCACCTCTGGCCGCTCCGACGCGCGGAGCCGCGAGACGAGGAAGGCCGACCAGATGAACGTCAGCGACGGTCGCTGCGAAGACCGTGCCGGTGTCGGTCACGGCGAGCAGCAGACCGCCGAGCGCCGGCCCGGCGAACGCGCCCACGCTCTCGATGCCCGACGAGGCGACGTTCGCGGCCGTCAGCTCCTCGGGCGTCCGCGCGAGGGTCGGCAGGAGCGCCTGCTGCGCCGGGTAGAAGGCGCGCGACGCGACGGAGACGAACGTCGCGCCCGCGTAGATGACCGCCGACGACCAGCCCGAGAAGGCGGCGATCGCCATGAGCACCATCACGAGGGCGCGGGTCAGGTCCGCAACGAGCATCACCCGCTCGCGCCGGAACGCGGTCCGCGAGCACCGCAAGCCACGACGACGTCAGCGCCGCGGACACCCAGCGCAGCACGAGCACGAGCGAGACCGCCTTCGGCCCTCCGTGCGCCTCCGCGTACACCAGCAGCGCCACGACGTAGCCCCACTCGCCGGTGATCGAGCCGATGTGCGCGAGCTGAACCTTGCGCAGCTCGGGGTTGTGGAAGACCGCGCGAAACGCCTTCCGCGACTCGTCGAGACGGTTTCGCAGCCCCTTCACGAAGGGAGAATCGCACGATCCCTTGTGCTTTTGAAGCAAGGGAGGGAAGATTTCGGGCGGGATCACCCGTCTAGAGTGCGAGGACAGGCTGTAATCGAGCGCGCGAAAGGAGAACGTCTTGTCGGACAAGGAGAACATGGACACCAAGGAGGACGAGCGCGTCCAGCGTCAAGAACGACGAGGGCGACAGCGCGGACGTCGAGGGTCACAAGCTTCACCTGAAGACGCGGGCGCGGACTGAGGACGGCGAGGACACCGACACGCCCGACGTCGAGGCTCACCGGATCGTGCCGAAGGCGCACCTCTAGAACAATCGCCAACGCTTTCGAGAAGGGCGCCGCAAGGCGCCCTTCTCATTTGCGCAGAACGTCCTCGAGCGCCTCGAGCAGCCGCAGCCCCTTCGCGCGGTCTTCCTCCTCGAGCCCGTCGAGCGCCGCGGCGAGCCGCGCGACCACCGCGACGTCGCCGCTCGCAGTTTCGAGCGCCGCCTGCGCGCGCCGCGAGCGCTGGAGCAGGTCGAGCGCGATCGCCGCCTGGTTCGCGAAGAGCCCGAGCAGCTCCATCTCCTGGAGCGTGAACCCGGGCCGGCGCGGCCGGTCGAGGACCTGGAGCACGCCGAGCGCGCGCTCCTCGACGAGCAGCGGCACCGACATGATCCCCTTCGGCACGTAGCCCGTCGACTTCGCCACCTCGCGCGCGTGCCGCGGGTCCTGCGTCAGGTCCTCGATCACGAGCGGCTGCCGGGTGACCAGAGTCCAGCCTGCGATGCCCGTGCTCGACGGGATGCGCGTGCCGATCAGCCCCTGTTCCTCGTCGCCGGCGATCGCCTCGAACACGAGCTCGTCCGCCTCCTCGTCGAGCAGGAAGATCGACGAGCGCTGAGCGCCGAAGATCGCGCGCGCGACCTCGACGATCGAGCGCAGCAGCGAGCGGTAGGCGTCGTTCGAGCCGATCACGCCGGCTGCGACGGCAGCCCTGAATCCATCCTCGGTCATGTCTCGCCTCCTCCTCTCACGTTGTCCGCGATCAGGTGCAGCACGCTCTTGAGCTGGAACGGCGTGAGCTCCGGGTGCTTGGAGAGCAGCAGCGCGCAGATGCCCGACATGTGCGGCGTTGCGAAGCTGTTCCCCGTCGCGTGGATCGTCGCGCCGTCCATCCACGCCAGCTCGACGTCGACGCCGCGAGCGAAGAACTCGACCGGCGGGTTCGGGTTGTAGTAGAAGCGCAGCGACTCGGACTCGCTGTGGCTGCCGACCGAGATCACCGACGAGAAGCGCCACGGATAGCTCTGCACCGGCATGTTGTGAGCCGACGCGACGAGGATCGTGCGGTTGAAGTACGCCGTGTCCGCGAGGTCGTGGAGCACCTCCGCGAACTGCCGCTTCGTCGTCGAGAGGCTCATGTTGATCACGTGGAAGCCTTGCTCGATCGCCCAGCGCAGGCCGGCCAGGAGAATCGCGCCCGGAGCCGGTGTAGCCGGCGCCGAGCACGCGAACGCTGTGCAGCTCGCAGTCGGGCGCGATGCCGCGGATGATCCCGGCGCACGCGGTGCCGTGCCCGCACAGATCGCCCTCCTCGTCGGGCGTCGCCACCGGGTCGCCGTTCTCGTCGACCGCGATCGCGACGGCCTCGTCGACCTTGCCGACGAGCGGATGATCCGGCTCGATGCCGCTGTCGAGGATGCAGACGCGAATGCCCTTGCCGGTCGCGCCCGCGAGCGCCCACTCGCGCGTGACGCGCTCGGGCCACTGGAAGTCGAGCTTGATCCGGTCGGTCGATCCCGGCGGGAGCGACCACGCGGGAAGCTCGCTCTCCTCGGCTTCTGTCACGACCGCGCGACCGCGCGAGAGCTAGTGCGCCTGTGCTTCTCTGAGCCGCTGCGCCATGATCTGCAGCATCTTCCACGCGATCGACGCGTTGTTCTCGACGAGCGGCCGGAAGTCCCACGACGTCATCCCGAAGCACCGTAGATCGGTGTCGGCGGTGATCGTCGCCGTCCGGTCGATGTCGGCGATCAAGCCCGATCTCGCCGAAGTAGTCGCCGCGTCCGATCGTGCGCACCTCCTGGCCGCCGACGGACACCTTCGCCGTGCCGTCGTCGATCACGAAGAAGCCGACGCCGCCCTTGCCCTCCTCGGTGATGTGATCGCCGGTGCGGAACGTGCGTTCCTTCATCGACGCGGCCACCTGCTTCAGCTCGCGGTCGTTGAGATCGGAGAACAGCGGCACCTGCTTGACCAGATCGATGGGCGGATCTGCCATGGCGCGGAGCATAAAGCAATCGGGATGAGAAGATACGAGCGTGAAGCTGACGGTCGTTGGCTGCTCGCCCGCGTGGCCCAACCCGGGCGGCGCGCAATCCGGCTACCTCGTGAACGGCTCGGGCAACCTCCTGCTCGACTGCGGACCGGGCGTGCTCGCACGCCTGCGCGCACGCGACCCGTGGCCGCGTGTCGACGCGATCGTGATCACGCACTTCCACCTCGACCACTGGGGCGACCTCGTGCCGTGGGTGTGGGGATCGATGTATCTGCAGGCGCGCGGCGACGGGCCGGCGCGCGCGGCGGTGTGGGTGCCGCCGGGAGGAATCGAGCAGCTCGAGCAGTTCGGCTCGCGCCTCGGTTTCCCCGACATGTTCGAGCGTGTGTTCGGCGTGCACGAGTACGCGCCCGACGTTCCGTTCGAGGCCGCGCGACATACCGTCGTCGCGACGCGCGTCCCGCACTACCGGCTCGACGCGTACGCGTTGCGCGTCACCGACGGCGCCCGGACGATGACCTACTCGGGCGATTCGGGGCCGAGCGACTCGTTGTCGGACGCGGCGCGCGACGCCGACCTGTTCGTGTGCGAGGCGACGCTGCTCCGCGGCGAGCTCGACGGCGAGCCGCGCGGGCACCTGGCGCTCGACGAGGCGCTCGCGGCCTTCGACGGCGTCAGGCGCGAAGCGACTGCTCGCTGACGCACCGCCCGGCCGAGCTGCCGTCCGAAGGGCGAAGAGCTCGAGTTCGCGCACGACGGGCTCGAGTTGGATATCTAGCCGACGCCGGCCGCGGCGGCTCAGTGATGGCCGCACTGTTGCTCGCCGTACTGAGCAGCCATCTCGCGAACCTTCGCTGACATCTGCTCTTCCCAGCTTGCGAGCTCCGGGATCTTCGAGTCGTACTCGACGAGGCCGTCGCCGGTCCACATCACGTCCGGGGTGACTCCCGGACCGCTCAGCGTCATGCGGTAGCGGTCGCCCACGCCCGCGAGCTTCTCCGTGCGCTGCGTCGGATAGCCGCCGTACGAGCCGTACGGGTAGAAGCCGTAACAGAACATCCCGCTCGGGTTGTGGACGACGAACGAGTTCTCGCGCTTCCAGCCCGGCCCGTACTGCGAGTTGAGCGTGTCGAGGTAGAGGAGTCGGCCGTACGTGTCGAGCGGCGTGCCGGAATGCGTCGTCTTGAAGCCGTGGATCGACTCGCCGCGGTAGGTCGCGCGGCCGAAGACCTCCTGGAAGCGGCCGCCGTAGACCCAGTCCTGGAAGACCTGGAGCTTCGCGAGCTCGCCCGTCCAGTGAGAGATGTGCAGCTCCCAGACCTTCTGGTCGGAGCGCCACGGGACGTAGCCGACGTTCGGCAGCATCCGCTGCCAGCTCTGGAGGGCCCAGTACGTGCCGTCGCTCGCCTTGCACGCGTTGACGTACCACGCGAGCGCCGGGCCGTCGTAGCGCCGGCACGTGTTCCTGAACAGGCGCCATTTGCCGCGCCCGCCCGAGTAGTCGACCTTGAACTTGACCTGCCGCTGCGTGCGGCTCGGAGAGCGTGCGTTGATCGCTCCCGAGACGAAGACATGCCACATGCGGCCGGCCGAGCGGTAGGTGACCATCGCGCGGCCCTGATTGTCGGTGCCGAGCGCGATCTGGGTCGCGTTGCGCGTCACGATCTCTGCCGCTCCGGCAGGCGACGCGAGGCCGAGCGCCAGGACCGCGCCGAGTACAGCGATGAGTGCCCCCACGAAACGCATCCGCGTGAGTATCGGCAGGTTTCCTCGCGATCTTCAAGGGAATCTGTCCGCCCCGCTCGATCGAGGGATCGCTATGCAGGAAACCGCGGCCGGGCCGAGGAAAAGGACAGACGATCGAGCAGCAACCGCAACCGAGCATTTGCCTGTCGTGTGGGGCGGAGCTTTCTCCTCCGCTCGACCGGTCGGGATCGCTCCGCTGCCACGACTGCAGGGACGCCGCCGCGCCGATCTGCGAGGCGCTGCTCGCCGGGACGGAGGCGAGACTCAGGCTCGACGAGGCCGCTTAACCGGCGGCCGGGGCTGTTACGGCCATGGGAGGGGTCTGACCCCTGACATGGCTAGAAGCGCGCCGTCGCGCCGAGCCAACGCTCGTGCGCGCTCGTCTCGAGGATCTCGGCGATCTGGTCGAGGGCGAAGACGAGCTCGTCGTCGGTCGTGAAGTAGTGAGGCCCGAGGCGGATGCCGGCGTCGGGCCGGAAGTCGCAGAGGATCTGGCGCTCGGACAGCTCCTCGTGCACCGCTTCGAAGTCCGGGACGTGAACCGTCACCGTGCCGCCGCGGCGCTCCGGCCTCGCGCGGCGAGCGCACCTCGAAGCCCCTCGCCTCCGCGCCCTCGATGAGGAGCTGCGTCTGCCGCAGCGAGTTCGCCCGGATCCGCTCGACGCCGATCTCCTCGATCAGGTCGTAGCCGGGCGTGCAGGCGTAGAGCGCCGGAACGTTCGGCGTGCCGGTGAGGAAGCGCGCGATCCCGTCGGCGTACTCGAGCTCGGGCTCGAACGCGAACGGACGAGCGTGCGCCTGCCAGCCAGTCACCGACGGCTCGAGCCGGTCGATCAGATCCGGCCGCACGTACAGCCAGCCCGCGCCCGGGCCCGCCGCAGAGCCACTTCACCGAGCCGCCGACCGCGAAATCGACACCGAGCTCCGTCACGTCGAGCGGCACGGTCCCCGCCGACTGGTACGCGTCGAGCACGACGTACGCACCCGCGTCGTGCGCGCGCCGCACGATCGCCTCGACGTCCTGGATCTCGCCGGACTTGAACAGAACGTGCTGCACGGGGACGAGCAGCGTGCGCTCGTCGATCTCGCCGAGCACGTCGTCGGTGGCCGCGACCTCGAGCCCACGCCGCGACTGGAACACGTAACGCACGGACGGGAAGTTCTCGCGCTCGTAGACGATCCGGTTCCGCTCGCCCGCCTCCTGGAAGCAGGACAGGACGATCGACTCGGCCACGGACACGTTCTGGTGCATGCACACCGTCCCCGGCGGCGCCCCGACGATGCGTCCGATCTGGTCGCCGACGGTGAGCGGGGTCGTCCACCAGCCCTCGCCCCACGCCCGGATCCCGCGCTCGGCCCACGTGCGCGCGTACTCGCGCATCCGCTCCTCGACCGCCGCAGGCATCGCGCCGAGCGAGTGGTTGATCAGGTACGTCGTGTGCTCGAGGATCGGAAAGCGATCGCGGTAGGCGAGCAGCTCGGTCATCGCAGCACGAACTCGCGGATGACGGCGATCGCCTTCTCGGGCTGGTCGCGGAAGACACCGTGGCCGGCGCCTTCGAAGATGCGCACCTCCGCATGCGGGATCGCCGCGGCGATGTCCTCGGAATCAGCGACCGGAGTGATCGGATCGAGCTCGCCGCCGATCACGAGCGTCGGGCAGGCGATGTTCGGCAACTCCGGGAAGAGGTCGGCCGTGAGACCCTCGTTGCGGAACCACTCGTTGCCGACCTCGAGCTTGAGCCGCGTGCGCGCGATCACGTCCGGATCCGGCGGCGTCGGGTTGTAGACCGGAAGCGCGACGCGCACGAATTCCTCCGCCGACTCGTCCGAGAGCTCGGCGAAGTGACGCTCCGCGACGGCGCGCACCTCCGGGCCGCCGAGGCGCTCGAACATCGGGAAGGCGCGGTCCGGCCGGAACCGGGCGAGGCTGCTCGACACGATGAGCTTCGACGGCAGGCTCGGATAGCGCGCCGCGACGGCGAGTGCGACGACGCCGCCGAACGACTGCCCGAGGATGATCGGCCGCTCGACCTCGAGCGCCTCGCAGAGCTCGACGATGTCCGGCACCCACCGATCGAGCTTCCAATCGGCCGGATCGTCCCCGTCGCTGCGCCCTTGCCCGCGATGATCCGGCACGACGAGCTGCGCGACGTCGGAGAGCGGCGCGAGCGTGTGCGCCAGCCCGGAGTGGTCGAAGCCGGGGCCGCCGTGGAGCAGCAGCATCGTCGGCCGCTCGCGCATCGTCGGCCCCTCCGGAACGAGCTTCGTCCCGATCACCTCGACGAAGATCCGCGTGCCGTCGCGGAGCGCGACCCTCACGACTCGGCGAGCTCCTTCAGCTTCCGGAGCGTCGTCGTCAGCTCCCGCTTGGCGGCCCCCTTGGCGAAGGTTCTCGCCATGCGCGCCGCCCCTCGCAGCTCGACGTCGAGGGTGAGGTTCACGCGCGTGCCGTCGCCCTGCGGCTCGAGGTCGAACGTCGCCCGCACCTTGGCGGGCCCGCCTTCGGACGAGATCGACAGTCGGCGCGGCGGATCGTCCTCGAGCACGAAGAACTGCGCCTCCTGCCGGAAGCCGGCGACGCGACGCACCTCGGTTCCGGCCTCCACGTTCACCGACTCGAGCGACTCCTGCCACTCCGGCGCACGATCGAGATCGCGGACGAGCCCGTAGACGAGCTCCTGCGGTTTCGCGATCTCGACCGAGTCTTCGACCTTCAGAGTGCGACCTCGGTGCCTGCGCCCGTCTCGGCGGCGGCGCGCAGGACGAGCGCGACCGCGGCCGCGTCCATCACGGCGACGCCGACCGATTTCCAGAGCGTGATCTGGCTCTCGTCGGTGCGGCCGGGCCGCTTCCCGGCCAGCACCTCGCCGATCTCGCTGACGTCGTCGGGGCCGATCCCGCTGAGCTCGTTCGCGCCCGCCGGGAACGGAGCGAATGCAGCGCCGCGCGACTCGACGACGACGTGCGCAGCGGCCACGAGCTCCTCGTCGAGCTCGCGCCCGTGCGGATTGACGCCGACGGACGTGACGTGCGCGCCCGGCGACACCCACTCGCCTCGCACCACCGGCTCGGGCGAGTGCGTCGTCGCGCACACGACGTCGGCACCGCGAACGGCCTCCTCGAACGACTCGACGGCCGTGCCGCCGACCTCGGCTGCGAGCGCCTCCGCCTTCTCGCGATCGCGACCCGCGATGCGGATCTCCTCGAAGCGGCGAACGCGCGGCACTGCCCGTGCGTGCGTGTGCGCCTGCACGCCGGTGCCGCAGATCGCGAGGACACGCGCGTCCTGGCGCGCGAGCAGGCGCGTCGACAGCGCCGAGCCCGCGGCCGTGCGCGTCGCGGTGATGTACGTGCCGTCCATCAGCGCGCTCATGCTCCCGAGCTGCGGATCGAAGACGGCGATCGCCGCCTGATGCGTCGGCAGCTCGGTGCCGGCGTTCCCCTCGAAGAGCGTCACGAGCTTCGTCTCGAGCACGTCGGACGACGGCAGGTACGCCGGCATCACGCCGAGCATTCCGTCGCCCGAGAACGCCGCGACCCGTTGCGGCATCGAGGCGCGCCCGCTGCTCAGGTCGACGAACGCGTCCGCGAGCGCGTCCACGAGCGCGTCGAGGTCGAGCAGCTTTGCGATCTCGTCCTGGGAGAGGATCAACATCACGACACCTTCTTCAGCCAGGACAGCGCCTGCTGGTTCCAGGGGACGCGGTGCGTCAGGCCCGCGCGCTTCATCCGACCGCGGTTCGCCGCGTACCAGTCGTAGTTCTCGGCGAGCGTCTCGACGTTCGACTTCGTCGCACGCCAGCCGAGCAGCGACTCGGCCTTCGAGACGTCGACGAACGAGTCGCGCGACGCGGTCTTGTAGTGCCATTCGCCGAGCGGCGACAGATGCGCGAGCTCGAGACCGCGCAGCAGCAGCTCCGCGGGCCGCGCCGGGATCGGCCGCAGGCGCGAGTCGGTTCCCGCATGCCGGATCAGCGCCTCGAGGTCGCTGCGAACGGTGCCGAAGCTCGTGGCGCCGATGTTGAAGACCTCGCCGACGACGTCGGCAGTGCATGCGCGCTCGACCGCGTCGACGAGATCCTCCACGGCGAGCAGTTGGTAGCGGTTCGAGCCGTCTCCCAGCACGTAGATGCGCCGGCCGTCGCGGATCCAGTCGAAGAGGATCTCGAACACGCCGAGCCGCTCGGGGCCGAGGAACGTCTTCGGCCGGATGACGACGGTGTCGAGCGGTGATGCCCGCACGTGCTCCTCGCAGGCGATCTTCGACTCGCCGTACGGCCCGACGCCGTGCAGCGGGAAGTCCTCGGCGAGCGGGTGCACCTTCGGGACGCCGTAGACGGCTGTCGAGGAGATGTAGACGAACCGGCCGACGCCGGCCTCCCAGGCGGCGTCGAGCAGCTTCGTCGTCCCGTCGATGTTCACGGACATGATCTCGCGGCGCGAGCCGCGGATCGGCAGCGCCGCCGCCGCGTGCACGACGACGTCGGCGCCGGCGCAGAGCGCACGCGCGTTCGCGTCGTCGCGCATGTCGCCCCGGATCTCGACGATGTCGCGCTCGACCGGGTCGTCGACGGGGACGACGTCGAGCGTGCGCACCTCGTGACCCTGAGCCGACGAAGTGGCGCGCGAGGTGCAGGCCGAGAAAGCCCGCACCGCCGGAGATGGCGTAGACGGCTATCGGGAGACCGTAACCGCCTGGGGACTGACGCGTGTCGCGTCTCTCGGGCGCCGCTGGCAAGCGCGACAAGGCGGCACAGTGCGAGCAGCACGGGCCGCCGCCGTCGCGCGCAGTCCAGCGGCGTCAGGCGGCGGCGGAGCCGGGCTTCGCTCGGCGGGAGCCGTCGCCGGCGAGAGGCGCGACGGTGGTGGTTTCGAGTCGACTAGTACCGCGGCGGCCAGCAGCACCGCCATCCCGATCGTCGCCTCGCCGACGAGGCTCCGTGAGAGCTTCGACACGAGCGGGTGACCGCGATCGACGAGCGGCCGCGCCACCATGTGGTGCAGCCCTCCCCAGGCGAGCGCGACCGACACGAGCGAGAGCTTGACGAGCAGCACGTGCCCGTAGCTCTGCGTCCACAGGTCGGAGACGTGCGGCAGCCGGAGCACACTCAGGTAGATCCCGGCCGTGACGAGCGCCGCGATCAGCACCGGCGCGAGCCGCGCATAGCGGAGGAACGCCTCGCGCCGTAGCGCGGGCGCGAGCGGCCAGACGACGAGCGCGAGCTGCACCAGGCCGCCGAGCCACAGGCACGCCGCCGAGAGGTGGACCCAGTCGGCGAGCTCGGACTTCCACGACGCTCCCGCGTCGGCGGCAGAGTGACCCGAGAGCGAGAGGCCGGAGGCGAAGCCGAGAGCGAGCAGGAACGCTGGCCAGAGCAGGACGCGCCGCTCGAGCAACCAGGCGAGGAAGACGAGCGCCGCGACGAGCGCGAAGCCGAGCGTCATCGCGACGAAGGCCGTCCCGAACCTGCTCCCGCCCGCGATCGGGGACAGGTCGCCGTAGAGGAAGTCGCCGAAGGGCAGCTGCAGCGCGTCCTCCGCGCGCAGCAGGAACGCGGCGATGCCCACTTCGAGGACGCCGACGACACCGAGGCCGACGAGCTTGAAGAAGCGCGACTCCGCTGCCGGCGGCAACGGGTCACGAAGCAGGAGGAGATAGAAGCCGAGGCCGCCGATCAGCAGCGCGAGCGCGACGAAGTACGCCCACCGAACGACGTGCTCGACCCGCGTAGGCCCCGAGGAGCCGAACGCCTCCGTGGGCGGCGGCGCGACGACGCGCACGCCGAAGGTCCAGACGCCCGAGACGACGTGGCCGTCGAACGCGAGCGCGCGCCAGCGGACGGTGTACGCGCCGCGCGGGAGCGTGCGAAGCGTCGTCTTCATGCGGTGCGCGTTCTCGTCCGACGCGCGTCGGCCCCGACACGACCGCGCCGCCCGCGTCGCGTACGACGATCGAGTCCGGGAAGGCCTTGACGCTCTGGTCGAAGCGCACCCAGACCGTCCGCGGCGGTCGCTCGAACCGCTCCAGGTACGCCGGCTGGGTCGCGCGGACCGACGCGTGCGCGTAGCCGGACGCGGGCGCAGCCAGCGCGAGCAGCGCGAAGACGACGACCACCGCCCGTCTCATCGGTGCGGCTCCCCGGCGAGCGGCGACAGGTGGCCGAAGATCGGCGCGAGATCGCGGTCCGAGTAGAGCGCAACGGCGACGACCATGAACACGAGGGCGATCCCGACGTTCGCGAGCTCCCATCTCGGCCGAAGCGCGCGCAGCAGCGGGAAGAGCGCGCCGAGCACGAAGGTCCACCCGAGCACGTGGTGCAGGAACGCCGAGCGCTGGAAGAGCCAGGGGTTCTGCTCGTGGACGAGGAACGCGATCCCCGAGACGAGGAAGGCGAACGGCATGGCCAGACGCCAGAGCGCGTTGTGCAGCTTGCCTCTCAGGAGGCCGAGCTCCGCGGCGCCCGCCAGCATCATCACCTGGGCCCACGCGCCGTGGGCGACCATGTGGAGGGTCGAGTTCGTGAAGAACGTCATGACCGGCCACATCAGGACGCCCATGAGGAAGACGAACGACGGCCACAGGTACATGCGCCAGGGCCGTCGTCGCCAGACCTCGGGTCCGACGACCGCCTCGGCGAGCAGAAACAGCGCGAGCAGCAGGAAGCCGGTCGCGAACATCCAGTGCACGTGCTCTGCAGGCGGCTGCATCAGCCCTCCTCCTCGAGATCGTCGAGCAGGCCGCGCGCGACGAGCAGATGGAAGAGCGCACCGGCGAGCATCACGAGGAGCGGCGGCTCGATCACGAGCCACCAGAACGTCTCGCCGTGCGGGTGCAGAAGCGTTATGCGCTCCGGCTGGACGATCGCCCAGCCGACGCCGACGAGCGCAGTCAGCGGGCCGATCAGCGACACGAGCCGCATGCGCCGGCTCGTAACGGCGGAGCCCGCGCGCGTGGCGACGGTGTGTGTTGCGGTACTGCTCATCAATCCTCCTCCTGAGTCGACGACGACCCGGGCGGTTCGCCCGGGCTTACGCCGACGCGGGAGGCGGGCGCGACTCGAACGCGAGCCCGAAGAGGCGCCGCGGAGCGTCGAACGAGCTCCGGGCGCGTGGCGTCGAGAGCTGGCGGAGCAGGCGTAGCAGCGAGCGCGCCGCAGCGGCCACCTGCTCTGCATAGCGCTCGTAGTCGGCGAGCCAGCGCGAGACGGCGCCGTGGACGAGCGCGACGACCACGGAGAGAACCGCGAAGACGGACAACGCCGACGTGTGCAGCCACGGAGAGATGAGCGGCCACTGCCCGGCGGCGAAGCGCTCGCTGTCGGTCTGCACGAGGTAGATCCCCGCCGTCAGCGCGTACGCGAGCGCCCAGCTGCGCAGCGTGAGCTCGATCCTGACGCGAGGCGTGGTGTGCGCACGCGCGCCCACTGCGCCCATCAGCCGCCTCGCCGCACGAGCCGCCGAGCGCGCCCGGACGAAGCGCCACGTCACCGTGGCGAGCATCAGAGCGACGCCGACCTTCACGAACGCGAGCAGGAACGGGTAGTAGTTCGCGCCGGCGTAGCGCGGGGTCGGCACGTGGCGCCCGAGGTCGAGGCGCACGGTGAGGCTGCGACCGACGATCTCGGCGACCAGGGCGAGCAGCGCGAAGGCGCCGATTCCGGCAAGACGCCGATGAGAGCGCGCCCGCTCCATCCTCTGCAGTGTGACGGGCGGCGCAGGGTCAGGTCAAATCCAGCCGACGCCGTTTGCACCGGTCGGCCTGCCGGTGCTTGAATCGTCGGCGTGACCGGCGGGAGATGGGTCGCCCGATGACGACGGAGGGTCGTCCGGGCGTGGATGAGACCGGGGGGCTCCACCAGCCTCCGGTCGCGTCCGTCCAGGAGCACGGCGACGCCATCGTCGTCGACCTCGCGGGCGAGCTCGACCTCTACAACGCGCACCTCGCGCGGGAGGCGCTGCTCGAGGCGGCCGAGCGCTCGCCGGAGCGGCTGGTCGTCGATCTCTCGGAGGTGACGTTCATCGATTCCACCGGCCTCGGCGTCCTCGTCGAGACGCGGACACGACTCGCGAACCGCCGCGCCTTCCTGCTCGTCGCACCGGGGCTCGAGACGCGGCGAGCGCTCGAGATCTCGGGGCTCGATCGGCATTTCGCACTGCACGACACGCTCGAGGGCGCGCTCTCGGCCGAGCTCTGATGCGCGCGGGGCAGATCCTCGAGCTCGGCGGTGCACCGAGGGTTGCCGACGTGCCCGATCCCGAGCCGGGCGAGCGCGTGCTGGTCGATGTGCTCGCCGTCGCGCTGAACCCGCTCGACCTCGCCGTCGCCGCCGGCCGCTTCTACGGCGGCCACCCGCCCTTCCCGTACGTGCCGGGCTGCGAAGCCGTCGCCCGCACGCAGTCGGGACAACGCGTCTACACGTTCGGCGACGGCCTGGGCGTCGCGCGGGACGGGACGCTCGGCGAGCGCGCCACGATCGCAGCCGAACGGCTCGTCCCCATCGAGTCCGACGTGGACGACGCGACAGCGGTCGCGCTGGGAATCGCCGGAATCGTCGGCTGGAGCGCGGTCGAGCGCGGCCGCGTCGGCCCCGGCGACCGGGTGCTCGTCCTCGGCGCGAGCGGCACGTCCGGGCTGATCGCGATCCAGCACGCGAAGCAGCGCGGAGCCGACCGCATCGTCGCGGCGGGCCGGGACCTCGACGCGGCTCGAGCGGGCACGTGAGCTCGGCGCCGACGAGACGGTCACGCTCTCCGGCGACCTTCGCGCGGCATGCGGCGGCGACGGCCCGACGGTCGTCATCGACCCGCTCTGGGGAGAGCCCGCCGCCGCCGCGGTCGAGGCGGCGGCTCCGCGGGCGCGGATCGTCCACTTCGGCCAGTCCGCCGGCCCCGAGGCGACGTTCAAGTCCGGGACGGTCCGCGGCAAGGAGCTCGAGCTGCTCGGCCTCTCGAACTTCGCGCGCACGAACGAGGAGCTGCGCACCCTGCACGGCGAGCTGCTCGCGGCCGCGGGAGCCGGAGCGTTGCAGGTCGACTTCGAGACGTTCTCGCTCGACGAGGCCGACGAAGCCTGGCGCCGGCAGGGTGCCGGCGCCAAGTCAGTCGTCGCGCTGAGCTAGCGCGCGCGTCCCCCCTCGTGTCGGGCCTGCCGCCCGGCCGACGTACTCGGCCGTACGGACCCGGCGCGTTTCCCTTCTGCCTGGCCTAGACGCTTGTTCTTATATCGTCCCGGCCGCTGCGCCGGCGCGTTGGTTTGCCTGCACGCGGAGCCCGGAGCGGCTGGCTCAAAGCTTCTTCCGCCGCCTCCATTTCCGATAGATGCCGGTCATCTGGTGCTGCGCCGCGCTCGCCGCGTCGGCGGCGCTCATCTTTCCCTGCGCGACCTGCGCGAACATCTGCGGGATCAGGTACGTCGTGAAGATCTCGTTGATCGCGGCGTTCGACGTCCCCGGGTAGCCGACGTTGTGCGTGTACTTCTTCGCGATCGTCGTCAGGATCGTGTACTTGCCGCGCGGCTTGTGCGTGTCCGCCTTCGCGTTGGCGTAGATCTTGGTGAACGGCATCGCGCCCGGGAAGCTCGGGAAGTTGTAGAGCTTGCTCGCCGTCGTCGCTTGCTTGTAGTTGGTGCACAGGTCGACCAGGAACTTCGACGCCGCGGGCTTGTTCTTCGCGAACTTCCAGATCACGTAGACGCCCATGACGTGCTCGAGGCCGAGACGCCCGTGCGGCCCGGCCGGGATCGGCCAGATCCAGAGGTCGTCGGACATCGGCAGCTTCTGATCCTCCGGCGTTCGCGTCGCGGAGATCGCGTTGAGGATCATCGAGCCTTTGCCCGAGTAGATGAAGTTGTTGTTCGACGAGGGGTTCCAGCCGAAGATCTCGTCGGTCTCGCCCTGCTTGTAGAGCGACGCCATGAACTTGAGCGCCTCGACCGTCTGCTTCGACTTGATCGTGAGGCTGGTTCTCCTCGTTCTGGATGAACGAGCCGAAGCACATCATGAAGGCGATGTTCGCCATGTTCGAGTCGAGCTCGTTCGACATGCCGATCCCGATCGGATGACCGACGTTCTTCAGCTTCGGCGCCGCCTTGCGCACGTGCTCCCACGTCGTCGGCGCCTCGCCGATGCCGCTCCAGAGGTCGTGCCGCCAGACGACCGGGTCGGGCACGTAGCAGTCGGAGACGCCGAAGTACTTCTTCGTCCTCGGGTTGTAGGTCGACAGCTTTCCGAGACTGCCGTACTTCCCGACCTTCTTCTCGATCTCCTGGACGATCTCCCTGTGGTCGATCACCTTGTCCTCGTAGATCGCCGGCGGCGCGAGGAACTGGAACAGGTCGTGGCCGCTCTGCGCCGCGACCTCCGAGGCCGCGCGCGCGTCGAGCTGCGTGTTGACGATGTGGTCGACGGTGACGTTGACGTCGTTGCGCTCGTCCCCACTGCTTGATCCACGTGTTGTCGAACCAGTCGTCGTAGGCGGGGACGAAGTGGACCCACTGCAGGATCGTGAGGTCGCCGCTCAGCCAGCGGCCGGTGTGCTTGTGCGGCCCTGCGAACGCGAACGCCTTCGACGCGCCCGAGCCGGCGACGCCGATCGTCGCGGCGCCGACTCCGGCACGCTTCAAGAGCTCGCGCCGGGTGAGCGCAGACCCTCTCCTTTCGCTCACCTCAGGCTCGTCAGGCATGGAACGCCTCCTTTCGTCGGGACTATCGAAAAGCGCCGCCGGTGAAGCCGGCGATGAAGCGGTTGAGGAACGCGTTGTAGAGCAGCGCCAGCGGGATGCTCGGGATGAGGACCGCGGCCGCGATCGCTCCCCACTGGACGAGGTCGCCGCGAATCAGGTCGCTCGGGACGCCGGCCGAGATCGTCCGGTGATCCGAGCTCGAGATGAACGTCACCGCGTAGATGAACTCGTTCACGCAGAGCGAGAACGTGAAGATGACGACGGTCAGGATCCCGGGAACCGAGACCGGGAGCACGATCCGCCGCAGCGCCGTGAAGCGCGAGCAGCCGTCGATCATCGCCGCGTCCTCGAGCTCGCGCGGGATCGTCTTGAAGAATCCCATCATCAGCCAGGTCGCGAACGGAACCGTGAACGACGGGTAGACGACGATCAGCGACCACAGGGAGTCCTGCAGGCCGAGCTTCGAGATCACGCGCGAGAGCGGCAGGAAGAGCAGCGTCGGCGGCACGAGGTACGTCAGGAAGATCGCGATGCCGAGCGAGCCGCCGATCCGCCCCGAGAGACGCGCGAGCGCGTAGCCGGCCGGCAGCGAGAGCACGAGCGTGATCAGGACGACGACCCCGCCGACGAAAGCCGTGTTCGCGAGCCAGCGCGTGTAGTTCGTGTCGAAGAGGTTCTGAAAGTTGTCCCACGTCGGGCCGGGGTGGAACCAGAACGGAAGGTTCTCGACGTTGAGCAGGTCGCCGATCGGCTTGAAGGCGGTCATCACCATCCAGTAGAAGGGGAACGCGAGCAGGATCGCGAAGAAGCCGACGACGAGATACGTCGTCACCAGCTCGCGGCCGCGCAAACGCCATCTCAGGCCACCTCGGCCCTACGCGCGAAGGCGAGCATCGTGATCGCCACCAGCGCGAGCACCGGCAGGAGGAAGAGCGAGACCGCCGCGCCCTCGCCGAGCGACCCGCCCTGGATCCCCTGCTGGAACGCCCACGTCGTCAGGACCTGCGTCGAGTTGAACGGCCCGCCGTTGGTCATGATGTAGACGACTGCCATGTCGGTCGCCGTGAAGACGATCCCGAAGAGGACGGCCACCAGCGCGATGGGCAGTTGCAGCGGCAAGGTGACGTAGATCAGCTTCTTCAGGCCCGTCGCGCCGTCCACCTTCGCGGCGTCTTCGACCTCCTGCGGGATCGACGCGTGGCCCGCGAGGAAGATCACGACCGCGAACGGGAGCACGCGCCACGCCTGGACGGCGACGATCGACGCCATCGCCAGGTTCGGCCGGCCGAGCCACTGCGGCGCGGTCAGCTCGGTGTACAGGTGCAATCCGACGAGATGCGGCGCGTGGATGAGGAACCAGTTCACGATGCTGTAGAGCGAGTCGAAGATCCACAGCCACGTGATCGCCCCGAGCGCGACCGGGGCCGCCCACGGCAGGATGATCAGGAAGCGCAGGAACCAGCGACCGCGGAACGGCTTCGCCAGGTAGTTCGACAGGATCGCGGCGCAGAAGACGACCACGGCCTGGGAGACGAGCGTCATCACGATCGTGTTCCGCACCGCGTGCCGGAAGATCGGGTTGTGCCACTCGGACGCGAAGTTGGCGAAGCCCACCCAGTGGCCGCTCAGCGATCCCGCCGTCGCGTCGGTGAAGCTCAGGTAGATCGCCAGGAAGAACGGCAATCCGACGAGCAGGAGGATGAAGATCACGGCCGGGGCGATCAGCGCCGCAGCGAGGACGCGGCGACTCTCGAAGACGTCCGCGCCGCGCCTGATCAGGCTTCTCTCGGCTACCGCGACCACGTGTTCCTCCCGCTGCGCTGGTGGCGCGGGATCTTAGTAAGCTCCGGCGCTCTCCGTCATGGCAGAGATCTCGCTCGATGATCTTTCCAAGGTCTACGCGGACGGCACGCGCGCCGTCTCCGACCTGAGCCTGGAGATCGACGACGGCGAGCTCGTCGTGTTCGTCGGGCCGTCCGGCTGCGGAAAGACGACCGCGCTTCGCATGGTCGCGGGCCTCGAGGACATCACGTCGGGCGTCGTGCGGATCGGCAGCCGCGTCGTCAACAAGCTCCCGCCCAAGGACCGCGACCTGGCGATGGTGTTCCAGAACTACGCCCTCTACCCGCACATGTCGGCCTACGACAACATGGCGTTCGGCCTGAAGATGCGCTCGTTCCCGAAGGACGAGATCGGCCGGCGGGTGAACGACGCCGCGCGCGTGCTCGGGCTCGAGACGATCCTGAAGAAGAAGCCGCGGACGCTCTCGGGCGGGCAGCGCCAGCGGGTGGCGATGGGGCGCGCGATCGTGCGCGAGCCGCAGGCGTTCCTCATGGACGAGCCGCTGTCGAATCTCGACGCGAAGCTCCGGGTCGAGATGCGCGCGGAGATCGCCCGGATCCAGCGCGACCTCCGCGCGACGACGATCTACGTGACGCACGACCAGGTCGAGGCGATGACGCTCGGCGACCGCGTCGTCGTGATGCGCGACGGCTTCCTCCAGCAGGTCGGGTCGCCGAGCGATCTGTACGACCGGCCCGTGAACCTGTTCGTC
Source organism: uncultured Actinomycetes bacterium (assembly GCA_963708685.1). GTDB lineage: Bacteria > Actinomycetota > Thermoleophilia > Gaiellales > Gaiellaceae > DASVFB01. The sequence continues at coordinate 73,162 of CAVPTP010000007.1, forward strand.
GCCGAGTTCATCGGCTCGCCCGCGATGAACCTGGTCGGTGCAGACATCGCACGCGAGAACGGGACGCTGCGGGCGCAGTTCGGGGAGAACAGCGTGGTGATCGGCGACCGCCCCGCGCTGGCGCAGTTCGCCGGCCGCCGCGTCATCCTCGGCGTGCGGCCGGAGGATCTCGAGGACGCGGCCGTCGACGGGCCGCCCGGGCGGCGCCACGATCTCGGCGGTCGTGGACATCCGGGAGGACCTCGGCTCGGAGATCCTCGTCCACTTCGGCGTCGGCGCTCCCGCCGTACGCGGCGAGGACGTCCGGGCTGCGCTCGGCTCTGACGCCGTGGCGGCGACGAGCGACCAGACCCGCAGGAAGGGCAGCCTCTTCACGGCGCGCGTCGCGCGCGAGTCGCGGGTTCGCGAGGGCGAGCCGATCGAGCTCGCAGTCGAGACCTCGCGGCTCCACTTCTTCGAGATCGAGAGCGGAAACGCGATCTGACGCGCAGGCGCGGCCGCCGGCCGAAAAAGATTTTGCCGCTCGATGCGGGGTTTCGTTCCACAGCCCCTTGAACGGAGAGCCCGCCATCCCATAGGTTCACTCCCGCACCGAGCACGGGACGCGAGTAAGTTGAAGTCGTCTCCGAAGGCCGTACGCGGAAGCCGCAAGGCTGAGGGCGGAAAGTCAGTGGGGACGGTGGATGAAAGCGTCACCGGCTCGGTGAACCTTTTTCTCGGTGACCTCACGGCGCGAAGAGCGTCTGTTGACCGATCTCAACGGTAGGCGCCGGAGAAAAACGTCCAATTTGCGGTCGAGTCGTTCAGCAATTGAACGACAGTACGACCCTATTCGGCCCTTGGAAAGGTGCCGATACCTCATCAAAGTGCCAGGAAGCCACCGATTCTGCGGCTCGGAGGCAGGCAGCCAGACAATTGCGCCCATTGACCGGGGGGAGGTCTCGATCTCGTCCATCGCCGATCTGTCCGACAGCGTCGCCCACGCAGCGGCCGCTGCGCGCCTGCGCTCGATCGGACTTGCCCCGGACACCACGCCTGTCCGCGCCCCGCGCTGGCTCGACGAGCTCGAGAGAGAGTTCGACCAGTTCGACGGCAACCAGGAGATGGCCGCGGTGCTCGCAGCGGCGAGCGCACGCGCACGTGTCCTGCAGACGGCCTCGGGCGAAGGGCCCGACGCCGAGCGGTCAGCGGCACTCGCCTTCGCCGCCGACGCGCTCGCCGGGCTGACGCTCGAAGGCGCCTGCCCGCCGGCGATGGTCGCGGAGATGGCATCGCGCGTCGCGCGCGTTCTCGACGCCTCGCCCGACGCGACGCTGCTCGAGCTCTTCATCAGGGCGGCTTCGAGCCCGAGCTTGCTCGAGCTGCCGCCGCTCCTCACGATCGAGCTTCAGCTCCAGCTGCTCCTGATCCTCGCGCCGATCACCGAGGTCTCGCTCTGGGTCGACGAGCCGGGCCGGCAGCTCCAGTGCCTCGCGCACGCGGGCGGCCCCGCTCTGACGCGTCGCGTCCGCGAGATCGTCCGCGCCGTCTTCGACGGCGACCCGCCCGGCGAGAAGGACCGCAGCTGGCTCCACGGCGTCCCGGTTCTCCGCTGGCAGCAGCCGCACGGAGTCCTCGTCGGCCGCGCGCACCCGAACGACCGCGACCGGACCCGCGCCTTTCTCCAGGAAGCCGGGCGCTACATGGCTGCCGTCCTCGAGCGCGAGATGCTGCTCGAGCGGAGCGCCGAGCGCGAGCGGACTCTCGCCGAGGCCAGCGAGCGGCGGCTCATGCGCCTCGGCTTCGACCTGCACGACGGCGCCCTCCAGGATCTCGCGATGCTCGGCCACGACGTGCAGAACGCGCAGCGGGAGATCGGCCAGCGCGTCCCGGCGCGCGCACGCCGCCTGGTGAGCGGCCGGCTCGAGGACATTTCCGCCCAGATCGACGCGCTCGAGTCGTCGCTCCGCGAGCTCTCGCGCTCGCTCGAGCCGACGAGCATGCTCGAGCGGCCGCTCATGGAGGTGCTCCGCAGCGAGGTCGAGAAGTTCGAGGCGCGCGGCACGACCCGCGTCACGCTCGAGCTCGGCGGCGAGATGGACGATCTCACCGCGTCGCAGCGGATCATCCTCTACCGGATCGTGCAGGAGGGGCTCTCGAACGTCCGCGACCACAGCAACGCGACCGATGTCCGGGTGACCGTCGACGGCCGCCAGGGCCGCATCGAGGCGCAGATCACGGACAACGGCGACGGCTTCCACGTCGAGCCCACGCTCATCCGCGCGGCGAAGAACGGCCGGCTCGGCCTCGTCGGAATCGGCGAGCGCGTCCGCATGCTCGGCGGACGCTTCGACGTGCGCAGCCGCGTCGGCGGCCCGACGACGCTCAGCGTCAGCCTCGCGCGCTGGCGCCCGCCCGCCTAGTCCCGGCTCGAGCCCTCCGACTCGTCGAGCATCCGCATCGCCGCCGCACGGTCCTCCGCGGCCAGCTTCCCCATCGCGAGGCCGACATGACGGCGGACGGTGACGGGCGCGATCCGCAGGCGCGCGGCGATCTCGGCGGTCGACAGGCCCTGGCGCAGCAGCTCGAGCACCTCGGACTGGCGCCGCGTCAGCTCGACGGCTGCCCGCCCGCTCCGGCTGACCCTGCGGCGCAACCCGCGGGCGCGGAACTCCTCGGCCAGAGCACCGAGTAGCTCGCGCGGAATGGCCGGGTCGCCGCGGCGCACGACGTCGACGGCACGCGCGATGCCGTCGGCGCCCGCACTCTCGGGGACGTAGCCCGAGGCGCCGGCTCGCAACGCGTCGACCAGCTCGTCGACGTCCGCGACCCGGGCCAGGACGATCGTCGCGGTCGACGGCGTCCTGTCCTTCACGAGCGCGACCGCTGCGATCCCGTCGCCGTCGAGGTTGATGTGGACGAGGCAGATCTCCGGCCGCTCGCGCATCGCCGCGGCTGCAGCGCTCTTCGCGTCCGACGCCTCGGCGACGACCTCGAAGCCGTTCTCCTCGAGCACGAGGCGGATCCCCGCGCGCATCGCAGGGTACGAGGCGGCGACGAGCACGCGTGCGGCGGGGCGGGTCACGCCTCCGCGTGCCCCGGACGGGGGTGTTTCGCCGCCGATGCGTTCACTACGCTGTAGGGACATGCGTGTCCTGATCGCCGACGACCATCCCCTCATTCTCGCGGGAATCAAGCACGCGCTCGAGGAGGCGGACGGATTCGAGGTCGTCGCCGAGGCGAACACCGGCGCGCAGGTCCTGCCGCTCGTCTCGCAGACGAACCCCGACCTGTGCCTGCTCGACATGCGCATGCCCGAGATGGACGGCCTCACCTGCCTCGACCGGATCCGCAAGCGCCACCCGGACGTCAAGGTCGTGATCCTCTCGGTCTCGACCGACCCGGACGTGATCCAGGACGTGCTCAACCGCGGCGCGAGCGCCTACATCGTCAAGAGCGTCAACCCGATCGACGTGCCGTCGGCGCTCAGGCAGGCGCTCGACGGCTCCGTGTTCAACGCGATCGGCCTACCCGAGACCCGCGTCGCCGAGGACGCCGCCAAGGCCGCCGGCCTCACCGAGCGCGAGACGTCGATCCTGAAGGCCCTGGCCCGCGGCCTCTCGAACGACGCGATCGGCAAGGAGCTCTGGGTGGCGGAGCAGACGGTGAAGTTCCACCTGACGAACATCTATCGCAAGCTCGGCGTGTCGAACCGCACCGAGGCGACGCGTTACGCGTTCGAGAACGGGCTCGTCGACAGTCCCGGCGCGCGCGATCACGACGGGCACCACTAGCCCGCTAGCTGTAGTCCCTAAGCATGCTGGTTCATCCGGGCCTCCTTGGACGCTGAGAACTGGCGACGGCATCTCAGTCCAACCGAGCGCGTCGGCGGCACGGCCGCCCGCGCCAACTGACCGGGCAGACGACTGCGATCGCGGCACGCTTCATCCGGGCCGGCACGCTTCATCCGGGCTCAGCCGGCGCCGACGCCTTGAAACGCGGCGGCGAAATCCAGTTGCACGTCCCATAGCCGGACGGTCCGCCGCAGCACGCGTTCCAGATAGAAAATCGTAGCGACCGTTCTCGGGTACTTCCGCGGCAGTTGCGCAGCGCGCAGTCCCGACGTCGAGCCGGTCGAGGTCTTGCGCTGGAGGCGAAGGCACGGCTTGAGGTCGAGAGTTTGCAGGGTGCTCAGCGGCAACGCCCTAAACAGACGAAGAGGCGGCTCTCGCGAGCCGCCTCCCCGGAGCCTCGTCGGCTGCGGCTTCCGACGTGGCTCTTCTCATTCTTCGCCGTTGGGGCTGCGGCTCCCCGTCGGCGATGACGTTCTGCACTCTCGTCGGCTACGTCCCCGCGCACCTCCCCCGGATGGGTGAAGTGAAGTAACGCGGTGAACCCTCGTTCGGGGGAGGTGTGAAGCGGCCGACGTGAGCCACACTGATGTCTGGTGCGCGGGGGAGCCCGATGCGGCGAGGCTCCTTCAGCGACACCGTCGAACAGGCGGAGCCTCGATGCGGCGGAGGCTCCGCTTTTTTTGTGCGTCAGAACCAGCCGCGCCGCTTGAAGTAGGCGAGCATGACCGCCACGACCGCGAGCTCGGTCAGCACGCCCAGCACGAGGAACGCGGGCGCGCCGGCGATGTGGCGGACCTCGAAGCCGAAGTTCTGGCCGAAGAAACCGGTGATCCAGCTGAGCGGCAGGAAGATCGTGGCGATGATCGTCAGCTGCTTCATGACGCTGTTGAGCCGGTTCGAGACGGTGGACAGGTACACGTCCATCGCGCCGGTGAGCAGGTCGCGGTAACTGTCGATGAGGTCGCTGATCCGGATCAGGTGGTCGTACACGTCGCGCAGGTACCGCTCGTCCTCGTCCTCGAGTCCCGGTAGCTCCGCGACGCCGCCCATGAGGCGCGCGAACGCGTCGCGCTGAGGCGTCACCGACTTGCGCATGCCGACGAGCAGGCGCTTCATCCGGAAGATCTCCTGGAGCTGGCGATCGTCGGCCCTGCGGAAGATGCCGTCCTCCAGCTCGTCGATGCGGTCGTCGAAGTCGGCGAGGATCGGGAAGAAGCTGTCGACGAGCCCGTCGAGGATCCGGTAGAGCAACAGCGACGGGTGCGCGATCGGCTTCTCGAGCGTCGCGTATCGCCGCCGGATCTCCTCGAACGCGGGGCAGTCGTCGCGGTGCACGGTGACGAGGAAGCGTTCCGAGTAGAAGCAATGAACCTCGACCAGGTCGTCCTCGTCAGGAGCGGCGCCGTAGACGACGAGGAAGACGAAGTCGTCGTATTCGTCGATCTTCGCGCGCTGGCCGAACTGCTCGGAGTCCTCGACGGCCAGAGGATGGAAGCCGAAGAGGTCGCGCAGGATCTCGAAGTCGCCGCGCGACGGCCTGTCGAGGTCGAGCCAGAAGAACGCTCCGCCCGAGAGGAGCCCTTCGACGGTCTCCCGGGTGAAGTGGACCCGGCCGCTGCCCTCGTGATGGACGACGTGGCAGACGGAAGGCGCCTCGCCCTCGCGAGGCGGCGCCGGCGGCGCGAGCGTCGCGCCTTCGTCGTGGTCCATCCGCCGATCGTACTCCCGGCGATCGACGGAACCACGCCGAAGATTGACCCGGATGTGTCATTGCCCGACCCCCTCTTGCCGGGCAGAGTGGCAAGCGAGCCTTCCGCACGCGGTCCCGCGGAAGTCTCGATTGACGGGTGATCAGCCGGTGGGGTCGAAAGAGCCGGCAGCGAGCGCCCGGGGGTCTGTCGTTAGGGCCGGTGAGCGCGGGTCCCCCCTTGGCGCTCGCCGGCCCTAGCGGCTTGCTTCTGGAGCCGTGACCGGGTCCACGATCAACGTCAGCTTCTCGCGTCCCGTGATGCGAACCTCGGCACCGGGATCCGCGCCCGCTGCGCAGCGGGCGTCCCACGTCTCGCCGTCGAGGCGAACCTGGCCCTCGGGAAAGCACGGTGCGCTGACGACGGCGGTTCTGCCGATCAGCGTCTCCGCACCGACGACGCGACGCCGGTTCTTGACCGTGCGGTTCCACGCAAACACCTCGAAGACCCAGAGCACCGTCGTCACGACGAACGCAAGCGCGCCCCACGGGGACGGAAGGACGAGCAGCAGAATGATCGCGACGATGATCAGCACGCGCGATTACCGGAAGAAACGCTCAGGCGGTCTCTTCGTGATATCCGCGCACGGTGAAGGCGAACACGATCTCGGTGATGCCTCGAGTCAGCGCAATCGCGCCCACCCAGGCGACGAGCAGGATCACGCTCCTGCCGAAGTAGGCGGCCGCCCAGAAGCCGATCAGCATCTCCGCAAGCCCGACCGCGATCCGCAGCCAGCGCAACCCCGGCACGACGATCCCGAGGATCACGTCGAACATTCCCTTGAGGATGAAGTAGAAGGACATCACCGCCGCGATCGCGGCGAAGGTATTCCCCGGGTGGATGAACGCGACGATGCCGATCACGAGGCAGGCGATGCCGAACGCGACATGCGCGATCTTCCAACCTGTCGAGGCGCCGACGACCGCGAGGAACTCGTTCAGCGCAGCGCCGATCATGACCAGCCCGAAGAGGATCGCAATCGCCGAGACGCTCTTGTAGTCGAAGCGGAAGACGATCACGGAGAGCAGCAGCCAGAACGCGCCGGTGACGAGGTAGATCCACCACAACCCGGACGCTTCCTCCATCGTCGCGTGCCGCTGCCGTCCGAAGATCCTGGTTCTGGCGGAGGCGCTCGCGTCGCTCATCGTCGCCCGCTCAGGTTCGAATCGCGCCGGGTCGGGTCAACGCCCAGATCACCCAGATGTCGAGCGCGATGATGACCAGCGACCACCACGGGTAGTACGGGAGAAAGAAGAAGTTCGCGACCGCGCTCAGCATCGCGAGCCCGATCGCGGTCACGCCGGCCCACGTGCGATTTCCGAAGAGCGCGGTGCCGGTCACGACCAGAAAGACGCCGAGCACCAGGTGGATCCAGCCCCAGGCCGTGACGTCGAGATGGAATGCGTAGTGCTTCGTGACGGCGAAGAACTCGTCGTTGATCAGCGCGGCCAGGCCGGCGAGGATCTGGAATGCGCCGATCAGGACGAGCATGGCGGCGGCGAAGGTGATGCCGCTCATCGCCCACGACGACGCGCGTGGCAGCTTCGGAGTCTCGCCGTAGTCGATCTCGGTCATGCGCTGGCCTTGGCGGTCACGTGGCGAGATTCTGGTGGGCGGCAGGTGGCCACGCTTCACCCCACCTGGGTGATCTCGCCGCTGTAGACCACGGCCGTTCCGGCAACCATGTCCTGGAAACCGCGGCGGCGCCGATCGAAGGGGATCGTCGCGAGGCCGAGGAAGAGCGGAACGATCGCGACGATCAGCGCGACGAAGCGCAGCAGCGCGCGTGGAACGCTCGGCGGTCTCCCTCCAGGGTCGGTGACGCGCAACCCGGCGAGGCGCATGCCGGGCGTCTGTCCGGCGAGCGTCCAGAAGACGACGAAGTACGCGCCGACCGAACCGATCCACGCGACTCCGGCGATCGCCTGCGCCAGCCACTCCGGACGCAGGCTGCCGACGAGCGAGACCACCAGCGCGACGAGCGCGGTGCCGACCAGGAAGACGATCTGCGCGAGCAGGAGGTCGATCGTGAACGCCGCCGCGCGCGACGCGAGCCCCGCGTAGGCGAACGGTGCGGTGGTGTCGCGCTTCCGGCTGAGACGATCGTCGAGAGAGGCCGCTCGGCGGCGGAGCGAAACGACGATCTCGTCCGCGAAACGCGTTCCCTGGCTGGTGAACGCGGCGCGGACGCGCGGGCTCGAGAGAGCGCTCTCGAGCGCATGCTCGAATTCTGCGCTGTTGAACATCTGCTGGACGAGCCTCTGAACGGCCGCGTCGTCGAGCTCTCCCGCGATCCGCTCCGGGAGCCGGTGCTCGAACGAGCTTCGGACCAGGATCTCCGGCAGCGGTCCTGCCATTGCCGCGTCGATCAGCGAGGGCGGCACGGAACCCGCGAGCTCGTCGCGTGCGATCGACACAGCACGCTCCCTGCCTTGCACTCGCGCGTCGCGGCCGGTGCGGGCGAGCTCATCCGCGCGCCGGCGCATGAGCGGTGCGACACCCGGAGCGGTTCCCAGGACTCTGAAGGGGAGCAGGACGAATCGCGCTGCGGACTTGCCGGCGCGCGCTGTCGTCACCACCAGTCCGACTGCGGCGTCGTTCGCATTGATGGTCCCGCCCGTTCGTGGCGCGGGACGACTGGGTCGTTCGCTCGTCAAGCTTCGACCCTACGCCAGCCGGCGCCTGCGCGGCTCACCCTTGCGGGATGAAGCCTCCACAGACCCTTCCGCTAGAAACGATCGGCCGCGACGATCCAGGCGACGAGCGCAATCGGCAGGCTGGCGGCCGCGACGATGACCCCGATGAGCTCGAACCCGAGCGCGACGAGGATGGCGCCGGCTATGAAGCCGCCGACGACGACCCCGAGCGCGATGACGGCCGACGGTATGCGCATTCAGATGGCGTCGGTGCCCGGGCGCGTGACCGCCCAGATCACCCAGACGTCGAGCGCGATTATCAGCAGCGACCAGAACGGGTAGTACGGGATGAAGAAGAAGTTCAGGACCGCGCTCAGGACTGCGATGGCTATCGCGACGGCCGCCGCCCAGGTTCGTCCGGCGAAGAGGAAGAAGCCCGCGAGGGCAGAGACGACGCCGACGAGAAGGTGGAACCAGCCCCACGCGGTCACGTCGAGGTCGAACGCGTAGTTGCGGGTGAGGACGTAGAAGTCGTCGTTCGCGATCGCCGAGATCCCGTTGAGGATCTGGAAGATCCCGAGCATGATCATCATCGTCCCGGCGAAGGTGATCCCACCCAGCGCCCAGCCCGAGAGCGGTCGCGTCTCGCCCTCGAGCCTCGGGTCGTACTGCGTCATTGCCTGCCTCTCCTTCGGTCTGAGGTGCGCTGTCGTGCGGCTATCCCGGCGATCCGTTCGTCGACGCCCCGGCTCCGAGCTCCCTCTCCGCATCCTCGGCCGCGAGCATTCCGATTGCCACGAGGTCCGCCGGATGGATCCAGGCGTCGGCGAGGTGGAAGCCGCCCGCGTCTCTGATCGCCTCGCGGAGCGGGATTGCCCACCGGTGCTCCAGGATCGCCACCGCAGCCGCGGTCCCGGGCGGGATCGCGTCGTCGACGTACCAGGTGTCTTCGCTCTCCTCGCCGCTCTCGTACCGCTCGTGCGCGCGCTCCGCACCGAGCTCGGCGCCGGCCTCGATTCCTTCCTCCCCGGCCGCGCCCAATCCGATCAGCGCGCCGACCATCGCGCCCACCTCCTCGGCCTCGCCCTCCGAGAGATCCGTACGCCGCACTCGCTCGACCAGGCCGTCTTCGCCCTTGCGGACGACCACGAGGTCGATGAGCCGGACGACGTCGTGCTCGCGCAGGCGATCGAGCTCGGCCCGGATCTGGCCCGAGTCCTCGCTGCCCAGAAAGCCGACGACAAGTAGCTGCACCGGTCCCAGCGTCATCGCGTTCTCCTCTCTCGTCCCCCAATGACTGCTATCGGAGCGGAAACCTAGGTGCCGTCGGGCGGCGCCACTTCATCCGGATGAGGTGATTCCGTCGCTCACGCGCCACCGCTCCCGATTTCGCCCTCATTCTGAATGGGTGATGCCCGTCTTCACGCTCCGCGAGAAGATTGCCGCCGTGCCCGCTCGCGACCTCACGATCGCCTGCCGTTGAAGAGGCTGGCGGTGACGCTGGCGCTCGTCGCCGCGGTTCTCGCGTTGCCCGCGTGCGGCAGCGACAAGGAGTCGCAGCAGGAGGCCGAGCAGAATCTCTGCACGAGCCTCGACGAGTTCGCAGCCTCGGTGACGGCGCTGCAGGGGCTGAGCCTGACCGGCTCGTCGGGGGACGATCTCAAGTCCGCTGCCCAGAACATCGACGACCAGTGGAATCAGGTCGTGGACGATGCGAAGAACGTGAAGTCGGCGAGCACCGATTCGATCAAGTCGGCCTACGAGGACCTCAAGCAGTCGATCGAGGATCGATCGTCGAGCGAGTCGATCAGCGAGATGATCACGGCGCTCCAGCCCAAGGTCACGGCCTTTGCGGCGGCGTGGAAGAGCCTGGCAGACGGACTCCAATGCGACGCCGCATCGTAGGAGTCGCCGCGACCTGCCACGAATCCCACATCGATTGCAGCACGCGCACCGGGACCTTCCGGTGAGCGAGTCCGCCGGCGCAGTCGTGCGTGCCGTCGAGCCGAGCGGAAGCTCGCGCCCGCGCAGGTTCGTCAAGATCGGCGCCTGGTTCGCCGGCATCGCCCTCTTCGTGCTGGTGCTGCAACTCCTCGGCGTGGACGTGAGCGGCTGGCTGTCGAATCTCTGGGACCAGATCTCCGCGGTACCGCCCGGCTACATCGTCGCCGGACTCGTCTTCCAGTCGGGTCAGACGCTCTTCGCCGGTGCGTCGTACTACTGGATCCTCGGCGCTGCGTATCCCGGCGAAGTCGCGCTCGCGCCGATCGTCACGGCGTACGCGGTCGGCGTGGCGATGAACAACTTCCTGCCGGCGAACATCGGGACCTTCGTGACGCTGATCATGTTCGTCGCGCTCATCCCGAGCTGCACGCTCGCGGGCGCGATCGCCGCATATCTCGTGCAGAAGATCTTCTTCACGATCGCAGGCACGTTCGTCTACCTCTATCTCTTCCTCTCGGTGCCGGGGTCGTTCGACGCCAACCTCGGGAACATCTCCGAGCATCCGGGCTGGACGCTCCTGATCGTCGGCGGCGGGGCCTTCCTGCTGGTCTTACTCGGTCGCATCTTCTGGCGCAGCGTCAAGAAGATGTGGCTGCAGGTGAAGAAGGGCGGCGTGATCCTGTCTCACCCGAAGCGCTACTTCTCGCACGTCTTCCTGCCGTCGTTCCTCTCGTACGTGTGCAAGTGCCTGGTGATCGGGATCTTCCTCGCGGCCTTCACCATCCCGGTGACCTTCGAGTCGATCATGTGGATCGCCGGCTCGGGCTCGCTGGCCAACGTCGCGTCGTTCACGCCCGGCGCGGTCGGCGTCACGCAGGCCACCAACGCTCTCGCGCTCGACGTCTGCTGCGACGTCGCCAGGAACACGACGATCGCCTACTCGACCGCGCAGCAGCTCATCACGACGGCCTGGAACATCGTCTTCGCGACGGCGCTCGTCGTGATCTTCTTCGGCTGGACCGGCGGCAAGCAGCTCGTCTCGAGCTCCTACGTCGACGCGAAGCAGCAGGTCGCGGATCGGAAGGAAGCGCGGAAGAGCAAGCGAGCCGCGCGGAAGGCGGAGAAGGACGGCATCGAAAGCGCGGACGACTGAGCGCCGGCGTTGCCGCACGGATCACCTACGTCGGGCATGCGACGGTGCTTCTCGAGCTCGACGGGGTTCGCCTGCTCACCGATCCGGTGCTTCGCTCGCGAATGCTCCACCTGCGACGGAGCGGGCGCGTCGACCTCGAGCCGGTACGCAACGTCGATGCCGCGCTCGTCTCGCATGCGCACTGGGATCACCTCGACCTTCCGTCGCTCGAGCTGCTCGGCGGCGATCCGGAGGTCGTCGTTCCGCGCGGGATGGGCCGGACGGTGCGCCGGCGCGGCTTCGCAAAGGTCACCGAGGTGGACGTCGGCGAGGTCGTCGAGATCGGAGCCGTCACGGTGACGGCGACCATCGCGGAGCACGACGGACGCAGAGGGCCGCATGCTCCCCGCAGTCCGTCGCTCGGGTACGTCGTTGCGGCGACGCAAGCGCGTGTACTTCGCCGGAGACACCGACCTGTTCGACGGGATGGGAGAGCTCGGGCCATCTCGACGCCGCACTGCTGCCGGTGGCCGGCTGGGGGCCGCGGCTTCCGCCGGGACACCTCGACCCGCGCCGCGCGGCGGAGGCGCTCGGCCTGCTCCATCCTCGCGTCGCGATTCCGATCCACTGGGGGACCTATTCGGTTCTGTCGCTGCGGCGCCGGGACGCCGCGAACGACCGGGCGCCGGCCGACGAGTTCGAGCAGGCCGCACACGAGCTCGCGCCCGAGGTCGACGTCCACGTGCTCGCGCACGGCGAGTCGATGGTGCTGGAATGAGCCGATGCCGAGGCGGCGCTCCAAATGGTTGTCCACGCGCACCGTCCTCGGAGGCGGGCTCGGCATCGCGGTCATCGTTGCGACGTTCGTCTTTCTCCTGCCTCGAATCGCCGACTACCGCGACGTCTGGGGCGTCGTCAAGACGCTCTCCTGGCGAGACCTTGCGCTCCTCGTCGGGGCGACGTTGCTCAACCTCGCAACCTACGCGCCGCCGTGGATGGCCGCACTCCCCGGCCTCCACTTCCGCCAGGCGTTCGTCGTGACGCAGGCGTCCACCGCATCGACGTTCGTCGCGCCGGGAGGTCCGGCCGTCGGGATGGCGCTGTCGTTCACCATGTTCCGCGCCTGGGGATTCCAGCTCGAGCCCGTGAGCCTCGCCGTGGCCGTCACGGGTGTCTGGAACCAGCTTGCGCTGCTCGGCTTCCCGGCGCTCGCGCTCGCGCTGCTGACGCTCGTGGGCGAGGGGGACCGGGCACTTCAGAGCGCCGCTCTGATCGGCCTCGCGATCTTCGTCGTCGCGGTCGCCGCGTTCGCCGTCGGCCTGAGCACTCCGGCGCTCGCGCGCCGCGTCGGCGACTTTGCCGCGCGGATCATGTCCTGGGCCAGGCGTTGCGATCAGGCGCGGGCCGGTCAGCTGGGACGGCGAGAGGTTCGTGAATTTCCGCAACAACGCGAATCGCCTGCTCAGGCGACGCTGGCACGTGCTCACGCTCGCGACCCTCGCGGGTCAGCTGACCGTCTTCCTCGTCCTGCTCACCTGCCTGCGCGTGCTCGGCATTCCGGCCTCCGACGTCAACCTGGTCGAGGCATTCGCCGCGTGGTCGCTCGTCCGGCTCCTGGGGTCGATCCCGATCACGCCCGGAGGGCTCGGCATCGTCGAGCTCGGCCTGACGACCGCGCTCGTCGGCTTCGGAGGCAACCAGCCCGACGTCGTCGCCGCCGTCCTCGTGTACCGCTTCCTGACGATGGTGCCCACGCTGGTGATCGGCCTCCTCGCCGGAGCGACGTGGAAGAAGCATCGCCCCGACTACCTGCCGGCACCGGCCGGCGCCGCTCCGCCTCCCGCCCCGCTACAGCGCCGATGACGTCTAGCGCCTCGGTCCTCCACGGCGACGCGCCGACCTGGGCTCCGGAGCGCCCGCGGTTCCGGCCGCTCCACGTCCTCGTCGTCGTGGCTCACCTCGGGCGCCGCGCTGCTCGTCGCCGCGGCGCTCGTCCCGCACGCGAGCGTCGAGGGACTCGGCGGCGCGATCGTCGCCGCAGCGCTGATCTCGATGCTGAACGCGGTGCTGCCGCCGATCGTCGCCGCGTTGCGACTTCCGTTCGCGCTGGTCACCGGCTTCCTGCTCGTGCTCGTCCTCGACGCATTGATGCTGCAGCTCTCGTCGAGGATCGCGCCGAACGCGATTCACGTGGACTCGTTCGGGTGGGCCCTCCTGACGGCGCTGCTCGCGTCGGCTGTGACGATCGTCCTCGAGGCCGTCTTCGGGACGAACGACGACGACACCTACACGTTCCGGGTCGTCCAGCGAATCGCGCGCCGCTCCGGCGAGCAGGTGCGGACCGACGTGCCGGGGATCATCTTCCTCGAGATCGACGGGCTCGCGCTGCCGGTCCTGAAGCGCGCGATGCGCGACGGAAACGCCCCGGCGATGGCGAGCTGGATCGAGCAGGGCAACGCATCGGACCGTCGAGTGGGAGACCGACTTCTCCTCGCAGACCGGCGCGAGCCAGGCGGGGATCCTGCTCGGCTCGAACGAGGACATTCCCGCGTTCCGCTGGGTCGAGAAGGAGACGGGCAGGCTGATGACCTGCTCCGCGCCGGCCGACTGCGCCGAGATCGAGAGACGTCGAGCGACCGGGATCGGATTGCTCGTCGGCGGTGGAGCGAGTCGCGGCAACCTGCTCTCCGGCGAGGCCGACCACCTCATCCTCACCGTCAGCCGGATCGAGGCGGAGAAGGGCGCGAACCCGGGCTACCGCGCGTTCCTCGCGAACGGCTTCAACGTGACGCGCGTGCTCGTGCTGCTCACGTGGGAGGTGATCCTCGAGTGGGTCGCTGCGGCTCGCGGCGCGCGCCGCAACGTGCGGCCGCGCGGTCATCGCGGCGGCGTCTATCCGCTCCTGCGCGCGGTGATGTGCGTCTTCGTCCGCGACCTCATCGTCTACGGCGTGATCACGGACATGATGAAAGGCAGGCCCGTCGTGTACGCGACGTTCTCGAGCTACGACGAGGTCGCGCACCACTCGGGGCTCGAGCGCGCGGACACGCTCGAGGCGCTGCGCAAGCTCGACGAGCAGTTCGGCCGCATCGCGCGCGCACGACGTTACGCGGCGCGGCCGTACGAGATCGTCGTCCTCTCGGATCACGGGCAGACGCAGGGCGCGACGTTCAAGCAGCGGAACGGATACGGCCTCGACGAGCTCGTGGAGCGCGCGCTCGAGCACGGAGCGGTGTCCGAGTTCGCGGGAGGTGACGAGCAGAGCTCGATGGTCGGCCACGCGCTGGGCGAGGCGACCGGTCGCACCGAGAAGAAGAAGGCGAAGAACGACGTGTCGGACCGCCACGTCGTCGTGCTCGGCTCGGGCAATCTCGGGCTCGTCTACCTGATGCAGGAGCAGCGGCGGCTTTCGCTCGAGGAGATCGACGAACGCCACCCGCGCCTGATCCGCGAGCTACGCGAGCATCCGCACGTCGGCTTCCTGCTCGTCCGGTCGCAGAAGGACGGCGCGCTGGCGCTCGGTGCGACGGGTGTCCGTTACCTCGACGACGACCGGGTCGAGGGCGACGATCCACTCGCGAACTTCTCGCCGAACGCGGCTGACCATCTGCGCCGAACCGACGCGTTCGATCACGTCGCCGACATCATGGTCAACAGCTTCTACGACCCGCAGCTCGACGAGGCCTGCGCGTTCGAGGAGCTGATCTCGTTCCACGGCGGGATGGGCGGCACGCAGACCCGCGCGTTCGTCCTCCATCCGACGGAGCTGCCCGTTCCGCCGGGCCCGATCGTCGGTGCCGCGTCCGTTCACGCGCTGCTCACCGACTGGCGCCGCCGGCTGCAGGGCGGAGGCGTTGCAGGAGACAACGGCAGCCCTGGTGAACTCGGTGGAATCCCTGCGAGCGCGCAAGAAGCGAGCCGAGGCACCTGATGAAGATTCCGCGAGTGTCGCTGCACCATCCCAAGAGACTCGACGACGCACGACGGCGCCGAGCTTCCCCCGCCGACCCGCAACGAGCGTTTCGTCGTCGAGCTCGACCCGGAGCAACTGCGCGAGGTGTCCGCGGTGTTCGCGTCGCCGCGCTGGCTGCGCGACCTCGGCCTGGCCTCGTGGTTCCTCGTCGGCGTGGGCCTGCTCCTCCTCGGGCTGACGTGGGTCCTCGGGCGTCACGTCGACGATCGTCGTGCCCGTCCTCTGCGGCGGCGTCGTGGCAACGGTCGCGTCGCCGCTCGTCTCGTTGCTCCAGCGGCACCGCGTGCCGCGCGCGCTCGGTGCACTGATCACCATGCTCCTGCTCTCGCGCTCGGCGTCCTGATCGTCCTCCTCGTCCTCGGCGGCATCGTGGCCGAGGGCGACAAGATCGCGTCGGCGCTCCGCGAAGCGCGTCGACAAGATGCAGAGCTGGGTGCAGAGCCTCGGCGTCGACAACAACGCCGCGTCGAGCGCGAACGAGGGCGCGACGTCGAGCGCGGCAGACGCCTTCCACACGTTGTGGTCCGGCCTCGCGAAAGGGATCCGCGGGATCGCGTCGCTCGCGTTCGGCCTGTCGTTCACGGTCTTCGCCCTCTTCTTCCTGCTGAAGGACGGACCGAAGCTGCGCGAGTGGCTGAACGGTCACCTCGGCGTGCCGCGCCCGATTGCCGCAGACGATCACCAGAGACGTCGTCCACTCGATCCGCCGCTACTTCCTCGGCGTCACGATCGTCGCAGGCGTTCAATGCCGTCGTCGTCGGCCTCGGCGCCGTCGTCCTCGGCGTGCCGCTGGCGGGGACGATCGCGGTCGTCACGCTCGTGACGGCCTACATCCCGTTCATCGGAGCCGTCGTGGCGGGAGCGTTCGCCGTGCTGCTCGCGCTCGGAACCCAGGGCACGACGACGGCGTTGATCATGCTCGTGATCGTCATCCTCGCGAACGGAATGCTGCAGAACATCGTCTCGCCGATCGCCATGGGAGCGACCCTGGAGATGAACCCGCTGCTCATCCTCGTCGTGACGATCTCCGCCGGCGCCTTCTTCGGCACGGCCGGCATGGTGCTCGCGGCGCCGCTCACGTCGGCCGCGATCCACATCTCCAGCGACCTCGCTCGCGTGCGCGCGGCCGCGACGGGTGGCGCAGGACACGACTCCGCGCGCCGCTCGTCGAGCCCGGCTGATCAGGCGGCCGGCGCCTACGGGCTCGAACGCGTGGATCTCGTCGTCGCCCGGCTTGATGACGCCCCACGACGACTCGGGTACCTCGTTCCAGGCGCCGGGCAGCTCGTCGCCGAGCGGCTCGGAGACCACGAGCCTCGCCTCGTCGCCGACGCTCTGGAGCAGCTCGTTCTCCGGATAGATCGCGCGTAGCGTCCTGCACGTCGGTGCTGAAGAAGAGCGACCGCGACTTGCCTTCGCTCGAGTAGCGGAAAGCCCAGACCGACTCGCCGTCGGTCGTCGCGATCGTCCCCTGGAACGGATGCTCGACGCCGTGCTTCCGGCCCACCGACTCGACGAGCCCGATCGTGCGCGCGACCGCGGCCGGCGGATCGTCCTCGAGCCCGAACGTCAGCGCGAGGTGGAAGAGCACCTCGGTGTCCGTCGTGCCTTCCAGCTCCGGATAGAGCGCGGGGTCGACGGCCATCGTCGAGGTCGCGCTTGACCGTGAGGAAGTCGCCGACGAAGCCGTTGTGCATGAAGAGCCAGTTGGCGTGCCGGAACGGATGGCAGTTCGTCTGCTGGACCGGCGATCCGGTCGACGCGCGAATGTGCGCGAAGACGAGGCCCGACTCCGTGTGCGCCGCGAGCTCGCGCAGGTTCCGGTCGTTCCACGCGGGCTCGATGCTGCGGAACACCGCGGGCGTCTCCCGCTTGCCGTACCAGCCGACGCCGAAGCCGTCGCCGTTCGTCTCCTCCGCGCCCATGCGGGAGTGCAGGCTCTGCACGACCAGCGAGTTCTTCGGTCCGTAGAGCAGCTCGTCCAGCGGGACGGGCGTGCCGGAGTAGGCGAGCCAGCGGCACATCGTTCCGACGACTGTAGTGCAACGGCAGGCTCGTCCGCAGGCCATCGGGCGCAGAAGGCGAATCCTGCGTCGTGGTCGTGGAAGCCGAGACGAGATCGTGGTTCGTGCGCACGCTCCTCCGCCGGCAGCTGACGCCGCGGCGCGCGGCCCTGGCGATCGCACTCGCGACGGTCGTCGTCACGCTGGGCGCCGGCGCGTTGATGCGCGTGCTGAGCCCGCACGACTTCGGCAGCGTCTGGATCGGGTTCTGGTGGGCGGTTCAGACGGTGACGACGGTCGGTTACGGCGACGTCGTCCCGCACAGCACCTCCGGACGGATCGTCGCAGCGGTGGTCATGCTCGTCGGGATCGGCTTCCTCACCGTCGTGACGGCCTCCGTGACCGCCGCCCTCGTCGAGAGTTACCGGCGCCGCGCGCCCGATCCCATGATGGTCGAGCTCGACAGCAGGCTCGACGAGATCGGAGTGCGCCTCGAGCGGATCGAGAACGCGCTCGGCGTCGCACGCGAATAGCGAGCTTCACGACGGCCGGCGTCACCGACGGAGACCTGAATCCCAATGTTTAGAAACGAATAAGAATCGCGGCCGGGCGGCTCGCTGTCGTGGCGGATCGGCCGTTCGCGGTCTACATTTGAGCGCGTTCAGCATCTCGAAAGGGGTCCAGTCTCTCGATGCGCGCCACCTTCGCTCTCGCAGTGATCTCCTCGCCTTTGCCGTCGCCGCAGGCGCCGCACAGGGACAGACGTCGGCCGTCAAGAACGGGCCGATCTACTTCGACAACTTCGACTCGACGACGAAGACGCTGGACATCTACTCGATCGGAGCCGGTGGCGCCGGGTTGAAGAACGTGACGAGCTCGAGCGCCGCCGACGAGAGCGAGCCCGCCGCCTCGCCGAACGGGAAGCAGATCGCCTTTCTCAGCAACCGCGGCGGCAGCACGTTCCACCTCTTCGTGATGAACAGCAACGGCGGCGGGGCGCGCACGCTCGCGGGCGGCGGCGTCGCACAGGCGGCACCAACGTGGTCGCCGAACGGAAAGCTGATCGCGTTCAGCCGCTGCACCGCGATCGACTCCGGACGGAGGCCAGTGCACGCACGCGCAGATCGCGCTGATCGGCGCCAACGGCCGCGGCGCCAAGGTGCTGTCGAAGGCGGGCGCGGGCGCGGTGGACTCACGTCCGGCCTGGGCGCCGAACGGCAAGTCGCTCGTCTTCCAGCGGACCGACGCGGCAGGCGCGGTGTCGCTCTGGACGCTCAACGCGACCGGCAAGTCGCAGAGGCGGATCGTCAACGACGGCTCCGACATCGACCTCAACCCGGCGTACCTGCCGAACGGGAAGCAGATCGTCTTCGCCTCGGACTCCGGCGGTCACGAGGCGCTGTGGACGGTCGCTCCGAACGGCCGCAACAAGAAGAAGCTGCTCGAGGAGACGCACGATCCCGCAGACGCCACGACGGGCGCCGGCACGCGAGAAGCCGGCGGTGTCGCCCAACGGCAAGCTGATCGTCTACACGGCAGGCGGCGACCTGTGGACCGTCGCGATCACCGGCAAGGGCGCGAAGCGACTGACGACCGACGGCGGCGACTTCGCCACCTGGGCGCGCGGCTAGGACGCAGCCGCGCGGCCGGTTCCCGTCGGCCGCATGATCCGTAGGACGGGTTTCCCGCCGACGTCCTCGAGCGGGAAGTACACGAGGTGCGTGCGCGGGTCGACCGCGACCGAGTGCGCGTTGTCCTCGAGCTTCGCCTCGCCGATCTTCGTCAGCCGCCGGTTCTTCTCGGCGAAGACGGACACGACGCCGCTCTCCGCCGCGACGTAGAGACGCCTCAGCCCCGCGTCGAAGTCGAGGACGTCCGGATCGTCGCCGACCGACTGCGTCTGAAGAACCCGCATCGTCTTCAGGTCGAGGAGCAGCAGCTTCGCGTTCGCCTCGCACGCGACGAAGGCGAGGCGGCGGGCGGTGTCGAGATGAAGGCCGTGCGCGTGGTCGCAGCCGGGAAGCGCGACCTGGCGGACGATCCTTCGTCTGCGCGGGTCGATCACGGCGAGCACGTTCTTCGAGCCGGCGGCGACGAGGATCCGCCGCGACGGCGCGTCGTACTGCACGTTCCCCGCATCGGCGGGCAGCGCGACCGAACCGGCGGGCGCTCCGGTGCGCGCATGGAAGACCTTCTCCTGATGTCCGCTCTCGTCGGAGACGAAGACCAGGTCGTCGCGCGAGTCGTAGGCGATGCCGTCCGGATAGCTGCCGGCCGGCGCGCGCCGCACCTGCCGGAACGTGCGCTCGTCGAACGTCACGAGCTGGCTCGTCGCCCGTAGCCGCGACGTACAGCCGTCGGAGCTTCGGCGCGACGAGCACGCCGTGCGCGTCCGGCACGTTCGGGATGTCCTTCACCACACGCCGTCGCGCGAGATCGAAGACGACGACGTGGCCGTCGCCCATGTGGGCGATGAAGAGCCGCCGCCGCGACGGGTCGACGCTCTGGTAGTCGAAGCGCGACGCATTGCCGGGCAGCGGCACGTCGGCGACGTGCTTCAGCGGCAGGCTCGACCGGGTGCCGGTCGGCGCCGCGGTCGTCGTCGTCTGCGCGACGGTCGTGGTCGCCGCGGTCGTCGACCGCTGGTCCCGTCACGGTGAAGCTCCCGTACATCTCGTGATCGGTGTCGGCGCGCGTGTCCACGTACGGATAGACGCCGGGCTGGCTGAAGTCGACGGTGAGCGTCGTGGACTCGCCGGGCATCAGGACCGCCGACGTCCGGCCGTTGACCGCGAAGTCGTGCGGCTCGGACTGGCCGGTGTTCGTGATCGCGAACGTCACGGTGCCGACCGGCGCGCTCTCCTGCGAGAGATCGAACGCCCACTCCCTGACGCCGACCTTGACGGTCGTCGCCGGCGCAGCGTCGTCGCGGACCCCGGCGGTCGAGAACGCCGCGAAGGCCGCTGCGGCCGCGGTGAGCGCCAGCGCGACCGTGATGCCGAGCCTGTCCCCACGCGGTACACCTCCAAGCCGTCCGAGTCGAGCCCGTCGCCTGCAGCGAGCGAGGCCCACGACATGCCTTGAGGAGTTATGCCTGCTCGTACGGGTTGCAAACCGGGTTCAGGTCCAGACGCGTCTCGCGCTCGTCTCGTACTCCGCGGCCTGCGCGTTCGCCTCGGCGAGCGCCTCCTTTCCTTCCGCGCTGCGCTGGGTGAAGCGGAGCTCGCCGGGCCCGAGCCAGCGTCGCCAGGCTTCGGCGAACACCTCGGCGCGCTCCTTGCGGCGGCCGAAATCGTCCGGCACGGCCGCCCAGCGGCGCGCGAACGGCGGCCGGCGCGTGAGCGTGCGGGCGAGCAGCGCACCCCGGCTGCGCGGCGGGTCGGCGACGAGCCTCGACACGAGGTAGCGCGGGAACTCCACCGGCGAGAGCGCCGAGTCGAGCGCCCGGACGAAGCGCTCGCTCTCGTCGGGCGTCGCCGACCGGAGGAAGCAGCGGAGGAATCCCGAGGCGCGCGGCTCGACGGCGAGAGATCCAGCCGCTTCGTCGCTCAACTCCCGGAGCTCGCGATACGCGTCGCAGATCGCGTGGGCGACGAGGTCGAGCGGCAGCGCGTCGGCGAGCTCCTGCTGCGTCCGCCCGAGCCGCGCGGCGGCCCACCCGAGTGCCGCGGGAACGCCGATCAGCGTGACGAGCGCAATCGGGTCGTGCGCGTACGCCGCCGCGACCGGCCCGCTCACGGCTGCCGCAGCCGCGACACCGAACGGGACGCGCTGCTCGACCGGATACGACGGCGGAACCTCGACCGCGTGTCGTCGAGCGCCGGCGCGCGAGCGCAGGACGAGCGTCTGCTGCTCCTGCCCGACGTACGGCTCGCCGATGCGCCAGCGCTCGCGTGCGCGATCGTGCTCGGCCGCGCGGCGCACCATCGTCCGGTTGATCTCGTCGAACTCGTCTTCGGCCGGCGGCGCAAACGGTCCGAGCCGGGGATGGACGTGCGAGGGGCCGGCCTCGATTGCGCCGTCCTCGGACGGCGCGAACAGATGGAGGTGCTTGCGCACGAACCGCTCGTAGTCGGCGGTGCCGCGGGCGAGCTCGGGCGCCACGGCGACGATGTCCCAGTTCGACGCGATCTTGGCGGGGTCGGCTGGATCGAGCCGGAGCGACCGGCCTCGCATCTGCGTGACCGAGACGGACGTCGTGGCGGCGCTCAGGTCGACGAGGCAGTTCACGCACGGCGCGTCCCAGCCTTCCCCGAGGAGCGCGCGCGTGCCGACGAGCACCTGCGTCACGCCGTCGGTGAACGCCCGCGTCGCGCAGTCGACCCAGAGACGCGGCTGCCAGGCGGTTCCCGTCGCCGTCAACCGGACGAGCGCGTCCTCGCCTGCCTCCGCGCGCCAGTCTGTGAAGCTCTCACCCGCGGCGTCGCGCAACGCAGCGAGCAGGGCGTCGGCGTCGTGCTCGGCGCAGCGAAGGCCGCGACCCGAGACGAGGAGGGGGCGCAGCGCGCTCGTCCGGCCGTCGGAGGAGAGCGCACGCACGGCTTCGGGCGCAGTGCCGGCATCGCGTCTCAGCACCGCAGCAAGCGATTCGTCGGGGACGACGGAAGACCGCTCGGCGTCGGCGAGCACGAGCGCGCGGAGCCGTTCGCCGCGCGCGTCGTACTCGCAACCGACGACCTCCGTCAGGGCGATCGACTTCGCCGCCGAATGCGTGAGCAGCCGGTCGACGTCCGACGCACCGCGACGGATCCCTTGCCGCGTCAGCGTGAAGCCGAGCGAGCGCAGCGCCGCGGCGATCGCGTCGTAACGCGCTGCCGCCGCAGGGCTTGAGTCGCCCGCGAGGCAACGGAGCGCGTAGTCCTCGAGCAGGACGAGCCAGTCGTCCAGGCTCGGCTGCTCGCGGTAGCCCTCACCTCTCGGCACACCGGGTGGCAGCTCGAGCCCGGCCGAGGCGAAGAAACGCGCGCCCGCCTGCGCGAGCGCCGGTTGCCGGCGCTGGAACGAAGCCCAGGAGACAGCGGCGTCGTCCTCGGCGCCTCGTCGCCGCTCGCGCATCCGGTCGATCACCCATGACGGGAGGCTCATGGCCTCGCCGCTGTCGTCGTGCAGCGTGGTGATGAGCTCCTGGAAGCGCAGATCGTGCTCGGCGAGCCACGCTCGCTCCGTCTCGAGCACCGGCGTCAGCCACGCCAGCTCCTGGTACGGAGCGAGGAAGCGCTCGCGGACGACCGCCGGAGTCGGCACGGTGAAGTCGACCGGACCGAGCAGCGCCTCGTAGAGCTCCAGCTCCTCCTTGGCCAGCTCGTCGGGCGGTGTGGCGGTCAGCCCGACGAGATGGACGTCGCCGAGCTCCTCCACCGCGGCGCGAACGACGTAGCCCCAGAGCGAGGCGAGGTGGTGACACTCGTCGAGGACGACCGTTCCGACGCCGTTGCGGCGGAGCACGTCCAGTCTCTCGCGTGCACCTGGGACCAAGCAGGTCTCGGAGTCGCAGGTCGCCGTGCTCGGCGCGCGCGATCTCCCGCTTGAGCGAGGCGGTGATGCGGGCGAGCTCGCGCTTCCGCCGAGCCGCAGCCTCACCGCTCCACGCTTCCGCCTCGCGCTCGACCTCGGCGAGCGTCTGCCCCGTCGACGTCGCCCGCTCGCTTGCCCATCGCCGCTCTGCGAGCTCGCCGAGCGCAACCGCCGGATCGTCGAGGCGGGCGAGCGCCTGGTACGTCAGGCAGGCGATCGGCGCGCCGGCCTCGGCCGCGGCGACTCCGGGCTCGGCTCCGAACGCCGCTGCGGCGCGCAGCCACTGAGCCTGGATCGCCGAGTTCGGCGCGAGCACGAGCGCCCGCTGCCCGAGCCGGCGAACGATCTCCATCCCGAGCAGCGTCTTGCCCGAGCCCGGAGGCGCCACGATGTGCGTCCGGCGACGCCCCTCGCGCCGGTCCAGCTCGAACGCGTCGAGCGCGAGCTCCTGGTACCGGCGCCACTCGCCCTGGAATTCGAGCTGCAATGAGCTAGGTCTTCGGCTTGACGAACAGTCCGAGGCCCGCTCGCTTGAGCTGCGCCAGGACGGGCCCTGCTTCTCCCGTTTCGGCAGGCGGCCTGGACCAGGCGGCGGCCACCTCGGCGCCCAGCAGCAGGGCCGATCCGTAGAGATAGAAGGAGTAGAGAAAGACGAGCGCTGCCGTGAGCGAGCCGTAGATCACGCTGAGCTCGGTCGTCTTCTCGTAGATCCAGGCCGAGCCGAGCGAGATCACCTGGAGGAGCAATGCCGTGACGACGGCTCCGACGATCCCGTCGCGTGCGCGCAGTCCACGCGCCGGCACGAATCGGTACAGCAGCAGGACGACGACTGTCGACAGCACGAACGAAGCGCCGCGAAGACCGACGGTCGCGAGAGCGTCGATCCCGATGCCGGTCGCGTCGGCGACGTCATCCGACGCCTTGTCCAGGAAGACGCCCAGGAGCGTCACCGCGGCCGAGATGAGCACGAGGAGCGCGGCACCCGCCACGAGCGTGAGATCGACGAGCTTGGCCCGCAGCATCGGCCTCGACTCGGTGACGCTCATCGCGCACTCGAGACCCTGCCGGATCGCGGCCATCATGCCCGTCGCCGCCCACAGGAAGACGAACAGGGCCAGGAGCCCGAGTGCGCTCGCGGGCGTGGCGATCGCCGTGATCGCGTCCTCGACGTCCTGATGTCGCGCCGCAGACACCGGCAGCGCATCGACGACCATGTCCACGACCGTTGCGCGAAGGCTGTCGTCCTGAAGAATCAGTCCGAAGACCGCGACGAGCACGATCGCCAGAGGCGCCATCGAGAAGAGCGCCCGGTACGCGATCCCCGCCGCCTGCTGCGGGCACCTGTCGGCGAAATAGTCCCGAAGCGCTGCTGACAGCGACGCCGCCGAGCTTCTTCACGAATACGTCGATCCGGTCAAGTCGGGCGAGCTCCTCATCGCGATCTTCGACGCCGCAATCGCGGCGTGGCTGCGGTTGCCGTCGCCGCTGTGCATCTTCGCCGAACGCGCAGACGCGCGCTCGCGATTTGTCTGGCAGCGCGCGGCTGTTAGGCCGACGAGGCGATGGAGATCCTCGAATCGGAGAGCGCACGGAGGGCATCGCCGAGACGCTGACGCCCGTGCAGGAGCGGTGCGGCGGCA
The DNA here is from genome assembly GCA_963708685.1 of uncultured Actinomycetes bacterium. Classification (GTDB taxonomy): domain Bacteria; phylum Actinomycetota; class Thermoleophilia; order Gaiellales; family Gaiellaceae; genus DASVFB01. Next base: position 97,585 of record CAVPTP010000007.1, read on the forward strand.
TCTCCCTCGCGTCCGACGCGCTGCAGCACAGCCTCGACACCGAGCTTCGCCGCGTCGAGCCGCTCGTCGACCTCCTCCCAGCGCAGGCGGCGTCGCGCCACCGCAGCCGACGGCAGCGGCCGCAGCGAATACGGGGCGACGATCTGCTGCCCGTGACCGTTCATCTTGGTGTCGACGAAGACGCCGTGCCGCTTCGCGCGGACGCGTTCGAGCGTCACGACTCCCGCGGACGTCACCGCGAGCGCGCGCGTCACCGAGCCGGCGAATCGCCGCACCTCTTCGTACGAATGTCGGCGTGCGATCGCCACGCGAACATGCAGACCGTCTCCTCCGTGGTCATCGGGCAGCTCTCGAGCCCGAGCGCCTCGAGCAGCGCACGAAGCTCCAGAGCGGCGCGCACGACGTCGGCGAACGGGGCGCCGGTCGGGTCGAGGTCGAAAAGCACGACGTCCGGCCGGTCGGGCCGATCGACACGCGCGGTCCAGACATGAAGATCGACACAGCCGAAGTCGACCATCCAGAGCAGCGCGCGACGGCTTCGGCCAGGCCGGTCGTGTCTCTCGGGAAGCTCCACGACCAGCACTCCCGCCTGGGGGCGCCGACGCGTACGAGCTCGAACCGGACAAGGACCAGGGTCCGTCACCGGGGCGAAGGTAGCACCTTCTTCGGCGCCGGTCACGCGGCTGCGGCGGCGCGCTCCAGCTCGTCGATCTCGATCTTCCCCATGCTCAGCATCGCCTGCATGACGCGCTGCGCCTTCTCCCGGTCGGCGTCTCCGAGCAGCCTGGGCAGTGCCTCCGGAATGACCTGCCACGAGACACCGAACCTGTCCTTGAGCCAGCCGCACGGCCCCTGCTCCCCGCCTTCCGAAAGCGTGTTCCAGTACCTGTCGACTTCCTCCTGATCGGTGCAGCTGATCTGGAACGAGATCGCCTCGCTGAACGTGAACTGAGGCCCGCCGTTCAGCGCGACGAACTTCTGCCCATCGAGCTCGAACTCGACAGTCATCACGGTTCCCTCGGGCCGGGGAGTGTTCTCGCCGTAGTGCGAGACGTCCAGGATCTTCGAATTCGGGAAGACCGACGTGTACAACTTCGCGGCCTCTTCGCCTTCCGTGTCGAACCACAGGCATGGAGTGATGCCGTTCATGTCCCATCCTTTCGTCGTGTCACGTTAACTCTCTTTTGAGACGACCGCGCTGCGGGAAACTCATCGCCGGTCGAGCGGGTTGAGCCGCGCCGCCTGCGTCGTCAGGTAGTGCTGCTCGGGGAGGCTCGTCGTGCCGCGCGGCGGCGGCGCGGTACTCGGCGATCGCGCGCGTCGGTGTCGCCGGCCCGCTCGAGCAGGTGCGCGCGCACGGCGTGCAGGCGGTGGTGGTCCGTCGAGCGCGCTCGTCGAGCGTCGTCGAGCAGCGCCGAGCCCGGCCTGCGGCCCGTCGACCATCGCGGCGGCGATCGCGCGGTTGAGCGCGACCATCGGGTTGTCGCGTGATCCGCTCGAGCAGCGCCGTAGAGCGCCGAGGATCTCGCGCCAGTCGGTGTCCTCCGCCGGCGCGGCGCTGGTCGTGCGCGGCGGCGATCGCCGCCTGCAGCTGGTACTCGCCGACGGCGCCGCGCGGCGATCGCTTCGGCGAGCAGCGCGATGCCCTCGGCGATCAGCTCCGCGGTCCCAGAGCGACGCGGTCCTGCTCGTCGAGCGGGATCAGCTCGCCGTGCGCGTCCGGTGCGCGCCGGGCGGCGCGCCTCGGTCAGCAGCATCAGCGCGAGCAGGCCGGCGACCTCGGGCTCGTCCGGCAGCGCGCAGGCGGACGATCCGCGTCGAGGCGGATCGCCTCGCTCGACAGCTCGCTCGCGGGCCAGCTCGCGCGCCGCCGCTGGTCACGTAGCCCTCGTTGAAGATCAGGTAGAGGACGTGCAGCACCGAGCGCAGCCGCTCGCCGCAGCTCGCCGCCGGCCGGCATCCGCGAACGGCGACGTCCGAGGTCTTGATGCGTCTGCTTCGCGCGGCTGATCCGCTGCGCCATCGTCGCCTCGGGGACGAGGAAGGCCGCTGCGATCTCCGCCGTGGTGAGGCCGCCGACCGCGCGCAGCGTCAGCGCGATCGCCGACGCGCGGCGTCAGCGCCGGGTGGCAGCACATGAACATGCAGCACGAGCGTGTCGTCGTGCGCTGCGCGGCGCGTCGCGTCGGCTCGGCGCGGCTCGCGCAGCCGCAGCGTCGCTCCTCGCGCCGCGCCGGCGCGCCTCGTCGCTGCGGAGCCGGTCGGTCATCCGCCGCGACGCGACGTGGATCAGCCAGCCGACCGGGATTCTCCGGCACGCCCTGCGCGCGGCCACTGCGTCGCCGCCGCGACGCAGCGCCTCCTGCACCGCGTCCTCGGAGTCGGCGAAGTCGCCGAAGCGCCGCACGACCGCGGCGAGGACCTGCGGCGCCGGCTTCGCGCAGCAGGTCCTCGATGCCGTGCGCGCGCGGCTCACGCGTCCGAGCGCGGCGCGCCCATCACCTCGCGCACCTCGATCGGCTGCCTGATCGGCGTGCCGCCCGGGCCGGGCGCCGCCGAAGCCCGGGCCGCGATCTCGAGCGCCCGCTCGAGCGACTCGACGTCGATGATCCGGTAGCCCGCGAGCAGCTCCTTCGACTCCGGGAACGGCCCGTCGGTGACGACCGGCGCGACACCGTCGTCTGATCGACACGAACTTGGCCGAGCTCGGCGAGAGCCATGCGCCTCGACGAGCTCACCGCGCTGCGTGAGCTCGTCGTTCAGGCGGTACTGGAAGTCGATGTGCGCCTTCGATCGTCCGTCCGGCGTCCACTCGCTCATCGGCGCGACAGCCCTCGACGCAGTAGTCCTGCAGCAACATGAATCTCATCTCGCTTCTCCTTGTTCGGTGCGCCCGAATCGGCGCGTTCACCAGTTTGTCGGAGCCGCGAATACTTTCTCGACATCGTCTCCCGCGTCAGCCGAGAAGCGACGCCAGCCCGGCCACGCCGGTCGAGTCGAAAATCCTGTAGCGCCTCAGCCGCAGCGGGTCCGACGCGTGCTGCTCCTCGCCCGGATCGGTCGTGACGGCGAGAACGTAACCGACCTTCCGTGCGAACGCGACGATCCGGTCGTCCGTCGCGCCGCCGGGATACGAGAGCCACTGCACCAGATGCCCGACGTCACGAAGCTGGATCATTGCGGAGACGCGGTCCGTGATCACGTACGACGTGGCGTGCATGCCGAGGCTGGAAAGCGTCGGCATCGCGTTTTTTTAGGCGTCGGCGTACCCGTCGTCGAAGGTGATCAGCACCGGATGCTCGGGTAGCGGCGTTCCGTGCATCAACGCGTCGAAGAGCCGGCGCTGCGTGATCGTGTGCCGCCCGTGGTACGCGAGCCACAGCATCTGCCCCTTCATGGTCTGCGGATCGACGGTGAGGCTTCGCGGGATTTCCGGCAGCGTCGGGTCTGCGCGGTCGATGCGGTGATACATGAGAATCGGAACGTCCACCGTCCGCGACGGCAACGGCGTCGGGAGTTGGAGCGGGGGCGCCGCCCGCGGCGCAGCCGTCGCGGTGTGAGGCGCGCCTGCGCCCACGAGCAGGAGCACGGCCACTGCGAGACCCGGCACGACCGACCTCCACCCCGCCGACCCTATACCGGGGAGCAGCCGTCTACGATCAGGCAGTGTCCCGACTCGCTCGCCCGGCCGTCGTCGCAGTGCTGTTCGCCGCCCTCGGCCGCCTACCGGCGGCGGGCACGGCTCGGCCGGCTGCCACCCGCGTTCTCACCGAGCACGGGGTGGACGGCCTGCGCCTCGGCCGCACGCGCATTGCGATCCGGACGCGCGGTCTGATCGGGCAGTTCCACCAGGGCTGCGAGCTCGCTTCACCGCGACCGACGGTCGCTTCGCTGCGGCCGCCGCTCGTCGGGGCCGCGACGTTCGGCGGATCCGCCCCGGGGAGCCGACTGACAGCGCTCTCGATCCGGGCGGGAGCCGTGACCGATCACGGCATCGCCATCGGCTCGTCGGCCGGCCAGGTTCTCCACGCCTATCCGAACGCCAGGCTCAGGAATTCGGCGCCGTCGAGCCCGATCCAGTTCAACGCAGTCGTCGTGAGGCCCGCCGCTAAGCTGCGCATCTGGTTCATGCTCGACCAGCGCGGCGGCCACGTGCGCTCGTTCGAGGTGCCGCAGCCCCAGATCTGCGAGTGAGCGGCAGTCCCATCGCTGCCGAGGGCCGCGCGCTACACGTCCTCGTTCAGTAGCTCGCGCACGATCCGCCACCGGCCGTCGTCATCGCGGCGCCAGACCATGAGCAGACGTCGCTCGACCACGGCGCCGTCCGACCCTCTGCGCCCACTCACCCACGTCGCACGACCGTAGGTCGTAGCGAAGTGGCCGTCGCCGAGCGTCGACTCCGCGGTGATCTCCATCGAGGAGATCACCACATTGGGAGCCGCCGCAAGCAACGCAGCCCGGCCCTCGATCGTCGGGGTGCCAGGCCCGGAAAAAATCGCATCCTCCGTATAGAAGTCGACCCACGCGGTGGGATCGGATGCTTCGAACGCCGCGGCGAGAGCCCGTTCGGCCGTTCGAATGGCCGTGACGTCAGCCGGTGAAAGGGCCATCGCGCGAGACGTTACTCCCGTGCACTGCCGTTCTCCTAATACCCGAGGGCGTCGAACGCCGGCGGATAGATCACTCGACCCGCGAGCTCGTCGCTGTAACCAGGGAGCCTCTTGACCATGAAAGCGTCGTCCGGAATCCTCGGATGCGGTGCGACGAAGCCCAACGCGCTCGCGCGCTCGAAGCCGAAGCGAGGGTAGTACGCCGGGATCCCCTCGACCATGATCGCAGGCTCGCCGGCCTCTTCGGCGCGGCCGAGCAGGTCGTGGATCAGCCGCGTGCCGACGCCTGCACGCTGACGGTCGGGTCGGACCGACATCGGCGTCAGGTTGAGGATCCTGTCGCGCGATCGACTCGCTAGCCCGACCCAGCTGAGCATCACGTGGCCGATGACGCCGGAGGAGTCCTCGGCAACCAACGCCAACTCCGGAACGAAGTGTTCCGAAGCACGAATCCGCTCGACGAGCGAGGCAACCTCGTCCGGGTGCGTGACGAACGCCGCACGGACGACGTCCGCGATCGCGGGTCGATCCGCGACTCGCTCGGGGCGAATGATCAGACCCTCGACCAACCTGGCGCGCGCTCAGCGAAGAGCCTGCTCGAACCGCGGGTCGTCGCGTACGGCGGCGAAGTCGTCGTCTCTGCGCGCGTCCTCGCGGAACCGCGGGCGCAACTCGACAGACCGCCGGAGGTGGAAGAACGTGTCGTCGCCGGTCTCGCCGGCGAGCGTTGCGAAGCACGCGCAGTTGTAGTGCAACCCCGCGTGGTCGGGCATACGCTCGAGCCCAGCGCGGACCGCTTCGACGGCGTCGGCGTATCGCCCTTCGCCGTAGGCCTTCATCGACTCTCTGTGGAACGACCACGCCTCACCCCAGTCGACCCCTTCGTACGCCTCGCCGGGTGTCGCGCCGACAGCGAGCACGATTCCTTCCCCGGTCGCCCTCCGCCGCGACTCCGGCGCGACGAAGACGAGCGTTCCGGCGGCGCGTCGACGACCTCGCCGTCGATCTCGAAGGTCGCCTTCCCGTCGAGCACGATGTACAGCTCCTCCTGGCCCGACCCGGCCTCGTCGTGCTCGTTGACCAGCGTGCCGCCCTCGCCCGGCGTGTAGGCGTTGATTCCGAAAGCGTGGATCCCGAGGTGCTCGCGCACGGGGATGTCTCTGCCGCGCGGCTCGATGTCGTCGAGGTGCGCGACTTTCCAGTTCGGCTTGTCGTTCATCCGATTTACCTCCGTAGAACGCGGATCGATGCGAATCGGCGATCGTAACGGCCTCCGACTTCGCGGACGTTCCCTGACCGCGCGTGCGATGGTGAGCGAGTGGAAATCGCCGGCGGCAAGGCGGACGAGGTCGAGGAGATTGACGCGCGGACGGCATCGGATCGCCTACTCGGACGCTTCCACACGGTTGAGCTCGCGTGTCATCACGAGCTCCATCCCGAAGAGCCTGTTCGCAGCCGCGAGGAGGCGATCGCGTTCTACCGGCACCGGCCGACGACGCACGCCAGCTGCCACTGGCTCGCAGAAGGGGGCGCTGCCTCGCTCTACGTGCACGGACCGAGGGCGGCCCTCCTGCACCTCCTCGTCGAGCCTCGCCGTCGGCGGCGCGGCATCGGGACGCTCCTGCTCGACGAGGTGCTCCGAAGAGCGCGCGAACTCGAGGTGGAGGCACTGAGCAGCAGCTACACGACGCCCGCCGGTGCCGCCTTCGCCACGCGATTCGGTTTCGCGGCGGAGGGGCGCGTCGTGCAGTCGGTACTCGACCTTCGCGCGGCGGAGCTCCCGCAGACCGATCTACCGGCGGGCTTTCGTCTCCTCACGTGGCTCGGGCGCGTTCCCGACGAATACCTCACGAGCTTCGTCGCGGCACGCGCGGCGATGGACGACGCGCCTCAACCCGACGGAATGGACTTGCCGGCCTGGACTGCTCGGCACGTGCGCGCGTCGGAGGAATCGCTCGCGCAGCGGCATCGGGAGATGCGTCTGACGGTCGCCATCGACGAGAGCGCGTCGATTCGAGCCTTCACCGAGCTCCGCGTGTCACGCGGCTCGACCCTCGGCTTCACCGACGACACCGGAACCGTCGCGACGCACCGGCAGAAGGGCCTGGCTCGCGCGGTCAAGATCGAGTCGTTGAGACGGCTGCGCGCTGACGACCCGGGGGTCCAGATCGTCTCGGCGTCGAACGCCGAGGAGAACGCCGTGATGCGGCACCTCAACGAATCGATCGGGTTTCGACCGACCGCCGTCGTCACCTCGGCCGTTCTGGACCTTGCTGATCCCTCGTCGCCGGCCGCAGCGAACGATGATTTGTGCCCCGGTTAGCGAGTCTGAGAAGCGCACACCTACACCCTGACTCCGGGAGGCAACATGAGGCTTCTTCTTACTTCCGCCGGGATCAAGAACCCGAGCATCCACGAGGCGCTGGTCGACCTCCTGGGCAAACCGATCGCCGAGGCGAATGCCCTCTGCATTCCCACCGGCGGGTACGGGAGCTCCTACGGCAGTCCAGGCGGGATATGGCGTTTCATCTGCGGCCAGTCCGACCAGCCCATGTGCGAGCTGGGTTGGAAGTCCCTGGGAGTGCTGGAGCTCACCGCGCTGCCCAGCATCGACGAGAACGCTGGGTCCCCTGGGTCGAAGAGACGGACGTCCTGCTGGTGAACGGCGGCGACGCCCTTACCTTGGCCACTGGATGCAGGAGTCCGGACTGGCGGAGCTCCTGCGGTCGCTGAGCAACACGGTCTACGTGGGGTTCAGCGCCGGGAGCATGGTGCTGACCCCCCGGATCGGGGAGGACTTCGTCGGCTGGAAGCCGCCCACCGGTGACGACACCACGCTCGGGATCGTCGACTTCTCGATCTTCCCGCACGTGGATCACCCCGATCTGCCGGAGAACACCATGGCCGAAGCAGAAAGATGGGCCGCGGCGTTGCCGGGGCCGGCGTACGCGATCGACGACGACACGGCCATCAAGGTGACCGACGGCGCCGTCGAGCTCGTCTCCGAGGGGCACTGGAGACTGTTCGCCGTCTAGGTCGGAGTCGGATACCGCGGGCGTCCGGTCGGCCGGTAGGTCTGGAGCATCACGCCCTTGGAGTCGGCTCGGGTCTCGACCAGTTCGAGCGCAATGTCCGGGCCGGCGTCCGCGAACAGCCGCTTGCCCTGGCCGAGGACGACGGGGACGATGAGCAGGCTCAGCTCGTCCACGAGGTCGTGCTCGAGTAGCCAGCGGATCAGGGTGCCGCTGCCATGCACCTGCAGTTCACCTCCCGGCTGCGCTTTGAGCTCGCCGATGGCCGCCGCGACGTCGCCGGAGAGGAGGGTCGTGTTCGCCCACCGCGGTTCGGTGAGCGTGTTCGACACGAGGTACTTGGGCTTCGTGTTCAGGGCATCTGTGATCGGGTGGCTGCCGGGATCTTCCGCCGCGGCGCGAGCCCGCTCGTCTGCGCCCCAGAAGCCGGCGAAGAGCTCGTAGGTCCACCGGCCGAACAGGAACGCGTCCGCACGCTGGTACGTCTGGTTGATGAGCGTCATCGTCTCGCTGTCCCCCGCCCCCAGTGCCCAGCCGCCGCGCTCGAATCCGTTCCTGCGGTCCTCATCCGACGCACCGCCGTTTCCCTGCATCACGCCGTCGACGGTGACTTGCGTCATCGTGGTCAGTTTCATCGTGGACGTCCCTTCTCGCGCGGTTCTTGTCGTCGCTAGATTCGACCGGACTGCGGCGAGGATCTCATCGGTCGCTCAGTCGAGGCGCGGGATCGTTTCCTCGATCTCCTCGCCGCGGCCGACCGCGAAGTCGCGGTTGACGCCGACGCGTCGGATCGCGTCGAGATCGCGGTCCTCGAGCGGTCTCAGCGAGACGTTCATCTCGCTGATCCTTGCGGGTGTCGCTAACTGGTCGGTTGAACTCGCTAGCTGGTCGGTTGAACTCGCTCAGCCGAGTTCTTGGGCGAGCCCGATGAGAAGTCCTTCGGGCCCCCGGATGTAGCAGAGCCGATACGCGTCTTCGTACTGGACCACTTCGCCGACGAGCTGCGCGCCGCGCTTGCGGAGCCGGGCGAGCGTATCGTCGATGTCCTCCACGGTGAACATGACGCGTAGGTAGCCGAGGGCGTTCACCGGGGCGTTCCGGTGATCGGCGACACGGCGGCGTGAGAAATCGAGAGAGCTCGAGCCGGCTGTGGCCGTCCGGCGTGCGCATCATGGCGATCTCGACACGCTGGTCGCGCAGTCCCGTGACGCGCCCTGCCCACTCTCCTTCGATCGTGGCTCGTCCTTCGAGCTCGAGGCCCAGCTCGGCGAAAAAAGAGATGGCGGTATCGAGCGATTCCACCACGATGCCGACGTTGTCCATCCGCTTGAAGCGTCACGCGGCCGCACTCTAATCCTGTTGTCGCTTCGGCACGCCCACCGGACGAGCAACCCGGCTGACCGCCATCTGCAAAGGGTGGACGATCCCCGCCCTGGAGGATTCGATGAGCCTCGTAGTCCGTTTCTCGCCTGAATCTCTGACGTCCGATCAGTACGACCGCGTTGTGCGACGGCTCGACGAGGAGAACATCTCCCCGCCGACGGTTTGGACTACGAAGTGTGCTTCGGCTCCGGCGACAAGATGAACGTGAGCCTGGTTTGGGCCTCGAAAGAGCAATTCGAGGCGTTCGCTGCACGCCTCATGCCGATTCTCGCCGAGGTCGGCGTCGACCCCGGTGAGCCAGAAATGGTCGAAGTTCACAACATCATCAAGCGCTAGTAGCCGCCCCTACCGCCGATCGGCTGGACAATGGCGACGATCGGCTGGACAACTCCGCGACGCGGACAGGTTGACCTGCGCCGGTGCGCGCGATGACCCCTGACGCGGAGGGCAACAGTCGGATTCGTGCGCGGTAGGATCGCGCGCGTGGCACGCATCATCGCGGCAGCCGCGCTGTTGGCTTCGCTCGTGGCTTCGACGGTCGCGTACGCCGATCAGGCGCCGATCCCACTCAAGGCACCTACCGGCTACCAGGACTACTGCGCGGCGATGACGCCTGCACAGAGGAGCCGCGTCTGCGGACGCGGAGGCATGCCGCAGGCGCTGTGGCGGGCCACTGCACTCTGCCGACGGTCGCGCCAGGCGAGACGTGTCCGGTTTCGCCGCGTCGGGTCGATAGCGACGAGGTACACGAGCGGCGTCGGTGCCGGCCCGATCTTCCCGACGGGACACGTCGAGCCGTGGAAGCGTGCGCGTCTCCCGCCGCCGGAGAACAGCCTCGCGTACGGGACTGGCTGGTCCGCCGACAAGACGCCCTTCGTCCGCAAGAAGACCTTCAAAGGCCCGTTCGTGGTGCGTGGTCAGCGGATCGACGGTTCCGGTGTCGTCGGCTTTTCCGGCCCTGGTGGTCGACGGCCTTTCGCGGCGCTGCAGTTCGCGGCGGGGCGCTCGGCAGCCGAGTTTGCGGGCTCGACGGGCTGGCCGACCCTCGTCTGGATGACGGCGCCCGGCTGCTACGCCCTGCAGATCGACGGCGAGACGTTCTCGCGGGTCGTCGTCTTCCGCGTCATCGCCGCGTAGCGCGAGAGCCGAGGTGACAGAGCCGGCTTCTGCGCGGTCAGCCCGGAATGGTGGCGGACCAGGCCCGGGCGCCGGATTACGACCAGGGATATTCGTCGTGCTGAGGAAGGTGGTGAGACGCCGCAACGCCGCTACGTCGGCGCGCCGGGAGCAGCGCGCGCAGGTCGTCGATCGTGTCGGCTTCCTCCGGCGTTCTTGTCGGGCCGGTAGCGCTTGACGCGCGCGAAGCGCAGCGCGACGCCGCCGGGATAGCGCGTCGACGCTGGACGCCGTCGAGCGCGATCTCGACGACGAGCTCGGGCCGCACGAGCACGGCGATCCCCTCGCGCTCGATCTCGCGCTTCAGCAGCTCGTTCGGTCTGCCACGCGAGCAGCTCGTCGGTCAGTCCCTTGAACGTCTTGCCGACCATCACGAAGTCGCCGGCTTCGGTCGCGCGCGCCGAGGTGGAGGTTCGAGAGCCAGCCCTGCCGGCGGCCGTGGCCCCATTCGGCGCCGAGCACGACGAGGTCGTAGGTGCGCACCGGCTTCACCTTGCGCCACGCCTTGCCGCGCCGGCCCGCCGCGTAGAGCGAGGCGGCGTCCTTCACGACGACGCCCTCGTGGCCAGCCGCGAGCGACTCGTCGAGCACCCGCTCGCCCTCCTCGGGTCGGATGTGAGGACGCCGGGAATCTCAGGCTGCGGCGCGATCGCCTCGAGCCGCGCCGCGCGCTCGTGCGAGCGGCGTGTCGAGCAGGTCCTCGCCGTCGACGTGCAGCAGGTCGAACAGGAAGGTGGTGATGCCTCGGCGGCGCGTCGCTGTCGATCCGCGCGACCGTGTCCTGGAACGCGCCGGGACCGTCGTGCCATCCAGAGTGCCTCGCCGTCCAGCACCGCCTGCTTCACCGGCAGTCGAAGATCGCGTCGACGGTCCCGGGCAGCTCGTCGTGATGTCGTTGAGGTTGCGCGTGTAGATGCGGACCTCCTCGCCGCGGCGGTGGATCTGGATGCGGATCCCGTCGAGCTTCCACTCGACCGACGCGAGGTCGAAGCTCTCGACCGCGTCGCCGACGGACTCGGCGGTCGACGCGAGCATCGGGAGGATCGGCCGGAAGATCTCGAAACCGATGTCGCGCAGCCCCTCCTCGCCGTCGGTCATCGCGACCGCGGCGGTGCGCGTGAGGTCGCCGGAGAGCATCAGCGCGCGGCGCGCGATCGGCCGGGCACCTCGCCGCCTTCGCGACGGCGTCGACCATCAGGCCGGCGAGCGCTCCCTGACGCAGCTCGCCGGTGAAGAGGCGGCGGATGAAGTCGGCCTCGTCTCGCGTGGCGCGCGCGAGCAGGCCGCCCAGGATCTCCTTGCGGCCCACCGATCCCTGCCGGTCGTGACCTGCAACTCTGCGATCGCGCGGTCGAGCTCGATCGATCGTGAGCGACGGCTTGCCGCCGGCGCGAGCGTCGATCCTGTGGATAGTCGAGTAGCCGACGCCGATGCGTCCCTGCCGCGGCGCACCGGAGAGGAAGCCGACGGCGATCGGGACCTCGTCGGCGTCGAGCCGCGCAGCAGCTCGGC
>CAVPTP010000008.1:0-342134 GCA_963708685.1 uncultured Actinomycetes bacterium
GACGGTCATAGAGCATTCAGCGAAGTGCGAGCGGAGCGGCGTGAGCCAGGCGGGGTGCAGGGGGCCCCGCCGATTCAAGAAAGGATAGCGGGCTACGGGGATCGAACCCGTCTAACTGGCTTGGGAAGCCAGGACATTACCACTATGCTAAGCCCGCGTCCGGAATGATCTTATCAGGCTCGAGGCTCGACGCTCAAGGCTTCGATAAACGCCAACCACTCCATCGTCGGGAATGGCGCGTCACTCGGTTGCAGGCTGGATGACGTGGAGCGTTCCCAAGACTTCCGTTTCTCTCGTTTCTCTTGTTTGCTCGCGGGGGCGGCTGTCGCCGATTGATCGCTCTACGCTCGAATGAACGCCAGCACCTCGTCGCGCTTCCTGTTCCATCATCTCCTGCGTCGTCGCTTCGAGGTTCAGCCGGATCAGCGGTTCGGTGTTGGAGGCGCGTACGTTGAAGTGCCAGTCGGGGTACTCGACCGACACGCCGTCCATCGTGTAGGTCTTCGCGTCCGAATAGCGCGCGGCCAGCGCGTCGACCTTTTCCTGCACGACCCGCATGTCGGGCATCTTGGTATTGATCTCGCCGGAGATGAAATACTTCTCGCGCAGCGGCGCGAGCAGCTCGGCGAGCGTCTGGCCCTTGCGCGACATCAGCTCGAGCATCAGCAGGGCAGGGATGAACCCGTTGTCGGCGTAGAAGTTGTCGCGGAAGTAGTAGTGCCCGGTGACCTCGCCGCCGAAGATCGCCCCTTCTTCGCGCATCCGGCGCTTGAAGAACGCATGGCCGACGCGGTTCATCAGCGCGGTGCCGCCGTACTTCGCGACGATGTCCTTGACCGCGTAGCTCGCGCGCACGTCGTACACGATCTTCGCGCCGGGATGCCTCAGCAGGAACGCCTCGGCGAGCAGCGCGGTGACGAAATCGCCGGCGATGAACTCGCCGGCGCCGTCGATGAAGAAGCACCGATCCGCGTCGCCGTCCCACGCGATGCCGATGTCCGCGCGTTCCTGGACGACGCGCTCGACGATGTCGCGGCGGTTCTCCTCGATGAGCGGGTTCGCTTCGTGGTTCGGAAACGTGCCGTCGATCTCGAAACAGAGCCTCGTCGTGCGGCACGGCAGCCGTTCGAACAGCCTCGGCGCGACGAGGCCGGCCATGCCGCTGCCGGCGTCGAGGACGACGTTGAACGGCTTGACGATCGCGGGTCGATGAACGACAGCACGTGCTGACGTAGTCGTCGATCACGTCCATCTGCGACAGCGTCCCGGGTGCGCGGCCGGCGCCGGCATCGTGCCGTTCGGCGATCATGTCGCGGATCTCGCCGAGCCCGGCCTCGCCGCTCAGCGGAAACGCTTCGCGGCGCACCAGCTTGATGCCGTTGTACTGCTTGGGATTGTGCGACGCGGTGATCTGCGCGCCGCCGTCGTGGCCGTCGCGCGCGACCGCGAAGTACATCATGTCGGTCGCGAGCATCCCGTAGTCGACGACGTCGGCCCCTTGCTCGCGCGCGCCGTCGATGAACGCGGCGGCGACGGCCGGCGAACGACAGCGCATGTCGCGCGATACGGCGATCCGCTTTGCCTCGAGGTAGACGACGAAGCCGCGGCCGATCTGCCGCGCGGCCTCTTCGTTCACTTCTGACGGATAGAGGCCGCGCACATCGTACGCCTTGAAGATCGACGGGTTGATGCGTCGAGGATTTGCTGGTCATAAGCGGCTGTAGTCGGTGATGGCGGTCTTGTCGCCGAGTTGAACGGGAGTGTCGATGGTGACGTTGCGGCCGATGTGGCAGTTGCGCCCGAGGATGGACGATCGCACGACCGCCTCGGGGCCGATCCAGCCGTTCGGCCAGATGATCGATCCGTCGATCACGGCGCCTTCCGACACGTGCGTCTGCCGTCCGATGACGGAGTAGGGGAGGACGCGCGCTCCGGCCTTCAGCACGACGCCTTCGTCCACGAAGCACGGCCCGTGAAGCTCGACGCCCTCGTCGACCTTCGCGTCGGGCGAGACCCACGCCGTGCGACGGCGGCGCGCCGGCAAACGGCGGCGCCTGATAGCGGCCGTCCATGATGTCGTGGTGCACCTGCAGGTATTTCGCCGGCGTGCCGATGTCGATCCAGTAGCCGTCGTAGACGTAGGCGACGAACGTTTCGCCGCGCTCGATCAGCGAGGGGAAGAAGCTGCGCTCGATCGACCAGGCCGTGTCCTTCGGAATGCGATCGAACGTGTCCGGCTCGAGCACGTAGATGCCGGCGTTGATCGTGTTGCAGGTGATCTCGTCCTCGCCGGGCTTTTCGAGGAAACGAAGGACATTGCCTTGCGCGTCCGTCTCGACCAGGCCGTAGGCGCGCGGGTTGTCGACCGGCGTCAGCACGATCGTCGCCTTCGCCTTGCGCTCGCGATGGAGCCGCAGCACGGCGCCGAGATCGACTTCCGTCAGCACGTCGCCGTTGAACACGACGACCGAATCCGTCAGCGAGTCGCCCGCGAGTAGCGGATCGCGCCACCCGTGCCGAGCGGCATCGGCTCGACCACGTAGCGCAGGCGCATGCCGAGACCTTCGCCGTCGCCGAAGATTTCCTCGATCCGGCGCGGCTGGTAGTTGAGGCTCAGGATGACCTCGTCGATCTCGGGCACCTGCTGCAGCAGGTCGATCTGGTAATACAGAAACGGCCGGTTGAGAATCGGGACGATCGGCTTCGGCGTGTGGACCGTCAGCGGGCGCAGGCGCGTGCCCTTCCCGCCGGCGAGAAGAATGGCCTTCATGCAACTTACGATAGTAATGCTGATTGCGGATTGTTCGATTGCTGATTGTTGTCGGGTTTGAAACTGTGTGACGGTTCGGCATTATCGTGACAGCGTGGCGTTCCACGCCGGCGCCTCGCCTCAGCATTCAAGCACCAGCGATCTGAATCTTCCGAACACGATCACGGTCGGCCGCATCTTCCTCGTGCCACTGCTCGTGGTCGTGCTGCTGACGAAGTTCGAAGGGCGGCTGATCCTCGGCGTTCGCAAGGAGCTGGTCGGCGCGGCGATCTTCGGGCTCGCGTCGCTGACCGACTGGCTCGACGGTTACCTCGCGCGGCGGCGGCAGCAGGTCACGACGCTCGGGCAGTTCATGGATCCGCTCGCGGACAAGCTGCTCATCACCGCGGCGCTCGTCTCGCTCGTGCAGATGGACCTGGCGCAGTCCTGGATCGTGGTCGTGATTCTCGGCCGGGAGATTGCGGTGACCGTGCTCCGCAGCATGGCGCAGTCGCGCGGCGTCGCGATCCCCGCGTCACCGCTCGGGAAGTTCAAGATGGCGTCGCAGGTGACCGCCATCCTGCTGCTGATCCTCGGGGGGAGCACCTGCCGGAGTTCGTGCTGCTGGCAAGATCGCGCTCTGGATCGCGATGATCACGGCGGTCGCCTCGGCGTTCGACTACTACCGCCGTTTCAACCACGTCCTGTCGTCATTGCCATAAGCCCGAGAATTGCCGAATTGCCAGAATGCTCGATTCACGAACTTTCGGAATTTCAATTCGGCGATTCTAGCAGCTCAACACCGGCAATTCTGCAATTCCACCGGTGAATCGCGACCAGGTCGCCGACGATCACCGCGTCGATCATCTTGTCGATCCGCACGACCGTCGTGTCCGCCTGCACGACCATCGCGGTCGCTTCGCCGATCCGCGCGATGGGGCCCGACCCGCCGCCGGTCGTACGGAAGATCGTGAACCGCTGGCCCGGCGTGCATGCCGTGATCGCTGCCGCGATCGACCACCATCAGATCGCCGTGCCGCCCCATCTGCCGGCGATCGTCGCCCAGCACGAAACGGCCCGGGTTCGCGAAGTCGGGCTCGCCGGCGGAGCACTTCGGCGGGGACTGCCGGCTTCACGAACGGCTCCAGATAGTCGCCTTCCTTGATCCCGTCGCACGCCTTCACGATCGTGGCGATCGCGGAGTCGCCCTGCGCGTCCTCGATGCGAATCCAGCCGGCCGTATGAATGCTGTAGTTCTTCAGGTTGTCGCTGCCCGGCTGCGCGAACTGGTCGGAGACGACGCGGCGGACGAAGTAGTCCTGCCCGGCCTTGATCCCCTGCGCCGTGCCGCCTTGACGACGATGGCATCGCCGGGGCCGAACAACGTCTTGCCGTGCTCGCGCCCTTCTCCGACGCGTATGGACGTCAGGCGGCAGCCGACGCCTGGCGCTGCACGCGAGCTCGCCGCGTAGTCGCGACGCGGCGGGCTTTCCAACCTGGGTCTGCGCCGACGCAACGGCGCCAGCGACGACCGCCGTACACGGCCGCTTCGGCTCACGAACGCAGATTACGACTCATGCGATACGCTCCCGTTCTTGGCCTTCTTCGTGTCGGCCTTCAGGGTTTCCATCAGCTTCTTGGCTTCCTCGAGGTATTCGCTGTGTTCGAATTCGACGATGAGCCGATCGAGATAGGGGAGCGCTTCGGCCGCGCGCTTCATCCGGATGAGCGCCTGCGCGAGGTAGAAGTACACGGCGTCGCGCCGGGTGTATTCCGGATCGTTCTTCAGGATCGCCGTGAACCGATCGATGGCGGCCGGGGGGAACTTCCGGTCCGCAGATAGAAGACGCCACGCGGTAGTTGGCGTCGCTCAGCCGATCCCGCGCCTCGCGCAGGCGCTGCGCCCTTCATCGATCAAGGGACTGTCCGGCGATACCGCTCGACGAAGTCGTCAGCTCGGTGATCGCGTCCTGCGGTCTCCGTCTGATCGCGATCGGGGCCGTGCATCTGGTAGAAGTGGCACATGCCGAGCTTGAACTGGGCGTAGTCCGCGCGCCGGTGCGTCGGATAGAAGGACAGGAACTCGCGGTATTCGTTGATCGCAAGGACCTTCGATTCCGCGCTGCCTTCGCCGAGGTATGTATCGGCGAGTCCCAGCTTCGCGTCGGCGCGGTACGGCTCTGCGGGTAGCTGTCCATCAGTTGCCTGAAGTACTCACGCGCGGTGAGCCAGTGCTTCTTGTTCAGTTCCTCTGTGCCGCGCTCCGACAGGAACTTGTCGGGTTCGAGCGTCCCGACCGGCGGCTTCTTGGGTCCGGACGCGCACGCCGACAGGCCAGCGAGGATCACGATCAAACAGCGAAAGCGCCCCCGTTAGCGGAGCGCGGGTGTTGTCGACAACCATCTATACTCCGCTTCAATTCCTTCTTCGAGCGACACCTGCGGCGCAAAGCCGAGATCCGCCCTGCGCGAGCGCCGTGTCCGCAAACGTGTCGCGCATGTCCCCCTTCTGCGCGGGTTCCCGGCGGACGTCGAGCGGCCGGCCGGCGACCCGGCCGATGATGTCGAGCACGTGGTTGATCGACACGCGCGAACCGCCGCCGACGTTGTAGGCGCGCCCGGGCACCCCCCGGTCACCGGCCGCGGTCGTCGCCGCCACGGCGTCCTTCACGAAGGTGAAGTCGCGGGTCTGCTCGCCGTCGCCGTAGAGCGTGATCGGTCGCCCATCGATGGCAGCGCGGATGAAGCGGTGGAACCCCATGTCCGGCCGCTGCCTGGGCCCGTACACCGTGAAATATCGGAGCGAGGTGGTCGGAACTCCATGATTCACGTGATACAGGTAGCACAGCTGCTCGGCCGCCAGCTTGGTGACACCGTAGGGCGACACGGGCTGCGGCAGCGCGTCTTCCCTCATCGGAATCGACGCGTTGTCGCCGTAGATCGAGGAGCTCGAGGCGTAGACGAACCGCTGCAGCGGCAGACCGACGCACGCCTCGAGGAGCCGCTGCGACGCGTCGACGTTGTTGTCGGTGTAGACCCGGAAGTCGCGTCCCCAGCTCTTGCGCACGCCCGCCTGCGCGGCCAGATGGAACACGTGGGTGACGCCGTCGAGCAGCGCGCGTCAGATCCGCGTCCTGGATCCGCGCCTCGACGAACCGGAAGCCCTCGCGGCCGCGGTTGTGCGCCAGGTTGGCTTCCTTGATCGCCCGCGGGTAGTAGTCGGTGAAACAGTCGATGCCGATGACCTCCGCGCCGCGATCGAGCAGCCGTCCGGTCAGGTGCGAACCGATGAACCCGGCGGCACCGGTGACGAGCGCCTTCATGCGAACACCTGCCTGATGCGATCGGGAAGCCGGCATGGCTTGCCGGCGGATCGAGCGGCCGCGTGGATCGTGCGGCCGGACGCGGCGATCGACTGATCGTCGCGGCGGACGACCTCGTAGGTGAATTCCATCCGCACTGGCGACAGCATGCGTCCTTTCGTCCTCACTTCCATCTCGTCGTCGTAGCGCGCCGGCCGGCGGTATTCGCAGTGCGCTTCGATCACCGGCAGCGATGACGCCTGCCTGTTCCATTTCGCGGTACGTCCAGCCCAGCGATCGCAGCAGATCCGCGCGCGCCACTTCGAACCACACGAAGTAGTTCGCGTAGTAGACGACGCCCATCTTGTCCGTTTCGGCGTAGCGCACGCGGATGACAGAGCTCGACGCGGGCCGCTCGTTCCGCTCGGTCGCGGCCA
The DNA here is from genome assembly GCA_963708685.1 of uncultured Actinomycetes bacterium. Lineage (GTDB taxonomy): Bacteria > Actinomycetota > Thermoleophilia > Gaiellales > Gaiellaceae > DASVFB01. The sequence goes on from CAVPTP010000008.1 coordinate 6,488, forward strand.
CGCTCAGACCCCGGCCTTCGCCGCCGCGGCCGCGCGCAGTTCCCGCGTCGCGCGCTCGGGGTCGCCGGTTCCGAAGATGGAATTGCCCGCCACGAGGATGGTCGCGCCGGCCTCGACGATCCGGCGGCGTTGGACGATCGACGCCGCCGTCGACTTCGATCGGCGCGGCGCTGCCCTGGCGGTCGAGCAGCGCGCGGACCGCCTGAATCTTAGACTCGCTGCGCGGGATGAAAGTCTGCCCGCCAAAGCCGGGATTGACCGACATCACGAGCACGTGGTCCACGTCGCCGGCGATTTCCTCGAGCGCGACGACCGGCGTCGCCGGGTTGAGCGCGACGCCGGCCTTCGCGCCGAGCTCCTTGATCGCCTGAATCGTCCGGTGCAGGTGCGGCAGCACCTCGACGTGCACGGAGATCATGGCCGCGCCGGCCTCGACGAACGCCTCGAGGTAGCGATCCGGCTCCTCGATCATCAGGTGCACGTCGAGCGGCACCTTCGCGACCTTGCTGATCGACTCGCACGACCGGCGGCCCCATCGTCAGGTTCGGGACGAAGTGGCCGTCCATGACGTCGACGTGGATCAGGTCGGCCCCGCCGCGTTCCGCCGCCGCGATCTGCGGCGCCGAGCGCGCGAAGTCCGCCGACAGAATCGACGGGGCGATCCGGACGGTCACCGGCTGACCTCGAGCGAAATCGGCTCGCCCGGCGCAATCTGGAATCCGGCCTGCGGGTTCTGCCGGAGGACGATGCCGGCGGGGACGCCGGGGTAGGGATGATCGCCGACGACCGCGACCCGGAAGGCGCGCGCGCGAAGCAGGTCGGCGGCGCGGTCGCCGTTGACGCCAATCAGGTCCGGCATCACGTACGTCGCGCCCCGTTCGCCGCGGTTGACGAGCAGCGCCACGCGCGGCGCGTTGCTTTTGGCCGCGCGGCGTCTGCGCGATCACCGCGTCGACGGGTAGTCGGCCGACCGGATCTCGGAGAGCCCGCCAGCTCGAGGCCGTCCTGCTGCAGGCGCAGCTGCGCCGTCCGCTCGGATTCGCCGAGCAGCGCCGGGACGATCGTCGCGCGCGGCCCGGAGCTGACCCAGACCTTCACGCTGCGTTCGCGCCGGGTGCTGATGCCGGGTTGTGGATCCTGCGCAAGGATCTGTCCGGCCGGCACTTTCGGATCGATCCGGCGCCCTTCCTCGACCTTCAGGTTGAGTCCCGCCTGCCGACAGCGCCGCAGTCGCGTCGTTGACCGTCTTCCCGCGAGCGTCGGCACGACGACGTCGCGCGTCTTCAGCGCCACGCGCATGGCGGCGGCGGCAAAGAGGACGTAGGTCAGGAGCAGGGCGCCGCCAAGGAGCAGCAGCTTGCCTGCGCCCCACACGCGCGTCGTCAGAGCCATGAACTTGAAATTTTACCGCAAGTCCTTAGTTTTCACCAGCATGGCGGCAAAGAACGGTTCCAGCTGGTCGCGGAACGGAAAGGTCCGGAAGTGGCCGTCGGCGGTGATGAACCGTGCGAGCTCGGCCGGAATCCGCTCAGGCGCGAGGGCGAACTCCGGTGGTCGCGCCAGGAAACGGCTGACGACGTCCTCGTTCTCGTCCGGTTCGCTCGAACAGGTGGCGTAGACAGCCGTCCGCCGGGCATCGACGACTTCCGCGGCGCGGTCGAGCATCTCGACCTGCGTGGCCGCGAGGGCTCGAGCTCATCTCGGTCCGGCGCCATCGGATGTCCGGATCGCGGCGGAGCGTGCCCAGGCCGGAGCAGGGCGCATCGAGCAGGACGCAATCGAACGTCGGCCGAAAAGGGCAGCACCTCGGCGACGTTGGCCTGCACCACGCGCACGCAGGTCGCGGCGGACGCGTCTCGACCGTGCGGCGCAGGAGATCGACGCGCCGTCCACGCAGGTCGGTCGCGACGATCAGGCCGCGATTGTCCATCGCCGCGGCCATCGCCGTGGTCTTGCCGCCCGGCGACGCGCAGGCGTCGAGGATGCGCTCGCCCGGAACGGCGGCCGTGAGCTCGGCGACGAGCTGCGACGATTCGTCCTGGACCGAGAAACAGCCCGTCGTCGGCAAGCGGCGTCAGCAGCGGATTGCCGCTGCGAACCGTCAGTCCGTGCGGGGCGAAGCGCGTCGGTTCGGTCGTCCGACGCCGTGCGACGCTGAGGACGTCGGCCAGCTCGTCGCGCGAGAGACGCAGCGTGTTCGCGCGAAGCGTCAGCGCGGCGGGCCGTTGTCGAACGACGCCCACGCTTCGGCCGCCTCGAACCCGTGGCGATCCAGCCACTTGCCGACCAGCCATTCCGGGATGCGACAGCGTCGTGGCGAGGTAGGCCAAAGCCCGGCACGCCCGGGAAAGGTGGCGGACGGTCGCGGCGGAAGCGGCAGATGTCGCGCTCGCGGCTGATGCGGCGAAGGACGGCGTTCACGAGGCCCGACGCGCTCTTCTTGCCGGCCTTGCCGGGCCAGGTCGACGGCATCGTTGACGGCGGCAGAGGCCGGAATCCGATCGAGGTGGAGGAGCTGAAACGCGGTCATCCGCAGGATGTCGAGCACCTCGGCGTCCAGCTTCGCGACCGGACGCTTGGCGAACGCGGCGATGACGGCGTCGAACGCGCCCTGCCACCGCAGCGTCCCGGTCGCGATCTCGCCGGCGAGCGCGCGATCGCGTTCGTCGGTCAGTCGCGCCGGACGCGGGCCAGCGCCGTCGGCAGATCGGAGCGCCCGCCGCTGACGGCGCGCAGCACCTCGTACGCCGCGAGACGCGCGGGCGCAATCATCCGATGCCCGAGCAGCGTCCCCGGGGCGAGTTTTCGTCCGCTCAGGAATTCGCGGGCGCTCATCGCGCGGCGTCCTTCCGGCTGAATCGCGAGAATGTCGAGAACCGACGCCGTCACCCGGCCGCACCGCGAGCACGTCGCCGCCGGCCTCGACAATCGTCGCCGGGCCGCGCGTCTGTGCGGCCGATCGGTGACGAGCGGTTCGATGAATCAGGCACCGCGCGCCGTCGATGATTGTCGAGGCCATTGGCCACGGCTGCAGGCCGCGAACGCGGTTGTGAATCCCGCGCGCCGGCAGCGACCAGTCAATCGGGCTCTCGGTCTTTCAGGAGCTTGGGCGCGTAAGTCGCCAGGGCATCGTCCTGCGGCGTCTCGATCGACCGGACCGCTCGCCATACGGTCGACGACGTCGAGCAGCAGTCGCGGCGCCCATGCTCCGCGAGGTCGCGCTCGACCTCGACGCTCGTCTCGTCGGACGCGATCGGCCGCGTCGCTGACCGCCAGCATCGGACCGGCGTCGAGCTCCGTCACCACCCGCATGATCGTGACGCCGGTCACCTCGTCGCCGCGATGACCGCGCGGTGGACTGGGGCCGCGCCGCGGTACTTCGGCAGCAGCGACGCGTGCACGTTGATCATGCCGAGCCGGGGCAAGCCAGCAGCGCGTCCGGCAGAATGCGGCCGTACGCGGCCACGACGCCCAGATCCGGCGTGGAGCGCCGCGATGCTGCGCAGAAATGCCTCGTCGCGCAGCTTCGTCGGTTGCAGAACGGGAACGCCGGCGCCAGCCGCGAGCTCTTTCGTCGGCGTCGCCGCGACGTGATGCCCGCGTCCCTTCGGCCGATCCGGCTGCGACACGAGCGCCGACGACGGATGGACGCGACTCGATCAGCGCCCGCAAGCGTCGGGCACCGCGAAGCCGGGAGTCCCGAAATACACAATGCGCAAGCGGGTCGCTCGTCTACCATCGTCCCGTGCGTTTCAGCTTGTGGATTTTCCGAACGATGAGATCCTTCTTGATGCCTCGCAGGCGATCGACGAAGACCGTGCCGTCGAGATGATCCATCTCGTGCTGAAACGCCCGCGCCAGCAGATCGCGCCCCTCGACGGTGCTGCTCCGGTGCCCGTTCGATCGAGGCCGCGCACGACCGCGCGCGCCGGACGGACGACCGTCGCGTTGAAGCCGGGCACGCTGAGGCAGCCTTCTTCTTCGAGCTGCATCCCTTCGCGTTCGACGAAGACCGGGTTGATCATGACGATCAGATCCGACGCGTCGTGCGGCCGACCGAGAGATCGATGACGAAAATGCGCAGCGGCACCCCGACCTGCGTGGCCGCCAGGCCCACGCCGGGCGCCGCGTACATCGTCTCGATCATGTCGTCGACGAGGCGCTGAATGTCGTCGTCGACGGCCGCCACGTCGGACGCGGGCTGATGAAGGGGGACCTCCCGTAGCGCAGAATCGGCCGAATCATGGCGAAAGAGGCGCGAAGCCGGACGTGCGTGGCCAGCATCACAGGTTGCTTCGCAGCAAACTGCTCCCGCACCGTGGACGTCCAGGCCTCCATGCGCGCGCTGCGAGCTCCGCCACGGAATCGCCGCCGAACTTTTCCATCAGCGCGTCGGCCAGCACGAGCGCCACCATCGCTTCGCCGACGACGGCAGCCGCCGGGACGGCGCAGACGTCGCTGCGTTCGATGGCGGCCGCCGCTTCACCCATGGTCGTCAGATCGACGGAACGAAGCGGCTTCATCAAGGTGGAGATCGGCTTCATCCAGGCGGAGACGCGAAGGTCCTCGCCGTTGGTGACGCCCCCCTCGAGGCCGCCGGCGTTGTTGCTCGGCCGCGGATACACCGGTCGGACGCGGGCCGCCGGGATCTGGGCAGGATCTCGTCGTGCACCCGCGAGCCCGGCCGGGCGGCGGCCTCCGGACCGAGGCCGATGCCCACCGCCTTGATCGCCGGGAATCGACATCATCGCCTGCGCGAGCCGGCCGTCGAGTTTGCGATCCCACTGCACGTAGCTGCCGAGGCCGACCGGCACGCCCGTCGCGATGACCTCGAAGGCGCCGCCCTTGGTGTCGCCGGCCTCGCGCGCCCGATCGATTTCCTCGATCATCCGGCGCTCGACGTCCGGATCGACGCAGCGCAGGGGCGCCTCCGCGGGCAACGCCGTCCGCCGCCTCGAACGTGACGGTCGTGCCTTCCGGCAAGACGCGCCTGGCCGATCGCAAACACGTGGCTGGTGATGCGGATGCCGGCCTGCTGCAGCAGCTGACGCGCGACGGCGCCGGCTGCGACGCGCGCGGCGGTCTCGCGCGCGCTGGCGCGCTCCAGGATGTCGCGCACGTCGGCGCGGCCATACTTCGCCACGCCCGCAAGGTCGGCGTGACCGGGTCGCGGTCGCGTGACGGGCGCCCGGCGTGCGCCCGCCGGCATCGAGCGGCGGCTCGGGCGTCGTCCGCATGGTGTGCTGCCAGTTGACCCAGTCGCGATTCTCGATCGACATCGCGATCGGTCCGCCGATCGTTTCGCCGGCGCGTACGCCCGACAGGATGTCGGCACGATCGGATTCGATCGCCATCCGGCGGCCGCGGCCATAGCCGCCCTGGCGCCGGCGCAGGTCCGCGGTGATCGCATCGATGTCGATCGAGAGTCCGGCGGGAATGCCTTCGAGGATGACGACGAGCGCGCGGCCGTGAGATTCGCCCGCGGTGAGAAAACGCACCATTGAGGGCTCAATTGTATACGAAGTTTCTGCAGCACCTCCGCGCCGTTCTCGCGCGTTTCCGCAGCAAAATCGCGCGTCGCGACGCCGGTGGCGCTCTTGCAACGCGTCAGTGCATGCCGCAGATTCTCGCCGATCGCTTCGTGCGATCGAATGGCAGCTCGATCGACCTCGCGCTGGGCAGGCCTGTCCAACTGAGTGCACGCGAGCGGCGCCGGGAACGTCGTGCTCGAGATCAGCGCGACGCCGTACCTCTACACGCTGCGGTTCTACGACTGGCTGCGGACTGGCCTCGACGGCCGGCTGCGCCCCGTCCACGTCGACCACGCGTTCGCCAACCTCGATCCGGCGCGCCGCGGCGACTCGGTCGTCCGCGACCTGATCCAGGAGCCGCGCCCGGTGCGAGCGGGCGGCGGCTGGACCGAGCTCGACCTCGGCGGCCTGCCCGAGCTCTTCTACGCCGTCCACCGCCTCGACTTCGACGGGGTCGTCGCAGACGACACGCGCGGCCGCTTCCAGCTGCTCAACCTCGTCGAGGGTGACGAGATCGTGATCGAGACGGCCGCGGGCGACGTCCATCCGCTCGCCTACGCGGAGACGATCGTGATCCCGGCCGCGGTCGGCGCCTACCGGCTCGTCGGAGCCGGCAAGGTCGTGAAGGCGTTCGTCAAGTGACGGTCGGCGCGCTGGACCTCGGCGGCAGCCACGTCTCCGCCTGTGTCGTCGACGTCGAGACGTGGCGCGTCTCGGACGCATGCCGACTGGCGTTCGACCCGAACGCTGCGAGGCCGGAGCTGCTCGGCGCGATCGGCCGTGCGGCAGGCGCGCTCACGGGCGTGCGACGGGTAGGAGTCGCGGCCCCCGGACCGTTCGACTACGAGAACGGCATCTGCAAGGTTCACGGCCTCGGCAAGCTCGAAGGCCTCTTCGAGGTCGACCTGAGAGCGGAACTCGCGCGCCTGCTGCAACTCGACCCGGTCGGCGTGCGGTTCCTCAACGATGCGGAGGCGTTTCTGCTCGGCGAATCGCGCGCCGGCGCCGCGCGGGGTCTCGACCGGGCGATCGGCATCACGCTCGGCACCGGTCTCGGATCGGCGTTTCTCGCCGAAGGCCAGATCGTGCGCTCGGGTGAGGGCGTCCCGCCGAACGGAGAGCTGCACGTCATTCCGTTTCGCGGCGCCCCTGTCGAGGACACGATCTCGGGCCGCACGATCAGCGCGCGCTTCGACGGCCGCGCCGGCGGCGCCGAGATCGCCGCGCGCGCCGATGCGGGTGACGCGCGCGCAGCCGCTGCGTTTGCGTCGCTCGGCGCCGACCTCGCGGAGTTCCTCGAGCCGTGGGTGCGCGCGTTCCGGCCGGCGCGCGTCGTCGTCGGCGGGTCGATCGCGCGCGCCTGGCGCCACTTCGGCCCGATGCTCCCGCCGGTCGTGGCCTCCGCCGAACGCCTCGACGAGGCTGCGCTCCTCGGAGCCGCGGCTTACGCGGCGAGCACGACTGGCAGAGTGTGACGCGATGTCGATCGACCCGGCACAGCCGATTCCTCTCTATTACCAACTGAAGACACTGCTCCTCGAGGAGATCCTCAGCGGGCGTTACGGCTCCGGCGAACGGCTGCCGACCGAACACGAGCTCTGCAAGGAGTACGCGATCAGCAGGACGCCGGTCACGCGCGCGCTGTCGGAGCTCGCGGAGGAGGGTGTGATCCTCCGCCATCGAAGGCGCGGCACCTTTGTCAATCCTCACTGGCTCCGCCGGCGACCCGATCAGCCAGAGGTGCGGGTCGTGGTGTCGGAAGGACCGTGGGGCGATCTCATCCGCGCCGCCGCCCCCGAGGAGATCCAGGTCAACCTGATCACGGTGCCGCTGCGCTCTCTGCACCAGGTGCTGACGCACGCGGTCGCCGAGGGACAGGCGCCCGACCTCGCGCTTCTGGACTCGGTCTGGATCGCGGAGTTCGCAGTCGACGGCTTCCTGCTCCCGCTCGCCGAGCTGGACGCGGACTGGCTCGGCGGCGAGCACGACGACGACTTCCTGGAGCCGGTCGTCGAGGCGAATCGCTACAACGGGCGCACCTTCGGCATCTCGCCGTTCGCGAACGTCGCAGGGTTCTGGTACCGCAGGCGCGTGCTCGAGTCGCTGGGCGTTCCACCGCCGCGAACGTGGACGGAGCTCAGAGCCGTCGGCCGCGCGGCCGCGCAGAACGGCTCGCCGCACCCGATCGTCATGACGGGCGGCTCGAAGGGCGGCGAGACGACCGCGTACTGCCTGATCGCGTTCCTGGAGTCGAACGGCGCTCACGTCCTCACGCCCGAGCGGCGTGACGCTGGACTCCCGGGCCGCTGCGCAGGCTCTCCGGTTTCTCCGCAGCCTGATCGACGAGGGGCTCATGTCGTCCGCGGTGCTGGGTTACGAGTGGACGAAGCCGGTGCAACTGCTCGCCGAAGGGAAGGCCGCGATCAGCTTCGGCGGAAGCTACGAGACGCGCACGCTGGCGGAGATGCTCGGCGTGCCGCTCGGTGAGCTGTGGGATCACGTCGGCTTCATGCCCGTGCCCGCCGGGCCCGGCGGCGCGCCGGCGACTGTTGCCGGAACGATGAGCTACGGCATCTTCAGGCAGGCGCCTCAGCCCGGCCTGGCCATGCGCCTGCTGCAGCGGGCAGTGGCACCCGAAGCGCTGGCACGCGTGGCGCGGGCGACCGGGCGTATCCCGGCCCGAAGATCGGCCGTCGCGCTGACGGCGCCGGGCCTGCCGTTCCTCTCGCAGACGGTGGACCTGCTCGAACGCGCGGCGATCCGGCCGCCGACGCCGCTCTACCCGCGCGTGTCGGTACAGCTCCAGGCGATGCTCGAAGCAACGCTGACGGGCAGGCTCGGAGCCGCGGCAGCGGCCAGGCGAACGGCGGAGCTGATCGGCGCAATCACCGGCCTCCCGCTCGTGCACGAGATCGAGGCTGTGCCGCCCGCGCGCGAGACCGTCGTCGCCGGCTGACTCACCCGCGTCGAGAGCGGCCGGGACGCCGCCCGGTCTATTGACTCGACTGCGCCGATTTGATATTCGGGCATGACAAATGGAGCCGACGGAGCTCACGCGCGCGACGGCGCGCCGACTCGAGCCTCACGCTGCCGAACGCCTGGCACGAACCGACGGCGACCTGGCGAGCCGGGCTGCGGCCGTCCTCGAGGCGAACTGGATGGGCCACGCGACCCGCGCCTCCGCGAGCCTGTACCCGCACCAGTGGAGCTGGGACTCGGCCTGCATCGCCATCGGTTACTCCCGCTGGGATCAGAGCCGCGCCCAGGCGGAGCTGCGCGGGACTCTTCGCGGGGCAGTGGGCCGACGGCCTCCTCCCGCACATCCGCTTCGCGCCGAACGCGCGGCTACTTCCCGGGGCCCGAGTTCTGGCAGACGCAGCTCTCGCCTCACGCGCCCCGCGATCCGCAGACGTCGGGAATCGTCCAGCCGCCCGTGCACGCAACGGCGGTGTGGAAGGTCTTCTGTCACGCGCAGGACGGCGAAGACGCGAAGCGCTTTCTCCGCGAGCTCCAGCCGAAGCTGGCGGCCTGGCACGAGTACCTGTACCGCGAGCGCACGCGTGACGACGACGGGCTCGTCGAGATCTGGCACCCGTGGGAGTCGGGCATGGACAACTCGCCGTTGTGGGACGACGCCCTCGCGCGGATCGACCCCGTCACCCGACGAGATCCCGCCGTACGAGCGGGTGGACGTCGAGTTCGTCGACGCGAACGAGCGCCCGACCGACGACCACTACGACCGCTACGCGTACCTCGTGAAGCTCTACCGCGACCGAAACTACGAGCCCGAGCGAATCCGCGACGATTGTCCGTTCGTCGTGCGGGACGTCCTCTTCAACTCGCTGCTCGTCCAGGCCAATCGCGACCTCGCGGAGATCTCGCGCGTCGTGGGCGCCGATCCGGAGCCGTTCGAGACCTGGGCGGATCGGACGCGCCGCCGGTCTGGCCGAGCCTCTGGGACGACGGCGAGGCGACGTACTTCGACTTCGACGTTCGCTCGGCGACGCACATCCCGGCGCGCACCGGCGCCGGCGTCTCGCCCCTCTATGCCGGGGTTCCGAGCGGCGACCGGATCGAACGCGTGCTCGAGGAGCTCGAGCGGTGCCAGGTCGCGATCGCAGGGGCCGGCCGCGTCGTCGCGAGCGTTCCGGCCGACGATCCGCGCTTCGATCCCGCGCGGTACTGGCGCGGCCCGGTGTGGCCGATGATCAACTGGGTCGTGCACGCGGGCCTGCTCCGGTACGGCTTCGACGACAGGGCGGCGGAGATCAGAACGGCGCTGCTCCAGCTCGCGCGGCGCGAAGGCTTCTGGGAGCACTACAACGCGGTCACCGGCGACGGAGGTGGCACGGAGCGCCTGTCGTGGACCGCGGGACTCGTCCTCGACCTGCTCGACGCCGAACCGGGCGGCGGCGAAGGAGGCGGCGGATGAGGGACTAGAAGGCGCGCTTCTGCAAAGTCGGCCCGGACGGGGCAACGAAGAGAAAGGATGGAACGGTGCGCAGGATTCGACACACAAGAAGAGCCGTCATCGGACTCGCGGCCGCTCTCGCTCTCGTCGCGGTCGCGTCTCTCGGCGGCGCCGGCGCGGCGACTGCGGCCCATCGAGACGCCGGAAACGTCGTCTTCCTCTCGAACCAGCTCGCGCAGGTGAGCGAGGTCGACCAGGTTCGCAACACGCTGCTCAAGGGCTTCGACGGCAACGTCGACTACGTGACGCCTCCGGTCGGGCAGGGCCAGGTCTGGTTCAACAGGATCACGGCGGAGGCGCAGGCCGGCAAGGGAACGGTCAGCCTGCTCGGAGGCCTCCACGGTGACTTCCTCACGGTTCAGCAGTACCTCGTCAACCTCTCGGACGTCGCCAAGCAACTGCAGAAGGCAGGCATCCCCAAGGACCTGCTGGCGCTCGGCAAGCTCGGGACGAATCGACAGCTCTACATCCCGTGGATGCAGGCGACGTACGTCATGGTCGCGAACAAGCAGGCCCTCAAGTACCTGCCGAAGGGCGCGAAGATCAACGCGCTCACGTACGCCCAGCTCCTGCAGTGGGCGAAGAACATGAAGGACAAGACGGGGCAGGCCCGGTTCGGAATGCCGGTCGGCACGAACGGCCTGATCAACCGCTTCCTCGCAGGGCTACCTCGTCCCGTCGTTCAGCAAGGGCGTCGTCACGACGTTCCGGAGCCAGAACGCGATCAACGGCTGGAAGTACATGAAGAACCTGTGGCAGTACACGCACCCGCAGTCACTCACCTACAACTTCATGCAGGACCCGCTGCTGAGCGGCGAGGTGTGGGTGGCGTGGGATCACGTGGCACGCCTGCAGGCGGCGCTGAAGGCACGTGGGAACGACTTCGTCTCCTTCCCCGCACCGAGAGGGCCGATGGGCCGCGGCTACATGCCGGTGCTCGCCGGCCTCGCCATTCCGAAGACCGCGCCGAATCCGTCGGGTGCGAAGCAGCTCATCAAGTGGATGAACAGCGTTCCGGTCCAGGCGAGGACGCTCGGCTCCGTCGGCTTCTTCCCGGTCGTCGGCAGCAGGCTGTCCAAGCGACTCGGGACCGGCCTCCTGAGCATGAACGCGGCCGTCAAGAACACCCAGCGGGCGAAGGACGCGGTCAAGTCGCTGCTGCCGATCGGGCTCGGCGCCGAGGGCGGCAACTTCAACAAGGTCTACGTCGACACGTTCACGCGGATCGTGGTCAAGGGCGAGGACCCGAAGACGGTCGTCAACGACGAGGCGCCGATCCTCCAGGCGATCATGGACAAGACCGGCGCCAAGTGCTGGGCGCCCGATCCCCCGAGCACGGGGCCGTGCCAGGTGAAGTGAGGGCCGGAAAGGGATCAGCGGCAGCTCGATGACGACCGTCGCGCAGGAGGTCTCGGTCGAGCGCCGCAGGCGGCGGTGGGAGGTCCTTCCCTACGGGTTGGTCCTCCCGACCGTCGCCTATCTCGCGCTCTTCTTCGCGTGGCCGATGGAACAGGCGTTCAAGCTCGCGTTCAGGGACGGCGGCGCGTGGACGATCGAGCCGTTCCGGACGATGGTGAACGACGCGAACTTCAAGGACGCGTTCAAGTTCACGATGCTGCTCGTCGTCGTGATCGTGCCGCTCCAGTTCGTGCTCGCGCTCGGCATGGCTCTGCTCGTCAACTCGAAGCTGCACGGCCGCGGCGTCTTCCTCGCGATCTTCATCCTGCCGCTCGCGATCTCCGATCTCGCCGCAGGGCTCGTCTGGCAGTCGATCCTGACCGAGCGCGGCTACCTGAACACGGTCCTCGAGCACCTCGGTCTGATCGACCAGCCGTACATCTGGCTCGACCCGACGAAGCCGAACCAGCTTCTCTTCGCGGTGGTCGTCGCCGAGCTCTGGCGGTCGACGGCGTTCGTGATGGTGATCTTCCTGGCCGGGCTCCAGGGCATTCCTCACGAGTACGGCGAGGCGGCCGAGGTCTTCGGCGCCGGCTTCTTCCAGCGCGTGCGCAGGATCACCCTGCCGATGCTCAAGCCCTCGATCCAGGTCGCGCTGCTCTTCAGGATCATCTTCGCCTTCGAGGCGTTCGCGGTCGTGCTCGCGATCACCGGGCCGCGCGAAGACGACGCTGGCCACCGAGGCCTGGAAGTGGCAGGCGGAGTACTTCGACAGCCATGTCGCGGCCGCGTACTCCGCGCTGATCCTCGTCCTCTCGCTCGTCTCCGCCGGGCTCGTCGTGTTTCTCCTGCGGACGCCGAAGGAGCAGATGGCGCGATGAGCGGCGAGCGCGGCTCTCCTGTCGTCTGGCTCGGCCGCGTCGGCCTGTACGCGACGGCTGTGCTCGTCTCGCTCTTCGTCCTCGCGCCGATCTACCTCATGACGCTCGCCGCGTTCTCGAGCCAGGAGGACGTGTACGCCTATCCGAAGGAGCTCCTCCCGCGCAACCTCTCGACCGAGACGATGAGCTTCTTCATCCACTTCGGCGGCGTGCTCGACGCGCTCCAGCGAAGCGTTGTCGTCGCGCTGATCACGCTCGTGCTCTCGCTCGCGATCGGGACGCCGGCGGGTTACGCGCTCGCCCGCTTCGCGTTCCGCGGAGCCGACACGCTGCGGCTCTCCGTCGTCGCGACGCGCGCGTTCCCGATCGTCATCCTCTCGATCCCGCTGGCGGTCATCTTCATCTCCTGGGGAATCGACGACACCGCGTTCGGCGTCTCGATCGCGCACACGGCGCTGGCGCTTCCGTTCGTCGTCCTCACCACGTCCAGCGTGTTCGCCGGCGTCTCGCCCGAGCTCGAAGAGGCGGCGATGACGCTCGGCTGCAGCCGTCTGAAGGCGTTCGTCAAGGTCGCGCTCCCGCTCGCGCTGCCCGGCCTCGCCGCGTCGGCGATCTTCGTGTTCATCGTCTCCTGGAACGAGGTCTTCGCGGCCTCGCTCCTGACGCTGCGCCATCGCACGCTGCCGGCCGAGGTGCTGTCGCTTCTCGAAGGCGCGCCGGTGAATTTCCGCTTCGCCGGCGGTTTCTTCCTGATGGCGCCGTCGGTGATCGTGATCCTGATCATTCGCCGCTACCTGTTCACGATGTGGGGTCGGGTGTTGAAGTAATGGCAGACGTCAGGTTCCAGTCCATCCGCAAGACGTTCGGGAAGTTCCACGCGGTCAACGACGTCGACCTCGAGGTCGCCGACGGCGACTTCGTCGTCCTCCTCGGGCCGTCGGGCTGCGGCAAGACCACGCTGCTCCGCTGCCTCGCCGGGCTCGAGAAGGTGGACGGCGGCCGGGTCTTCATCGGCGGGCGCGACGCGACGGGTCTGCCGCCGCGCAGGCGCAAGATCGCGATGGTCTTCCAGAGCTACGCCGTCTTCCCGCACCTCAAGCTGTACGACAACATCGCGTTCGGCCTCCGCATGCAGAAGGAGCCGAAGGCGACGATCCGCGAGCGCGTCGAGTCGGCCGCCAACCTGCTGCACATCGAGGACCTGCTCGACCGCTACCCGTCTCAGATCTCGGGCGGGCAACGCCAGCGCGTCGCCGTCGCCCGCGCGATCGCGACGAAGGCCGACGTGCTCCTCATGGACGAGCCGCTCTCGAACCTCGATGCGCTGCTCCGCATGGAGATGCGGGCCGAGCTCAAGGCGCTGCTGCGGCAGCTCGGGTCGACGACGATCTACGTGACGCACGACCAGGTCGAGGCGCTCAGCATGGGCGATCGCATCGCGGTGATGAACGCCGGCCGCATCGTGCAGCTCGATTCGCCGCTCGTCGTCTACGACGATCCGGCCGACACGTTCGTCGGCGGCTTCGTCGGGACGCCGCCGATGAACTTCCTCGCGGCGGAGATCACGCCGAACGGCGAGCTTCCCGCTCGTGCACCCTGAGCGGCGGGTCGTTCCCGCTCGCCGATCCGGCCGCCGGCGCGCTTGCCGGGCGCAAGCTGACGCTCGGGATCAGGGCCGAGGCGATCGTCGTCGAGCCGGAGATGGGAGAGGGCCTGATCGAGGCAACCGTGATCGTCATCGAGCCCCTCGGTTCTCACAACCTGCTGACCGTCAAGACCGGGGACGATCTGCTCAAGGTCTCTACTCCGCCGCATCTCTTCCCACAGCTCGACAGCTCGATCTGGCTACGGCTCGAGCCCGGCCGGATTCGCTGGATGGATGCAGAGAGCGGACGCGCGATCCCGCTTGCGCCCGCGTCCGCGGCCGCACCCGTCGCCGGGTGAGGGCGGCCGTGGTCCTCGCCTAGGCCCTCACGCGTCGTGCAGGTCGGCGTGATGAATCCCGTGCTCGACGCCGGCGCGCGCGGCCGCGTCTTCGACCTCGCGCGGAAACTCACGTTCGACGGCGTCGAGCTCGTCGTCGGCCGCGCGGACCTCGCGGCGGACGGGCTGCGCCGGCTCGTTCGGGAGAAGACGACTTCGGGGCTCGAGGTGCCGAGCCTCGTGCTCGGCGAGCACAGCGACCTCGGCGGCATCGCGGACGCCGATCCCGCCGTCGCGGCGCGTGCACGCGACGACGTCGAGCGCGCGATCGCGTGGGCAGCGGAGCTGGAGGCCGGTGCGCTCCTCGTCCCCTTCTTCGGCCGCGCGGAGCTCCACGACTCGAGCGACGTCGAACGCGCCGCGGACGCTTTCCGCGCGGTGTGCTCCCAGGCATCAGACGCAGGCGTCGTGCTCTGCTACGAGGGCACGCTGCCTGCGGACGGGATCCGGGCACTCGCCGGCGCAATCGGCTCGCCCGCGTTCGGGTGCTACTTCGACGTTGCGAACGTGGTCGTGCGCGGCATGGACAGCGCCACGGAGATTCGCGCGCTCGGGCCGACTCATCCGCCGCGTGCACTTCAAGGACGCGCGGGTCACGGCCGGCGACTGTCCGCTCGGCCTCGGCTCGGTGGACTTCGCCGAGAGCGCGAGGGCGCTGGACGAGATCGGCTACGACGGCTGGATCGTGCTCGAGACTCCACCCGCCCCGGCCGAGCTCGTCGCGCGCGACCTCTCGTTCGCGCGCTCGGTCCTGTCGCGCCTCGCACCGCCGGTCTGGCCGCGCCTCGGGATCTTCACGTACGACTTCGGTCGCGGCGAATGGGACCGCGTGATCGACACCTGCGTGCGCTTCGGGCTGGCCGCGGTTCAGCTCGGCGGGGAGCTGCTCGAGGAATGTCTCGAGCAGCCGGAGACGATCGACGCCGTGGTCGCGCGGCTCGACGACGCGGGGATTGCGATCGTCGCGCTGGCGGGTTACCGGAACCTCGTCGCGCCCGACGAGGCTGCGCGCCGCGCGAACCTCGACTTCCTCGCGCGCTGCCTCGAACTGGCGCCTCGGCTCGGGACGTCTGTCGTGGCGACCGAGACCGGAACGCGGTCCCCGGAAGGGGACTGGGTCGACTCGCCGGACAACGTGCTGCCCGAGGCGCGCGCGCTGCTCGACGAGTCGCTCGCCGAGCTCGTTCCCGCCGCCGAGCGCGCCGGCGCGATCCTCGCGCTCGAGGCCTCGGTGAAGAACGTGCTCAGGACGCCCCAGCAGCTCGCCGGGCTCCTCGAGCGCTTCCCGTCCCGGCACCTACAGGTCGTGCTCGATCCCTACAACTACGTCTCGCATCACCTGGTCGCGGCTCACGAGCGGCTCACCCGCGCGTTCCTCGACCGCTTCGAGGACCGGTTCGTCCTCGCCCACCTGAAGGACATCGAGCGCGCCGGCGCCGACTTCGGGACGATCGAATTCGGGACGGGCGGTTTCGCACAGCAGGGATACGTCGACTTCCTCGCGACGCGACGGCCGGATCTGCCGCTCATCCTCGAGCACCTGCCGCTCGAGCACGTTCCCGCGGCGATCAGGCGGTTGCTCGATATTCGAGCAGCACCCTGAGCGTCGTGTCCGCGCTTCGGTCGATCAGGTCGTAGGCGTCGGCCGCCTGCGCGAACGGGACGCGGTGCGTGACGAGCGCGTCGACGTCGAGTTGGCCGCTCGCGAGCAGCTCGAGAGCCGTCGCGCGAAGCCGCGGCCTGTCCCAGCCAGGATCGCGGTGCGGCGCCCCCCAGCCGCTCATGCTGCTGACGAGCGTCAGCCGGTTGTGATGCCATTCCTCGCCGAGCTTCAGGTCGTCTCCGGCGCCGCCGGTGTAGAAGCCCGCGGCCACCACGGTCCCGGCGAGGCGGACGCTCCGCAGGGCCGCGTGCAGTGCGGCGTAGCGCCCGGAGAACTCGATCGCGACGTCGACGCCGCCGCGCCGCCCGGCGAGCTTGATCTCGTGTCCCGCGTCCGCAATCGACGGATCGATCGCGACATCGGCACCGAACCCGAGCGCCAGGTCGCGGCGGCTCTCGATCGGATCGACGCCCGCGACCCAGGCGGCGCCGCTCAGCCGCGCGAGCTGCACGGCGAGGAGACCGAACGCGCCGAGCCCGAAGACGGCGACGCCGTCGCCGGCCTTGACTCGAGCATCGTGGATCGCCTGGAGCGCGATCGTGCTCGTCGAGAGCAGAGCGCCGCGCTCCGGATCAAGGTGTTCCGGGAGCACGGTCAGCATCGCGTGCGGGGGATCGTCGACGGCGAGCGTCTGCGTCTCGCGGTGCGGAAGCGCGAGGTGGACGAGATCGCCGACCTCGACCGCGTCGATCGCCGTGCCGCGCTCGCGAACGACGCCGACCCACTCGTAGCCGAGCCGCATCGGATACGCCCCGCTCTCGGCCTCTTCCACGAACAGACGCAGATCGGTGTCGAAGCGCTTGCCGGCGAAAGGCGAGACGCCGCGGTAGAGCGCAAGCTCCGTTCCGTGGCTGATGCCGCTCACGATCGCCTCGGCTCGTACCTGATTCGGCCTGGAGCGGAAGCTCGTCGTACGGGCTCAACGCGATCGACCGCGGCGCGGTCAGGAGCAGGTCGAGCGGCATCGTTCCGATTGTCGGTCATCTGGACGGAGCTCGTGACCGAGGGGCCGCTCGCGCGGCCCCTCGGCACAACACGGTCTGTTCGGCGACTGCTCAGTTGCAGTTGCCGCCGCCGATCGGGTTCCGCTGCTCGCAGGTCAGGCCCTTGAACTCGGCCGTGTGCGGCACCTTCTGGACCCAGCCGTTGTAGACGAGCGGGATCGGAAGCACGCCCTGCCCGCCCATGCCGGCGTTGCCGGTGACGACGTCGTCGGACTTCGTGCCCTTCGCTGCGGTCAGGAGTACGCGCCCGACCACCGCGGCGTCCGCCGCGCTGCCGTCGCCGTTCGGATCGGGGTCGACGACGAGCAGCTCGTTCGAGAACTTGCTCGCGACGTAGGCGTAGTAGCCGCCGCCCTGCTTGGCACCGAAGTTGATGCCGTGGCAGCCGAAGTCGCAGGCGAGGCTCTTCACCAGCGTGTCGGTCGCGGTGTCGATGATCGTGATCGTCGCCGGTCAACGTGTTCGCGGTGAAGACCCACTTGCCGTTCGGGCTGACGGGAGTCTGGATCGGAAAGCCGCCGAACCCTCCGCTGACCGCGCCGGAGATCGGATCGTAGTTCGCGAGCAGGTCGATGTTCTTGATCAGCGTGGGGTGCGGCGTGGTCAGGTCGATCACGCTGATCGTGCTCGAGAGGAAGTTGGACACGTAGTACTTGCTGTTGTCCGGCATCATGCTGCTCGCGATCGGCAGCGTTCCGGTGTGCACCTTCGGCTCGATCGTTCCCGGCACGACGTGGACGACGGTCGAGTCGTTCGTGTTCGAGTTCGGCGTCACCATCATGTGGCCCGTCGGACGACATCCAGTGCGCGTGCGGCTGCCCCGGATTCCCCGAGTCCTGAACCTCGATCGTGCGGTCGACGTGCGCCGCACCGGGGCTCAGCTCGACGATCGAGCCTTCGCCGTTCAGCGAGACGTGCACCTGGTCGGTGTCGACGCGCGTCATCACGTGAGCCGGCGCCTCGCCGAGCTTCAGGCTCCGGACCAGCACGCCCGTCCGGCGGTTGAAGACGTCGAGCTTGTTGTCGAACCACTCCGTCTGGTAGATGAGCGACTGCGAGCGATCCGTCCACATGTTGTGCGGGTTGTTCATGTTCACCGACGGCAGCGCGACCTTGCGCGTCACGCTCCAGTCGGAGGCGTCGAGTGCGGTCGCGGTTCCCGGCTTCGTCTTCGCCGCGGTCTGCTCGTACTCGGTGTCGATCCAGACCTGACCGATTCCCTTGCCCGCGGGCGGGGTGGCGGCCGGCAGCGCGACGGGCTCGTGGAAGTAGCTCTGGAACGCCTCGTCGAGGTTCGGAATCAGGATCGCATTGCTGTTCCCGTCGTAGACGCGCACCGGCACGGCGGGATACGTCGGATCCCACGTCGAGCCGGTCTTCGTGTAGACCTGGTAGTTCTGCGGGTTCGTGATGTTGATGAACGACCGCACCAGGCGGAACGCGAGATTCGAGGCCGTCGGGACCGTGGTTCCGTTGAGCAGCGTGATCGTCTTCCCGAGGTCGAGGCCGTCTGTCGCCGGGTCGTCGACGATGACCCCGCCGAGCATGAACGGGTGCAGCTTGCAGACGAAGACGTAGAGGCCCGGCATCGTCAGCGTCACCATCTGCATGCCCTTGTACGCGTGCGGCTGGTCGAACGGCATGTTCGCGGCGCCGGTCGGCCACAGCAGGCTGCTCGCCGTGTGAACCGTGTTCGTCATCGCGCCGACGTCGAAGTGGATCATGTCGCCGGGCTGCGCGACGATCAACGAGCGCGTGCCGGCGATGTCGGTGCCGGAGTCGAACCAGTTCCCCGGGTTGTCCGTCAGCTGGAACGTGTGCGTGACCGGCCCGCGGGTCTGGTTGGCGCCGGTGCTGCCGGCGATGCTGACGCCGCCGAACGCCAACGCAACGAGTGCGACAGGCAAGGCGAAGGCCAGCATGAGGACACGGCGGCTGAACAGGGGCGCCGTCTTTGCGTCGACGCGCTCCCTCTCCGGCCCCGAATGTGAACTGGTGGTCATGACTCTCCTTCGGTCGCGTTCGTGTCGAACTGGGCACGAACGAGCCTGGCGCGCCGAGGAGCGACCGAGAAGGGGCGTGCCCGACGCACGGCCGCGCGGCTGGCCGCCGACGTCGTGACGGAAACCCGCCACTCCGAGCGCCGGATCAGGCGATGAGCGGCTTCAGCGTGTTGCGCGCGACGAGGAAGCCACGCTTCACGAGGTCGACGTCTCCCTCGAAGCGCCGGTCCTCGTGCTCGACCGAGATCGACGTTGTCGTAGCCGACGGCGTAGAGCGCCGCGACGAACCGCGGCCAGTTCACCTCGCCGAGACCGGGGAGGCGCGGCACCTGCCAGCCCATGCCGGCCGAGAAGGTGCCGTGCCGGTACAGGCCGTCCCTGCTGACCTCCATGTCCTTCGCGTGCACGTGGAAGATGCGGTCGGCGTAGTCGTAGACCGCACGCTCGTAGTCGATCATCAGCCAGACGAGGTGCGACGGGTCGAGGTTGAGACCGAAGTTCTCGTCGGGGATCGCGCTGAACAGCTCGTCCCAGATCGCGGGCGCCCAGGCGAGGTTGGTGCCGCCCGGCCACTCGTCCCAGCGAGAAGATCATCGGGCAGTTCTCGATCGCGATCTTGACGCCTCGCTCGCCCGCGTAGTGCACGAGCGGCGGCCAGATCTTGCGGAAGCGGTCGAGGTTCTCCGGCAGCGGGCGGTCCTTGTCGTTGCCGACGAAGGTGCCGACGACGTCGACGCCGAGTCGCTGCGCCGCGTCGATCACCTTGCGCAGGTGCGCGTTGACGTGCTCGCGCTGCTCGTCGTCCGGGTCGAGGTTGTTCGGGTAGTACGCGAGCGCCGAGATGGACAGCCCGTACCGGTCGAGCGTGGCTCGCACGTCATCCGGATCGAGGGCGTCGACGTCGATATGCGCGACGCCTGCGTAGCGCCGCCGCTCGCCGCCGCCCGCCGGCCAGCACGCGACCTCGAGGGCCTCGAAGCCATGCTCGGCCGCCCAGGCGGCAACCTCCTCGAGCGTCAGATCCGGGAACGCCGCAGTCAACAGGCCGAGCTTCATCTCGTCTCCTTTGCAGTGGGAAGGCGTGGTCCCTCGTCCAGACCGAACGCGAGCTCAGTCGCGCGCATGGCCGACGTCGCCGTTGATCGTGAGCCCGCCGTCGACGATCAGCTCCTGCCCGGTGACGTAGCGCGCCGCGTCGGAGGCGAGGAACACGATCACGTCGGCGACCTCCTCGGGCGTGCCGATGCGGCCGAGCGGGATCCGCTGCTCGTACGTGCGCCGCACTTCCGGCGTGTACGCGTCGGCGTTGAGCGGCGTGTCGACCGCTCCGGGCGCGACGGCGTTGACGGTGATCCCCGCCGGCGCGAGCTCGAGCGCGAGCGCCTTCGTCAGCGACGCGATCGCGCCCTTGGCGGCGCCGTACGCGCCGAGAGGCCGGCGACGGCGAACACGTTCACGGCCGACGTGACGTTGACGATCCGCCCGCCGTCGCCCTGCGCGAGCATGCGGCGCGCGGCCGCGCGGCAGCCGTAGAAGTAGCCGTGGAGGTTCGGGCCGAGCAGCGAGTGCCATTCCTCGTCGGTCGTGTCGACGACCGGCCGGACGAAGCAGGCGCGCGGCGTTGTTGACCCAGATGTCGACGCCGCCGAGCGCGTCGGCGGCGCGCTCGACCGCCGCGACGTCGCTCGTGTCGCCGACGATCGAGACCTCCGTACTCGCTCTCGAGCAGGTCGAGCCCGGCCACGCGCGCGCCCGCGCGCGCGAGCGCCTCCGCCGTCGCGCGCCCGATTCCCGACGCCGAGCCGGTGACGACTGCGCGCTTGCCCGCGAGCACGTGCGCTAGGCGACCGCGGCCGCGTCGGTGACGACGTCGACGAACTCGCCGGTCGACTCGTCCTTGAGGATCAGCTTCAGCGCGCCCGTCCGGCATCTGCTCCTCCTTGATCACCGTCTTGCCGTCGTGCTCGCGACGCGGGCGCTCGATCCGCGGCGACGCCGCTGCCGCGCCAGTCGTCGAGCTCGACCGGCTCCCACTGCCGCGACGCCGGCCGAGCGGTAGCACGCGTCGATGATCGCGTTGACGACGTAGCCGTCGTAGAAGGTCTCCATCGGCGCGCGACCCTCGTCCATCGCGTCGAACATGTCCGTGAACATGTCGACGTAGCCGAGCTCGGCGATCTCGTCGCCGACCGGGAAGAGCCAGCCGCTCGCGGACTCGGCCTTCTCGGCGACGTAGCCGCCGCCCTCGCCGGAGCTGAACGCGTCGAAGCCCGTGCGGAGGAAGTGGTTGAGCCAGATCGTCCCCTCGGTGCCGGCGACCTCGTCGCGCAGGTCCATCCCGCCGCGGAACGTCCACGACACCTCGAACTGGCCGATCGCGCCCGACTCGAACCGGATCAGCGCGATCGCGTTGTCCTCTGCCTCGATCGGGTGCACGAGCGTGTCGGCCCAGCACATCACGTCGAGCGGCCGGTTCTCCTTGCCGATGAAGTTGCGGACGATCTCGATGCAGTGACAGCCGAGGTCGACGATCGGCCCGCCGCCCGCCTGCTTCGCGTCCCAGAACCACGCGCTGTGCGGGCCCGGATGCGTCTCGCGCGAGCGCGCCCACGTGACGTCGCCGATCGAGCCGGCGCTGCACCATGTCCAGCGCCTTCAGCGTCTTCGGCGTGTAGGCGAGGTCCTCGAGGTAGCCGGCGAAGACGCCCGCGCTCTCGACGGTGTCGAGGATTCGCTTCGCCTCCTCGCCGGTGCGCGCGAGCGGCTTCGTGCAGAGGACGGCCTTGCCGTGCCGCGCGCAGAGCGCGATCGCCTCCTCGTGCAGGTCGGATTCGGCAGGCCGACGATCACCGTGTCGGTGTCGGCATGGCGCGATCGCCTCCTCGAGGTCGGTCGACCACTCCGGCACGCCTTCCTCCTGCGCGAACGCGCGGGCGCGCTCCTCGGAGCGCGAGTAGACGACCTGCACGCGGTCGCGGTTCCGCTGCCCGTGCAGCGTGCGCGTGTAGAAGAGGCCGATCAGGCCCGTGCCGAGCATCGTCACGCGATGGCCGCTCACCTCGAGCTGCACCTCCTGGAGAATGGCGAGATGGCCGCCGAGCCTAACGCGTACCTCGCAGCGGCGCGCACGCTGCCGGCCCCTTAAATCTCCGCAGGCGAAGCCGTAGACTCGCCCTGACCATCGAGAAGGAGGAGCGGATGAGGTTCGGGTCGTTTGGCCGGCGCGGGAGCGTGCGGCTGATTGGGGTGCTTGGGGTCCTCACGGCGATCGCAGCGGCGGTGTTCGTTGCGAACGGTTCGGCGAAGCCCCAGGCCAAGTACGTGCTCGGCGTGTCGAACACGCTCGTCGGCAACGGCTGGCGGGAGGAGATGATCTGCGCCGTCAAGGCTCAGGCGATGGCCAGCGGCAAGGTGAGCAAGGTGATCGTCGCCAATCGCAACGGCGGTCCGGCCGAGCAGAACGCGGACATCCGCAACCTGATCTCGGCAGGCGCGAACGCGATCATCATCAACCCGTCGAGCCCCTCGGCGCTCAACGCCGTCATCGCGCAGGCTGCTGCGCGCGGGGTCAAGGTCGTCTCGGTCGACCAGCGCGTCACGGCACCCAGCGCCTACGCGGTCACGAACGACCAGGTCGCCTACGGACGGCTCGGCGCGCTGTGGCTGTTCAAGAAGCTCGGAGGGAAGGGCAACGTGGTCGAGATGCGCGGCATCCCCGGCGTCCCGGCCGACACCGACCGGCACACGGGCTTCATGCAGGCGAAGAAGAAGTACCCGGGGATCCACGTCGTGAAGCAGACGTTCACGAGCTGGCAGTTCGCGAACGGAGGCAAGCAGATCCTCGACATCCTCAACTCGGGCGTGAAGGTCGACGGCGTCTGGACGTCGGGCATCGACTACACGGTCGTCAACGCGTTCAAGACCGCGGGCAAGCCGTACGTCCCGGTCGTGGGCGCGGACAACAACGAGTTCCTGCGTCAGCTGAAGGCGCTGTACCCGACCTTCCAGGGTGCCGCCGTCACGAACCCGGCAACGGTCGGAGGCGTCGGCGCGGCCGTCGCGATCCGGCTGCTGTCCGGCGGGACGGTGCAGAAGTGGGTCAAGCTGACTCCGCAGGTGTGGGACTACAAGTCCTCCGCCAAGACGATCAAGCAGTACTACTCGGCGAAGCGCCCGCCGACCTACAGCTCGCAGCTGTTCGTCAAGCCGTGGACGACCTACACGGCTGCGCAGCTCACGGGCTGCAAGGGCCCGTAGGCCCGCGAACGACGCAAGGGGGCGGCGCTTCGGCGTCGCCCCCTTAGTCTTCTGCGGCAATGGAGTCGGCGACGACGCTCCTCGAGGCCCGCGGCATCCGGAAGACGTACGGGCCGGTCGTCGCGCTGACGTCGGCGGAGCTCGACGTCGCGCCCGGAGAGATCCACGCACTGCTCGGCGCGAACGGCGCCGGCAAGAGCACGCTCGTCAAGGTTCTCACCGGCGTGATCAAGGCCGACGCGGGCGAGATCGTCGTCGCCGGTCGCACGGTTCGCGTGTCCTCGCCGGCGCAGGCCGCGCGAATCGGCCTCGCACCCGTTTTCCAGGATCCGGCGCTGGTGCCCGACCTGACGGTGGCGCAGAACCTGCGCCTCACACGGTCGAGCATCTCGTCCGTCCGCGGGCACCTGCGGGAGTTGAACCTGGACGTCGACTTCTCGGAACGTGCCGGCGACGTGCCGCTTCCGATGCAGCGAATGATCGATCTCGCGCGTGCGATGGCGCACGATCCGCAGCTGCTCGTGCTCGACGAGATCACGGCCGCGCTGCCGTCCGACCTCGCAGAGCGCGTGTTCACGGTGATGCGCGCGTGGCGCGAGCGCGGGCGCTCCGTTCTGTTCATCACGCACCGGCTCGCCGAGGTGGTCGCCACCTGCGACCGGGCGACGATCCTTCGCGACGGGCGAAACGTGGCGACGATCGTTCCGCAGGAGGGAGGCGAGACGGCGATCGTCGAGCACATGCTCGGGGCCGAGGCCGCGCGCGCGGAGGAGACGGCAGTGGCGCTCGAGGACACGGCGCCGCCCCGACGCGCGGAAGGCGCGACCGTCCTTCAGATCGAGTCCCTCCGGATCGGGCGGGTCGAGGACGTGTCGCTCTCGCTGCGCCGCGGCGAGATCCTCGGCGTCGCAGCGCTCGAGGGCCAGGGGCAGGACGAGCTCTTCGCCGCGCTGTCGGGACAGGAACGTCCCGGACGCGGGGCAGATCCACGCGCGCGGCGAGCTCCTCCGCGCGCGAACGCCGTACGACGCGATCCGGCACGGAGTGGTGCTGGTGCCGCCGGACCGGCTGCGCGCGCTCCTGCCGCAGCGGCCGGTCGGGGAGAACATCGCGGCGCCGCGGTACAACACGCCGCGCCGGTGGGGGCCGATCAACATGCGCGACGAGCGGCGGCGGATCGGCACGGCGATCGACGCCCTGCAGATCGACACGCGCGCGCAGCGACAGGTGCGCCGGCTCTCCGGCGGCAACCAGCAGAAGGTGACGATCGCCCGCTGGCTCGCCACCGGGTTCGACGCGCTCCTCTGCTACGACCCGACGCGAGGCATCGACGTCGGGACGAAGCGGCAGGTCTACGCGCTGTTGCGGCGGCTCGCAGACGACGGCGCGGGCGTCCTCTTCTTCTCGTCGGAGCTGGCGGAGTTCCCGCTCGTCTGCGACCGCGTCGTGACGCTTTTCGGCGGCCGGATCACCGCAGAGCTCGCCGGCGAGACGGCCGACGAGGCGGCGCTGCTTCGCGCGATGCACGGGCTCGTCGAGGAGGGCGCGGCAGCGTGAGCGTCGCGACCGAGACGACGACCCCGCGCCCGGCCTTCGACTGGCGACGCGCCGCGCGGCGACACGGCTGGACGATCGGCGTGTTCGTGCTCCTCGTGGTGCTCGTCCTCTACTGGCGCTCGAGCACGAACCTCGCCTGGGGAACCTTCGACGTCCAGTCGCTCGCGATCGACGCGCTGCCGCTCGCGTTCGTGGCCATGGGACAGGCGATCGTGATCATCTCGGGCGGGATCGATCTCTCCGTCGGCGCGATGGCGGCGCTCGTCAACGTCCTCGCCGCGAAGTACATGGTGACGAGCCTCGGCGACTCGACGGTCGGCTCGGCGGCGACACCCGGCACCTTCCGCCGCGCGATCCTCGTCTCGCTCCTCCTCGTCGCCTTCGGCTTCCTCGCCGGCGCGCTCACCGGCTTCGTCATCCACGTGACGAGGATCGCGGACATCATCGTCACGCTCGCGATGCTCTTCGTCTGGTCCGGCGTCGCGCTGGCGGTGCTGGAGGTGCCGGGCGGCGGCGCGCCGGTCGAGTACCAGAACCTCGTCACCGTCGACACCGTCGGGACGGCCTGGCTGCCCAAGGCGCTCGTGATCCTGCTCGCCGTCTACGCGCTCCTCTGGCTGACGATCCGGCGGCGGCGGCCCGGTCTCGCGCTCTACGCGATCGGCTCGAACCGGAGCGCGTCGTACCTGAGCGGCATCAACGTGCCGCTGACGCGCGTCTTCGCGTACGCGATGTCGGGAGCATTCGCCGCGCTCGGGCGGACTGGCGCTCACCTCGGCGTCCGGCATCGGGGATCCACACTCGGGCGACATCTACACGCTGAACAGCGTGGCCGCGGTCGTGCTCGGAGGCGTCTCGCTGCTCGGCGGAGTCGGCGGGCTGATCGGCGTGATCGCGGCGGCGTTCGTCCTCACGCTCGTGAAGACGATCCTGATCATCAAGGGCGTCGACCAGAACTACGCGCAGGTGATCCAGGGATCGCTGATCGTGCTCGTCGTGATGATCGGCGGGCTCGCGATCCGGCAGAAGGGCAAGTCGGGCGGATGAGCGAGGCCGCCGCGACCTCGAAGCGCTTCGACGTGCGTCAGAGGCTCGCCGCCAATCCGGCTGCCGTGCTGACGGGCGTCTTCGTCGCGCTCTTCATCGCGACCGACATCGTCAACCGCGCGCAGTCCGGCGAGGCGTTCCTCACCGGCCACCAGCTCTCGACGACATTCCTGTACGCGGCGATCCTCGGCCTGATGGCGGCCGGCCAGACGCTCGTGATGCTGACCGGCGGCGTCGATCTCTCGGTGGCGACGACCGCGACGGCGTCGGCATTCATGATCTCGAGCTTCGCGCGCGACGGCACCGTCACCGCGATCCTCGTCGCACTCGCGGTCGGCCTCGGGATCGGCCTCGTCAACGGGATCGGCGTCGCAATCTTCCGCGTGAACGCGCTGATCATGACGCTGGGAGTCTCGACCGTCACGCTCGGCGCGCTGACGGTGTACTCGCAGAAGCGCTTCCTCTCGCAGGCGCCTTCGTTCGTCGTCACGCTCGGCTCGGAGCGCTTCGCCACGTACATCCCGTACGACCTGCTCGTCTGGGCGCCGATCTCGGCGCTGATCATCCTCGGCCTCCGCTACAGCGGGTTCGGCCGGATGATCTACGCCGTCGGCGACAACCCGGTGGCGACGCGGCTCGCCGGTGTCCGGAACTGGCAGGTGCTGCTCACGGTCTACGCGCTCTGCGGGCTGCTCAGCGCCGCGGCCGGGATCCTGCTCGTCGGCTTCAACAACGCGGCCGATCTCGGCATCGCAGCGCCGTTCCTGCTGCCGTCGGTGGCAGCGGTGGTGATCGGCGGGACGTCGATCTTCGGTGGGATCGGCGGCTACGCGGGGACGATCCTGGGCGCACTCATCCTGACGCTGCTCGACTCGCTCCTGACGATCCTGAACGCGAGCCAGGCCGTGCGGCAGATCCTGTACGGGCTCATCGTCCTCGTGCTCGCGGCGATCTACGCGCGCACGGCGGCTGCGGCGCAGTAGCCGCACGCCGCTCGTTGACTCGCCGCGGCGCGGGTGGTTACATCGAGGGCGGTCGGCCGTGGCCACGGCCGACCGGGGTTCGAACACCAACTCGGGAGGGGGGCGCCATGCGAATGACCCGCTGGCCGGTGTCGAAGTTCAACGATGCAGCCGAGAGGCTCGATCGGCGGCGCGGCTGGGACAAGCTTCCGCTGCCGCTCGCGATGCTGACGCTGATCGGCCTGCGGAACCGCCTCCGCGAGAAGAACCTCTACGACACCGGACGCGGCCCGCTCGACAAACCGGATGTGGACGAGCACCCGCGCCACCTGACCGCGCGCACGCTCGACGGCACCTTCAACGACCTCGACGACCCGCTCATGGGCAGCCTCGGCAGCCGCTTCGGACGGAACGTCCCGCTCGAGTACACCGTGCGGGAGCCGGACGACAAGCTGCTCGACCCGAACCCGCGCCTCGTCAGCCGCGAGCTCCTGACGCGCGACGAGTTCCAGCCGGCAACGACGCTCAACCTGCTCGCCGGCGCCTGGATCCAGTTCGAGGTGCACGACTGGTTCAGCCACGGCAAGAACGAGCCGGAGAGCCCGTTCGTCGTCCCGCTGGAGGACGACGACCCGTGGCCGGAGCATCCGATGAAGATTCAGCGGACGCGGCCCGATCCGAGCGCCGACCCCTCGGGGCCGCCGACCTTCGTCACCGACGACACCCACTGGTGGGACGGCTCGCAGATCTACGGCCGCGATCCCGCCTTCGTGCACGCGCTGCGATCCGGCGAGCACGGGAAGCTGCGGATCGACGAGCACGGCCTTCCGCCGCAGGATCTCGAGGCGCACGTCGATGCTTCCGGAGTCGCGAGCAACTTCTGGGTCGGGCTCGCGCTGCTGCACTCGCTGTTCATGCGCGAGCACAACGCGATCTGCGACCACCTCCACGCGGCGCATCCCGAGCTCTCGGACGACGAGCTGTACGACAAGGCGCGGCTCGTCATCGCGGCGCTGATGGCGAAGATCCACACCGTCGACTGGACGCCCGCGATCATCGCCCACCCGACGACGGTGACGGCGCTGCGCACGAACTGGTGGGGGCTCCAGGGCGAGCGCCTCGACAAGCTGATCGGGCGCCACACGTCGAACGAGGTGATCCGCGGCATCCCCGGCTCGCCGACGAACCACCACGGCGTCCCGTACTCGCTGACGGAGGAGTTCGTCTGCGTCTACCGCATGCACCCGCTGATCCCGGACGAGTTCAGCTTCCGCCGGCTCGCCGACGACGCGCCGCTCCAGGAACGCACGCTTCCCGAGATCGGCGCGCTGCACGTGCGCGAACGGCTGGCGGAGATGTCGATGAGCGACGCGCTCTACTCGTTCGGGACACTGCACCCGGGCGCGATCACGCTGCACAACTACCCGCGCTTCCTCCAGCACTTCGACCGCGCCGACGGCACCCTCATCGACCTGGCGGCGATCGACGTCCTACGCGTGCGCGAGCGTGCCGTGCCGCGCTACAACCAGTTCAGGCGGCTGCTGCACCTCGAGCCGTTCGACACCTTCGAGGAGATGGCCGAGAACCCGGAGCACGCCGAGCAGCTGCGCCGGATCTACGGCGACGTCGAGCGGGTCGACACGATGATCGGGATGTACGCGGAGAAGAAGCCGAAGGGCTTCGGCTTCAGCGACACCGCCTTCCGCATCTTCATCCTGATGGCGTCACGCCGGCTCGAGAGCGACCGCTTCTTCACGCGCGACTACCGGCCCGAGGTCTACACACGCGAAGGGCTCGACTGGGTGGAGAACAACACGATGCGGAGCCTCCTCCTCCGTCACTTCCCCGACCTCCAGCCCGCACTGGAGGGAGTCGCGAACCCCTTCGCGCCGTGGAACCGGCCCGCGTCATGACGGAAGTCACGCAACCAACCGACGTTTCCGAAGGCGACCGGCGCGTGGCGATCGTGAACGAGCACATGCGGCTCGAGAACGCGTACGACTTCGACGGCTGCGTCGCCGTGTTCGCCCGTCCGCGCTACGAGGTCGTCACGGACGGCGAGCTGTTCGACGGCGCCGACGGGGTCAAGGACTTCCTGGGGCAGAACCATGAAGCGTTCCCGGACTTCGTCTTCGAGCCGACCCGTGTGTCGCCGACCACCGATGCCGTCCTCGTCGAGGGCCGCTTCAAGGGAACCCACCTCGGTACCTGGCGAGGGCTGCCCGCCACGGGCCGCAAGGTCGACTTTCCCATGTGTCTGATCTTCGAGTTCGAGGGCGAGGACATGGTCAGCGAGAAGCTCTACTTCGATCTGGGGACGCCGCTTACGCAGCTCGGCGTCGACTACAGCCCCAACAGCTTCAAGGGAAAGGTCGTGCTCGTCCTGACGCACCCCGTGACGCTCACGCGGGCCGTGCTGCGGAACACGTGGCTCGGGTTGACGCACCGGAAGCGGTGAGCTGACGAGCGCATCGTCCATCTCTTTGCCGCTCGGCGCGGTGAACGGCGTGTCTCTCGCGATCACGATCGTCTACGCCGCGCTCCTGGCCTGGGGCTTCTTCGTCGGGCTGCGTCAGATCTATCAGGGATTCAGGGCCCCGCAGGACCTCCTGAATCCTCTGTTCGCGAACCGACGGGCGATCCAGATGTTCACGCTGCACATCTTCATCGTCTCGGCAGTGTTGTTCGTCGTCGGCCCGCTCGCCATCGCCCACAAGAGCACCATGTGGTTCTGGGGAGGTATCGCGGCGCTGCTGACGTCGTCGGTTCCGATCGGCGCGTACCTCAACCGCAACCCCCAGTCGTTCGGCAAGCTGATCGGGCGCTGGGTGGTCCTGCGCAACCTCTTCGAGTACACGGTGTTCATCGTCGTGGGCGCCCTCGCGGTCGACTGGTTCCACTACTACATCCTCGTCTGGTGGCTGATCGCCTACCGCTACCTGGACGTCGGGCCGCGGCGGTTCTTCCAGACGCTCTACGGCACTCCGGAAAAGAAGGCGGCGCGGCCCTGGGCACCGATCGTCAACTGGGTCGTGATCGCCAGCATCTACGTCCTGGCGTTTCTGGCGGTCTACAACAGGCGGATCCTCTTTGCGAAGGTGCCGGACGACTCGGTTCAGCCTCACGTCACGGCGCACTGGGAGGTCGGCGTGATCTGGGGATTCAACCTCGCACTGCTTCTCCTCACGTGGAAGATGACGCGGTGGTACACCGACTCCCTGAAGCCGAAGCCCAAGGCGGGCGAGGCTCCGGATGCCGTCGCGACCGCGGGTCTCACGGGTTCGCACTGACCTAGCTCTCGGCCGAGCCGAGCAGCGCAGCTGCGCGGGCGGCTTCGCGCACGTGCCCGATGCGTTGGAAGACCGTGTGGGCAATCGTGGCGGCGGCGCGCGCCTCGTCGTCGCGACCGAGCGCGAGAAGCGCCTCCGCGATGTCGACGCGGACGGCGGCGTCGTCGACGGCCATGTCCAACTCGGCGAATCCAGCCGCTCCGGCCTCGAGATGCGGCAGCGCCTCGGACGGGCGCTCCGCGGCAAGCGCTGTCCGGCCGGCGAGCCGGTCCGCCGTCGGAGCCGCCAGGCGCACACCGCTCCTCTCCCCGCTCCGGCGAAGCAGCTCCGCGAAGTCCTCCGCGTCCGACCAGCGCCCCTCGGCGAGCAGCAGCTCGGCCATGGCAGCGAGGAGGAGAGGACGCGCACCCTGTTCCTGCTCGAGCTCGAGCACCGTCTCCAGGCGAGCGCGCGCCGCTTCGAGCTCGCCGCGCAGGATCAGCGTCCGCGTGACGAGCGGCGACAGGCTCGGGGACAGAACCCCGCGTTCGCGCTCGATCGCATACACCTGGCCGAGCAGCACGTCGGCCCGGGCTACGTCTCCTCGCGCCTCGTGCACGAACGCCGCGGCGGGCCACGGTCCCGCGAACCCCGAGGGCGGCGCATCCCCGCGATCGCGGAGACCTTCGCGTACGCCATCGAAATCCGCGAGCACGTCGTCCCACTCGCCGAGATAGAACGCGGCGACGGTTGCCCAGGCGAGCGAGTGGGTGGCAAAGAACGGGGCATCGTTCTGCAGCAGCTCGTAGCCCTCGCGCCCGATCGCCCGTCCCTCGCGGCAGGCGCCGACGTACGTCGCGTTCCACGCTGCGATCGCGAAGCTGTCGCCGAGCTCGGCGACGTCGCCCGCGGTCCGCGCGAGGTCGAGCCGTCGCAGCGACGTCGCATACGACTCGCGGTAGTTCAGGTCGCGCTGGAGGTTGTACTGCACCGCGTCGAGCGCGATGACGGCGAGGTCGGGGCGGCCGATGCGCTCGGCCATCGCGGCAGCGTCCTCTCCGGCGGCGCGAGTGAGGCGCGAATCCGCGAACTGCGTGGTCGTCTGGGCATAGGCGTTCGGCCAGAACGCTTGCGCGAGCAACAGCCGGACGCGCTCTTCGCCGTCGCCGGGAGGGACGCGCTCGAGGCCGAGCTCGAGGTAGCGGAGAGCCTCTTCCTCCGGCGGAAGCGTCTTGTTCGTTCCCGCCCACCGCGCCGCTGCCTCGAGCGCGTGACCGCAGAGTCGGGCGATCCGTTCGTCGTCGGTCGAAGCACCCTCCAGCAGCGCGTCCACCGCCTGCGCGAAGCAGCGCCAGGAGTCGTCGCCCATCGCGGCATGACGGAAGCCGAGCCCGAGCGCCTCGAGCGCGGTCGCACGCTCGGGCGCGGTCGCCGCGACGTCGAGCGCCGACTCCGCCAGCGCACGTGCCCGCTCGTAGCCCGCGCCGCGGAGCGCAACGCGCGACCCTTCGAGCAGCGACTCGAAGGCGCGCATGCGAAGCGCCTCGAGCTCGGCTGCGTCGAACGCGCGGTCGAGGCGAGCGCCGCGGTAGGCCTCGCCGTAATGGTGCGCGAGAAGGCCGACGAACTCCGCGCGACGGTCGGCGGTGCTCTCCTCGATCCACGCGGCGGTGCGCGCGTGCGCCGGCGGCCGCTCCCGTCGCGGCAGCGTCTCGTAGGCCACGTCGCGCGTGAGGATGTGGCTGAACAGGAGCTCCTCCTGGCCGACGAGCGACGACACCGGGCGCGTCGCGACCAGCTCGCGCTCCTCGAGTCGCCGGAGAGCGGGATCGACGCCGTCACGATCGTCCACGAGTGCGGCGACGGCGCCCGACCAGAAGACGCGGCCGACGACCGACGCCTGCTGCAACGCCCGCTTCTCGCGCGGCTCGAGGAGATCGATCCGCGCCGCGAGAACACCTTGCACGGTGTCCGGGAGCTCGACCTCGACGAGCTCGTCGGTCGCCGTCCAGCGCTCGTTCTGCCGGACGATCCCGCCGCCGTCGATCAGGTGGCGCAGGATCTCCTCGAGGAAGAACGGATTGCCCTCGGCGCGTTCGAGGATCTGTGCGCGCGTCGTGGCGGGAAGGGCGTCGACGTCGAGCAGGTGGCCCACGAGCTCGCGCGCGGAATCGACGCTCAGAGGCGCGAGCAACAGACTGGAGAAGCTCCGCCGTCCGCCTCCCCAGGTCGGTTGGCGATCGGTCAGCTCCGGCCGCGCAGGGCAGACGAGGAGAAGCGGCCCGCGGACGCGCTCGGCAACCTCCTCGAGGAGCGCGAGCAGCGCGGGATCGGCCCAGTGGATGTCGTCGACGACCGCGACGAGCGGCCTCTCTTCGGCGAGCGCCGAGAACAGCGTCCTCCACGCGCGGTGGAGCTCGACGCGCACCGCCGACGGCTGGAGCCGCTCGAACTCCGGATCGCCCGAGTCGAGCCCGAGCGTGAACGCGAGCGCCGCGCTGACGAGGTCGTTCGACCCCGCGGCGCCCTCGCCGAGAGCATCGGACACGACCGCCTTGATCCGCTCGACGACGATCTCCACCGGGTCGTCGTCGCTCACGTCGGCGAGGTCCTTGAGCATCTCGGCGAGCGGCCAGTACGTGATCCCCTCGCCGTACGAGAGACAGCGTCCGACAACGATCCGCGGGGCGTCGCCGCCGGCGCTCAGATCCTCGAGGAACTCTCGCACGAGCCGGCTCTTGCCGACGCCCGGCTCGCCGTAGATCGTGACGAGGTGCGCGCGCCGCTCGGCCACCACGCGCTCCTGGAGCGCCCTGAGCAGCTCGAGCTCCGCGTCGCGCCCGACCACGGGAGCCTGGACTCCCGGCAGGCCGCGCTTCGCCAGTTCGGGCGCCGCGGCGACGAGCTCGAACGCGCGGACGCGCTCCAGCTTGCCGCGGAGCTGCAGGAGGCCGACGTCCTCGAGACGAAAGCCGACGGCCGCGCGCGCCGTCCGCTCCGCGACCAGGATCTGGCCGGGCTCGGCGAGCTGCTCGAGCCGCGCCGCGGCGTTCACCGCGACTCCGGTCACCATCGCCTCGCCGGGCGGCGGATCCAGGGCGGCAACCGCCTCCCCGGTGTTGATCCCGGTTCGGATCTCGAGGCCGACGCCGTGCCCCGCCTCGAGCTCGCGGTTCAGCGCGACGAGCGCTTGTCGAATCGCGAGAGCGGCACGTAACGCACGCGCCGGATCGTCCTCGTGCGAAGCGGGAACGCCGAAGACCGCCATCACCGCGTCGCCGATGTACTTCTCGACCGTGCCGCCTTGCGCCTCGATCACGGATCGCATCACCGCGAACCAGGCGCTCATCACCTCACGCAGCTCCTCGGGGTCGAGCCGGTCCGCAAGGTCTGTCGAGCCCGTCACGTCCGCGAAGAGAACGGTGACGACCTTGCGCTCGCCGCCAACCATCGGCAGGTCGAGTCGCGCGCCGCACGACGAACAGAAGCGGGCGCCGCTCGAATTCTCCTGTCCGCACCTCCGGCAACTGGGCACCAGGCGATCGTAGACCGGCAGCTGGCTCGCGCCACGCGCGCGACGGGATGCTGCTCGGGGAGCTCGAGCTTCCGGCGGGCAGCGTCTTCGTCGCCTCATCCCCGCAGACTCGCGGGGGAACCGTGCGGCTCCCCCGCGCGCCAGAAGCTCTAGGCAGGCCACTCGCCGTTCACGCAGATCGAGTACGTCATGTGACTCGGCGTGATCGGACGGAGGTCCGGGAGCGCAAACGTCGACTTGCCGTCGCCGCCGTAGGTCGTTCCCAGCAGCGCGAACAGCGCGTAGTTGCCGTTGATCGGCAGCAACTGCCCGTTCGCGGCAACGCCGCCGGCCGTCTTCACGGTCGATGCGGTGAGCAGGACCTGACCGAGCGTGCAGGAAGCGCCCGTTGCAGACGCAGCATTTCCGGTGTCCGTGCCGAAGCGGCCGACGTACGCGGAGGTCGCGGGATCCGGAGCGCCAGGTGCGCCGTCAGCGCCTGCAGGCCCCTGCTGGTTCCAGTCGAGGGGCAGTTCCTTGACCGTGCACGGCTTCGGCGTGTTGGTCTGCCGGTCGAAGACGCGGAGGGCGCCCGTGTTCTTGTCGTAACAGCCGTGGACGGCGCCGCCGTCGGGGATTGCGGCCCAGGCGATCGAGCCGAGCGCGAGCGCGGCAAAAACGCCGGTGAGTGCGATCGTCAGCTTCTTGCGCATGGTGGTCTCCTCGAGTAAGTGGGATCGGTTCGCCCGTTCGGGCTTGCCCAGCGTCCTTCAGCGGCCGACGGCGCGAAAGGAGCGGTGCCGTCGTCGTCGCGGCGGCGTCCCGCAGCGCTCGTGTCGGAAAACCGGCACGCCGGTTGGATCTGCGGAGCCGACGCTAGGCTCGCGCAGCGATGAAGGTGCTCTCCGTCGTCGGGAACAGGCCGCAGTTCGTCAAGTCGGCGCCGCTCTCCCTCGCCCTGCGCGAAGCGGGAATCGACGAGGTCGTGCTCCACACGGGACAGCACTACGACCGGGAGCTGTCGCAGGTGTTCTTCGACGAGCTCGAGCTCGCAGAGCCCGCGTACCGGCTCGACCTGCACTCGGCCGAACCGCAGGTGATGACCCCGCGGATCGGCGACGCGCTCGAAAGGGAGCGGCCGGACTGGGTGCTCGTCTACGGCGACACCAACTCGACGCTCGCCGGGGCGCGCGCCGGCGTCGAGGCGCGTGTGCCCGTCGCGCACGTCGAGGCGGGGTTGCGGAGCGGCGACCTGACGATGCCCGAGGAGCGAAACCGGATCGAGGTCGACCGCGTGTCGCAGCTCCTCCTCGCACCGGACGAGCGCTCGCGCGAGACGCTCGCGGCCGAAGGCGTGCGCGGTCGCGTCGAGGTCGTCGGCGACGTGATGCGCGACGCGCTCGACCTGTTCACGCCGGTCGCGCTGGCGGACGCACCGGCCCGACGGGACCCATACGCCGTTCTCACGATCCACCGAGCCTCGAACACCGAGCCCGGCCGCCTGCGCCGCCTCATGTCCCGGATCGCCACGACCGGGTGGACGTTCGTCTTCCCGGTGCATCCCCGGACGCAGCGCGTCCTGGCCGAGCACCGGATCGCTTCGCCGACGAACATCGAGACGATCGAGCCGCTCGGCTACCTGGAGATGCTGGCGCTCGTCGCCGGCGCAGCGCGCGTCGCGACCGACTCCGGCGGCTTGCAGAAGGAGGCGTACTGGCTGCGCGTTCCGTGCGTGACGCTGCGCTCGAGCACGGAGTGGATCGACACCGTGCGCGTCGGCGCGAACACGATCTTCGACGTCGACGGCCCGGGCGACCTCGGCGACGTGCTGGAGAGTGGGCGGTTTCCCGACGATGCACCCGTTCTCTACGGCGACGGGCAGGCAGCGGGTCGCATTGCGGCCGCTCTGTACCCTTCCGGCGCGTGAGCTGCGACGTTGCTGTCATCGGTGCCGGTTACGTCGGCCTCCCGCTCGCGCAGACCTTCGCCGAAGCGGGACAGACGGTCGTCATCGTTGACGTCGTCGAGTCGGTCGTCGACTCGATCAATCGCGGCGAGAGCCACATCGGCGATGTGTCGTCGGACCGGCTCCGGCCGCTCGTCGAGTCGAAGGCGATCTCGGCGACGCTCGATCCGTCGGCCGTCGGCGAAGCGGACGCGATCCTCATCGCAGTGCCGACTCCGCTCTCGCCGCAGCGCGAGCCGGACCTGTCGTTCATCGAGAGCGCCTCGCGCGCGATCGCGCCTCACCTGCGCGAGGGACACCTCGTGGTGCTCGAGTCGACGACCTATCCGGGAACGACACGCGAGATCGTGCTGCCGCTCCTGGAGCAGGGCAGCGGGCTGAAGGCCGGTGCGGACTTCCAGGTCGCGTTCTCGCCCGAGCGGGTCGATCCCGGCAACGTCCAGTTCACGACGAAGTCGACGCCGAAGGTCGTCGGCGGGATCGACGAGGCGTCGACGCAGGCCGCGGCCGGGCTCTACCGGCGCGCGGTCGATGCGGTCCACACGGTGTCCACGCCCGAGGCGGCCGAGCTGACGAAGCTGCTCGAGAACATCTTCCGCTCGGTGAACATCGCGCTGGTCAACGAGCTCGCGCAGCTCTGCGACCGGATGAACATCGACGTGTGGGAGGTCGTCGACGCCGCCGCGACGAAGCCCTTCGGATTCATGTCGTTCAAGCCGGGACCGGGGC
Source organism: uncultured Actinomycetes bacterium (assembly GCA_963708685.1). Lineage (GTDB taxonomy): Bacteria > Actinomycetota > Thermoleophilia > Gaiellales > Gaiellaceae > DASVFB01. Next base: position 42,723 of record CAVPTP010000008.1, read on the forward strand.
TCGGCGGGCACTGCATCCCGATCGATCCGTTCTACCTCACGTGGAAGGCACGCGAGTACGACTTCGCGACGCGCTTCATCGAGCTCGCCGGCGAGGTGAACAGCAACATGCCGTACTTCTGCCGCTCGGTCGTGTCGCAGGCGCTCAACCACGGCGCCGAGAAGTCGCTCAAGGGCTCGCGGATCCTCGTCCTCGGCGTCGCCTACAAGTCGGACATCAACGATGTGCGCGAGTCGCCCGCCGAGAAGCTGATCGAGCTGCTGCGCACCGCCGGCTCCGACGTCGCGTATCACGACCCGCACGTCCCCGAGTTCGACGGCCTGCGCTCGTCGCCGCTCGAGCCCGAGGATTACGACTGCGTCGCGATCGTGACCGCGCACTCGTCGATCGACTACGAGGACGTCGTGCGACGCGGGAAGGTGATCGTCGACTTCCGCAACGCGACGAAGGGCTGCGAGGCGAACGGCAAGGTCTGGAAGCTGTGAGATCGCCACGCGATCTCACGCGGACCGTTCACGACGTTCGCCGCAGGCCAACGTCATGAACGTCGGTGTGGTCGGCCTCGGGTACTGGGGCCCGAATCTCGCACGCAACTTCGACGAGCTCGGCGCGCTCGCCGCGCTGTGCGATCGCGACGAGGCGCTGCGCGAGCGCTTCGCGAAGCGCTATCCGGGCGCGAGGGTGTACGCGGAGTTCCACGAGCTGCTCGCGGACGACTCGCTCGACGGGGTCGTGATCGCAACACCGGTCCCCACGCATTACCCGCTGGCGCGCGACGCTCTCGCTGCCGGCAAGCACGTCCTGGTCGAGAAGCCGCCCGCGATGCGAGGCTCGGAGATGGAGGAGCTCGTCACGCTCGCGGAGTCGAGGTCGCTGACGCTGATGCCGGGCCATCTGCTGCTCTACCACCCAGGCGTGCAAAAGCTGAAGGAGCTCGTCGACGCCGGCGAGCTCGGCGACGTCCTGTGCGTGTACGGCAACCGCCAGAACCTCGGCAAGATCCGCAAGGACGAGAACGCGCTCTGGTCGCTCGGCGTCCACGACCTCTCGGTGATCCTCTACCTGCTCGACGAGGAGCCCTCGGAGGCCACGGCGCACGGCCGCGACTTCCTCAACAAAGGCGTCGAGGACGTCGTCTTCTGTTACCTGCGCTTCCCCTCGGGACGCATCGCGCACATGCACCTGTCGTGGCTCGACCCGCACAAGATGCGCCGGATCACCGTCGTCGGCCGCGAGAAGATGGTGGTGTTCGACGACATGGAGCTCGACCAGAAGGTGACGATCTACGACAAGGCGCCGGAGTCGTCGCCGACGAGCTACGGCGAGTGGCTGACGCGCACCGGCGACGTCTTCAGCCCGAAGATCCCGAACGACGAGCCGCTCAAGCTCGAGTGCCAGACCTTCCTCGACCTGATGGACGGTCGCGGCGGCGAAGGCACGGTCGCGCGCGACGGGCTGAAGGTCGTGCGCACGCTCGAGCGGCTCCAGGCAGCCCTCGATGGCTGACGTCCACCCGAGCGCGATCGTCTATCCGGGGACGATGCTCGGCGAGGGCGTGCGGGTGCTCGAGAACGCTGTCGTCGGCAAGCAGCCGACTCTCTCGCCGCGGTCCACGGCGAAGCGCGAGGATCTCGCGCCGTCGGTGCTCGGCGCGGGCACGATCGTCTCCACCGGCGCGGTGGTGTTCGCCGGCTCGACGATCGGCGCGCGCGTGATCATCGGCGACCAGTCGTGCGTGCGCGAGCGCGTGGCGATCGGCGACGACGTCGTCGTCGGACGCGGCGCGCTGATCGAGAACGACGCGACTGTCGGCGCGCTGACGAAGATCCAGGCGAACGCGTACATCACCGCGTACTCGACGCTGGAGGACAACGTGTTCATCGCACCGTGCGTCGTGACGACGAACGACAACTTCATGGGCCGCACCGAGCGGCGGCACGAGCTGATCAAGGGGCCGACGATCCGCCGCGGCGCGCGCGTCGGCGGCGGGGCGATCCTCTGCCCCGGCATCGAGGTGGGCGAGGAGGCCTTCGTCGGCGCCGGCGCCGTCGTGACGAAGGACGTCCCACCGCGCGTGATCGTCGTCGGCAACCCCGCGCGCGTGCTGCGCGACGTGCCCGAGGACGAGCTGCTCTAGCGCCTCGCCTTCGTCCAGGTCAGCGAGTAGCGACCTGCGCCGGGCTGGACGATTCGCACCTCGACGTAGTACCGGCCGCCCTTCGCGGGCGGCGAGGTGTAGACGACGCGCTGGCGGGCGCCGGTCCGCACCGACCGCGCGACGGCGAGACCGCGGCTCGGCGAGCCGAAGACCGTGCGCGTACGCGGGCTCCACAGGAGGAGCTGCACGGCCGTGCCCGGAGCACCGACGACGGACGCGGTCACCTTCTGCCCCGCTGCGAGATCCAGGGAATAGACGTCGGTCTGGTCGTCCCAGTAGTCGACGGTCGCTGCAATGCGCCCGCGCGTTCCGCCGATGCGCGCCGCATCGACGCCCGCGTCGTCGTTCGTCTCGAAGCGGTCCGCAGCCGGCGGCGTGCCGCGAGACGCGACGGCGAGAGCGCGGGCGATGTTCAGCCGGCCCCATCCGGAAAGCGAGTCGCGGAGCAGCGGACAGCTCACGCAGCCGTTCGCCGCGTTGAGGTCGTCGGCCGTGCGCTCGATCAGCGACGCGACCTGATCCGCGGTCAGGCCCGGAGCCTGCGCGCGCAGGAGCGCCGCCGCCGCGGTGACCTGCGGAGCTGCGAACGACGTCCCCTCGGCGTTGCGGAAGTCCGTCGGCCCGCAGTCGGAGTAGCCCTGGTCGAGGCACGTCGCGTTCTCCCGCGTCAGCGACCGGGGCAGCGTCGAGAAGATGTCCTCGCCCGGCGCCGCGATGTCGTTGAAGACCAGGTCCCGGTCCGAGAACGCGGGGATCGAGCCGTCGCGCCCGACGGCGCTCACGCCGATGACATGAGGCAGAGCGGCCGGATAGCTCGCGTACGGCCAGGGCGACTTCGGCGCCTGGTCGCCGTTCCCGACTGCGGCCACGATCACGGCGCCCTTCGCCGCTGCATAGTCGATCGCCGCCGCCTCGAGCTGCCGAGTACGTGTCGCGGTTCGGGTTGCGGGGATCGCGCAGGCCGCCGAGGCTGAGATTGATCACGCGGGCGCCGTTGTCCGCCGCCCAGCGGATCGCGCTCGCCTCGGCCTCGAGCGCGACGGATCCGTCGGCGCGGACGACCTTCGCGACGAGCAGTTGCACCGGAAAGCCGATGCCCGCGATGCCCTCCGAGTTGTTCATCGCCGCGGCGATCTCACCCGCGACGAACGTGCCGTGCCCCTGCGAGTCGGCGATCGATCCACCGACGAAGGTTCGCGCGAGGACGATGCGGCTCGCGAGGTCCGGGTGCGTCGCGTCGATCCCGGAGTCGATCACGGCGACCTTCACCGGCGGGAGCACGGGCGCGTCCGGCCAGAAGTCGAAGGCGTGAATCTGCTGGAGGTACCACTGCTTCGTGACGAGCGGGTCTGTGGGCGTGAACGCCAGCCGGCGGTGCGAGCCGAGCCACTCGACCCAGCGCACGCCGTCGATGTGCCGCATCCCGCGCGCGTGCGGCGCGTTCACGACGAGAACGTCGAGCGGCGCGAGATCACGCTCCACCGTTCCGAAGTTGCGCAATTGCGCGGCAGCGTGCGGCAACGCCGCCGGATCGACGCCCACGGCGAAGCGAGCCGCGTGGGCGTGGCCCGCCCACAGCAGTGCACCCGCGGCTGCGACGGCCGCTGCGCGGATCAACCGACGACGACTTTCGGCGACACGGCACCCGCCCAACCGTGGGCGGCGGCGACGCGGGCGCGATAGGTCCCGGGCGTGACGTCGAAAGGCACAGAGAACTGTCCCGAGCTCGCGACCGTGGTCCGCGCGAGCGCCGACCAGCCACCGCTCGCCTTCGCCTGCTGGATCTGCACGGACGTGCCCGGGAGCTTCGGCCGGATCGTGCCGGTGAGGCCCGAGTAGTCGGCGGCGACCTTCAGCCCCACGACAGGCGCGACTGCGAGTGACGTCTCGGGACTCGTGAGGCCGCCGCCGAGCAGGCGGAAACTCGCGGGACTTGCAGCCTTGAAGGGAAGCGAGAAAGCGCCGGTCGCGTCGGCACGAACCGCTCTGACCGATGCTCGCGCGGTCGGGTCGGCCGGCCGCTGCTCGAGCCGCAGGTCTGGCAGGCCGCGGCCGAGCCCGGTCAACGTCACCGGCGAGCCGTACGGCACGACCTTCGCGGGGAGCGGGTCGAGCGCGAGCACGCCGATCCGAAACCAGGTCGAGCGCAGGCCGAGTGCGGCGCGCACGTCCGTGCCGGTCATCGTGGACTGGCCCTTGTCGCCGATCGTCGTGGTGTCGGTGACGCGCTCCGACGGGCTGACGGTCATCTGCACGTCGAGCAGCCGGCCGCGGGCCTTCAGAGCCTTCGCGAGTTGCGTCGCGCTCAACGTCGTCGGCCCCCAGTCGTGGTACGGCGAGATCGAGTCGTATGGATCCGGAACCGACACTAGGTACGGCACCGGCGCCGAGTTCCAGACGTCCGCGATCGCGGCGGTCCGCCCACCGGAGGTGGAGAAGAAGTACGTGATCGCAGGCTTCCCGCCGTACGTGAGCACCTTGCCCGCCGTCGCGTCGACCGCGGCGTTCGTCGACGCCTTCTCGGAGCTCACACCCCCGTACACCTGGCTGCGTGTGTCGGGGTAGACGTCGAACGGGCCTGTCTTCCGCACGGCGAGCGCGTACGAGCGCGCGGCGACGGCCTGGGCCTCGAGCGCCTGCGGGAGCCAATCGAAGGGCATCTCGGAGGGAACGACGCCGTACAGATACTGGTCGAACGGCAACGCGTTCACGAGGGTCAGCGTCTTGCCGTCGGAGCTCACGATGAACGACCCGCGGTACCGCTTCTTGAAGACGAGAGGAGCGGCCTTCGGTGCGACGCTGAACGTCAGCGGCCCGACGAACTTCTCGGCCTTCGCCTCGCCGGGCAGCTTGAGCTTCAGTTCCGGGTTGAGCGTCACCGTTCCCGGCTCGAGCGTGATCGCCGGTTCGGTTCCGTCCCTGAGCTTCCACGGCGCCGTCGACGAGACCGTGAAGCTCGGGCCCTGTCCGAGCAGCACGCGGATGTTCTTCACCGTCGTCGTGGTCAGGTCGGTGCCGGGGTAGTAGTGCTCGACGATCTGGTCGAACGTGTAGCCCTTCTGCGCGTAGCCGTACGCGCCGTACTGGCTCATGCCGATCCCGTGGCCCCAACCGTGCCCGGTGAGGACGAACTGCGGCGTTCCCCGCAGCGCCGGCGGCGTGAAGCCCGCGATCCCCGAAAAGCTCGCCGCCGCGGTGCCGACGGTGACGGCAGAGCAGATCAGAGCGAGGACGGTCGCGCGGAGGAGGTTGATCACGGCCAAGACCCCGCTTCAGGCTACCGAACCACTTCCCTTCTTTACGGAACCCTCACGCCGGCCGGAGGTTGCGTCCGGCCACGAGGTGGGTAGCACGAAAGGCCGATGGCACTGCGCACGCAGATCATTCCCGAGCGCTACCGCGACGCCGAGTTGATCGCGCGCGGAGCGATGGGCGACATCTACTGCGCCACCGACTCGGTGCTCGGACGCGTCGTCGCACTGAAGCTCCTCGCGGAGCCGTACGTCGACGACGAGTCGGTGCAGCACCGCTTCTCGCGCGAGGCACGAGCCGCGGCGCGGCTCTCGAGCGACCCGAACATCGTCACGATCTACGACGTCGGCGAGTCGGCGGGGCACCCGTACATCGTCATGGAGTACATGAGCGGCGGCTCGCTGGAGAAGCGGCTGCGGACGTCGCGGGATCGCCGACGCCGGCGGTGGCGCTCGCGCTGGCTCGACCAGGCGGCGCAGGCGCTCGATCACGCGCACGCCGCAGGGCGTCGTCCACCGCGACGTGAAGCCCGGCAACCTGCTGCTCGACGCGCAGGACCAGGTGCACGTCGCCGACTTCGGCATCGCGAGCGCCGCGGGGATGGCGACGCTGACGAGCGCGGGAACGGTGCTCGGGACCGCGGGCTATATCGCGCCCGAGCAGGCGAGCGGCGTGCGCGCGACTCCCGCGAGCGACCGCTACGGGCTCGCGGCCGTGGCATTCGAGCTCCTGACGGGCGAGCGGCCCTTCGAGAGCGAGTCGCCGACGGCGGAGGCGGCGGCACACGTGAGCGCGCCGATCCCGCTCGGCGAGCAGGCACGGGCTGCCCGTCGCGTTCGACGCCGTGTTCCGCCGCGCCCTCGCGAAGCAGCCCGAGGACCGCTACGCGACCTGCGCCGAGTTCGTCGGCGCGCTTCGGGCGGCTTTCGCCAGCGAGGCCCGGACGACGCGGGTCGTTCCCGTTCCGCCCGCACCGGCGCAGACGACGCGGGTCGCGCCGGGCCCGCCCGCGCCGCCGGCGTCGCCGGCGTACGCGCGGAAGCGCGGGACGAACTGGCCGCTCGTCGCCGCAATTCTCGGCGCCCTCGCCGCTGCGGGCGTCGTGGCTCGCCGTCATGCTGCCCAACGACTCGAAGCAGGGCGCGCAGGCTCCGTGCAGCGTCAAACGACCGCCGCCGCGAAGCCGAAGCGAAGCGAAGTCGAAGCCGAAGAAGCAAAGCGAAGACGAAGACGACTCCGGCCGCGACCAGCGCCGACGACGCACCGCAACGACTCGCCGAGCCGACGACGACCGCCTCCTCGGAGCCGACCACGACGCAGTCCACGCCGCCGCCCACGCCGGCCGCGGTCGGACCGCACACGCTCAACGACCGGCGTGGGCGCTCATGAAGCAAGGGCGCTACTCGGAGGCGCTGCCGCTGCTCGAGCAGGCGGTCCCTGCGCTGCGCGGCGCCGGACCGAGCGACCTCGCCGAGGGCTACGCGAACTACAACCTCGGCTACACGCTGCTACAAGCTCGGCCGCTGCGACGAGGCGAAGCCGTACCTCGACCGCGCCAAGCACGCTCGAGCCGGACCGAACGGAGGTCGACAGCCGCGCTCGATGCCGTGAAGCAATGCGAGGCGGCCAAGGCCGCCGGGTAGGGCGCGCACTAGACTCGCGCGCATGCGCATGCTCGTCACCGGCGCCGCCGGTTTCATCGGCTCGAACTTCGTCCGCCACTGGCGCGAGCGCCACCCGGCGGATCACGTCGTCGCGTACGACCTGCTCGACCTACGCAGGCGTGCGCGAGAACGTGCCGGACGACGTCCCGTTCGTGCACGGCGACATCGCCGATCCCGACACCGCGTCGGGCGCGCTCGCGGAGCACGAGATCGAGGTCGTCGTCAACTTCGCGGCGGAGTCGCACAACAGCCTCGCGGTCCTCGATCCCGGGACTGTTCGCGCGAACGAACGCCGTCGGCACGCAGGTGATGCTCGAGGCGGCGCGACGCCACGGCGTCGAGCGCTTCCACCACGTCTCGACGTGCGAGGTCTACGGCGATCTGCCGCTCGAGTCCGACGAGACGTTCAGCGAGGAATCGCCGTACCGGCCGCGCACGCCGTACAACGCGTCGAAGGCGGCGGCCGATCACTTCGTCCGCGCGTACTTCGAGACGTACGGCCTGCCGGCGACGATCAGCAACTGCTCGAACAACTACGGCCCGTACCAGTTCCCCGAGAAGGTGATCCCGCTCTTCGTCACGCACGCGCTCGACGACAACCCGCTGCCTCTCTACGCCTCGACGCAGAACCGGCGCGAGTGGCTGCACGTCCTCGACCACTGCCGCGCGATCGAGCTCGTGCTGCAGCGCGGACGCGAGCGGAGAGACGTACAACGTCGGCTCGGGTGTCGAGAAGTCGATCGAGGAGATCGCCGACGCGGTGCTCGAGCTGACGGAGAAGCCGGAGTCGTTGAAGACGATCGTGCCGGACCGGCCGGGCCACGATCGCCGCTACCTGCTCGACTCGACGAAGCTGCGCGAAGAGCTGGGCTGGCGCGACGAGATCGACTTCGAGGACGGGCTCGCGGAGACCGTTCGCTGGTACGAGGCGAACCGCGCCTGGTGGGAGCCGCTGCGCGAGCGGGCGCCCGTCGTCGAGACGTCCAGCTGGGGCTAGCCCGCAGGTCGCTCACCCCGATAGGGGGATAGGCGCACCCCCCGATCGAGCCGACCCGAGGGGAACATGCAGCGTTTCCCCGCCAACCGGACGTTCGCCTACTCGATCCTGGCGATCAATGCGGCCTTCGTCGTCTGCGCGCTGGAGTACACGTTCACGCTCAGCGACGGCGTCCGCGCGGTGCTGAACAGCGGCGGCTACGACGCGATCGTCCTCGCGGCCGCCGGCTCTCTGCCTCGCGCGCGGCGATCGCGCGCAACCGCGACCGGACCGCGTGGATCCTGATGGGACTCGCCGTCGGCGCCTGGGGAGTCGGCGACACGATCTGGACGTTCACCGTCGTCGACAACCCGAACGCGCCGTACCCCTCGCTCGCGGACGCCTTCTACCTCGCGCGTCTACCCGCCGGCCTACGTCGCGATCTTCCTGCTCCTGCGCTCGCGCATCGGCAACCTGCGCGGCAGCCTCTGGCTCGACGGGATCATGGGCGGGCTCGCCGTCGCCGCGCTCGGGAACAGCCGTCGTCTTCGAGGCGGTGCTCGCACGCGACCGGAGGCTCGCCGGCGGCCGTCGCGACGAACCTCGCGTACCCGCTCGCCGACCTGACGCTGATCGCGCTCGTCGTCTGGGCGCTCGCCATGACCGGCTGGCGGCCCGGCCGCACCTGGGGATTCATCGCAGCCGGCCTGCTCGTCTTCTCCGTCAGCGACTGCCTCTACCTCTATCGAGACCGCCGTCGGCTCGTACGTGCACGGCAGCGTCACCGATCTCGGCTGGCTCGCCGGCGCCGTGCTCCTCGCGCTGGGCAGCGTGGCAGCCCGAGGAGAAGCCGACGCGCGTCGCGACCGACGGCTTGCTGCTGATGCTCGCGCCGGTCGCCTTCGGCCTGATCGGGCTCGGCATCCTCGTCTACGACCACGTCGACCGGGTCACCGCGCTCGCCGCTGGCCCTCTCCTGCGCCGCGATGGTCGCGGTCATCGCGCGCATGGCGTATTCGTTCGCCGAGAACATGTCGATGATCGTCGAGCTCGCGACAGCGAGGCTCGCACGGACGTCCTGACCGGAATCGGCAACCGGCGCAAGCTCTACGACGATCTCGAGCGCCTCGTCGCAGACACGGACAGCGAGTCGGAGCTCGTCCTGTTCGACCTCAACGGCTTCAAGCACTACAACGACTCCTTCGGACACCCGGCGGGCGACGCGCTGCTCGCGCGCCTCGGCCAGGAGCTGTCCACGTTCGTCACCGGACGCGGCCACGCGTACCGGATGGGCGGCGACGAGTTCTGCATCGTCATCCCGGCGTCGGAGGAGCGGGCGATGGTCATCGCCGGCGCGGCGCGGGCGCTCTCGGATCGCGGCGAGGGCTTCTGCATCACGGCGGCCTGCGGATCGGTGCTCGTGCCGACCGAGGCGACCACGCGTCGCCGACGCGGTCCGACTCGCCGACCAGCGGATGTACACGGACAAGCAGGGCTCGCGCGCGTCGGCCGGCGACCAGTCGAGCGGCGTGCTCCTTCGCGCCCTCGCCGAGTGCCATCCGCCGCTCGGCGATCACGTCGCGGGCGTCGCGGACCTCGCAGAGCTCGTCGCGCTCAAGCTCGGGCTCGCCGCAGGACGAGGTCGCGCGCGCGCGGCTGACGGGCGCGCTGCACGACATCGGCAAGATGGCGATCCCGGACGCGATCCTCGAGAAGCCCGGGCCGCTCGACGGCCGACGAGTGGGAGTTCCTCCACCGGCACACGCTGATCGGCGAGCGCATCCTCGTCGGCGCGCCCGCGCTCGCGCACGTCGCCGGTCTCGTCCGCTCGAGCCACGAGCGGTTCGACGGCACCGGCTACCCGGACGGCGCTCGCGGGGACGGACATCCCGCTCGTCTCGCGGATCGTCTTCGTCTGCGACGCGTTCGACGCGATGATCTCGAAGCGGCCGTACGGAGAGGCGCGCACGATCGAAGGCGCGCTCGCCGAGCTCAGGCGCACGGCGGGAACGCAGTTCGATCCGGTCGCCGTCGCCGCGTTCGCCGACGTGCTCGCCGACCGCGGCGCGCCGCGAATCGCGCTCGCGTCCTAGCGGCTCTCGCCACACAGGCGCTCGAGGCACGCCTGCAGGCCGAGGCGCCAGTGAGGCAGGTGCGGCGTCCCGGCCTTCTCGCTGCGCAGGACCGAGTACGCCGGACGGCTTGCCGCGGGCGCAGCCCACTCGGCACTCGAGATCCTGCGCACGCGGCAGCTCACAGGCCCGCCTCCTCGAAGATCGCCTCGGCGAACTCCGCCCACGTGCAGTCGCCGTCGGCGGCGACGTGGTAGACGCCGAACGGCAGCTCGAGCACCTCCTCGATCGCGGCCGCGAGATGACCGGTGTAGGTCGGCGACAGGCGCTGGTCGTCGACGACCGACACCTCGTCACGCTCGGCGCCGAGCCGCAGCATCGTGCGCACGAAGTTGTGCGACGTCCAGCCGAAGAGGCCGGACGTGCGCACGATCCACGCCCGATCGCCGGCGGCGGCTTCGCCGTGGAGCTTCGTGCGGCCGTACGCGGAGAGCGGCTGCGCGCCGTCCGACTCGACGTACGGCTCCCGCTTGGCGCCGTCGAAGACGTAGTCCGTGGAGAAGTAGACGAGCGGAGCCCCGAGCGAAGCGGCGTTCGCGGTGCCGCCGACGTTCACGGCAGCCGCACCCTGCGGATCGTCCTCGGCGCCGTCGACGTCGGTCCAGGCCGCCGCGTGGAGAACGACGTCGAAGTGACACTTCGTCACCTGGCTCGGAGCGGGGTGCGTGACGTCCCAGTCCGCGCGCGTCAGCACCCGCGCGTCGGGGAACTCCTCGGCGAGCGCCGCACCGAGCTGGCCGCCGCCGCCCGTTACGAGCACGCGGCGGCGTCGCGCTCCGAGAGGATCGGCCGCTCGGTGCTCCAGAGGTGCTTGACGCGCTCGTCGTTCCAGCACAGTCCGTGCTCGTCGGGATCGGCGGCGTCGTACTCCTCGGTGACGTGGTAGAGGAAGAGGCAGTCGGTCAGCGCCTCGTAGCCGTGCGCGAGCGTGCCGGGGATGTAGATCGCGACGGGTTGTCCTCGCCGATGTCCTCGGTGAACGACTCGCCGCTCTCGCGGTCGAGCACGACGACGCGAACCATCCCGTGCAGGCAGACGAAGAGGTCGTCCTGCCCGCGCTCGTGGTAGTGCAGGCCGCGGATCACGCCCTGCCGCGAGAACACGACGTTCGACTGGCGCACGGGCTTCGGCAGCGCGGACGCGCGCATCAGCTCCATGAACCACCCCCGCTCGTCGTCGAAGCGGCGCAGCGGAATGCGCGTGACGGGCAGCGGTCACTGCCTTGTTCGCGCCGTTGGCGCGCACGAAGTCGTTGACCGCGTAGTAGACGTCGATCGACTCGCCCGCGTCGCCCCAGAACCCGTCGACGATGTCGTACTCGAGCGTGCCCTCGCCGACGTAGTGGTTGTTGACGTCGGTGATCTCGAGCTCGCCGCGACCCGACGGCTCGAGCGTCTGGATCACGTCGAAGACGCTCGCGTCGTAGAAGTAGACGCCGGTCACGGCGAACTCGCTCGGCGGGGAGATCGGCTTCTCGACGATCCGCGTGACTCGGCCGTCGCCGTCGAGCTCGGGAACGCCGAGGTGACGCAGGTGCTCGACATCCGGCTCCCGCGCGAGCACGACGCGCGCGCCGGCGTCCTGGCCGGCGAAGTTGTCCGCGGCGGCCTTGATCGACCGCTCGAAGACGTTGTCGGCGAGCATCACGCAGACCTGGTCGCCGCCGACGAAGCGCTCGGCGAGCCCGAGGGCCTCGGCGATCCCGCCGGGCCGCTCCTGGTAGCGCGTACGACAGCAGGTCGATGCCGAACTCGTGCCCGTTGCCGAGCAGGCGAAGGAACTCGCCGGCGTGCGTCCCGCCGGTGACGACCATCAATTCGGTGACGCCGGCGCGTACGAGCGCCTCGATCGCGAAGCTGACCATCGGCCGGTCGTGGATCGGGAGCAGATGCTTGTTCGTGATCTGCGTCAGCGGATGAAGGCGACTGCCCGTGCCGCCCGCGAGAATGACGCCTTTCACGCGGGCGACTCTGCAGGAGCGCTAACGCACGAGGAGCGGCCAGCCGTAGCCGCCGTCCTGCGGCGACCAGATCCGGACGAGCGAGCCCGCCGGAACCGTAGACGGCGCCGCGAGATGAAGCCGAGCGAGTTCGTCCGCTGCGTCGAGCCGAGCCAGCGCCAGGATCCGCGCGTTCGCACCTGGAGCCGGTACGGCCGCGCGCCCGTGCCCGGCCGCACCTGTCCCCAGAGCATGACGCGCCCGCCCGTTCCGCGTCACCTGCGCGAGTGGAAGCCGGAACGCGAACGAGGCCGGCTTGGCAGAACCGCGCACGTTGAAGAGCCCGCTCTGGAAGCGCGCGACGTTCGGCTCGTCGCGGACGAGGAACTGGATGAGCAACGTCACGTTCGGCGCCTCGTACGCGCGCAGCGCCGCCTGGCCGACGTACGCGGCCTGGACTCCCGGGCCTGACGCCGAGCCACCGGTCCGGCGGATTCGTCTGGTAGCCGTACTCCGTCAGCCAGATCTGCTTGCGGCCGAAGTCCCTGCGCACCTCGGCGAGCAGGCGGTCGAGGTTCGCCATCGAGATCACGTCGCACGTCGCGCACGCGCCCTTCGACGGCGACTCGATGCTCGGGCGCGTCGGGTACGGGTTGTGCGCGTACGCGTCGATCTTCGCGTGCGCAGCCTTCATCCCGCGAACCCACGCGAGCGGACCGACGCCGCCGGTGTTGCCGCGAGGCGCCGTGACTCCGCCGGCGACGAGCGCGCGGCGGTTCGCGCGATGGATCGACGACGTACGCCGGATTGAGCAGCCGCGTCGACGTAGAGGCGCGGCGACGGCGTCGCCAGCGACAGGCGTTGATTCGGCTCGTTCCACACCGTCCACCTGCGCACGAACGGGTAGCGCTTCGCCGCCGCGTACGCGAAGTCCGCGAACGTTCGCGCGGCCGTCGGGGACGACGTTCGGCTTGTGGCCGCCGTTCGCCCACTTCGGCGTCCCGAACAGCGTCACGACCGGCTGGATGCCGCGCGCGTGCAGACCCTGGAGGACCGCGTCCACGCCTCCCCACTCGTAGGCCGGGTCGTTCGCGGCGAGGCCGCGCGCCGGCCTCGTCGGCGCCACCTGATCCCAGCGGATGCTGAACCGCACCGTCGTCACGCCGAGGCCCTGGAGCAGGTCGAGGCGCGATTCGAGCGTGCCCGCGCCCCCCGAGCAGCCAGGCGTCGTCCTGGACGCCGTACTGGACGCCGCGCGACGCACCGGCCGCGGACGCGAAGAGGGCCGACGCGGCGAGAGCGACGGCGGCAACGAGAACGAGACGCGGCATTCGGCCGAGGCTACCCGCGGAGATTTGCGTTGGAAACGCCAGAAACCGTAAGAGTCTTGTTAGTTGCCGAGCGGGCCGCCGCGCTCCCGGCGGCGGCGCGCCTTGCGCCGCTTCACCCCCGGCGCGTACCGCACGGCCTCGTACCACACGTAGAGCAGGAAGCCGAAGAGGGCACCTGCGAGCTTGACCAGGCGCACGATCCGGGCCACGCCTAAGAGACTAGGACGCGGGTACGCTCTTCCGCAAATGGACCGGAAGCGCAGCATGGACGAGCTCCAGCGCGAGATCCAGGAGCTCTTCTCGGATCTCTGGCAGGTCCCGCGGTTCTCCGGGCTCCGCGCCGGCTTCCGTCCGAACGTCGACTGCTACCGCACCAAGGACTCGATCACCGTCGTCGTCGAGCTGCCGGGTGTCGACCCGGAGAACGTCGAAATCTTCGTCGCCGACGGAAACCTCTACGTCGCCGGCGAGCGCAAGCGGCCGCGCAGCGACGGACAGACGTATCACCAGATGGAGCTCGACTACGGTCCGTTCCGGAGGCAGATCGCGCTCGGCGCCGACGTGGACGTCGAGCACGCGCAGGCGACCTACGAGCAGGGCATCCTCAAGATCGCGCTGCCGCTCACGCAGCGTGCCCCGGCGGGCGCGCGGGTCGTGATCGAGGTCACCCGCTCGTGACCGACCAGCTCGTCGAGCCCGTCATCGAGAAGCCCGACATCCCGGCCGTGCTGCCGGTGCTGCCGCTCAAGGAGATGGTGGTCTTCCCCGAGTCGATGACGCCGCTCGCGATCGGGCAGGAGCGCTCGATCAAGCTCATCGACGACGTCGTCGCAGGCGAGCGGCTGCTGGCGCTCGTGACGATCAAGAACGAGGATCCCGAGCCGGCCGGCTTCGACGATCTGTACGAGGTCGGGACCGCGGCGATCGTGCACAAGCTGATCCGCGTGCCCGACGGGACGCTGCGGATCCTCGTGCAGGGGATCGAGCGGATCCAGCTCGAGCGTCCGGTCGAGGACGAGCCGTATCTGATCGGCGAGTTCTCGCCGCTGCCCGACGAGCTGGTCGAGTCGCGCGAGGTCGAGGCGCTGACGCGCAACGTCCAGAACCACTTCGCGCGCGTGATCGGCCTCGTTCCGTACCTGCCCGAGGAGCTCCAGCTCGCGGCGGCGAACGTCGAGGACCCGAGCGCGCTCGCCCACCTCGTCGCCTCGACGCTGCGCCTGAAGACGCGAGGAGAAGCAGCAGCTGCTGGAGTCGGTGAACGTGGAGGAACGGCTGCGCGCGGTCTCGGCGATCCTGAACCGCGAGCTCGAGGTTCTGGAGCTGGGGACGAAGATCCAGTCCCAGGTCCAGTCGGAGATGGAGAAGGGCCAGCGCGAGTTCTTCCTGCGCCAGCAGCTGAAGGCGATCCAGGACGAGCTCGGCGAGGGCGACGCGGAGCAGGCGGAGGTCAACGAGCTGCGCGAGCGGCTCGAGTCGCTCGACCTGCCGGAGGACGTGGGGAAGGCGGCCGCGCGCGAGCTCGCGCGGCTCGAGAAGCTGCCCGCCGCCGCCGCCGAGTACGGCGTCATCCGGACCTATCTCGAGTGGATCCTCACGCTTGCCGTGGAACACGACGACCGACGACAACCTCGACCTCGACCAGGCGCGCCAGATCCTCGACGCCGACCACTACGACCTCGAGAAGGTGAAGGACCGGATCATCGAGTACCTCGCCGTCTCGAAGCTGAAGCAGGAGGTCTCGGGGCCGATCCTCTGCTTCGTCGGGCCGCCCGGCGTCGGCAAGACGTCGCTCGGGCAGTCGATCGCGCGGACGCTCGGCCGCAAGTTCACGCGTATCTCGGTCGGCGGCGTGCGCGACGAGGCGGAGATCCGCGGCCACCGCCGCACCTACATCGGTGCGATGCCCGGCACGATCATCCGCTCGCTCCGCGACGCGGAGTCGCTGAATCCGGTGCTGCTCATCGACGAGATCGACAAGATGGGCGCGGACTTCCGCGGCGACCCGGCGAGCGCGATGCTCGAGGTGCTCGACCCGGAGCAGAACAGGCACTTCCGCGATCACTACCTCGACGTGCCGTTCGACCTCTCGAAGGTCCTGTTCATCTGCACCGCCAACACGCTCGACACGATCCCCGGACCGCTGCTCGACCGCATGGACGTGATCCAGCTCTCCGGCTACACCGAGGACGAGAAGCTCGGCATCGCGAAGCGCTACCTCGTCGCCAAGCAGCTCGAGGCGCACGGGCTGACGAAGAGCCGGCTCGCGATTCCCGATGCGATCCTTCGAGGGGTGATCCGCGAGTACACGCGCGAGGCGGGCGTGCGGAACCTCGAGCGGCGTATCGCCGACCTCTGCCGCAAGGCCGCGACGCTGATCGCGAAGGGCGAGGCCGAGAAGCTCCGGGTGGACGAGCCGCTACTGCGGGAGTGGCTGGGGCCGCGCCGCTTCAGCGGCGAGGTGCGCAAGCGGACCTCCGAGCCGGGCGTTGCGACGGGCCTCGCGTACACGGCCGTCGGAGGAGACGTCCTCTTCATCGAGGCGGCGGCCTATCCGGGGAAGGGACGCCTGACGATCACCGGGCAGCTCGGCGAGGTGATGCAGGAGTCGGCTCAGACCGCGCTTTCGTGGGTGCGCGCGCACGCCGAGCAGCTCGGACTGCCCGGCGACTGGTTCGCGAAGCACGACGCGCACGTGCACGTGCCCGCCGGCGCAGTCCCCAAGGACGGGCCTTCCGCGGGCGTGACGATGGCGACCGCGATCGTCTCGCTCGTCCGCGGCGAGCCGGTCTCGCCGGATGTCGGCATGACCGGCGAGATCACGCTCACCGGCCAGGTCCTGCCGATCGGCGGCGTCCGCGAGAAGGTTCTCGCCGCGCAGCGGGCGGGACTCAAGCGCGTCATCCTGCCGCGCGAGAACGAGCCGGATCTCGAGGAGCTACCGTCCGAGACGCGCGAGGCGATCGGGTTCGTGCTCGTCGACTCCGTCGAGGAGGTCTTCGAGGCGGCGTTCGACCGCAGGCGCGCCGACGGTCGGCGGCGCGCCCCGGCGCAGGAGCGACAGGCGGCACGAGCCGTCTGAGAGGTGCAAGGATCGGCCCCGACGGGCAGAGCGAGGGGAAGAGAGCCAGCGAAAGGGAAAGGACACCATGGCCAGAGCAAGAGAGAGAGTTTCCGACGCGGCGATGAACGTCAGGCCGTACGTCGACCGCGCGGTTCACGACGACGAGCTGCGCGAGAACGTCAAGTCCGCCTTCCAGGCGGCACGCGAGGTCTACGACGAGCTGATGGGCAACCGGAGCATGACGACGGTGGCCACGCGGGTCGCGACCGACAAGGACATCCAGGAGAAGCTCCGCGAGGCGGTCGACGAGCTCCGCCAGGCAGCGGATCGCGTCCAGGGCAAGAAGGACCACAGCGGGCGCAACGCGACGCTGCTGGTCACGGGCATCGCGCTCGGCCTGCTCTTCAACCCGATCACCGGGCCGGCGACGCGGAAGCGGCTCGCGGACGCCGTGTTCGGCGGAGACGATTTCACGTACGAGGGCTCGGGCGACGGCGGCTCGAGCGGGGGGAACTCAACCTCGGCCTAGATCAGGAACGTTCGCGCTCGCCGGCCGGTCGTGGTATCCGCCGCTGCCGGCGAGCGCAACGTCGTTCGGCGAGGCCGACGGCTCGAGCGCCCGGCGCAGCGAGCCCGGGTCGAGTCCGCTCGCGCTCGAGATGTCCGAGACCTTGAGCAGGATCGCGCCCGGCTCCGGCGCTCGGCTCGGCGTCAGGCGAACGAGACCGGGGAGCCACGCGCCCGCGGCGGTGAACTGGATGTCCTGCAGGCGCCGCCACGCGTCGAGGTAGGGCGTCGGGTCGACCGCTCCGTCGTAGCCCAGAGAGAGCAGTGCGACCGGGTGGATCTCGAAGTGGAGGTGGTACGGCGTGCCTTCGGCGTCGCCGGTGTTCCCGACGAAGCCGATCACCGTGCCGGCCCGAACGTGCGCGCGGTTCCGGGCGAACGGCGAGTACGCCGAGAGGTGGGCGTAGTAGAACTCGTTCCCCTGACGGTCACGGAGCCAGAAGCGCCAGCCGCCGATCGTCGTTCCAGCCGACGGAGAAGATGGTCCCGTCGGCGACGGCCAGGATCGGCGCGCCGAGCGGGGCGAAGATGTCGTCGCCGTGGTGCCACGACACGTCCGCGCGCGGCGAGCCGAAGGTGTCGCCGTAGGAGACGGGTCCGTAGATCGGGAAGACGTAGCGCCCGGCAGTCAGCTGCGGGTGCACGTTCGGGATCTTGCTGATCGGCGGCTCCTTCGGGTGCGGCGGCTCGACCGGCCCCTCCGACCTTGCGCGCTTCGGCGCGCTTTGCAGTGCCGATCCGCTCTTCGCGTTGAAGGGCTCCTGCGACGGATCCGGTTCGTTGTCCTGGACGCTCGGGCTCCGGCGCGACGGCGGCACGGACGTTCGCGGTCGCATAGCCGACCTGGATCTCCGTTCCTGCGGGCAGACCGCCGTGGTCGGCGGTGAGCCGGATGTCGAGGGCCGTCACGCTGCCGTACCAGCCGCGCGAGTCGGTCGCCGTCGCGCTCTGCCCCGAGCCCGAGCTGACCGCGACCGTTCCCCAGTCGCCGAGCAGGCTGCCCGAGAGCGCCGTCCCGCCCAGGCCCGTGACCGCGGTGCCGGTGAAGTCGCCCGTTCCGCTCGTCTCGTCCGCTCGTGCCGTCACCTTCGCGTCGATCTGCGCGACGGTGAGCTCGCCGCCGAAGAGCGACAGCCCGGTGACCTGCGTGCTCGCGGTGGCCAGTGCGGTCGCCGAAGCGACGGCGGACGCGCTCAGCGAGATCGCCCCGCTCGTGATCACCGGCGCGCCCGACGGATACGCGATTCCTCCGTCGGTGCCGGCCGAGTCGGCGGGCGCGGCCACGTAGCCCTCGGTGAAGACCGCCTGTCCCGGAACGATCACGCGCACGCCGAAGGCCTGTGAGGTCGCGACGTTCGCGACCGGCGCCGAGCCTCCCGTTGCGGGACCGAGCAGCAGGACGAAGGCGCCGAAGAGCAGGGCGACGGTGGGCGGCAGGCGCCTGATCACGAGCAATCCATTATGCGCATCGGCGCAGAGCGCCTCCGTGAAACGTCAGCCGTCCGCCAGGCGCTGTCGTGCGAACTCGCGGAACCGCGCGCGGGCGTCGTCGTCCGGGCCGAGCCGCTCGTCGTCCGCGTACCTCGGATCGTCGGCGATCTCCTGCGCGACTGCCCGCACCTCGCGCGCGAGCGCCTCGTGATGCGCAGGATCGCGCAGCAGCGCGTCGACCCAGGTCTCCGACCCGTCGTACGGCGGCAGGTCGTTCTCGAAGAGGAGCCGGCCGAGCACGATGCCGACGCGGATGTAGGCGAACGTCCGGAACGCGAGCACCCGGTGCGGCGTTCCGACGAGCGCGTCGATCTCGGGATTTTCCTGCTGGAGCTCGGCGACGATCGAGCCGATCGGCTCGTCGACGAGCGGGATCCAGATCTCCTCCTGGCTCGACACCCCCCGAAGTATGGGCCAAGCGGCGCCGGACGGCGACTATCCGCGCCTCCGGCGCCAGACGATGTTGGCCGCGGCGGCGAAGACGAGGACGGCGAAGAGCCGCCGGAGTGTCGTCTCCGGCAGGGCCGTCGCAAGCCGGAAGCCGCCTTCCACCCCGACGATCGAGGCGAGGCCGATCACGAGCGCGGCCCGGCGGTGCAGGTTTCCGTAGCGCCGCTGCCGCCAGATCCCGGTCGCCGCGGTCGGAAGGATCGCGGCCAGGGACGTGGCCTCCGCATGGAGCTGGCTCAGGTGCAGGGCGAGGAGCGCAGGGACGAAGACGATCCCGCCGCCCACGCCGAACAGCCCGGCGAGCACGCCGGCGCCGAAGCCGAGCACGACGGCGAGCACCAGCGTCGTCATGCGGCGAGGAGCAGCACGCCGACGACGACGAGGAAGCCTGCGAAGGCCAGCGCGAGCACGCGCGTGCGCAGCCGCTGCTGGAGCGCCGTGCCGACGATCGTGCCGCCGGCTCCCGGAAGCCCGACCAGGAGCGCGTAGGCCCATTCGACGTCGCCGTGGAACGCGTAGCGAACCGTTCCGGCGAGCGCCGCGATCCCGATCGCGCCGAGCGACGTCGCCATCGCCGAACGCTCGTTCAGCCGCGTGAAGAGGAGCAGCAGCGGGACGATGACCAGCCCGCCGCCGACGCCGAAGAGCGCGCCGAAGAATCCGGCCGCGAGGCCGATCGGAATC
Organism: uncultured Actinomycetes bacterium; assembly: GCA_963708685.1. GTDB lineage: Bacteria > Actinomycetota > Thermoleophilia > Gaiellales > Gaiellaceae > DASVFB01. The sequence continues at coordinate 62,431 of CAVPTP010000008.1, forward strand.
AGCCGGAGCACCGTTCGTATCGTATGGCGGTGCGCGAGCTCGACCGACTCCGTCAGGCGCCCCGGCTGGCTGCCGTCCTGCTCGACATCGACGGGACGCTCGCGCCGATCGTCGACCGGCCGGAGGACTCGGCCGTCCCCGAGGAGACGCGGGTCGTCCTGCGACGCCTCGTCGAGCGCTACGGCCTCGTCGGCGCGGTGACCGGCAGGCCGGGGAAGCCTCGGGCGCGAGCTCGTCGCGGTCGAGGGCGTCGACGTGGTCGGGAGCCACGGGCTCGAGCTGGCCGACGGCGCCGACGACTGGCGCACGCGGCTGCAGGCGTTCCGGTCGGACAGTCGACTGGCCGGTCGAGGACAAGGGGCTCGCGCTCTCGTACCACTACCGCCTGCACGAGAACCCGGAAGCGGCGCGGGCCGTAGCTCGAGGAAGTCGCAGAGCGCGCGCGAGTCGCCGGGCTGCGCGCGCGCTTCGGGCGCATGGTCCTCGAGGTGCTCCCGCCGCTCGACGTCCACAAGGGAACGGCGGTCCGAGCGCTGCTGGCGCGGGCAGGCCTGGCGCGTGCGCTGTTCGCAGGCGACGACACGACCGATCTCGACGCCTTCGCCGCCGTCGAGGAGCTCGAGGTGGGCGTGAAGGTCGCCGTCGCCTCGGCCGAGGCGCCGCCGGAGCTCGTCGCCCGCGCCGACCTCGTCGTCCCCGGCCCGCGCGGCCTCGTCGAGCTGCTGCGAACGCTGTGAGCAACCCGCTGCACGGCAGGCCGCTCGCGCAGCGCCTCCGGCTCGGGCCGGTCGAGCTCGACCGCTATATCGCCGAGCGTCTCGGCGGCCTCTCGTACATGCGGCGCCTCCGGGCGATCGAGGACGAGGAGGCTCGCCAGCTGCGCCTTCTGGACGATGCGTGGCGCGCGCTCGCCGTCGAGGAAGGGATGACCGACGCGGCGTTCGTCCTCGCGTGGCGCGAGGCCGCGGCGAGCTGGGACTTCCGCCGGCTGAACGAGCTCGTGGCGCGGCACAACGAGTACTACCCGATCGAGGCGCGCGTCCCGATGAACCCGCGCACCGGTGACTACGCGAAGTCCTGGCGTCGCCGGCCGTACGGCACGGCCTGGATCCTGGAGCGATTCCCGCCGTCTCGGGACCTGGTCCCTACAGGGACCAGGTCCCGACCAGCGCCAGCACCCCGTCCAGGGACGTGATCGTCGGCTCCCAGCCTCGCGCCTCCGGCCAGATCGGCTCGTCGCGGCCCGGCGGGCAGGACGCAGACGGCGCGCATGCCGACGCGCTCCGCCCCGGCCAGCTCGTCGTTCGCGCCGTCGCCGACGAAGATGCACTCGGCCGGCGACACCTCGAGCCGCTCGCACGCCAGCTCGTAGATCCGCGGATCCGGCTTCGTCAGGCCGACGGTGCACGACAGGACGAAGTCGTCGAGGTGCGGCGCGAGCTCGGTCTCGGCCCAGGCCTCCTCGACGTCGCTCGAGCAGACGCTGATCAAGCCGCGCTTGAAGCCGCGGCGCTTCAGCTCCTCCAGCGTTGCGATCGCACCCTCGCGCGGCACGAGCGCATCCTGGGTGAAGCGCGAGCGGATCCGCAGGCACGTCGCGAGCGTCTCGTCCTCGAGCCCGAGCCCCCGGAAGTACGACTCGATCGACCCGACCTGCCGCGCGTTGTAGGTCGTGTCCCAGACGCGGTCGAAATCCTCGATGTGCTCCGAGAGCTCCCGTTTGACGCGCTCGAAGTCCTCGCCCGGCCAGAGCGCGAGCGTGTCCCAGAGGTCGAAGATCACTGCGCGCAGCGTTCGAGCACCTCCCATGCCTGCCGCACGTCGGCCTCCGACGTGCGTGCGTTGCCGACAGCGAAGCGAAGGACGTACCGGCCGTCGAGGCGCGTGTGCGAGATGAAGATCTCGCCGGTCGCGTTCACGCGCTCGAGCAGGGCCTCGTTCTCCTCGTCGGACCCCTCGCGCCGGAAGCAGACGACCGACAGCGGGCGCGGCGCGCACAGCTCCCAGCCCGGCTCGTCGCGCACCAGGGTCTCGAAGAGCGCGGCGAGCCGCACGTGCTCGCGGATCATCGCCTGGAGGCCGGCGCGGCCGTAACAACGCAGCACCGCCCACAGCCGAAGCGCGCGGAACGGACGGCCGAGCGGGATGCTGACCTCGCTGAGGCTGATCACCTCGTCCGGCGTCCGCAGGTACTCCGGGACGAGGCTGAACGCGCGGCGGAAGTCGTCGGGCCGCGACGTCCAGAGGCACGAGCAGCCCATCCCGGTGAGCAGCCACTTGTGCGGGTTGACGACGAGGGAATCCGCGGCCGTCACGTCCTCGGTGCGGAACTCGGGACAGACCCAGGCCGACCCCGCATACGCCGCGTCGACGTGCAGCCACGCGTTTCCCTTGCGCCTCGCGATCGCGGCCACCGGATCGGCCGAGGTCGTGGACGTCGTGCCGACGGTCGCGACGATCGCGCACGCGCTGCTCGTATCGATGAGGTCGGGGCGCATGCGGTACTCGTCGTCGACCGGCACCCGCCGCAGCTCGAGCTCGAGCACGCGCGCCGCCTTGTCGATCGACGAGTGCGTGTGCTCGCTGCAGACGACCTCGCGACGGTCCGGCATGACGGCTCGAGCCGCTGCGAGCGCGGCCAGCGTCGCGGCCGACGCCGTTTCCTCGAGGTGCGCGTGCCACTCCCGCGGAAAGCCGAGCAGCTCGCCCAGCCACGCCGTCGCGCGCTCCTCCAGCTCCGCGAGCGCCGGGCTCGTGCGCCAGAGGATGCCGACCTGGTTCAGCGCCACCGCCACCAGCTCGGCCAGGATCGCCGCCTCCGAGCCCGTGTTGGCGAAGTACGCGTGGAAGCGCGGATGCTGCCAGTGCGTGACCGCCGGCAGGATCAGCTCGTCGAGGTCGGCGAGCAGCGCAGCAGAACGGCTCGCCGGTTTCGGGCGCCGACTCGGGCAGCCGCTCGAGCAGCCAGCCCGGCTCGACCTGAGCGAGCACCGGCAGGTCGGCGACACGATCGAGGTAGGACGCCGCCCACTCGAGCGCCGCCGCGCCGTCGCGCCTCAGGTCGACGGGCGCGACTTCCGGATCCGCTCGATCTGCTTCCACGTCCGCGTGTTCACGACGTCCGCCTTCGCGAGCCAGGCACGCCGCGCCTGGCCGATCCCGAACTCGACGTAGTCCTGCGCACCGAGCTCGTGGCCGTCCGAGTCGACGACGAGCTTGAGCCCGGCCTCGCGCGCGGCACGAGCGTGCACGTCGCGCAGATCGAGCCGGTCCGGCTGCGAGTTGAGCTCGAGGAACGTCTTCGTCTCGAGCGCCTTCTCGATCACGCGATCGAGATCGATGTCGACCGGGCCGCGCTGGTTGAGCTTGCGGCCGGTGAGGTGGCCGATGACGTCGACGTACGGGTTCTCCATCGCGGCGAAGACGCGCTCGAGCGGGTTCTTCTCGCGCGCCGCGTGGACGGACGCGACGACCCAGTCGAGCGTCGCGAGCTGCTCGTCGCTCATGTCGAGCGTGCCGTCGGCCTTGATGTTCACCTCGACACCTCGCAGGATCCGCATCGGCGCCACGCGCTCCTGCAGCGCCGCGATCTCCTCCGCCTGCGCCTCGAGACGCCCCTCGCGCAGGTAGTGCGAGTGATCCGTGACGGCGTAGTACTCGTACCCGCGCGCGCGGGCGGCGAGCACCATCTCCTCGAGCGTGTTCTTGCCGTCGGCCGACCAGTGCGTGTGCGTGTGCAGGTCGCCTCGAAGATCGCCCAGCTCGACGAGCTCCGGGAGTGTTCCGTTGCGCGCGGCGTCGAGCTCGCCGCAGTTCTCGCGTAGCTCCGGCGGGATGAAGTCGTAGCCGAGGAACCGGTAGAGCTCCTCCTCGGTGCGCGCGGTGAACGTCTCGCCGGTCTCGGTGTTCTGCACGCCGTACTCCGACACCGAGAGCTTGCGCCGCACGGCCGCCTCGCGCAGCACGATGTTGTGATCCTTCGAGCCGGTGAAGTGCTGGAGCAGGTTCCCGTAGCTCTCGGGCGGGACGACCCGCAGGTCGAAGCGGTAGCCGTCCTGCGAGACGACCGTCGCCTTCGTCGGGCCCTTCGCAACGACTTCGAGGACCCAGCGCAGCTTCGTGAAGTAGTCGATCAGCGCGGGCGCGTCGTTCGCCGTGGCGATGATGTCGAGGTCGCGCACGGTCTCGCGGTAGCGGCGCGCGCTGCCGGCGATCGAGACCTGATCGCAGGCCGGGTGCTCCGCGAGCACCGACACGACCGCCTTCAGCGCCGGCAGCGCCCGGCCGAGCAGCGTGCGGTGCGGCTCCTCGGCAGCCGCGGGAGCCTCGAGCGCACGCAGGATCTTCTCCTCCGTCTTCGCGCCCATCCCCGGCAGCGCGCGGAGCTTCTGCGACTCGGCCGCCTCGCGCAGCTGCTCGAGCGTCGTGATCCCGAGGTCCTGCCAGAGCTTGCGCGCGCTCTTCGGCCCGAGCCCCGGCAGGCGGACGAACGAGACGACCTCGCCCGGAACCTCCGCCTTCCGCCGGGTCAGCGCGTGGATCTCGCCGTCCTGGACGATCTCGACGATCTTCTCCTCGATCGTCTTGCCGATCCCCTGAAGCTCCTTCGCACGACCGGCCAGTGCGAGCTCGGCGATTCCGGTCGGCGTCTCGCGCACGCGCTGCGCTGCGCGGCGATACGCCGAGACGCGGAACGTGTCGTCGCCGCGGATCTCGCAGAGATCGGCGAGCAGATCGAGCTGCTCGGCCACGTCGGCGTTGCGCGGAAGCGTCGTCGCCATTCCCAGCGATGATATTCCCGCCGATGCGCGCAACCGTCTGTCTCCCCACGTACAACGAGCACGAGAACGTCGAGCGCATGGTTCGCGCGCTCGACGCGCTCGGCGTCCACGTGCTCGTGATCGACGACAACTCGCCCGACGGCACCGGCCAGATCGCGGACCGGCTCGCTGCGGAGCTCGAGCGCGTGGCCGTCCTTCACCGCGAGCGGAAGGAAGGGCTCGGCCCCGCCTACCTCGCCGGGTTCGAGCGCGCGCTCGCCGACGGAGCCGACCTGGTACTCGAGATGGACTGCGACTTCTCCCACGATCCGACCGACGTCCCGCGACTGATCGCCGCGGCCGACGACGCGGACCTCGTCCTCGGCTCGCGCTACGTCGAGGGCGGCGGCACCGCGAACTGGGGCCTGCTCCGCCGGTTCGTCTCGCGGTTCGGCTCGCTGTACGCGCAGATCCTGCTCGGCCTGCCGGTGCGCGACCTCACGGGCGGCTTCAAGTGCTACCGCCGCGCCGTGCTCGAGGCGCTCCCGCTCGACGAGATCCACTCGAAGGGCTACGCGTTCCAGATCGAGTGCACCTACCGGACGCTGCGCAAGGGCTTCCGCGTCCGCGAGATCCCGATCAGGTTCGTCGACCGCGTCGAGGGCGGGTCGAAGATGAGCAAGGCGATCGTCGTCGAGGCGGTGTGGAAGGTTCCGCTGCTGCGGCTGGAAGGCCGAGGAACTCGTAGCGGCGGCCAGCAGGCCGACTCCGGAGACGCACGGCGACGCTCACGGCGCGGTCAAGGCGATAGCTCGGCCGTGCGCGGCGCGGCCGCGGCGGGTGCCGGCTCGTCGACCGGAATGCTCTTCGTCGCCTGGATCCGCGGGTCGAGCATCGCGTACACGAGATCGACCACGAGGTTCAGCAGGATGATCGCGATCGTCATGAACATGACGATTCCCGCGGTGACCGGCAGGTCACGCTGGAGGATCGACGTCCTGAACATCCCGCCGAGGCCCGGCAGGCCGAAGACCGCCTCGATGAAGATCACGCCGCCGAGCGCCACGCCGATGTTCATCCCCAGCATCGTCACGAGCGGCAGGAGCACGTTGCGAGCCACGTGCTTGCGGACGATCCGCACGTCGCTCGCCCCCTTCGCGCGCGCGGTTCGCACGTAGTCCTCGTTCATCGCCTCGAGCACGCTCGCCCGGATCATCATCGTGTAGAGCGCCGCGTTGAGCAGCCCGAAGACGAGCCACGGCAGGACGAGGTGGTAGGCCCATTGCACCGGCCCGCCGCAGGACGAGGTCGGGCCGAAGATCTCGCAGTAGCCCGGCCTTCGGGAAGATCGGCCACCTGTAGCCGAGGAGATACCCGAGCAGCAGGCTGAGCCAGACCGGGTGCGCCGAGAGCCCGATCATGACGAAGAACATCGATCCCCTGTCTAAGAGCGAGCGGGGCCGCAGCGCCGACAGGACGCCGAGGGGAACGGAGATCAGCAGCCAGAAGACGACGCCGCCGAGAACGAGCGACAGCGTCACCGGCGCGGCCCGCCAGAGCCTGTCGGTCACCGCCTCGCGGTTGACGTACGACGAGCCGAGGTCTCCGTAGCGGACGAAGTGCCAGACGTAGTGGCCGTACTGGTGCGCCATCGAGCCGTGCTGCCAGTACGTGTCGCGGATGAAGATGTTGCCGGCGAGCCCGCCTCGCTGCCGCGGCCCCTGTTCCGCCGGCAGCACGAAGAACGCGAGGAACACGAAGAGCGTGATCGCGAGGAAGACGGCGACGGACGAGAGCAGCCTCGCGACCACGAAGCGCGTCATCGCCAGAGCCTAGTCCATCACCTGAAGTGCTCCCACCCCCCGAGTACGACCGGCTCGCCGTTTCGGATCAGCGCGACGCCCTCGCCCTCCTCGCAGCGGCCGATCACCGCGAAACCGTCCGGATCCTCGACCGCGGCGAGAAGCTCGTAATCCTCGCCGAACGCGAGGTCGTCGGGCTCGGCGCCTTCGGCGAGCGGCACGCGATCGAGGTCGACGACCACGCGGCAGGCGGACCGGGTCGCCAGCCGCGCGGCGTCGGGGGCGATTCCGTCGGAGAGGTCGAGCATCGCGTGGGCGTGCGCGGCCAGACGGCGTCCCTCCTCGAGCCGGATCGGCGGACGGACGTAGGCGCCGCGGCGAAAGGCCGCGCCGGCGGCGCCGAGCGGGCCGGTGACGACGAGCACGTCGCCGGGGCGGGCGCCCGCGCGGCCGGGTACGCGCGCGGAGCGACCGATCGCTGTCACGGAGAGCACGAGCGAGCCCGCCCGCGTCGTGTCGCCGCCGACGATCGGAACGCCGGGCTCCGCGAGGCCTTCGTAGAGCTCGATGACGTCCTCGAGGCGCGTCTCGCCGGTCACACCGAGCGCGACGACCAGTCCGTCGGGTGTCGCGCCCGCCGCCGCGAGGTCGCTGATGTTGACCGCTGCCGCGCGGAAGCCGAGGTCGCGCCACGTGATCCAGTCGAGGCGGAAGTGGACATCCTCGACCAGAGCGTCCTGCGTGACGACGGTTCCGGCGACCTCTGCGACGTCGTTCTCGACGCCCTGGATGAGGCCGCGGCGCTCGAGCTCGGCCAGCAGCGCGAGCTCGCCGAGGTCAGAAACGCGCTGCATCGAGCGCCGCGCGAACTGCCCGCGCGTCACGACTCGCGCGAACGACGGCTACTCCCTTCGCGCCGGCATCGAGGCACGCGCGCGCGTTCGTGGCATCGATCCCGCCGATCGCGACGACCGGCACCTTGACCGCCTCGCAGATCGCGGCGAGCCCGTCGATCCCGATCGGCGCCGCAGCGTCCGGCTTCGTCGGCGAGGCCCATACGGGACCGGCCCCGATGTAGGTCGCTCCCTGCTGCTCCCCCGCGATCGCCTCGTAGACGCTCGACGCCGAGACGCCGAGGATCAGGCCCGCTGCGGCCGCCAGCTCCTTGCCGCGGTCGTCCCGTCCCAGGTGCACTCCGTCGGCTTCGAGTGCGAGCGCGGCCTCGACGTCGTCGTTGACGACGAGCGGAACGCCGGCCTCGCGGCAGGCGGCGAGTACCGGGCCGCCGCGCTCGACCACTTCGAGCGTCGGGCGATTCTTGAGGCGAAGCTGGATCACGGTCGCGCCGCCCGCCGCGGCGATGCGCGCCGTCTCGGCGTCCTCCACGATCGCGTGCAGCCTCACGCGAGCTCGATGTTCGCGCGTCGCGTCGAGCCCGCTCGGGCGTCAGGGCGTAGAGCGCGTCGTAGAGGAGCGCGTGGAAGGTTCCCGGGCCCTTCGCCTCGGCCGCAGCGTCCTCGCCGGCCACGCCGATCGCCGCGAGCGCGAACGTCGCTCCGTCGAGCGGCGCATCCGCGCGAACGGCAACGAAGCAACCGGTGAGCGCGGTGGAAATACAGCCCGAGCCGGTGATCGTCGCGAGCAGAGGATCGCCGTTCGCGACGGCCAGCGTGCGTTCGCCGTCCGAGACGTGGTCGACCGCTCCCGTCACGGACGCGACGACACCGAACGTGGTCGCGGCCGTCCTCGCGATCGTCGCGGCGCCCGCGCCGACTCCGATCGCCTCGACGCCGCTGATCTTCGCCTCCAGACCGGCGAGGGCGGCGACCTCCGCCGCGTTGCCTCTCAGCACTGCGACGTCCACTTCCTCGAGAATGCGCTTCGCGGTGTCGGTGCGTAGGGTCGTTGCGCCGGCTCCGACGGGATCGAGGACGATTGGCACTCCGGCGTCGTTCGCGGCCTTCCCCGCCAGCAGCATCGCGTCGATCCACGGCCGCGAGAGCGTGCCGATGTTGAGCACGAGGGCGCCCGCCGCGGCCGCCAGCTCTTCGACTTCTTCGGGCGCATGAGCCATGACCGGCAGCGCGCCGATGGCGAGGATCGCATTCGCCGTCTCGTTCATGACGACGTAGTTCGTGATGTTGTGGATCAGCGGCTTCCGCTCGCGCAGGTCGCGGAGTGCCGCGCCGGGCGAGTCGCTCATCGCGTGCCGCGCAGGTGGAAGACGTCGACCGGGCCCTCGCCGGCGCCGAGCTCGGTCAGGCCGTGCGCCACCGCGTCGCTCGCGGTCGCGGCTGCGACAACGGCCGCGCTGACGAGGTCTTCGCCGCGCGCGAGCAGGGCCGCGAGCGTAGCCGAGTGCGTGCAGCCGGACCCGTGCGTCGCGGCGACTTCGTGCCGCCGCATCGGTAGCTCGAGCTCCGTCTCGCCGTCGAAGAACGAATCGCCCGAGCCGCCGCCCGTGACGATCGCCGCGGCGGCTCCGAGCTCGACGAGCCGCCTCGCCTGGGCGGCGGGATCGCCTGCTCCGACCAGCGCGGTCGCCTCGTCGGCGTTCGGCGTCACCACCGTCGCCAGCGGAAAGAGTCGGCCGACGAGCGTCTCGACCGCTTCCTCCTCGAGCAGCCTCGCTCCCGAGCTCGCGACCATTACGGGATCGACGACCAGCGGCACGCGATGCTCCTCGAGGAAGTCCGCGACGGTCTCGATCAGCTGCGCCGAGAACAGCATCCCCGTCTTCGCGGCATCGACACCGATGTCGTCGAAGACGGCGGAGAGCTGCGCGGCGACGAACTCCGGCGGCGAAGGGTGAATCGCGGCGACGCCGGTCGTGTTCTGCGCCGTCAGCGCCACGATCGCCGACATGCCGTGACACCCGGCCGCGGCGAAGGCTTTCAGGTCGGCCTGGATCCCGGCGCCGCCGCCGGAGTCGGACGAGGCGATCGTCAATGCGCGTGGAACCAGCGTGACTCCCTTCGCCGGCATGACCCGGATCAGGTTCGGCGGGTGTGATCTCAGCCCCGCGTGGACGAGGCACCCCGGAGCGGGCACGTTAGCAGCGGTCTACACGCGCCTCGGCTGGTCGAGCCAAGACTGGGGTCAGACCCCTGCCATGGCCCCTCGAGACGCCTTGCCCGCGCCGCGACAATAGAGCTCATGGCCGTCGAGCTCGCGCGCTGGAACGACCTGCTCGAGGTGGACGAGATCGCGCACCTCGCGTCCGAGCCCGCGCGCCAGGCGCGCCTCGCGCCGCTTCCCCGACGACCTGCACCCACGCGTCCGCGAGGCGCTGCCCTTCGACGCGCTCTACGTCCACCAGCGCGAGACGTGGGACGCAGCCCGGCGCGGCGAGCACGTCGTCGTGACAACCGGAACCGCCTCCGGAAAGACGCTCGCGTTCAACCTGCCGGTGCTCGACGCGATCGCGCGCGACCCGAAGCTGCGCACGCTCTACCTGTACCCCACGAAGGCGCTGGCGCAGGATCAGGCGCGGACACTCGCGACGTTCAAGCTGCCGCGGGCGCGCGCCGCGATCTACGACGGCGACACCGCCGGCGAGCAACGCTGGCAGATTCGCCGCTGGGCGAACCTCATCCTCACGAACCCCGACATGCTGCATGTCGGCGTCCTCCCGCACCACGACCGCTGGGGCGACGTGCTCGCGAACCTCCGCTACGTCGTCGTGGACGAGGCGCACGTGTACCGCGGCGTCTTCGGCTCGCACGTCGGCAACGTGCTGCGCCGCCTGAGGAGACTCGCCCGCGTCTACGGGTCGGAGCCGCAGTTCCTGCTGGCCACCGCGACGATCGCCAACCCTGCCGAGCTCGCCCACTCGCTGCTCGGCGTCGACGCAACCGTGGTCGCAACCGACGCCGCACCGCGCGCCGAGCGGACGATCGCGCTCTGGAACCCGGAACTGCTCGACGAGGAGCTCGGACAGCGAGCGTCCGCACTCGGCGACGCGGCCCGTCTGTACGCCACGCTCGTATCGCGCGGACTGCGCACGATCTGCTTCGCCAAGAGCCGCCGCAGCGCCGAGCTCATCCACCGCCTCGCCGCCGATCGCGTGGACGAGGCGACCGCGAAGCGACTCGCGCCGTACAGGGCCGGATACACCCCCGAGCAGCGTCGCGACATCGAACGGCGCCTCGTCGAGGGCGAGTTGCTCGGGCGTCGCCGCGACCGATGCGCTCGAGCTCGGCATCGACATCGGCCTGCTCGACTGCGCGATCTCGGTCGGCTTCCCCGGGACGATCGCGTCGCTTCGCCAGCAGTGGGGACGGGCCGGCCGCCGCGGCCACGGCCTCGCCGTGCTCGTCGCAAGCGACGACGCGCTCGACCAGTACTTCATGCGGGAGCCGCCCGCGCTGCTCGAGCGCCGCGTCGAGGCCGCGATCCTCGACCACGCGAACCCGCGCGTCCTCGACGGCCACGTGCTCGCTGCAGCGTACGAGGGCCCGCTCGACGACGCCGACCGCGAGACGCTCGGTGACGCGGCACTCGAGCGCGCGACGCACCTGCCCGAGCTGACGAAGACCCAGGCCGGCTTCGTCTGGGCCGGCAAGGACTATCCGGCCGCGCGCGTCTCGCTTCGCTCGTCCACGCCCGACTCGATCGCGATCGTCGAGGAGGAGACAGGGACCCTGCTCGGCACCGTCGAGCTGGAACGCGCGTACTCGACCGTCCACGACGGCGCCGTGTACCTCCACCTCGGCGAGCCGTACCTCGTCAGCAGGCTCGACCTCGACAGGCGCGCCGCGCTCGTCTCGCCGTTCCGCGGCGACTGGTACACGATGGCCAAGCAGGAGAGCGACACGTCGATCCTCGACGAGCGGCGCCGCGAGCCGCGCTGCGGCCTCGACCTGTGCTTCGGCTCGGTCGTCGTCACCGAGCGGGTGGTCGCGTACCAGCGGCGGCGGATCACGACGCAGGAGGCGATCGACCTCGATCGCACTCGACCTTCCGGAGACGGAGTTCGAGACCGAGGCGGTCTGGTACGTCCCGTCGAACGCGCAGCTCGACGGATTCGAGGCGCTGCCGAAGCTCCTCGGCTCGCTCCACGCGGCCGAGCACTCGATGATCGCGCTGCTGCCGCTCTTCGCGATGTGCGACCGCTGGGACATCGGCGGCCTCTCGACGAACCTCCACCACCAGACCGGACGGCCGACGGTGTTCGTCTACGACGGGCACGCGGGCGGCGTCGGCATCGCGGAACGCGGGTTCGCCGTCTTCGAGCAGTGGGTGGACGACACGGCGCGGCTGCTCGAGCGCTGCCCGTGCGAGCGCGGTTGCCCGTCGTGCGTCCAGAGCCCCAAGTGCGGGAACCTCAACGAGCCGCTGGACAAGGCGGGGGCCCTGACCCTGTTGCGCCGGATGCGGTCTCGTTAGGCTCGGCGTGGTTGCGCCGGATCTCCCTCGCCTTGCTCGTCATCCTCGCTGCGCTCATCGGGGCCGGCCTGTGGCTCTTCTACTTCGTGGGAGACGACCCGCCTTACCCCGCCGATGCGATCATCGTGCTCGCCGGCAACCCGGGGCGGCCGGACACAGGAGTCGAGCTTCAGAAGGAGGGCGTGGCGCCGGAGCTCGTGCTCTCGGTCGTGCCGCCGCTCGAGAAGAAGATCGCGAAGCTCTGCGGCAGCGGGCGCGCGGTCATCTGCTTCCATGCGAAGCCGGAGAGCACCGTGGGCGAGGCGCGGACGTTCGCGCTGCTCGCGAAGCAGCGCGGCTGGGACAGCGCCGTGATCGTCTCGTCGCGGTTCCACCTGCGCCGCGCAAAGCTGCTCTTCGCGCGCTGCACCGACGCGAAGCTCCAGGTCGCCTCCTCGCGCACCACCTGGTCCGAATATCTGCGGAACGTGCCGCTCGAGGTCGGCAAGTTCCTCGACCAACTGACCGTCAACCGAGACTGCTGAGCGCGAGCTCGACCGCCTCGGCCGGAGTGGGCGCGCGCGGCACCCCCTCGACCGCGAGGCCGGGCTCGAGGATCACGACGGGTCGGCCGAAGACCTTCGCGAAGCCGATCTCCGTCAGCGTTCCGTAGGAACCGCCCACAGCGATGACCGCGTCGCCGGACGCGGCGACGATCGCGTTGCGTGCGTGCCCCAGCCCGGTGACGACGACGTGGTCGATCCACGCGTTCGCGTCCGCACGGCTCGTCCCGGGCAGGATGCCGATCGTCGTCCCTCCCGCCGACTTCGCTCCGCGCGCCGCGGCGGCCATGACCTCGCCGCCCCCGCCGCAGACGACGGTGCAGCCACGGCTTGCGAGCAGCCGTCCGACCTCCTCGGCGCGTCCCTCGTTTTCCGCTCCGCTGCCGACCACGCTCACCTGTACCGCCACGCGGGAGCGGGTCACGAGATGGCGCGAAGCGCTTTCGCCAGCGACTGCTTCGTCGTCAGCACCCCCTCGAAGAGGTCGCCCTGCCGCCGGACGCGGTCGAGCACGACCTGCATCGAGTAGATCGACGGGTTCAGCGCCTCGTTCACCTCGTCCCAGCGCAACGGCGTCGACACCGGAGCTCCGGCCTTCGGCCGCACGGAGTACACCGAGGCGATCGTCTTTCCCTCGCCGTTCTGGTTGGCGTCGACGAGCACGCCTCGGCGCTTGGACTTCGTCCACTCGGTCGTCACGAGCCCGCGGTGCGTTCGCGCAAGCGCGCCGGCGATGATCTCGGCGAAGCGCCGCGTGTCGTCGTATGTGTGTCTCCGCGCGATCGGCACGAGCACGTGCATCCCGTTCGAGCCGCTCGTCTTGGGGAACGACACCAGTCCGAGCGCGTCGAGCGCCTCCTTGACGAGCAGCGCCACCTGCACCGTCTCGGCGAAGCCGGCGTCGGCGGCCGGATCGAGGTCGAAGAGCACGAAGTCCGGCCGGTCTGCCCTGTCGGTGCGCGAGTACCACGGGTTCATGTCGATGCAGCCCATGTTCACCATCCAGAGCAGCGCGAGCTCGTCGTTCACGAGCGGGAAGCTCACCCACTTCCGAACCCGCGGCTTCTCGCGGGTCGAGACCTGCGTGCGAAAGGTCGGGATCCAATCGGGCATGTGCTTGGGCGCGTCCTTCTGGAAGAAGAACTCGCCGTTCCAGCCGTCCGGATAGCGCTTCATCGTGAACGGTCTGTCCTTCAGGTGCGGGATCAGCACCGGCGCGACCTCGCGGTAGTACGCGATCAGGTCGCCCTTGGTGATCCCCTCCTCCGGCCAGAACGGCTTGTCGACGTTCGAGAGCTTCAGCTCGCGCGACCCCTGGCGGACCGCGTTCTCCGGCGGCACCTCGCGACGCACCTCCTCGGGACGCTTGTCGTCGCGCAGGCCCTGGTACGACGGAGCGCGCAGGCGGCCGTCGTGCGTGAACTCGGCGAACTCGACCTCGGCGACGAGCTTCGGCTCGACCCAGACGATCTCGTTCTTCCGAACGCGCGGCATCTTCGGGACGGCTCGGAACGGCGACGCGTCCTGCCGAAGCGGCTTGAGCCTGGCGAGCAGGCGGCGGATCTCGGCGTCGTCGAAGCCGGTACCGACGTTGCCGACGTACTTCAGCTCGCCGCCTTCGTTCACCGCGAGGATCAGGGAGCCGAAGGTCGAGGCGCGGCGGCCGCCGCCGTGCGTGTAGCCGGCGATCAGGAACTCCTGCCGGTTGTGGGTCTTGATCTTCAGCCAGTCGCGCGTCCGCTTGCCCTCGCAGTACCGCGAGTCGGCGCGCTTGGCCATGATCCCCTCGAGGTTCTGCGCCTGAGCCGCCTCGGAGAGGGCGTGGCCGTCCTCGAACGTCTCCGACCTGCGGACCGTCCTGTTGCCGCGAACGAGCAGCTGCTCGAGGCGCGCCTGCCGCTCGACGAGCGGCAGGTCGACGAGCGATTCCCCGTCCAGCTCGAGCAGGTCGAAGGCGTAGTAGACGAGCACGTGGCCCCCCTGCTGCATCGCCGAGAAGCTCGCGCGGCCTCGCTCGTCGAGCGCGCAAACCTCGCCGTCGAGCACCGCGCTCGGAGACTTGACCGCCTTCGTGATCTCCTTCGCGACCGACCCGAACCGCTCCGTCAGGTCGTTGTCGTTCCTCGACAGGAGCGTCACGTCGCCGCCGCGCACGTAGGCGAGCGCGCGGTAGCCGTCCCACTTCACCTCGAAGAGCCAGCCGTCACCTTCGGGCACCGCCTTCTCGAGCGTTGCGAGCATCGGCCGGTACCGACGGAACGGCAGCCTTTCGGCCGGCGCGGCGCCCTCGTCACGCTTGCGCACGATCAGCCAGTTCTGCTCCTTCCTGTCGAGGTGCGCGGGGACGAGCGCCCACACTCCGTCGAGGCGCCGACCGTGGAGTCGCACGGTCAGGCCGCCGTTCGCCTTCTCCTCCAGAAGCTCGTACGTCCCCTGGTCCCAAAGCTCGACCGTGCCGGCACCGTACTGGCCCTTCGGAATCTCCCCCTCGAACTTCGCGTACTCGATCGGGTGGTCCTCGACGTGCACCGCGAGATGCTGCTCGCCCGGCTCGAGCGGCACGCCCTTCGGCACTGCCCACGACGCGAGCGCGCCGTGGCGCTCGAGGCGGAAGTCGTAGTGCAGCCGGCGCGCGTCGTGCCGCTGGATCACGAAGATCGGCCGCTGAGCCTCGGCCCGGCCGGACCGGGGTGCCGAGAACGGCTCCGACGTCTTCTTCGGGTCGCGCTTGCGCCGGTACTCCTTCAGGCTCACGACCGGAGTGTTGCCGAAGCGGCGTTTGAGAATCCGCTCACTGGCGAAAACCTTATTTGTAAGTCATAGGCGCTACGCGTCGCCAAGCTTCTCCACGCGCGGGGGTCCGCGCTCGAGGCCGGTTTTTATCGGCCTCGAGTCGTCTTCGGGGCAGGGGAAAACGCTGTGGATACTGGGGACAATGAGGCGCGGAGGCCTGCGTTCAAGCGAAGACGCCGAGGGAGCGGAAGCGTGCGCGCCTGCGGCGGCGAAGCTCGTCGTCGGGAATCCCGTCGAGATCGTCCAGCGCCTCGCGGATCGACTCTCCGAGGAGCCGAGCGGCCTCGCCGTGATCGACGTGTGCGCCTCCGGCGGGCTCGGGAACGATCGCGTCGACGACCCCGAGCTCCAGGCACTGCGCGGCGACGGGCTTGAACGCGGCGGCCGCCCTTCGCGCCTCCGCGGCGTCGCGCCAGAGAATCGCGGCGCAGCCCTCGGGCGAGATGACGGAGTAGATCGCGTGCTCCTGCATCAGCACCCGGTCCGCGACCGCGATCGCGATCGCGCCACCCGAGCCGCCCTCCCCGATCACGCAGGCGACGGTCGGAGAGCCGAGCCGCAGCATCATCGCCTGCGACCGCGCGATCGCCCCGCCCTGTCCGTGCTGCTCCGCGGCGACACCCGGATACGCGCCGGGCGTGTCGACGAAGGTGATCAGCGGAAACCCGAAGCGGTCCGCCAGCTCCATCGTCCGCATCGCCTTCCGGTAGCCCTCGGGATACGCCATCCCGAAGTTGCGGCGATTGCGCTCCTTCAGGTCTCGCCCCTTCTGGTGGCCGACCACCGCAACCGTGCGGCCGTCGAGCTTTGCGATCGCGGCGACGATCGCCTCGTCGTCGGCGCGCAGCTGGTCGCCGTGCAGCTCGAAGACGTCGTCGAAGAGACGCGCGACGTAGTCCAGCGTGTACGGGCGGTCCTGGTGGCGCGCGAGCTCGACCGACCGCCAGATGTCCTCGTCGGTGGGCTCCTGCTCGACGAGATCGAGCTGGCGCTGGAGCTTGTCGAGCTCGCCGGAGAGGCGGGCGCCGCGCAGCAGGCCCGTCGCCTTCAGCTTGCTCAGGCGCGCGCGAAGCCTCAGCTCGGCCTCACCCGGCATTGTCGAAGAGCCTCAGAAGCGCGGCGACGGTGGGCCGCAGCTGGTCGCGCGGGACGACGCGGTCGATGTGGCCGAAGCGGTGGTTCGACTCGGAGAGGCCGAAGTCGTCGGGGAGCTTCTCGCGCGTCGTCTGCTGCACGACGCGCGGGCCGGCGAACGACATCAGCGCGCCCGGCTCGGCGAGCAGCACGTCGCCGAGACTGGCGAAGCTGGCGAGCAGTCCGCCGGTCGTCGGATGGGCGAGCACCGACACGAATCCGATCCGTGCCGCGTGCAGGTCCTCGACCGCGGCGACTGTCTTCGGAAGCTGCATCAGGGCGAGGATCCCTTCCTGCATGCGCGCACCGCCCGAAGCGGAAACGGAGACGAGCGGGACGCCGTGCTCGATCGCGCTGTCGCACGCGCGCGAGAACTTCTCGCCGACCACGCTGCCCATCGACCCGCCCATGAAGCCGAAGTCCATGACGGCGAGCTCGCAGCCGTTGCCCTCGATCGCCGCCTGCCCGATCACCATCGCGTCGCCGAGGCCCGTCCTCAGCTCGGCCTCGGCCAGCCGCTCGGTGTACGCGCGCAGGTCGAAGAAGGCAAGCGGATCCTCCGAGTGGAGATCGGCCGCCTCCTCCACGAACGTGCCGGGATCGGCGAGCTGGGCGACCCGCTTTCGCGCCGGCACCGGAAAATGGTGGCTGCACTGGGCGCAGACGAAGAGCGACGCCTCGAGCTCGTCGTCGCGGTAGTGCGACTGGCACCTCGGGCACGTGTTCGGGTGCCGCTTCCCGTCCCGGGCCGGCGGCGCGCTTTTCTGCTCGATCGAGACGTCGATGTGGCCTGACATGAGCCGACCGAGTTTAGACCCCGCCCCTGGCTGCGGAGTTGCGTTCCGCGAGCTCACCGAGGACGCCGGCGAGTCCCGAGAGGTCGGGAAGCTCGCGCGTCGGCGGCGGCTCGTACGACTCGCCGAGCCGGTTGATCCACACGTTCGGGATCCCGAGGTGCGTCGCCGGGACGACGTCGTGAAAGTGCGAGGCCGCCGTGTGGACGTCCGGCAGCCGACCCGTTCGCTCCTCGAACGCACGCCAGTGCCCGAGCGCCGGCTTGTAGGAGCCGATCTCGGAGGCGACGATCGCGAACTCGAAGTCCACGCCGATGCTCTCCATCGACGCGTCGATGAAGTCGCGGTCGGTGTTCGAGAGGATCGCGAGCTTCCAGCCTGCGTCGCGCGCCTCGGTCAGCGAGGACGGCACCTCGGGAAACACCGGCCAGAACGGCAGCGACTCGGCGAGCGCATCCCCGTCGGCGAGGCCGAGGCGGGCGGACACTTCACGCAGGACGTCGCGATACGTGCGCGACGGCTGCTCCACCTGAACCTGCGGCTCGAGCTCGTGGTAGCGCGCGAGCAGCGCGTCGCCGACGACGGAGCGGATCCCCGCGTTCCAGTCGACGAGGGTGCCGTAGCAGTCGAAGGTGACCCAGCGGTCCACGGCGGTGAGCGTACCGCTACGCCGCGCGGAGTTTCGGCACGCGATAGGCGAGCAGCTCGGTGCCGTGCTCGGAGAGCCAGGCACGCTCGTCGACGTAGGTCGGGCGCGCCGCGGCGACGAGCTCCCAGAACTCAGGCGAATGATCGTGTCGAAGCAGATGGCAGAGCTCGTGGACGACGACGTACCTGAGCACTGCCGGCGGCGCGACGATCAAGCGCCAGTTGAACGAGAGCGCGCCGCCTCTCGAGCACGAGCCCCAGCGGGTCTGCTGGTCGCGAATCGACACGCGCGTATACGTCACCTCGAGTCGCGTCGCCTCGAAGTCGACCGCGCCCGCGATCTCGACTCGTGCCTGCTCGCGATACCAGCCGAACAGTGACGGGACGCGTGGAGCCGGGAGCGCGAGGCCGCCGATCCACACGACGTCGTCGCGTTGCAGTCCGAGGTGGAAGACCTTCGGCGGCTTCGCGAGCTGCCGCTCGAGCCACGCGCGATGTTCGAAGAGCAACGAGTCGACGTCACGCTGCGTCGCTCGCGGCGGCACGACGATCTCGATGTTGCGTTGCGCGTCGACGTTGATGGACAGCTTTCGCGCGCGACGGGAGACGCGCACGGGAATCTCGACCGAGCGGCCGCCGATGTCGACGCGACGCACGACGCAACCGTAGGTGTCCGGTCGGACAACGCAGACATGTCCCGTGGTCAGACCAGGGTAAGGAAAGCGTTAGAGAACGCGCGCGAGAAGGCGACGCGCATGTGACGGAAATCAACTCCTCGAGGAACAGCGCTTGCGGGCGGGCGCGCGTGCCTCGTCCGCCACGGCCGTGTCCTTTGGTCAGACCAAGGTGACGTAAGCGCTACGAGTTACGCGCGCGAATGCGCCGGAGCGACGCGTCTCTACGCCTCGAAGGCGCGAATCACGAGCGACGCGTTGTGCCCGCCGAAGCCGAACGAGTTGGAGATCGCGACCTTCAGGTCGGGCGCCTCGCGCGCCTCGTTGGCGATGTAGTCCAGATCGCAGTCGGGATCCTCGTTCTCGTAGTTGATCGTCGGCGGCAGCTTTCGATCCCTCACGGCAAGCGTCGTGAACACCGCCTCGATCGCACCGGCGGCGCCGAAGCAGTGGCCGGTCGCGCCCTTCGTCGACGACACCGGCGTGCGCAGCGCCTTATCCTCGCCGAGCGCGTTCTTGATCACACGCGTCTCCGACGCGTCCCCGAGCGGAGTCGACGTCGCGTGCGCGTTGATGTAGCCGACTTCTTCGGGATCGACGCCCGCGTCCGTCAGCGCCATCTTCATCGCGCGCGCCGGATTCGCTCCCGTCGGGTCGGGCTCGGTCATGTGCGCGGCGTCGGACGAAACCCCGTAGCCCGCGAGCTCGCCGTAGATCCTCGCGCCGCGTGCGAGCGCGTGGCCGAGCTCTTCGAGCACGAGCACGGCGGCAGCCTCGCCCATCACGAGACCATCTCGTGCGCGATCGAAAGGACGCGACGCGCGTTTCGGATCGTCGTTCCGCCGGGAGAGCGCTCGCATCGCATCGAAACCTGCGATCCCGACCTCCGTGATCGGCGCCTCGGTCCCGCCGGCGAACATCACGTCGGCGCGATTCATCCGGATCGCGTCGGCCGCGTCGCCGATCGCCATGTTCGAGGCCGCACACGCCGTGCACTCCGACATCAGCGGGCCTTTCGTCCCCAGCTCGATCGACAGCCAGCCGGCGCCCATGTTCGGGATGATGCTGGGGATCGAGAACGGGCTGACGCGGTCGGGACCGCGCTTCAACAGCACGTCGTAGCAGTCCTGGTACGACCGCAGTCCGCCGATTCCGGTAGCGACCGAGGCGCCGACACGCTCCGCCTCACCCGCCACCTCGATGCCCGAGTCGTCCTCGGCCTGCCGCGCCGCCGCGAGGATCATCTGCGCGAATCGATCCATCCGGCGCGCCGCCTTCCGGTCGATCCACTGCGTCGGATCGAAGTCCTTCAGCTCGCAGGCGAAATGCACGTTGTAGGCGGGGCTCGAGTGGTCGAACGCCCTGATCTCCGCGGCGCCGGACTCGCCCGCGAGCAGGTTGCGCCAGCTTTCCTCCGCGGAGTTACCGAGCGGAGACACCCCGCCGAGGCCGGTGATCACGACACGCCTGCGTCCGTTCATGCTCATCTCGCTCACATCCCCAAGCCGCCACTGACGAGCAGAACCTCACCCGTGATGAATGCGGCCTCGTCGGAGCAGAGGAAGCGTACCGCGCCCGCGACGTCCTCCGGATCGCCGAGCCTGCCGAGCGGCGTCAGGTCGAGCATCTTCGCGCGTGCGTCTTCCGGGATCACGTCCGTCAACTGCGTCTTGATGTAACCGGGCGCGACGACGTTTGCACGAACGCCGCGGCTGCCGAGCTCCTGCGCGAGCGACTTCGTGAAGCCGATGATCCCGGACTTCGAGGCCGCGTAGTTCGCCTGGCCCCAGTTGCCGTGCACGCCGACGATCGACGAGACGTTCACGATCGCTCCCGAGCGGCGCTTCATCATTCCTCGCGTCACAGCGCGGCAGGTGTAGAAGACCGAGCTCAGGTTCGTCTCGAGCACCGAACGCCAGTCGTCGTCGCTCATGCGCGCGAGAACGCCGTCGCGCGTGAGGCCGGCGTTGTTCACGAGAATCGAGATGTCGCCCGCTTCCGCGACGACACGCGCGGCTTCCTCCGGAACGGAGACGTCGCCCTGCACCGTGCGCGCCCCGATCTCGTTCGCCAGCGCCTCCGCCTCGTCGCGACCGCTGCGATAGCCGACGACGACCGACGCGCCGCCGCGAGCGAGCTCGACCGCGATCGCACGACCGATCCCGCGCGACGCGCCGGTGACGAGCGCTGTTCTTCCCTCGAGGGACGCGAACCCGGTGGGCTCGGTCAAGTCTCGCGCAGCGACTGCTCGAGCTCGTCCAGCGAGCGCAGGTTGTTCACCGACACCACACGAACGCTCTTGTCGATCCTCTTCAGTAAACCGCTCAGGACGTTGCCCGGCCCGACCTCGACGAAGACGGTGACGCCGTTGCGAAGGAGCTCGCCTGCCGCCTGCGTGAACTTGACCGGCGCGGTCAGCTGCTCGACGAGCAGCGTGCTGTACCGCTGCGCGTGCTCGAGCTTCGCCGTCACGGTGGAGACGAAGGGCGCCAGCGGCTCCTTGAAGTGGACGCGCTCGATCGCCGGACGGAGGCGCTCGGCCGCGCGGTCGACGAGCGGACTGTGGAACGCGCCGGAGACGCGCAACCGAATCGCTCGCCGCGCTCCGGCCTGCTCGGCTTCCTCGCAGCACGCATCGACGGCGCCGTCCGCGCCCGACACGACCACCTGGCCGGGACAGTTGTAGTTCGCCGGCCACACGTTGTGGATCTTCGTGCAGATGTTCTCGACGACGTCGTCTGCCAGGCCGAGGATCGCCGCCATCGAGCCGGGGCGCTCCTTCGCGGCCGCCGCCATCGCCAGCCCACGCTCCCGGACGAGCGCGATCGCCTCCGTCGGCATCAGCGCGCGCACCGCAGCGAGCGCCGAGAACTCGCCGACCGAGTGGCCGACGACGTAGTCCGGCACGATTCCTCTCGCGCGCAGGGCCTCGTTGATCGCCAGGCTCGTGGCGACGAGCGCCGGCTGCTGGTTCTCCGTTTCGACCAGCTCCGAGAGCGGCGTCTCGAAGCACAGCTTCATCAGATCGATGCCCGCCGCCTCGCTCCCTTCACGAAACACCTGCATCGCCTCCGGGACGGCCTCCACGATGTCGCGCCCCATCCCCTCCTCGAGCGAGCCCTGGCCCGGAAACATGAATGCCACTTTCGTCATCGTTGCCGCCTCACGTCGTTTGTCCATTCGATTAACGCCGAGCCCCACGTGAGGCCGGCACCCATTCCCGTCATCAGCACGAGCTCGCCCGGCTTGAGCCTTCCGTCAGCGGCCCCATCCGCGAGTGCCAGGGGGATCGAGCCGGACGAGGTATTACCGTAGCGGTCGACGTCAATCACCACCTTTTCCTTGGGGACGCCGAGCTTCCTCGTCGCGTGGTCGATGATGCGCACGTTCGCCTGGTGCGGGACGTACACGTCGATGTCGTCGATCGTCCGGCCGCATTCCTCCAGGATCGTCTCCGCCGAGTGAACCATCACACGAGTCGCGAACTTGAAAACCTCGCGGCCGTTCATCTTCACGAACCGCTCCGAGTCGTCGAAGTGACGCGAGCCGCTGCCCGGAAGCCACAGGTGCTTTCCGCCGCCGCCGTCCGCGCCGAGCTCGAACCCGAGGAATCCGCCGCTCTCGACGCGTTCCACGACGACCGCCCCGGCTCCGTCGCCGAAGAGGACGAGCGTCGAGCGGTCGGTCCAGTCGAGGATCTTCGAGAGCACGTCGCCGCCCACGACGAGGGCGCGCTGCGAGAGGCCGGCGGCGACCATCCCGTACGCCTGCGCGAGCGCGTACATGAACCCCGTGCACCCGGCGGAAAGATCGTAGGCCGCGGCGTCGTTCGAGCCGAGCTGCTCGGCGAGAATCGCGGCGGTTGCGGGAAACATCATGTCCGGCGTCACGGTCGCGACGATGATCAGGTCGACGTCGCCGCCCTCGAGCCCTGCCTGCTCGAGCGCCTCGCGCGCGGCCGGAAGCGCAATGTCCGAGAGCGCCTCCTCCTTGGCGGCGATCCGTCGCTCGCGGATGCCGGTGCGCTCCATGATCCACTCGTTGTTCGTGTCGACGAGCTGCTCGAGATCGGCGTTCGACAGGATGCGGTCGGGAACGTGGCAGCCGAGACCGGTGATGGAGACCGGCCGACCGTTCGTGCTCGCGATCATCCTTCGCCTCGTTCCACCGCGAAGGTCAGGGTCCCGCGGACTGCCAGCTCGCCGTCCACGGTCGCTCGGGCTTTGCCGCGACCGATCGGCCCGCGCACCGTCTCGAGCGTGCACTCGAGCGTCAGCTCGTCGCCGGGACGGACGATCCGCTTGAAACGCACGCCGTCGATCCCGGCGAACAGCGCGAGCCGGCCGACGTTTTCCGCCTCCGAGAGAACCGCCACCGCGCCGGCCTGCGCGAGCGCCTCGACCATCTTCACGCCGGGCATGATCGGGTTGCCGGGAAAGTGACCCGCACAGTCCTCGTCGGTCACGCGCTTGCGGGCGACGACGTGCGACCCGGGCTCGAGCTCGTCAACCGTGTCGAGAAGCAGGAACGGGTCGCGGTGCGGGAGGATCGACTCGATCACGTCCCGCCCGAATGGAGCGGACGCGGTCACGCCGCCGCGTCCTGCTCGAGCTTCGCGCGCAGCCCTTCGCGGCCGCGGTGGGCGTAGCACTTCGCGGTGCCGACGGGAATCTCGGTCAGGGCCGCAACCTCTTCGAACGACAGATCGAGCGCGTCCTTCAGGACGACGACCCGCGCCTGGGTCGGCGAGATCTCCGCGAGCGCCGCGCTGAGCTCCTCGCGGAGCGCAACCGTGTCCGGGCGCTCAGGCGCGGCGCGAAGGTCCTCGAGCAGCGGCTCGTGCGAGCGCGTCCGCTGGCGCTGCGCCGAATCGCGGCAGGTGTTGACGACCAGCCGGTGCAGCCACGTCGAGAACTGCGACTCTCCGCGGAACTGCTTGATCCGAACGCAGAGCTTCGCAAGCGACTCCTGCGCCGCGTCCTGCGCGTCCTCCGGATTCGACAGCAGGTGGCGCGCCAGACGCTCCACCCGCGGCGCGTGGCGCGCGCAAAGCGCCTCGAGCGCGAGGGCGTCGCCGTCCTTTGCCCGCGTGACCAGGATCGGGTCGCTCAGCCGGTCGTACGGGAGAGGGGAGCCGGGGCGAAGCTCATGCCTGATTCGACGGCTGCGGCGGTGACCGGGTTGCACGCGGGGCCTAGTGTAGTGCGGCGATGCAGCTCGTCCCGCGAGGCCGGTTCGGCGTTCCGTTTCGGTGGTTCGAGACGTGCGCGTCGACCCAGCGCATGCTCGACGGCGCGCCGGAGGGCGCGGTGGTCGCCGCTGACGAGCAGACCGCCGGGCGCGGGCGACTCGGCCGCGCGTGGGAGGCGCCGAGGGGAGCGGGCCTCCTCTTCTCGATCGTGCTGACGCCGGCGGTCGAGCCGGAGCGGCTGCCGGAGCTGACGGTCCTCGCGGCCGAGGCGGTGTGCGCGGCGATCTCCCTGCAGACGGGGCTTGCCGCGAACGTCAAGCCGCCGAACGACGTGCTCGTCCGCGGCAGAAAGGTGGCGGGGATCCTCGCGGAGGCAGCCGAGGGAAGGGTCGTCCTCGGCGTCGGCGTCAACGTCGCGCCAGACGGCCGCGCAGCTCCCGGAGGAGACGCGCCTGCCGGCGACCTCGCTCGCGCTCGAAGGCGCGACGGTCGAGCGTGGCAGAGCTGCTCGCGACGATTCTCGAGCAGCTCGAGGAGCGCTACGACCGCTGGGTCAACGCCTCCGTCTCGCCGGATACGTGACCGGGAGCGACTCGTTGCCAGCCGCGTCCCGCACGACGACGCTCAGCGACTCGACGGACTCGCCCTTCGCCAGCTCGAACACGCCCGCCTTCTTGCTCGCCCTGATCAGCTTGCCGTTCACCGTCGCGATCACGGTCACCTGCTCGTAGACGCGAAGCATCAGCGGCGCCGTCGAGACGAGCGTCACCACCGGCGGTGTGTTGTCGATCGTCAGCGGCAGCGCGAGCTTGACCGCGCCGACCGCGATCGTCGCCTGGTACTGGCCGTCGGGAATCGGCGATCCGTCGGCGGCGGCGCCCGCGAACGTCACGGACTGCAGGCCCGGCGCCAGCTCGCCGGTGAAGATGGGGAACGTCGCCTCCGTGCCGACGAGCGACAGCGTCGCGACCGCGGGCTGGGCGAGACCGAAGCCGAAGGTGACCGTGTCGCGTCGGCCGTCGCCGTTCGGCGACACGAGCTTCGTGTCGGCGGAGAACGACACCAACGCGCGGCTCACGGTCAGCGGCGCCGCAGCGCGACTCGTCCGGCCGATCGTGTCGCGGGCGCTGACGCGCAACGTGTAGCTCCCGTCCGGGACGTTGGCGGGCGAATAGACGAACGACTGCGTGCCGGCGGGCCTCGTCGCCGAGAAGACGACCGCCACCGACCGTCCCGAGCGCGTCGACGAGGTCGGCGGTTACGGTCGCCGGCCGCGCTCAGCTTGAAGGACACCGTCGCGGGCGGAGGAACGGCCCCCGCGAGAAGCGACGGCGTGACCTTCAGCTCGGTGAGCGCGAGCGTCGAGAGCTTGCCGCCGAGCGTGCCGCCGGCCGAGCGCGCGCCTGTCGCGGAGATCGTCCACCTGTACGCGACTCCCGGCACGGCGAGCTGCGAGTCCCACGTCCAGTCGACGGTCGCGCCGACGTCCGACCACGAGGCGACCTCCGCTCCCGTCACGTCGGTGACGCTGACCGTCCACGGTGCGGAGCCGCTCAGCTTCGCCGTGAAGCGAACCGGGCCGCCGACCTCCCCGGAGACGACCGGCGTGTAGATCTTCGGGCCGCCGGACGACGCGACGCGCTTCGCGAGCGCCGGCAGCAACCGGTAGAGCGCGTCGCCCGGGCATTCGGTGAGGTAGGTGTCGCGGTGCCCGGAGACGACGCGCAGGTGCACGATCCGGCCGGCTGGCGAACTTCCCGTTGCCACCCGAGCGATAGTCGGCGTACGAGAGCGGGTCGATGTGCGCGAGATCGAGGCGCCAGGCGAGCAGCTTGACCAGCGCGTCCTGAGCCGCCTGCGTCGGGACGCGCGCGCGTGTACGTACCGATGAACGAGACGCCCATCGTGCCGCTGTTGAACCCACCGGAGTGCGCGCCCACGACGTTCCTCGTGACGCCTCCGTACCGGCCTTCGAAGACCTGGCCGCACGCGTCGACGAGAAAGTTGTAGCCGATGTCGTCCCAGCCGTTTCCCTTCACGTGGTAGACCTCGATGCCGCGCACGATCGAGGCCGAGCGAGCGCACGAGTAGCCGTTGCTCGTGACCGTGTGGTGGACGACCGTGAGCTTCAGCGCCGGCGCGTACCGCGGAGGCGCGCGCCGAATCGACTCGTCGGCGTGCCAGCCCGCGCGCGTGATGATCTTCGGCGCTCCCGCGATCTGCAGACGCCGCTCCGCGGTCTCGGGAACGGGCGGGCTCCAGAGCAGGAACTCGCGCACGCGGTCGACGCGGCCGACCTTGCGGATCTGGATCGCGTCGGCCGCTCCGGTCCAGACGGCATTCCCCTTGCGCCACACTCCGTCCCGTCCCCAGTCGTCGTCGGCGGTCTGCCACGCGCTCCAGCGCCCGCCGATGCTGCGCGTTCGGAACCACGGAGTGCCGGCGCCCTGCCAGTGGATACCGACGAGGTTGAAGCGCGGCGCCGGCGCGGCGAGCGTCCGTCCGCCGTGCAGCGGAACGTCCCGCACGACCATGCGCACGGGCGCCGCTTGCGCCACGCCGGCAGACGCAAACAGGACGATTGCTGCAAGCAAAAGACGCTTCACACGAACCGGGCCCCTTCGTCACCGTGCCAAAGTCCTCCTGCTCAGGCAAGCTTGCGGCGGGAATCCTTACAACCGTGTCGCGCGCCTTCCTCCTCGCCATGCTCCTCGCGCTTGTCGCGGCCTCCTCGGCATCTGCAGGGAACGGAAAGGTGCTCGCCGTCACGTTCGACGCAGATGTGAACCCCGTCACGCAGGGGTGGTTGAACGACCGGATCGCCGAGGGCGCCGACTACGACGCGCTCGTGATCCTCCTCGACACGCCGGGCGGGCTCGACGAGTCGATGCGCAAGATCGTCCAGGCGGAGCTTTCGGCGAAGGAGCCGGTCGTCGTCTACGTCTCGCCGCAGGGAGCGCGGGCGGCGAGCGCGGGGGTCTGGATCTCGCAGGCGGCCGACGTGCTCGCGATGGCGCCGAACACGAACATCGGCTCGTCGACGCCGATCACGGGCTCCGGCCAGAACATCGGCAGCGACCTCAAGCGCAAGGTCGTGAACGATGCGGCGGCCTCGCTCCGCGCGCTCGCTCATTCGCACGGACGCAACGCTCGCTGGGCCGACCGCGCGGTGCGCAGGGCGTCGAACCTCGCGGCCGACGAGGCGCTGAAGCTGAACGTCATCGACCGGATGGCTCCCGACCTGCCGACGCTGCTCCGCGACATCGACGGCCAGAAGACGAAGCCGCGGGGGCTCACGCTGCACACGGCCGGCGACCCGATCGTCACCAGGGAGATGGGTTTCTTCACGCGCCTGCTGGACACGCTGATCGATCCGAACCTGCTGTCGCTGCTCTTCCTCGCAGGGATCGCCGGGATCGTGTTCGAGGTGTTCCATCCTGGAGTGGTGCTGCCCGGCGCGCTCGGCGCGGTGGCGCTGTTCACGGCGCTGTTCGGCTTCTCGGTGCTGCCGACGAGCTGGGCCGGCGTCGCGCTGATCGCGCTCGGGCTCGCGTTGCTCGTGATCGACGCGCACGTCGTGACGCACGGAGCGCTCACCGTCGCCGGGCTCGTCGCACTCGCGGTCGGGATGCTGATGCTGTTTCACGACGCGCCGGCGCAGTACCGGGTCAACACGTGGCTGGTGCTCGTCCTCACGGCGACCATCGGCGGCTTCATGGCGTTCGCGCTCGGCAAGGCCGTCGCCGCCCGCAGACGTCCGTCCGCCATGCCGGCGATGGTGGGCGCCGAAGGCGTGGTGCGAGACGCCGGCTCCGTCTTCGTGCAGGGCGAGCTCTGGCAGGCCGCGACCGAGGATGGAGCGCCGCTCGAGCCCGGCGCTCACGTTCAGGTCGACGACGTCGAGGGGCTCCGGTTGAAGGTGCACCGGGTATAGGGTCCGCGCGTGACCGCGGCTCTGATCGCCCTCGCAGTCGTTCTCTTCCTCCTCGTTCTCTTTCTCGTCTCCGCGGTCAAGGTCGCGCGCGAGTACGAGCGGGGAGTCGTCTTCCGGCTCGGCCGCCTGCTCGATCCGCCGAAGGGCCCGGGACTGTTCCTGCTGATCCCGATCATCGACCGGATGGTGCGCGTCGACCTGCGCACGATCACGCTGAACATCCCGCCGCAGGAAGTGATCACGAAGGACAACGTGCCGGCGCGCGTGAACGCCGTCGCGTATTTCCGGATCGTCGATCCCAAGGCGGCGATCGTGAACATCGAGAACTTCATGGTCGCGACGTCCCAGATCGCGCAGACGACGCTGCGCTCGGTGCTCGGCCAGCATCTGCTCGACGAGCTGCTCTCCGAGCGGGACAAGATCAACTCGATCCTTCAGGCGATCATCGACGAGGCCACGGCGCCCTGGGGAGTGAAGGTGACGATCGTCGAGGTGAAGGACGTCGAGATCCCGTCCGGGATGCAGCGCGCGATGGCGCGCCAGGCCGAGGCCGAGCGCGAGCGGCGCGCGAAGGTGATCAACGCGGAGGGCGAGTTCCAGGCGTCGGAGCGCCTGAAGGACGCCGCGCGCGTCATCGAGGACCATCCGGTCGCGCTGCAGCTTCGCTACCTCCAGACGCTGATCGAGCTCGGTGCGTCGCAGGCGACGACGATCGTCTTCCCGGCCCCGATCGACCTGTTCAAGCCCTTCATCGAGCGCGCTGACCGATCTTCGAACTGATCCGCTGAGCGGTCGGCCGAGTGGCGATCGCGCCCGGGCGAGGGGACCGGCCGAACGCACCCCGCGCCGCGCTTCGACCCGGTCGCGCCCGACGAGCTCGAGAAGTGCCCGTTCTGCGGCGGACGCGAGGATCGAACGCCCGCCGGAGACCTTGCGCGTCGGCGATCCGTGGCGGGTGCGCGTGGTGCCGAACCTCTACCCCGCCTTCGAGCGGCAGGAGGTCGTCGTCCACACGCCTCGGCACGCGCGGTCGCTCGCCGAGCTCGGCGCCGGCGAGCTCGCGGACGTGGCGGAGGCGTGGCGGCGCAGGCGCGAGCAAGAACCGAACGGTTATCTCCACGCGCTCGTGAACGAGGGCCGGCAGGCCGGGTCGAGCCTTCCGCACACGCACTCGCAGCTCGTCTGGCTCCCCGGAGCGACGCCGGACACACAGCATCCCGTCGACCGCGATCGCTGGATCGTCGTCACCGAACGCGACGGACTGGTCGTCGCGTGCCCGGACGCGAGCCGCCTTCCCTACGAGGTCGTGATCGCGCCCGGCCGAGCCGCGCGGCGGACGGCTTCGGCGACGAGCGGCTTCCGCTCGCCGCTCCAGCTGCTCGGCGAGACGGTCCGGCGGCTCCACGGCGTCGTCGGGCCGCTGCCGCTGAACGCGTGGCTGCACGACTCGGCCGACTGGCACATCGAGCTGCTTCCGCGGCTGACGATCGTCGCCGGGGTCGAGCTCGGCGCCGGCTGGTGGATCAATCCCGTGCCGCCCGAGCAGGCGGCGGACGACCTGCGGAAAGCGTCGCCGTGAGCGACGTCTTCTGGCTCCGGCCTCGGGCCGCCTGTCGTGAGCTCCGTCTAGTTGGGGGTGCTGGTGACGGGCATGCGCTCCTCGCGGAAGCGCCGGGCGGCCTCGATCGCTGCGCCGAGGTTGAGGCCCTTGTCCTTCGCCTGCTTGATGAGCATCACCGTCTCGAGCGCCTCGATGTCGTAGATCCGCTGCTTCTTGCCCTTCGTCGGGATCTGCGCCTTGTTCGTCCAGTAGTCGAGTTGCATCTTCGAGATGCCGGCGATCTGGCAGACCTGCCCCAGATAGAGCTCGACCTTCGTCAGGTGATCGGCCAGATTTACCGGCTCAAGAAGGTCGACTTGTCTGCTGATAGCCATACCAATCCTCGCTTCAAATAGGGGTGACCCCGGTCTCATGTAGATATACACCGTTCGCCACCCCTTTGAAAGGGGGTTTTGTGCGATTCGCACAAATTTGCGAGCGGCGGAGGCGGCGGGCTTACTCGGGCGAAGCGCCGTTCGACGCCTCGTCGGCCTGCTCGTCCGATTCGACGACGGGGGCGAGTGCCGAGACCTGCTCGGCCTCGCGGAGCCGCATCACGATCACGCCCTGCGTCGAGCGGCCCATCCGCTTGACGTCCTCCACTCGCATGCGGATCACCGTGCCGCCGTTCGAGATGAGCATCACCTGGTAGCCGTCGCGCACGACCCGTGCGCCGGCGAGATGGCCCTTCGCCTCGGTCAGCTGAACCGTCTTCACGCCCATCCCGCCGCGGCCCTTGCGGGGATACTCGTCGACGGGAGTCCGCTTGCCGTAGCCGTTCTCGGTCACGACGAGCAGGTCGGCTCCGGGCTGCGCGATGTTGATCGAGATCACCTCGTCGTCGCCGCGCAGTCGCATCCCCTGAACACCGGACGCGTCGCGTCCCATCGGCCGCACGTCCTGCTCGGCGAAGCGGATCGCCTGGCCGGCGCGCGAGACCATCAGCACGTCGTCGTTGCCGCGTCGAGTGGCGAACGCCGACGAGCTCGTCGCCCTCGCGCATCTTGATCGCGATGATCCCGTCGGCCTTCAGCGGAGTGTTGTACGCCTCGAGCTTCGTCTTCTTCACGACGCCCTTCTTCGTGGCGAACACGAGGTACTGCGCCTCCTTGAAGTCACGGGTCTGGACGACCGCGCGCACCTGCTCGCCCTGCTGGAACGGGCAGCAGGTTGACGATCGCGCGGCCCTTCGACTGGCGCGAGCCGAGCGGGAGCTCGTGCACCTTGAGGCGGTAGACCTTGCCGACGCTCGTGAAGAAGAGGATGTAGTCGTGCGTCGACGCGACGAAGAGGTGCTCGATGTAGTCCTCCTCCTTGAGATCCATGCCCATGACGCCGATGCCGCCGCGGCGCTGCTCGCGGTAGGTCGTGACCGGTAGCCGCTTGATGTAGCCCGACCGCGTGATCGCGATGACCATGTCCTCCTCGGCGATCAGATCCTCGAGCTCGAGGTCGTCCGCGGCCGCCACGATCTCGGTCCGGCGGTCGTCGTTGCGCCCGTAGATCTCCTTGATCTCGAGGAGCTTCCTCGCGGATCACGCCGTCGATGCGCGCGGGGTCGCCGAGGATGACGCGCAGCTCGCCGATCCGCTCCTGGAGGTCCGCGTATTCGTCCTCGACCTTCTTCTTCTCGAGCGCGGTCAGCGCGCGGAGACGAAGGTCGAGGATCGCCTGCGCCTGGATCTCCGAGAGCTCGAAGCGGGCCATCAGCTGCGACCGCGCATCGTCGGTGTCGGCGGCGGCGCGGATGAGTGCGATGACCTCGTCGAGGTTGTCGAGCGCGATCAGGTAGCCCTCGAGGACGTGCGCGCGGGCGACGCGCCTTGCGCAGCTCGTACTTGAGGCGGCGCGTGACGACTTCGCGCTGGTGCTCGAGGTAGTGCCAGAGGAGATCGCGCAGGCCGAGCGTGCGCGGCACGCCGTCCACGAGCGCCACCGCGTTGTAGCCGAACGTCGTCTGCAGCGCGGTGTGCTTGAAGAGCTTGTTCAGCGCGACCTGCGGCACGACGTCGCGCTTGAGGTGGATCTCGAGCCGCATGCCCGACTTGTCGGAGAGATCCTTGAGGTCGGCGACCTCGGTGAGCACGCCGTCCTTGACGAGCTCGGCGACCTTCGAGATCACGCCGTCGTCGCCGCCCTTCTTCACCGCGTAGGGCAGCTCGGTCACGACGACCGCGGTGCGGCCGCCGCGCAGCTCCTCGATGTGCGCGCGGGCGCGCATGACGATGCGGCCGCGGCCCGAGCGGTATGCCTCGCGGATGCCGTCCCGGCCGAGGATGATCCCGGACGTCGGGAAGTCCGGCCCCTTGATGAATCGCATCAGCCGGTCGACGTCGATCTGCGGGTCGTCGATCATCGCGACGAGCGCGTCGATCGTCTCGCCGAGATGATGCGGCGGGATGTTCGTCGCCATGCCGACGGCGATCCCGGACGAGCCGTTGACGAGCAGGTTCGGGATAGCGCGCCGGCAGCACCTGCGGCTCGGTCCGCCGCTCGTCGTAGTTCGGCCCGAAGTCGACCGTGTCCGCGTCGATGTCGCGCAGCAGCTCCGTGGCGATCCGCGTGAGCCGGCACTCCGTGTACCGCATCGCCGCGGCGGGATAGCCGTCGATGTTCCCGAAGTTGCCCTGTCCGTCGACGAGCGGGTACCGCATGGCGAACGACTGCGCGAGCCGGACCAGCGTGTCGTAGATCGCCGAGTCGCCGTGCGGGTGGAAGCTCTTCATCACCTCGCCGACGACGCTCGCGCACTTGACGCGCTGCCGGTTCGGCTGGAGGCCGCTGTCGTGCATCGAGTAGAGGACGCGCCGGTGCACCGGCTTCAGTCCGTCGCGCACGTCGGGCAGCGCGCGCGACACGATCACGCTCATCGCGTAATCGAGGAAGCTCGAGCGCATCTCCTGCTCGAGCTCGCGCGTCTCGATGCGTCCGGCGCCCAGGGCGCCTGCGTCCGTCTCAGACATGGTTCACCTCCTAGACGTCGAGGAAGCGAACGTCCTTCGCGTTCTGCTCGATGAACAGGCGGCGCGGCTCGACCTGATCGCCCATCAGCGTCGAGAAGATCAGGTCGGCCTGAGCTGCGTCCTCGACCTCGACCCGCACGAGAACGCGCTTCGCAGGATCCATCGTCGTCTCCCAGAGCTCGGACGGGTCCATCTCGCCGAGGCCCTTGAACCGTCCGAGCTGCACGCCTTCCTTCGCGAGGTCGAGCGAGTTGTAGCGAAGCTCCGCGAACGTCTCGGCGTGGCGCGACTTGGCGCCCATCTTCAGGTCGAACGGCGGCGGCCCGACGATCTCGGCCAGGCGGGCATACGTCTTGCGCACGTTCGCGTACACCGGCGACGCGAGCAGCTCGGCGGGCACCTTCACGACCGTCGCGGCGCTCGTCTCGCGTCTCGACCACGCGCGCGTTGAACGACTCCGCGGTCTCCTCGACGATCGACACGTCGTAGCCGTTCGGCTCGAGCGCGGCAAGCGCTGCCGCGACGTCGGCGATCGCGTGCGCGTCGGTCTCGACGAGCCGCCGGCCGATCGCGAAGTCCGCGACCGGATGGCCGAAGTCCTGACGCAGCCGCGAGGACCAGCCCTCGAACTCGGTCAGCGCACGGGTGAACCTCCCCCACTTCGCCTCGGTGAACTTCGACGGCTCCCCGCTGCGCGCCGTCAGGTCCATGTCCTTCACCCGCTCGCGCACGAGCAGCTCCTCGAACTGCACTTCCTTCTCGATGTAGCGCTCCTTGCCGCCGATCTTCACGCGGTAGAGCGGCGGCACGGCGATGTACACGTGGCCGCGCTCGACGAGCTCCTTCATCTGGCGGTAGAGGAACGTGAGGATGAGGGTGCGGATGTGCGAGCCGTCGACGTCGGCGTCGGTCATGACGATCACGCGGTGGTAGCGAAGCTTCGTGACGTCGAACTCCTCGGCGATGCTCGTGCCGATCGCGGTGATGATCGCCTGGATCTCGGCGTTCGAGAGCACCTTGCCGATGCGGTTCTTCTCGGAGTTGATCACCTTGCCGCGCAGCGGCAGGATCGCCTGGAACAGGCGGTCGCGCGCGTCGACGGCCGAGCCGCCGGCCGAGTTGCCCTCGACCAGGAACAGCTCCGCCGACTCCGGGTCGTTCAGCTGGCAGTCCGCGAGCTTGCCGGGAAGGGACATCCCGTCGAGCGCTCCCTTGCGGCGGGTGAGGTCGCGCGCCTTGCGCGCCGCCTGCCGCGCACGCCCGGCCTCGATCGCCTTGCGGACGATCTGCTTCGCGTCGGGCGGGTTCTCCTCGAAGAAGCGCGCGAGGCCGGCGTTCACCGTCGACTCGACGAGGCCGCGCACGCCCGGATTGCCGAGCTTCGTCTTCGTCTGTCCCTCGAACTGCGGGTCGGTGAGCTTGACGGAGATGACGGCTGCGAGGCCCTCGCGCACGTCCTCGCCCTCGAGGTTCGGGTCCTTCTCCTTGAGCAGCCCCTCGCGGCGGGCGTACGCGTTGATCGTCCGCGTGAGCGCGCCGTTGAAGCCGGAGAGGTGCGAGCCGCCCTCGTGAGTGTTGATGTTGTTGGCGAACGAGAAGACCGACTCGACGTACTTCGACGTCCACTGCATCGCCACCTCGACGTAGCCCTGCTCGGACTCGGCGTCGAAGTACACGATGTGCTTGTGGATCGGGTCCTTCGACGTGTTGACGTGCGCGACGAAGTCCCTGATCCCGCCGTCGTACTTGAACTCGACCGTCTCGCCGCCGGCGCGTTCGTCGGTGAGCTTGATGTGGAAGCCGCGCGTGAGGAAGGCCGTCTCGCGCAGGCGCTGCGTGAGCGTCTCCGCGCTGAACTCGAGCTCCTCGAAGATCTCCGCGTCGGGCAGGAACGAGATCGTGGTTCCGGTCTCGCGCGAGACGCCGATGGTCTCCATCTTGTCGACCGGGATTCCACGCGCGAACTCCTGGCGGTAGATCTTCCCGTCGCGGTGAACCTCGGCGACGAGCCACTCCGAGAGCGCGTTGACGATCGAGACGCCGACGCCGTGCAGGCCGCCGGACACCTTGTAGCCACCCTGGCCGAACTTCCCGCCGGCGTGCAACTTCGTGAGCACGACCGTCAGAGCCGGAAGGCCCTGCTCCGGCATGATGTCGACGGGGATCCCCGAGCCCCAGTCGCGCACCGTCACCGAGTTGTCCGGGTGGAGCGTCAACTCGACGCGATCGTTCCGGCCGGCCATGGCCTCGTCGACGGCGTTGTCGACCACCTCGTAGACGAGGTGGTGCAGGCCACGCGGACCTGTCGAGCCGATGTACATGCCGGGCCGTTTCCGGACCGGCTCGAGGCCCTCCAGGACCGTGATGTCTTTCGCGGTGTAAGTTGGTTCAGCCATAAAGAAAAAGCCCTGCAAATACGCGTTTGCGAGGCTCGGAAAGTGTATCAGACAACGCGGGTGTCCCGGGCTCTTGCGAGGCTCGCGGCGGCGGCGCGGGCAACCAATTTCCGGAGCTTTTCGTCGGTGATGGCGAGCGGCGAGCGCGGCTGCCGTCTCCTGCTCCGCCGGCGAGGCGTGAACGGCGTCCGGTCGGGCCTCGCCACGCTCGGCCACGTCGGGCTCGGGGAGCGTCCCCGGTGCGAAGCGCAGGCGCTTCGGCGCGAGGTTCCCCAGGCGGCCGCGGACCTCGCGTTCGAGTTGCGCGAGCTCGAACGCCCACGCCGACGAGCTCGTGTGGACGTGCAGCGTCCCATCGCGTGAGACGCGCGCCGGCCAGGCGTTCCGCGCGATCTGTTCGCCGACCGCGGCCGGCCACGCCTCGGCGAGCCTGCCGATCTCGGCCTGCGGCCCGAACCGCGACAGCTCGCGCCGGACGTCGTCAGCCAGCCGATCCAAGCTCCACCTCGACGAGTTGCGCGGGTTCGATCGGCAACGACGAGCGCTGCGTCGCCGTGACGAGCGTCTGTCCGGTCCCGGTCACGAGGTCCGCGAGCGTTCGCCTGCGCGATGGGTCGAGCTCGGACAGGACGTCGTCCAGCAGCAGGAGCGGCGGCACCGCGCGGCGCTCGGCGAGGAGAGCGGCCTCGGCGAGGAGCAGCGCCAGGAGCGTCAGGCGCTGCTCGCCCTGCGAGCCGAAGCCGCGCAGGTCGCGCGAGCCGGAGAGCAGGCGCACGTCGTGCAGATGCGGGCCTGCACCCGTCGTTCCGCGCTCGATGTCCCGCTCGAGCCGCGACTCCAGCTCCGCGGCGGAAGGAGGCTCGCCCTCGTAGGCGAGCGTCGCGTCCGAGAGGCCGAACAGCCCGGCGATCTCTGCGAAGCCGGCAGCGAGCGCGTCGATTGTCGCGGTGCGAGCTGCGACGAGCTCTGCGCCAAGCGTCGCGACCTGCGCGGTCCACGGCTCGATCGCGGCGCGCGACGTGACGCCCACCGCTGCGCGGCGCAAGGCAGCGTTTCGCTGGGCGACCGCGGCCGCGTAGTCGGTCGGCACCGCCGCGCGGGCAGGCTGCAGCCGGGCGAGCGTCCGGTCGAAGTACGCTCGCCGTGCAGCCGGGCCGCCCTTCACCACCGCGAGCCGGTCCGGCGTGAAGACGAGCGTCTCGACCTCTCGCCGGAGCTGCTCTGCCGTCGCCAGCCGCGCACCGTTCAGCGACGCGCGCTTCGCTCCGGCCGTGGAGAGCGTCACCGTCGCCTGAAGGCGCGACTGCTGCCGCGAGCCGTCGAGCGTGACCCGTGCCGCGGTGCAGCCGAAGCGGATCAGCTGTGCGTCCGAGCGCGTCCGCGGCGAAAAGCCCTGCGTCCCGACATGCAGCGCCTCGAGCAGGTTCGTCTTGCCGGCGCCGTTGGGGCCGACGGCGAGCACGAGGCCCGGCTCGAGCGCCAGCTCCAGTCGGCCATACGAGCGGAAGTCGCGTAGCGAGAGCGACGAGACGATCAGACGCGAGCGCGCCCTAGCCGGCAAGCCTGATCGGCATGATCAGGTACGAGTAGTCGTCGCCCTCGCCCTGGATCAGGCCCGGCCGGAGCGGCGAGATCAGCTTCAGCCTCACGTCGTCCGACTGCACGGAGTCGATCCCGTCGCGCAGGAACTCCGGGTTGAACCCGATCTCGAGCGGATCACCGCTGAACGGCGCCGGCAGCGACTCCTTCGCCTCGCCGATGTCCTGGGTCTGAGCGGACACCTCGAGCTCGCCCTCCGAGAAGCGCAGGCGAAGCGGCGAGTTGCGCTGAGCCATGACCGACACGCGGCGCACGACGTCGAGCAGCTCGGTTCGCGGCATCGTCACGACGTGCTCGAACTGCTCCGGGAGGAGCTGCTTGACGTTCGGGAACTGGCCGTCGATGCGCCGCGTCGTCAGCACCGCGTCGCCGGTGCGGAACGCGACCTGGTTCTCCTGGACGCCGACCTCGAGCTCCGCGTCGCCCGCGATTCGCGCGAGCTCGGTCAGAGCGCGCGCCGGGATGATCGCCTCGAGCTCCTGCGTCGACCCCGGAAGGTCCGTTTCCTTGACGGCCAGGCGATACGAGTCCGTGGCCGCCATCACGAGCTTGCCCGCCTCGAAGCGCGCCAGGATCCCGGTGAGCACGGGACGCGACTCGTCGCGCGAGGCCGACCGCGAGACCTGCGCGACGGTCTCGAGCAGCGCCTCCGAGTCGACGGTGAAGATCTGCGTCGCGTCGATCTCCGGGAGGCGCGGGAAGTCCTCGGCGCTGTAGGTGTGCAGGCGGTAGCTCGCGGCACCGCACGTGATGTGGACGGTGCCTTCGTCCGGCCGGTGCTCGATCTGCAGCTCCGGCTCGGGAAGCAGCCGCGCGAGGTCGGCGAGCAGGCGTCCCGGCACGACGACGGGGCCCTCGACGTCGACCTGCGCGTCGAGCGATGTTCGCAGGGAGAGCTCCATGTCGGTCGCCGCGAGGTGCAGTTCACCGCCTTCCGCGCGCAGCAGGACGCCGGCGAGGATCTGCACCGAGCTCCGCGTCGACACGGCGCGCGAGACGACGGCGAGCCTGGACACGAAGTCCTCCCGACTGCACGTGAGCTTCAAACCGGAGTCGACCATGATTTCTGTTTCCATCATCTAAGAAAACCTCGTGGTAGTACGTAGGGGGTGTTGGCGGCGGGGAACACACCCTGGATCGCCCTCGCTGAGCCATTCTTGCAGGGGACACGGACGGTGGATGAAACGGCTGGGCCCCCAGGTCCGAGCGGCGCGAGCGGCTGAATCCACAGAATCACCGTGCCTGCTTGATACGTGCGGTGAGCTCTTGAACAAGGTTGTACACAGAGCGATCTTCCTTGATCAGGCGCGCGATCTTCGACGTCGCGTGGATCACCGTCGTGTGGTCGCGGCCGCCGAACTCCTTCCCGATCTTGGGGAGCGAGGAGTCGGTGAGCTCGCGCGAGAGGTACATCGCGACCTGGCGGGGATAGACGATGTTCTGCGAGCGCTTGTCCGCGCAGAGCTCCTCGAGGGTGAGCCCGAAGCGGTCCGAGACCGTCTCCTGGATGCCCTTGATCGAGACGTCGGCGACCTCACCCTGCGGGAACACGTCCTTCAGGACGTCCTGCGCGAGCTCGGTCGTCATCGCGCGGCCGGTGAGCGAGCTGAGCGCGACCACGCGCGTGAGCGCGCCTTCGAGCTCGCGGATGTTCGTCGAGATGCGACCGGCGATGAAGGTCAGCACCTCGGCGTCGGGCACGGCGATCGCGTCGGTCTTCACCTTCTTGCGCAGGATCGCGATGCGCGTCTCGAGGTCCGGTGGCTGGATGTCGGTGATCAGCCCCCACTCGAATCGCGAACGCAGCCGTTCCTCGAGCGTCGAGATCTCGCGGGGCGGCCGGTCGGACGAGATGACGATCTGGCTGCCGGCCTCGTAGAGCGAGTTGAACGTGTGGAAGAACTCCTCCTGGATGCGCTCCTTGTTCTCGAAGAACTGGACGTCGTCGATCAGCAGGACGTCGTAGTTCCGGTAGCGCTGCTTGAACCCCTCGATCCGCTTGTCGCGGAGCGAGTTGATGAAGTCGTTCATGAACGTCTCGCTCGTGACGTAGCGCGCCGTGAGCGATCCGGCGTGCTCGCTCGTGTACTGCGCGATCGCCTGGAGGAGGTGCGTCTTGCCGAGGCCGGTGCTCCCGTAGATGAACAGCGGGTTGTAGGCCTGCGCCGGCGCCTCGGCCACCGCCAGCGCGGCGGCGTGCGCGAAGCGGTTGGACGAGCCGATCACGAACGAGTCGAAGGTGTACTTCGGGTTCATCCCGCCGCCACTGCCGTTGCCGTTTGCCGCTGCCCGCCTGGGCGGCATCTCGACGCTCGGCTCGAGAGTCGGCTCGCGGTCGGCGACGACGAGGCCGATCCGGCGCTCTTGCCCGGTGACGTCCCGGACCGCAGCGGAGATCAGGCCCAGGAAGTGCCCCTCGATCCACTCGCGGGTGAAGCCGTTCGGCACGGAGATGAGAAACAGCTCGTCCGTGAGCTCGGCGCCGCCCGCGCCCGCGAACCACGTGCGATACGTCGTCGTGTTCAATGCGCCCTTCAGCCGGCCGGCGACTTCTGCCCACAGGCTCTCCGCAGTCAGCTCTTGGCCCTCCACGCCGCACAGCTCCTTCCCAGTCGGTCGACACGGGCGAAGCGGCGAGCATAACAGCGTGTCTAGGCGGCTTCCAACCGGCCGATTTGCAGGGATTTTCGCGCTTCCACATTTCTTTCCACAGGTGTGGAAACGGTCTGGTGAGGGAGCTCGCTTCCGCTGCTAATCGCGTCCGCCGGGCTGTGGACAACCCAGTGGATGACCCTCGTCTATACTGGCTCCCCGTCGCCCGCCGGGCGCCGCTCTTTTTCTCCCTCTTTGCACCTTCCTTGAAGCGGACCTATCAGCCAAACGTGCGCCGGCGGAAGCGCCGCCACGGATTTCGCGCGCGGATGGCGACCCGGGCAGGACGTGCGATCCTCAAGCGCCGCCGGGCCAGAGGCCGGAAGCGCCTTTCGGCGTAGCCCGGTGCAGCGCCGGCACCGGCTCAGCCGCTCTCGCGATTTCGACGCCGTCTACCGGCATGGCCGCTCGGTCTCGACCCGTTTCCTCGTGCTGCACTGGTTCCCGCGAGACGACGGCGCCGGTGAGCCTCGCCTCGGCCTTGCGGTTCCCAAGGCAAACGGCACGGCCGTCGTGCGGAACCGGCTCAAGCGCCAGCTTCGCGAGACGTGGCGCCGGGTGCTCCCCCAGGTCCATCCCGGGAGGGACTACGTTCTGACAGCTCGACCGGGCCTGGTCGAAGGCGTCGAGCAGCACGGCACGGAGTGGCTCGCCGAGCGCGTGGCCGAGGTCCTCCAGAAGGCCGCCGCATGAAGCACCTCGGCATCGCACTCGTCTACGTCTGGCGCTACACGGTCGGGGCGTTCCTGCCGAAAGGCCAGTGCAAGTACCACCCGAGCTGCTCGCAGTACGCGATCGACGCGCTGCGAAAGCACGGCCTCGTGATCGGCTCCGCCAAGGCGGGCTGGCGGCTTCTGCGCTGCAATCCGTGGAGTCGCGGCGGAGTGGACTACGCATGATCCTGCACCTGGCGCTGCTGGCGATGGCCAATCCGATCAAGCCGCTCGAGACCCTCCTGCGGACGATCCTCGACTTCTTCCACAACAGCGTGGGGCTGCCGTGGGCCTGGTCGATCGTCGCGCTGACGATCCTCGTCCGCATCATGCTCGTGCCGCTCGTCGTCCGGCAGATCCACTCGATGCAGAACATGCAGGCGCATGCGCCGCAGATGAAGGAGATTCAGAAGAAGTACAAGGGCGACCGCACAGAAGATGAACGAGGAGCTCCTGAAGTTCTATCGGGAGAACAACATCAACCCGGCGTCCTCGTGCCTGCCGCTCCTGCTCCAGTTCCCGGTCTTCATCTCGCTCTTCTACGTCCTGCGGCACTTCGCGAAGGAGGCGAAGCAGCCCGGCGAGCAATCTCGGCGACCTGTCGTGGTTGCACGTCGTGCCGAGCATTGCCGACAACGTGCTCTCGCACTGGTCCGGCTATCTCCTGCTGTTCATCTACGCGGCCAGCCAGGTCGCGTCGACGTACTTCATGTCCGCGACGATGGACAAGACGCAGCGCTGGATCATGATGGCGCTGCCGATCGTCTTCATCCCGCTGATCGCGAACTTCCCGGCCGGCCTCGTCCTCTACTGGATGACGACGAACCTCTGGACGGTGGGTCAGGGGCTCGTCACGCGCCGGCTCGCGCCGAAGCCGCAGGCGCCGCCGAAACGGACGTCGCGAACGCCGCCGAAGCAGAGCGAGGACGGCACCGCCGCCGGGACGAAAGCGCAGCCACAGGCGCCGAAGCCGACCGGCCAGCCGCGCGTCGTGCGCAGGAAGAAGAAGCGGGCGCGGCGTTGACCGGCGACGTGGTCGTCGAGGCGACGGGCGAGACCGTCGGTGAGGCGAAGTGGGCGGCGCTGCGCGAGCTCGAGCGCCGGCAGCCGGGCCTCGACAAGACCGCGGTTCGCTTCGAGGTCCTGACGGAGGGCGAGCGTGGCCTGCTCGGCGTCGGCTACGCGCCGGCGCGCGTCGTGGCGATGGTCGAGGAGGACGCGACGCGGTGGCGAGCCGCCCGCTGGCCTCGGTCGACGAGAGCGATCTGGCCGCCGACGTCCGCTCGCTGCTCGAGGAGATCACGGACGCGCTCGACGTCGATTGCCGGGTCGAGGTGCACGAGGACGAAGCCGGCATCCGCGTCGACTGCGTCGGCAACGGACCTCGGCGCGCTCATCGGACGCTACGGGCAGACGATCGACGCGGTGCAGTACCTCGTGAACGCGATCGTCGCGAAACGCGAAGGCGAGCGGGTCGAGGTGACGGTCGACGCTGCGGGCTACCGGGAACGCCGGCGCGCGACGCTCGAGCAGCTTGCGACCCGCAGCGCCGAGCGCGTTCTCGCGTCGGGGCGGCCGCTCGAGCTCGAGCCGATGTCGGCCGTCGAGCGGAAGGTCGTGCACCTCCACCTGCAGGATCTCGCCGGCGTCGCAGACCTCGAGCGAGGGCACGGAGCCGAACCGGTACGTCGTCATCAGCCCCACTTGAGCGCTGGCTCAGGGCCGTCGTCACGACGCCCGGGCTGACCGCGATCGACGACGTGGAGGAGGCGAGGCGAGTGCTGCTCGAGGACTCGTTGCGCGGGCTCGACCTCGTGCGGCGGGAGGAAGGCCCGGTCGTGGACGTCGGCTCCGGCGGCGGCGCTCCCGGGATCCCGCTCGCCGCACGCTCTGCCCGAGCGCGAGTTCGTCCTGCTCGAGGCGAACGGGCGCAAGTGCGACTTCCTCGCGCGAGTTCGCGCCGCCGCAATGCGCGCGTCGTGCACGGCCGTGCCGAGGAGCAGGAGACGGACTGGGCCGGGTGTGCGGTGGCCAAGGCGCTCGCGCCGCCGCCGGTCGCCGCGGAGTGGTGCCTGCCGCTCGTGCGCCCCGGTGGGGCCGTCGTGCTCTGGGTCGGGCCGACCGCCGACGCGGCGGCCGTGGCGTCCGTCGCAGAGCGACTCGCCGCGCGGCTGGAGGAGAGCCCGGCGGGCTTCCTCGTTCTGCGCAAGGCTCGGCCCGACGCCGGCGGGGTTCCCGCAGGCGTGTCGGTGTTGCGAGGAAGCGTCCGCTCGCGTAGCTAGGTTCTGGGCGTGCCCGGCACGGTCTACGCGATCGCGAACCAGAAGGGCGGAGTCGGCAAGACGACGACCGCGATCAACCTCGCCGCCTGCCTGGCGGAGGCCGGTGCACGGACGCTCGTCGTCGACCTCGATCCGCAGGCGAACGCGACGTCTGGTCTCGGCGAGCGGCGGACGAGCATTCGACGTACGACCTTCTCGACGGCGCTCCGCTCGCGGAGATCGTCCAGGCGCACGCGCTACGCGAATCTCGACCTCGTCCCGTCGCGGCCCGATCTCGCGGGTGCCGCGGTCGAGCTCTCGCAGCGCGACGCGGGCGAGTCGTACCTCGCGCAGTCGCTGGCCGGCGCGCGCGAGACGGTACGAGTTCGTCTTCCTCGACTGCCCGCCCTCGCTCGGCCCGCTGACGGTGAACGCGCTCGCCGCGGCCGACCAGGTGCTCGTGCCGGTGCAGGCCGAGTACTACGCGCTCGAGGGACTGTCGCAGCTCGCGAAGTCGGTCGAGCTCGTGCGCGCGCGGCTCAATCCGCGCCTGCGCATCGGCGGCGTGCTCCTGACGATGGTGGACGGCCGGACGCGACTCTCCGCCGAGGTGGCCGAGGAGGTCCGGCGCCATTTCGGCGACCGCGTCTTTCGCACGTCGATCCCGCGCTCCGTGCGCCTTGCGGAGGCGCCGTCGCACGGACAGCCGGCGATCGCGTACGACCGGCGCTCGGCCGGCGCCGAGGCGTACTGGCAGCGCTGCGAACGAGCTCGTCGAGCGGCGCGCGGCGATGGCGGTGGCCGCATGAGCACCCCGCAGAGACGAGGTCTCGGCCGCGGCCTCGAGCTGCTCGTCGGCGGTGTCGGCGAACGGGCAGGAGCTGGCGCAGATCAGGGTGGACGAGATCGCGCCGAACGCCCGGCAGCCGCGCCGCCGGTTCGAGCCGGAGGCGACCGCCGGCCTGGCCGAGTCGATCCGCCACCAGGGGTTGCTCCAGCCGGTCGTCGTGCGACCGCGCCCCGACGGCGGCTACGAGCTGATCGCGGGCGAGCGGCGCTGGCGCGCCGCAAGGGACGCGGGCGTCGAGTCGGTCCCCGCGCTCGTGCGCAACGCCGACGATCGCGACTCGCTCCTGCTCGCGCTCGTCGAGAACGTCGCGCGAGAGCAGCTGTCGGCGGTCGAGGAGGCGCGCGCATACGCGACGCTCGTCGACGAGTTCGGCCTCACGCTCGGCGACGTCGCCGAACGCGTCGGCCGTTCGAAGTCGTCGGTGTCGAACCGGCTGCGGCTGCTCGAGTTGCCGGACGAGGTGCTCTGGATGCTCGTGCGCGGTGAGCTGACGGAAGGGCACGCCCGCGCCGTCCTCTCGATTCCGGATGCCGGCGAGCAGAGGGTGCTCGCACGGCGGATCGTCCGGAACGGCCTGTCGGTCCGCGCCGCCGAGCGTGCAGCGCAGGGCGCCGGCGCGAAGCGCAAGCAGCGGCGCTGCGACGCGCGAAGGTCGATCCGGCGCTCGCGTCGCGCGTCGAGACGGCGGCGACCCGCGTCACCGGCATGGCCGCCCGCGTGACGGGCGGCCGCCTCGAGATCGCGTTCGCCGACGAGACGGAGCTCGAGGAGCTCGCCGAAGCCCTCGAGCGCGTCTCCGACTGACACAGCCTCCGCGACTACCGGTCGGCTCGCGATGCCCAGCGTCGTGGTCGAGCCGGAGTCGTCGCCCGCCGCCGAGGAACACCATGGCCAGGAGGGCGATCACCAGCACGACGACCACCGCGCCGATCACCCACGTAGTTCTGTGTCGCATCGCGACTCCTCTCAGTCGAATTTCACGATGTACGAATACTTCCCGCTGCCGTAGAAGGTCCAGAAGATGGTGAACGTGACCTTGTTGCAGCCGATCGGGAGCTTGAACAGGCAGCCGGTGTACGAGTCGGTGACCTGCGCCCAGCTCGTCTTGACGCCTCGGCCCTGAGGCCCGAACGACCAGCGCGCCGCGTTGTCGTAGCTCCAGACGAGCACCAGCGAGTAGAGCGGTGTGACCCGGGCTCCGCTGAACCCGACGATCTCGTGGCGGCCGGTGTCGACGCAGACGTCGAGGGCCGCACTCGCCTTCCAGTACACGAGTTGCGTGACGCGGTTCTTGTAGTGATCGGCGGTTTGTCCGGCGTCGGGGGAACGGAGGCATGTCCGAGCCTCCACTTCGGCCCGAGGCACGTCGGGTCGTTGCCGCAGGTCGCGTCCGCTGCGCTCGCTCCGTCGCTGCTCGCCGACGCCGCCGACGTGCAGGTCGCGTCCAGCGGAAGCTTCACGTCCGACGCCGTCTGCGCGACGCCCGACGCCGTCGGTCACGCCGTCCGAAACGGTGACGGCGATCGGCGCGGAGGTCGTTCTGTTGCCGGCCGCATCGCGGGCGACGGCGGTCACGGTGTGCCCGCCCGCTGTCGAGGTCGCAATGTCCCAGCGAACGCTGTACGGAGCGGTC
Source organism: uncultured Actinomycetes bacterium (assembly GCA_963708685.1). Taxonomy (GTDB): domain Bacteria; phylum Actinomycetota; class Thermoleophilia; order Gaiellales; family Gaiellaceae; genus DASVFB01. The sequence goes on from CAVPTP010000008.1 coordinate 106,758, forward strand.
GTGTCCTCGGCGCCGACGGCGATGCCGTCGATCCGGAACTGGACGCCGGCGACGCCGACGTTGTCCGCCGCGCTCGCGACGAGGTCGACCGGGTCGAGGAGCACGGCGCCGGCGACCGGCGATGTGACGGCGACGGTCGGCGGAGTCGTGTCCTGCGGGCGGAGGCGGCGGAGGAGGCGGAGGCGGCGTGCCCGGGATGGCGATGCACGCGTCGTCGTGGGCGCTCGCACCGTTGAAGTCCCACACCGTCACCGTGGCGCAGACGCTCGTGCCCGCGTCGGACGCTCGGACGACGTAGGTGGCGGAGTGGCTCCCGTCGGGCCACCAGCGGATGTCCGCCTGGCTGAGACCGCCTCCGCACGACGGCTGCCACGACCCGCCGTTCATGGTCGAGCGTCGCTCCGACCGAGGTGCCGCCGCTGATCCACGGCCGCTGGAGCTCGTTGATGACGCACGAGGGCGGCGGCGGCTGCGGAATGCTCGATGCACGCGGTGCAGCGGACCGCCGACGTCGCCGGCGGAATCCCAGACGGTGCTCTCCGAGCAGACGCGTCCGGCGAGCTGGTCGCCGCGGTGACGATGTGCGACGTTCCGTGGGATCCGTCGGAGGGCCAGTACACGTCAACCGCCACGAGCGGCGGCGAGCACGGGTTCCACTGACCGGGCCAGGTCGTCAGGACCCCGCCGACGGAGGTGCTCCCGCTGATCTGCGGCGGAACGACGTTCGGCACGTAGCCGCACGGGCCGGGCGGCTGGTCGCCGAAGCTGAACTCGAGGTGTTGCTCTGCGATCTGCTCCTGGGTCAGGGTGATCGCCGTAGTCGGGATGGGCTTTCGATCCGCGCTGCTCGCCGTGCCCGCGAATGCGAGCAGGATCACGAGGACGAGGGCGGCGAGCGCGAAGCCCCTGCATGTCTGGCGCACTTCTCATCTCCTTGCTAGCGGGGACTGGACGCCCCCACCCCCGCAAGGCCCGCACCGCTGCAAGGCAGCTTCCGTGAGTCTCTCCCACCCGCTTCGAGGATGCCCGCCGTTGTCCGAGATGTCAACGCGCCCAATGCAGACGAGTCCGCAACGGACATCGTCTGCGGACGCAGCCGGGCGGTCATGGGCGATCGTGGATTCGAACCACGGACCTCCGCCTTATCAGAGCGGCGCTCTAACCGACTGAGCTAATCGCCCGCGCGGCCGGTCAGTGTAGCCGGTCGGTCTTGAGGCAGTACTCCTCGACGGCGAGCAGGAAATCGATGTCGCGGGCGATCTCGGCAAGCGGGCCCTTGACCTCGTCGTCGACCTCGGGATCGCGGTCGAGCTCGATGAGGAAGCTCGACATCCCTCCCGAGCGCTGGAGCGCGGCCATCCGCAGGAACAGCGCACGCGTCTGCTCGTCCTGCGAGATCGTCTCGAGCGCTTCGATGTCCTGGAGCCAGTCGCCGTCCATGCTCGGGTGCAACGGCCCCCGCTCGGACTTCGGATACGCCGGGAGCGCGCCGGGTTTCCGGGAAAGACCCCGGAGCTAGAATGAGCGAATGGCCGGACGGGAGGCGCTGATGCAGCAGATGCACGTCTACGGCGTCAGCTTCGATCTCGTCGGCAAGCAGCCGATCGTGCTGCTCAAGACGATCGAGGGCAATCGCTTTCTGCCGATCTGGATCGGACATGCCGAGGCGGCCGCGATCCTCATGAAGCTTCAGAACGCAGCGACGCCTCGGCCGATGACGCACGACCTCGTGACGGACATCCTCGGCGAGCTCGGCGCGAAGGTGACACAGGTCGCGGTCACCGAGTTGCGCGAGAACACCTTCTACGCGCAGCTGACGATCCAGCTGGACGGCTCGGAGGTCGAGATCGACTCGCGTCCCTCCGACGCGATCGCGCTCGCGGTTCGCGCCGACGCGCCGATCTTCGTCGCCGACGAGGTGATCGACGAGTCCGCGATCGAGTTCGAGGGCGAGGAGATCAGCGACGAGGCGCTCGAGAAGGAAGTGACGAAGTTCCGTTCCTTCCTCGAGAACGTCACTCCCGACGAGTTCGCCGGCGGCGAGGAAGAAGAGGCCTAGGAAACCTCGCGCTTCGTCAGGTCGAGCACCTGCGTGTAGAACTCGCGCAGGCCTTCCGCCGACAGCGAGCCGCGGTTCGCGCGCTGCAGGTAGTTGAGCATCCACTCCTCGCGCTCCGGATCGACGAAGCCGATGCCGTGCGACTCCTTGTAGTTCTTCAGCCGCGCGACGAGCTCGAGTCGCTTGTTGAGCGTGTCGATGAGCTTCCGGTCGTTGTCCGAGATCGACTCGCGAAGCTGGCGGATGAACGGATCGGGCTCGCTCAGGGTCTTCCCTCCCAGTGGACGTGGACGTGCTTGCCGTGAGTCGGCAGCACGATGAGACGATACGGGTACGTGACTCTCGCGTGTCCCGGATTCGCGAGCGTCGGCGTGCGTTCGCGGACCGTGACGACGACGCGGCCGCGCTCCTCGACCACGCGCGCGATGTCCAGCCGGTACGCGTCGCTCGAGCGCGGGCCGCTGGCGACCAGCACCGACGTCTCGTTCGGGTTTCGCGCCGGGAAGACGCGTAGCAACGGGCGGACCGGCGAGAAGCCGCGCAGCCTGGCGCTCGCGTCGCGGTAACGCAGCGGCTGCGGGTCGCCGCGGCGCCACAGGTGGACGTACGCGATCCACACGGCGGCCAGCGCGACGAGCCCGACGAGTCCGGCGACTGCTGCGGATCGGACGGGTCACGTCACCAGCACCACGGTGAGCGCGATCGCGTTGAACACGCCGTGGAGCACCATCCCCGGGATGGTGCTGTTCTGGCTCTCGCGCAGCCAGGCGAGGCCGATGCCGAACGCAACGAGGAGCGGCAGCGCCTCGACCAGCCCGTGCGCGAGGCCGAAGCAGCAGCGCCGATCCGACGATCGCGGGCTCGACGCCGAAGCGCGCGGCGAGCAGTCCGTAGCCGACCCCGCGGAAGGTCAGCTCCTCGACGATCGGGGCGATCACGCAGACGACGATCGCGTTGGCGAAGAACTGCGGCGCGCGAGACGAGTCCCAGTGGTCGGGCGTGAGGCCCTGCTCGCGGCCCGGGGTGGAGGAGCGGCGAGACGATCGCGGAGACGGCGTAGATCGCGCCGAGCACGACGAGCGCGCGGCCGACGGCCGACGACCAGCTCGGCGGCCGGCGCAGCGCGAGCAACGAGTAGCGCACCGCGCGCGATCGCGAGCACGAATGCGAGGATGACGCCGTACTGGACGACGCCGCCGATGGCGTTGTCCCACTGGTAGAGGATGTCTTTCGGCGGCTTCCCCTCGGAGAAGCGCGCGGCGTAGTTCGCGCCCGCGAGCGCGAGGACGAGCAGCAGCCAGTACACGAGGCGCCGGTTGACGCGCGAGATGTCGGTGCGGGTCTCTATGCGACCCAGTCCCAGAGCGCCCACTGCGTGACGAAGACCCCGAGGAGGAGTGCGCTGGTGCCGAGGATCGCCGCGTGAGCGCGGGGCGCCCGGCCGCTGAGCCACGCGAGCGCGAGGAAGAACGGGAAGATCACGAGGCCGAAGCGCGGCAGCGAGAGGAGCGGCCAGCGCGTGCTCGGGGTGCTGAGCGGGCAGCGCGAGGCTGAGGACTGCGAACAGGCCGTACGGCGCGCCGAGTCGCCGCCAGGCGATCGCTGCGAGCGCGATGAAGACGACGAGGAAGCCCGAGCAGCTCGAGGTTGAGGACGGCGGTGCGGAGCGGCGCCGAGTCCGCCGCGGAGACCGCAGTCCAGTACACGTGCGAGTTCGAGCCGGAGGCGAGCTGCTCGATCGCCGGCCCAGCCGGCGCGCAGGCCGTCCCAGATCCCGCCGAGCGGCCCGGCCGGCGAGAGATGCCGGTGCCACGTTCCTTCGGCGCGGGCGAACGCCCACGGATCGTCGACCTCGCGCCAGAGCACGAGCGGATACACCGCTGCGACGGGCAAGCGCGGTCACGAGCTTCCACGACTGCCGGCGCGCGATCAGCGCGAGCGCGGGCAGCAGCACGATGCCGGTCGGTCGCGTCAGGATCGCGAGCCCGACGACGATCCCGGCGTACGCGAAGCGGCCGCGCTCGGCGAGCACGAACGCGGCCAGGCACAGCACGAGAAAGAGCGACTCCGAGTACACCGCCTGGAGAAAGAACGCCGTCGGGAACAGCGCGAGGTAGAGGAGCGCGCGCCTGGCCCCGCTCCCGCCGAACCGTTCCTCCGCAAGCCGTTCGAGCAGGACGAACGCGCCGAGGGCGGCGAGCAGCGAGACGAGGATCCCGCCGAGCACGAAGTGGCCGCCGAGCACGCGCCCCACGACGGCCACGAGCGCCGGGTAGAGCGGGTAGAACGCGGCCTCCGACGCGCGGAGTAGCCGTGCTCCGCGATCCGCAGGAAGTGAACGGAGTCCCAACGCGCCCATACGTCGGTGACGCCGCCGAGGTCGTGTGTCAGCGCCGGGTCGTCCCAGCGCGCCGCTCGCGGGTTTCGCATCGGCACGAGCGTGGCGAGCGCGAGGAGCGCGCCCAGCCAGATCGACGCCGCGCGACCAGAGGAAGATCTCGACCGCCGAGCGCGCCTGCCGCGCCGGCGGCAGCTCGATTTCCCTCGCGGGTCGCTGCTCGACTCGTTGACCGGCGCCCACGACGCCCGGATCATAGGTGTGACATGCCGCGGCACTTCACACCGAGCGAGGCGAACGACGAGCTGGCGCACATCCGGCCGCTGGTCGAGGAGCTGGTCGCACGTCGCCGGGAACAGCAGCGGCTCGCGGCGCTCCGCGGTCGAGCGCGCCAACGAAGATCGCCGGAAACGGCGGGGGCTCGATCCGCGCGCGGTGCAGGAGGAGAACGAGGCGGAGCAGCGCGCGCGGGTGGAGATCGCGCGCTGCGTCAACGCCATCCACGGCCGCGGAGCGATCGTGAAGGACATCGACGAGGGACTGGTCGATTTCCCTGCGGTGCGCGCCGGCGAGGAGATCCTCCTCTGCTGGCGGCTCGGCGAGGACGCGATTACGCACTGGCACGGGCTGGAAGAAGGCTTCGCAGGACGCAAGCGTCTCGATCCCGAATAGAACCCACCCATGCCCTTCTGGGAAAGAGCCGTCATCGCGGCCGCCGCAATCGTCCTCGCCGGGGTGATGGCGAGGCTCGTCGACAACGCGATGACCCGGAACGACGCTCGCGCCGGAAGCAGCGACTCGCTACCGCGTCGTGCGCCGGGTCGTCATGAGCACGATCGTGTTCGTCGGCGTCTTCTCGGCGCTGCTCATCATTCCGCAGGTGCGCGCGATCGCCGGCGGAATCCTCGCTTCGTCCGCCGTGCTCGGGCTCGTGATCGGCTTCGCCGCCCAGCGCACGATCGGGAACGCCATCGCCGGGATCCTCATCGCGTTCTCGCAGCCGCTGCGGCTCGGCGACCGGGTGATGGTCGACGACGCGGAGGGAACGGTCGAGGAGATCGGGCTCACCTACACGTTCATCGCGGCCGACGACCAGACGCGACTCGTGATCCCGAACGAGAAGCTGGCCTCGGATACCATCGTCAACTTCACGATCCGCGACCCGGAGAAGATCGCCGAGATCACCGTGCACGTTCCTCTCGAGACCGATCTCGACGCTTTGCTCGAGGAGTTGCGCGCGGAGACGAACGGCGACGTGTACCTCAGCTCGCTCGAGGAAGACAAGGCCGTGATCACGCTCTGCGACGGGCCGCCGTCCGTCGTCGAGGCCGAGCGCGCGCCCGGGACCTGCGCCTGCGCGCCCACCGGCGACTTCGCGCCGCCGGCGTCTACAAGTGAGCCCGCCGCGTCGCGGATCGGGTCGGCGCGACGACCTCGAGCTGCGAGGTCCTGCGGGCGAGGCGATTGCGCGCGCGAGCGGCGCAAGCGCGGTTCGCGCCGCCGCCGCCGTCTCGGCGCGGTCGCGGTGCTCGCCGGCGTCGTGGCTCGTCGGTCCTGCTCGTCTCCGTCGGCTCTCGGCGGCGCGCTCGCGTACCAGAGGGGCTGCTCGCTCGCGTCTCTCTCCGAGATTCCGATCGGCGAGAACACCTTCATCTACGCGGCCGACGGCTCGCGCCTCGGCTCGATTCCGTCCGAGCGGAACCGGCAGCCGGTGAAGTGGTCGCGGATCAGCCCGTGGCTGCCGAAGGCGACGGTGGCGGTCGAGGACAAGCGCTTCTGGCAACACGGCGGCATCGACCCGATGGGAATCACGCGCGCGCTCTGGGAGGATCTGCGCGCGGGGAAGGTCGTGCAGGGCGGCTCGACGATCACGCAGCAGCTCGTCCGCAACCTCTACATCTCGCGCGAGCGCACGCTGACGCGGAAGCTGCGCGAGGCGTGCCTCGCGGAGAAGCTCGCGAACAAGTGGTCGAAGCGCAAGATCCTCACGCGAGTACCTGAACCGCGTGTACTACGGCAGCCAGGCGTACGGCGTCGAGGCGGCGGCGCAGACGTACTTCTCGAGGCACGCGAAGAACCTGACGCTGTCGCAGGCCGCGCTTCTCGCCGGTCTCCCGCAGGCGCCGTCGCGGTACGACCCGGTGCGCGATCCCCACGCAGCCCGCGCGCGGCGCAACGAGGTTCTTCGCGCCATGTACACGACCGGAGTGATCACGCGCCACCAGTACAGGGTCGCCGTGCGGCATCACAACCTCGACCTGAAGCTCGGCACGCTCTACAAGCGGATCTGGCAACCGGACTTCTTCCGGTACGTGCGCGACGAGCTCAGGCGCGTGTACGGAGAGGCCCGCGTGCGCCACGGCGGCCTGCGCGTGTACACGACGATCGATCCGAAGCTGCAGCGCGCCGCGCGGAAGGCGATCGGCGACACGCTCAACGAGCCGGACGATCCCGGTGCAGCGGTCGTCGCGATCGATCCCGGCGACCGGCGCGATCCGCGCGATGACGGCGGTCTATCCGGGCCGCAAGCACAACCAGTTCAACCTCATCTCGCAGGCGCGCCGGCAGACGGGCTCGACCTTCAAGACGTTCGTGCTCGCGGCGGCGGTCGAGGCGGGGATGGATCCCGAGTCGACGAACTACCTCTCGGCGCCGCTGCACTGCGACACCGGCCCGTGCAGCGTCAAGCCGTGGGACGTGAAGACGTACGACAGCACCTACGTCGGCGGCACGTCGGTCGCCAAGGCGACGCTTCGCTCCGACAACACGGTCTACGCGCGGCTGACGCTCGACATCGGCGCCGACAAGGTCGCGAAGATGGCGCGCAAGCTCGGCGTCCGCACGCGGCTCGACGTGCACGGCGCCTACGTGCCGTCGATCGGCCTCGGCTCGATCGCCGTGTCGCCGCTCGACATGGCGTCTGCCTACGCCACGCTTGCCGCCGGCGGAATCCGCTCGAAGCCGATGGCGATCACGAAGGTGATCCTCCCGAACGGCAAGCGTGACACGCGCGCCGACTGGGGCAAGCCGCGACGGACGCGCGTGATCTCTCAGGCCGTCGCGTACGAGGTGACGCAGATTCTCCAGCAGAACGTTCTCTACGGCACGGGTGTCGGCGCGAACTTCGGCAGGCCTGCGGCGGGCAAGACGGGAACGACCGACGAGCACGTCGACGCGTGGTTCTGCGGCTACACGCCGCAACTCGAGGCGACCGTCTGGGTGGGCTATCCCAAGGCCGAGATCCCGATGGAGTACGTGCACGGGATCGCGGTCGCGGGCGGCACCTTCCCGGCGACGATCTGGAACCTGTTCATGTCGGAGGCATCGGCGAAGCTTCCGTACCGCGACTTCGTGGTGCCCGAGCAGCAGCCGACCTTCACCTCCTGGCACGGCGAGTGGCAGTGGACCGGCGCGTCCTCGTCGACCGACACCACGCAGACCTACACGCCGACGTACACCAATCCGTAGCGCGGCGCTCGCCGCGGGAGCCGCCGTCCTCGCGCTGACGGCAGCGGCAGTCATGCTCGCCTGGCCGTCCGGATCGCCGCTCGTCCCGCGGAACGGCGGCCATCCAGGCGGCGACTCGGTCTGGGCGTGGTGGTTCCTCGGGCTGCTCGCCGCCGCGTTCGCCGTCTACGCGATCGGCGTCGTTCTCGCGCGGAGATCGGCGCCGCGCGTCGCAGCCGTCGCCGCGCTCGCCTGCGCGATCCAACTCGTGCCGCTCGGGGTGCCGTTGCTGCTCTCGACCGACGCGTGGGCGTACTGGAGCTACGGCCGGCTCGCGGCGGTGCACGACGCCAATCCGTACGAGGTCGCGCCGAACGCGTTCCCCGGCGATCCGGCGTACGAGTGGATCGGGACCGACTGGCGCGACTCGACGACGGTCTACGGTCCCGCGTTCACGCTTCCCTCGGAGCCACTTGCGCTCGCGGCCGGGACGTCGGCCGACGCGGCGGCCTGGATCTACAAGACGATCGCCGCCGCTCTTCGTGCTCGGAGCGGCGTTGCTGGCGTCCCGGCTGTCGCCGCGGCCCGCACTCGCCTTCGCGTTCGTCGGCTGGAACCCGCTGCTCGCCGTGCACTTCGCCGGAGGCGGTCACAACGACGCGTGGCTCGCGTTCCTCGTCCTCGGCGCGCTCGCAGCCGCGGCCGCGGGCCGTCGGCGCCTCGCGGGTGTCTGCTGGGCGCTCGGCACCTTGGTCAAGTGGGTTCCGCTCGTGCTCTTGCCGCTCCGCGCGATCGAGGCGCGCGGATCCGGGCGGAAGGTCGATCACGTCGGCTTCGCCGCGGCCGCGGCCGCTGTCGCGCTCCTCGCCTTCGTGCGCTACGGCACTGGATGGCTCCGCGTTTTCGGATCGCTTGCGCGCAACGCGAACCACGAGACGAGTTGGGCACTGCCGCATCGGCTCGAGCAGGCCGGCGCTCCTCGCTGGCTCACGATCGCGGTCTTCGGGCTCGCGTTCGCTCTCGCCTATGCGTGGCTGGTGCGCGAGGCGTGGCGCGGACGCGCCCGCCTCGGGCTGGCCACGTGCGTGCTCCTGCTCGCGGCGCCCTATCTCGTCGTCTGGTACGTCGTGTGGGCCGTGCCGCTCGCGGCTGCGGAGGACGACGAGCCTGCGGCGCTCCTCTCGCTCGCGCTCTGCGCGTACCTGTTGCGCCAGACCATCCCGCTCTGAGCGTCTACGGCGGCAGGACGCGCTCGAAGACGAGCACGCCGTCCTGCTCGAACACGACGCGCCACGCGGGATTGCGTCGCAGCCACGCGACCTGCGTCACCGTCGGTAGCGGCGACACGCGATCCGCGTATCCCGGCTGCGTCTCGTCGACGGCGACCCACTTCGCATCCTCGATGAACGGAAAGCTGAGGAACCGCCGGCGCGCCGAGAGATGCGCTCCCAGCGAGTTCGTCGCGCTGACGACCGCGTTCGTAGGAATCAGCGTGAGGGCGCGCGCCGCGATGCGGTCGTGCTGGGTGACGACGGCGTCACGCGACCCAAGCGTCTCTCCACCCGGAAGCTCGCGCCACAACGGGATCGCCCCGAGCCGGTAGTTCCCGATCAGCGCAGCGGCGAGAACGATTCCTGCGACGGGCAACCGCCAGCGCATGCGCACGCGCGCCGCGGCGAAGACAGCCGCCGCGACGAGAGGCGGAGTGATCGCGGCCGTGTAGTGGAAGTGGATCGAGGTCTGCGTGGGCGTGGCGGAAAGAAGGTTGAGCGCGAGCCCGGGAAGCGCGGCCAGCGCGATCGGCGCGAGCAGCGACAGCGCGGCGAGCGGCAGAACGAGGTCGAGCAGGTAGTGGACGCCACCGTGGTCGAAGACGAGCCGCAGCAGTGAGCCTGGATCGCCGAGCGCAGCCTTCGCCTCCCCGTACCGTCCGGCGAACGCCGTCTCGCCTCCGCGAACGTGCGGGATGACGACTTTGACTGCGAGCACCGTCCACGTGAGGCCTGCGATTGCGATTGCGACGCCGACCGCGCGCCTGCCGTGGGCGAGCGCGTACCAGATTCCGAAGCCGATGAAGACGAGCGGGATGTCCTCCCGGGAGCACGCGGCGAACAGCGCGAAGATCGTGAACAGCGCGAGCCGGTCCTCGTCGAGGTACCAGAAGGCCCACAGCAGGGCGGGCATCGCGAGCCCGCCGGGATGGAACTCGTTCAGAGCGAGCCACGTCGTCGGCGGATAGAGGAGGTACGCGAACGCGAACAGCGTTCCCGCGCGGCTCGAGCCGAGGTGCTTCCGCGCGAGGCGATAGACAGGCACTGCGCCGAGAGCGATCGCGATCGCCTGGACGACGAGCAGCAGGTTCGGGCTCGGCCACAGCCACCAGAGCGGCGCGAAGAGGACGAGCACCGGGTCGACGTGCGCGCCGAGTCGAAGCACCTGGTCGCCGTCCAGATCGGTGACGCGCAGCGGATGCCCGTGCGCCGTCGACCACACCGCCTGCACCATGTTTCCCAGGTCGAAGCGCGCCGTCGAAAACGCCTCGTGCCGCCGAACCGCGAGCGTGCCGAACAGCGCCGCGAACGCGGCGACGCCTCCCCAGACCGCTAGAGGAGTTCTTCGATCAGCGCGCGCCATCGTGCGCCGAGTATCGCCTCGCTCGCGCGCGTCTCGTACGTTGCTCGGCCGCGCGCTGCAACGTCCGCGCGCAGCGAGGCGTCGCGAGCGAGGCGCACCACGGCGTCGGCCAGCGCGCGTGCGTCACCCGGCGGCACGAGCAGCGGGGAGTCCTCGCCGAGCTCTCGGACCGCCGGCGTGTCCGCGGTGATCACGGGCGCGCCGCACGCGAGCGCCTGGAACACCTTGTTGGGGATCACGCGCTGCGCCTTGGCCGACGTTCCGAAGATGCCGAGCGCGCAGCCGCAGGCGTGGAGCTGCTCGGGAAGCCTCGCGTACTCGACCCACGGCACCCATTCGACGTTCGGCGGTCGTTCCGGCAGCAGGTGCTCGAGCTGTCCGCTGCCGATCACGCGGAACGGAATCCCGGGTGCCAGTCGTGCGGCTTCGAGAACCGTGTCGATTCCGTGCAGCGGGATCAGCTTGCCGACGAAGAGCGCGGTGAACGGCTCCAGCATTTTCCAGCCGGGGCCGAAGACGCGCTCCTCCGCGCCGACGAAGCACACCTCGACACGCCGAGCGCCGAGCCGGCCGAAGAGCTCTGCCTGCGCGGCCGTGTCCGCGACGACGACGTCGGCTGCGCGAAATGCTGCGCGATCCATCTTGTGCAGAAGGCGTGCGGGAAGCGAGCCGGCGCGGAACCGCCCGCGATCGGAGACGAGCGTGTCGGCCAGCGAGACGAGCGGGTTGAAGACGACAGGCCGTCCCTGCGCCGCGCGGCGGGCCGCCGGCAGATCGAGGTGGCCGGGGTAGCCGACGACGAGCGCGTCGAAGTCTCCGGTCGGACGCCGAAGCAGCTCTAGCTCGGCGCGCGCGAGCCGTGCCGAGTCGGCGAGCCCCGCGCCGAACTTGTGCTCGCGTTCCTCCCACACCCCGACGTGACGCTCGCGAACGTCGACTCCTGCGCTGCGGAGGCACGAGATCACCTGGGCGTTGCGCGGATAGTCGCGCTCGTAGGTGCCGAAGTAGAGGACGCGGAGCGGTTCCGCTACGAGAGCACTTCCTCGACCCGCGCGTCGCGCTGCTCGCGCGCGAGCGCGCGCTCCTCGTGGTGGCTCGTGATCATCTCGCTGATCAGCCCGAGCGAGAAGAACTGCATCCCCACGACGACGAGCAGCACGCCGAGCGTCAGAAGCGGCCGTTGCCCGATCGCGTGGCCCGCGATCTTGTCGATCGTCAGGTAGAGAAGGACGGCGGTGCCCGCAAGGGTGAGCAAGAGGCCGAGGCCGCCGAACAGGTGGAGCGGCCGGTGCCGATAGCGGCCCATGAACGACACGGTGAGCAGGTCGAGGAAGCCGCGGAGGTAGCGCTCGAGCCCGTAGCGCGAGCGTCCGTGCCCTCGCGGCCGGTGATTCACCGACAGTTCCGCGATGCGGTAACCCTGCTCGTGCGCGAGCACGGGGATGAACCGGTGCAGCTCGCCGTAGAGGACGAGGCCGCGCACGACCTCCCCGCGGTAGGCCTTCAGACCGCAGTTCATGTCGTGGAGCTGAACCCCCGACATGCGCCCGGCGGCCCAGTTGAAGAGCTTCGACGGAATGCGGCGCGTGATCGGATCGCGCCTCCGGGTCTTCCAGCCGGACACGAGATCGAACCCCTCGTCGAGCTTTGCGAGCAGGTGCGGGATCTCGGAAGGGTCGTCCTGAAGGTCACCGTCGAGCGTCACCACGATGTCGCCGGTCGCTTCGGCGAACCCGGCCGCGAGCGCCGCGGCCTTGCCGAAGTTGCGCCGCAACCGCACCACCCGGACGTTCCCTGCACGCGAGTGCAGCCGTGTCAGCGCCGAGAAAGAGTCGTCCGTCGACCCGTCGTCCACGTAGACGACCTCCCACTCGTCGGGGAGTGGATCGAGAGCGGCCTGGAGCTCCTCGTACAGCAGGCCCACGCTGCGCTCCTCGTTGTAGACGGGGACGACGACCGAGATCACGGCGCCTAGTATGCGTCGCCCGTGGCGCGCTTGCTCACGATCGAGGAGGCGCTCGCAGCGATTCTCGCGCGCGCTCGCCGTCTGCCGTCGGAGGCCGTGCCGATCGAGGCTGCGGCCGGCCGCGTGCTCGCCGCGGATACGGCTTCGGTGGTGGATCTGCCCCCGTTCCCGAGCTCGGCGATGGACGGTTTCGCCGTTCGCGCGGCCGATACACCCGGCACGTTGCCGGTCGTGGGTCGGGTCGCTGCGGGCGTGCCGTCGGCGCGTCCGCTGGAGGCAGGCGAGGCGATGGGAATCGCGACGGGCGGTGTGGTCCCGGAAGGTGCCGATGCCGTCATCCCGGTGGAGTATGTTGTCCAGCATGCCAACAGCGTGGAGATCGAAAGTCGTGTCGAGGTCGGCGCGCACGTCCGGCCGCGCGGCGGTGATCTTGCGGCCGGCGATGTCGTGCTCGGCGCAGGAACCGTGCTCGGCCCTGCTCAGGTCGGCGCGCTCGCGGCTGCGGGGTTGGGTGAGGTGGCGTGCGCCCGCCGTCCGCGCGCGCTCGTTCTCAGCACGGGCACCGAGTTGCGCCGTCCGGGCGAGCGATTGGAGCCCGGCCAGATCTACGAGTCGAACGGCGTCATGCTCGCGGCCGCCCTCCGCTCGTGCGGCGCCGACGTCGTCTCGCTCGCCCCCGCCTCGGATGACGAGGCGGCTCATCGAGCGGCGCTCGAGCAAGGCGTCGACGCGGATCTCATCGTCAGCTCCGGCGGCGTCTCGGTCGGCCCACACGACCTCGTGCGGGCAATCGCGGCTGAGCTCGGCGTCGAGGAGATCTTCTGGCGCGTCGCCGTGAAGCCGGGGAAGCCGATCTCGTTCGGCGTCCGCGGCGAGACGCTGGTGTTCGGTCTCCCCGGCAATCCGGTGTCGTCACTGGTCTGCTTCGAGCTGTTCGTGCGGCCGGCGGTGCTGGCCCTGCAGGGAGCGCGCGAACCGGGTCCCAGGTTCGAGCTGGGCGAGCTGGCGACCGCGGTTCGGCGAAATCCGGAGCGCGACGAGCTCGTGCGCGCGCGGTCACGGGTCGACGGCGAGCGCGTGGTCCTCGAGCCGCTGGTCGGGCAGGAGTCGCACATGATCGCGCGAACCGCTGCGGCGGACGCGCTCGTCCACGCGCCGCGCGGAGCCGGCGAGCTCGGCGCCGGCGCCGTGGTCCGTTACCTCGCGCTTCGTTAGGCCGCGTCAGGCGTCGGCGGCGGAGACGTCCTCGTCCGGAACCGGATAGAGGCGGCGGCGGCCGCTGCGCAGCGAGAGCACCAGCCGCGCGGATCGTCCGCCGGATCGGGCCGAGCGGTGGCCGTTCGCTTTCGCCGGGGTAGGGCGCGTACCTTCCGCCGGCGAGTGCGGCGAGTTGCCCGGCCGAAGCTGCCCACACCACGACAAGGGCCAACGTGACGAGGGGGACGCGTCCCAGGGCGACGAGCTGGAGCAGGTACCACGGTGCGTCCATCCCAAGGCCGAAGCGACCGGCGAACTCCCACACCAGCAGTGCGGGCCCGACGAAGCCTGCGAGCCACACGCCGAGGCGGGTCGCAAGCGGGCGGTTGTGCAGCTGCGCGAGCCAGAGCCACGCGTGCAGCGAGGGCAGCAGGAACACGAGGGCGAACGTGTTGACCGAAACCGTGAGCAGCGCGACCATCGCGAGGGCGAGCAGCGCGGCGCAGTGGCCGGTCAGCTCGTCCTCGAGGGAGATTCGGCGTCGCGGCATGAGGCGCTCGCGCGCGACGAGCCAGCCGACGAGCGACAGACCGGTCAGGATGCCGAGCCCGAGAACCGGCCAGTCCGTGCCGGTGCTCGCCTCGGGTGCGGGTGGGCGAAGCCCGGTGTGAGGCCAGAAGCCGACGAGGCCGAGCACTTCGAAGAGCACGACGACCCACAGCCAGAAGGCAACCCGACTTCGCAGGCTGCGGATCGCGGGCGCGAGCGGCAGGCGCCGCCGGCGCGTGAGCGCGAACAGGTCGACGACCGCTGTGAGAAACGGCAGCAACGCCGCCACCAGCACGAGCTCGATTGCCCAGCCCCGGACGATCCGAGCGCCGAAGAAGACGTACGTCGACGTCCCGCGGGCGAGCTCCAGTCCCTCGTCGAGCGAGCCCAGCAACTGCTGCGAGGCCCGGCCGATCTGGCCGAGCCGATAGCCACGAAGGCGGTCCGGCGTGTCGCCGACGCCGCTGGGCGGCCGGTCGCCCGACGACGTCAGCGTGACCGCGGAGATTCCGCGCGCGAGCAGCGGCGCCTGCTCGTAGAAGCTGAACGGGAACCCCAGGTCGAGCAGTTGGTGGAGCGCGCTCGGCCGCTCGGGTAGGCGGCCCTGCTGCTCGAGGATGCGTGCGGCGGCGGTGGCGAGGAGGTCGGCGCCGCTCATCTGCGGCCGGTCGCCGGCGAACTCGAGGCGCGGGAGGCCGCGGCCGGCGATCGCGTCGAGGTCGATGACCGCGACGACGCTTCGCGCGAAGGGCGAATGCTCGGCGAAGCGCGCCGCGCCGATCCCGCCGAGCGCGCCGCCGTCCGTCGAGAGAAAGACGAGCGTGTGCGCCGGCCGCACGCGCTGGGAGCTGGACGGTGCCGTCGAGAGGGCTGCCGGGTTCGCGTACGAGCGGGCCAGCTCGATCAGCGCGGCTGTTCCCGACGCGTTGTCGTTCGCGCCGGCACCGGCACCGGTGTTGTCTCGGTGCGCCATCACGACGATCGACGAAGGCGAGCGTCCGGCGGCGACCGCGACGAGGTTCTCGAACGACAAGCGTCCGCGTCCCGGAACCTCGGCCGCGAAACGATCGGAGGCGACTCTGAAGCCGTAGGGCCGTAGCTCGTCGCGGAACCACGTTGCCGCGCCCAGGGCCCCGGCCGACTCCGGCGAGCGGTCTGGATGGGTCCTCGCGAGGTCGAGAGCGAGTTGCTTCGCGCCCCGCGCGTCGAACGCCGGAGGCAGCGCCGGCGGAGGCAGCGCCGCCGGTCTCGTCACCGTGAACGCGGCGAGGAGGAGCGGCAGGGCGACGAGCAGCCACGTGCCGCGGTACGTGCGACCGCTGATCGGCCGCTCGAGCGAGCCACGCCGCGCGCGACGGCGCCGGCGCGTGGGCGCTGCTGCGGACATGCGGGGCTATAGTAGGTTGGCGATTTGAAACCTGTCGCGCGGCAGGCGTGCGTATGTCAGACCCACCGACCATCCTGCTCGTCGACGACGAGGAAGCCGTCCAGAAGCTCCTGCGGTACCCGCTCGAACGCGACGGTTTCCGCGTCGTCTCCGCCCTCGACGGTCAGGAGGCTCTCGATCGCTTTGCGGCCGAGAACCCGGATCTCGTCGTCCTCGACATCATGCTGCCGCACGTGGACGGGCTCGAGGTCTGCAAGCGGCTCCGCGCCCGCAGCACGGTGCCGATCATCATGCTCACCGCCCGCGACGACGAGCTGGACAAGGTGGTCGGGCTCGAGCTCGGCGCCGACGACTACATCACGAAGCCGTTTTCGATCCACGAGTTCCGCAGCCGCGTGCGCGCGCTCCTCCGGCGGGCGAAGCTGCCGGCGTACCAGGGCGAGGACGGCGACGAGCTGATCGCCTCGAACGGCCTGAAGATCGACACCGGCCGAAGGACGGTAGAGCTCGACGGCAGGCAGGTGCAGCTGACGTACGTCGAGTTCGAGCTGCTGCGGACGATGGCGGCGTCTCCGGGACGCGTCTTCTCGCGGAAGATGCTCCTGGAGGAGCTCTGGGGCGGGTCGGAGTACCGGGAGCCGCGCACGATCGACGTCCACGTGCGGCATCTCCGCGAGAAGCTGGAGCGCGATCCCGGCGAGCCCGAGCTGATCCACACCGTCCGCGGCGCCGGCTACCGCTTCCGCGAGAGATGAACCCGCTCCGCAGCGTCGGGGCCCGGCTGAGCCTCGCGCTCATGGCGGTCGTCCTGCTCGCGCTCGGGCTCGTCTACCTGGTCGTGGTCCCGTCGCTGCGGAACCGCCTGATCGACGCGAAGCTGACCGAGCTGAGCGAGGCGATGCCCCAGATCAGGAACGCGGTGACCCAGACGCAGTTCAACTGGGCGGAGAACCTCCAGACGTGGTCCTCGCGAGCCGGCGCGCGGGTCGTCATCTACGAGATCACGACGCAGGCGTCGCGCGGTCGGAACGCGTTCCTCCAAGTCGGCGAGGACTCGAACACGATCGACTCGAGCGACGTCAGCTCGGATGCGGTGGCGCAGGCCGCGGCGAACGCGTTCGACGTCAGCTCGGGCACGGTCCGGCGCGGCGATGAGGAGTTCGCCGAAGTCGCGGCGCCGACCGCCTCGTCGCTCGCGCCGTCGCTGGGCGCCGTGGTCCTCCTCTCCGCCTCGCTTAGCGATGCGCTGGACAACGTCCACACGGTGCAGCGCCGCGTGCTCGAAGCCGGCCTCCTCGCGCTCGGGCTCGCGCTCGTCCTCGGGTACTGGATGGCGTCGCTCTTCGCGCGGCGGATCGCCCGACTCGAAGCGGCGGCCGAGCGGATCGCCGCCGGCCACTTCGACGAGCCGATCGTCGACCGGAGCCTGGACGAGCTGGGTGAGCTCGCGCGCGCCTTCGACCGCATGCGGCTTCGCCTGTCGCAGCTCGAGCGGGCGCGCCGCGAGTTCGTCGGCAATGCGTCGCACGAGCTCCGGACACCGCTCTTCTCGCTCCGCGGCTTCATCGAGCTGCTCACCGACGAGGAGCTCGACGAGGCGACGCGGCGCGAGTTCCTCGAGACGATGGGCGAGCAGGTCACGCGTCTTCAGCGTCTCGCCGAGGATCTGCTCGACCTGACGCGTCTCGACGCCGGTCGGATGCACATCGAGCACAGCACGGTCGATCTCGCCGAGGTGGCGCAGGATCTGGCCGAGGAATTTCGCGCGGTCGCGGCCGCAACGTCGCACCCGCTCGAGGTCGAGGCGCTGGAGGCGCGCGCGCTCGGCGACGATGGGCGGATCCTGCGCATCGGCCGGGCGCTCGTCGAGAACGCGCTCAAGCACACGGCTCCGGGCACTCGCGTGCGGGTCCGCTCGTCCGGCACGACGCTGAGCGTCGCGGACGACGGGCCGGGCATCGAGGCCGAGCATGCAGGTCACATCTTCGACCGCTTCTACCGCGTGGACGGGGCGCGCGCCTCCGGGAGCGGGCTTGGCCTGGCGATCGCGCGCGAGCTCGCAACCGCGATGGACGGCACGCTCGAGCTCGAGGTCCGGGACGGCTGGACGAGCTTCACGCTGCGCCTACCGCCGGCGCTGGACGAGGCTGCGCCGTTTCCACGTGAAAACGTCGCTCCGCTCGCTCGATAGACGAACGAATATGTGTCGCGGGTTACGTTCTTGGCAACCAGGGCAGGATCTAACCTCGAAGCAGACAGGCACCTGGCAAAAGAGAGAAGATACGAGTAGGTTTACCCGTAAGAATGTGCGGGTAGATCGTGCACCTGCCTATGACAGTGCGTGAAACGGCCCAGACCATGCCGGAATTGAACGGCCGCGACGGCCGGATCGTTCGACTGACGATCCCGGCGCGGCCGGAGTACATCGCGCTCTGCAGGCTCGCGCTGACGGGGCTCGCGCGCCTCCGTCCGATCTCCGAGGAGTTGCTGGCCGACCTCAAGCTCGCGCTGACCGAAGCCACTTCGAACTCGGTTCGCCACGCGTACTGCGGACGCCAGCGGTTCGGTGGAGATCTCCTACGAGCTGTACGGCGATCGGCTCGCGATCGAGGTGAACGACGAGGGCGGCGGCTTCGATCCGGCGGAGGAGGGGGATGCGGGCGATCTCGAGACGCTCACGGAGGGCGGCCTCGGCATCGCGATCATCCGCGCGATCGCAGACGAGTTCACGCTCGGACGCGGGCCCCGAGGGCCGCGGCTCGAGGCTGCGTTTCGTCAAAGTCCTCACCGCCTGACAGCCCGTTTGCTGCAGCTCGTCAACGTCGGACACAAGTCGCTCGCCGATTACGCGTCGCTCGCGACGCGCGGGCTGATGGAGCAGATCCGCGAGCTCGCCGCGCCGCTCGCGGGGAAGCGGGTCGTGCACCTCTCGGCAACTGCGTTCGGCGGCGGGGTCGCGGAGATCAACTACACGCTCGTGCCGCTGATGCAGGACGCGGGCCTCGAGGTCGAGTGGCGGATCATTCGCGGAGCGGAGGATTTCTTCAACGTCACGAAGACGATTCACAACGCGATCCAGGGCGACGCGCACGGGCTGAGCGAGTCGCACAAGGAGATCTTCGCTCGCTACCAGGAGCTGAACGCGCGCGACTTCACGGACGACTACGACTTCGTGATCGTCCACGATCCGCAGCCGGTGGGGCTGATCGACCACTTCCCCGACTCGAAGGCGCGCTGGATCTGGCGCGGGCACATCGACTTCTCGGCGCCGAACCAGGAGGTCCTCGACTTTCTGCTCCCGTCGATCGGCCGCTACGACGCGAGCGTCTTCCACCTGGCCGAGTACGTGCCGACCGGCATGCAGCCACGCGTACGTCTGGCCGCCGGCGATCGATCCACTCGCGCCGAAGAACATGGCGCTGTCGTCGGAGGACGCGGCATACATCGTCGATCAGTTCGGGCCCGACGTCGAGCGGCCGCTGCTCACGCAGGTCTCCCGGTTCGATCCCTGGAAGGACCCGCTCGGCGTGATCGACGCCTACAGGCTGGTCAAGGCAGAGGTTCCGGAGGTGCAGCTCGCGCTCGTCGGATCGATGGCGCACGACGACCCCGAGGGCGTGGAGTACTACAACCGAACGCTCGAGTACGCCGACGGCGATCCCGACATCTACATCCTCTCCAACCTGAACAACGTCGGCTCGGTCGAGGTGAACGCGTTCCAGGTGAACTCGAGGGTCGTGCTCCAGAAGTCGATTCGCGAGGGCTTCGGGCTGACGGTCAGCGAGGCGCTCTGGAAAGGACGGCCTACGGTCGCCGGAAACGTCGGTGGCATCCGCGTGCAGATCGTGCACGGGGAGACGGGCTGGCTCGTCAGCTCCGCCGAGGAGTGCGCCGCCGCGTGTCTCGAGGTGCTCCAGAACCCCGCCGAGGCCCGGGTGCGCGCACTGCACGGCAAGGAGTACGTGCGGCAGCACTTCCTGACTCCGCGCCTGCTCCGGGATTGGCTCGTGCTCTTCAACCGGTTGCTCGGCCACGACACCGCAGGGGCAGAGGTCACCACGGTCGCGGCTGCATAACCACCGCTTCGCGGGGGATAGGCTGGGGCGTGATCGACCGCCGCAGCCTGATCGTCGTCTCGAACCGTGGCCCGGTGACCTACGCGCGCGGCCAGCACGGGGAGCGTGTCGCGCAGCGGGGAGGCGGCGGGCTCGTCACCGCCCTCCGGAGCCTCGTTCTCCACCACGACGTGACGTGGATCGCGAGCGCGATGTCGGACGAGGATCGCGTCGCTCGCGTCCGAGACCGCCGACGGCGCGCTCGACGAGAGGGCGCGCGACGGCTCGAGCTATCGCCTGCGGCTGGTCGCGCACGATCCGCAGGCGTACGACTGGTACTACAACGTGGTTTCGAACCCGACGCTCTGGTTCCTGCAGCACTACCTGTGGGATCTCACGGTCTCGCCGAGCCTCGACCACGGCCTGCACAACGCGTGGATCGAGGGCTACGTGCCGGTCAACCGCGCGTTTGCCGACGCGGTGCTCGACGAGCTCGACCGCGATCCGCGCGCCTCCGTCTTCTTCCACGACTACCACCTCTACCTCGCGCCGCGGTTCGTGCGTGACGCGCACCCGGACGCGCGCCTCGCGCACTTCGTGCACATCCCGTGGCCGCAGACGGACTACTGGCACGTGCTGCCGCTCGCGATCCGGCGCGCGATCCACGACGGCCTGCTCGCGAACGACGCGATCGGCTTCCACACCCGACGCTGGCGGCGCAACTTCATGCGCTCGGCGGAGGACATCGTCGGGGCGTCGCCCGACTGGGCCCGCGACTGCATCGGCTACGAGGGCCGGCGCGTGGCGATCACGGCTGCGCCGATCTCGGTCGATCCGAGCGAGTTCGACGACCTGGCGCACAGCGACGCCGTGCTCGCCGCCGGCGAGGTGCTCGCCGAGGGCCGTCCCGAGAAGGTCATCCTGCGCGTCGACCGCACGGATCCCGTCGAAGAACGTCGTGCGCGGCTTCCGCGCGTTCGAGCTCTACCTCGACGCGCATCCCGAGATGCACACCCGCGTCAAGCTGCTCGCGCTGCTCGACCCCTCGCGGCAGGACATCCCGGAGTACGCCGAGTACGTCGGCGCGATCCAGCGCGAGGCACGGCGTGTGAACTACCGCTTCCAGCAGGACGGCTGGACGCCGATCGACCTCCAGATCGGCGACAACTTCCCGCAGGCGGTCGCGGCGTACAAGGACTTCGACGTGCTCCTCGTCAACGCGATCTTCGACGGCCTCAACCTCGTCGCGAAGGAGGCGCCGCTCGTGAACGAGCGCGACGGAGTGCTGATCCTGTCGGAGAACGCCGGCGCGCACGAGGAGTTCGGAGACTGGGCCCTGACGGTCAATCCCTTCGACGTTGCCGGGCAGGCGGAGGCGATCCATCGCGCGCTCGAGATGCCACCGGGCGAGAGGCGGGAGCGGATCGAGGCCATTCGGTCGTGGGTGCGCGACCACGACCTCGCCGCGTGGATCGACGTGCAGCTCAAGGCGCTCGACGCGGAGCCACTAGAGTCCGCCGTGTGAACACCCTCGTCGCGGAGGGGCAGCTCCGTCCGATCAATCCAGCGACGCTCGCTCCCGTCGGCGCCGTGCCCGTGACGCTCGACGTCGCGCCGGTCGTCGCAGGCTCGCTCGCTGCACAGGAGGCTTGGGGCGCGGTCGTCGTTCGAGGAGCGGCGTGAGTTGCTGCTCGGCGTCTCGCGCGTGGTGCTCGCGCGGAAGGAAGAGATCGCCGCGACGATCACCGCCGAGACGGGAAAGCCACTCGTCGAGGCGTACACGACGGAGCTCCTGCTCGGCATCGAGCAGCTCGCGTGGCTCGCGCGCAACGCGGAGCACGTGCTGGCTCCGGAGCGGGTGCGCCACGGCATTCCGTATCTCGCGCACAAGCGCGCGCACATCGTGTACGAGCCGCTCGGCGTCGTCGGCGTCATCTCGCCGTGGAACTTTCCCTTCGCGATTCCGCTGACGCAGACGGCGACGGCGGTCGCGGCCGGCAATGCCGTGGTGGTGAAGCCGTCGGAGCTGACGCCGCTCTCGGGCGCGTGGGTCGCCGACGTGTTCGCCGAGGCCGGCGCGCCGGACGGGCTGGTCGGCGTCGTTCAAGGCGACGGCGAGACCGGCGAGGCGCTCGTCGAGGCGCCCGGGGTCGCGAAGCTGATCTTCACCGGCTCGGCCGCGACGGGGAGGAAGATCGCAGCCGCCGCCGGCGCGCTGCTCCGGCCGGTCACGCTCGAGCTCGGCGGGAAGGATCCGATGCTCGTGCTCGACGACGCGAATCTCGACACGCGCCGTCGAGGGCGCCGCGTGGGGATCGTTCGCGAATTGCGGCCAGGTGTGCGTCGGCATCGAGCGGATCTACGTCTCCCGCGATCTTCATGCGCGCTTCGTCGACGCGCTCGCCGCGCGCGCGCGCACGCTCCGGATCGGCCGCGGCGAGGATCCCGACGTCGATCTCGGTCCGATGATCACGGAGCAGCACCGCTCGAAGGTCGAAGACCTCGTCGCGGAGGCGCTCGAGCGCGGAGCCGAGGCCGTCACCGGCGCGCGCCGACCGGACGTCGGCTTGCCCGGCTGGTTCTACGAGCCGACGGTCCTCGTGGGTGGCGATCCCGAGGCGCGCATCGAGCGGGAGGAGGTCTTCGGTCCGGTCGTGACCGTCCAGCCGTTCGACGACGAGGACGAGGCGGTCGCGCTCGCCAACGCGTCGAGCTTCGGGCTCGGCGCGAGCGTGTGGACCCGCGACGTCTCCCGCGCCCGAGCGCTTGCCTCGCGCATCGAGGCGGGAATGGTGTGGACGAACGACCTCGGCTACTCGTACGGCGCCGGCCCTGCGCCGTGGGGCGGCCGCAAGGAGTCGGGGCTCGGCCGGACGCACTCGAAGCACGGGCTCTACGACGTCTCGCACGTCAAGCTCGTCGACTCGGACCGGGGGCGGGTCGCCGTGCCGTGGTGGTACCCGTACGGCTCCCGCGCGCTCGACGGTTTCCAGGGCGTGCTCGAGGTGCTGCACGGCGATCGAAAGCTTCGCGCGTTGTGGACGACACCGTCGCGGCCTCGGGCACCTCGCGCGCCGCTACCTGCGCCGATGACGGAGCTTTCGCACGTCTCTTCGTCCGGCGACGTTCGGATGGTGGACGTCGGCGCGAAGCCGCTGTCGCGGCGCCGTGCGGTCGCATCGGGGCGCGTGCGCATGGCGCCGGAGACGGCGCGGCGCCTACGTGAGCTGCCGAAGGGCGACGCGTTGACGACGGCGCAGCTCGCGGGGATCATGGCCGCGAAGCGCACGGCGGATCTCATCCCCTTGTGTCACCCGCTGCCGCTCACGCGCATCGACGTCGTCGTCGCTCCGACGGCAGACTCCGTCGAGATCACCGCGACCGTCGAGACGACGGCGCAGACGGGAGTCGAGATGGAGGCCTTGACCGCGGTTTCGGTGGCGGCGCTCACCGTCTACGACATGGCCAAGGCGATCGACAAGGAGATGGTCGTGGACGAGGTGAAGCTCGTGGAGAAGACGAAATCGTGAGGGCTGCGGTGCTGACGGTCTCGGACGGCGTCGCGGCCGGCGAGCGCGAGGACAAGAGCGGCGACTCGCTCGAGGAACTGCTCGGCGCCGACGGCTACGACGTCGAGCGTCGAATCGTCGCCGACGAGCGCGAGCACATCTGGGCGGCGATTCGCGATCTCGCCGCCGAGTTTCCGCTCGTGCTCACGACCGGCGGGACCGGCGTCGCGCCGCGCGACGTGACGCCCGAGGCGACGCTCGCCGCGATCGAACGGGAGGTGCCGGGGATCGCGGAGGCGATCCGCGCCGAGTCGATCGCGAAGACGCCGCACGCGCTGCTCTCGCGCGGTGTCGCGGGGACGATCGGCGCGACGCTCGTCGTCAACCTGCCGGGCTCGCCCGGGGGCTGCCGCGACGGGTATGCCGTGATCCGGCCCGCGCTCGAGCACGCGCTCCGGCTGCTCGCGGACGAGACGACGTCGCACCGGCAGACGTGACGAGCGCGGCCGCCGTCTATCCCGCGCGCTTTGCGCGGCTCGTGAAGATCGAGCACACGCTGTTCGCGCTGCCGTTCGCGTACGTCGGCGCGCTGCTGGCGGTGCAGGCGATTCCGTCGGCGCACGACCTGTTCTGGATCACGGTCGCGATGGTCGGCGCGCGGTCGCTCGCGATGGGGCTGAACCGGCTGATCGACGCGCGGCTCGACGCGCGCAACCCGCGGACGGCGTCCCGCGAGCTGCCGGCGGGACTGCTGACGCCGGTGCAGGTGCTGCTCTTCTGCGCCGCCTCGCTGGCGGTGTACGAGCTTGCCGCCTTCAACCTCGACCCGATCGTGCGCTGGCTCTCGCCGATCCCGGTGATCGGCTTCGTGATCTATCCGTA
Organism: uncultured Actinomycetes bacterium; assembly: GCA_963708685.1. GTDB lineage: Bacteria > Actinomycetota > Thermoleophilia > Gaiellales > Gaiellaceae > DASVFB01. The sequence continues at coordinate 130,781 of CAVPTP010000008.1, forward strand.
CCTCAAGCGCTTCACGTGGCTCTGCCATCTCTGGCTCGGAGCGGTGGACGGGCTCGCGCCCATGGGCGCGTGGGTGGCGATCACGGGAAAGCTTCCGCTCGAGGCGTGGGAGCTCGGCGGCGCCGTCGCCTTCTGGGTGGCGGGCTTCGACCTCTTCTACGCGCTGTTCGACCTGGACGTCGACCGGCGGGAGGGACTGCACTCGGTGGCGACGCGCTTCGGCGTGCGCGGGGCCTTCTGGGGAGCACGCGTGATGCACGCGCTCACGGTCGTGCTGCTCGCGCTCGTCGGTGCGGGACTCGACCTCGGCGTCGCCTACTGGCTCGGCGTCGCGGTCGTCGCTGCGCTGCTCGCCGTCGAGCACTCGCTCGTGTCGCCGAACGACCTGCGCCGGCTGAACGCCGCGTTCTTCACGATGAACGGCGTGATCAGCGTGGTCTTCCTGCTGTTCGTTCTGGCCGAGGTTCTCTAGCCGAGGGTGGCGAGAAAGCTCTCGACGGACGCGGCGAAGCCGTCGACCTCCCCTTCGCCGAGCGGAAGCGAGAGCGCGACAAAGCCGCGACGCGCATACCAGTACCCGTCCGCGAGCAGGTGCAGGTGGAGGAGCGCGCGCGCCTCGGGCGCGGCCGGGATGTCGGACACGCGCCGTATCGGGCCGCGGGTGAAGTGGAGCCCGACCATCGAGCCGTAGCCGGTCGCGACGAAGTCGAGCCCGCGCTCGGCCGCGTAACCGTTCAGTCGATCGCGGAGCCGGTCGCCGAGGCGATTGAGGCGTTCGACTTCGGCCGCCGTGTAGACCTCGGTCAGGCCGGCTGCGCCCGCGGCCATCGTCAGCACCGCGTTGTTGAACGTCCCCGCGTGCGGCACCGAGTCGGGACGCGACGGGTCGAAGCGCGAGAGCAGGTCGGCGCGTCCTCCGAAGGCGCCGAAGGCGAGCCCGCCGCCGATGTACTTGCCGAGCGTCGTGAGATCGGGCGTCAGCCCGTGCACCTGCTGGAGGCCGCCCGTCGAAAGGCGCGACGTCATCACCTCGTCGAGCACGAGCAGCACGTCGTGCTCGCGCGTCGCGTCGCGCAGCGCGTGCAGGAAATCGCGATCGCCCGGAATCACGCCGCCGGATCCCTGCAACGGCTCGACGAGCACGGCTGCGAGCTCGTGTGCGTGTTCGTGCGATCAGCCGCGTCGCTTCCTCGATGTCGTTGTAGCGCGCGACGACGAACGGGAACGGCGCGTTGATCGGCGTGCCTGCCGCTGTCGCGAACGAGAAGACGCTTCCGTGGTAGCCGCCCTCGAAGACGAGCACGGCAGGCCTGTTCGTCGCCACCCGCGCCAGCGACAGCGCGAGCAGGTTCGCCTCGGTGCCCGAGTTGCAGAACCGCAGCGAGCTCGACGGAAGGGAAGCGGCCGCGGATCGCCTCGGCGAGCGCCGTCTCGTACCGGTTGGACGCGCCGAGAACGATCCCGTCGTCGAGCGCGGTGCGAATTGCGTCGACGATCACGGGATGGGAGTGGCCGTAGAGCCCGGCGGTGTACTCGCCGAGGAAGTCGAGATACACGTGTCCGTCGGCGTCGGTCAGCCTCGCTCCCTCGCCGCGCACGATCGTGAGCGGGAACGGCGACTGGTGAATGACGGTGCGCGTGTTGCCGCCCGGCAGCGACGCCGCGCGCCGCTCGTGCAGCCGCCTGGACTCGGGGTTCCGCTCGACGTAGCTGCGCTCGGCCTCCGCGAGCCGCGTCGCGAGGTCGGGAGCGGTCGCGGTGCTCATGCCGTGAGCTTACGACGGCGGAACTGCAGGCGCGACGGCAGGTTCTCCCTTCGCCGCCAGGTCACCGAGTCGCGCCGCCTGCAACGCTCCAGTCGATCGCCGGCCGGCGCCAGCGAAGCTCGCCCTTACGCAGGACGAGGCAGCGGTCGATCAGGACGCTGCTCTTCGCTTCGTGGCCGCTCTCGTCGTAGCCCCACTTGCGGCTGTTCAGGACGAGCATCGAGCGAGCGTTCAGCTTGTAGACGTCGTCGATCACGCAGTCGACCTCGAAGCCGGCGCCGGCGGCTTCCTCGGCGATGAGCAGCGCGCTGTTCAGGCCCTTCACGTCGCCGACGACGATCACGGCGGCGGAGTCGTCGCTCAGCACGCGGTAGAGCTCCGCACACGTGTCGCGCATGAACTCGCGATAGACGTCCTCGCGGCGCGACAGGATCAGCTTGCCGCGCTCCTCGAGCCGGTCGCAGCCGAGCCACCACAGCCGCAGCCAGTTGTTCCACGCGTAGTCGAGCACGGCGAGGTACGGCGGCGAGGTGACGATCAGGTCGATGCTCTCGTCGGCGAGCGGTAGTGCACGGCAGTCGCTGCGGTGCACGACTCCGCGGTGCGCGGGAAGGCGGTCGAGGCCGGAGCGGCGTGCCTTCGCGAGCGCAGACGTGAGCACGTCGCGCTCCGGCCGCTCGATGCCGTTGCGCTCGAGGTAGCGGCGCACGTAGCCGACGGTCGAGCTCGTCTGATCCTTCTGCGGCGCCGAGAGGAACATCTTGCTCGGGCCGTGGAGGACGCCGCACACGACGGCCTTCGCGAAGTTCGCCTCGCGCGAGTCGTCGCCGCGCAGCACCTCCCGCAGCCGCAGCAGCTCGTCGAGCGTCGAGTCGGCGAAGAAGACGCGGAGGTCGTCGTTGTCCAGCTCGACGCTTCACGCGCGCGGCGTCGGCGAGCTTCGCGCGCAGATACGTCTCGAGCTCGTCGAACGAGAGCGGCTCGGCCTTCGCGCGCGACAGGACGTACGCGTACTCGAACGCGTCGGTGCCGATCGCGTCGCGTCCGCACAGCAACGCCTCGAGGATCGTCGTCCCGCGCCCGGAGAACGGATCGAGCACGACGTCTCCGGGGTCGCTGAGGTTGAGGACGAAGAAGCGCGCGAGCGCAGGCGGAAAGCCGCCGACGTAGGGCGAGAGCTTGTGCAGCGGATGGCCCCAGCCGCGGCCGGCGACCTTCCAGGTCGACGGAAGCTCACCGGCGGCGCGCCGCGCGATCGGGGCCGTCGCCATCGCCTGACTCTAGACTCGACACATGACGATTCGGGCACGCGGCCTCGCCATGCGCTACGGCGCGAAGCGCATCTTCGAAGGGCTCGACCTCGACGTGGAGCCCGGCGGCTTCGTCCTCGTCACCGGGCCGAACGGCTCCGGAAAGACGACGCTCATGCGCCTGATCGCCGGGCTCGTGCTGCCGACAGCCGGTGAGCTGGAGGTCGATTCGGACCGCGCGCAACTCGGCTTTCTCGCGCACGAGCCGCTCGTCTACCGCGAGCTCACCGCGCTCGAGAACCTCGAGCTCTACGGCCGGCTCTACCGCGTGCCCGAGCGGCGCGAGCGGATCGGGATGCTGCTCGAGCGCTTCGACCTGTGGGACGCGCGCAACGAGCGCACCGGCTCGTTCTCGCGCGGGATGCTCCAGCGGCTCGCGCTCTGCCGCGTCTTTCTGCACGAGCCGTCGCTGCTGCTGCTCGACGAGCCGTTTTCCGCGCTCGACGCCGAAGGAGCTGCGCTGCTCGACCGCGAGCTCGCAGCACGGCGCGGCCGGTCGACGTTCCTCGTCGCGACGCACGACGCGGAGCGTCTCGCGCCGCTCGCGAGCGGGCGGCTCGCGTTCGCGTGAGCGGCTACTTCGCGGATGTCGCTGCGCTCGCCCGGAAGGATCTCCTACTCGAGTTGCGCGGGCGGGACACGTTGCCGGCGATGCTGCTCTTCGTCGCCTCGGCGCTCGTGATCTTCCACTTCGCGCTGCCGAGCGGCACCGGCGAGCTGGCCGGGCTCGGTCTCCTCTGGGTCGCGATCGTCTTCACGGCGCTTGCTCGGCCTGTCGCGCGCGTTCGTCGCCGAGCGGGAACAGGGCGTGCTCGACGGGCTCGTGCTCGCGCCGTCGGATCGCAGCGCCATCTGGCTCGGCAAGGCGATCGCCGCGTTCGCGTTCCTGGCGCTCGCGGAGGTCGTCGCGCTGCCGCTGTTCGCGCTGTTCTTCTCGAGCGTCGACGGAGCGACGGTCGCAGGAGTGGTGCTCGCCGATGTGGGGATCTGTGCCGTGGGCGTCTTCCTCGCCGCCATGTCGATCGCGACGCGGGCGCGCGAGCTGCTGCTGCCCGTGCTCTTCCTCCCGCTCGCCATTCCGCTGATCGTGGGCGGCGTCGGCGCGAGCGTGACGGAGAATCCCGGCCGCTACCTCGGCTTTCTCGCGCTGTACGACCTGCTGTTTGCGACAATTTGCTGGGCTTCCTTTGAGTATGTGGTTGCGGAATAACGCCCTCGCCGCGTCGGCGGCGCTCGCGGCAGTGCTGCTCGGCTCGGCGATCGCGCTGATCGCGTTCTACGTGCCGGTCGACGCCGACCAGGGCCTGAGCCAGAAGATCTTCTACTTCCACGTGCCGATCGCCCTGACCGCGTACGCGTGCTTCGGGTGGGGCGCCTGGAAGGCTCTGCGCCACCTGTGGAAGCGGGAGGAGGGCGCCGACCTCGAGAGCTACGTCGCGATCCACCTCGGCGTCATCTTCGGCGCGATGACGCTGCTCACCGGCTCGATCTGGGCGCGCGCGTCGTGGGGCGTCTGGTGGGCGTGGAGCTCGAAGCAGCTCGTTCTGTTTCTCGTGCTCTTCCTCTTCTACTGCGCCTACTTCATGCTCCGGTTCTCGGTCGAGCCGGGGCCGCGGCGCGCGAACCTCTCGGCCGTCTACGCGTTGTTCGGCGTGGTTCTGATCCCGGTCTCGTTCCTGGCGATCCGGCTTGCGGAGGACTTCATCCACCCGACGGTGTTCACGTCGAACGGGCCGCAGATGTCGGGCTCGATGTTCTTCACGTTCTGCGTCTCGTGGGCGGCGATGCTCGCCACCTTCGGCGCGTTGTACCGCCTCGAGCTCGCCGGGAAGCGGATCGACGCGCGGATGCGCGAGCTGCGCGAGTTGCTCGCATGACCTCCGGCGAGAAGTACGTCGCTGCTGCGTATCTCGTCGTGTTCCTGACGCTGCTCGTCTACGTCGTGATCATCGCGTCGAAGCTGCAGCGGCTCGAGGCGGCGCTCACGGACCTGGTCGAGAGAGTGCGTGCCCGTGGCTGAGCTGCTCTTCTGGTCGGCGCTCGCGTCGTACATCGTGGCTGCGGTCGCCTACCTGTGGGAGACGCGCGCTCCCGGCGTTCCCGGTCGCGTCGCGACGTGGGGGGTTCGTGTCGGCTGGCTCGCACAGAGCGCGTTGCTGGTCGCGCAGGCCGCGCGCGCGGACGGCTTTCCGTGGGCGACGTGGGCGGGATCGCTGAACCTGTTCGTCTGGTTCGTCGTCTCGGCGTATCTCATCTGGGGGTGCCGCGCGCGCTTCCGCCTGCTCGGACTGGTGGTGACGCCTTTGGTGGCCGGATTGTTCGTCGTGGCTCGGCTCGGCGGCGGCACGGAGCTCGGCGCGCGCAGCGACTACTCGAATCTCTTCCTCGTCCTCCACGTCGGGCTCGTCCTCGCGGCGTTCGCGGGCTTCACCCTTGCGGCGGGGCTTGCCGCGGTCTATCTCTTCCAGGAGCGGCGGCTGAAGCGGCACGACGCGGAAATCCTGCGGGTGCCGGCGCCGGCCCTGCAGACGCTGGACGGGCTTGCCGGCCGGACGATCGCGATCTCGTTGCCGGCGCTGACGCTCGGAATGGTCGTCGGGCTCGTCCGGCTCGCAGGAGGACGGCGGCGGGGTCGACGCGCTGATGGCCGTGACGCTCGCGACATGGATGGCCTACGGGTCGTATCTCGCCCTCCGTTACGGCTACGGCTGGCAGGGGCGGCGCACCGCGTACGTCGCGCTCGCCGCCTTCGCGCTCGTCATCGTCGTGCGACTCGCCCTCCCGGCAACCCACTTCGCATGAGGCTCTCGCTCGTCGGCATCTCGCACCGTCACGCGCCCGTCGAGGTGCGCGAGCGCGTGGCGCTGGACCGCGACGCAGTCGGCCGCGCTGGCGCGCGAGCTCGCGGGGGAGGGCGAGTGCGTCTGCCTCTCGACGTGCAACCGCACCGAGCTGTACGCGGTCGGCGAGGACGCGGAAGAAAGGGCGCTGCAGGCGCCTGCGTTCGCTCGGCGGCGACGAGGTCGCGGCGCTCTCGTACCGGCTCGCGGATCACGCGGCGGCGCTGCACCTCTTCCGCGTTGCCGCCGGTCTCGACTCGCTCGTCCCCGGCGAAGGCGAGATCCTCGGCCAGGTACGCGCCGCGTACGAGGCCGGCGCGACGGGGCCGCTGCTGAACCGGTTGTTCCACGACGCGCTGCACGCGGGCAAGCGGGCGCGCGCGCAGACGACGATCGCGGAGAGCCCCGCCTCGGTTTCTTCCGCGGGCGCGGCGCTCGCGCAGCAGGTCTTCGGCGAGCTCGAGGGACGCCGCGTGCTGGTCGTCGGCGCCGGCAAGGTGGGGGAGCTGGCTGCGCGGAGCCTCGCCGCGCGCGGAGCCGAGATCGCCGGCGTCGTCAACCGGTCCGACGCGCGCGGCGAAGATCTCGCGCGGCGCTTCGGCGCCACGGGCCGTCCCGCTGAAGGGTTTCGCCGCCGAGCTCGCGTCGGTCGACGTCGTCGTCACGTGCACCGGCGCGCCCGGTTTTCTGCTCGGGCCCGACGACGTGCGCGACCGGCGCGGAAGGCCGCTCTTCGTCATCGACCTCGCCGTTCCGCGCGACGTCGATCCCGCCGTGAACGACCTCGACGGCTGTTACCTCTACGACATCGACGACCTCGAGGCCGTCGTCGAGTCGTCGCTTGCGGGGCGGAGGCGCGAGGCCGAGCGCGCCGAGGCGATCGTCGCCGAGGAGGCGGAGCGGTTCCGTGCGTGGCAGGCGTCTCTCGACGTCGTTCCGACGATCGCGTCGTTGCGGGCGCGCGCCGAGGCGATCCGGTCCGCCGAGCTCTCGAAGGCGAGGCTCAGCGACGAGCAGCGCGAGGCGGTCGACTCGATCACGACGCAGATCGTCAACAAGCTGCTCCACCTGCCGACGGTGCGGATGAAGGAGGCTGCCGCTGCTGCGGACGGCGTTCTCTATGCTGACGCGGTGCGGCACCTGTTCGGACTCGAGGACGAGCGGTGAGCGAGGCGGTGCGCGCTCTGACCGGTCGGCCGCTCCCTGTGCAGGCTCCCAGCGCCTTCGTGCGCGTCCGGCCGCGGCGTGCGAAGTGCGGCTACACGAAGCGCGATTCGTCGAGCTGTAGTGCTCGTTCGCATCGGTTCCCGCGGCAGTAGGCTCGCGCTCACCCAGGCCGGCCTCGTCGCCGATCGCCTGCGCAGGCCGGGAGTCGAGATCGCGCTCGTGCCGATCACGACTGCCGGCGACCGCGACCGGACGAAGCCCTTCGGCGAGATCGGATCGCGCGGCGTCTTCGTCAAGGAGCTCGAGGAGGCGCTGCTCGCGCGCCGGATCGACCTGGCCGTGCACTCCGCGAAGGACATGACGTCGACCGACGCGGACGGTCTCGTCGTCGGCGCCTACGTCGAGCGCGAAGATCCGCGGGATGCCCTCTGCGGCGCGGACGCGCTACGGCCGGGGATGCGGATCGGAACGGCGTCGGTTCGCCGTCGCGCCCAGCTGTTGGCCCTCGAGCCGGAGCTGTCGATCGAGCCGCTGCGCGGGAACATCGACACGCGCCTGCGCAAGCGCGGCGAGCGCGGGCTCGACGCGGTCGTTCTCGCCGCGTGCGGTCTCGACCGGCTCGGCCTCGGCGGCGAGATCGGCAGGCGCTTCGATCCGGGCGAGCTGCTGCCCGAGGCGGGACAGGGCGCGCTCGCAGTCCAGGTGCGCGCGGGCGACGAGGAGCTGGCAGCGGCTGTCGACGACGCGGAGACCCGGCGCCGCGTCGAGGCCGAGCGCCGCTGCGTCGCGATCGTCGGCGCCGGCTGCCTCGCACCGGTTGCCGCACATCACGACGGCACGTCGCTCGCCGCGCTCGTCGCCGCAGAGGACGGCTCGTGGGTGCGGCGCCTGTACGGGCGACGATCCGGAGGCGCTCGGACACGAGCTGGCGGCGCTCGCGGCCGCGTCATGAGATTCGGTTCAGTCCCGGCACGGACACGTGCGCCGGGCCTCGATACCGTTCCGGAAGGGGACCTCGTGTCCCCCCAGGGGGGCGTTCCCGAGAACGGCCCGGGCGCGAGGGCGCGACGGTGAAGGTCATCGTCACGCGGCCGCGCGACCAGGCCGGGCCGCTCGTCGCGCGGCTCGAGGCGCTCGGCCACGAGGTCGTCGAGTGCCCGCTGATCGAGATCGTGCGGACGTCGGACGACCCGATCGACGCCGCCGGGTACGACTGGGTCGTCATCACGAGCCCGAACGGCGCGGACGAGATCGCGCGGCGCGGGCGCAACCTGCCGAAGATCGCCGCCGTCGGTCCCGGCACCGCCGAGCGCCTCCGCGAGCACGGCCTCGAGCCGTCGTTCGTCCCGCGGGTCTCCACGCAAGAGGGCCTGATCGCCGAGTTCCCGCGTCCGGCGGGCCGAGTGCTCTTCGCGGCGGCCGAGAACTCGCGCCGCGGGCCGATCGACGCGCTCGGCGCCGACTTCGTGCCGCTCTACGCGACGCGTCTCCTGATGCCGGAGCCGCCGGAGGGGGACGTCGTCGTGCTTGCCTCCGGCTCCGCGGCGCGCGCGTATGCGGCGATCGGCGGAGACAAACCCGCGGTCTCGATCGGGCCGCAGACGACGCTCGTCGCCGAAAGCGTCGGCCTGACGGTCGTCGCCGAAGCGCGGTCGCACGACCTCGACGGGCTCGTCGCAGCCGTGGACGTTGTAGCGTCGCGCGCGTGAAGCATCGCTTCATCACGTTCCTCACGGACTTCGGCCTCGCCGACGACTTCGTCGGCACGTGCCACGGCGTCATGAAGCGGATCGCCCCCGACGCCGAGATCATCGACCTGACGCACGGCATCGCGCCGCAGGCCGTCCTCCAGGGCGCGCTCGTCCTCCGCAACACGCTTCGCTACATGCCCGAGGGCGTGCACCTCGCCGTCGTCGATCCGGGCGTCGGCGGCGCACGGCGGCCCGTCATCGTGCGCGACCGGGGCGGCAGGCTGTTCGTCGGCCCCGACAACGGGCTGCTCGTCCCCGCTGCCGAGGCTGCGGGAATCGAGAGCGCGCACGAGATCGCGAATCCCGCGTACGCGCTCGAGACCGTGTCGCGGACGTTCCACGCGCGCGATCTGTTCGCGCCCGCGGCCGCGCACCTGGCACTCGGCGTCGAGCCGGCGGAGCTGGGACCGCCGCTCACGCCGGACGCGCTCGTGCGGCTCGAGCTACCGGAGGCGTCGTTCGACGACGGCGTCATCGACGCATCCGTGCTCTTCGTCGACCGCTTCGGGAACATGCAGCTGAACCTGACCCGCGAGGATCTCGAGCGCACGGGCATCGTGCCGGGCACGCGGTTCGAGCTCGAGTTCGCGGGCGAGCGGTACTACGCCACCGCCGCGCGAACGTTCGCCGACGCTCGGCCGGGCGAGATCGTCCTGTACGAAGACTCGTACCGCGAACATCTCGATCGCGATCAACCGCGGCAGCGCCGCGGAGATGTTCGCCGTGCAACCGGGCCAGCACATCGTGCTGCACCCGGAGCAGCCGTGACCGTCGGCCAGCGCTTCGCACGCGTCGTCACCGACCTGGTCGTCCGCCGGCCGGAGCTGTGGCGACTCTTCCGCCGGCCGCTGCGCTCGCAGTTCGACAGGCTCGCGCCGAGGTGGGACGGCTGCGCAGGCCCGACATGCTGGCGCCGGTCGAGGCGGGTCTCGACAGCCTGCACGTCGCCGCCGGCCCGCGTGCTCGACGTCGGAACGGGCACCGGCGCAGTCGCGCGGCTCGTCGCGGCTCGCCTGCCCGACGCGGAGATCGAAGCCGTCGACGTGTCGGAGCGGATGATCGACGAGGCGCGGCGGCTCAGCGACTCGCCGCGCGTCCGGTTCCAGGTCGCCGACGCCGAGAAGCTGCCGTTCCCGGACGGCTCCTTCGACCTCGTCACGCTCGGGAACATGATCCCGTTCTTCGACGAGCTCGGGCGCGTCACCGCTCCGGGCGGGCACGTGCTCGTCGCCTACTCGGCCGGTGCCGAGACGCCGATCTACGTGCCGCCGGAGCGCCTGCGCGCGGGACTGGAGCGCGCGGGATTCGAGGAATTTGCGGAGCTTTCGGCCGGGCGCGTGGATCGGTCGTTCTCGCCACGAAGCGTTAACGTCCGGACACACGGAACGTTCACGGAGCGGTCGCACCGTCCTGGACGTGCCGAGTCGGGGCGGAGCGATCCGCCCCGTTCTGTCGGCCGTATGCTCGAGCCGCTATGAAGCGGCCGCGCCGGCTCGACCGGCTCCCCGAGCAGTACTTCATGCGGCTGCTCGCGCGCGTGCAGGAGGCCGCCGCGCGCGGAGGCGAGCCGCTCGTCGACCTCGGCCGCGGCAACCCGGACGTGCCGCCGCCGCCGCACGTGATCGAGGCGCTCGTCGAGAGCGCGCGCGAGCAGACCGCGCTCGTGCACGGCTACGCGCCGTTCTCCGGCCTGCCCGAGCTGCGCCGGTCGCTCGCCCGCCGGTACGCGACGCTCTACGGCGTCGAGCTCGACCCCGAGCGCGAGGTGGCGGTCGTCCCGGGGACGAAGTCGGCGCTTGCCGAGCTGGTCCTCTGTCTCGCCGAGCAGGGCGACACGGTGCTGCTCCCCGACCCGTACTACCCGGACTACCCGTCCGGGATCGCGCTCGCCGGCGCCGACCTCGGCCTGCTGACGCTCGACCCCGAGCGCGGCTACGCGCCTCGTTTCGATCTCGCGCCGCGCGACGCGGGTCGCGGCCGTCTTCCTGAACTACCCCTCGAACCCGACCGCCGCAGTCGTGCCGCGACGGCGCCTTCGCGGACGCGGTCGCGTACGCGCGCGAGACCGGCGCGACGATCATCCACGACTTCGCGTACGGCGACCTCGTCTTCGACGGTCGCGAGCCGCGGAGCTTCCTCGCCGAGCCCGGCGCGCGTGACGTCGGCGTCGAGCTCTTCTCGATGTCGAAGAGCTACGGGATGGCCGGCTGGCGGCTCGGCTTCGTGGCCGGCAACGCCGAGCTCGTCGAACGGATCACGACGCTGCAGGATCACCTTCGCGCGGGCATCTTCGCCGCGGTGCAGCGCGCCGGCATCGCGGCGCTCGACGGCCCGCAGGACACCGTCGCGGAGCGCGTCGACGCTGTACGAGCGCCGCCGCGATCGCGTCCTCGCCGCCGTGGGCGAGCTGGCCGCGCCGTGCGAGGGAACGTTCTACGTGTGGATTCGCCTCCCCGACGGGCCTGACGCCGGAGCGACTGCTCGAGGAGCACCGGCTCGTCGTCGCGCCCGGGAGAAGGCTTCGGACCGTCCGGAGCCGGCTGGGCGCGCCTCTCCCTGGCGACGCCGGACGACCTGATCGACCTCGGCCTCGAGCGGCTCGCTGGCCGCGCTCGAGTAGGTCGCCACCGTCGCTCGAGGACGTCGGCCGACGCACGGCAGTGGCGAGGGCCGGAATCGAACCGGCGACACCACGGTTTTCAGCCGTGTGCTCTACCAACTGAGCTACCTCGCCAGGGGCGCGAAGTGTAGCCCGTCGCTGCGCGCTGTCCGGAAGCCGGCGCCGACATGCGCGGCGTCGGCTACGCAGCGTCGATCAGCGAGCGAAGGAGGGGTCACGGGGACCAGGGTTCCCCCGTGCGTGTAGCCTCGCTGCCCGTGAAGTCGGTGGCGGTGATCGGCGCTGCGCTCGACCTCGGCGCAGGCCGTCGCGGCGTCGACATGGGCCCGTCGGCGATCCGCTACGCGGGCCTCGCCGAGCGGCTCGCGTCGCTCGGGCACGAGGTGATCGACTGCGGCAACGTCCCGGCGGACATCGCCGAGGCGACCGACCACGGCGACGACAACGCGCGCTTCCTGCGCCAGATCAAGGCGACGTGCGAGCGCCTCGCCGAGCGTCGTCCGCAGCAACGTCGAGAAGGAGCGCTTCCCGCTCGTGCTCGGCGGTGACCACTCGGTCGCGCTCGGCTCGCTCGGCGGCATCGCCGCGGGCAGCGCCGGGCCGGGCGGCGTGCATCTGGATCGACGCGCACGGCGATCTCAACTCGCCCGAGACGACACCGAGCGGCAACGTGCACGGGATGGTGCTCGCGGCGACGCTCGGCCTGGCCGGCCCGAGCTTCGAGAGCGAGGCGTGGCCGTCGCCGTCGGTCGACCGGACGCGCGTCGCGCTCGTCGGCACCCGCTCGCTCGAGCAGGCCGAGCGCGACCTCGTGCGGGAGCACGGCCTGCGCGTGTGGACGATGAGCACGATCGACCAGCTCGGGGTCGAGCGCGTGATGCGCGAGGCGCTCGAGCACGTCGCGGGAGACAACTTCACGCACGTCAGCCTCGACGTCGACGTGCTCGACCCCGACATCGCGCCGGGCGTCGGGAACGGCGGTGCGCGGCGGGCTCAGCTACCGCGAGGCGCACCTCGCGCTCGAGCTCGTCGCCGACGCGAACGTCCTCACGTCGATGGACGTCGTCGAGGTGAACCCGGTGCTCGACGTCGCGAACGAGACCGGCAAGCTCGCCGTGGAGCTCGTCGCGAGCGCGCTAGGCGCGCGAATCCTCTAGGAACGCGAGCATCGCCGACGCCGTCTCGTCGAAGGCGTCCCACATGACGATGTGGCCGCCCGGAACGGTCACGACCTTGCAGCCCGGCATCGCCGCCAGGACCAGCTCGACGGCCGCTTCGGGCACGACCTCGGAGTCGCTGTCCGCGGATCAGCAGCGTCGGCGCGGCGACCTCGTCGAGCGCCGGCCGCTTCGCCATCTCGCCGTAGGCGGCGACGACGGCGGAGCGCGCGTAGCGTCCGCGCCACAGGCCGTCCTCGCCGCGCTCGAGCTGACCCGGGACGTCCTCTGCGACGAGCGCCGGGTCGGTCAGCGGGTTGTTGCCGAGGCGGTCGGCGATCGCCTCGTCGACCGACGCGAACGGCTCGGTCTTGCCCGCGCATCCTCCGCCCGTTCGAGCGCGATGTGCGGCGGCACCCACACGACCGGGTCGAGCAGGACGAGCCGGGCGACACGCTCCGGCCGACGCGCAGCCAGCTCGAGCGCGAGCCGGCCGCCCCAGCTGTGGCCGACGACGTCCGCCCGGCTGCGATCTGGAACGCGTCGAGCGTCTCGACGAGGTCCGCCACGTTGCGTTCCGAGGTTCCAGGGCGGCTCCCAGCTCGACAGCCCGTGGCCGCGGAGGTCCGGCGCGATGACGTGGAACGCGCCGAGGCGATCCTCGCGCGAGCTTGCGGTAGCGGCCGCCCCAGCTCGTGACGCCGTGCATGCAGAAGAGCGGCGGCGCGTCCGGCCGCTCCCCATTCGTGGACGTGCAGCCTCACGCGACGAGCGCCCGGACGAGCTTGTCCGCGTCGCCGTGGAGGATGACGTCCGCGCGTTCCTCGACCGCACGGCCGCCGTTGACCGCGACGACGACGCGAGACTTGACGAAGCCGCTCAGCTCGTCGACCGTTCCCTCGAGCCCGACCGCGACGAATACCCGCGGCGCGACCTGCCGCCCGAGCAGGCCGACGCGCAGGTGCAGCGGGTCGTCCGGGCGCGCGACGACGATGTCGCGCCTCCTCGAACGTCCAGCCCGGGACGCTCGTACGGTCGCCGCTCGAGCAGTCGGATCGGCGACACCGGAAGGCCGAGCGTCTCCACGCGCTCCTCGGCCTGCGCGTCGCGTGGCTCGAGCGGCTCGTACATCCGCGGACGCACGGTCGCGAGCTGCGGCGTCGTCGCGCCCATGATCACCGACACGATGTTCCCGCCGTAGGCCGGCTTCTGCTGGAGCAGGCGCCCGGCCTTCGCGATGTCGACGCCGACGCAGTCGCCGGTCATCCCGAGCTCGAGCTCGCCCGCCGCGCGCGGGCCGACGTCGCGACCCCAGGCGGTCGCGGGGATCAGCAGGACGTGCGGGCGGTGCCGTCGCAGGACCTCGGTCGAGCGCTCGCCAGTCCTCGCCTTCGTGCCGGACGCGGTGCACGAGCTCGCGCGCCGTGACGCGCCGAGGTCCGGCGCGCCCTCGCCGAGCACCAGCGCCACGGACAGCCCGCCGAGCTTGCCCGACAGGAAGTGCGCGCGGCCGAGCAGCTCGAGCGAGGTGCGGGTCGCCTGGCCGTCGCGCGTCTCGATGAGCGTCCAGCAGTCGTAGAACGCGGCCGGTTGCTCCGCGGCGTGCGGCGGCTTCTCCCACGACGGCGGCTCCGGCGCGCGCTCCGCGAGCAGCGCCTCGATCTGCGCTCGCGCCTGCGTCGGCCGAGGCGGCCTGGAGCTGCGCCCGCTGCGGCGTCACGTCGCGAACCGCGAGCACGCGCGTCGGCGAGCCCGTCTGCCCGAAGCGATGGTCGTACTCGTACACCTCGTCGACGAGGTCGAGCGCGCTCCACGTCGTGATCGTCTCGCCGCCACCTCCGGACCGCGGCTCTGCCGGCGGCGCGGCAACCGAGACCAGCGACGGCGATCGGAAGCTCCCACACCTCCTCGGCCTCGTCCGTCGCGCGCGTGACCCGAAGCCCGGGCTCGATCGCGATCGCGTTCGTCAGCTGCGGAATGTCCGAGGAACGCAGCCACCTCGGGCGGCACCTGCCACGTCTCCGAATCGGTCGACTTCCGGCCGCAGAGGATCAGGTCGAAGCCCTCCTTGCGCAGCGCCAGCGCGAGCGTGCGCGAGGTGCCGAGCGTGTCGGCGACCGCGAAGACGCGGTCGGAGAGGAGGATCGCCCGGTCGGCGCCGAGCGCGAGCGCCTCCCGCAGCGCGTCCTCGGCCTGCGGCGGGCCCATCGCCAGCGCGACGACCTCGCCGCCCGCGGCCTCGCGCAGCTCGACCGCGTGCTGGACCGCGTACCGGTCGAACGGGTTGAGCTCGAGCGGCACGCCCTGTCGCTTGAGCGTGTTCGTCTCGGCGTCGAATTCGATCGAGCCCGCCTCGGGAACCTGCTTGACGAGGCAGACGATCTTCACGCACGGGAAACTACCGAACCGTGCTGGCGATCCTGTACGACATCCACGGCAACCTGCCGGCGCTGGAGGTGGTGCGTCGCGCAGGCCGAGCGCGAGGGCGCGACCGCGTGGTTCCTCGGCGGCGACTACGGGATCGCCGAGCCCGTGGCCGCGCGAGACGCTCGAGCTGCTGCGGACGCTCGAGCCCGCGACGTGGATCCGCGGCAACGGCGAGCGCTGGATCAGGGAGCCGCCCGCGGACCGGCCGGAGGTCGTCGAGACGTACGAGCAGTTCCTGCCGGGGCCGTTCACGGAGGAGGAGCTCGACGAGCTCTACTCGCTGCCGCCGCAGGCCGAGCTCGACGGCGTCCTCTACGTCCACGGGTCGGTCGTCCGCGACGACGACACGTTCGCGATCGAGCCGCAGCCCGAGGACGAGGAGCGCGTCGCCGGCGTGCACGACAGGACGATCGTCTTCGGCCACAGCCATCTGCAGTTCCGCCGGCCGGGCCCGCACGGCACGCACCTGCTCAACCCGGGCAGCGTCGGCATGCCGCTCGACGGGGACGTGCGCGCGGCCTGGGCCGTTCGCCGCGACGACGGCGAGTTCGAGTTCCGGCGCGCCGAGTACGACGTCGAGCGCGCGGCGGCCGGCTGGCGCAGGCTCGGCGGCGAGTTCGGAGCGCTCGTGGCACGACGCGTCGAGCGCGGGCGCGACTGACTAGTCCTCGCCTTCTTCGCCGTTGCCGCTCGGGCGGTAGTACGTCGTGCCCTTCAGCTCGTCCGGCAGGTAGTCGACCTCGAACCCGCGCGGGTCGTCGTGCGGATAGATGTAGCCCTGCCCGTGGCCGAACTTCTTCGCGCCGAAGTAGCTGCGCGTCGCGTAGCTCCTTCGGCGGCCGGACGTTCCCGCGCTCGCGCACGTCCGCCGTCGCCTCCTTCAGCGCGACGTACGACGCGTTCGACTTCGGTGCTCTCGCCAGGTAGATCGCCGCCTGCGAGAGGTTGAGCCGCGCCTCGGGCAGGCCGACGTGCTCGACCGCGTGAGCAGCCGCGACCGCGACGAGCAGCGCGCGCGGATCTGCGTTGCCGATGTCCTCGGACGCGAGCACGATCATGCGCCGCGCGATGAAGCGCGCGTCCTCGCCGCCCTCGAGCATCGCCGCGAGGTAGTAGACCGCCGCGTCGGGATCCGAGCCGCGCATCGACTTGATGAACGCCGAGATGAAGTCGTAGTGCTGGTCGCCTCCCTTGTCGTAGCTCAGCGGCCGCTTCGTCGACGCCTCGTCGGCATGGCGCTCCTCGAGCGGCACGCCCTCCGCCTGCGCCGTCTGCCACGCGAGCTCGAGGATGTTCAGCGCGTTCCGCGCGTCGCCGCCGGCGATGTGCGCGATGCGCGCGGCCACGTCGTCCGGCACCTCGGCGCCGAGCTCCGCCGCGCCGCGTGCGATCACGCGCCGCAGGTCGTCGTCCTCGAGCGGCTCGAGCTGGTAGATCTGCGAGCGCGAGAGCAGTGCCGAGTTCACCTCGAAGTACGGGTTCTCCGTGGTCGCGCCGATCAGCGTGACGAGCCCCTCCTCGACGGCCGGCAGCAGCGCGTCCTGCTGCGCCTTGTTGAAGCGGTGGATCTCGTCGAGGAAGAGGATCGTGCGCCGGTCGTGCCCGCCGAGCGCGTTCGCGCGCCCGCGCCAGCACCTCGCGCACCTGCGCGACCGTCGCGGACACCGCCGAGAGCTCCTCGAACGCGGCGCCCGTCACGCCGCGCGATGATCCGCGCGAGCGTCGTCTTGCCGCTCCCGGGCGGGCCGTAGAGGATCATCGAGCCGACGCGGTCCTGCTCGATCGCGAAGCGCAACGCCGACCCCTCGCCGAGGACGTGTCCGCTGGCCCACGAAGTCCTCGAGCGATTCCGGGCGCACGCGCAGGGCGAGCGGCGCGATCGCCGACGTGCGTTCGCGCGCCGCGTCGGAGAAGAGGTCGCTCATGACCGCCCGAAAGTATGCTCAGTCACATGGCGACCGGCGTCGAGGAGGACTTTTCGCAGCCGGTTCTCCCGGGCAAGGGCGCGAGCGATTACGAGCGCTACCTGCGCACGGACGACCTGCTCGCGCTGCAGAAGACGCCGGAGGAGATGGCTCACCGCGACGAGCTTCTCTTCCAGACCGTGCACCAGTCGTCGGAGCTCTGGCTCAAGCTGGCCTGCTTCGAGGTCGAGACGGCGACGCAGCATCTGGCTGCGCACGAGGTCGCGGCGGCGCTGCGGCTGCTCCGGCGCGCGAGCGACTGCCTGAAGATCGCCACGCAGCTCCTCGACATGCTCGAGCACATGTCGCCCTGGGAGTACCAGACCATCCGGGAGATCCTCGGCCACGGCAGCGGGTTCGACTCGCCCGGCTTCAGGAACATCCGCCGCGTCTCGCCGCCGCTCGGCGAGGCGTTCCACGCGCTCCATCGCGAGCAGGATCTCTCGCTGGTCGACCTCTACGTCCGCGGCCGCGAGTTCGAGGAGCTGTACCAGCTCGCCGAGGCGCTGATCGAGTGGGACGAGCGCGTCAGCGTGTGGCGCTACCGGCACTACAAGGTCGTCGCGCGCGTGATCGGCGACCAGGTCGTCGGGACGCAGGGGACGCCGGTCGAGTTGCTCGGCGGGCTGATCAAGGCGAAGCTCTATCCCGAGCTCTGGGCGGTGCGGAACGATCTCACGGCGCTGGCGAAGGAGCAGGAAGGCTGAGCGCGGCCGAAGGGCTCGTGCTCGAGCTCCACGAAGCGGACGGCGCCTTCCGCGCGCTCGAGCGGTTCCTCGACGAGGCGGGATTCTGGGGCGCGGACGGGATCGTCGCCGAGCTGTATCTCGGGTACGGGCTGTCGCAGGCGATCCGCCGCGATCCGTCGCCGCCTCCGCCGGAGCCGTGTCCGCTGCCGCTCGCTGGCGTGTCGCATCGCGCCCTGTCCCGGGACCAGTCCGCGGACGTGTCCGGATTCGACGTGGGCGAATGGACACCGACGTGGTCGCCGGAGGAGTACGCGGCCGCGATCGAGGACGTCCGCGCGGCGATCGCGCGTGGCGACGTCTACCAGGTCAACCTCGTCCAGCACCTCGAGGCGCCGTTCGAGGGCGATCCCGCGGCGCTCGCCGCGGCCTTCGAGGAGCTCCGGCCGCTCCACCCGCGGCCCTTCGTCGGGGACGGCTGGGCGGTCGTCTCCGCCTCGCCGGAGCTCTTCCTCCGCAAGCGCGGCCGCCGCGTCACGACGATGCCGATCAAGGGAACGCGCCCGCTCGGCGAGGACGGGCTGGCCGACGCACGCGAAGGACCGCGCCGAGCACGTGATGATCGTCGACCTGGAGCGGAACGACCTCTCGCGGGTGTGCGAGCCCGGCAGCGTCCGCTGGCCGGAGCTGATGGCCGAGCGCGCCGCTCGCGGGCGTCGAGCAGCTCGTCTCGACCGTCGAGGGAACGCTGCGCGAGGACGTCGGCCTCGCAGACCTGCTCGAGGCGACCTTTCCCGGCGGCTCGATCACGGGCGCACCGAAGATCGCCGCCGTCGACCACATCGCCGCGCTGGAGCCGGTCGGCCGCGGCGCGTCGATGGGCGCGCTCGGCACCGTGTGGCCGAACGGCGACTTCGAGCTCGCGCTGACGATCCGCACCTTCGCGGTCGCGGAAGGCCGGATCCACCTCTGGGTCGGCGGCGGCATCGTGTGGGATTCGGAGCCCGAGGCCGAGATCGAGGAGTCGTGGGTGAAGGCGAGGCCGCTGCTCGACGCGCTGAAGGTTCCCGTCGCGTGAACGTTCTCGCGCTCGCCGTCGAAGGCCGCGGCCTCGTCGACCCGGCCGAGCCGGCCGTGCACGCGGACGACGAGGCGGTGCTCCGCGGCCGCGCCGCCTTCGAGACGGTGCGCGTCTACGGCGGCGTCCCGTTCAAGCTCGAATCGCATCTCGTGCGGCTGGCGGCCTCGTGCGAGCGAATCGGCATCGAGCCGCCCGACGCCGACGTCTGTCGCGAGCTCGCCTCGGCCGCGCTCGGTCACGCGGGCGAGCTCGACGTCTCGCTGCGCCTCTACCGCACCGCGGGCCGCGAGCAGGCCGCGTCGCCGCAGCTCCTCGTGCTGGTGAGCCCGATCCCGCCGCACCTCGAGGACCTGCGCGCACGCGGGATCAGGGTCGCCTCGCTGCTCGGGGTGCGCGCGGAGGCGCCGTGGCTGCTCGGCGGCGTCAAGTCGACGAGCTACGCCGTGAACATGGCGGCCGAGGCAGAGGCGCGGGCGCGCGGCGCCGACGACGCCGTCTTCGTCACGCAGGACGGGCTCGTCCTCGAAGGGCCGGTGACGAACCTCTGGTGGCGTCGAGGCTCGACGCTCTTCACGCCCGTCGCTCGACCTCGGGATCCTCGCCGGCGTCACGCGCGAGACGCTGCTCGAGCTCGCGCCGTCGAGCGGCTTCGAGGTCCGCGAAGGGCGCTTCCCGCTCGCCGACCTGCGCTCCGCCGAGGAGGCGTTCACGTCGTCGTCGGTGCGCGAGCTGATGCCGATCGTCGAGCTCGACGGCGAGCCGGTTCCGCGCGGCGAGGCCTCGGCAGCGCTCCAGACGGCGCTTCGCGAAGCGGCGCTACCCTGAGCGCGTGGCAGACAAGCTCCGCCTCGGAGGCATGGCGCTGCGCAACGGCGTCCTCGTGCACGGGCCGAACACCTGGGCGTGCGCGGTCCGCCTGCCCGACGGAACGCTGAAGGTCGCCGCCCGCGAGAAGTGGCTCGTGGCGAACAGGATCGAGAGCCCGCTCCTGCGCGGGCCCGCGCGGCTCGCCGAGGCGATGGCGGTGCTGCCGGCGGTCAAGAAGAACCTGCCCGAGGCGAAGCTCCCCTACGAGCAGCCGAGGATGATCGCCGGGATGTTCGCGACGGCGACTGCCGTCCGCGTCGTCCGCGGCTCGACGCTCCGGCCGATCGCCCAGGAGCTCGTGTCGAGCCTGCTCGCGCTCACGCCTGCCGTTCTCGCTCTGCGCAACAACGACCTCGCCGCGTATCACGGCGCCGAGCACATCTCGATCGGGACGTACGAGCACGACGAGCCGCGCGCCCGCGAGCACGAGCGCTGCGGGTCGCACCTGATCGGGCCGATGCTCGCGACGACCGCCGTCGCGAACGCCGCCGTGACGAAGCTGCCCGAGCACATGCGCCGGCCGGCCCGCGGAGTGGCGTCGCTCGGAGCGATCGTCGCGGCGACCGAGATCTTCGGCTGGATGGTTCGCAATCCCGACAAGAAGCTCGCCCGCGCGCTCGCCAAGCCGGGACACGAGCTGCAGCACCGGATCGCAACGCGTGAGCCGACGACGGCGCAGGTCGAGGTCGCGGAGGCGGCGCTTCGCGCGTGCCTCGACCTCGAAGCCGCCCACTGATCGACCGACCGGCCGCGACAACCCGAGGCGGCGCTCAAGCGCCGGGCCGCGCCTGCCGATGCACTCTTCGTGGGCGGCCTGGGGAACTTCATCAACAACCCGCCGAACGGGTTGATCATCTGGCTGCCGCTCGTCTTCTTCGGCGCGATCGTCTTCCTCGTCTGGCGGACGATCCAGCTCATGCCGAAGATCAAGCCGACTGCCGTCGAGACCAGCGCGCGCTCGTCCGTTCGTTTCGACGACGTCGCCGGCCTGGACGAGGTCAAGCAGGAGCTCACCGAGCTCGTCGACTTCCTGCGCGAGCCCGAGCGCTTCGAGCGACTCGGCGCGCGCATCCCGAAGGGAATCCTTCTCTACGGCCCGCCGGGAACCGGCAAGACGCTGATGGCGAAAGCCGTCGCGGCGGAGTCCGGCGCCAACTTCTATTCGCAGAGCGCCTCCGCCTTCGTGGAGATGTTCGCCGGCCTCGGCGCAGCGCGAATCCGCAAGCTCTTCGAGGAAGCGGCGAAGAACGCGCCGGCGATCATCTTCATCGACGAGCTCGACGCGGTCGGCGCGGCGCGCAGCGGCCACGGCTTCAACCGGGAGCAGGATCAGACGCTCAACCAGCTCCTCGTCGAGCTCGACGGCTTCAAGTCGGCCGATCGGGTCGTCGTCATGGGCGCGTCGAACCGTCTTCAGGATCTCGACCCGGCGCTGCTCCGGCCGGGCCGCTTCGATCGCCAGATGCTCGTCCCGCCGCCCGATCTCTCCGGCCGCGAGGCGATCCTCCGCGTTCACACGCGCGGGAAGCCGCTCGCCGAGGACGTCGACCTGCGCCTCATCGCCAGGCAGACGGCCGGGCTGACCGGCGCCGATCTCTCCAACATCTGCAACGAGGCCGCGATCTTCGCCGGCCGCAACGGTCTCGCGTGCCTGCGCCAGGCCGAGTTCGACGCGGCGATGGAGCGCGATCGTCGCCGGGCTCCAGCAGCGGCGCGTCGTGACCGAGAAGGAGAAGCGCATCCTCGCGTACCACGAGGCGGGTCACGCGGTGATGTCGCACCTGACCGGCGACATCCTTCCGGTGCAGAAGATGACGATCGTCGCGCGCGGACAGGCGCTCGGCTACACGCTCAACCTTCCCGCCGAGGATCGCTACCTCCACACGAAGGAGGAGCTCGTCGACCTGATGAAGGTGTATCTCGGCGGCCGCGCCGCGGAGAAGATCGTCTTCGGCCGCGTCACGAACGGCGCTGCGAACGACCTCGAGAAGGTGACGAACCTCGCGCGCGCAATGGTGTTCGAGTACGGAATGGGCGAGAACGTCACCTCGCGGACGATGCGCGCCGACAACTACGCGCTCTCGGAGGAGACGAAGCGTCTGCGCGACAACGAGCAGGCCGCGCTCACCGACCACGCGTTCGACGAGGCCGTGCGCCTGCTGAACCAGAACCGTCCCGCGCTCGACCGCGTCGCGCAGGCGGTGCTCGAGAAGGAGACGCTGGTCCGCGAGGAGATCGAGGCGCTGCTCGCGGACGTGCCGGCGGATTCCCGCTCGAGCGACTTCGTCGGCGTCTCGCAAATCGCGGGCTGATCAAGCGTTGAACGCGGCGCCTCGGCGCGCGTGTATTTGTCCCCACAGCATTGCTTCCGCACAACCGGCCGCGTAGCCTCGTCAGCTCTAGCCGAAGGGCTCGTTAAGGGGACGAAACGCCGCGACGAGTGAGGATCCCAAGCCTCACTCGCGTCCTCGGCGAGTCAGCGGGGCGGCGGCGGGGGGAGCGGATCCGCGCTAAACGCATCGCCAGCCGAAGCGCGGCTGCATCCCCGCCGCTGCCCTCTTCCGCTAGACGTCGGCAGACCTCTCGCGGGCCGGTGGGTAGCATCGCCCCGAATGGACGCACGCCGAATTCATCACGTCGGCGTCGCGGTCGCGGATCTCGACGAGGCGCTCGACACGTACACGCGACTGTTCGGCGCCGAGCTCGAGCACCGCGCGACGGTGCCCGATCAGGGCGTGGAGGCCGCCGCGGTGCTCGTCGGCGACGGGCGGCTCGAGCTGCTCTCGCCGCTCGACGGCGACACGCCCGTCGGCAGGTTTCTCTCGTCGCGCGGCGCCGGCATGCATCACGTGGCGTTCGAGGTCGAGGACATCCGCGCCGCGCTCGACTCGCTCAGACGCGACGGCGCCGAGCTCGTCGATCCCGAGCCGCGAGAGGGCCTGTTCGGCCTCGAGGTCGCGTTCGTCCATCCCGATTCCGTCCACGGCGTCCTCGCGGAGGTGGTGTCACATGGCTGAGTTCGTTCGCATCGAGATCGGCTTCGACGGCGGGCAGTCCCTGAGCATGCTCGTCAGTCCCGAGTCGGCCGACGACCTCGAGCGCGGGATCGGCGAAGACGGCTCCGTCTCGCTCGTCGCCGAGGATGCGCGCTACGTGATCGCGCTCCGCCGCGTCGTCTATCTGCGCCGGGTCCTCCGCGAGGCTCGCGTGGGGTTCGGCGTCGCGTGAGCAGGGCATCCTGCGTCTGATGGCCGGCGCCAAATCGACCGAGGCAGCGGAACGTCCCGATGCGCCCGCGCGCGTGCGCCGCCTCGTCGAGCGCGGGCAGCAGGGCGACCGCGACGCGCTCGAAGACCTCTACCTCATCCACTTCGACCGCATCTACAGCTACCTGCACATGAGCGTCGGCAACCGGCACGACGCCGAGGATCTCACGACGCAGACGTTCCTGAAGATGCTCGAGTCGATCGGCAAGTTCCGCTTCCAGTCGGCGCCGTTCTCGGCCTGGCTCTTCCGGATCGCGCACAACCTGGCCATGGACCACTTCCGCGCCGCGCGTCGCTGGCAGCCGGAGGAGGAGGTGCCCGAGCCGCTCGGGGTCGAGGGAATCTCGGCCGAGGAGGAGGCGCTGCACTCGATCGGCCGCGCGTCGATGCTCGAGCTGATCGACGGCCTCTCGCACGAGCAGCAGCAGGTGCTGACGCTGAAGTTCGTCTTCAACTTCGGGAACGCCGAGGTCGCCACGATCCTCGGCAAGACCGAGGGCGCGGTGAAGTCGCTCCAGCACCGCGCGCTGGTCTCGCTGCAGAAGCAGCTCGATCGGGCGACCGACTAGCCGCGACGCGCACCGCCTAGGCTTGGCGCGTGGCGGTTCAGGTCGGCATCGTCGGTCTTCCCAACGCGGGCTCGACCACGCTCTTCCGCGCGCTGACGCGCTCGGAGGCGAGCGTGTCGGGCAAGGAGCACGTCGGCATGGCGCAGATCCCGGATCCGCGGCTCGGGCAGCTCGCCGAGGTCGTCGACGCGAAGAAGGTGACGCCCGCCGCGGTCCGCGTCGTCGACGTGCCCGGAACCGGCGCCGCGCTGCTCGGGAACCTGCGCCAGGACGATGCGTTGCTCGCCGTCCTCGACGGCTGGTCCGGGACGCGCGATCCTGCCGCCGATCTCGAGACGCTCAAGCTCGAGCTGCTCGTTGCGGACCGCGACCACGTCGAGCGTCGGCTCGAGCGGGTCGCGAAGCAGGCGAAGTCGGGCGACGCGAAGCTGCGGGTCGAGGTTGCGGAGCTCGAGCAGATCCTCGCGCACCTGGACGGCGGCGGGACGCTCGCGGAGTGGGAGCGCGAGCTGCCGCCGCGAGCTCGATCCGCTGACGACGAAGCCGCTGCTCGCGGTCGAGAACGGCCCCGGAGGGATCGACGCGAAGCTCGAGGCGGAGCTCGCCGAGCTGTCCGACGAAGAGGCGGCGGAGTTCCGCGACGGAGAGTCGGCGCTCGGCGAGATCGCGCAGCGGCTGTTCGACGTGCTCGACCTCGTCACGTTCTTCACCGCGGGCGAGAAGGAGACGCGCGCGTGGACGCTGCGGCGCGGGCAGCTCGGCACTCGACGCCGCGACGGCGATCCACTCCGACATCGCGCGCGGGTTCATCCGCTGCGAGGTGATCCGCTGGGACGACCTCGTCGCCGCCGGCTCACACGCCGAGGCGGCCCGCCAGGGCAAGCAGACGCTCGAGGGGAAGGCGTACGAGGTCCAGGACGGCGACGTCCTGAACATCCGCTTCAACGTCTGAACCGGCCATGGCAGGGGTCTGACCCCAGCCATGGCTCGCAACGGCCGCGTCGGGGCGCTGGAACCCCGCCGCCCGCCCGGATAGGGTTGGCGTGGATCGAAGGGCGCGCGAGAGGAGCAGCAATGTCGAGGGCCTGGATTCCGGCGCCGGTGCTGGTCGTCGTGCTGCTCGCAGCGTTTGCGGCCGGGTGCGGTGGGAGCAACGGAACGGAGAGCACGAGCTCGACTCCGCCGGCCACCAACGCGGCCGACAAGCCCTTCACGGCTGCGCAGTGGACCGAGTACCAGGCCGCGGTCGCCGCGTTCCAGAAGGTGAATTTGCCCACGATCCAGAAAGTCCGGAAGTGCGCGAAGCCGATCAACCCGCCTCCCGGTCAGGTGGAGAAGTGCGTCGGCGACTCGTTGACCAAGCTCGACGCCGCGACCGACGACCTCTCCAACACGCTCAAGGGCTTCACCAGCTCCGTCGGCGGCGCCTGCCTGACCGCGCTCAACGGTTTCCTCGGCTACGTCGCTCCATACAAGGCGTCGATCCAGGCTCTGGAGGAGACGATCGCCTCCGACAACGCGGCGGCGGCCTACAACTCCGCGTCGAGCATCCAGACGGCCCGCGCAGGCGGCCTCGCCAAGAACGAAGCGGTCAAGAAGGACTGCGCCCCCGCGTGACGCGCGCGCCTACTCAGCCCGCAGAGATGAGCACGACGCCGGCGAGCGTGGCGACGATGCCCGCCTCCTGCGCGCGGTCGACGCGCTCGTGCAGGACGATGCGCGCGAGGACGACGGTGACGATCGGGTAGAGCGAGGCGAGGACCGACGTCACGCTCGACGAGCCCGTAGCGCGGACGCCGCCGCGAAGAGGCACGTTGCCCAGGGTGTCGCCGATGCCGACGGCGCCGACGTACGCGGCGTTCCGGCCCGAGACGCGCACCGACGAGCGAACGCACGAGCGGCCGTGACGGCGATGAGCGTGAACGACGTCATCCGGAAGACGAGCGACGCCCACCAGAAGTCGGCTTCTCCCGCGGCGTGCATCGGCACGAAGTAGCCGCCGAAGCCGATCGCGGCGATCAGTGCCAGGCCCACGCCCGCGGCCACACGCCCGTGTCCCGCCTGATGCTCGCGCGACGCGAGGCCGACGCCGACGAGCGCGATCACGATCCCGGCGATCTGAGCCGCCGAAGGACGATCGCCCGTCGCCAGGCCGAAGGCGACCGGAACGGCGGCCGAGACGCCCGCGATCGGCGCGACGACGCTCATCGCGCCGACGGCCATCCCGCGGTAGTAGGCGAAGATCCCGAGCGTCCCCGAGAGGGCGGCCGGGATCGCGAGCAGCACCGCCGCGCCGTCCGGCCCCTGGCCGCGGATCGCGACCGCCAGCGCAATGGCCGCCAGGCCCGCGACCTGCGCGCCGAAGAGAACGCGAAGCGTGCCGAGCGTGCGTCCCTTGAGTGGCCCGAAGAAGTCCGCGAGGCCCCAGGAGAGGCTCGCGCCGAGCGCGAGCGCGACTGCGTTCACGGGTTAGCCCGACGGGTCTCGTCGCGGCTGCGGCGTCGAGCTGGTTCGCGTGGTAGAGCACGGCAGCCTCCGCCGTGCGAGCCGCGCGAACGTCGTGGTGCGCCGCGACCGCGTGCAGCAGCTCCGCCGGAGCGTCGCGCCGCCTCGAGCAGCGCGAAGGCCGAGGTGCACGTGGCCGAGCAGCCGTCCTTCGTCGGTCGGCCGGAACGCGGGCGGCGGGCCGAGCTCCCGCGTGCGCCCGACGTCGTGAACGAGCGCCGCGCCCGACGAGGAGGTCGGCGCGGAGGCGCGGATGGAGCTGCGAGAGCTCGCGGCAGATCGTCGCCACGCCGACCGTGTGCTCGAGCAGTCCACCGGCGTACGAGTGGTGACCGTCGGGCGTCGCGGGATACGCGCGGAGCGGCGGCGCATCCGCGAGCACGCGCCCGACGAGCCCGCGCAGCGCTTCGTCGTGGATCTCGCTGGTGAGGAACTCGACGAAGCCCTCCAGCTCGTCGGCGTCGCGGCGCAGCGCCGGCGCGAGCGAGGCAGGATCGGCCTCCGCCGGCTCGAGCGCGCGCACCTCGAGCTGCAGCCGGTCGCGGAACTTCTCCACGCGACCGAGCACGTGCACGGCGTCGCCCTCGCTGAACCGCGCGTCGAGCAGGTCGACGTCGTTCCAGACGCGCCCGGAGATGCGGCCGGTCGAGTCCGACGAGCTCGAGCGCCAGATACGAGGCGCCGGCGCGGGTGCGCAGCTTCTCCTTCTTGAGCACCGCGTAGACGCCGTCGACCACGCGATCCTCGGCCAGCTCCGCAATGGCGCTCACCCGGCGATCCTACGGTACGGTCCAGCCGTGGCCGAGGTGCGTGCTTTTCGTGCGGAGCGCTACGCCGAGGCGGCCGGTCCGCTCGACGACTCTGGTCGCGCCGCCGTACGACGTGATCGACGGAGCGCTCGCGCCGAGTACCTCGCGCGAAGCCCGTACAACGTCGTCCACCTGACGCTGCCGGACTCCGAGGACGACGCCGCACGTGATCTCGCGGCCTGGCGCCGCGACGGGATCCTCGCGCGCGACGAGCAGGCGGCGGCGTGGGCGCTCTCGCAGTCGTACGTCGGTCCCGACGGCGTCGAGCGCACGCGCAACGGCGTCGTCGTCGCGCTGCGACTCGAGCCGTACGAGAACCGCGTCGTGCTCCCGCACGAGCGCACGCACGCCGGTCCGAAGGAAGGACGCCTGCGCCTGCTGCGCGCGACGCGCACGCAGCTCGAGCCGATCTTCCTGCTCCACGACGGCGACCCCGTCGAGCTGCCCTCGCGCGAGCCCGACCTCGCGCTCGGCGGCGAGAAGCTCTGGCGGCTCGACTCGGTCCCCGACATGTCGGACCGGCAACTCCTGATCGCGGACGGCCACCACCGGTACGAGACGGCGCTCGCGTTCCACGAGGAGGACGGCACCGAGGCGAGCGCGTGGATGATGGTCGTGCTCGTGTCGACGCGCGACGAGGGGCTGACGATCTTTCCGACGCATCGCATCGCGCAGCGCGTCGGCGCCGTGCGCGGCACCGAGATCGAGCGTCCGACGAACGGGCTTCCCGGAGTCGTCGTCTACTCGCGCGACGGCTACCGGCTCGTCGAAGGCGACGGTCTCGACGTCGAGCTGGTCGAGAGCCTTCGCCCCGAGGGCGTCACGTACACGCCGCGCCGCGAAGACGCGGAGGCTGCCGTCGACCGCGGCGAGGCCGAGGCCGCACTGCTCGTTCGGCCGACGCCGATCGAGGCGGTGTTCGAGCGGGCGCGCCGCGGCGAGGTGCTTCCGCAGAAGACGACGTACTTCTTCCCGAAGCTCACGAGCGGGCTGCTCTTCTACCCGCTTGACTGACTGGCTCGCGCTCTGCCGCGGCGCCGTCGACGACGTCCGCGGCGTGCTCGCCGAGCTTCCGTCGCGCGCCGAACGAGAGCCGGTGCTCTCGCAGGGCAAGGGCGGAGACGACACGACGGCGATCGATGCGGCCGCCGAGCGCGTCATCCTCGCGCGCTTCGAGGGGATCGACGCGACGATCGTCAGCGAGGAGGTCGGCGAGCTGGGCAGCGGGCGCCGGCGCATCGTCATCGACCCGATCGACGGCTCGCTCAACGCGAAGCGCGGCATTCCCTTCTTCTCGCTCTCGATCGCCGTCGCGGACGGAGACACGATGGGCGACGTCGACTTCGCCTACGTCTACGACTTCGGATCGGGCGAGGAGTGGACGGCGACGCGCGGCGAGGGCGCGTTCCTGAACGGCGAGCGCCTCGGCGCGCAGCGGCCGAAGGAGCGGATCGAGATCCTCGCGTTCGAGGCGACGCTGACGTCGGAGGTCGCCGACAAGGCGGCGGCCTTCACGGGGATCGCTCACCGCGTCCGGATCATGGGCTCGCTCGCGCTCTCGCTCTGCTACCTCGCCGCCGGCCGCTTCGACGCAGTCTGCTCGCTGAAGCCGTACCGCTCGGTCGACGTCGCCGCGGCGCAGCTGCTCGTGCGGGAGTGCGGGCTCGCGATCGCGAACGCCGACGGCGACGCGGCGTTCGTGGACGCGCCGCTCGACCTCGTCCCACGTTCACGCATCGCCGCTGCGGGAAGCGATGACCTGTGTCGACAGGTGATCGCAGGCCTATCCGCATAGGTTGCAGCGGCTGGAACTACGCCCACTGGCGGAACGACGTCTTCTATCCGCCGCGGCTCCCGGCTGCGAAATGGCTCGAGCACTACGCGCGGTTCTTCGACACCGTCGAGGTGAACGCGACGTTCTACCGCCTGCCGAAGCGCTCGTCGGTCGCGCGCTGGGTCGCGCAGACGCCGCCGGCCTTTCGCTTCGCGATCAAGGGGTCGCGTTACCTGACGCACATCAAGCGGCTGAACGATCTCGGCCCGGGGCTCGAGCGGTTCTACGCGTGCATCGAGCCGCTGCTCGGCTCGCCGAAGCTCGGGCCGATCCTCTGGCAGCTGCCGCCGAACTTCAAGCGCGACGACGAGCGGCTCGCGCGCGCGCTCGAGCGGCTGCCGACGGAGCAGCGCCACGCCTTCGAGTTTCGCGACGCGAGCTGGTTCCACGAGGACGTCTACGCGCTGCTCCGCGAGCACCGAGTCGCGCTCGTGATCGGCGACCGGCCGGAGGTGCACTCGTTCCAGTCGCACGAGCTGACCACCGACTTCACGTTCGTTCGCTTCCACTCGGGAACGCGCGGCGCGCGCGGCAACTACAGCGAGTGCGGAGCTCGAGGAGTGGGCGCAGCGGTTCGAGTCGTGGTCCGAGCAGGTCGCCGTCTGGGCGTACTTCAACAACGACTGGGAAGGGTTCGCGCCGAGGAACGCGCTGTGGCTGAAGCGGCGGCTTGCGGTTGCCGACCGCGTATCGTTCCGTCTCGAACGCATGACCGAGCTGACGAACGAGCCGTCGACGCGGGTGAAGCTGAGCAGCGCCGACCGCGTGCTCTTTCCCGACGACGGCGTGACCAAGGGCGATCTGTTCGACTACTACGGCCGCGTCGCCGACTGGATCCTCCCGCACCTGCGCGACCGGCCGTTCACGATGAAGCGCTGGCGCGAGGGCCTCGCCCGGCGGCTCGTTCTTCCAGAAGCAGGCGCCGAAGGGCATCCCGAAATGGATCGAGACGCGGCAGTTCCGTGACGCACCCGCGCGAGGGCGGCTCGCGGCTCGTCGACTTCCCGCTCGTCAACGACCGCGACGCGCTGCTCTGGATGGTGCAGATGCACTGCATCGACATGAACGCGTGGTACTCGCGCGTCGACAAGCCGGACCGTCCCGACTTCGTGCTCTTCGACCTCGACCCGCCGGACGC
This sequence comes from uncultured Actinomycetes bacterium, assembly GCA_963708685.1. Classification (GTDB taxonomy): domain Bacteria; phylum Actinomycetota; class Thermoleophilia; order Gaiellales; family Gaiellaceae; genus DASVFB01. The sequence goes on from CAVPTP010000008.1 coordinate 160,538, forward strand.
GGCCGACGGATTCGAGCAGGCGATCGAGGTCGCGCACCTGATCCGCGAGCTGCTCGACGACGTCGGGCTGCCCGGCTACGTGAAGACGAGCGGCGCCGACGGCATCCACGTCGTCGCGCCGATCACGCGCCGCTCGACGTTCGAGCAGACGTACGACTTCGCGGAGCAGGCCTCGCGGCTGCTCGAGGCGCGTCATCCCGGGCTCGTGACGACGGAGTGGCTGAAGAAGAAGCGCGAGGGCGTGCTCGTCGACCACCGGCAGAACGGCGCCGGGCAAGACGATCGCCTCCGTCTACTCGGTGCGGCCGAAGCCGGGAGCGCCGGTCTCGACGCCGCTGCGCTGGGACGAGCTGCGCAAGGGCATCCGGCCGCGCGACTTCACGATGAGCGTCGCGCTCGAGCGCGTCGCGAAGCACGGCGACCTGTTCGCGCCGGTGCTCGAGGAGCCGCGGCCGCTCGCCTCCGGCGGCACGCGCGCTCGGCGAAGCTCGCGTAGCTACTCTCGGTCGCATGGCCACCCGCGAAGCCGTTCTCGACGCGCTCGGCCGCGTGATCGACCCGGAGCTCCGCCGTCCCGTCACGGAGCTGGACATGGTGCGCTCGATCGAGATCGACGGGGCCGAACGTCGCCGTGACGATCGCGCTCACCGTCGCCGGCTGCCCGCTCCGCTCGAGCTTCGAGGATCAGGTGCGGCGCGAGGTCGGCGACGCTCGACGGCGTCGAAGAGGTGACGCTCGGCTTCGACGTGATGACCGCGGACGAGCGTCAGGCGCTGACCCGGAAGCTGCGCGGCTCCGTGAGCGAGCGCTCGAAGGGACTCTCGCTCGACGCTTCGACGCGCGTGCTCGCGGTGTGCTCGGGGAAGGGCGGCGTCGGCAAGTCGACGGTCACGGCGAACCTCGCGACGGCGCTCTCGCGCGACGGGCTGCGCGTCGGGATCCTCGACGCCGACATCTACGGACACTCGATCCCGCACCTGCTCGGCATCCACCAGAAGCCGGTCGCCGTGGACAAGATGATCGTGCCGCCGGTGAAGGACGACATGAAGCTGATGTCGATCGGCTTCTTCCTCGACGACAACCAGCCGGTGATGTGGCGCGGGCCGATGCTGCATCGCGCGCTCGAGCAGTTTCTCTCGGACGTGCACTGGGGCGAGCTCGACGTGCTCGTCGTCGACATGCCGCCCGGGACCGGAGACGTCGCGATCTCGCTCGGCCAGCTGCTGCCGCGCGCCGAGGTGGTCGTCGTGACGACGCCGCAGCCGGCGGCGCAGGAGGTCGCTGCGCGGGCCGCGTTCATGGCGAAGAAGACCTCGATGCGGCTGCTCGGCGTCGTGGAGAACATGAGCGGCGACGTCTTCGGCAGCGGCGGCGGCGAGGCGCTCGCCGAGGAGCTCGGCGTGCCGCTGCTCGGCACGATCCCGCTCGACCCGCGCGTTCGCGAGGCGGGCGACGCGGGCGAGCCGCTCGTCACGCCGGAGATCGCAGGAGATCGCGGCGCGCGTCGCCGAACTGCGCCCCGGCGGCATCGTGAAGCCGCTGACGCTGCTGTCGTAGTGGTTCCGCGATCCGTTCGAGCGGCTGCGCTCGCTCGGGTTCGACGACGCCGCGGCGCGGATGCTGGCCGACCACTTCGTCGACGCGGAGCAGCGGGGCAAGGCGGGCCACGGGCTCTCGCGCGTCGACTGGCTCGAGACGCTCGACGACATCGATCCCGACTGCCAGGCCCGCGCGCGCCGTGCAGCGAGCCGGGATACGAGCAGTGGGACGGCAACGGCGCGCTCGGCTACCTGACGCTCGACGCGATCGTGCGGGCGACGCTCGCGGATCCGCCGCCGCGCGCGCGGGTGATCGTCGGACGCCGGACGTTCCCGACGGGGATGCTCGGCTACTGGGTGCGCAGGCTCGCCGACGGCGGACTCGTCGCCGCGCTCACGGCGACGTCCCCGCGTCGGCTCGGCTCGCCGGCGGGCGGGCCGAAGCTCACCGGCACGAACCCTCTGGCGATCGCGATTCCGAGCAGCGACGGAGATCCCGTCGTCGCCGACGTGTCGATGGGGAAGGTCACCTACGGCGCGGTGCTCGCGGGTCTCGCGGAGGAGACGGATCTCGTTCCGTTCGGCGAGGAGAGCTCGCACAAGGCGTTCGCTCTCGCGGTCGGCCTCCAGCTCCTCGTCGACGCGCTCGCGGGCGAGGAGCACGGCTCGTCCTCGTCGTCGCGCGGCCCGAGCACGACCCCGTGCCGGCATTTCGCGCGCTGGCCGGCGGCGTGCGCTGCCCGGCGACTGATCCGCTTCCGCCGCCGTCGGCGGCTCCTTCGCTACCTATCCCGTCGCCGCCTGGTCGGGCACGTCGAGCGCCGGATCCGCGTCGAAGAAGCCGTCGGGCACGATGCGGAAGCCGAGCGACTCCGTCGGCATCACCGGGTAGTCCTCGACGCGCGGGTGGTGCGTGAGCGCGAGCGAGTACCAGACGACGACGTCCTTGCCGTCGACGTTCTCCGCCGAGTCGTAGGCGGAGAGCCCGTTGCCGGCGCGGCCCTGGTTCGGGTAGTCGCCCGCCGCGTACTGCTCCGCGTCCTTGGCGAGCGTCACCCAGAACGGATGCTGCGCGAACGGCGCGCGCTGGAGCGCGGGGAAGTCCGGCCGCTGGCGCGGGATGCCGTCGTCCCCGGGCTCGAGCGCGTACGCCGTCGGCTCGCCGAGGGCGTTCACCTTCGAGGCGCTCTCGACCACCCAGCTCCGGCTCGTGGCCGGGCTCGCGTCGCGGAACTGCTCCGTCGCGAGCGGCGTCTCCTCCGCGACGAACGCGTTGCCGGACGTGCTCGGCGCCGACACGATGTTCTCCTCGGCCACGCGGTTGTCGGTGCCGTCGACGTCGAAGTCGATCCGGAAGTTGATGAAGTGCTGATGGTTCGGGGCGGCGATCTTCGGCGCGACCGTCTTGCCGTAGCGGTTGCCGTCCGCGTCGTGTCGACGCCCTGGTTCAGCGTCGTGGCGGTCGCGTTGACGTGGACGTCGATCGAGCCGTCCTGCTGGAAGACGAACTCCTCCTCGTAGGTGTAGTTCCCGATGAAGTACGCGGCCTTCACGACCAGCTCGCGCGCGAACCGCGCGTCGCGCTCGAACGTCGTCGGATCGGTGCGCTGCCAGAGCGAGGATGCCGTCGCGCTCGTACATCGCCACCGCGTGCGGGTAGGGCGTACGAGCCGCCGGCGCTGCCCGTGTCGCCCGCGAGCACGCTGTCGAAGAACACGGCGTTCTCGGGAACGTCGGCGTTCTTCTCCTGCGCGACGGCGAACTGGCCGAGGTTGTACTCGCCGATGTCGAAGGCGGTGCGCCAGACCCAGTTCGGGTCGGGGAGCCCGTACGGAACGTAGATCTCGCTCATCGCCAGGCGGTAGATGATCGGCCGCACGGCGCCGTGCTGCTCGTAGCCGATCCGGTGCAGCACGAGCCCCTCGCGCGGCGCTGTAGTCGACGCGGAAGCGCCAGTTCTGCCACGCGACGTTGCGTCCGTCGATGCTGAAGCTCGGGCCGTCGGGCTGCGTGACGACGAGCGGCTTGAGGCCGGTCCTCTCCCGCGTCGCGCTGCCGGAGCTCGTCGTGTTCACCGGACGCGATCGCCGCTGTCGACGAAGTCGACGACGCGGTCGTGGTTCATGTCGAGCGTCACGACGATGCCTTCGATCGGCCGGTCGTAGGGGTTCGGCAGCTTGCCGCGGTAGAAGGCGAGCGTTCGGATCAGCCGCGTCCCCGGCGCGGCCGACGACGGGGCGTCGCCGGGAGCCCAGACGTCGACGTAGACGTCGTCCGGGTCGATGCCGCGGTCGCGCATCGCCTTCTTGAAGGGCGCGTATGCGTGAACGAGCGCGTCGGCCGTGGCGTACTCGCTCAGGGAGACGGCCGGCTCCGCGTCCGGACGCGGAGTCCACGAGACGAGCTGCTTCGTGTTCAGGTCGACGACTGCGCCGTAGAGCTGGTTCGCCGCGTGGTCGAAGACGTCTGCGTACGCGCGGCGCGTCGAAGTGCTTGTCCCGGGCGTCCACGAGGCCGGGCTCTTCGCCGGCTCGTCGAGCTTCACGAGCGGGAAGTACGTCCCGCGCGCGAGCCTCCTGCTTCCTTCGATCACCTTGAACGTCGTCTGGATCTCGTCGGCGGTCAACGGGTCGAGCGGATCGGTCGGCCGCGGCCGCGCCGCGCGGACGCGCGGAGCGACCGCGGGCGGTCAGCGACGTTGCGCCGACCAGGCCGGCGGTGACGAGGATCGCCGCGACGGCGATCGCGAAGGCGGCAAGGATCGCAGCCCGCTTCTGCATCGGAAGACCTCCTCGGATCTCGATTCGCGGGTCGTGCCCACTCGAACCCCCGCCCACCGAGCAGCCTGGCGCGCGAGGCGTGCGCTGTCAATGCGTCGCGCGCGCTCAGGCCGGGTAGTCGGGGCGCTCCCTGATCGAGTCGAGGTCGCTGTCGCTGGCCGCTGCCTTCTTCGTGCTCTCGGCGTCGAGCTCGACCGAGCGCTTCAGGTGCGCGATCGCCGTCTCCGGGTCGCCGAAGCGCGCCTCGATGCACGCAGCGTTGTAGAAGCCCTGCCACGCGTCGGGCCAGCGGTCGATCGTCGCCCTGCACGAGCGAGCGCGCCCGGTCGAGCTCGCCCAGCTCGGCGTACGACGACGCGGCGAAGATGTCCTCCCAGCAGCGACGGCTCGAAGAGAACGCCCGGCTTCGCGCCGACGGCGAGCACTGCCGTACGCGTCCTCGGCGGCGATCGCGCCGCGCTTCGTGCCGGGCCGCGCGTAGACGATCGTCCCCGCCGGCGCGTCCACCTCGTCGTCGCCGAGCGCGAAGGTGGCGCGGCCGCGCAGGACGACGTACATCTCCTCGTGACCGTCCGACTCGCGGTGCTCCTCGATCAGCGCGCTGGCCCGGCTCCTCCGCGGTGTAGGCATTCGTCCCGAACGCGCTGATCCCGAAGCGCCGCCGGACCGGACGCCAGACGAACTCGCCGCCGTTGATCGGCAGCGCGTCCAGCTCGTCGACGTGCGCGATCTCGTAGCCGCTCTCGCTCATGTCATCTCCCTCAGCGCCTCGAGCACGACGGGATCGACCCGCTCGACGCCCTCGACGCGCATCTCGTAGTTCTCCGTGCCCGCCCACGCAGGGAGCATCTGCTCGAGCGGTCCCTCGTAACCCAGGCGCCCGAGGCGTTGCGTCAGGTCCGTGCGAAGCGCGTCGTCGACGTCGAGCCACTGTTCCTTGGGCGTGCGCCCGAAGAGCGCGTCGTGGAGGCGGTAGATGCGGCGCAGCTCCTCGAGCGGACGCGGATGGTCGTCGACGCGCAGGTCGACGACGACGTCCGAGAGCTGCGCGTAGCCGGCGTCCTTCTCGACCACGAGCAGCGCTGCCGACTGCTGGCCCCGGCGGTCGCCGCCTGCGGCCTGGGCCGCGTCGAGACAGTCGAGCAGCCGCTCGGCGAGCGGTCTTCCGGCAGACGACTCGAACGTCTCGGCGAGCGCGTCGACGGTGTCGCCGGAGACGAGGATGTTCCCCTGCGCCGCGTAGCCGTCGCCGGTGCGGCCGCCGGCCCAGTCGTGGCACTCGCTCCCTGTGAAGGTCGCCGCCCGGCCCTGGCCGTCCACGACGCCGAGCTGGCGCTGCTCGCGCCCTTCGTCGGCCTCGGTCAGGCGCTTCGCGACCTCGTCCGCGCCGAGGCCCTGCCGGAGCAACGCCAGGCCGTCGGGGCCGTACTGTGGATTCGCGTACGACTGCGTCGCGATCGCGCCGACGTGCGGCTCGGCCCACGGGACGACGGAGCCCACGGCGAGGAACTTCGACTGCGTGGCCACGCCCCACTGGCCGCTGCCGAGGTCGCACGCCACGATCGAGTAGGTCGCGACCGGCGTGCGCGGTCGTCAAAGCGCGACGGACTCCCCGGGGTCGATCTCGGCGACGTCGACGCCCGGCGCAAGCTGCTTCAGCTCGCGCGGCGTTCCCGACGAGCGGCGGAAAGGTCCCGAAGTGGCAGGGGACGCAGCGCTTGACGCCGAGCAGCTCGAGTGCGACGGCGGCTTCCTTCGGGCCCATCGTGTAGTGGTCGCCGATCGGCAGGACGGCGACGTCGGGCTCGTAGATGCGGCCGATCAGCTGCATGTCGCCGAAGACGCACGTGTCGCCGGCGAAGTAGACCTTCGTTCCGTCCTCGAGCGTGACGACGATCCCGCAGGCCTCGCCTCCGTACCCGCCGTCCGGCGTGGAGCTCGAGTGGAAGGCATTCGTGAGCGTGAACTTCACGCCCTGGACGTCGACCGTGCCGCCCTTGTTCGGGCCGACCGTCTCCTCGACGCCCTTGCTCGAAAGCCAGCCGCTCAGCTCGACCTGCGCGACCACGGGGCACGAGTGCTTCTTCGCGAGGTCGACGGTGTCGCCGACGTGGTCGTCGTGCCCGTGCGTGAGCGCGATCACGTCGACGCGCTCCGGCTCGAGCTCGTTCTCCGGGCACTTCGGATTCCCGTTCAGGAACGGATCGACGTAGATCCGCCTGCCGCCGGACGACTCGATCCGAAACGCCGAGTGCCCGAGCCAGGTGAGGGTGCCGGCCACGGCCGCGAGGGTAACGAACGGAGTCGGCGCGGTGCGGCAGCCGTCGCGGGGTCGTCTACGCGACTCGATCGAGGCGGCCCGGAAGGAACTGTCCGATGCGGCCGCGAACGTATCCCCGTGCGTCGCAGCGCCATCTCCGCAGCTCTCGTCGTCGGTGCCGTCGCCGCCGATGGAGAGCAGGCTCACGGCCTCGCGCTCTACCTCCTGCTGGCCGCCGTCACAGCGGTCGCCTTCACCGCCCTTTCCTTCTTCGGCGACCTCGTCGAGGGCAGCGCCGACGAGGAGGCGGGCGCGCTCTACGTGGGGCTCACCTCGCTCGCGCTCGTGCTGCTCGTGATCGGCGCGGCGGTGCACGCGAACACGCTGGACGGAGCAGCCGTTCCGGCGCTCGGTGCGTCCACGGTGGTCGCGGCGCTGGCGCTGCTCGGCCTTCAGCTCGCCGTCTGGACTTCGTTGCACGTGAGTCGTGTCCGTCTGGTGAAGGCGCGACGCAGCCCCACCCCGGACGTGTAAAACCTTCTGGATGGAAGGCCTGGCGCGGCTCGTGTTCCGCCGCCGGAAGGCCGTGGTCGGGATCTGGCTCCTGCTCACGCTCTTCGGCATGTTCTCGGCTGCCAAAGTCTCGAATCGCTGGTTCGAGTCGTTCTCGATCCCGGGCTACTCCGCGTACGAGGCGAACCAGCGCACGCTGAAGACGTTCGGCAGCGGCGAGCAGTTCCCGCTCGTCGCCGTCATCACGGCGCCGGGCCGTGACGTCACGAAGGTCGCGGGCGTCGGAGCGGCGTTCGCGGCGGCCGCCGCGAAGAACCCGGGCGGCCGGTACAGCGACTACTTCAACACGCACGACGACATGTACGTCTCGAAGGATCGGCACACGGCAGTGGCCGCGATCTTCCCGAAGGGGAACCAGGGCTTCGAGACGGTCGGGACGGAGAAGCCGACGCGCGCCGCGCTGAGGCAGGCCGCCCCCGCCGGCACGACCGTCCATCTCACCGGCCACGATCCGCTCTACGCAGCGTCGTCGGGCGGCGACACGGGCGGCCCGAGCATCCTGCTCGAGGCGATGATCGGCGGGCTCGGCGCGCTCGTGATCCTGCTCTTCGTCTTCGGCACGCTCCCCGCGGTGGCGATGCCGCTGCTCGTGGCCGTCGCGTCGATCCTCAACACGTTCACGCTCGTCTGGCTGCTCACGTACGTCACGGACGTGTCGATCGTCGTTCAGTTCCTGATCGCGCTCGTCGGCCTCGGCATCGCGATCGACTACGCGCTGCTCGTGATCTTCCGCTTCCGCGAGGAGCTGCGGCACGGAAACGACGTCGAGACCTCGCTCGTCACGACGATGCGAACGGCCGGGCGCTCGGTGATCGTCTCCGGCTCGACGGTCGCGGTCGGCCTGCTGAGCATGCTCGTTCTGCCGCTGCCGTTCATCCGCTCGATCGGGATCGGCGGCATGCTGATTCCGGCGGTGTCCGTGACCGCGTCGATCACGCTGCTGCCGGCGATGCTCGCGATCCTCGGGTACCGGATCAACAGGGTGCGCGTCATGCCGAAGCGGATCGTCGAAGGCTCGGACGCCGAGGCGGGCTTCTGGAACCGGTGGGCGGGCTTCGTCGTCCGACGGCCGATTCCCGTCGCCGCGATCGGCCTGGCGATCGTCGCCGTCCTGCTGTTCTACGGCGTGCAGCTCAACCCGAGCGAGGCGCAGGCCAAGGATCTTCCCGGCGGAGGCGACGCCGTCGACGGCCGCGCCGCGCTGGTCGCGGCGGGGATCACCGCGGGCGTCTACAAGCCGTTCGAGATCCTCGTCGAGGGGGACGGCGCGCCGACGGTCGCCCGCCGCGTCGCGAGCGTGGTCGAGACGAGGCCCGGGATCGTCGGCGCGAGCATCCCGCCGAAGACGCGCACGAGCGACGCGACGCTCGTCGAGGCGTTCGCGGCCCATGACGGTGCCGAGAAGGACGTTCGCCCGGTGATCGCCGACCTCCAGGACGACGTTCTCCCGGCGCTGGCGACGCAGACCGGCGCGCGCATCGCGCTCGGCGGCGCCGCGCCGGAGGAGCGCGACTTCGTGCACGCCGTCTACGGCAACTTCGGGTGGGTGCTGCTGTTCGTGATCGTGCTGACCTACGTCCTGCTGACGCGCGCTTTCCGCTCGATCCTCCTGCCGCTGAAGGCGGTGATCCTGAACCTCGTCTCACTCGGCGCCGCGTACGGGATCGTCGTCTTCATCTTCCAGAAGGGCCACGGCGCCGAGGCGATCTGGAACGTCCCTGCGACCGACTCGATCATCCCGTGGATCCCGCTGATGATCTTCGCGTTCCTGTACGGGCTCTCGATGGACTACGAGGTCTTCATGATCACGCGCATGCGCGAGGCGTACGACGCGGGCGAGAGCACGCCGGACGCGATCCGCCATGGTCTCGCGCGCACGGGCAAGCTCGTGACGAGCGCCGCGCTCGTGCTGTGCATGGCGTTCTTCGTCCTCTCGACGAGCCCGGGCACGGACATCAAGCAGTTCGGGATCGGGCTCGCCGCCGGCGTGATCTTCGACGCAACGGTGATCCGCGCCCTGCTCGTCCCGTCGCTGATGCGCCTGATGGGCGAGTGGAACTGGTGGCTGCCGGAGTCGGTCGGGCGGCTGCTGCGCGTGCCCGGCTCGCCGCGCGCGCCGGAGCACGCAGTCTCCGACCCGGCCTAGCGAATCGGTAGAGCGGAAGTGCCCGCGACCGGCAGTCGCCGCGCGAGCGTCGATCAGCGGCTGCACGGCGAAGAAGCTGCCGATCGCCACCGCGAGCGCGAGCCCGACGCCGACTCTGCAGCGTGGCCTCGCGCGGAGGCGAGCCGCCGGCGGGCTGAAGCTGCAGCTCCGCCGACTCGCGGAAGTACATCGCGCGCACGATCCCGAGGTAGTAGTAGAGCGAGACGAGCGTCGCGGCGATGCCGACGATCATCAGCCAGACCCAGCCGCGCTCGTACGCCGAGGAGAAGGCGTAGAACTTCGCCACGAAGCCGCCGGTCAGCGGGAAGCCCGCGAATCCGAGCATGAAGACCCACATCGCGACGCCGAGGAAGGGCCGCTCCCAGCCCATGCCGGCGAGGTTGTCGAGCGTGACGGGCTCGCGGAGCTCGCGCTCGCGTGCCGCGATCACCGCGAACGCACCGACGGACATCGCGCAATAGGGCACGAGGTAGTAGAGGAGCGCACGCGCGCCGAGCTCGTTGTTCGCGGCGATCGGGATCAGCATGAAGCCGGCCTGCGAGATCGACGAGTACGCGAGGATTCGCTTGACGTTCCGCTGCACGAGCGCCGCCAGGTTGCCGATGGCGAGCGATGCGCACGCGAGCGCGGCGAGCGCGATCGTCCAGAGGTGATCCTCCTGCGGGAACGCGACGTTGAGCACGCGCAGGATCAGGATCAGCGCCGTCGCCTTCGTCGCCGCGGACATGAACGCGGTCACCGGTGTCGGCGCGCCCTGATAGACGTCGGGCGTCCACTGGTGGAACGGCGCCACCGACGCCTTGTAGCCGAGACCGACGATGATCATCGCGAGCCCGGCGACCAGGAGCGAATCGTGCGAGTTCGCCTTCTCCGCGATGCGCCCGAACTCGAGCTCTCCGGTCGCGCCGTAGACGAGCGCCGAGCCGAAGAGCAGCGCGGCGGAGCCGAACGAGCCGACGATCAGGTACTTCAGGCCCGACTCGAGCGACTGCTCGAGCTCCATGTCGATCGCGCAGATGACGTAGAGCGAGATCGAGAACCACTCGAGGCCGAGGAAGAGCGTCATCAGGTTGTGCGCCTGGAGCAGGAAGCACATCCCGGCGCCGGCGGCCGCGAGCAGCGCGTAGTACTCGGCGACGTACTCGTCGCGCATCCGGTGGGCGTACGAGACGAAGACGGCGAGGACGCCGCTGCCGCAGATGACGATCGCGCCGAACGCACCGAGCCGGTCGCGGGTGATCGAGCCGCTGATCTGGAGGACCGACTCCACGCTCCGGTCGAAGACGACGCCGGCGAAGATGCCGGCCGTCACGAAGCCGGCGAGCGCGACGAATGCGCCGAGACCGCGCCGCCACGGGCGCGGGGCGAGCACCGCGACCATGAGGCAGATCGCGCCGGCGCCGAGCAGCGCCAGCTCGGGCGAGAGGGTCAGCCAGTCGACGTGCGGCGCGGGGATCTTCACGGCGCGCCTCGACTCGAGGGTAAGCCGTCCAGCCCGACGCGCCGATCGCGTTCGCGCGCACTCCGGCGGATCCCGGACCGGCGGCCTGTGCCTCGCCGAGCGTCTGCGCCAACGACCGCTTCGGCTGGTCGTTCGGGAACGAGTGCTCCGAGATCCCGGCCGGCCACACCGACAGTGCGAGCAGCGCGGCGACGAGCGGCACGACGACCGCCAGCTCGGCCGGCCGCAGATCGAGCGCGGCCTCCGAGACCGCCGAGCCGACGTCGCGGTGCAGGACGGCCGAGATCAGCCGCAGCACGTACATCGCCGCGAGCACGATCGCGGCCGCGCCGACGACGCCGTAGATCCAGTGCTGCTGGAACACGCCCGCGAGCACGAGGAACTCACCGGCGAACGCGCTGGATCCCGGAACGGCGAGCGCGATCACGCCTGTCGTCATCAGCAGCGTCGCGAGCGCGGGCCGTCCGCGTGCCATCCCGCCGAGCAGCAGGAACTCGCCGGTCGCCGTGCGCCGCTCGATCGCGCCGGCGAGCAGGAACAGCGTCGCCGAGATCAGCCCGTGGTTGACCATCTGGAGCACCGCGCCGTCGAAGCCGAGATCGTTCGCCGCGAAGAGCCCGAGCGTGATCAGTCCCATCTGCGCGAGCGACGAGTACGCGATCACGCCGCGGATGTCGGGGGCCCGGAAGGCGAGCAGCGAGCCGTAGACCAGCCCGACGGCCGCGAGCACGAGGAGCGGCGTCCGAAAGTCCTGCGTCGGCCCCGGAAACTTCGCGATCGCGATGCGCAGGAAGCCGTAGGCCGCGGCCTTCGAGACGATCCCGCTCAGCACCGCGGCGACCTCCGGCGGCGCCTCGCGATAGGCGTCCGGCAGCCAGCCGTGGAACGGGAAGAGCGGCGCCTTCACGGCGAACGCGACCGCGAAGCCGAGGAAGATCCAGTTCGACGAGCTCGTGCCGGAGTCGACGAGATCGAACGTGTTCTGCGAGAGCCCGAGCACGATGATCGAGACGAGCATCAGCAGCGATCCGGCCATCGTGTACGCGACGAACTTGAAGGTGGCCCCGAGCCTGCCCGCGCCGCCCCACACGCCGACGAGGACGTACAGCGGAATCAGCATCGCCTCGAACATCACGTAGAAGAGGAGGAGATCCTGCGCGGTGAACACGCCGACGATCGCGCCGGTGAGCAACAGCATCAGGCCGAAGTACGCGCGCGGGCGCTCGCGTCCGACGAGGAACGCGTAGCCGATCGCGGCCGTCATCACGACCACGGTCAGCCCGACGAGCCAGAGCGAGAAGCCGTACATCCCGACGTGGTACGAGACGTTCAGGTCGCTGAACCACGAGGCGCGCTGCTCGAACTGGAGGCCCTCCGAGAAGTCGAAGCGCGTGAGCGACTCGATCCAGAAGCCGACCTCCACGAGCGAGACCAGCAGCGCGAACGGAGCCGGTCGCGCCGTCCGAGCGGCAGCACGAAACACGCGAGCGCGCCGGCGACCGGGAGGAAGATCAGGATCGTCGCCAGCCAGCGTATCCACGTCAGCGCACCGAGATGAAGACGACGACGAGGACTGCGAGGCCGCCCGCGAGCGCGAGCGCGTACGCGCGGACGAGGCCTGTCTGGATGCGTGCGGCGAGGCGGCCGGACTGGCGCGTGCCCGAGGGCGACCTCGGCGATCGAGCCGGCGATCAGGAGCCGCTCGACCCAGCGCAGCAGGGCCTTCGCGAGCCAGACGGCCGGGCGGTAGAAGAGCGCGTCGTACAGGTCGTCCCACCAGAGCTTCCGCTCGAGCGCTCTCTGAGCCTGCGGCACGCGTGGTGCCGGCGCGCGTCTGGCGCCGTACCACGCCCACGCCGCCGCCATGCCCCCGAGCCCGAACAGGACGCCGAAGACGCTCGAGACCAGCTCCTGCGTGCCGGTCGCCTCGACGAGCGGCTCCGCCGCCGGAGCGAGGAAGTCCGAGATGGGCGTCCAGACGGTCGCGAACTGGATCCAGCCGCCGATCACGGAGAGCACCGCGAGCACGGCGACCGGCCAGAACATCACCGGCCGGCCCTTCTCGGGACCTGGTCCCTGAGGGACCAGGTCCCCGCTCGCGCACGAACGGGCTCGGCTCGCCCCAGAAGACGAGGAAGATCATCCGGAACGTGTAGAGCCCGGTGAGGAAGACCCCGACGATCCCTGCGGTCCACAGGCAGACGCCGAAGGTGCCGCGCCCGAGGGTCGCCGCGAGGATCGGGTCCTTGGAGAAGAAGCCGGCGAACGGCGGGATCCCGACGAGCGCGAGTCCGCCGACGACGAAGAACAGGTACGTCCTCGGCATCAGCGTGCGCAGGCCGCCCATCTTGCGCATGTCCTGCTCGCCGACGAGCGCGTGGATGACGAGCCCGGCGGCGAGGAAGAGCAGCGCCTTGAAGAACGCGTGCGTCATCAGGTGGAACATCCCGTTCGAGTACGCACCCACGCCGACGCCGACGAACATGTAGCCGATCTGCGACATCGTCGAGTAGGCGATCACGCGCTTGATGTCCGTCTGGACGAGGGCGATCAATCCGGCGACGACGAGCGTGACCGCGCCGAGGATCGCCGCCGTGTCCTGCACGTCCGGCGCGAGCTCGAAGACGTTGTGGCACCGCGCGATCAGGTAGACGCCCGCGGTCACCATGGTCGCCGCGTGGATGAGCGCGCTCACGGGTGTCGGGCCCTCCATCGCGTCCGGCAGCCACGTGTGCAGCGGGATCTGCGCCGACTTCGCGACGGCGCCGCCGAGCAGGCCGAGCGCGACGAGGTCGATCACGAGGTCGCTCGACCCGCCGATGTCGATGAGCGAGTCGAAGCCGAGCGAGCCCGTGTGCTGGATCAGCAGGAACAGAGCGAGCGCCATCGTCGCGTCGCCGACGGCGTTCATGATGAACGCCTTCTTCGCAGCCGCGATCGCGCTCGGCCGCTCGTGGTGGAAGCCGATCAGCAGGTAGGACGAGAGGCCGACGAGGCCCCAGCCGACGAGCAGCAGCAGCAGGTTGCCGCCCTGGACGAGCATGAGCATCGAGAACACGAACAGCGCCATGTACGCGAAGTAGCGGCGCTCTTCCGGGTCGTCGTGCATGTAGCCGATCGAGTACGCGACGATCAGCGAGCCGACGCCGGAGACGACCAGCATCATGAAGACGCTCAGCGGGTCGACGAGGATCGTCAGGCCGACGTGGAGGTCGCCGGCGCCGAGCCACGTCCAGGCCGTCGACAGGTGATGGCGCTGGTCCGGGTCCTCGGACAGAAGCTTCAGGAACGCGACGACGCGCGGCGACGAACGAGACCGATGTCGACGCGGTGGCGATCCAGCCGGCCGCACGGCGGGGCAGTGCGCGTCCCGCCGAGGTGATCGCGAGCGCGGCCGCGAGCGGCGAGAGCAGGCAGACCCACGCGGCGGCGATCACGCCGTCAGCCCGCGCAGTGTTCTCAGGCGGTCGACGTCGAGCGGAAGGCGTCGCCGGGACATGGCGACGATCAGCCCCAGGCCGACGACGACCTCGGACGCGGCGACCGCCATGACCGCGATCGGCGAACACCTGGCCCGACTCCTCGCCGTTGTGGCGCGAGAACGCGATCAGCGCGAGGTTGCCGCCGTTGAGCATGATCTCGAGCGAGAGCAGGATGATCAGCGGCGAGCGCCGGAGCAGGACGCCGAGCGCGCCGATCGCGAAGAGGATCGCGCTGACCGCGACGTACCAGGTGACGTCAGGCCCGAGCATCGACCCTTTCGGAGCCGAGTGACAGAGGCTCGCCGCCCTCGTCGAGCTTCCGCGAGTGGTGGCCGAGGACGACGCCGCCGACCGCTGCGGCGAGCAGGACGATCGAGGTCACCTCGAACGCGAGCAGGTGGTCGGTGAGGAAGAGCTGTCCGATCCGGGCGGGGCTGCCGAAGGACGCGCGCAGCTCGGGCGAGTGCGAGAGGCGGCCGCCGGCCTGGCTGGCGACCGCGACGATCACCTCGACGAGGATCGCCGCCGCCGCCGCGATCGCGCCGATCGTCTGCCAGCTCGTCCCGCCGTGGAAGGGCGCGTCGGCCTCGCCGCCGAGGTACGCGATGACGAAGAGGAACATCACCATCACGGCTCCCGCGTAGACGAGCACCTGCGCTGCGGCGACGAACTCGGCGGAGAGCAGCAGGTAGAGGACGGCGAGCGAGCCGAGGTTCCCGATCAACGCGAGCGCGGAGTAGAACGGGTTCCGGAACGAGACGACCGCGATCCCGGAGCCAAGGCACGCGAACGCGGCGGCGACCCACACGATCCAGACGACGATGTTGGCCTAGGGGGCGCCATCACTAGCTGTGGGACTTGTAGTAGGGGATGGGCGTGTCGTAGAGCTCGGCGTCCGCGACCGGGATCTTCTTGATCGGCTCGGCGAGCAGCATGTCCTTCGTGTAGATCTGGTCGTCACGGTTGTACTCGGACGAGCTCGTACTCGTTGCCGAGCGTGATCGCGTCGAACGGGCACGCGAGCTCGCAGTAGCCGCAGAAGATGCAGCGGCTCAGGTTGATCTCGTAGATGCGGGCGTAGCGCTCGCCGGCAGAGACGCGGTGGTCGGGCGTGTTCTCGGCGGCGACGACGCGGATGCAGTCGGCCGGGCACGCCGCCGCGCAGAGCGAGCAGCCGACGCACTTCTCGAGCCCGTTCTCGTGCCGCCACAACCGGTGCCGGCCGCGAAAGCGCGGGTAGACCGGCCGCTTGTACTCCGGGTACTGCTGCGTCAGCGGCTTCTTGAAGATCTGCCGGAACGTCAGCGCGAAGCCCTTGAGGGTGTCGAGCGGCTGCGGCATCAGCGGCGCGTCCGGACATTAGATCAGCACCACGAAGAACGCCGTCGCGAGGGCGTTGAGCGTCGCGACCGGGAGCAGGACCTTCCAGCCGAAGCGCATGAGCTGGTCGTAGCGCAGGCGCGGCAGCGACGCGCGGATCCAGATGAACAGCGAGACGAAGATCGCGAGCTTGAGCAGGAACCAGATCGGCCCGTACGCGTCGAGGCGCTCCACCCACGGGACGTGCCAGCCGCCGAAGAAGAGCGTCACGATCAGCCCCGAGAGGACGATCAGGTTGACGTACTCGGCCATCTGGAAGAGGCCCCAGCGCATGCCCGAGTACTCGGTGTGGTACCCGGCGACGAGCTCGCTGTCCGCCTCCGGCAGGTCGAACGGCGCGCGCGCCGACTCGGCGACGCCGCCGATGAAGAAGATCACGAAGCCGACGAACTGCGGCAGCACGAACCAGAGCGTCGCCTCCTGCTTCGAGACGATCTGCGGTGAGCTGCGAGCGACTGGCCCATGAGCACGACGCCGAGCACGCTGAGCGCGAGCGAGACCTCGTAGGAGACGAGCTGCGCGCACGTGCGCATCGAGCCGAGCAGCGAGTACTTCGACTCCGACGCCCAGCCGCCGACGATGAAGCCGTAGACGCCGATCGAGCCGAGCGCGAAGACGAAGATCAGCGCGATCGGAACGTCGACGACGACGCCGTCGATGTGCCAGCCGTTGACCTCCCAGCCGGGGCCGAAGGGGATGACGCTGAAGGCGGCGAGCGCGGTGAAGGCGGAGACGACCGGCGCGATGATGTACGGCAGGTCGCTCGCGGCGGCGGGGAAGAAGCTCTCCTTGCGGATCAGCTTCACGAGGTCGGCGATCGGCTGGAGCAGGCCGAACGGACCGGCACGGTTCGGGCCGTAGCGGTTCTGCATCCGGCCGAGCAGCTTGCGCTCGAACCACGTCGTGTACGCGAACGCCAGCAGGAGCAGGTTGATCACGAGGAACGCCTTGATCAGGCTGATCCACCAGGGCTCGTGCATCAGCGCTTCACCAGCACGACGTCGTGGCCGAGCCCGCGCGCGTGCTCCTCGGCGGCGCGCACCGTCCCTGCGGCGAGCTTCCGCGACAGGCGGGCGCGCAGGCGAACCGACGTCTCGTTCGCGCGGATCGTCGACCTCGTCGCCCGGCTCGATGCCGCGGGCGCGAGCGTCGGCCGCGGAGAGCTCGAGCACCGGCTCCGGCCGCTGGAACTGGAGCTCCGGGACGCGCTCGACCGCCGGCCCCGAGAAGAGCGGCCGGTACGTGACGAGGCGAAGACCCGCGGCGGCCGGCGCGGCCGGCTTCCCGTTGGGCGCGGCGATCGGCTCGTCGCTCGGGCGGCGCGGCGCGCAGCGGCGCCTGCTCGCCGATGTCGCCGAAGGAGAGCCCGTCGTAGATGAGCGTCGAGAGCTCGTCGAACTCGACCGGCGCGATAGGGCGAGATCGTCCACCCCGAAGCGCTCGCCGAGCTTCGAAAGCCAGCCGAGCTCGTCGGGGGCCGGCGGGATCGACGCGCGGCGGAGTCGCTGGAGGCGTCCCTCGAGGTTGACGTACGTCCCGTCCCGCTCGAGGTAGCTCGTGCCCGGCAGCAGCACGTCGGCGAACCCGCGGGCCGGACGTTCGAACATCGCGATCACGAGCACGTGCTGCACGGTCTCGGCGAGCGCGCGCACGTCGTCGTTGGCGAGAGCCTCGTCCCCGGAGATGACGAGCAGGCGAATCGGGTCGGGCGCCTCGGGCTCCTCCTCGTCGGACGCCGCGGCCCAGGCTTCGCACACGCCGCGGGCGTTCGGCGTGCGCGGGAGGTAGAAAGCGCCCCACACGCCGAGGCGCCTGCGCGTGCGCCGCGAGCTCGCGCTCGCCGTCGGGGCCCGACCAGATCAGGATCGCGCGCTCGGCGCTGCGCACCCTGTCCTCGTCGAGCTCGTACAGGATCTCGGCGCCCCGGCGCCTTGCGGCGCGCACCCAGAGATCGACGATCGGCGCGCGCTCGGCGAGCGGCTCGTGCTCGAAGACGACGATCACGTCCGCGTCGCGGATCGAGGAGAGCGGCCGCCGGAAGCCGTCGAGCGCGCGCGCGTTCTCGACCTCGGGCATCAGTGCGGAGTGCGCGCCGAGCCCCTGGCGCAGCAGCTTCGCGAGGGCGTACGCCTGCTCCACGGTCTCGGTGCCGGACAGCGCCGTGACGATGTGCGTGCCCGCGGCGCGGAGCAGCCGCTCGGCCTCGTCGAGCGCCTCGTTCCACGGCACGGGCGCGAGCACCTGCGGCCCGCGGCGGAGCAGCGGGTCCTTGACGCGGTCGGGCGCGTAGAGGTGCGAGAACGCGAACCGGCCCTTGTCGCAGAGCCAGCCCTCGTCCACCTCCGGATGGTTCCGCGAGAGGATGCGCCGCACCTTGCCCTCGCGCTGCGTCGCCGCGATGTTGCAGCCGACCGGGCACATGCCGCACACCGTCGGCACGTTCTGGATCTCCCACGGCCGAGCCTCGAAGCGGTATTGCGTCGACGTGAGCGCGCCGACCGGGCACAGCTCGATCACGTTGCCGCTGAACGCGCCCCGGTACGGCTCGTCCTCGAACGTGGCGATGACCGACTGCGCGCCGCGGTTGAGCGCCACGAGCTGCATGTCCTCCGAGACCGTCTCGCTGAAGCGCGTGCAGCGGTAGCAGAGGATGCAGCGCTCGCGGTCGAGCGCGATCGTCGGCGAGACCGGGATCGGCTTCTCGAGCGTTCGCTTCGGGAAGAACATGCGCGTCGCGCCGGGCCCGTAGCGGAACGTCAGATCCTGGAGCGGGCACTCGCCGCCCTTGTCGCAGACGGGGCAGTCGAGCGGATGGTTGACGAGGATGAACTCGAGCGTCGAGTTCTGCGCCTCGGCGGCCTTCGGCGACGTCAGCGCCGTGTGCACGATCATCCCGTCCTGCGCGGTCATCGTGCACGCGGTCTGCATCTTCGGCATCCCCTCGACCTCGCAGAGGCACATGCGGCACGCGCCGACCGGCGGCCCGAGCCGCGGCTCGTAACAGAAGACGGGGATCTCGATGCCCGCCGCGAGCGCCGTCTCGACGACGCCGCTGCCCTTCGGCACCTGCACCTCGGTGCCGTCGACGGTGACCGTGACCAGCTCGGGCGCGCTCATGCGACTGCCTCGGCACGTTGGTCTGACCAAGGGACATGGCCGCTGACGCGCGCGCACAAGCGCACGTAACCATGCGGTTGGTGCGTCTCGCGTGACGCTTTCGTCACGACGCTTGTCACCTTGGTCTGACCAAAGGACGTGGCGCTCGAGACACGGTCATGAGGGCACGGTCGCGGTCGGATGATGCGCGTGCTGATCCGCAGGCGCGACGATTCCCTCGATCGACGACTCGCCGCCGAACGGGCAGCGCGCCGCTGCTCGATGTGCGCCTCGAACTCGGAGCGGAACTTGCGCAGATAGCTCTGAACGGGATACACGGCGAAGTCGCCGAGCGCGCAGAGCGACCGGCCGAGGATGCGGTTGCCGACGCTCTCGAGCAGGTCGAGGTCGGAGAGCTCGCCGCGTCCGTCCTCGATCTTCTGAAGGATCTGGACGAGCCAGCGCGTGCCCTCGCGGCACGGCGTGCACTTCCCGCACGACTCGTGCATGTAGAACTTCTCCGCCCGCAACGCGAGCTGCACCATGCAGCAGCGGTCGTCGATCACCATCACCGCAGCGGACCCGAAGAAGGATCCGGCGGAGGCGATCGAGTCGTAGTCCATCGGCGTGTCGAGCTGGTCGGGCGTCAGGATCGGGACCGACGAGCCGCCGGGGATGATCGCCTTGATCTCGCGCCCGTCCGGGACGCCGCCGCCGATGTCGTAGATCAGCTCGCGCAGCGTCGATCCGAGCTCGAGCTCGTAGTTGCCGGGATTCACGACGTTGCCGGAGAGCGAGAAGATCGCCGTCCCGGGCGAGTTGTCCGGGCCGATCTTCGTGAACTCGGAGGCGCCCATCGCGATGATCGCGGGCACCGTCGCGATCGTCTGCACGTTGTTGATCTGCGTCGGCGACATGTAGAGACCCTGGAGCGGAGGGAACGGCGGTCGCGGGCGAGGCTGTCCGCGCTTGCCCTCGAGCGAGTCGAGCAGCGCCGTCTCCTCGCCGCAGATGTACGCGCCGGCGCCGCGGTGCACCACCACGTCGACGTCGCCGAGCAGTCCCGCGGCGCGTGCATCGTCGACCGCGCGCTGGAGCACCTCGTACTCGGTGAGGTACTCGCCGCGGATGTAGATGAACACGTGCTTCGAGAGGATCGCCCGCGCGGTGATCAGGCAGCCCTCGACGAGGCGGTGGGGAGCGCGGCGCATGATCTCGCGATCCTTGAAGGCGCCCGGCTCCGACTCGTCCGCGTTGACCACGAGATACGACGGCCGCGCGCCGCTGCGGTCGACGAGGCTCGCCTTACGCCCCGTCGGGAAGCCTGCGCCTCCGCGGCCGCGCAGGGTCGACGCGACGAGCTCCTCGATGAGGTCGTCGGGCTCCATGCCGCGAGCCTTCTCCAGCGCCTCGTAGCCGCCGGCGTCGCGATAGCCGTCGAGGCTCGCGAGGTCGTGCTCGGTGACGCCTGCGAGGAGGAGGTCATGCCTCGGCATGAAGCTCCTTCACGAGTGCCGGGACGTCTTCGGGCTTGAGTCGGCTCGCGGTAGCGCTGATCGACCACGACCACGGGCGCGTAGCCGCAGCCGCCGGCGCATTCGATCGTCCGGAACGTCACCGCGCCGTCCTCGGTCGTCTCACCTGCGCGAACGCCGAGCTCGCGCTCGAACGCCTCGACGACGCCCTGCGCTCCCGCGAGCGCACACGCGAGATTGGTGCAGACCTCGACGCTGTGCCGCCCCATCGGCGCGAGGTGGTACATGTCGTAGAACGACGCAATTGCCTTGCAGTAGGCGGGAGTCAGGTCGAGCGCGTACGCGACCTCGCGCAACGCCTCCGCGGGCAGCCACCCGTCGTGCCGCTCCTGCGCGATCCGCAGCGCGGGCATGACGGCCGAGCGTCCGTCGGGATAGCGCGCAGCTATCTCCTGCATCTCCTCCCGGAACTGCCCGAGCTCGGCCGCCGTCATCGATCGACCTCGCCCATCACGGTGTCCAGCGAGCCGACGATCGCGATCATGTCGGCGATCAGCGACTCGCGCAGGCACGTCGCGGTCGCCTCGAGCGCGACGAACGACGGCGCGCGGAACTTCACGCGCCACGGCTTCGGCCCTCCGTCCGAGACGACGTAGCACCCGAGCTCTCCGCGCGGCGACTCGATCGGGACGTAGACCTCGCCCTCGGGCACGCGATAGCCCTCCGTGACGATCTTGAAGTGGTGGATGAGCGACTCCATCGACGTGTGGAGCTCCTCGCGCGGCGGCAGGACGACCTTGCGGTCGTCGGCGATCCACGGCTCGCCCTCCATGTTCTCGAGCCGGTCGAGGCACTGCTCGACGATGCGCGTCGACTCGCGCATCTCGTCCATGTGCACGCGATAGCGGTCGTAGACGTCGCCGTGCCTGTAGACCGGGACGCGGAAGTCGACCTGGTCGTACGCGAGGTAGGGCTGGTCGCGCCGGAGATCCCAGTCGACCGCCGACGCGCGCAGGACGGGGCCCGACTGTCCGAGCGCGATCGCGTCGTCGACGCTCAGCAGGCCGACGCCCTGCGTCCGCTCGAGCCAGATCTGGTTGCGGTCGACGAGCCGCTCGTACTCGTCCACCGCGCCCGGCATCCGCTCGACGAATTTGCGGCACTCGGGATAGAAGCCGCGGGGGATGTCTTCCGCCAGGCCGCCGGCCTGGAAGTAGCGGGTGTGCATCCGGTAGCCGGCGACCAGCTCGAAGAGATCGAGGATCTGCTCCCGTTCGCGAAAGCAGTACCAGAACATCGAGATCGCACCCAGCTCGAGGCCGGACGTCCCGAGCCACACGAGGTGCGAGTGGATCCGGTTCAGCTCGCAGAGGAGCATGCGCATCCACGTGGCCTTGGGCGGCACCTCGAGGTCGAGCAGCTTCTCGATCGCGAGCACGAAGACGAGCTCGTTGTTCTGGAACGCGAGGTAGTCGATCCGCTCCGGATACGTGATCGCCTTCCACCACGACTTCTGCTCCATGTTCTTCTCGAAGCCGGTGTGGAGGTAGCCGATCACGGCCTCCAGTCCGACGACGCGCTCGCCGTGCAGCTCGATCACCAGCCGCAGGACGCCGTGCGTCGACGGATGGTTCGGCCCGAAGTTGACCTCGAGGATGTCCTCGCTCTCGCGGAGTTCCGGCGCGACTTCGAGGATCGTCGGGACGCGCGACGGGATACGTGACCCTTCGTAGATGAGAGGGCGTTCCGGCGCTAACGTCACGTGATCACTCCGCGTTCGAGAAGCGCACGGGCTCACCGCCGATCGGGTAGTCCTTGCGCAGCGGATGGCCCTCCCAGTCGTCCTCCATGAGGATCCGGACGAGGTTCGGATGCCCCTCGATCCGGATGCCCATCATGTCCCAGGCCTCGCGCTCGTGCCAGTCGGCCGTCGGCCAGACGCCGATCACGCTCGGCACCGGCTCTCCGTCGTCGAGCCACACCTGCACGCGAAGGCGCCGCGCGTCGCGGCGCCGCAGCGCGAGCAGGTGGTAGTTCATTGCGAAGCGCTTCGGCTTGGGCTCGGGCAGGCGCTGGTAGCCCTGCGTCATCGGCTCGTTGAGGTTGCGGCCGCCCGGCAGTCCGAGGTAGCCCGACACTCCCGCGCGGCCCCAGCCCAGGTAGTCGGTCGCGGTGATGTCCGACAGGAAGTTGAAGCCGAGCGTGTCGCGCAGGTGCTCGCAGGCCTCCACGAGCGTCTCCGCCTCCACGACGATCGTGATCTCGCCGTGCGCCTCGCGCGTCTCGACGTGGCCCGGGACCAGGTCCCAGGGCGTGGCAGTTCCAGATGCGTTCGGCAAACCAGGGACGTGGTCCCTCACGTGGCGACGCTCCGTCGGTCGTACGCGGGCGGCACGCCGGCCTGCACCGCCTCGTGGAGCCGGATGATCCCCTCCATCAGCGCCTCCGGACGGGGCGGGCATCCCGGCACGTAGATGTCCACGGCGACGATCTTGTCGACGCCCTGGAGGACGGTGTAGTTGTTGAACATCCCGCCCGAGCTCGCGCACGCGCCCATGGCGATGACCCACTTCGGCTCCAGCATCTGGTCGTAGATCTGGCGGAGCGGCGCGGCCATCTTGTGCGCGACGCGCCCTGACACGATCAGCAGGTCGGCCTGCCGCGGGGACGCGCGGAAGGCCTCCATCCCGAAGCGCGCGATGTCGTAGCGCGCGGAGACGATCGACATCATCTCGATCGCGCAGCACGCGAGCCCGAACGTGTCCGGCCACATCGACTTCGTCTGCGCCCAGCGCACCGCCTTCGCGAGCGTCGTCAGCCCGAGCGCCTGC
Source organism: uncultured Actinomycetes bacterium (assembly GCA_963708685.1). Classification (GTDB taxonomy): domain Bacteria; phylum Actinomycetota; class Thermoleophilia; order Gaiellales; family Gaiellaceae; genus DASVFB01. The sequence continues at coordinate 183,582 of CAVPTP010000008.1, forward strand.
TCGAGGTCGCCGAGCTCCTGCTCGAACTTGCCCGGCCCCTTGCCGCGCCACATGACCCGCTCGCTGTGCAGGTCGTAGTCGGCGAGCCGCTTCGGCCGGTCTACCACTCGAGCGCTCCCTTCTTCCAGATGTAGACGTAGGCGAGGGCGAGGATGACGATGAAGAAGAGGAACTCGACGAAGCCGAACCACGCGAGCCGGTGGAGGATCACGGCGAGCGGATACAGGAAGACGATCTCGATGTCGAAGAGGATGAACAGCATTGCGGTGAGGTAGAAGCTGACGGTGAAGCGCCGCGTGTGCGCCGGTCCCCGCGAGACGCCGGACTCGAACGGGATGCCTCGCGCCCGCAGCCGCCGGGCCGGACGCTGGGCAAAAGCGAAGCTCATCAGCACCATCGTGGCCGGGATCAGGACCGCGAAGCTTCCGTAGAACAGGAACGGAAGCCAGTTGTCGAGCATCTCACCTCCCGGTGCGGGGACTGAAACGAAGATTGACAGAAACCGAGTAGTCACCAGCGGATCGAGTGTTACAAGCTCCGGCCTTTGGGAACGACAAGTCACGTTGCTACGATGCGAGCGATGACCGAGATCCAGGAGCGCACCACCACCACCCCGTTGCTGTCGGTGACGGAGGCTGCCGCGGTGAAGATCAAGCAGTTGCTGGCCGAGGAGTCCGACGTCGAGGTTCTGCGGATTGCGATCCAGGGCGGCGGTTGCTCCGGCTTCCAGTACGGCCTCGGTTTCGACACCGCGGCTGCCGAGGGCGATCTCGAGTTCGAGCAGCACGGCGTCACGGTCGTCGTCGATCCGTTCAGCGCGCCGTACCTCCAGGGCGCGGAGGTCGACTACGTCGACTCGATCCAGGCTGCCGGGTTCGCGATCAACAACCCGAATGCCACCGCTTCCTGCGGTTGCGGGCACTCGTTCCAGGTTGCCGAGGGCGAGGCGCCCGAGGACACCGCCGGCGGCTGCGGCTCCGGTTGCTCGCACTAGCCAAGCCGCACGCGATCTAGCCGAACGGTGAGTCTCCGGGTCGCGATCGTCGGCTCCGGTCCGGCGGGCTTCTACGCGGCGGGAGCGCTGCTCGACGCGGACCTTCCCGTCGAGGTCGACATGATCGACCGGCTGCCGACCCCGTGGGGGCTCGTGCGCCTCGGCGTCGCGCCGGATCATCCGAAGCTGAAGACGGTCTCGCGCGCGTTCGAGCGGATCGCCGAGAAGCCCGGCTTCCGGTTCCTCGGCAACGTCGAGGTCGGCCGCGATCTGCAGCCCGACGACCTCGCGGAGCTCTACGACGCGGTCGTCTACGCCGTCGGCGCGCAGACGGACAGGCGGCTCGGAATCCCGGGCGAGGACCTCCCCGGCTCGTGGTCTGCTTTCGAGTTCGTGGCCTGGTACAACGGCCATCCCGACTACCAGGACCTCCCGTTCGACCTCGATGTGGAGCGCGCGGTCGTGATCGGGAACGGCAACGTGGCACTCGACGTCGCCCGCATGCTGGTGCTGACGCCGGAGGAGCTCGCTCCGACCGACACGACGGACGCTGCGATCGACGCGATCACGAGCGCCGGGATCGAGGAGGTCGTGGTGCTCGGGCGCCGCGGCCCGGCGGAAGCGGCCTTCACGCCTCCCGAGCTGGCGGAGCTCGCCGACCTCGCGGGCGCGGACGTCGTCGTCGACCCCGCCGACCTCGAGCTCGACGCGGCGAGCGCTGCGCAGGCCGACGGCGACACGCGCGTGCGGCGAAACGTCGAGGTCCTGAGCGGCTTCGCCGCGCGAAAGTCCGACGGGCAAGCCGAAGAGCGCTTCGCCTGCGCTTCCTCACTTCGCCCGTCGCGATCCACGGCGAGCAGCGCGTCGAGGCCGTCGAGATCGTGCGCAACCGGCTCGAGGAGCGCGACGGCCGCCTCGTCGCCGTCCCGACGGAAGAGCGCGAGACGATTCCGTGCGGCCTCGTCTTCCGCAGCGTCGGCTATCGCGGGGTGGCGCTCCCGGGCGTGCCGTTCGACGAGTCGCGCGGGACGATGCGCCACGACGGCGGCCGCGTGCTCGACGACGACGGGCAGCCTCTGCCGGGCCTGTACTGCGCCGGCTGGATCAAGCGCGGCCCGACCGGGATCATCGGCACGAACAAGAAGGACGCGACCGAGACCGTGCAGCTGCTGCTCGAGGACGCCCAGCTCCGGCCGCATCGCACACGACGAGACGCGCACCGCCGAAGCGGTCGACGCGCTGCTCGACCGCCGAGGCGTTCGGCGGGTCGTCTACGCCGGCTGGCAGGCGATCGACGCCTCCGAACGCGGGCGCGGCGAGCCGCTCGGCCGCCCGCGCGTGAAGCTCGTCACGTGGCCGGAGCTCCTCGACGCCGCGGAAGTCGTGGCCACCCGGACGTAACGAAGCCGCGGCCGGACGCGCTCAGCGGGGCGCCGTCCACCGTTTGGGGGAGACCTCCGCACCGATGGGTGCCGATCCAGACCGTGTGGCGGCGAAGCTGGTCGAGTGTCTGAATTGCGGCGAGGCACGCCCGATGGCCGACCGGGCCGGGCGGCCTCAGTGGCTGGACGAGTGCGGTCGTTGCGGCTACGTCGGCTGGGCCGAGGCGGAGTCGCTGACGGAGACACTTCGTCACGCGCTGCGCGAGACGACGCTCGAGCAGCGGCGGGTTCCCGTCGCGACCTGGTAAGACCCGCGCGCGTACACTCAACGCATGGCCAGTATCGAGGCGCGCGAGGAGCTCTGGGGCGCCGAAACGCGGAAGGCGATCGCCAACTTCCCCGTCTCGGGCGAGCCGATTCCCGTCCCGGTCGCGCGCTGGCTGGGCCGGATCAAGGCCGCTGCCGCCCTCGTCAACGGCGAGCTCGGCCTCCTCGACGCGGACAAGGCGCAGCGGATCGCCGCTGCGGCCACGCGCATCGCGAACGGCGAGCTCGACGACCAGTTCCCGATCGACGTCTTCCAGACCGGCTCCGGAACCTCGTCGAACACGAACGCCAACGAGGTGATCGCGGCCCTCGCGGGCGACGACGTCCACGCGAACGACGACGTGAACATGGGCCAGTCGTCGAACGACGTCTTCCCCTCGGCCGTGCATCTCGCGGCGCTGGAGGAGCTCGTCCGCGACCTGCTGCCCGCGCTCGACCTGCTCGCGTCCTCCCTCGAGCGGAAGGCGCACGAGTTCGACGACGTCGTCAAGTCGGGACGGACGCACTGGATGGACGCGGTGCCCGTGACGCTGGGGCAGGAATTCGGCGGCTATGCGGCACAGGTGCGGCAGGGAATCGAGCGCGTCCGCGACGTGCTCCCGCGGCTGGGGCAGATCCCACTCGGCGGAACCGCCGCCGGCACCGGCCTCAACACGCATCCCGAGTTCGCCGCGCGCGTGCGCGACCGAATAGCCGGCGAGAAGAGCCTCAGGATCTCGGCGCCCGCCGATCCGTTCGAGGCGCAGGCCGCTCGCGACGGCCTGGTCGAGGCGTCGGGCGCGTTGAAGATCGTCGCCGTCTCGCTGACGAAGATCGCCAACGACCTTCGCTTCCTCGGCTCGGGCCCGCGCGCCGGCCTTGCGGAGATCTTCCTCCCGGAGCTGCAGAAGGGCAGCTCGATCATGCCGGGCAAGGTCAATCCGGTGATTCCGGAGGTCGTGACCCAGGTCGCGGCGCAGGTGATCGGCAACGACGTCGCGATCACGACCGGCGGGATGCAGGGGCACTTCGAGCTGAACGTCTTCGTCCCGTTGCTGGCGCGGAACCTCCTCCACTCGATCAAGCTGCTCGCGAGCGCATCGCGCCTTCTCTCGGAGAAGTGCGTCGACGGGATCGAGGCGAACCGGGAGCAGTGCGAGCGCTACGCCGAGCTGACGCTGTCCGCGGCGGCCGCCCTCAACCCGCACATCGGCTACGACCGCGGTGACCGAGCTCGTGAAGCAGGCGGCGGCGTCGGGCCGGTCGCTGCGCGACGTTGCGCGTGAGGCGGGCGTCGACGAGTCGATCCTGGACCGGGCGCTCGACCTCCGGAGCCTGGCCAAGCCGCACGGCGCCTGACGGCACCTGCGCGCGGCGTCCAGAACGATCTCTGGCGGCGCGACCCGGTGCTTCGCGCCTCGAGCGTCCCTCACAGAATCTTTACGACTTCAAAGTAATCCGCTCACCGCCTGGGAATACCGGGCTCGCCGGCGCGAACCAGGGCGCGGAGGCTGTTGACACTTTCGAAAATCTCGCCAATCATGCCGCCCGGGCTCTAAAAGATCGAGTCCTCTATGCGGGTCCACAATCGAGGGGAGAGGCAGAGAATGCCGAAAGCGTTTTTGCGCTGGCTGACTGCGGCCGGCGTCATTGCAGTAGGGGTGGTGACCGCCGCGACGATGGCGGTCGGAGGCGCCGGCCCCGTCAGCAAGGACGGGGATACGCCGATGCTCCAGGGGGGCACTCCGCCCCTGTCGCTGGTGGAGAACGAGGAGTATCGGAACGAGTCCGACCTCGCGTTCATCAGCCGGCGCACCGCGGGAGAGATCCCGCTCGATCTTCAGCAGGCCGGCGCGCTTCGCGCCGAGGCCGCGCGCGCCGCGGCCCGCCTGCGCAAGGAGGGCGTTCCGACGGCCGGCCCGTCGACCTTCACCGGCGCGTGGCGCCAGCTCGGGCCTACCCCGATCCAGCAGGTGCTCCGCACCTCGGGCACTCTCGGGAACATGAGCGGCCGCATCGGGGCGATCGTCGTCCGGCCGTCGACGGGGCAGTTCATCCTCGGCGCCGCGCAGGGCGGCATCTGGGTCTTCAACTCGGCGACCAGCACGTGGGTGGCGAAGACGAGTGACCAGGAGACGCAGGCGATCGGCGCATTGGCGATCGCGCCGTCGAACGACGCGGTGATCTACGCCGGCACCGGCGAGGGCGCGCTCTCGGGAGACTCGTACTTCGGCGACGGCGTCCTGAAGTCGACCGACGGCGGCAACACCTGGACGCACGTCTCGGGCGACTACTTCCGCGGCGTCGCGACGACGCGGATCGTGGTCGATCCGACGAACGCCGACCACGTCTACGCAGCCGTGTCTGCGCGGTCGTGGCGGCGCGCGCCGCACGTCCCCGACGGTCCATTCGCGCTTCGGCGTCTGGGAGTCGAAGAACGGCGGCGCGGACTGGTCGCTGATCCAGGAAGTGAAGGACAACCTCGGCGCGACCGATCTCGAGATCGATCCGCTCGAACGCGCAGACCGTCTACTCGACGTTCTGGGGCGACGCGATCTACAAGAGCACGAACGGCGGCGCGAGCTGGTCGAAGGTGATGGCGGGTCTGCCCGTCGCGGACTACGCCGGGAACCAGACGCGCTTCTCGATCTCGATCTCCCATCCGTCGGCGGCGAGCCAGGCAGTGCTCTACGCCGGCTTCGACTGGGTGGCCGCCGACGGATACCACAAGTCGCGCGTCTTCAAGTCGACGAACGCTGCGGGCAGCTGGACGATGCTGCCGGCCGGTACGGCTCCCGACAACGTCGAGGACTACTGCGGCCAGCAGTGCACCTACGACAACGTGATCGAGGCGGATCCGACGAACCCGAACGTCGTGTTCGCCGGCGGCATGTTCGACTACGACGTCACGCACGCCGGCGGGATCTACCGCTCGGACGACGGCGGCGCCGACGTGGCGGAACCTCGGCTACGACCAGCACCCCGACTTCCACGCGCTGGCGTTCAACCCGACGAACACGCAGCAGGTCGTCATCGGCAACGACGGCGGCGTGTGGACGAGCAACAGCCAGGGCGGCCGGCAGGACGCCGCGTCGCCGCTCAGCGCGAGGACGTGGACGAACCTGAACGGCGAACGGCCTGTCGATCGCGCAGTTCACGTCGATCGGCATCGCGCCGCAGGTCGCGCCGGGTGCGGACAGCATGCGCTTCTGGGGCGGCACGCAGGACAACGGCACCATGCGCAAGTCCGTGAACAGCAAGACGTGGTTCGACGTCGGCGGCGGCGACGGCGGCCAGGTGCTCGTCGATCCCACGGTCGACACGTGCGCCCTCGGGCCGTCGTGCTACGTCTACGGCACGTTCTACTCGCCCCGGCCTCGCCGTACCGCTGGACGGACGGCGGCGCCAGCTTCTCGTCGAACTCGTACATCCGCAACGGGCTCGACCTGAACGACCGCTCGGACTTCTACGAGCCGTTCGTGATGAACCCGGCGAATCCGAGCCAGCTGTTCATCGGGACGTACCGCCTCTACCGCACGGACAACGCCCGGACCCCTTCGGCGGGCGACGTCCAGTGGAAGGCGATCAGCGATGACCTCACGACCGGCTGCACGGGCACTGCTCAGAACGGCGCGCGGAACTGCACGATCTCCGCGATCGGCGTCGGCGGCGGTCGTGCGGTGTACACCGGCTCGCTCGACGGTCTCGTGAACCTGAGCACGGACGCGCAGTTCAGCGACAGCCCGACGTGGACGCGGGTCGGCAAGAGCGAGCTGCCGGCGCGCCCGGTCTCGTCGATCGCCGTCGACCGCAGCAACTACCGGACTGCGTACGTCGCGTTCAACGGCTTCAACGCCGCGACGCCGAGCCGGCCGGGGCATGTGTTCCGGACGCTCGACGGTGGTGCGAGCTTCTCCGACGTCACCGGCGATCTTCCGGACACGCCGGTGAACTCGCTCATCCTCGATCCGTCGTTCCCGAACACGCTGTACGCCGGCACCGACGTCGGCGCCTTCGTCACGTACAACGGCGGTGCGAACTGGACGGCCCTCGGCACGGGCTTCCCGCTCGTCGCCATCTGGCAGCTCGCCGTCGATCCGTCGCACCGCGTCCTCGCAGCCGGAACGCACGGCCGTGGGGCGTACACCGTGGCGGACACCCACAGCGCTCCCGCGCTCGTCCTCTCGAAGGTCGACGCCGGCAAGCCGGTCGGCGCGTCGAGCAACGTGAACTACACGATCACGTTGAAGAACATCGGCAACGCGGCCGCCACGAACTGGACGATCTCGGATCCGGTTCCTGCGAACACGAGCTTCGGCTCGGCGCAGGACGGCGGGACGTTCTCGGCGGGCAACGTCACGTGGTCGGGTGCGGCGCTCGCTCCGGGCGACAGCACGACGGTGCATTTCACCGTCGCCATCGCCGCTGCACTGAAGAACAAGGTGGGGTCGATCGTCAACGACGGCCTGAAGGCGACCGCGGCCGACGGCTTCGGCACGACCGGCTCGCCGTTCGTCACGCCGCTCGCTCCTCCGTACGCGCTCCAGCTCGCCCCGGCAGCGCAGCGGGACGGCGGCCGCGTCGGCACGAGCGTCCCGTACAAGCTGACGATCTCCAACGTCGGCGCGAACGCGGACACGTACGCGCTGTCGGCGGCGAGCACATGGACGACGACGTTCTTCGACGCGCACGTGCACGACGCCGCTGACGACGACTCCGTCGGTCGCGTCGGGTGACTCGCTCACCGTCTGCGCGAAGGTGGCCGTTGCGGCCGGCGCAGCCAACGGCGACACGAACACGGCGACCGTGACGGCGACGTCGGTCGGCGGTGGAGTGGCGGCGACCGCCTCGATCGGCACGATCGCGATCAACGGGCCCGACACGCTGCTCGTCGACGACGACGACAACGGCCCCGACGTGGCGAAGTACTACGCCGACGCGTTGGCGGCGAACGGGATCTCCTACCTCACGTGGGACATCCGGGCGGACAAGGACCTGGGGCTCAACTACACGAAGTCCTTCAAGAAGATCGTGTGGTTCACGGGCAACAGCTACCCGGCTCCGGTCACCCCGTACGAGGCCGCCCTCAAGGGGTTCCTCGACAACGGCGGCCGGCTGTTCATGTCGGGTCAGGACATCCTCGATCAGGGAGCCGGGACGACGACGTTCGTCCACGACTACCTGCACATCGACTGGGACGGCAGCGAGACGCAGAACGACAAGGCGACCGCCGCTGTCCACGGTGTCGCAGGTAACCCGGTGTCCAACGGCATCGGCGCGGTGCCGCTCGACCACAGCGTCCTCGGCGGCGCGACGTTCGAGGACAGGATCAACCCGATCAACGGCGCGCTCAATGCCTTCACGGATGACACCGACCGTGGCGGACGCGCTGTCGTTCAGCAGCACCTACAAGGTCGTCTTCCTCGCATTCCCGTTCGAGGCCTACGGGACTGCTGCACAGAAGACCGACCTGATCAATCGCACGTTCACGTTCTTCGCGGCTCCCTAGTCGGGCACGAAGACGGCACGGAGCGGAAGGGCCGCCTCAGGGCGGCCCTTCCGCTTTCCGGCGAGGTTCGGTCAGCGGCTGGATCGGGCACAATTCGCCGGATGAAGACGCTCGCGTTCCTCGTCGCGCTGACCGTGGTCGTGCTTCCGGCCCAGGCGGCGAGCACGCGCAACCCGCGCGTCCGGGTTCCCGAGACGGTTCCGTTCACGGTTCACGGCACGGGGTTCGCTCCACGCGAGCGCGTCGAGGTCTCGGTCATGGTGAACACCCGTCGCGCGCACGTGGTGGGCGCGAACGCGGCCGGGGCCTTCACGACCACCTTTCCCGCACTGAAGCTCGAGACGTGTGCCGGGTACGAGGTCCAGGCGCGCGGGAGCCGCGGCAGCAGAGCGACCTGGAGCGTGATTCCGGAGTGCCCGAACGGCGAGCCGGAGCCGCTCATGCCGCGCGACCCGATTCCCGGCAAGCGCTAGCCCGCTACGCCGGCGGACAGGCGCGCTTCGGAACCTTGATCCGCGCGGAGTCGCCCCGCGCGCCGACGGCGGTGATCGTCAGCGCCTCCGTGCAGCGGTCGTAGGCGGCCGGAAGCGGCAGATCGAAGGAACCGGTCGCGGTGGTCCGCACCTGACGCGTCTCGCGGATCTGCAGGATCAAGGTCATCCGGACGCGCTCGCGCGGATAGAAGTGCCGGCCGTGCATGCCCGTCGACGTGACGCTGAGAGTGGGCGCTCGCGTCGCGCCGGCGCCCCCGGCGGCCACGGGCGCCCCGCTCATGAGAGCCGCGGCGGCGATGGCGACCAGCGTGCGCACTTTCGTCCCGACAGGGATCTGGTCCCTAGTACGCCACGGCGCCGCGGCCGGTGGCGGCCGCGTGGCGCTGCTCGTCGGCGCGGTACGAGCTCCGGACGAGCGGCCCGGAGAAGACGGAGCCGAAGCCGAGCGCCTCGCCCTGCTCGCGCAACCAGCGGAACTCGTCGGGATGGACCCAGCGGTCGATCGTCGCGTGCCTGGAGCTCGGCTGGAGGTACTGGCCGATCGTCACCACGTCGACGCCGTTCGCGCGCAGGTCGCGCATCGTCTCGACGACCTCGTCGTTCGTCTCGCCGAGGCCGACGATGATCCCGCTCTTGGTCAGGACGGGGTAGTCGGCGCTCTCCTTCGCGTGCCGGAGCAGCCACAGGGCGCCGTCGTAGGTCGCCTTCGCGCCGCGCATCTTCCTGTGCAGGCGGCGCACGGTCTCGATGTTGTGGTTGAAGACGTCGGGCCGCTCGGCGAGGATCGTCCGCACCGCCTCCTCCTCGACGCCGAGGAAGTCGGGCGTCAGGACCTCGACGCTCGCGCCCGGAACCTTGCGCTTGAGCGCGCGAATCGTCGCCGCGTAGTGTCCTGCTCCACGGTCCGGGACGTCGTCGCGGTCGACCGACGTCACCACGACGTGCTTGAGCTTCATCTGCGCGGCGACCTGCGCGAGCCGCAGCGGCTCGAGCGGATCGGGCGGCGCTTCCGGCTTCCCCGAGTGGACGTAGCAGTAGCGGCACGCACGCGTGCACGTGTCGCCGAGGATCTGGAACGTGGCTGTCCCGCGTCCCCAGCACTCGGCGATGTTCGGGCAGCGCGCCTCCTCGCAGATCGTGTTCAGGCTCGCGCCGTGGATCAGCTTCTTGACGTCGAAGTAGCGCGAGTCGGCCGACGGGGCGCGCACCTTCATCCACTCCGGACGGCGCGGGCGCTCGGCCACGGGTAGCGACGTGCTCACACCGGCGAGAATAGCCACGTGTGGAGATCGCTCGTCGCGGGCGCGGTTCTGGTCGTGCCGATCGCGCTCACGCTTCCCTCGACGGTGCGGAAGGACGTCGATGCGATCCGGGAGCACAGGCGCATCGGCGCCGTTCAGGCGGAGGTCGTCCCGCCGTTCGCGTTCGCCGGCTTCCGCAACGTTCCGCTCCTGCTGGGGATCAGGCAACGCGTGCCGGAGGATTCGAGCATCGCGTTCGTACCGCCCGGCGGCGCCGCGGCCAGGCGGATCTACGTCCAGACGGGGTGGGTGCGCTGGGCCGCGTTCGCGATTGCGCCGCGCGTCGTCGTCTCGGGCGCGCGGGCGCCGTGGGTCGTGCTCGTCGGCCGGACGCCCGGCGAGGCGGGCGTCCGCGCGCGGCGCGCCTGGCGCTACGGCGAAGACTGGCTGCTGCGGCTGTGATCCGTTCGCTCGCCGGTCTCGCCCTCGCACTCGCCGGGCTCGTCCCGCTCGGCGCCGGAGTGCTGCTGTTGACGCGGACGCGGGTGAGGCTCGGTCTCTCGATCTTCACCGGAATGGCCGCTGCTCTGGTGCTGCTGCCGCCGGTCGTCTACGCCGGCCTCGATCCAACCGTGCCGATCGTGCTCCTGCTCGGCGCGATCGTCCTCGTGTGCGGACTGCTCGTGCGCAAGCCCTCGCTGACGCCGGTTCGGGTCGAGCTCGGGCCGCTGCTCGTGCTCCTCGTGCCGCTCGTCCTGCTCGCGGCGCGCGGCGTGCAGAAGCCGGTCGACGCGTACGACGCGTTTGCGAACTGGACGCTGAAGGCAAAGCTCCTCTTCGCCGGCCGGACCTTCGCGGACGCGTCGATCGCGCCGCCGGTGCACCGCGAGTACCCGCTGGGGCTGCCGGCCCTCGAGGCGTACGTGTTCCACGCGATGGGCGGCGTCGACGAGCGGACGCTGCACGTCCTCTTCCCGGTGTTCCTCGGCGGGCTCGCGCTCGTCGCGTGGAACGTGCTCCGGCCGTATGTCGGAGCGTGGCCGCTGACCGCGGGGCTGAGCCTCGTGCTCTGGATGCCGGCGGCGCGCGACCAGGCGCTGTCGCAGTACGCGGACGTGCCGCTCGCGTGCCTCTTCGTCAGCGCCGCGCTGCTGCTGGGCGCGGACCAGCTCGCCCTCGCGTCGGTGTTCGCGGCGGCGGCGCTTGCGACGAAGCGCGACGCGATCGCGTTCTGCTTCGTGCTCTACGCCGTCGCGTTGCTCGGAGCGATCGCGCGTCGCGAGCGGGAGCGCATCGGGCCGCTGCTCGCGGCCGCCGTGCTCGTCGCGCTGACTGCTGTTCCGTGGTGGGTGTTCTCCCACGTCCACGACCTGCGCACGAACGACGTCGGGCCCTCGCTCGCGCACGCGGACGAGCTCTCGTTCACGCTCGGCCGGTTCATGCACGTGTTCGTCGACCGCGCGTACCTGTTCGCGGTTCCGCTCGCCGCGGCGTTCGCGCTCGCGCTGCTCGCACGGCGCCGCCACCGCCTCCTGGCGCTCGGCTCTCTGGCGCTCGGGTTCGCGCTCGTCGCGGCGCTGGCGCTCGTCTACCTCGGCGGCCGGACCGGCGTCCGCTACCTCGTGAGCTCGACCGCCGAGCGTACGCTCATCACGCCGACGCTCCTCGCGGCCGTGCTCCTGCCGCTGCTCGTCACGCGCGCGCTGGGCTTGGAGCCGGAGCCACGACTCGATCCCGAATCGCCTCGCTCCACGGACCGTCTTCGGCAGCGGCTGGGTACGGCTCGAGCTCGAGCCCGAAGACTCGGCCGAACGCGTCGACCGCCGCGGGCCGCACGTCCTCGACCGTCAGCGGCAGGCCGAGCTCCGAAGCCATCGTCGTGAAGGCGGCGTCCTCGATCCCGCAGGCGGTGATCCACTGCGTGAACGGCGCAGGATCGAGATCGACGTTGAGCGCGTAGCCGTGCGTGGTGATCCACTTGGAGATGTGGACGCCGATCGACGCGATCTTGCGCGGCGGCGGCGTGAGCCAGATCCCGGTGAGCCCTTCGATGCGCGCGCCGTCGAGCCCGAAGGCCGCGAGCGTCTCGAGCAGCGCGTCCTCGAGGTCGCGGCAGTACCGCCTCACGTCCTGCCCGTGACGCGTCAGGTCGAGGATCGGGTAGCAGACGAGCTGCCCGGGCGCGTGATACGTCGACTTGCCGCCGCGGTCGGTCTCGACGATCTCGACCGCCGCTCCCTGCGGCACGTGCAGCTCGTCCGGCTCGGCTCGGCGCCCGAGGGTGATCACCGGCGGATGCTCGAGCAGCACAACGGTGTCCGGAAGCGTTCCGCGGGAGACCGCCTCGGCGAGAGAGCGCTGGAGCGCGAGCGCCTCGCCGTACGGCACGACGCCGAGGTGCAGGACGTACGCGCTTCGGCTCATCGGCTCAGAGTACTGCGCGGCCCGCGGGGGTCAGCTCGACCGGCGTCGCAGCGAACGCCGCGTGGTCGCCGCGGGGCGGCGGGGCCGGAAGCTCGGTGACGAGGCCCTCCTGCGAGAGCTCGTGCAGCTGGCGAAAGCACCACGTATCGCCGAGGAAGATCGCTTCCTCGGCCTGCTGGTTCGCCACGAAGAGCTCGGGCGGACGACCGGGACCCTGCGCCAGGGCCGTCAGAAGCTGGCGCTTGGTCCGCGACAGCGGGCTTCGCTCCTGGAGCAGTCGTCGCAGCGACGGCTCGAGATAGGGCAGCGCACCCGTATCGCGCGCGAGAACCGGTTCGATCTCGCCGTCGCAGACGGCGCGCCACGCCTCGCGCGCGAGCGCGAACATCTCCGTGGTCACTTCGCGGCGCGTCTCCCAGAGCCCTTCGAGCGCGGCTACGTCGAGCGGGCCGAGGTAGTCGTCTGCCTGGACCAGCTCGACGCGTTGCCCGTTCTTCACCTGGGAAAGGATCTGCAGGAGCTGGAGCTGGTCGAACAGGTCGTGCTCGAACCAGAGGACGACGTGCCGTGCCCCGGCAAGCGCGCGGTCCCGTCGTTCGAGCTCCCCGAGAATCGCCGTCTCGTCACCCCAGCCGCACTCGGCGAGGAACCGTGCGCGCAGGGGGCGCGACACGTCTGGATCGAATGCAAGCGGCCCTTCGTGGAGGACGTCGTTCCAGGAGAGCACCTCGCCGCCGAGAGACGTACGCTCGATGGTCCGCCCGGCCGAGTCGCCGTTCGTGATGTGCAGCGCGTCCATCGCGCCACCGTACCGGTCCCCGCCGGCCATGCCTGTGGCCAGAAGATGGTCGGCCTCCCGGAGACCCTCAGAGGGCGCCCGGGAGGCAGACCGCTCGTAGCGTCAGGCGCTCAGAGACCGCACGTCGTCCCAGTGGACGATGATTGCGTAGAGCGACACTGCGAGGAGAGCCAGCACGGTCAGCGCCCAGAGCGTGTACTGCGAGCTCCCGACGAAGCCGAGCTGGATGAAGAACGCGATCGATCCGACGACGATCGAGAACCAGCGTGCCCAGCTTGCCCCCGAGAGGAGGCCGAGCCCGGCAAGGACGAGGACGATTCCCCAGAGCAGCGTGATCCAGCCCCAGGTCTTCACGTCGAAGACGATGATCTGGTTGGGCGTCACGGCGTAGTACGTCTTCCTGATCACGGCGATCAGGCCCTGGAAGAAGTCCAGCCCGCCGATGATGACCATGAGCAGTCCCGCGAAGGCGATCCACCCGGTCCAGCGAGCGTTTTCCATACACCTGCCTCCTTTGTGTTGCGTGTCACCTGCTCAGTTCTCGCCGCCGCCCAGACTCCTTCTTTTCGGGACGGAGCCGAGCGTGGGAACACGCAGGCGCAGGTGGGTGCGTTCGGGGCTAGTAGTCCGAGTCGCCCCAGCTCTCGAGCTTGGCGCGCACGTCTCGCAGGAAGCGTCCCGCGAGCGCGCCGTCGACGAGCCGGTGGTCGTACGTGAGCGTCAGGTTCATGATCGGCCGCACGGCGATCACGTCCTCGCCGAACTCGTCCTGGACGACCCACGGCCGCTTGACGACGGCGTAGGTGCCGAGGATCGCTGCCTGCGGCTGGCTGATCACGGGCGTTCCGTGGAAGGTTCCGTAGCCGCCGGGATTCGTGATCGTGAACGTCCCGCCCTGGACGTCGTCGGGGAGGAGCTTCTTGTCGCGCGCGCGCTGCGCGATGTCGACGACGGCGCGCGCGAGCCCGAGCAGGTTCAGTCCTTCAGCGTTCTTCACGACGGGCACGATCAGTCCCTTGCCGTCGGCGAGCTCTACCGCGAAGCCGAGGTTGACGAAGTTCCGGGTGACGATCTTGTCGCCGCGGAGCTCGCCGTTGATCCACGGGTAATCGCGGAGCGTCTCCGTCACGGCCCTGCGCGACGAACGCCAGATACGTGAGCTTGACGCCGTGGTTCTGCTCGAACTGCGGCTTCAGCTTCTTGCGGATCGCGACGACCTTCGACATGTCGACTTCGATCGCGCTCGTCACGTGTGCGGCGGTGTCGAGCGACCGGCGCATGTGCTCGGCGATCCCCCGCCGCATCGCCGTCACGGGCTCGAGCGTCTCGCCGGCCTGGGCGGGCCGCTCCGGTTGCGGCGGAGGCGTCGGTGCGGGAGGCGCCGGCTCGGGGGCCGGTTGGGGCACGGGATCGGGGCTCGGCGCAGGCGTCGGCGGAGCCGTTGCCGGCGCGCCGGAGTCGATGAACGCGAGGATGTCCTTCTTCGTGACGCGACCGCCGCGGCCGGTTCCTTCGACGCGTGCGGGATCGACCCCGTGCTCGGACGCGATCTTCGCGACGACCGGTGAGACGAACGTCCGGCCGTTGGCCCCGTCGGCGGCAGGCGCTGCGGGCGCCGCCGGTTCCGCTCTCACCGGCGCAGGCGTGTCCGCCGAAGATGCGGACTCGACGTCGCGTGCCGCCTGCGCGGTCGCGGGCTCGGGAGGCGCCGGTTCCTGCGCAGCCGGCGCGGCAACGTCTGCGCCTTCGGGCGCGATCGTCGCGAGCTTCGTGCCGACCTCGACGGTCTCGCCTTCCTGGACGAGGATCTCCTGCACGACGCCGCCGCCCGGAGACGGCACCTCGGTGTCGACCTTGTCGGTCGAGATCTCGAGCAGGCTCTCGTCCGGCTCGACGGTGTCGCCGACCTGCTTGAGCCACTTCGTGATCGTCCCTTCCGAGACGGACACGCCCATCTGGGGCATGACGACGTCGAGGACGGACGTTGTCGCCATCAGTACTCGGCGAGCTCCCGGAGCCCGGCGACGACGTCGTCGACCTGGGGAATGAACGCCTTCTCGAGCGGCGGCGAGAACGGAACGGGCGTGTCGGGCGCCGTGATCCGCTTCACCGGCGCGTCGAGGTCCTCGAACGCCTCCTCCGCGACCGTCGCCGCTATCTCGGCGCCGAAGCCGCCGGTTCGCGTGTCCTCGTGCAGCACGAGTACCTTCGACGTCTTGCGCGCCGATGCGAGCACGGCCGCCTTGTCCCACGGCATCACCGTGCGCAGGTCGATGATCTCGACCGAAACGCCGTCGTCGGAGAGTTGCTGCGCCGCCTCCTCGGCCGTGTAGACCATCGCGCCCCACGTGATCACCGAGAGGTCGTCGCCCTCGCGGTGAGTGCGCGCCTTGCCGATCGGCGTCGTGTAGCGCTCGTCCGGCACCTCGCCCTTGATCCGGCGGTAGAGATGCTTGTGCTCGAAGAAGAGGACGGGATTCGGATCCTCGATCGAGCTGATGATCAACCCCTTCGCGTCCTCCGGCGTCGCGGGGCAGACGCACTTGAGGCCCGGGATGTGGGCGAACGACGACTCGGGGTTCTGCGAGTGGAACGGCCCGCCGGAGAACCCGCCTCCCGACGGCAGGCGGATCACCATCGGGATCGGCGTCCCCGCGCGCCAGCGCTGCTTCGCCGCGACGGTGACGAGCTGATCCCACGCGCAGGAGATGAAGTCCGAGAACTGCATCTCGGCGACCGGTCGCATGCCCATGATCGCTGCGCCGGTGCACCCACCGACGATCGCCGTCTCCGACAGTGGCGAGTCGAGCACGCGCCAGGGACCGAACTCCTCCTGGAAGCCGAGGGAGACCTTGAACGCGCCTCCGTAGACGCCGACGTCCTCGCCGATCAGGAAGACGCGCTTGTCGCGCCGCATCTCCTCGCGGAGGCCGTCGGAGATCGCCTGCAGATAGGTCTTTTCGCCAGGGAGCCATCTACTTGTGGTGTGGCGTGTCGAGGTCCTCGGGAGTCGCGTACACGCCGTCGAGCAGCTCGTCCGGGTCGGGAAGCGGCGAGTCCTCGGCCCGGCGGAGCGCCTCGTTCAGCAGCTTCTTGACGCCGGTCTGGATCTCGTCCTCCTCGTCGTCGGTCATATCCACGTTCTCGCGCAACCACGTCCGGAAGCGCTCGATCGGGTCGGCCTTCGCCCACTCCTCGAACATCTCCTTGGGGACGTAGAACGCGTCGTCGTGGACGGCGTGGCCTTCCATGCGGAGCGTCAGGCACTCGATCAGCGTCGGCCCGCCGCCGGCGCGCGCCTTCTCGATCGCGCGCTTCGCCTCGCGGTAGACCGCGAGCACGTCGGTGCCGTCGACGACGATTCCGTCGAAGCCGTATGCCTGGGCGCGATCGGCGACGTGCTCGGTCGCGTAGCCGAGGTGCGTCGGCGTCGAGTACGCCCACTGGTTGTTGTCGCAGATGAACACGACCGGGAGCTTGCGGACGCCTGCGAAGTTCATGCCCTCGTGCGTGTCGCCGCGCGCGGCCGCCCCTTCGCCGAACCACGCGAGCGCGACGCGCTTCTCCTCGCGGATGCGGAACGCGAGCGCGCAGCCGACGGCGACGGGCAGCATCGCAGGCAGGTGGCTCACCATCGCGATGAGCCCGAGCTTCGCGTCGGCCATGTGGACGTTCCCGTCCTTGCCGCGCGTCGGCCCGTCGCGCCGGCCCATGAACTGGGCGAAGATCCGCCACGGCTCGACCCCGCGCACGACGTGGACGCCCATGTCGCGGTGGAGCGGCGTCCCGACGTCGTCGGTGCCCATCGCCGTTGCGACGCCCACCGCCGCGCCCTCGTTGCCGCGGCCGGTGTAGAACGAGCCGGGGATCTTGCCCTGCCGGTAGAGGATGTGCCCGCGCTCCTCGATCCCGCGCGTCATCACGAGGTTGCGGTAGATCCCGAGAAGGTCTTCGCGGTCGAGACCGGCATCCCTGATCTCGCTCAGCGAGCCGACCGGCTCCGCTCTCGTCGCAATCGCCAAAGCAGGGCCAACTGTAACTACTACGCTCCTCGGGATGGGCAAGGCCTCGGACTGGCTGCGGGAGGAGCGCCGCAAGGTGCTCGGGGACTGGGTCGCGTTCTGCCTGACCTGCGGCGCCGTGCAGCGCTGGTTCGAGGAGTTCGAGGACGAGGTCGCGCGCGAGTGCGCCCAGTGCGGCGGGGAGATGCTCCGGCGCTGCCCGTCCTGTTCCGCGCCCTTCTCGTCGGCTTTCGCCGTGGCGTGCGAGGAGTGCGGCGCCGAGCTACGGGCGAACGAGCTCTTCGGCGCGAAGATCCGGCGCGCTTAGCTGTTCTTGATCGCCGAGAACCGGATCACGGTGACGGCGTGGGCGCCGCTCACGTCCCGGTTGTAGAGCTGGCTCAGGAACTCGGCCATCTCCTCCGGTCCGGCGGATCGTCGGGTTGTCGTGCTCGATCTCGCGCGGCGACAGGTCCTCGAGGGCCTTGACCTCGACCTTGTCGATCACGGCGTCGAAGATCTTCTCCCGCGTCCCGTAGCGGGCGCCGACGAGCACCTGCACGACCTGGCCCTTCTTGTACTTGGCGCTCTTGTCGCCGAGACGGATCGTCGCGGTCTTCCGCCCGTTGCGGAGCTGGTCGGCGACCATCGGGTTGTAGAAGTTCAGGGCGTACAAGCTCGGAGGATCATAAGCGGCTGAGCGCCTCGGAGGCCATTTCCCGCTCTCCCTTGTACGCGAGGAGGCTCGGCGCGTCCTCGAGCGGGAGCCAGCGCGCCTCGGCCACCTCGTGCGCGTGCTCCGGCGGGATGTCGCCGATCCGGCCGCGGCTGTAGCGGACGAGGAAGAAGGAGACGACCTTGAAGATGCGCTCGCCCTGCCATCGTGTAGACGTAGCGGGTGTCGCCGAGCTTGCCGGCGAGCCGGCCCTCGAGGCCCGTCTCCTCGGCGACCTCGCGCAGGGCGGTCGCGTCGGCCGAGTCGCCCGGCGACGATCTGGCCCTTCGGAAGCGCCCAGATCCCCTCCGGCTTGCCGCCCGGGCGGATCGCCGCCAGCCACCAGCGACCCTTCAGCCGCCGCACCACGACGGCGCCGGCAGAGAACTCCCGCTTCACGGTCGCTTTGTAACACGCGGCGCGCCGAAACTTGCCATCAGGGCCTCCGGAGCCTTTACTATGGCGCTGGCACTCTCCACCTAGGAGTGCCAGACCTGTCACAAAGTCAACCAGCAGGAGGCGCAATTCATGGAACTTCAGCCGCTGGGCGACCGCCTGATCGTCGAGGTGCTCGAGGAGGAGGAGACCACGATCAGTGGGATCGTCCTGCCCGACACCGCGAAGGAGAAGCCGCAGCGTGGACGCGTCCTCGCCGCAGGCCCGGGATCCCGCAACGACAAGGGCGAGCGCATCCCGATGGACGTCGCCGAGGGCGACGAGGTCATCTTCTCCAAGTACGGCGGCACCGAGATCAAGCTCGGCACCGACGAGGTGCTGATTCTTCGTGAGTCGGACGTCCTCGCCAAGGCTGCCGGCACGCGCGAGCCTGCCGGCGCAACCGCTTAAGACACGAAGGAGGCACAACCAGCAATGGCTCACAAGGAGCTCAAGTTCAACGAGGATGCGCGGCGCGCGCTCGAGCGCGGCGTGAACATCCTCGCCGACGCGGTCAAGGTGACCCTTGGCCCGAAGGGGCGCTACGTCGTTCTCGACAAGAAGTTCGGCGCTCCGACGATCACGAACGACGGTGTGACGATCGCCCGCGAGATCGAGGTGGAGGACGTCTTCGAGAACCAGGGCGCGCAGCTCGTCCGCGAGGTTGCGACGGCGACGAACGACGTCGCCGGCGACGGGACGACGACCGCGACCGTGCTCGCGCAGGCGATCGTGCGCGAGGGCCTGAAGAACGTCGCCGCCGGCGCGAACCCGATGTCGCTCAAGCGCGGCATCGAGACGGCCGTCGAGCAGGTGACGGAGAACCTGAAGTCGCAGTCCAAGGAGATCTCGGGCAAGGAGGACATCGCCCGGGTCGCCAGCATCTCGTCGCGCGAGCGCGAGATCGGCGACAACATCGCCGACGCGATCGAGAAGGTCGGCAAGGACGGCGTCGTGAACGTCGAGGAGGGCCAGACGTTCGGCCTCGAGCTCGAGTTCACGGAGGGCATGCAGTTCGACAAGGGCTACCTGTCGCCCTACATGATCACCGACGCCGAGCGGATGGAGGCCGTGCTCGAGGATCCGTACATCCTCGTCGGCGAACCAGAAGATCGGCGCCGTCAAGGATCTGCTGCCGGTGCTCGAGCAGGTCATCCAGGCCGGCAAGCCGCTGCTGATCGTGGCCGAGGACGTCGAGGGCGAGTCGCTCGCGACGATCGTCGTCAACAAGCTGCGCGGCACGTTCCAGGCCGTCGCCGTCAAGGCGCCGGGCTTCGGCGACCGCCGCAAGCGCATGCTCGAGGACATCGCGATCCTCACGGGCGCCGAGGTGATCACCGAGGAGATGGGCCTCAAGCTCGAGAACACGAAGGTCTCGCAGCTCGGCCGCGCCCGGCGCGTCGTCGTCGACAAGGACTCGACGACGATCATCGACGGCAACGGCGATCGGCGAGGGCGATCAAGGCCCGGATCAAGCAGATCAAGGCCGAGATCGAGTCCACCGACTCCGACTTCGACCGCGAGAAGCTCCAGGAGCGCCTCGCGAAGCTGTCGGGCGGTGTCGCGGTGATCAAGGTCGGCGCTGCGACCGAGACCGAGATGAAGGAGAAGAAGCATCGCGTCGAGGACGCCGTCCAGGCGACCCGCGCGGCGCTCGAGGAGGGCATCGTCCCCGGCGGCGGTGTCGCGCTCCTGAACGCGGTGCAGGCGATCAACCTCGACGGCATCGAGATCGCCGACGAGCGGACGGGCGCGCAGATCATCAAGCGCGCGCTCGAGGAGCCGATCCGGCAGCTCGCCGAGAACGCGGGCCTCGAGGCGTCGGTCGTCGTCGACAAGGTGCGGAACGCAGGCGCCGGCATGGGCCTGAACGTCGACACCGGCGAGGTCGAGGACCTGATCAAGGCGGGCATCATCGACCCGACGATGGTCACGCGCTCGGCGCTGCAGAACGCGGCGTCGATCGCCAAGAACATCCTGACGACCGAGGCCGTCGTGGCCGAGGCGCCGGAGAAGGCCACCGCCGGAGTCGGCGGCGGCGGCATGCCCGACATGGGCGGAATGATGTAAGGAGCACGGGGGAAACCATGTTTCCCCCGTGAGCCCCCTTCTTCTTGTCGCCGGTCGGCAACCGCCAATGGTGATACGGGAGGGAGCTGCGGGAAGTTGTTTGCTCTAGCGAAGGTGCCGGCAAAGCCGGCACCTTCGTCGTTTCGAGTCCAGGAACGGAAAGAGCCGCCCGGGCGAGGCGGCTCTCAAGGGGAAGGGAGGAGGTTGTGAGTGAGTTATCGACGCCTCAGCGCCAAGGCGGATCACTCGTTCGAGTGATCTTCGTGCGAGGTGTCCAAGGCGCGGCTTTGCCGCGCCGACGCTCGCAATCGGCGTAGCGGCGCGCCTTCGGCCACGTCACTCCGGGCGAAGTGCGCAGCACTTCGCCCGGCTAAAAGCCGTAGCGCTCCTCTTTCCAGTAGTCGGCGTCGTTGTGGTAGCCGTAGCGCTCCCAGAAGCCGGGCTGGTCGGTGCTGCGGATCTCCAGCCCGCGCAGCCACTTGGCGCTCTTCCAGAAGTAGCGCGACGGGACGACGAGGCGGAGCGGCCAGCCGTGGTCCGGCGTCAGCGGCTCGCCGTCGGCTTCCCAGGCCACGAGCGCTTGCTCGTCCTCGAGGGCCTCGAGCGGAACGTTCGCCGTGAACTCCTGCTCCGCGTGCGCGAGCACGAATCGCGCCGACGGCCGGGGCCGCACGAGCTTCGCCAGCTCGCTCCAGTGGACGCCGCGGAAGGTCGCGTCGAAGCGGCTCCAGCGCGTGACGCAGTGGATGTCGGCCGTGATCGCCGTCTGCGGCAGGGCCTGGAGCTCGTCGTAGCCGAGGACGATCTCGTTCTCGACCTCGCCGAAGACGCGGAAGTCCCAGGTGGCGAGGTCGGTCTTCGGAACGCTCCCCGCGTGGAGGACCGGCCACTTCTCGGTGATGTACTGGCCCGGCGGCAGGCGCTTCGGGTCGTAGCCCGCGTCGGCGACTTTTCGCTCGGCCCTGGAGCGGAACACGCGGCCTAGACTAATTGCGATGGCAACTGTCACGCACCGTGCCGCCCGGCGCCCTCGCGCCTTCGTTCGCGTCAAGGGCCCCGGTGCCGAGGAGTTCCTCCAGCGCATGCTCTCGAACGACGTGACGCAGCCGGGCGTGCTGGATGCGCTGCTGCTGACGCCGAAGGCGCGCCTGATCGCGCCCCTTCGCGTCTGGCGGCGCGACGACGACGACTTCCTGCTGCTGACGGAGCCCGAGCTGGGGCCGGTCGTCCGGTCGACGCTCCTTCGCGCGCGCTTCGCGGCGAAGTGCGAGATCGAGCCCGAGGAGCACACGGCGACCGTCGTCTTCGCCGACGTCGAGGGCCTCCCCGGTGAGCTGCCGGGAACCGTCGAGCTTCTCGACGCGCCCGTCCCGGAGACGCTCGACAGGGAAGAGCTCGAGCGAGCGCGCATCGAGGCCGGCATTCCCGCCTGGGGAAGGAGCTCGACGAGTCGATCCTCCCCGCCGAAGCGGGGCTCGACGACACGCACATCTCCTTCACGAAGGGCTGCTACCCGGGTCAGGAGCCGATCGCGCGGCTGCGCCACCGCGGCCACGTGAACCGGCGCCTGCGCGTGCTCGACGTCGAGGACGCGCAGCCCGGCGACGAGATCCGTCTCGGCGACAAGACCGTCGGCCGCATCACGAGTGCCGTGCCGGGCGTCGCGCTCGGCTACGTGCGGGTGGAGGTTGCCGACGACGCCGAGCTCGACGTTGCCGGACGGATCGCGACTCTCAGGAGCCGCCGCCCTTCTTGATGAACGTCATCTGACCGCTCGTTTCGACCACGGCCCATTTCACCTCGTCGAGTGACTCGATCTGCTGCATCCGCGCCTGGGCGGCGATCTCCTCCACGGTCAGGCGCTCGCGACGCAGGTTCCTCTCGATCGGCTTTCCGTCCTCGACGACGATGATCGGCTCGCCTTCGAGGATCGGCCGTAGCCGCGGGACGCGGAAGCTCAGGTACGACGTGAACACCTGGAGCAGCGCGAGTGTCCCGATCACGAGGACGGCGCCGGTCACCGAATAGTCGTCCTGCGTGAGCCCCTGCTGCATCGCGTCGCCGACGACGATGAGGAGGATGAGGTCGAACGGCTCCAGCGAAGCTAGCTCGCGGCGGCCGATGATCCGGGTCAGCGCGTAGATGAAGAAGAACAGCGAAGATCGCGCGGAGAACGAGATCCATTACGGGAACACCGTGATCGTCTTGGAGATGGACGTGATGTGCGTGTCGCCGTCGAGCAGTTCGACGTCGTGCGAACGGCGCCCTACGTTCGTCGGGTTGACCTGGAAGTCCAGGTAGAGGACGTACGACTGGCCGGCCGGGATGTGGCCGAGGTCGAACGAGAGGCGGCCGTTCTTGCTCGCCTCGCCGACGGGCGAAGGCTCGACGGTGTTGATCGTGGTGTCCTCGGCCCAGCCCTGGTCGAGCACGATCGTCGCGTCCTTCAGATCCTGTTTCGCGGTGACGGTGAACCGCGCCATGAAGAGGAGCCCGCCGCGGATGTTCGTGGGCGCCTTGAGCTCGAGCGACGCGGCGGGCGTGTCGCGCGTGAAGATCGACGGTCGCTGCCCGAACACGTTGAGCAGGCCGAGGATCGAGACCGCGCCGAGCAGGCAGTAGCCGACGCGACGGATGACGATGCCCTCGCGGTAGAGCCCCTCGAGGTCGCGGTGGCGCTTGAGATCGAGCTCGTCAGGCACCGAGGCCACGCGCTCATCGTTCGCTTTACGCCGGGAAATGCCTGCGCGAGCGGGTGTCGTCAGCGCGCCGGTGGCAGCACGCCGAGGCCACCGCTCGCCAGCACACGGACCCGCGCCGAGCTGACCTCGTCGTCAACCGGATGTCGACCCACGCCGTGTTGTCGCGCTCGTCGGATCCGCGCCCCCGGAACGACCGGGAGCGCCGCCGAGTCAGGTTGCGGGAGGCTCTAGTTGTGCCGCCTTCCTTCGGGTCGAAGCAGAACTGGATGTGGCTGATCCCGTAGTCCTTCCCGTTGTGCGGGTTCGTCGGAGCCGTCAGCCGCTTGTCCGGAGTCGTCGAGCCCACCGGCCGCGAAGTCGTACGTGAAGGACGGCCGCGTTCGGGCCGCCCTTGACGATCACGACGGCCATGCCTCGGACTCCGGCTCGTCCGTACCCGGCGTGACAGCGAGGCAGGCTGACGGGCGTCAGTCACGACCCGCTCGTTTTTGGGGAATCGCTGCGGCGTTGGCGGCTTCGGTCATGTTGGTGCGAAGCGACGGGCGGGTATGTCCTTCGAAGATGCGTGTCGTCTACTTCAAGTCCGAGGACGACGGCGACGGAACCTACGACGGCCAAGTCGGCCGTGCGTATCTTCACCTCGACGACGGCTCGACGGGGGACGAGGGCCGCGACCTCGGCTTCATCACACTCGCCCAAGCAGCGAAGCTCGCACAAGAGCATGACGCCGAACTCGACGTGGACGGCCCGACACGCGAAGAGTGGGATCGCCAGCCGCATCGGTCGTTCCTGAATCGACTTCTGGGTCGGTAGGCACTCGTCGTTTCTCAACGCCGTCGCTCCAACCGGTCACGACGATCTTCGCGCGTGATGTCGCAAAGCCCCTGCACGCATGGAGACTTTGTCCCGACCCTGTCGTCGTCGGTGCCGACGTGTTGTAAACGGGGTCTAGATGCGCCCGGCATGATTCGAACATGCGACCTCTGCCTCCGCAGGGCAGCGCTCTATCCCCTGAGCTACGGGCGCCGGGGGTCACAAGTGTAGCCGCGTCCCGCTTCGCACCAGGATGGCTTTACGAGGCGAGTCTAGGCTTGCGAGGTGCCGCTCTACCTCACTGAGGCCGAGGTCGGTTCGCTGCTGATGCCTGCGGACGCGGTGGCCGCAGTCGAGGGCTCCTTCAGGCGCCTGGGTGCGGGCGAGGTCGTAAACCAGCCGCGCCTGCGAGTCCCACTGGAGGGCGGCGCGCTCGCCCTCATGGCCGCAGCCGATAGCGGGCTCGGGCTCGCAGGGACCAAGACCTACACCGCGGTCGGCGGCAACGCCGCATTCGTGCTGGTGCTGTTCGACGCGGAGCGCGGGGACTGCGTCGCCGTGATCGAGGCGAACGTGCTCGGACAGCTGCGGACAGGTGCCGCCAGCGGTGTTGCCGCGAAGTACCTCGCGCGCTCGGGCGTTCGACGCCTCGGGGTCATCGGCTGCGGGTTTCAGGCGGAGACGCAGGTCGCGTGCATCCGGGCCGCCGTTCCTTCGCTCGAGACTGTGACCGCGTTCTGCCGCACCGCGTCGAACCTCGCCGAGTTCTGCGAGCGGGTCGGCGCCGAGCCGGCCGAGTCCAACCGCGACGCCGCCGAGGAGCAGGACGTCGTGGTCACCGTCACGACCGCGAAGGACCCCGTGCTCCGCGGCGACTGGCTGTCCGACGGCACGCTCGTCTGCGCTGTCGGCGCGAATCGTGCGACGAGCCGCGAGCTGGACGACGCCGTGCTCGAGCGTGCGACCTTCGTGTGCTGCGACTCGATCGAGCAGGCGCGAATCGAGTCGGCGGATCTCATCGAGCCCGTCGCGCACGGAGTGCTCGACTGGCTGGAGGTGCACGAGCTTCAGGAAGTCGTCGCGGGCGAAGTCGCCGGCCGCTCGTCCGACGGGGACGTCGTCGTCTTCAAGTCGAACGGGCTCGCCGCGTGGGACGTCGCGATCGGCGCCGCAGCCGTCGAGCGCGCGCGCGAGCGCGGCGTCGGCACCGAGGTCTAGCCGGACGGGATCGTCTGGCGCGCGGTCGTGACGGTGTCGTCGCCGATCGCGCGGATGATGTCCGGCCGGTCGAGCAGGCGCGCGATCTGATGCGGCTGCAGCCGGTTGCGCACGTACGGGTCGGCGAGGATCTCCTCGAGCGAGCGCCCGCGCTCGTGCTCGCGGATCACGTACGCCGCGACCCGTTCCTCCTGCGACGAGCGCACCAGCAGGAACGAGAAGACGTTGCGAAAAAGATCCGAGACGCTGGTCACGAGGTCGTATTCTTGCCCAATGCGCCGCAGCTCGAAGGCGGGACGGTTCGCAGAGCGCAACCTGTCGGGTGTCGACGACGCGGGAAACGAGGAGCGGATCGTGATCTGGATCGAGCGAAAGGCAGGCGCCGTCTGGGCCGTCGGCCGTTCGGTCAACCCTCACCTTCGCAACTCCGACGAGCCCCGCGTGGACGAGTACGTCTTCGAGGGCTACGAGCTCGACGACGCGCTGGAGCGCGCGAACGACGTGCTCGAGGACGACGTGAGCGTGCTCGAGCGGGACGGCCGCACGGTCGATACGAAGCCGTTTCTTCGCAGGGAGCTGCTCGGCCCGCTCGAGCGCTGGTTCTTCGGACGATCGAACCAGACGACCTGAGGGCGCGCGCAGGTACGTTCCCCTGCGCATGCTGATCCGCCTCGGCCACAGCCCGGATCCCGACGACGCGTTCATGTTCTGGGCCCTCGCCGCCGGCACGATCGACACGCGCGGCTTCGAGTTCGAGCACGTCCTGAAGGACATCCAGACGCTGAGCGAATGGGCGCTCGAGGGGCGGCTGGAGACGACGGCGATGTCGCTCGCCTCGTACCCGTTGTGTCAGGACAAGTACGCGATCCTCCCGCACGGCGCATCGATGGGCTCGGGCTACGGCCCGGTCGTGGTGGGCGCGCGAGCGCTCACGCCCGACGAGCTGCGCGCGACGGAGATCGTGATACCCGGCGAGATGACCACGGCGTTCCTGACGCTGCGGCTGTTCCTCGGCGAGTTCCCGTACCGCGTGATGCCGTTCGACGAGATCCTCCCGGAGGTGCGCGAGGGGCGCGCCGAGGCGGGGCTGCTCATCCACGAGGGGCAGCTGACGTACGCGTCGCTCGGCCTGGAGAAGTCGGTCGACCTCGGCGAGTGGTGGTTGCTCGAGACGGGCCTGCCGCTGCCGCTCGGGATCAACGTCGCCCGCCGCGATCTCGGCGAGGACACGCTGCACGAGCTTTCCGAGGTCTTGCGCGAGTCGATCCGCGCCGGGCTCGACAACCGCGAGGAGGCGATGCAGTACGCGATGCAGTTCGGCCGCGGGATCGACGAGCGTGTCGCAGACCGCTTCGTCGGGATGTACGTGAACGAGCTCACCGAGGACTACGGCGACGAAGGCCGACGCGCCGTCCAGGAGCTGCTCTCTCGCGCCGAAGCGCTGGGCGTGTACGAGCGCCCGGTCGAGATCAGCTTCGTGTCGTAACGATGCCTCGCGCCGTCGTCTTGTCGGCCGTGCGCACGCCGGTCGGGCGGTACGGCGGAGCGCTCGCTGCAGTCCGTCCCGACGATCTCGCGGCCGCGGCTGTCGCGGCGGCGGTCGAACGTGCGGGCGTCGGCCGCGAGGAGATCGAGGACGTGTATCTCGGCTGCGCGAACCAGGCGGGCGAGGACAACCGGAACGTCGCGCGCATGGCCGTGCTGCTCGCAGGGCTGCCGGAATCCGTCGCGGGCGTGACCCTCAACAGGCTCTGCGCGTCCGGTCTGGCGGCGGTCGTGTCGGCGTGCCACGCAGTGGTCGCCGGTGACGGCGATCTCTTCGTCGCCGGCGGTGTCGAGTCGATGTCCCGCGCGCCGCTCGTCACGGCGAAGCCCGACAAGGCATTTCCTCGCGGTGACCAGACGCTCTGGGACACGACGCTCGGCTGGCGCTTTCCGAACCCGCGTCTCGAGGAGATGTTCCCGCTGGAGGCGATGGGCGAGACGGGCGAGAACGTGGCCGAGCGCTGGGGCGTGACGCGCGAGGATCAGGACGCGTTCGCGCTCGAGTCGCAGCGGCGCTGGGCGGCCGCGCAGGAGTCGGGCCGGTTCGACGACGAGCTCGTGCCGGTCGGCGACGCGGTGCGCGACGAGCATCCGCGGCCGGACACGAACGCCGAGAAGCTCGCCGGGCTCAAGCCCGCATTTCGCGCGGGCGGCACGGTCACGGCCGGTAACTCGTCCGGCATCAACGACGGCGCCGCCGCGCTCGTGATCGCGTCGGAGGAGAAGGCGCGCGAGCTCGGCGCCGAGCCGC
Source organism: uncultured Actinomycetes bacterium (assembly GCA_963708685.1). Lineage (GTDB taxonomy): Bacteria > Actinomycetota > Thermoleophilia > Gaiellales > Gaiellaceae > DASVFB01. The sequence goes on from CAVPTP010000008.1 coordinate 210,981, forward strand.
TGGGGACGTTCGTCGGCAGCGCGGTCGCGGGGGTCGACCCGCGCGTGATGGGCATCGGGCCCGTGCCGGCCGTCCGCAAGCTGCTCTCGCGTACGGGCGTCGAAGTCGACCAGCTCGACCTCGTCGAGCTGAACGAGGCGTTCGCGTCACAGTCGCTCGCCGTCGTGCGCGAGCTCGGCCTCGATGGGGAGAAGGTGAACGTGAACGGAGGAGCGATCGCGCTCGGCCATCCGCTCGGCATGTCGGGCGCCCGCCTCGTCGTGACGCTGCTGCACGAGCTGCGCCGTCGCGGCGGCCGCTACGGCCTCGCCACGCTGTGCGTCGGCGTCGGCCAGGGCCAGGCGGCGCTGTTCGAGCGCTAACGGCGTCGCCGGCAACGCGGCTTGGCCGCGTTGCACGCAGACCCAAGAGCGAGGCAGAGCGCCTTCAACTCCTGCTCTCTGTTCACCCGCTCGGCTATGAAAGAGGCGGGCGGATGTAGATCACGCCCTCGTGCTTGATCGGCACGAAGGACGAGCCCACCGACATGATCATCCGCTCGACGAGTGCGTAGACCTCGCGGGAGTCGGCCTCGAGATTGTCCGTCGAGACCTCGATCTCGATCTCGCCGATCGGCTTCGCTTCGAGCCCGGCCTCGCGGAGCTCCTCGAGGAGCCGGTCGCGATCGGGGATCCGCGCAGCCTGCACCGGGATGTGCTCGGTCATGAGACCCGGGACTCTAATCGCTAGAGTCCAGCGCCGTGGCGACCGCGACGCAGGAGTTCGGTCTCTGGATCGGCGGCGAGTCCGTCGAGGCGGCCGAGACGCGCGACGTGATCGAGCCGGCGACGGGCGAGGTGTTCGCGCGCGCCGCGATCGCGGGTACGGCTGACGTCGACCGCGCCGTCGACGCCGCGCGGTCGGCTTTGGGCGGCGACTGGGCGAGGACGGCGCCGACCGAGCGGTCGCGCCTGCTGCACGCGCTCGCCGACGCGATGGTCGCAAACCGGAAGGAGCTCGCCGAGCTCGAGGCGCGCAACGTCGGCAAGGCGATCTCGTCCGTCAAGGCGGAGGTGAACCAGGGGATCGAGAACTTCCGCTTCTACGCCTCCGCGATCGCATCCATTGCGGGACGCTCGAACCCGATCGGCGGTTCGCTGCTCTTCTACTCGCTCAAGGAGCCGGTGGGGGTCGCCGGGCAGATCGTCCCCTGGAACTACCCGCTGATGATGGCGACGTGGAAGCTCGCGCCCGCGCTCGCCGCCGGCTGCACCGTCGTGCTGAAGCCGGACGCAGCGACGCCGCTCACCGCGCTCAGGCTCGCGGAGCTCGCGGGCGAGGTCGGCTTCCCGCCGGGCGTGATCAACATCGTCGCGGGCGACGGCCCGACCGTGGGTGCCCACCTCGTCCGGCACCCGGGCGTGGACAAGGTCGCCTTCACCGGCTCGACCGCGACCGGCGCCGAGATCATGCGTTCGGCAGCCGACCCGATCAAGCGCGTCACGCTCGAGCTCGGCGGCAAGAGCCCGAGCATCGTCTTCGCCGACGCGGACCTCGCGAGCGCGATCCCCAGCTCGGTCTGGTCGATCTACTACTCCGCCGGGCAGAGCTGCGAGGCGCGGTCGCGCGTCCTCGTCGAGCGCTCGCTCTACGACGACTTCGTCGCCGACTTCGCCGAGAAGGCGAAGACGCTGAAGGTGGGCGACCCGCTCGATCCCGAGACGCAGGTGGGCTCGCTCATCTCGGAGAACCACCGGAGCAAGGTTCACGGCTTCGTCGAGCAGGGTGTCGCCGAGGGCGCCGAGGTCGTTGCCGGTGGCGAGCCGCAGGACGGGCCGGGCGCCTTCTATCCGCCGACGGTGCTCGCCGGGGTCGACAGCGCGATGTCGGTCGCGCAGGAGGAGATCTTCGGGCCGGTCGTCACGGTGATCCCGTTCGAGGACGAGAAGGACGCGATCCGCATCGCCAACGACGTCAGGTACGGGCTGATGGCGACGGTCTGGACACGCGACCCAGCGCGGGGCCATCGCGTCGCCGCCCGGATCAAGTCGGGCACCGTCGGGATCAACATGCCGTACACGGCATTCCCGGGTATCCCGTTCGGCGGCTACAAGCAGTCGGGCTTCGGCCGCGAGCTCGGTCTCGAGGCGCTGGAGCTCTACCTCGAGACGAAGAGCGTGATCGTCTCGACGAGCCCCAAGCCGATCAATCCTTTCGGGGTCTAGTTCCGCCGCCGCAGGGGATGAGACGCTCATGCGTCTCTATCCGGACATCCCGAACCGGCGCTATCGCAGCGCGATGCGCGACCTGCTCGTGGTCGTCCTCCTGATCCTCTTTCTCCTCGCGGGGCTGTGGGTCCACGACACCGTCGACAAGCTCGCCGTGCTCGGCGAGGGCGTACGGAAGGCGGGCGCCTCGGTGCCCTTCGTCGGGAATCCCGTCGAGGATCTGGGGCAGCGCGGCGAGGACGGCGTTCACCAGCTCGCGAACGTCCTCGGGTTCCTCTTCGCCGCGCTTCCCTCTGCGGCCTTGCTCGTCTGGTACCTGCCGCGAAGGGCGCGGCAGGTGACGGCGCTCACGGCAGCGTCCGGAGTCCTGAAAGGAGCGGATCCGCGCCTCGTTGCGATGCGCGCCGCGTTCTCGCTGCCGTACGGCCAGCTCCTGGCATACACGCGCGACCCGCTCGGCGACCTGGCGGCGCAGCGATACGACCTGCTCGTGAGAGCGGCGCTGGAGGAAGTCGGCCTCCGGCCCGAGGCACCGCCTACCGGCGCAAGGAGAGCGCGGCGCCTAGCGTGAGGAGCACGACTCCGAGGATGCGCTCCCACCCGAGCGGGATCCGCTCGAGGCCGAAGAGGCCGAACCGGTCGATCACCACGCCCATCGCGAGGTTTCCCGCGACGACGATGCCGACCGCAGCCGTCGTCCCGAGGACGGGAGCGGCGTACGTGAGACCGACGACGATGAGCGCGCTCATCGCCGCGGCGGTCCAGAGCCAGACCGGCGCGTGCGCGGCCGACGCGTAGCCGGCGAGGCTGCCGCGGCCGACCAGCAGGACGGCCGCGCCGATGAGCGCGGTGAGCAGCGTCGCGAAGGCGAACGCCTCGAGCGTGCCGACGCGCTCGCCCCAGCGACCCATGAGCGCGGCCTGGACCGCTCCGCCGATCCCGCCCGCGACGACGAGAGCGACGGCGAGCGCCGTCATGTCACTGCGGCGGCGCGACCGATTCGTCCGACTGGAAGAGGCTGAACGAATTGCCTTCGCTGTCCTTGCAGTGCGCGAACCAGCCGACGTGCGGGATCGGCTGCTTGTCCTCGGTGTCGCCGCCCAGCTCACGGACCTTCGCCAGGTCGGCCTCGATGTCGTCGGTGTCGAAGTAGATGATCGGCCCTGCAGCGCCGCCCTCCTGCTGCGGGTAGACCGCGCCGCCCCAGCCGTCCTCCTGGAACATCCGGTAGTCGAACCCCTCCATGCCGGAGTCGCCGATCGTCCAGCCGGCGAAGCTCTCCCAGAACGTCTCCGCGCGATCGCGCGTCCTGCGCGGGAAACTCGACGTGCACGATCTTCTTGCCCATCTCGCCTCCTTTTCGGCGCACGCTATACGCTCACGCCCATGATCAGAGCCCTTGTTCTCTACGACAACGCGCCCGATCCGGAGCGCTACGAGCGCCACGCCGACCTCTGCCGGAAGGTTCCCGGCGCAACGTTCCGGCACGGGCCTGTCTTCGGCGCGCCGATGGGCGAGCCGAAGTACCGCTACTTCGCCGAGTGGGAGTTCCCGGACCGCGACGCGTTCGAGGCAGCGGCGCGCAGCGACGAGTTCATGGCCACCGGCAAGGACGCCATGGAGATGGGAGGACGCTTCACCGTCATGTTCGCCGACCTCGCGTGAGCGAGCCGTCGTCCCCGAGCCCGCTGAGCCCTGACGAGCTCGGCTTCGAGACGATCGTCTACGAGAAGTCGCCGCCGCGCGCGACGATCACGCTGAACCGGCCGGACGTATTGAACGCGTTCGACTTCCGGATGCTGCGCGAGCTTGCGCGCGCGTGCGAGGACGTCTCGTGGGACGACGAGATTCGCGTGCTCGTCGTAACGGGCAAAGGTCGGGCGTTCTGCGTCGGTGCCGATCTTCGGGCGTGGGGCGAGGATCTGCTCGGCAACTCCAAGGAGTACTGGAAGTGGTTCGGCGCCTTCAAGCGGATGCACGAGGCGCTCCTCGAGATCGGCAAGCCGACGATCGCGCGCATCAACGGGATCTGCGTCGGCGGCGGGAACGAGCTGCAGATGGCGTGCGACCTCTCGGTCATCGTCGAGGAGGCGTACATCCGTCACGTCGGGTTGGAGCACGGCTCCGTGCCCGCCGGCGGCGCGACGCAGTGGCTGACGCTCATGGTCGGCGAGCGTCGCGCGCGCGAGATCATCCTGCTGTGCGAGGACATTCCCGCCGCGCGCGCCGCCGAGTGGGGGCTCGTCAACGCGTGCGTGCCGGAAGCCGAGCTCGACCCGTTCGTCGATCGCTGGGTCGAGTCGCTCGCGCGCAAGCTCCCGGAGACGACGCGCTACGCGAAGGCGCAGCTCAACGTCTGGCGCGAGCTTGCGTGGCACCAGACGGCGACACACGCGCGCGACTGGCTGGCGATGTCGATGCTCGGGGAGGAGGCGCAGTCCGCGGTGCGCGCGTTTCTGGAGCGGCAGAAGTGAGCCTCGTCGTCGTCGAGCGCGACGGTGCGCTCGGCGTCGTGCTCCTGAATCGTCCCGAGGCTTTGAACGCGCTCTCGTCGGCGCTGATGGACGAGCTCGTCGATGCGCTCGAGCAACTCGACCGGGATCCCGAAGTCCGCTGCATCGTCCTCGGCGGCAACGAGCGCGCGTTCGCCGCAGGCGCGGACGTCGGCGAGCTCGCCGCGGCGACGCCCATCGACCTCTACGAGAGCAGGCGAATCGACCGCTGGGACGCGATCCGCGCCCTGCGCACGCCGCTCGTCGCCGCGGTCTCGGGCTTCTGCCTCGGCGGCGGCTGCGAGCTGGCGATGGCGTGCGACCTGATCGTCGCGTCGGAGACGGCGCAGTTCGGCCAGCCGGAGATCAACCTGGGCGTCCTCCCGGGTGCCGGCGGGACGCAGCGGTTGACGCACGCGGTCGGGAAGGCGCTCGCCATGGACGTCATCCTCGCCGGCCGGTTCCTCTCGGCCGACGAGGCGCTGCGAGCGGGGCTCGTCGCACGAGTCGTCGCTCGGGAGGCTTGGCTTGCGGAGGCGAAGCGGGTCGCGGCCGAGATCGCGGCGAAGAGTCCCGTCTCGGTGAGGCTGGCGAAGGAGGCAGTGGATCAGGCGTTCGAGGCGCCGCTGTCCGCGGGCGTGGAGTTCGAGCGGCGCGCGTTCTTCCTCGCGCGGGCGTCGGACGACGCGACCGAGGGCCTGAACGCCTTCGTCGAGAAGCGCAAGCCGGATTTCAGGGGACGCTGACGCGTCCCGAACATGTCCCCCGGGCCACGGCCGGCGCTCGGCGGACCTCGATCGTCCGACCGCACGTACTCCAGATGTGAACCGCCGCCAGTTCGTCGTCGGCCTCGCCGCGCTGGCGCTCGCGCCGCGCGCGCTCGCGAACGTGCGCGGGCCGCTCGTGCTGGTCACCGCCGACGAGGAGTCGCGGCTCGTCGCGGTCGACCTGGCCTCGGGACGCGTCCGCGCCCACGTTCCGACTCGCCCGTCGCCGCGCAGCATCGAAACGGTTGGCGACACGGCGGTCGTCGCGCACTCGGAGGAGGGAGTGGTCAGCCTCGTGCGAGACCTCGAGGTCGTGGCCCTCGTCCGCGGCTTCGGCGAGCCGCGGTACACCGCCGCGCATCCGGACGGTCGCCACGCATACGTCACCGATGCGACGCGCGCCGAGGTCGTCGTGCTCGACGTCGTTCGCGGACGCATCGTGGGAAGGGTGCGCGTCGGCCGCCGCGCCCGGCACGTGACGATCTCGCCGGACGGACGGAGGCTGTGGATCGCCCTCGGCTCGAAGGCCGAGGAGATCGCGGTCGTCGACCTCACGATGCGAGGAAGTCCCCGTCTCGTCAGAACGTTCGCGCCGCCGTTTCGCGCGCACGACGTCGCGTGGGCGCCCGACGGCCGCCACGTCTGGGTCAGCTCCGGCGATCGATTCGAGCTGGCCGTGTACGAGACGCGCACGGGACGCGTCGTCGCGCGCCCCGAGGCCGATTGGCCGCCGCAGCATGTTGCGTTCGCCGGCCGCCTCGCGTATGTCACGAGCGGCTGGAGCGGGACCGTTCGCGTCCATGACGTGCGCGGGGCGGAGCTACGCCGCAACCCCGTGCCTGCCGGCTCGTACAACGTCCAATCGGCTGCCGGACGCGTGGTCACGCCGTCCCTCGGCCACGGTGGGCTGACGGTGCTGGACGAGAACGGACGGACGCTCTACCGCGCGCAGGTCGCACGCTCGAGCCATGACGCGTGCGTGGTCTAGTCGCTACGACGCGAGCTCGATCGGCACGACGTCGAGCGCGAGCCTCTGCCCCTCGCGCACGAGGTCGAGGCGAACGCGCGAGCCGATCAGGTCGCCGCTGACCTCACGCAGCAGATCGTCGACGCCTTCGACCCGCGACCCGTCCACCGCCACGATGAGATCCTCGCCGCGCAGGCCCGCGCGCGCGGCCGGACTGCCGGCGACGACCTCGACGACCTCGACCCCGCTGCGCTGCTCGAGTGCGGTCGCGAGCCGCGGCGGCAGCGGCCTCGGTCCGCCGGCGATCCCGATCCAGGCGCGCCGGTAGCGGCCTTCCGTCATCAGCGCGCCGATCACCTTCCGCGTCGCCTCGTTGATCGGCACGGCCAGGCCGAGTCCGACACCCGCCACCGCGGTGTTGACGCCGACGACGCGGCCGAGGCCGTCCGCGAGCGCGCCGCCGGAGTTGCCGGGATTCAGCGCGGCGTCGGTCTGGATGACGTTGTCGACGAAGCGCGAGGCCGCGCCCGATCGCGTCGGCAGCGAGCGCCCGAGCGCTGAGACGACGCCCGCCGTCACCGAGCCGGCGAAGCCGTGGGGATTGCCGATCGCCACGACGAGCTGGCCGACTCGCAGCTTCTCGGCGTCTCCGAGCGTCGCTGCCTGGAGCGAGTCGTCGCTCGTCCGCAGGACAGCGAGGTCGGAGAGCGGATCGGTGCCGATGATTTCCGCCGTCAGCTCACGCCCGTCCGTGAACGACGCGCGAACCCTGCGCGAACGCTGCACGACGTGCGCGGACGTGAGCAGGAAGCCGTCCGGTGTGATCGCGACGGCGCTTCCGCCGCCGCCGCCGCGCGCGCGCAGGCTCGCGACCGACGGGCTGAGACGCTCCGCCACGCGCATCACCGCCTGCGAGTAGGCGTCGAACGCCTCCTCGTCCGGCAATTCCTCCGACACGAACGTGAGGTCCATCGACCGCCGACGGTACCCCGTGTGCCAAGGTCTGCGCCGTGCTCGAGATCGACACGGTGGACTACCACACCGCCGGCGAGCCGTTCCGGATCGTCACCGCGGGTGCCGCACCTCTGCGCGGCGACACGATCCTCGCCAAGCGCCGCGACGCCGCCGAGCGGCTCGACGAGGTGAGGCGCCTGCTCGTCAACGAGCCGCGCGGACACGCCGACATGTACGGCTGCTTCGTCACGGAGCCGGAGGACGACGGCGCCGACCTCGGCGTCGTCTTCTTCCACAACGCCGGCTACTCGACCGCTTGCGGCCACGGGACGATCGCGCTCGTCACGTGGGCGCTCGAGTCGGGCGTGCTGCGGATCGCGGGAGACGAGACGCGCGTCGTGGTCGACGTGCCGTCGGGCCGCCTCGAAGCGGTCGCGCGCGTCGAAGACGGCGATGTCGTGTCCGTGCGCTTCCGCAACGTCCCCTCCTTCGTGTGGCGCCGCGAGGTCCTGCCGGGAGTGGACGTCGCGTTCGGCGGCGCGTTCTACGCGTCGGTCGAGGAGCGCGTCGAGCCGTCGGAGCTGCCGCGCCTGATCGCCCGCGGGCGCGAGCTCAAGGCCGCGATCGAAGTCGCGTACGACGTCGTCCACCCCGTCGAGCCGGAGCTGCGCGACATCTACGGCGTGATCTTCTGGCAGCGCGAAGGCGCGAACGTGCAGCGCAACGTGACCGTCTTCGCAGACGGGGAGGTCGACCGGTCGCCGTGCGGCAGCGGCACGTCGGCCCGCCTCGCGCTGCTCGACGCGTCCGGCGAGCTTCCGCGCGGGCAGGAGCTGCGGCACCTCAGCATCGTCGGCAGCGAGTTCACCGGCCGCGTCGTCGGCGACGCGGAGGTCGGTGACGTTCCAGCCGTGCTCACCGAGGTCGAAGGGAGCGCTCACCGCACTGGCGAGCATCGCTTCATCCTCGAGGACGCCGACGAGCTCGGCACCGGGTTCTTGCTGCGATAACGTCGTCCCGTGGCCGAGGTCGAGACCAGCCGCGACGGAGCCGTCCTCACGATCACGCTCAACCGGCCGGACGTGCTCAACGCGTTCAACGCCGCCATGCACGAGGCACTCGCCGGAGCGCTGAAGGAGGCCCGCGATCCCGGGGTGCGGGCCGTCGTCGTCACCGGCGCCGGTCGCGGCTTCTGCGTCGGTCAGGACCTCACGGAGTTTCGAGACGCTGCCGGCGACATCGGCGACCGCCTCCGCTCGACCTATCACCCGAACATCAATGCGATCCGCGCGCTCGAGAAGCCGGTGATCGCCGCGGTGAACGGCCCGGCCGCCGGCGCCGGGATGTCGTTCGCCTGCGCGTGCGATCTCCGCATCGCCGCGGACTCGGCGGTCTTCGTGCCGGCGTTCGTGAACATCGGGCTCGTTCCGGACTCCGGCGGCACGTTCTTCGTCACGAGACTCCTCGGCTATGCGCGCGCGTTCGAATGGCTCTGCAGCGGCCGTCGCCTGACCGCGGCCGAGGCGCACTCGTGGGGGCTGGTCTCGGAGGTCGTCGAGGCCGACACGGCTCGCGGCGCGAGTCGCCGAGCTCGCCGCCGAGCTCGCGGCTCTGCCGACGCAGGCGATCGGGATGACGAAGCGATTGCTCGATCGCGCCTCGGGGTCTAGTCTCGGCGAGCAGCTCGAGTGGGAGGCGCAGCTGCAGGCGGCGGCGACGCAGAGCGAGGACTTCAGGGAGGGAGTGCAGGCATTTTTGGAGAAGCGGACGCCGAGCTTCAAGGGCCGCTAGCCGTTGCGGAGCCGCACCCGGTGCGGCTCGTCGTCACCGACGACCTGCGCCGCTCGCGCCTCACCGTCTTCTTCCGGCTTCTCCTCGTCGTTCCCCAGCTGATCTGGCTGTACGTCTGGTTCTGGGTCTTCATCTCGGTTGTCGCGTTCAACTGGATCGCCACCCTGGTGACCGGTCGCACCGAGCCCGACGTCCACAGTTTCCTCGCCCGCTGGCTGCGGTTCGCCATGCACGTTCTCGCGTACGTGCATCTTGTCGCCAACCCGTGGCCGCCGTTCTCGGGGAAGCCGGGGACGTATCCGATCGACGTCGAGGTCGATCCGCCCGAGCCCCAGCCCAGGCTCGCCACGTTCTTCCGCATCGTGCTCGTCATCCCCGCCTACGTCTTCGCGACCGTGCTCGGAGTCGTCGCGCAGGTCATCGCGTTCGCCGGCTGGTTCGTCTGCCTCGCCCTCGGCCGCATGCCGCTGGGGATGCGCGACCTGCTCGCGTACTGCCTGCGCTACCAGATCCAGACGTACGCGTACGTCTTTCTGCTCACCCGCCGCTACCCGAGCCTCGCGAGCGGTACCGGCTTCCAGTTCGAGGAGGCATAGATGTCCGACGCCATGTCGACCCACGCACAGACCGAGCCGCATCCGATCGGCCTGATCGTCGCCGACGACCTGCAGCGCAACCGGCTGACGGTGTTCTTCCGCATCCTGCTGGCCATCCCCCATCTCGTCTTCGTGGCCCTCTGGTCGATCGCGGCGTTCTTCGTGGTCCTCGCCGCGTGGATCGTCGGCGTGTTCACGGGACGCGTGCCGGACGGGCTGCACAACTTCCTCGCGTCGTTCCTTCGCTACTCGACGCGCGTGACGGCGTACGTGTTTCTGCTCGCCGATCCGTGGCCCGCCGTTCTCGGGGAGCGAGGGCGGCTATCCGATCGACGTCCGCGTCGACCCGCCCGAGCCGCAGAGCCGGCTGACGATCGGCTTCCGCCTGATCCTCGCGATCCCGGTGCTGATCCTCTCGCAGGTCTTTCGCTACGTGAACCAGGTCGTCGCGTTGCTCGGCTGGTTCTACGCACTTGCGACCGGCCGGATGAGCGAGGGAATGCGCAACCTCAGCGCCTGGCTTCTCCGCTTCGAGGTGCAGACCTACGCGTACGTGATGCTGCTCACGGGCCGGTACCCGAGCCTCGCGGGAGCGCCGACGCCCTAGGCGGAGAGCTTCGCGGCGACCTCGTCGTACTCGGGGAAGCGGTGCTCGCGCTGCTTCGAGAAGACGAGCTCGCCGTCGGCGAGCACGTCGAACTGCGACCTCGCGCCCTCGACGCGCCCGGGCGTCATGGCCGTCCTGCTCCAGCTGTTCAGCGAGGCTCACGGCCCGCTTGTCGTAGCCGCTTCAGACGGGGCAGTAGAAGATCTCGACCGGGCCAACGCGAAGACGTTACACAGTGGACCTCTGGCCGGCGCGGCGCCGGGCCACCGGCGAGAGTGGCCCGGCCGCCGAACAGTCGTCTACCGGGAAGCCGACCTGGCCTTCGAGGTCGCCTTCTTGGTTGCCCGCTTCGTCTCCGCCTGAAGGTCGGCGACGAGACCCGTCGGCTCCTTCGGGAGGCCGGCCCGTTCGCGAAGCTTCGCGGCGATCTCCGCGATGCCCTCGGGTGCGAAGTCCGGCGCGAAGACGGCCGGCTGCGGAGGAAGGTCGCGCGGCGGCACGCCCTCGGGCGCCTCGTCGATCACGACGAGGTCCTCGCCGGTCTCGGGATGCGGCCCGTTGAAGACCGCCGCGAGCTCGTGGTAGTCCGTCGGCGAGAACCGGTAGAGACGCAGGTGGTCGCCGCGCTGGATGTGCGGCTTGCACTCGGGGATCTTGTCCGTCGGGATCCGCGGCGTCGGGAACATCTTCGTCAGGTCTGCTCCGGTGAGGTTCTCGATCGCGCGCGCGTACGCGATCTGGTGGACGCCGCCGCGCACGAGCAGGTATCCCGTGAGCGCGCGAGCGGCCGGATGGTCGACCATCTCGTAGACCTTCAGCTTGTTGTTCCGCGCGCCGGTCTCGAGGAAGAAGTTGTGCGTCAGATCCTCGACGAGATCGCCCGAGGAGAAGACGTAGTCGCCGTTCCACGGGCGCGCGTTGGAGTCCTGCGGCAGCGCGCCCTGTCCACCGGCGATGAAGTGCTGCGGATTGCCGATGCCCTTGACGGCCGCGAGCGGGCTCTTCGTCGGGTTCAGCTTGGCGCGTCCATTGCCGTTCGACGTCGGAGAGGCGCCCGTCAGCATCGTGTTGATGGCGGTGGCGACGAGCTCCACGTGGCCGAACTCCTCGGCGGCGATGTTCGCGACCAGGTCGTAGAACGGACGAGCGCCCTGCCGTCCGCGGAAGTTGAACGACTGGATCGTGTAGTTCCAGAACGTCGACATCTCGCCGAAGCGTCCGCCGAGCAACTCCTGCACGACTGCGGCGCCGGCCGGATCGGGATCGGACGGCGGCGGCAGTTCCGTCGCAATCCGGTCGTAGCGAAGAATCATGTGACCCCCTCGTTGGGTGTGAATCAGGTCGCCTACCCGCGGGTCGACCGGCCAAACGATTCGTTTCTCGATCGTGGGCCGGCCGGTCCTCACGCAGGACTCCGTCGCCGGCCGTCCACTGATCTGATGCGGTATGCAACTGCGCGGAGTGGTGCTCGTCGAGGGCACGAGCGACCGGCGCGCCCTCGAGGCGCTCGCGCGGCGCCGTGGCCGCGACCTTCGGGCCGAGGGGATCGCCGTCGTCCCGATGGGCGGCTTCGGGAACCTGCCGCGCCTCCTCGGCGAGCACCGTGATCTCCCGCTCGCGGGCCTGTACGACAGCGGGGAGGAGCGGCACTTCCTGAGGGCGCTCGGGTGCGAGGATCGCGGGGAGCTCGAGCGCGTGGGGTTCTACGCCTGTACGCGCGACCTCGAGGACGAGCTGACGCGGGCGGTAGGGCCCGACGGAATGGAGCGCGTGCTCGCCGAGCAGGGCGAGCTTCGCGCGTTCCGGACGTACCAGAAACAGCCCGCGCACCGCGCCCGGCCGCTCGAAGAACAGCTGCACGGCTTCATGTGGAACCGTAAGCAGAAGTACGCCGTGCTCCTGGTGGAGGCACTCGACCTCGAGCGCGTCCCGCGGCCGCTCGACCGCGTCCTGGGCCACTTCGGCCAGGCGGGCGTCACGGGCGCAGCAGCACCTTGATCGCGCCCCGTTCGTCCATCGCCTCGTAGCCCGCTGCCGCATCGTCGAGCGGGAGCTCGAGGTCGAAGACCTTGCCCGGGTCGATCTTGCGGTCCCGGATCAGGTCGATCAGCTCGGGCAGGAAGCGGCGCAACGGCGCCGGTGGGTGACGCCGACGAAGCCGACGTTTCCGCCCTGGCGGGCGGCATGGATGCCATGCCGCGAAACAGCTCGGCGCGGAGCGGGTCATCGCGATGGGCCCGCCACGAGTCCCGTCAGCGACTCGCGCGCGAGCACGGCGGGACCGAGATCGTCGAGGAGCGCGGTGACGCCGGCGTGCCACGTGGCGCCCCCGGTCCCGATCCCTCAGTACAGCCAGAGGTCGGAGCCGCAGACGCACGCCGCAGAGACGCGGATGATCAGATGGTCTTGAACTGCTCGAACGGCTGGCGGCAGGCGTTGCAGTAGCGCACGCTGCGGCACGGGGTCGGGCCGAAGAGGTTCTCCAGCTTCGTGTCGCTCGAGCCGCAGTACGGGCAGCGAAAGCCGCCGCGCTGGAGCTCGACCAGGCGTAGCGGCTGCGCCGCGCGCGGTGCCGGCGGCGCGAACCCGGCGTCGCGCAGCTTCTCGCGTCCCTGCGGCGTGATCCGGTCCGTCGACCACGAGTCGTCGAGGACGACCTCCACGTGCGGCTCGGCGCCGAGCGCGCGCACGCTGTCCGCGATCGCGTCGCGCATCACCTCGAGCGCCGGGCAGCCGAGGAACGTCGGCGTGAAGTCGACGCGCACGCTGTCGCCGTCGACCTGGACGTCCTTCACGACGCCGAGGTCGACGAGCGAGACGACCGGGATCTCCGGGTCGGGGATCTCGGCCAGGGCGTCCCAGACCTGCTGCTCGGTCGGTCGCGCCGGCACGGTCACCAGGTCGCACCGGGGACGCTGCGGCGGACCATCGTCATCTCGTCCCACAGCGCCCGGAACTCGTCCGACGCGTCGCCTCGTTCTCCGATCGGCGAAGTGTCACCGGCGAGGTTCAGGCGCTGGGCGAGCGCCGGGCGCAGATCCTCGTCGACGACGCCGACGGCGTACGGCCACAGCTCCTCGACGGCCGACCGGAAGCGCGGCTCGTCGCGCAGGTGGTCGGCCCACATCTGCGCGTGCAGCCGGTGGTAGACCTCCTCGCGGTCCATCTTCGCCGCGAGCCCTGCGACCTCGGGATCGTCCGACTCCTTCAGCCGCGCGAGCCGCAGCTCGTCGGCGGTCTCGTAGAGCCAGTGGCGCGCGATCGTGTGCGCCCAGTCGACCCTGCGAAGCTGGACGAGTGGCGCGCAGCGGTACTCGCCCGGGCGAGCGGTCGAATGCCAGCTCGTCGGCAGTGGTGCCGAGGTCGTGTGCGGCGAGCTCGTACAGAGCGCGCGCGTGCCCGATCTCGTTCTGCGCGATCGACGAGAAGGCGACGTCCTCCTCGAGCGACGGCGCGATGCCCGTCCACTCGGAGTCGCGCCAGCCGAGGATCAGCTCGTCGTCGGCGATCTCAAGGAGACGCTGAGCCCGCTCGCTCACGCGCCTCCTTCAGCTTCGCCTTCAGCGAGTAGCCGTCGACGCGGTGGTACGTCTTGTTCAGCTCGTCCGGGAAGTCGGTCACCTCGCGCACCGCGTCGCGCGGCACGACCCAGAGAGCGACCGACTCGTGGCGGCGCCCGTACTGCTCGTGTGCGAACGCCTCTGCGAACAGGGCGTCGGGCGCCGCCACCGAGCCCGCGTGCGTGAAGGCCGCGCCCTTCTTCTCCTGACGGAAGACCTCGAAGATCATTACGCCGCTTCAGCCAGCACGACCGACCGCACCCACGCCTCCTGGTCGAGCATGCGCCGGCGGAGGTCGAGCCGCTCTTGCGTCTTCGGCCCGTGCCCGGTGACGACGTGCTTCAGCTCGTCCCAGTCGGGCTCGGTGTACTCCCAGACGCCGTCGTCGCGCTTGCGCAGCTTCGGGTCGGGAACGGTCAGCCCGAGCTCCCAGATCTGCGGGACGTAGCCGTCGAGGAACTGCTGGCGCGCCTCCTCGTTGCCCTGCGACTTGATCCGCCAGACGAACATCGGATCGTCCTCGGCCGGGATCGGGTTGCCGTGGAACTGCATCAGCGGACCCCACCAGCGCATGACCGCCTCCTGCACGAGCTCGCGCTGCTCGTCGGTGCCGTTCATCAGGGTCAGGATCACGTCGCGGCCGTGGAGGATGTGGAACGACTCCTCCCAGCAGATCTTCTTCATGATCCGCGCGTACGGCGCGTACGAGCACTTGAGCAGCGCCTTCTGCGAGATGATCGCCGCCGCGTCGACGAGCCAGGCGATCACGCCGACGTCGCCCCAGGTCTTCGTGGGGTAGTGGAAGACGTTGTGGAACTTCGCCTTGCCGGAGACGAGATCCTCGAGGCAGCGCGCCCGCGGCTTGCCGAGATCCTCGACGACGCGGTAGATGAGCTGCGCGTGGCCGACCTCGTCCTGCACCTTCGCGGTCAGCGCGAGCTTGCGCTGAAGGGTCGGCGCGCGGAGGATCCATTCGCGCTCGGGCAGCACGCCCATCAGCTCGCTGTTGCCGTGCATCTCGATGAACTTGACGAGCTTCGCGCGGTACTCGTCCGGCATCCAGTCGCCGGTCTCGACCTGGCCCCCGGACTGGACGTACTCGAGAAACGCCTGCTCGTCCACCTGCGGATCTTAACGAACGATCGTTAGGGCGAGCGCAGGCGTGGTTCAATTGCGCGGATGTCCGCGAGGCGCTCCGAGCTGACCCGCCAGGCCGCGAGGCTCTTCGCCGAGAAGGGCTACCACGGCACCTCGATCGGCGATCTCGCGGAGGCGATGGGCGTCCAGAAGGGCTCGCTCTACCACCACATCGCGTCGAAGGGCGACCTGCTCTGGACCGTCGCGAGCGACGGAGCGGCGGCCTTCCACGGCGCGCTCGACGCGATCCCCGACGAGCTCGGGCCCGTGGCGAAGCTGCGCGCCGCGCTGCGCGCTCACCTCCGCGTCGTCGCCGAGCAGCTCGACGTGGCGACGGTGTTCGTCCGCGAGTGGCGGTATCTCGACGATGCCCGGCGCGAGGAGTTCGTCGCGGAGCGCCGCCGCTACGAGGAGCGAATCCGCGCGCTGTTCCGCGACGGCGTCGAGCAGAGCGAGCTGCGCACCGACCTCGACGTCAACGCCGCGGCGCGGCTGTTCCTCTCGGCCGCGAACTGGGCCTACACGTGGCTCCAGCCGGGTCGCGACACCGACGCCGTCGCCGACCGTTTCTTCGAGCTGCTCGTCGACGGCATGCGCGGGTACGCGACGCCTTCGCCGGCGTGAGCATCGTCCTCATCGTCAACCCGTTCGCCTCGCGGGTGAAGCGACGACGGGGTGCGCGCCGTCGAGGCGGCGCTTTCTCGCGCCGGGCGCGTCGACACGCGCCGTGACCGAGCGGCGTGGGCACGCGATCGAGCTCGCGGCTGCGGCGGAGGGCGCTGACGCGGTCGTGGTCTTCGGCGGCGACGGAGTCGTGAACGAAGCGCTGAACGGCCTTCCCCCCGACGTACCTTTCGGCGCGGTTCCCGGCGGCGGGACGAGCGTCTTCGCGCGGGCGCTCGGGCTTCCGCGCGATCCGGTGGAGGCGGCGGAACGCATCGCGGCCGCGATCTCGGCCCGGCGAACGCGGCGGATCACGCTCGGGAGGGTCGGCGGGCGGCGGTTCTCGTTCGCGGCGGGCCTCGGATTCGACGCAGAGATGGTTCGCCGCGTCGATGCGCGCGGGCGCTCGCGCGACGGGCGCCGTCCCGGCGACCTCGCCTTCGCGTCCGAGCTCACGCGCTTGCTCCGCTCGGAACGGTTCGCGATCGCGCCAGTCCTTCGAGATCGAGGGGCTGGGACGCGCGGCCGCAGCGTTCGTCGCCAACTGCGACCCGTACACCTACGCCGGCCGCGTTCCCCTCCACGTCGCACCGCGGGCTCGCTTCGAGCTCGGGCTCGACGTCGTCGCGCCGGTCGCGCTGACGGCGACAGCGTTGCCGCGTTTCGTCGCGTACGCCGTGCGCGGCAAGGGACAGACGGCGGCGAAGGACATCCTCGAGGGCCACGACCTCGACCGCATCGAGATCACGTGCGACCGCCCGCTGCCGCTGCAGGCAGACGGCGAGGACCTGGGAGACGTCGAGCACGTCGTGTTCGAGGCCGAGCGTGACGCGGTCGGCGTCCTGTGCTGAGCGGGTAGATTTCCGCCGCGATGGCACAGGTTGCCCCTGCCGAGCACGAGCTGCGGCGCGTGATCGGCGACGGCGACGGCGTTCCCGACGGTGAGGTCGAGGGGCTCGACGAGAAGCGCACTCCTCGATCTGTACCGCTCGCTCGTGCTGCTGCGGACGTACGACGAGCGCTCGGTCGTCTATCACCGCCAGGGCCGCATCGGCACGTACGCGATCTTCTGGAACCACGAGGCGATGCAGGCAGGGTCGGTGCACGCGCTCTCGGACGAGGACTGGATCTTCCCGAGCTACCGCGAGTCGGCGATCGGGCTGTTGCGCGGGATGCCGGCGGCGACGGTGCTGTCGTGGTGGCGCGGCCATCCGGCCGGCTGGTGGAATCCGGCCGAGTACAACACCGCGTCGATCTGCGTCCCGATCGCGACCCACGTGCCGCACGCCGCCGGGCTCGCCTGGGGCAAGAAGCTGCGCGGCGACGCGTCGATCGCGATCGTCTACTTCGGGGACGGCGCCACCTCCGAGGGAGCGTTCCACGAGGGCGCGAACTTCGCGGCCGTGATGCAGGCCCCGCTGATCCTCTTCTGCAACAACAACCAGTGGGCGATCTCGACGCCGCTCAGCGCGCAGACCGCGGCCGAGACGCTCGCCGACAAGGCCGTCGGGTACGGCATCCCGGGCGTTCGTGTCGACGGCACGGACGTCCTCGCCGTCTACGAGGCGACGCGTGAGGCCGTCGAGCGCGCACGCTCCGGCGGCGGCCCGACCTTCATCGAGGCGGTGTCCTATCGGGCCGGCCCGCACGCGACCGCCGACGACCCGAAGGCGTACATCGATCTCCAACGCGTCGAGGAGGAGAAGCAGCGCGAGTGCGTCGGCCGGTACGACGGCTACCTGCGCCGGCTCGGCGTCCTGGACGATGCGACGGCGGACGAGATCAAGGCGTGGGCTGGACAGCTGCTGCGTGAGGGAATCGCGGCCGCCGAGGCCGAGCCGGCGCCGGACCCGTCGCAGCTGTTCGAGCACGCGTTCGTCGATCCGCCCGCCTCGTTCGCCTCCGATCTCGCGGAGCTGCGGAGGATCCTCGGTAATGGCTGAGCTCTCGATCGTCGAGGCGATCAACGACGCGTTCCACGTCGAGCTCGAGCGCGACGACGACGTGCTCGTCATGGGCGAGGACGTCGGGCGCGCAGGCGGCGTCTTTCGCGCGACCGCCGGCCTTCGCGATCGCTTCGGCGCGGACCGCTGCGTCGACACGCCCCTCGCCGAGGCGGGGATCCTCGGGGCGGCCGTCGGGCTGTGCATGGCCGGGTGGCGACCCGTGTGCGAGATGCAGTACGACGCGTTCTCGTACCCGTGCCTCGACCAGCTGATCAACCACGTCGGGCGCTACCGCTGGCGCACCCGCGGCACGATGGAATTTCCGCTCGTGGTCCGGATGCCGTACGGCGGCGGCGTGCGCGCGCCCGAGCTTCACGACGATTCGCCGGAGACGTATTACGTGCACACACCCGGCGTGAAGGTGGCGATTCCGTCCACGCCCGCCGACGCGAAAGGCCTGCTCGCAGCGGCTATTCGTGATCCCGATCCCGTCGTCGTGCTCGAGCCGAAGCTGCACTACCGGACGATCCGCGGCGAGGTGCCCGAGGGCGAGCACGTCGTTCCACTCGGGAAGGCGCGTCTCGCGCGCGAGGGCACCGACGTGACGCTCGTCGCGTACGGCTCGATGGTTCCGCTCTGCGAGCGCGTTGCCGACGAGTTGGACGGCGAGGCATCGGCGGAGGTGCTCGACATCCGGACGCTGAAGCCGCTCGACGAGGACGCGCTGCTCGCGTCGGCTGCGAAGACGGGGCGCGTCGTGATCGTGCAGGAGGCGCCGCGCACGCTCGGCTTTGCTGCGGAGCTCGCGGCGATCCTCGCGGAGAAGGCGATCCTCGACCTGCACGGCCCCGTGCTGCGCGTGACGGGATACGACGTCCCGTACCCGTACTGGCTCATCGAGGACGCATACATGCCGTCGGTCGAGCGCGTGCTCGACGCCGTGCGCCGGCTGCTCGAGTTCTAGTGGCGCGGCACGAGCTTCCGCTCGATCGCCGCCACCTGCACGGACACTTCTCGCGGGAGCTCTCGCCGGTCGTGACGATCGATCCGGGCGATTCGGTGCGGCTCTCGGTGCCGAACGCAGGCTGGCTGCTCGAGTCCGGTGACGCGTTCGAGCCGCGCGACGACGAGCTCGACTCGGGTCATGCTCTCGCCGGGCCGATCGAGGTTCGCGGCGCGCGGGCGGGGCAGACGCTCGCCGTGACGATCGACGACGTGCAGCCCGGCTCGTGGGGCCTCACGTTCACCGAGCCGCCGCACCTCGTGCGCTGGGAGCTCGCGGACGGCCGCGGCCGCTCGGAGCTCTTCGACGTCGAGCTCCGGCCGTTCCTCGGGGTGCTCGGGATGCCGCCGCCGGACTCGGGAGTGCACTCGACCGTCCCGCCGCGGCGCTGGGGCGGCAACATCGACTGCAAGGAGCTCGTCGCCGGGACGACGCTCTTCCTGCCGATCCCGGTGGACGGCGCGCTCTTCTCTGCGGGCGACGGGCATGCCGCGCAGGGCGACGGCGAGGTCTCGGGTACGGCGATCGAGTGTCCGGCGCAGGCCGAGCTCACGCTGGACGTGCGCGACGATCTGCCGCTCGAGTGGCCGGTCGCGCGCACCGCCGACGCGTGGATCACGTTCGGGTTCGACGACGATCTCGGTCGCGCGGCACGCATCGCAACCGACGGCATGGTCGACCTGCTCGTGCGGGAGCGCGGGCTCTCCCGCGCCGACGCCCTCGCGCTGGCGAGCGTGGTGGTCGACCTTCGCGTGACGCAGGTCGTCAACGAGGCGCAGGGCGTCCACGCGGTCTTGCGCGACGACGCGGTGCGATGAGCACGCGTCTGCGTCTGTGGCTCGAGCGCGGCGAGTCGGGGTACTACCTGCGCGACGCCGAGAGCGGCGAGCCGGTGCGCTGGTCGGATCCACGCGTGCGCGTCGTCCCGGTGGCGGGCGTTTCGTACCGCGCCGAGGCTCTACCCGACGCGTCCTTCGATCCCGGGCGGCGGCTCGCGCTGGTGCCGGAGCCCGACAACGAGCACGACCGGAACGCCGTGGCGGTGTGGAACGCGCGAACGCTCCCTCCAGGCCGGCTACGTCCCCCGCGACGTCGCGCCGGAGCTGGCCGGTGACGAGCAGGCCGTCTCGCTGTGGCGGGTCGACGGTGGACTGCGCGTGCTCATCGTCCCGCGCGACACCTGGGTCGGCGTTCCGCGATGAAGGTCTACGCGTGGCAGGGGCCGGGTCTCTTCGAGGTGGCGTTCGTCGAGCTGGAAAAGGACCGGCTCAGCGCGCGGGGCACGCAGCTCGCCGCCGGCTACCGGCTCTCGTATGCCTTCGACACGTCGACGGGGTTCGTCAGCGAGCAGCTCCACGCCCAGGTCGAAACCGTGCGCGGCGTTCAGACGCTGGATCTCCGACGCGGGACGAAGCCGCTGAAGGACGACGTGCTCGACGTCGACGTCGCGGGCTCGCCTCTCTTCAACTCGCTGCCGGTGCTGCGCGATCGCCTCCACGAAGGCGGCGAGGCGCATGCGTATGCGATGGCCTACGTCCGGGTGCCCGAGCTCGCGGCCGAGCGTGCGGCGCAGCGTTACGTGCCGCTCGCGCGCGGCGTCGTGCGCTACCGCGATGCGGCATTCACCGCGGACATAGAGTTCGACGCCGACGGGTTCGTCGTCCGGTATCCGGGACTTGCGGAGAGGGTGAGCTAGTGGCCTACGAGTTCAAGCTGCCCGATCTCGGCGAGGGGCTGACCGAGGGCGAGATCGCACGCTGGCTCGTCTCGGAGGGGCAGGAGATCGCAGAGGACGACCCGCTCGTCGAGATCCAGACGGACAAGACGACGGTCGAGGTGCCCTCGCCGGCCGCCGGCCTGGTCTCGCGCATCCTCGTGGAAGAGGGACAGGTCGTCCCCGTCGGAACCTTGCTCGTCGTCATCGGCGCCGACGGTGCAGAGGCTGTGTCCGAAGCTTCGCCGAAACCTGCCCGCAGCACGGTGTCACGAGGTCCTTCGGTGCCCGCGGGGACAGGCCGAGCGACGCCGCTCGTGCGACGGATCGCGAAGGAGCACGGCGTCGACCTGGCTTCGCTGAGCGGCTCGGGCCCGGAAGGGCGGATCACCGAGGAGGACGTTCGGGCCGCCGCGGCTCAGAGCCACGAAGTCTCCGAGGGACGGCGCGAGCGCCTCCGCGGAGTGCGCCGGCTCGTCGCGGAGCACATGGCGCGCGCGCACCGCGAGGTCGTGCCCGTGACGTGGGTCGAGGAGTGCGACTTCTCGCACGTCGACCTCAAGCTGCTCGTGCCGACTGTGCTGAAGGCGAGCGCCGCGTCGCTCGCCGAGTTCCCCGAGCTCAACGCACGGCTCGAGGGCGACGAGATCGTGTACCTCGACCGATACGACCTCGGCGTCGCCGTTCAGACCGAGCAGGGCCTCGTCGTTCCCGTCGTACGCGACTGCGCGACCCGCTCGCTCGACGAGCTACGTGCGGACGTCGAGCGACTGGCGGACGCAGCACGGACCGGATCGCTGAAGCCCGCGGAGCTCCAGGGCTCGACGTTCACGATCACGAGCGCCGGAAAGCTCGCAGGACTGTTCCAGACGCCGGTCGTGAACCATCCGGAA
Source organism: uncultured Actinomycetes bacterium (assembly GCA_963708685.1). GTDB lineage: Bacteria > Actinomycetota > Thermoleophilia > Gaiellales > Gaiellaceae > DASVFB01. The sequence continues at coordinate 232,278 of CAVPTP010000008.1, forward strand.
GTCGCGATCCTCAGCGTCGGCCGGATCGCCGAGCGGCCGGTGGTTCGCGACGGCAACGTCGTCATCGCGCCCATCGGCTACCTCTCGGTGACGTTCGACCACCGCGTGGTCGACGGCGCTCGCGCGGCTGCGTTCGGCCTCGCCGTCATCCGCCGGCTCGAGCAGCCGGACGGAGACGCAGGCTAGACCGGAGCGACCTCGCGGAGGTACGGCTCGAGCATCTCCTCGATCTGCGGCAGGTGCGCGCGCCCGTCGACGCGCTGGATCACCTTGCGGTCGACGACGAGGAGCAGGGCGGGGATCTCCTCGACCTCGAACTTCTCGACGAGCTCGGGATGCTCGTCGGCCTCCACGCGGCGTATGCGCAGGCGATCGCGCTCCTTCCGCGCAACGTGTGCCAGCAGGCTCTCCATTCGACGAGCCGGGCCTGAAGTTGCGAGCGTGAAGAAGATCAGGGTCGGGGATGCGTTCTCACGCACTTCTACGATTGCTGCCCGTCGAGAGGCAGAGCCAAACGGCCGGTTACTACACTGGCCCGCGGGATGCACGAGGTCTGGCGCATCAGCATCGCCACGGGCGCCGGAGCTGCGCTCGGAGTCGTCGCCGCGGCACTCCTCGCGCGGTCGGCGCGCGCGGTGCTCGCAGCCGCGGTCGTCGGTCTCGTCGCGGGTGCCGTTCTCGCCTGGCTGATCTTCGACTGGAAGGCGGCGATCGGCGGCGGGGCCGGTGGAGCGCTCGGCGGCTTCGGCGCGGGCGTCTTCGCACGCGGCGCCGTCCGGCGGGGCGCGACGCCCGGCGGCCTGATCGTGCTGCTCGGCGGGGCGGCGTTGGGCGTCTTCGCGCTCGCGCTCATCCCGTTCGTCGGCTTTCTCGAGGCGCTGGCGATCCCCGCCTTCGCCCTTCGTGCCCGTCGACGCGCCGGGGAGAAGTACGCCGGACTTCGCACGCTTGCGAAATAGGCGAGGCGCGATCCTCGTCATCATCGACGGGCTCACGCCGTCGATGTTCGAACAGGCTGTCGGCGACCGGTCCGCGCCCACGCTCTCGCTCCTCGCGGAGGCCGGCGAGTACCGGCGAGGTGTCACGACCTTCCCGTCGCTCACGCCGGTCTGCCTCACGTCGATCGCCACGGGCGCGCACCCGGACGTCCATCACATCCCGCATCTCGTCTGGTGGAACCGGCAGGAGAAGCGCATCGTCGAGTACGGCTCCTCGTTCGGCGCGATCCGCGCCGCGGGCACGCGGCGCTCCATCCGCGACACGATCGTCGGCATGAACCAGGATCACCTCGCGAAGGACGCGGAGACCCTGTACGAGGCGGCCGAGCGCAAAGGGCTGACGGCCGCGGCGGTCAACATCACCTGCTACCGGGGGCCCCACCGCTACCTGCCGACGGTCCCTGGATTCGCGCCGGCCACGTTCGGCCCGCGACGCTTCTTCTTCTACAACCTGTACGAGTCGGATCCGATCGGCGCGCCGCTCTCGGTGCGGAACCGCGCCCGAGGCTCGGTCGACGACTACGCGACCGCGGCCGCGCGCTGGCTCGTCACGCGAGACGGGTTCGACCTCCTCGTCTATTACCTCTCCGACCTCGACTTCGCCTCGCACGCGCTCGGGCCGGACGGCGTCCGCGAGCAGCTGACGAAGACCGACCGCAGCGTCGGCGCCCTCGTCGAGGCCGCCGGCGGGATCGACGAGTTCCTCGCACGGTACGCCGTGCTCGTCTGCTCCGACCACGGGCAGACGCACGTGCATCGACGCGGCGACACTCCAGGAGCAGGTGCAGGCGCCGGCGATCGTCACGGCCTCGAATCGCGCGGGGATGATCTATACCGACGAGCCGCGCGTGGCCGCGGCGAGCCTCGATCAGGTCGACGCGGTCGACGCGACGTTCTTCCTCGAGGACGGTGACGTCGTTGCGCGCCGGAACGGTGACGAGGACGCGGCGCTGCTCGACGAGTTCCCGCTCGGTCGCGAGCGGGTCGAGGCGGCGTTGCGAAATCCCAATGCGGGAGACGTCCTCGTGAGCGCCGCCCTCGGCTGGGAGTTCGCGGATCTCGCCGGCTCGCACCACGTCGGCGGCGGCAGCCACGGTTCGCTCGTCGTCGGCGATTCCGAGGTGCCGATGCTCGGCGTCGGAATCGAGCCTCCCGCGCGCACGATCGACGTCAAGGACGCGCTGCTCGCGAGCCTGCTCGCGCCCGTCCCGTGATCGGCGCCCGCCGACGGATGGTCGAGGAACAGCTTCGGCGCCGCGCGATCCGCGATCCGCGTGTGCTCGAGGCGATGGAGCGGGTGCCGCGCGAGCTGTTCGTCCCGGACGGCTTGCGCGAGCGCGCGTACGACGACGCGGCCCTACCGATCGGCGAGGGGCAGACGATCTCGCAGCCGGCGATGGTCGCGCTGATCTGCGAGCTGCTCGGCCTGCGCGGCACCGAGCGCGTGCTCGACGTCGGGACCGGTTCCGGCTACCAGGCGGCAGTCCTCGCGGAGCTCGCCGCCGAGGTGCACACGGTCGAGCGCCTGCCCGTCCTCGCGGCGCAGGCGCGACGGAACCTGGAGGCGGCCGGATACTCGGAGCGCGTCGCCGTCCACGACGCGGACGCGGGCCTGGGCGATCCCGACCACGCGCCGTTCGCAGCGATCGCCGTCGCCGCGGCAGCGCCCGAGCCGCCTCCGACGCTCTACGCGCAGCTCGAGCCGGGCGGCCGCCTCGTGCTTCCCGTGGGCACTAGGCAGGACCAGCGCCTCGAGCTCGTCGTGCGCAGCCCGGAAGGCCCCGCTGTCGCGCGCTCCGTTCCCTGCCGGTTCGTGCCGCTCGTCGACGAGGAAGGCTTCGAGCCCGACTGAGCGAATGCGGTCGCAGACCGTCGTGCCGCTGGTAGCGTGATCCGACACGCGGGCCTCCGGCGCGCGGGGCCGAAGATGCGAGGAGCGAGACGAAGGCGCCGAGTGGTGAACGCGGTTTCCGCGCCTGTTGAGGCGGAGAATCTGCGGAGGGTGGACGGCGTCCGCGCGAGCGACCTGCTCCTGCTCCCGGTGCGGATGCGAGGCATCGGCATCGGCCGCGCGGTCGACGTGATCGTCGACCCGACGGGCAAGCAGGCGCTCGGGTTCGACGTTCTGTGCCGCGACGAGTCGCACCGTTTCCTTCCCGCTCACCGCGGCCGCGATCGGCGACAACCAGATCGCGGTCGACTCCCCTCTGACGCTGCTCTCGGAGGAGCAGCTCGACTTCTACCGCAAGCGGGCGCGCTGGCTGCGCGACCTCGTTCCGGCGCTCGAGGATGCCTGGCTGAATGCCGATGGAACCGTCGAGCTCGTGATCTCGAACGACGCCGCATAGTGGACTCGGTCGCCGCGCGCGCGGTCCGCGCGTTGCGCGCGCCACACAACTGGCTTCAGCTCGCGAGGTTCTGCGCGGTCGGGGCGAGCGGCTACGCAATCAACCTCGCCGTCTACACGGCGCTGCTCAAGTGGGCGGATCTGCACTACCTCGGCGCGGCGTTCTTCTCGTTTCTCGTCGCCGTGACGAACAACTACTGGTGGAACCGGCACTGGACGTTCCGCGGCCAGAAGGGCCACTTCGCGTACCAGGGGATGCGGTTCGCCGTCGTCTCCGCGGTCGCGCTCGCTGCGAACCTCGCGATCCTGCGCGTGCTCGTCGCGCTCGGCGTCGGCAAGGTGGTCGCACAGGCGATCGCCATCGTCGCCGTCACGCCGCTGAACTTCATCGGCAACAAGCTCTGGTCCTTCCGGCATTAACCTGACCGCCATGCGCCGGCTGACCGTTCCGGTAGCGCTCCTCCTCGCCCTCGCGGGGGCGGCCGCGACGGCGGCCTTCGCTGCGCCGACGACCGCCTCGACCACCATTCCGGTGAGGACGGTGACGACACCCGCGACGACGCCTCCGACCGCGCCGGTCTACGACAGCAAGGGCCGCATCATCGAGACGCCGCTCGCCCCGCCCGAGCAACCGCAGAGGCTCGACGCGGACCGGGCGACGGCGGCGCTGCTGGCCTATCCGAAGGTGCGCGACTGGCTGACGCGATACCCCGCACGCAGCCGCACCACGAGCGCCGACTTCAACGAGCAGTTCCGCTACTGGAACGTCCACGTCAACGCGCCCGAAGCCGGCGAGATCGCGACCGGACACGTCGACGACCTCACCGGCACCGTGACCGAGGCGTGGACCGGGCCGCAGGTCGCGTGGAAGATGGCGCGCGGCTATCCGGGCGCGTTCGGCGGCCAGAAGATCAACAGCTACCCCGTGTGGCTGGCCTTCTGCGCGCTGTTCCTGATCGGGCTCGTCGACTGGCGCCGCCCGTTCTCGCTGCGCACGCTCGACCTGCTCGCGATGCTCGCGTTCTCGGTCTCGCTCTGGTACTTCAACCGTGGGAACATCTTCGCGAGCGCGCCACTCGCGTACCCGCCGTTCGTGTACCTGATCGGCCGCGGGATCTGGATCGGCTTCACGGGCCGCGCGCCACGCGGCAGGTCGCGCTGGCCGGTGTGGATCCTTCTCGCGGCGACCGTCTTCGCCGCAGGGTTCCGCATCGGCCTGAACGTGCGCGCTTCGAACGTGATCGACGTCGGCTACTCCGGAGTCATCGGCGCCGAGCGGATCGTGGCGGGCGAGTCGCCGTACGGGCACATGCCCGTCGAGGAGAGCCTGAAGGCGTGCGGCGCGGCGGACGCCGAGGGCGAGATCCGGGAGCGCATCCAGACGAACGGCCGCTGCGAGTCGGCGAACCCGTTCGGCGACACGTACGGGCCCGTCGCGTACGAGAGCTACATCCCCGGCTACCTCTTCTTCGGCTGGAGCGGCCGCTGGGACGACCTGCCGGCCGCGCACGCGACGGTGATCGCGTTCGACCTGCTCTGCATCCTCGGGCTGGGCCTCGTCGGCTTCCGCTTCGGCGGGCCGAGCCTCGGCGCGACGCTTGCCTTCGCGTGGGCTGCCTACCCGTTCACGCAGTACTCGTCGAGCTCGAACACGAACGACACGCTGCTTCCGGCCTTCCTCATCTGGGGGTTCTGGTTAGTCACCTGGCCGTGGGCGCGCGGCGCGTTCGTCGCGCTCGCCGGCTGGACGAAATTCGCGGCGCTCGTCGTCGCGCCGATGTGGCTGACGTACCGGTTGACGCGACGCGAGCTCGGGCTGGCGGTCGTCGGGTTCCTCTGCGCGACGGCCGCCGCGTTCTCGATCCTGCTGCTCGAGCCGAACCTCTGGCACGCGACCAAGCTGTTCTGGGATCGAACGGTCCGCTGGCAGATCTCACGCGACTCGCCGTTCTCGATCTGGGACTGGCGCCAGTACCACGCGAAGGGCATCCCCGACCTGCACCTCGTGCAGCGGTTCCTGCAGGTGCTCCTCGTCGTGGGCGCGTTCGCGTTCGCGCTCGTGCCGAGGAACAAGACGCCCCTCCAGCTCGCGGCGCTAACGGGCGTGCTGCTGCTCGGCTTCCAGCTCGTGCTGACGCACTGGTCGTACCTCTACATCCCGTGGTTCTTCCCGTTCGTCGCGTACGCGACGCTCGCGCCGCGCGTGCAGCGGGAGCCCGTCGCCGAGCCGGTGGTGGAAGAGCGACTTCCGGAGCCCGTTGCGATTCATTAGCGTCGCCGTCGCGCTCGCGATCTTCATCGCGTCGTGGGCGACGCTCCACCAGGATCGGTTCAAGCGCGGCGAGATCGTCGACACGCCGGTCTACCAGAACTACGGCGACGCGATGTGGCGCGGCGAGGTTCCGTACCGGGATTTCGGTGTCGAATATCCGCCGGGCGCGCTGCCGTTCTTCTTCCTTCCGGCGTACAAGGAGGCCGGGAACGTCGACAGCTTCCGGCAGTCGTTCGAGGCGCTGATCGCCGCGTGCATGGCGGTGCTCCTGATCGGGATGGCGCTGTCGCTGGCGGCGCTGCGCGCTTCTCCGTTGCGAACGTTCGGGGCGCTCGCGCTCGCTGCGGTGGCGCCGCTGTTGCTCGGTTCCGTCATCCTCTCGCGCTTCGATCTCTGGCCGGCGACGCTCGTGGCGCTGGCGACCGCTGCGCTCCTGTCCGGACGGCTCAAGCTCGGACACGCGCTGCTCGGCGCGGGGATCGCGGCGAAGCTCTGGCCGGGCGTGCTCATTCCGCTCGCGGTGGCGTATGCCTGGCGGACGCGCGGACGCCGGGAGGGGCTCGTCTGCCTCGGCATCGCGGCTGCGGTCGTCGTCTGCGTCTTCCTCCCGTTCGTCGTCCTCTCGCCGAGCGGCGTCTTCCACAGCCTCCAGACGCAGACGACGCGCCCGCTCCAGATCGAGACCCTCGGCGCCGCGTTGATCGTCGCTTCGCACCACGTCCTCGGAACGGGCGTGGTCATGTCGTCGGGCCACGGCTCACAGAACATCGGCGGTACGGCCGCGAACGTGGTCGCGGGAATCCAGACGGCGATCCAGGTCGGCGCGCTGCTCGCCATCTGGATCGTGTTCGCGCGCCGCGAGCGGACCGGCGAGGAGCTCGTGCGCTACTCGGCCGCGGCGGTCGTCGCGTTCATCGCGCTCGGCAAGGTGCTCTCCCCGCAGTTTCTGATCTGGCTGATCCCGCTCGTGCCGCTCGTGCGCAGGTGGAGCGCGGCGATCCTCTTCGCGGCCGCTCTCGTGCTGACGCAGGCCTGGTTTCCGCAGCACTACTGGGATTACGCGCTGCGCTTCGACGAGACGCGCTCGTGGCTCGTGCTCGGGCAGGGACGTGACCCTCGTGGCGCTGCTCGGCGTCCTCGTCGCGCCGGGCCCCGCGCGGGCCCGCTAGCCCGCCTTCGAGCCTGCCGCGTCCCGCTCCGGACAGCTCGAGCGGGGAGCGGGCGCGCGTGCACGATGACCAGCGTCTTCGTCGAGCGCGTCAGCGCGACGTAGAGCGCGCGCAGGCCGTCGATTCGCTCGCCCTCCTCGACGATCGCCGCGGGCTCGACGAGCACCACGCGGTCGAACTCCAGTCCCTTCGCTCCGCGGGCGGTCAGCGCCTGGAACGGCGGCGCGGTGAGCTCGTCGAAGCCGGACTCGTCTCCGCGCGGCACCTCCGGCAGAAGCGCAGCGGGACCGATCACCGCGGTTCGTCCCTCGCGCTCGGCCTCGGCCGCCGCCTCGCGAACGACCGCCGCGTCGAGATCGCCGGCTTCCACGGCCACGAAGCGCGGAGGCTCGTCGCCGTCGCGGTACGCGATCGGCGGCGCGACGTCGGGCGCGATCAACGGCAGGAGCGGCAGGGCAAGCTCCATCACCTGCCGCGGCACGCGGTAGGCGAGCCGCAGCTCCTCGACCTCCGCCTCGCGGCCGTCGGCGAGGTGCGGCATGAGGTCGTCCCACCGGTGGTACGCGATCGGCCCCGCGGCCTGGGCGATGTCGCCGAGGATCGTCATCGCGGCGGTCGTCCGGCGCGCGAGCATCCGTAGCTGCATCGGCGTCAGATCCTGCGCCTCGTCGACGATCACGTGCCCGTGGGGAGGAGGCGATCCGTCGAGGAGCGCGCGCGCCTCGTCGAGGATCGGCAGGTCGCCGTCGCTCCAGCCGCGTCCCCCGAGGCCCTCGGCGGCGAGCACCCGCCGCACGAGCTGCTCGGCCTTGACGCGCGGCCAGGTTGCGTCGACGAGCTTGCCGAGGAACGTGCGGATCGAGCCTTCGAGCTCCTCGAACGACCGAAATGCGAGGTCCTGCAGCTTGCGCCCGTACTGCTCGTACAGGCGGCGGGCGACGAGCGTGCGGAAGCGATCGCGCCCCGCCGCGTACGACGCGGCCGACTCCTGCGCCTGGACGATCAGCTCGGCGACGTCCTCGGGCTCGACGTACAGGAACGCGCCGTCGACCCGGATCCCGTGCAGCTGGTCCGGCGGCGTCGGGAGCCTGCGAACCGCGGCCGCCAGCGCCTCGGCCATCGCGACCGCGCCCTTCCGGCGAGCGATCTCGACGGTGTCTCGCCGCGACGCGACAGCGCCGGTACCGAGCTCGTCGATCGAACGCTGCTCGACGCGCTCCTCGCCCAGCATCGGCAGCACGTGCGAGATGTAGTCCATGAACACCGGGTTCGGCCCGACGACGAGGACGCCCGAGCGCTCGAGCTCGCGCCGGTACGTGTAGAGCAGCCACGACGCGCGGTGCAGGCCGACCGCTGTCTTGCCCGTGCCGGGCCCTCCCTGGATCACGAGGACGCCGCGCGGCTCGCGCGTGATCAGCTTGAACTGATCGGTCTGGATCGTCGCGACGATGTCGCGCATGTGCTCGTCGCGGCTGCGCTCGAGCTCCTCGAGGAGGATGTCGGCGACGCCGTGGACGACATCGCCGGCCGAGCCGTCGAGCGGCTCGTCGTACAGCTCGACCAGCCGTCGGCCGTCGACCCGGAAGCGCCGGCGCAGGGTGACGCCGAGCGGATCCGCGACGGTCGCCGTGTAGAACGCGCGTGCGGCCGGCGCCTGCCAGTTGACGACGAGCGGGTTGTCGTCCTCGTGCACCCAGCGGCGGCCGACGTAGAGCGGCGCGCGCACGCCGTCGAGATCGAGGCGGCCGAAGCAGAGCCCGCGATCGGCGTCCTCGAACGTCGCGAGCCGGCGCCGCGCCCACGCCTCGAACAGCACCGCCTGGTACTCGGGAGCATCGACCGCCTCGCCGACGCGCTCGAGCCCCAGGCGCATCTGCTCGAGGCAGTCGTAGGCGTGGTCGACGTACGCCTGCTCGGCCTGAAGATCCGGGTGCGGCACGGACTATCCGAGTTGTACGCGAACGGTGGTGCAGGAGCTAGCCCGGCCGTCGTCGTCGCACTCGACGAGCGCGCCCTCGATGCGGACGTCCTCGCTCGCCGTCTCGAAGCGGACCGGCAGTCCGGTGCGCATGCGCTTGACCGCCAGGTCGACCTGGACGCCGATCACGCTCCTGTGCGGCCCGGTCATCCCCGCGTCGCTGAGCGCGGCGGTGCCGCCGGGGAGGACGCGCGCGTCGTTCGTCTGCACGTGCGTGTGCGTGCCGATCACCGCCGTGACCTTGCCCTCGAGCCACCACGCGAGCGCCACCTTCTCGCTCGTCGCCTCCGCGTGCACGTCGACGAAGACGACCGGCGCCTCGCGCCTCGCCTCCTCGACGAGCCGGTCGACGACGTCCCACATGCTCGTGGGCGTGTCGATGAAGAGCGAGCCCATGAGGTTGAGCACGGCAACGCGCGTTCCGTCGCGCGCGGACACGACCGTGAGGCCCTTTCCGGGCGAGCTCGAGTAGAGGTTCGCCGGCCGGATGACGCGGTCGGAGCCGTTGAGGTACGGAACGATCTCGCTGCGCCGCCAGACGTGGTTGCCGAGCGTGATCGCGTCGATGCCGGCGGCGAGCAGCCGGTCGGCGAGCTTCGGCGTGATCCCGACCCCGTCCGCCACGTTCTCGCCGTTCGCGATGCAGAGGTCGACGTCGAGCTCCTCGCGGAGCGAGGGGAGGCGTTCTTCGATCGCCTTGCGGCCGGGAGTGCCGACGATGTCGGCAACGAAGAGGAGCTTCACTAGCTGCCGAGCGCCGCGGCGGGGTGAACCTCGATGCCGACGTGGTTGCCGGAGTCGTTCGTGTACCGCGCGAGGGACTGCCGCTCGACGCCGCTCAGATCGGCGACGGTCGCGACGCGCGTCTGCGAAGCCGTCACGGTGTCGCCGACGGCGAGCGCCTCGAGCGCGGCGACGTGGGTGAGCGAGACGACGATCGACGGCGCGCGCGCCGGCTGCAGGTCGATCCGCTCGCCGTACGGCCGGCCGTCGAGGACGTAAGGCGTGACGCCGACGACCCTGCCGTCGACGGGCGAGTACACGACGGTGCCCGGGTGCTGCGCCGACGTCGACGCCGCTCGTGCGCGGGCCCTGGCCGCCGCTGATCTGGTACCAGGCGGGGCCGTGGCCGCCGCCGCCGAAGAGCTTGTGGCCGAGCCGCGCGAGCAATCCCTCGTTCCGCTGGCGTCCGACCGGCTCGAGCGCGAGCGCTCCGACGCCGGCGCCGTGGAACCCGATCGCGGACACGCGACTCGCCGGAATCGGCAGCTGGAGCCTCAGGTCGCCGAGCTTGGCGATCACGACCGGCTGCGGGCTCCCGGTGGGGAGAAGGCGCTGCGCGGGCGCAGGCGCGACCGTGGCGACGCGCGTCGTCGAGCCGCTGAACGCGGTCAGCGCGAGCGTGACGACGCTGACGATCGCGACAACCGTCAGGAGCGCGAACCGGCGGAGCCGGTGCTCGTGCCTGCGCGCGTGGCGGCGGCGAGCGTCCGCGCGGCGTGCGCGCGGAGCTGGTCCGCTGGTAAGCCGTCGCTTGCTGCCGCATCCGCCGGACCGTAACCGAGGACGCCTGCTGCTTCAAATCGGGGGGCACCTTAGCGTCTGACGGCCGAGGTCGGGCCGGTGGCGCCGGATCCGTCCACAGATCGTGTCGCTGGAGCGCGAGCGCACCGTCCTCGTAGCCCGCCCAGCCCCAGTCCGGGACAGGGTTCTTGCGGAGCGCCGCTGTACCATCGGTTGCATGCCTGGAGGGGCGCCGAAGCTGGTTGTCCCGCGCTGGATTCAGCTCGTCGGCCTGCCCCTGATCGTGATCGGCCTGTGGGTCGTGGCGGGCGCGATCCGTCACGTGATCTTCCTGTTCCTGGTCGCCGGACTGATCGCCGTGCTCCTGAACCCGCTCGTGCGCGGGCTCGGCAGGGTCTGGATCCCGCGCGGCTTCGCCGTGGCGTTCGTCTATCTCTCCTTCGCCGCTCTCGTCGCGCTCTCGGGGATCGCACTCTCCACCGTCGTCGTCGACCAGACGAAATCGGCCGCGAACCGGGTCGATTCCTACTTTACGGAGGACCACGGACGGCCTCCGGAGACAGACGCGGAGCGGGACATCGACCGGTTCCAGTTCTGGCTGAACCGCAACCATCTCGAGCGGGTCCACTTCCGCAAGCAGGCGCTCGACTTCCTCGACAACGCCGGCTCGAAGGACGTCTCGCGCTACACCTCCAAGGCGATCAGCTGGGCGGAGGGAGCGGCGGTCTCGTTCGTGACGCTCCTCTTCTCGACGGTGCTCGTGATCGTGATCTCGGTCTACATGCTCCTGGACATGCCGCGCCTCTCGCGCACGATCGACAGGCGCTTTCCCCCGCGACCGGGCTCGCCGCCGCTCATGGCCCAGATCGAGACGTCGGTCGTCGCGTACGTCAAGGGGCAGTTCCTGTTATCGGTGATCATCGGGACGAGCGCCGGAATCGGTCTCTGGCTCCTCGGCACGGTCGGCCTCGTCCCGGGCGCCGACGAGTACGCGTTGCTCTTCGGGCTGTTCGTCGCGGCCACGGAGTTGATCCCGTACCTCGGTCCGTGGCTGGGCGCGTTGCCGCCGTTCTTCTACGCGCTCGCCGTGCACCCCGTCTCGGCGCTCTGGGTGGCGTTGCTCTTCCTGTTCATCCACCAGGTCGAGGGACACGTCGTCGTGCCGAACGTGATGGGCTCCGCGCTGCGGCTGCACCCCCTGCTCGTGATCTTCGGACTGCTCGCCGGCGGCGAGATCTACGGCTTCCTCGGAATCTTCGTCGCCCTGCCGCTGCTCGCGGTCCTCCGCGCGATCTGGGAGTTCTTCAGCGACCGCATCCGGCTCGAGCCGTGGGAGGAGCCCGAGTCGCTTCCGCTTGCGGGGGTCGACGTCGAGGAAAGGCCGCCGCCCGAGGTGCCGCGCGCCGTCGGCCGCGGCTGAGCCTCAGGAGCCCGCTTCGACGGTGACGGTGCCTCTTCGGCCCGAGAGGTCGATCGTTCCCGTGACCGGATCGAAGCGGCGCGTCGGCCGCCCGTCGAGGAGGACGCTCTTCAGGTGCTTGCCGGCCGGAAGGCGCACGCGCAGCCTGACCGCTGCGGGAGGCGGCGAGCTCGGAACTTCGACCGTCCCCTCGACGAGTCCGTCGGTCGACGAAAGCGAGTACGAGAGGCGGCCGAAGCTCGTCGGCGCATCGGTGACGACGATCTGCTTGCCCGGCTGCAGCCAGCTGCGCGGAGTCGCGTAGGCGAGCTCGAGCCCGCGCGGGACGCCGCCGGGCCCTCTCGTCTCGTGGACGAGCAGCAGCCTCAGCGTCGCGAGGAAGGCCGAGTTGCTCCCCGAGTTCGGCGGCAGGAACATCCGGCGGTAGTACTCGCCGCCCACCGGCGCGATCGTGGCCGCCTCGCCGGCGACGTGCGTCCCGGCCGTCATGCCCGCCGCGAGCTGGCCGTAGAGGCTGAGCACGAGCAGGTCCGGCCGGTCGTTGTCCGCGAGGAAGCGCGCCATGTTCAGGCCGTAGACCTGGTCGGTGCCGGACCGCGGGAAGCGTGCGTGCCCGTAGAGCGTGTACGCGTCGGCGCGGACGAGCCCGAGCAGCCGCGATCCGTGGCCGAGCATGTAGCGCAGCACGCCCTTCGCCTCGCGGCTCCTCGGCGGAAGGATCCCCGACGCGAGCGCGTACGGCATGACGAGGTTCCAGTAGCTCCCGAGCCGCGACCCCGTGAGGCGCCGGTACGGCAGCTCGCCCGAGAGGAGGCTGACCGGGACGAAGAGCGTCCCGTCGGGAAGCCTGCGCGCCGACCGCCGGGTGGCCCGCCTGAGTCCGGCCCCGAGCCTGGTCGCGGCGCCGCGTGCCCGGGCCGCGAGCACTCGGTAGCCGGTCCGATCCCAGACTGCGGCCATCGCGCGCAGGCCCTGCCAGACGACCGCCTGCGTATGGAGCCCGTAGACGTTCCGGTAGACGTCCGACGAGTAGCGCTCCCGCGGCAGGAGCCGGTGCTTGTTCCGGGCGAGCTGCCGGCGCAGGCTCGTGACGTACTTCGCGAGCGTCGGCGTGCGGCTTCGAACGTAGGCGTTATCGCGGAAGAGCGCGTAGTACCGCGCCGAGCCGAGCAGTTGCTCGCCGATCCTCCAGTTCATCGTCGGGCCGAGCCTTCGCCAGGACGAGACGTCGAGCGTTGCGCGGTCGAGCGCCTGGAAGCCGTACTCGCCCATCACGCCGGCGGCGTCGATCGCCTCGGGAGTCGACAGCTTCGAGTGGTAGCGGTCGCCGATGCTGTAGCGCCAGCCCATCGAGAGGCTCTGGATCAGGAGGCTGCGCTGCGCGTCCTGCACGACCTTCTCGGGCACCTCGTACGTCGCGCCGTCGTCGAGCTTGTCCGTCCAGAACGCGACGAGATTGTCGCGCGCTCGGGTGTACGTGTCCTCGTCGAGATGGAAGCTCTTGCTCCGGCCGGGCTCGACGAACCACGCCGCGTACAGGGTCGCGCTCGTCCCCGGGGCGACGTCGAAGGTCACGGCCGACCCCTGGTACTGGGCGCCGTCGCTCGCCACGAGGTACGTGTTGTCGTCGCGCACGAGCGCCCCGTCCTCCAGCTGCGTGAGGCCGCGTGCCGACGGCGTCAGCTTGATGCGGACGAAGTCGCTCGACGACGTCGCATCTGCCGTGATCTGGACGAAGCTGACGAGCGAGCGCGTCTGGCGGATGTGCGCGGCGAAGGACTCCTGCTGGTAGCGGACACCGCGTGCGTCGGTGTAGCTCGTCTCGAGGACCGGCAGGTATCCGTCGAGCAGTTGCGGCGTTGCGAGCCGCGAGCGGCAACTGCCGTAGCGCTCGCCTCCTCCGCGTCCGACGGCGACCGTCAGGCTCGGGCCCTTCGTGCGGTTCGCCAGGATGCCGCTGCCGTCGGCGACGTGCAGCGCGACGGTCTGCGCTCCGAACTGCGAGGGCCAGCCGAACGGGAGGTAGTAGACGCCCGAGCCGGTGACGCAGGCGTTGTCGCGGCCCAGCGGCAAAGAGGAGCGGCGGCAGGCGCCGGGCGACGCTCTCGTACGTCGGCCCGTTGCGCGCGCGGAGCAGCTTCTCGCCCCAGACGTCTCTTCCCTGCGCGAGCGCGCGCCGGACCGAGGCGGCGTACGTGGCGTTGACCTTCGCCTTCGCGCACGGCTGCGCGACGGCGGTGTCGCGGGCTCCCGACGCCGTCCCCGCGCCGAGCGCGAGGAGGGTCAGAGCGGCCGCTCGTGCGAGGGTCCAGGCACGCATCGTGCGTAAGCTTCTCGGGTGAGCGCCTTTCCTGCAACGCGCTTGCGCAGGCTGCGCGGCACGGCTCCGCTGCGCGACCTCGTCCGCGAGACGAGGCTCGACCTCGAGGAGTTCGTGATGCCGCTGTTCGTGGCGCCGGAGACGGTTCGAAACGACCTGCTCCCGCCGCTCGGCCGCTTCGGCGTCGACGACGTCGTGCGCGAGGTCGAGGAGCTCGTGCGGCTCGGTGTCCGGGCGGTGATCCTCTTCGGGATCCCGGAGGACAAGGACGACGAGGGGTCGGGCGCCTGGGTCGACGACGGCATCGTCCAGCGCGCGCTGCGCGCGCTGCGGCCGCGCTTTCCCGAGCTGCTGTTGCTGACGGACGTCTGTCTGTGCGAGTACACCTCGCACGGCCACTGCGGGATCCTGCGCGGCGCAGACGTGGACAACGACGCGACGCTGGACGTGCTCGCGCGAACGGCTGTCTCGCATGTCGAGGCGGGCGCCGACGTCGTCTGCCCGAGCGACATGATGGACGGCCGCGTCGCCGCGATCCGCGCCGAGCTTCCCGAGACGCCGATCGTCGCCTACTCGGCCAAGTACGCGTCTGCGTTCTACGGCCCGTTCCGCGAGGCCGCCGATTCCGCGCCCGCGTTCGGCGACCGCCGCGGCTACCAGATGGATCCCGGCAACGTGCGCGAGGCGCTGCGCGAGTGCGAGCTCGACCTCGCCGAGGGTGCCGACGTGCTCATGGTCAAGCCGGCGCTCCCGTACCTCGACGTCATCCGCGCGGCGCGCGACCGGTTCGACGCGCCGCTCGCCGCGTACAACGTGTCCGGCGAGTACGCGATGGTCAAGGACGCTGCGCGAGCGGGGCATCTCGACGAGCGGACGGCCGCGATCGAGAGCCTCACGGCGATCAGGCGCGCCGGAGCCGATCTCGTCGTGTCGTACTGGACGAAGGAGCTCGCGGGCTGGCTTTAACCGGAACGCAGTCCGAGCTGTGGCGCCGGGCGCAGGAGCTGATCCCCGGCGGCGTGAACTCGCCGGTCCGCGCGATGCGCGCGGTCGGGCTCGACGAGCCGCTGTTCGTCCGTCGCGCGTCGCGCTCGCGCCTCGAGACGACCGACGGACGCTCGTACGTCGACTGGGTGATGTCGTGGGGGCCGCTGCTCTTCGGGCACGCGGATCCCGAGACGGTGGACGCGGTCGTCGCCGCGGCGCGCGACGGCACGTCCTTCGGCGCCGCGACCGAGCGCGAGGTCGAGCTCGCCGCGGAGATCGTCGACGCCGTTCCGTCCGTCGAGCGCGTTCGTCTCGTCTCGTCCGGCACGGAGGCGGCGATGAGTGCGATCCGCCTCGCACGCGGCTTCACGCGCCGCGATCGCGTCCTCAAGTTCGCAGGCTGCTACCACGGCCACGTCGACGCGCTGCTCGCCGAAGCCGGCTCCGGCCTCGCGACGCTCGGGATCCCGTCGTCGCTCGGCGTGCCGCCCTCGGTGACGGCGAACACGATCGTCGCTCCGTACAACGACGTGACGGCCGCGGCGGCCGCGGTCGCCGAGTACGGCGAGGGCCTCGCGTGCATCGTCGTGGAGCCGGTCGCCGGGAACATGGGCGTCGTCCCGCCCGACCCGGACTTCCTGCGCGTGCTGCGCGAGCTCTGCGACGCGGCCGGTGCGCTGCTCGTGTTCGACGAGGTGATCACCGGCTTCCGTGTCGCACGCGGCGGCGCACAGGAGCTCTACGGCGTGACGCCGGACCTGACGATCCTCGGAAAGATCCTCGGCGGCGGTCTGCCGCTCGCCGCGTTCGGCGGCCGCGCCGACGTGATGGCCGAGCTCGCGCCGACCGGGCCGGTCTACCAGGCAGGAACGCTGAGCGGCAATCCGCTCGCCACCGCGGCCGGCCTGACCGTGCTGCGACGGCTGCGCGATCCAGCCGTCTACGACGGAGCTCGAGGCGAAGGCCGCGCGGCTCGAGGCGGGGCTCGCGCCGTTCGGCACGGTCCAGCGCGTCGGCGCGATGCTGACGCTCTTCGATCGTCCGGTGCGGAACTACGACGAGGCGCGCGCCTGCGACACCGAGCGCTACGCCGCGCTCTTCCGGCACCTGCTCGACCGGGGCATCTACGTCGCGCCGTCGCAGTTCGAGGCGATGTTCGTGTCGCTTGCGCACTCCGAGCGCGACGTCGACGCCACCGTGGACGCCGTCGCCGCCTTCTTCGAGGCCGCGTAGTGGGGCTCTGGCAGACGATCGCGGAGGAGGCCGGCGACGAGAGCGTGCTCTGGCGGGACGCGCTGCTGCCCGGCCCCGCGCGCGAAGGCGTCGCCGTCTTCTCCACGCTGTGCGACGACACCTACGCGCTTGCCGTGGAAACGATCTACGAGGGCTACCTCTGCCACTACGGCCGCCCGCGCCTGTTCGCGCCGGCCGACGACGAGCTCGCGCTGCTGCTCGGTGACTATCTCTACGCGCACGGCCTGGTGCGGATCGCCGAGACGGGAAGCGTCGACGCGGTCGCCAAGCTCGCGGAGTTGATCTCGGTCTGCGCCCACCTGCGCGCGGAACGCGAGGACGGCGATGCCGAAGCGTGGCTCGCCGCCGCTGTTGCGCTCGGCCCGAGCCCGCCCGACGACACGGCCGCCGAGCGCGCGCTCGCCACCCATCACGCGCGAGCGGCGCGGTAAAGTCGACTCGTGCTCGCGCTCGCTCTCTGGCTCGCCGAGGACGCGGCGACGGAAGGCAAGAAGGTGATCACGGCGATGCTCATCGTCGGGCTCGTCTTCGTCGCCGTCATCGCCCTCGGCGAGGTGACGAAGGCGTGGAGCCATCGCCGTCGCGCGCGCCGCCGTCCGCGTTACTGACGCACCCGGGCGTAGGAGCCCGACGCCGCGGAGAGAACTCGGCGGAGTGTCGGGATCGGCCACGCGGGCGCTATGGGGGTTGCTCTCGGCAGTCGGGTTGTTCGTGCTCTCTCCCGCCTCGGCGTTCGCGGCCGAAGCAATCACGCTGCGCGCCGGGCCCGACGACTGCGTCGCTACGGCGGCCGCGTTGCTTTCCGGGGAACGATTGCGCCCGCCGTCGCGGGTGAGCGTGTCGCGATCTACGCGCAGACCGGCGACGAGTGGTCGCGCGTATCCACTGCGATCGCGCGTGCCGACGGAACCTTCGCACGCTCGATGATCGTCAAGGCGCCGGGACGGTTCCTCGCCGAGGCGACGGACGCTGCCGGCGACGTCATCGTCTCGACGCCGGTGCTCGTCCGGATGCGTCCGCGCGTCGTCACCGCGCTGCGCGGCTCTCGCAGGATGGGCGGCTCTCTCTACATCGCGGGGCGCGTGCTGCCGCGCAGCGCGGGAACGGTGACGGTGACGGAAGGCGACCGCGTGTTGCGGGCGACGCCGCGCTCGGACGGAAACTTCCGCGTGCCGCTGACGACGACAGGTCTCTACCGGTATCGCGCGGTCGTCCGGCTCCTACCTGCCGCCGGGTTCGTCGCCTGGCAGCGCGCGCACACCGTGCAGGTCGTGCTCCCGCCGCTCGCGTACGGCGCACGCGGCCCCGCGGTGCTCGCACTCGAAGACAGCCTCGCGCGCCTCGGCCACTACGCGCTCCCGGCCGTCGACATCGTCTACGACTCCGCGACGGTCGATGCCGTGCTCGCGTTCCAGTCGGTGCACGGACTTCCGCGCACCGGCACCGTCGACGCACGCTTCTGGGACGCGCTCGCAGTCGCCGCGCCGCCGCTCGCCCGGATCAGATCGGGAGACCACATCGAGGTCGACAAGACGCGCCAGGTTCTGTTCGAGGTGCGCGGCGGCGAGGTCGTTTCCGTCGCGCACGTCTCGACCGGCGCGACGGGCAACACTCCGCCCGGGCACTGGTACGTGTACGGGAAGAGCCCCGGCTACAACGCCAAGGGAATGTTCGACTCGCTCTACTTCCTGCGCGGCTTCGCGATCCACGGCTACTACTCGGTGCCGTCGTACCCCGCGAGCCACGGTTGCGTCCGCACGCCGATCTGGTTCGCGAGCGGCTTCTACTCGCGCTGGGGCGTCGGGACGAGCGTCTACGTCTTCGCATAGCGCCGCCGCCCGGGCGTCCTCCATGATCGACCCGTGCGCGAGCTTCCTTCCGGCACGGTCACGTTCCTGTTCACCGACGTCGAGCGCTCGCCCGTCGACTGACGCGGCAACCGCACGTCGTTGCGGCGCGCGACCGTTTAGGCGCGTCGGCCGCGGCGCACGCTCCAGCGTGTGACTCGGCGGACCTTCTGGGGCGGGATCCTGCTCGGCGTCGGCCTCGGCGGGTTCGTCGACGGGATTCTCCTGCATCAGATCCTGCAGTGGCACCACATGCTGTCGAGTACCGAGCGGTGGCCGGTCACGACCGAGCACGGCCTCAAGGTCAACACGCTGGCGGCCGGCCTCTTCCACGCGTCGATGTGGATAGTGGTCTTTGCCGGTCTCGCGCTCATCCGCGACCGCGTGCCGCCGCGGCGCGTCCTCTACGGACTCCTCGTCGCCGGCTGGGGCGCCTTCAACATCGTCGAGGGCGTCGTCGATCACGAGTTGCTGGGCATCCATCACGTGCGCACGGGCGCCGACCATCGAATCTACGACTGGGCCTTCCTCGGGATCTCGGCGCTGCTCATCCTGGCCGGCTGGGCGCTCGCCCGCGCCGGAACGACCCGAAAGCCAACATGACGATGGGGGACGGGGCGGCCCGAGAGATGCTGTTGGAGCACGGCAGGCTCGCGGATTTTGCGGGACCGCGAACGAAGGCCTGATCGAGCGGGCCGAGCAGGTGCTCGGGCTGCGCTTTCCGCCGACGTACCGGCGTTTCTTGCGCGAGTTCGGTTCCGGCAGCTTTGGAGGGACCGAGATCTACGGAGTCGTCGACGATGACTTCGAGGACACGCGCTGCCGCTCTTGGCGCGACAGCGCTCAGCCGACGCGTTGCTCGCCTACGAGAGCCAGCGTGGGTCGAACTCCCAGTCGGCGAAGGTCTCTTCGAGGATCGGCAGCGCCTGCGTCCAGGCGTCGCCGTCGAGCGGGGTGAGAGGCAACAACTCGGGCGTCCGACCTCGCTCGGTCGAGTAGCCCCAGCGGAAGCCGGCGCACGCTTGCGAGCGCCGGCTGATCAGCGCGTCGGGGCTGGCGGTCAGAAAGGAATCGGCGACGAATCGAATGTCGCTCTCGGTCGACGCCGGCGCGTCGAACAGCGTCGGACACGGCCCGAACGACACGAACGGAACGCCGAGCCCTCGAAGGTGCGGCGGACCGTCGACCCAGGCGTGGTCGCCGGGCGGCGCCTTCTCAGCCTCGGCCACCAGCGACGTGCTCGCCTCCGACACGTGAATCCGCACGACCTGGATCCAGCCCATGACCGCGGCGTAGCCCGCGAGGGGAGAGGACACGCGCGCCTCGAGGACCGGCAGCCCGTGCGCGAGGGTCGACGGCCACGAGAGACCGAGCACGCCGTATCCCCACCGTTCCGGATCCTCGTTCGCCCCGTAAGCGATGCTCACGTGGCCTTCGCGGCCGTGCAGCGAGAACGGGAACGTGGCGTCCATCACCGCCCGAACGTTAAGGGCGATTCGCTCCGCGATCCCAGGATCGTGGTGCGGCGCAGGCACTCGGATCGAAAGTCGGCTAGGTGGTGGGCCGGCCAGGCTGCGGCGTCCCGGCCGACCCCCCCGAGCGAGCGCGCCCTTGGGGTGGCGCGGCTCGCGCCTCCCAACTCTGTCACCCGGAACGACGGGCTGCAAGGCGTTTGTCGATCGGCCGACCGTGCGATCAGTGCACCAGCCGAGGAACTCGTCTCTCGCGTGCCGTCGCTCATGCCGGTGTCGCCCAGCCGGGCAGCTCGAGCTGCTGCTCCTCGATCATGCGACCCACGCCCGGCAGCGCGAGCGTCCGGAGGAAGTGGGCACGGATCGCCGGGCTGGTCCCACGCGGGCGGGTCGAGCCGGCGGCCCCAGCGCGTGAGCATGAAGAGGAAGAGATCTGCCGCCGTGCGGTGGTCGCCGACGAGCCAGTCGCGGCCGTCGAGGGTCCGCTCGATGAGGTCGAAGTGCCCTTGCGCCTCCGCTGCCGCCGTCCGGCTGACTTCGTCGCCGCCGCCGTAGCGCTCGGGATAGAACACGCGGAGGAAAGCGGTCTGGAGAGAGTTCGTCATGAACACGAGCCAGCGATAGAACTGCGCCCGGTCCTCCGGCGCCAGCCGCGCCTCCGGATAGCGGTCGGCGAGGTAGAGCAGGATCGCCGCCGACTCGGTGAGCACGAGGTCGCCGTCGACCAGGGTCGGCACGACGCCGAGCGGGTTGAGCGCCCGGTAGGCCGCGTCCGCCTGGGCGGCGTCGCGCTCGATGCGCACGAGCTCGTACTCGACTCCGATCTCCGCCAGCGCAGCGTGCGGCGCCATCGAGGCGGCTCCCGGACGCCAGTAGAGGCGGAGCGGCTCCACCCGGCGACCCTACCGCGGTCCCCGTGAACCAGACCCGACCCTCGTGCATAGGATGAAACCGTGACGCCGCCCGGCGATCTCCGCGAGTGGGTCGCGCTGCTCGAGCGCGAGGGCGAGCTGGTTCGTATTTCCGCCGAGGTCGATCCGGACCTCGAGATCACCGAGATCAACGACCGCGTCGTGAAGGCCGGCGGCCCTGCGCTCCTGTTCGAGAACGTCAAGGGCTCGTCGCACCCGCTGCTGATCAACCAGTTCGGGACCGAGCGCCGGATGTGCATGGCGTTCGGCGCGCCGACGCTCGACGACGTTGCGCGGCGGCTCGGGGACGTGCTCGAGATGCAGCCGCCGCAGGGGCTCGTGGCGAAGGTGAAGGGACTCCAGAAGTTGAAGTCGATCGCCGACTCGCGGCCGAAGATCGTGCGGAGCGGGCCCTCGCAGGAGGTCGTGCTCACGGGCGACGACGTCGATCTCGACAAGCTCCCGATTCAGCGCTGCTGGCCGGGCGACCCGGCGCCGTTCATCACGCTGCCGGCGGTGATCACGCAGCGATCCGCGAACCGGCTCGCGGAACGTCGGCATGTATCGGATGCAGAAGGTCGACCGCCGCACGACGCTGATGCACTGGCAGATCCACAAGGACGGGCGCGCCGACTACATGTTCGCCGACGGCCGGCTCGAGGTGGCCGTCGCGCTGGGGCTCGATCCCGTCAGCGCCTACTCGGCGTCGGCGCCGCTGCCGAAGCACATCGACGAGTTCATGCTCGCGGGTTTCCTGAAGGGCTCACCCGTCGAGCTCGTGCCGGGGAAGACGATCGGCCTCGAGGTTCCCGCGAACGCCGAGATCGTGCTCGAGGGCTACGTCGAGCAGGGAGACGAGGCGCCCGAGGGACCGTTCGGCGACCACACCGGCTACTACACGGCAGTCGAGCCGTTCCCCGTGTTCCACGTCACTGCGGTCACGATGCGGCGCAACGCGATCTATCCGTCGATCGTCGTCGGCAAGCCGCCGCAGGAGGACGCGTGGCTCGGCAAGGCGACCGAGCGCATCTTCCTGCCGGCGATCCGGATGAGCGTGCCCGAGCTCGTCGACTACGACCTGCCGGTCGCGGGCGTCTTCCACAACTGCTGCATCGTCTCGATCCGGAAGCAGTACCCCGGCCAGGCGCAGAAGGTGATGCACGCGATCTGGGGGCTGGGCCTGCTGTCGCTGACCAAGTCGGTCGTCGTCGTCGACGAGGACGTCGACGTGCACGACTACGAGCAGGTGTTCTTCCGCGTCGGCGCGAACGTCGACCCGAAGCGCGACGTGCTGATCACGGAGGGACCGCTCGACCACCTCGACCACGCGCCGACGCTTCAGTTCTACGGCGGCAAGCTCGGGATCGACGCCACGCACAAGGGCCCGGCCGAGGGGACGCGCGAGTGGCCGCCCGAGATCGAGATGAGCGACGAGGTGCGCGCGCGCGTCACGAGCCGGTGGGAGGAGTACGGGATCGTGCTCGATCCCATGGCACGGAACGGGCAAATTCGTCAAAGTGATCGAGCACCCCGTCTGGTGCATCGTTGACCGTGGAACCGAATCGCGACCAACAACCTTCGTCGGGTCCGAGCCTCTGGCCGATCGGCTTCGCGCTCGGCGTCGCCTGCGTCCTCGTCGGCCTGATCGTCGGCTGGCCGGTCGTCGCAGTCGGCGGCGCGATCGCGATCATCGCCGGGGCGTTGTGGGTCCGGGACGCGAGCAGCAGCCACACCGTTCCCATCGAGGTCGAGCCGGAGACGCGCGCCGCGCGCGACGCGGCGAGAGCCCGCGCGAACGCCGCGGCGCCCGAAGAAGTGCCGGTCGCGGACGAGTCCGACCGCTACCCGCGCTCGGTCTTCCTCGAGGGCGCGACGCTCGGCATCGGAGCGCTGATCGGCGGTGTGATCACGGTTCCGGTCGCTGGGCTTCATGGTCGCGCCCGCGTTCGTGAACCAGCACCCGAAGAGCGTCGACCTCGGTCCGATCGACGCCTTCCCCGAAAACCAGTACACGATCGCGACGTTCCTCCGCAATCCGACGCAGGGCGAGGTGTCGCGCCGGACTGCGTTCGTCCGCAACAACGGCGTCGTCGACGGGAAGCCGAGCTTCACGATCATCTCGAACCGGTGTGCGCACCTCGGCTGCCCCGTGCAGCCGAGCGGGCCGATCTTCGAGGCGCGGAAGAAGGTCGAGAAGACGGCCCTCGGCCAGCAGGTGACGATCATCCCGACGCAGCCGGCCGGCTTCGGCTGTCCGTGTCACGGCGGTCAGTACGACACGGAGGGAAACCGCACCGCCGGCCCGCCCGTCCGCGCGCTCGATCGCTACGAGTTCAACATCGTCAACGGCCGCCTCGTCCTGCTCGGCGGATACAGCGTGGCGTTCGTCGACGGCGAAGGCGCTGCGGCGGAGATCCACCGGTACAAGCTCTCCGACCCGGGCCAGCACGTCGACGGCCTCGAGTCCCTGCTCTACCCGGTTCAGCCGCCGCGCTGATGGCGACGACGCAGCCCGAGGAAGCAGAGCTCGCGCCTGACCCAGGTGGCGAACTATCCGCTCGACTGGCTCGAGGAGCGCTCGGGCCTCGTCGGCGGAATCAAGTACTTCCTGTTCCGGAAGGTTCCCGGCGACATCTCCTGGTACCACACGCTCGGCTCGGCGACGCTGACGGCGTTCCTCGTCCAGGCGATCACCGGCGTGATCCTGGCGATGTACTACAAGCCGGATCCCAACAGCGCGTACGAGTCGATCCAGCGCATCACGAACGACCTCACGCTCGGCTGGCTCGTGCGCGGGATGCACCGCTGGGGCGCGAGCGTCTTCATCATCCTCATGTTCTTCCACATGGCGCGCGTCTTCCTGTTCGGCGCGTATCGCTATCCGCGCGAGCTGAACTGGATCATCGGCGTGCTGATCCTCGCGACAGGCATGTTCGAAGGGTTCACCGGCTACCTGCTTCCGTGGGACCAGACCGCGTACTGGGCGAGCGTCGTCGGGATCAACATCAACGGCACCGGGCCCTTCGTCGGGCCGTTCCTGACGTCCTTCTTACGCAGCGGCTCGGAGATCGGGCCCGACACGTTGAGTCGCTTCTACGCGTTACACATGCTCGCGATCCCCGGGGCGCTGTTCGCGCTGATCGGGCTGCACCTGTACCTCGTCATCCGGCTCGGCGTCGCGCCGAATCCGTGGACGCAGCGCGGTGCCGGCGAGGAGCGCGTCGAGGTGCCGCCGCGCGCGGGACTGACGCAGCCGCGTCCGCGCGGGAGGGTGAAGTAGATGGCGTCGGTCGACGAACGCCGCGCGGGCTTCAAGCGCTACAAGGAGGACGTCGCCAGCCGCGGGAAGCCGTTCTACCCGTACGCGATGTTCCACGACACGGTGATGAGCCTCGTGGTGGTCTGCGTGATCGTCGCGCTCGCCGTGATCTGGAAGTACACGAACCTGATCGGGCCTCTGTACGCCGCGAAGGCCGACCCCGGGACGCGTCAGCTTCATCCCGCGGCCGGACTGGTACTTCTACTTCCTCTTCTACCTCCTGAGGATCTTCAAGTGGCCGGCCACCGTGATCCTCGGGACGATCGGCATCCCGACGATCGCGCTCGTGCTGCTCCTCGCGCTGCCGTTCGTCGACATCCGGCTGCGAGCGGCGCCTGCTCCGCCGTCCCGTCGCGCTCGTCGCCGCCGTCCTCGTCGTCCTGTCGATGGGCGTGCTGACGTACAAGGGCGCGACCGCGAAGGAGGCGGTCGGAAGCGAGGCGGTCGCCCAGGTTCCCGCGTGGGCCAAGGAGGAGGGCTTCGCGGGCAACGCGGTTGCCGTGAAGGGTGCGCAGCTCTTCGCCCAGACCTGCCTGACCTGCCACACCTACAAGGGCGCGGGTGCCTCGAACTACGGCGCGCCCGACCTGTCGTCGATCGGCGGCACCGGGCCAGGGCGTGCGAGTTCTTCGAGAGCTACGTGTCCGACCCGAGCAAGTTCGGCAACACGATCATGCCGCAGTTCGGGAAGCAGCTCACGAAGCAGCAGATCAACCAGATCGCCGTCTTCCTCGACGCGTCCAAGGGCGGCTAGTGCGCGTCTTTCTCGGCATCACGGGCGCCTCGGGCGCTCCGTATGCCGTGCGCCTGCTCGAGACGCTCGTCGCGGCCGACTGCGAGGTCGGCCTCTGTGCGTCGGGCGCCGGCATCGAGGTGATCGGGACCGAGGTGTACGGCGATCCACGGCTGCCGCGCGACGAGGTGCTCGCGCGTCTGACCGAAGGCGCGGAAGGAGCCGTGACCGTCTACGACCCCGGCGACTGGAGCTCGCCGTACGCGAGCGGCTCGGCGAAGGTCGACGGCTACGTGATCTGCCCGTGCTCGATGTCGACGCTCGCGACGATCGCCTCGGGGGCGATGCAGAACCTCGTCCACCGCGCCGCCTCCGTCGCGCTGAAGGAGGAGCGGAAGCTCGTGCTGATGCCGCGCGAGACGCCGCTCTCGACGATCCATCTCGAGACGATGCTGACTGCGAAGCGCGCCGGCGCGACGCTTCTCTTCCTCGCGCCCGGCTTCTACCATGGTGCCGAGTCAGTTCAGGATCTGGTCGACTTCGTCGTGGCGCGGGCGTTGGATCAGCTCGGTCTCGACAACGCGCTGATCAGGCGCTGGGGCGCCGGAAAGGGGCAGGGGACATGACCGTCCGCAGCGGCACGCTCTCGCCCGAGGGCGTCCAGGGCATGTTCGAT
Source organism: uncultured Actinomycetes bacterium (assembly GCA_963708685.1). GTDB lineage: Bacteria > Actinomycetota > Thermoleophilia > Gaiellales > Gaiellaceae > DASVFB01. The sequence continues at coordinate 257,505 of CAVPTP010000008.1, forward strand.
CGGATCGCGCCGGTCTACGACCTGATGAACCGGGTCATGACGATGGGCCTCGACCAGCGCTGGCGGCGGAAGACCGTGAAGGCGGTCGTCGAGCCGGGCGACCGCGTCCTCGACGCCGCGTGCGGAACCGGAGACCTCGCGATCATCGCGGCGAAGGCGGGCGGCGTCGTCACCGGTCTCGACTTCTCGGAGCGGATGCTCGAGCGCGCGCGGCGGAAGGCGCCCGAGCTCGAGTGGGTGCGCGGCGACCTGCTCGCGCTGCCGTTCGACGACGAGAGCTTCGACTCGGCGACCGTCGGGTTCGGCGTGCGGAACGTCGCAGACCTCGACGCCGCCATCGCGGAGTTGCGCCGCGTGCTGCGGCCCGGCGGCCGGCTCGCCATTCTCGAGATCACGCGGCCGCGCGGGCCGCTGCGCGTCTTCTACTCGCTCTGGTTCGACCGCATCGTCCCGCTGCTCGGCAAGATCCTGCCCGGCGGCGAGGCGTACACGTACCTGCCCGCGAGCGTCCGCCGCTTCCCCGGCCCGGACGAGCTCGCCGCGCAGCTCACGCGGCTTCCGCGACGTTCATTACCGGCTCTTCGCCGGCGGCATCGTCGCGTTGCACACCGCGGTGCGCGAGTGACCACGGCGCTGACCGAGATCCGCACCACGCCGGGGCTCGACCCGTACCTCGACGCGCTCGAGGCGCGGCTCGAGCGTGCGGTCGAGGCGTATCCGGGTGTCGTCGCGGCCGCCGGAGAGGAGTCACTGGCCGCCGGCGGCAAGCGCCTGCGTCCGCTCGTCGTCTTCCTGTCCACTCCCGAGAGACGCCGCGCAGCCGCTCGCGGCCGGGGTCGCGGTCGAGCTGCTGCACATGGCCACGCTCGTGCACGACGACCTGATCGACGGCGCCGAGGTCCGGCGCGGCCGACCCTCCGTCTGGTCGGCGCACGGAGTCGACGTGGCACGCGCGACCGGCGACTATCTCTTCGCGCGGGCGTTCGGCGAGCTCGCAGCGTCGGGCGATCTTGCAGCCGTCGCGATCCTCGCGGACGCGGCACTCAGTCTCGTTCGCGGCGAGACGCTTCAGCGCCGCCAGCGGCACGACGCGGCGACGAGCGTCGACGCGTACCTCGCGCGCTGCGGCCTGAAGACGGCGAAGCTCTTCGAGGCGTCGTGCGTGCTCGGCGGCGGCGAGTCACTGCGCGATTTCGGCGCGAACCTCGGGATCGTCTTCCAGATCGTCGACGACATCCTCGACTGCACCGGCGAGACCATCGAGACGGGCAAGGTCGCCGGCACCGACCTCCGCGACGGCACGCCGACGCTGCCGCTGATCCTCGCCGCGCAGGAGGACGCGCTCGTCCGGCGCGCGCTCGCCGGCGGCCCGCGGGAGGGCGCGCTCGTTCGCGTCGCCGAGACGGGCGCGCTCGAGCGCTCCCACGAGATTGCGCTCGACTACGCCGAGCGAGCGCGAACCTGCCTGAACGGATCGCATCGCAAGGAGCTCGACGCTCTCATCACGGCGGTGCTGGAGCGCAGAAGCTGATGGCCGATTCGCCTCGGCCGCATCTCGTACGTGAACATGGCGCCGGTCTTCTTCCGACTCGACTCCGGGCTCGCCGTCGACGAGGTTCAGGGGGTGCCGACGGCGCTGAACGGCCAGCTCCTCGCAGGAGAGCTCGACGTCGCGCCGATCTCCTCGATCGAGTACGCGCGACACGCGGATCGGCTGCGCATCCTGCCGAGGCTCTGCGTCTCCTCGGAGGGCGCCGTCGACTCGATCCAGCTCGTCTCGAAGAAGCCGCTCGAGCACGTGCGAACCGTCGCGGTCACGCCGGAGTCCGCGACGTCGGTCGTGCTGACGAAGGTGCTGCTTCCGGAGGCGACGCACGTGCCGCTCGGCGAGCCCGCCGACGCGAAGCTGCTCATCGGCGACGCTGCGCTCAAGTCGTCGTTCGAGGATCCGACTCCGCACTACGACCTCGGCCGCCTCTGGCTCGAGCGAACCGGCCTGCCGATGGTCTTCGCGGTGTGGGCGGCGCCGGAGCCGGTTGCCGACAGCCTGCTCGAGCTGCAGGACGCGCTCGTCGCTTCCGTGCGCGCGGCACGGACCGAGCCGGAGACCCTCGCCTACGAATCCGCCGAGCGCTACGGTTATCCGCCCGGCTTTCTCGCGCGTTACTTCGAGAAGCTCCGCTACTCGTTCGGGCCGCGCGAGCGCGCCGGGCTGCTGACGTTCCTCGAGCTCGCGCTCGAGGTCGGCGAGCTCGACCGGGTGCCGGAGCTCCGCTTCGTCGCGGCTGCCGAAGCGCCGCCTGACCGGACCAGGCGTCGTCGCGGCCGAACCTGGCATGAGGCGAACGTGAAGTGGGTGTACGTCATCCTCGCGATCATCATCGTCGTCGCGATCTGGCTCGCGTTCGCCGTGATCAAGTGGCTGTTCATCCTCGCCGTCGCGGCGGGGCTGATCTGGGTGCTGTTCGCGTTGCGCCGCCGCCTCGCGCGGTGAGCGCTACGCCGTGAGCGCCGCGGGCCGCTCCGCGCGGCGGTACTCGACCGTGTAGCCGAGGGAGCGCGGAACGTCGAGCAGCGCCTCGAGGTCGCGGTCGATCCGGGCGCCCGCCTTCTGCGTGACCTCGTCCTCGATCGGCAGGTCGAAGTCGTCCGCGCCGAAGTCGAGCGCGCGGAAGGCGTCCTCGTTCTGCGTCAGCACCGACGTGCGGATGTGCTTCACGTTGTCGAGGAAGATGCGGCTCAGCGCGATGTGGCGCCGGTACTCCTGCGCCGAGATCTCGCGGCCGCCGAACGCGGTGCCGTACGGCTTGTACGTCCAGCAGAGGAACGAGAAGAGCCCGCCCGTCTCGTCCTGGAACTCGCGCGTGCGCTCCAGGTGCTCGAGCCGCTCCTCGAGGGTCTCGTCGAAGCCGATCACCATCGTTGCGGTCGTCTTGAGCCCCGCCTCGACGATCGCGCGCTGCGCCTCGAAGTAGTCGCGGACGGTGTACTTCCACTTCGCGTGGCGCGCGCGGAAGTCCTCGGTGAGGATCTCGCTGCCGCCGCCGGTGATCCAGTGCACCCCCGCGTCGCGTAGCCGCGCGGCCGCGTCGGCGTACGAGAGCTTCGCGCGGTCGGCGAGGAAGACGAACTCGGCGATCGTCAGCGCGTAGAACTCGACGCGCTCGCCGTAGCGCTCGCGCACCGACGCGAAGAGATCGCAGTAGTAGTCGAGCGGCAGCCGCGGGTTGAAGCCGCCGTTGAAGCCGACGAGGTCGCCGCCGAAGTCCAGCAGCTCGTCGATCTTCTCGAAGACGTCCTCGCGCGAGAGCACGTAGCCGCCGTCCTGGTTCGGGAGGACGTAGAACGCGCAGTAGTCGCACTGCGCGACGCAGACATTGGTGTAGTTGATGATCCGCATCACCATGTACGTCGCGTGCTTCGGGTCGTGGTAGCGCGCCCGAACCTCCTGCGCGCGTTGCATCAGCTCCTCGTCGCTCGCGTGCAGCCACAGCTCGCGCGCGTCTTCGACCGTCACCCGCGTCATGACGTGCACCTTCGGCCGGACCAGGTCCGCGGACTCGTTGGCGTGGCGTCCCTGATGGACGCGACCTGACCGTCTGTGAACTCGCTGTGCGAGTTCACAGGACGTCCATGAACGAGCTCACGGAGAAGACCGCGCGGCCGGGGCCGGGCTCGCCGTACCCGGGCGGCGGCTGCAGGCCGTGGCGCCGGAGCGTGTCGCGGTACGACTCGAGCAGCCGCACGTGGTACTCGAGCGGCGCGCCGTCGGGGTTGTCGCGGCCGAGCGGCGTCGTCGGCTCCGGGCACCACGTCGTGAAGCGCGGCGTGATCCCGCGGCTCATGAAGTGGTCGAGCCCCTCCGTCGTGCTCGCGATCGCCTCGTCGATCGTCGCGAAGCCGAACGGCCTCGCCAGCTCGACGCCCGCGACGAAGTTCGGAATCACGTAGCGGGGGCCGAAGACCTCGGCCGCGTCGAAGATCCGTCGGTGCCATTCCTCGCGCCCGACGTAGCGCTCCTTGCCGGGCGAGATGATCGAGAAGAGGCGCTTGTCCCAGACCTCGTAGTTCGGGTGGTAGATCGTGATCCCGTAGTCCTTGAAGCGCTGGGCGTCCGCGCGCGGGAGCGCCTGCGCGACGACCTTGCCGATCCACCGTCCGGGGAAGCGCTCCTCGATCGCCTGCGCGTAGCGGCCGTAGAAGTCGGCCTCGGCGAGCCCGTCGACAGTCGACGTGACCGACCCACCGGTGAGCGTGTACGCATGGCTCGCCTTCCCGGTGTCGTAGCGGTCGATCAGCGCGAGCGCCTCGAGGACGTCCTCGACCGGCTTCACGCCGGTGTACGGCCGCCCGGCCTTGCGGTGCTGGCGCCAGTTGTGGTTGATGTCGCAGAAGCGACACTCCTCCTTCGCGCCGAAGTACTGGCAGAGCCTCAGCACGGTGAGGTAGATCAGGTAGCCCCACTGGATCGTCGGTGCCGTCTCCATCACGCTCTTTCCGTTCGCGAGCGTGTGGCGGTAGTACTCGGGCATCGGCGGCAGCTCGACGGCGGCGAGGTCGCGTCCCTCGAGCGCAAGGCGGAGCGCCCCCTCGTCGTCGCGCGTGACCCGGTACGGCGAGTCCGGGTTCACGCGGACGGAGACGATCGTCCGGCGCAGGTCGTAAGGGCCGCCCGACAGGGCGATCTCCTCCGGCGGCCGGCGCAAGGCCGCCTCGCCGAGCTGCGTCAGCGGCTTCTGGTCGAACGAGAAGATGAAGTACGACTTCGGCTTGACGTCGCCGTCGAGGTTCTCGGTCAGCGCCGACGTGTCGAACGCGATGCCGGTCCGCAGCAGGTCCTCCTTCAGCACGGCCTCCGGGGGGACGCTCGGGAACCGTGCCATCAGGTCCTCGACGAGGCCGGTGCGCGTGTCGAGCGCTGCGCTCACCCCGTCAACCTATCGTCAGCGAACCGGCGAGACGCGCACCGTCACGGTTTGCGGCTCGACCGCGCGGACGTCGAGCGTCAGCGTGACCTTGCTTCCCGCGGGCGTGGAGACGCGGAAGCGCTGGTGTCCCGAGAGATCGAGCGTCCGCGCGACCTTGACCTTGGCCGCGAGGGTGACTGCGGTGCCCGGCGCGTCGAGGACGTCGACCGCGAGCGCCTTGCGAGCCGTGACCGTGATCGTCCAGCGCGTGCGCTTGTACAGGTCGCGCACGAAGACTCTTTCCGCGGCGCCGCTCGGCGTGGCCTCGGGTGCGAACACACCGACCGAGCTGTGCGCGAGGTCCGAGTAGTAGAGGTGCCCGCGCGGCCCGGGTGCGAGCGTCACCGGCTCGGCGCCCCTCGTCAGGTCGTACTGCGTGACCGCCCGCGTCGTCCGGTCCATCCACCCGACACCGCTGCGGGCCGGCAGGTCGAACCACAACCGGTCCGCTGCATCGAAGGCGAGGCCGACGAGCTTCGAGGCCGACGGCAGCGGAAGCGTCTCGACACGACCGCTTGCCGGATCGAGCTGGGCGACTGCCCCGGCGTCGAAGAGCGCGGCGTAGACCTTCCCGTCGCGGCCGAGCACGAAGTCCTCGGGCAGCGAGGCCGGAGACGGAATCCCGTACGCCGTCGCCTTTCCGTTCGGGTTCACCCGCCAGATCTCGTTCGAGCCCTGGCAGCCGACGAAGACGGCCTTCGTCCGCGGGTCGAAGACGATTCCGTACGGGATGCAGGGCCGGCCTGACTTCGGGTTCAGCACGGCGAGGCGGCGTGGTCTTCGTGCCGACGAGCTTCGAGATGGTGCCCGTGTGCGCGTCGGTGAAGTAGACGACTCCGTTCGCATGGTCGGCGGCGAGCCCTGTCACCGACACGCCGGGGAGCGGGACCTCGGACACCTTGCCCGCGCGCGTGTCGAGGACGGCGATCCCGCCGGTTCCGCCGGCGAACACGCGTCCCGGCAGGGCGACCACCGGCGCGCCGTCGCGGATCGTCGGCAGCGGCCACTCCGCGGTCACCTTGTTCTGGGCGGCATCGAGCCGGAAGAACTTGTTGCGGTCGTTCTCGACGCCGTACATCCGTCCGTCGTATCCCCAGGCGAGACCCGCGGGGCCCGAGCGAACGAACGGCAGCAGGATCTCGGAGAAGCCCGGCGGCGTCGCGAGCGCGAGCGCGCCGGACAACACGACGAGCGCCGTCTTCATGCCTCGAGGAACTTCCGGACGAGGCGTGCGACCTCGTCCGGTCGCTCGAGCGTCGGCAGATGAGCCGCTCCCTCGATGACGGCCTGCTGCGCCTGCGGGAACCGTTCGCGCCGCGCGCGCGATGTCGGGCCAGTCCAGCTCGCCGCGGATGAACAGCATCCGCGCCCGGACGTTCTCCGGCTCGAACGCACCGCGTTGCGGCTCCTCGTCGAGTTCGTAGATGCCGCGCTGCATCGCGAACACGAGCTCGCGCAACTCACTCGGTACGTCGTCGTCGCTCCGGTGCGGACCGACGAGCCACGCGCGCACCATCACCTCGGCCGCGTCGTCGAGACGGCCTTCGTCGTACAGCGCCTCCTCCTCGGCGCCGACCGCTTTCACGTCGTCGGACCAGTCGAACGGATTGGTGCCGATCACGACGACGGCCTCGACGCGCTCGGGCGCGCTCGCAGCCGCCTCGAGCACCGCGCGGCCGCCGAAGGAGGTTCCGACCAGAGCCGCGCGCTCGCCGGGAATCGCCTCGAGCACGATGTCGACGAGCGGCCGCGACTGCCACAGAGTCGGCGGTCACCGTCCGGTGGGCCGGTTCCAGCAGCGCGCGCACGCCGTCCCATTCGCGCGCGTCGGTGACCCCGGAGTGAACGAGAACGACGTCCATGGGGGGAAGCTACCCTGCGAGCGGGGTGGTTTTCCGCGCGCTCTTCATCACGGCGGCGCTTGCGCTTGCCTTCGCGCCGGACGGGTTCGCGCAGGGAACGGCGCCGACACTGCTGATGCCCGGCGTGACGTACACGAAGCGCGTGCAGTTCACGCCGCGCGGCCCGGTCGTCCTGAACGTGATCACGGCGCCGAAGCCCGGCGGGCTCTACTCGCTGCAGCCGGTCCTCTCGAACGAGGCGATCGTCGGCCGCGAGACACTCACGGCGATGGAGACGCGACTCGGTGCGGGCGCCACCGTCGCCGGCGTCAACGGCGACCTGTTCAATCTCGCCGACGGTCGTCCGAGCGGCGTCCTCATGCGAAACGGCGTGCTCGAGCATCCACCGGTCTCGGGACGGACCAGCCTCGGCATCGCTGCCGACGGGACGCTGCGCCCGGAGCGGATCGGCATGCTCGGGTTCTGGCGAGGCACCGGTCAGCGGCTGCGCGTCGACCTGAACGACCCGCCGAGCGCCAACGGCTTCTCGCTCTTCACGCCTGCGTACGGACCGACGACTGCGCCTGCGACGTCGGGCGCCGCCGAGATCGTGGTGCGGCCCTTCCCGAAGGTGACCGCTGCCACCGACCTGACCGGAGTGGTCACGGACGTGATCCCGTCGACCGCAGGTCGAACGGTGATTCCGCCGGACGGCGCGATCATCCAGGCGCGCGGCACGTCGGTCGCGCGACTCGCCACCGACGCGCCGGTCGGAACGCCGATCACGGTTCGCTACACGCTCGTCCCCGCCTGGGACGGAATCGTCAACGCGATCGGCGGCGGCCCACGCATCGTCTCCAACGGCACGCCCATCTACCGCCCGAACGAGGATTTCGCCGCGACGTTGCTCTCCCAGCGCCTGGCGCGCTCCGCGATCGGGCAACGGGCCGACGGAAAGCTCCTGCTCGTAGCCGTCGACGGGAAGCAGCCCGGCTACAGCGTCGGCATGACGAACTTCGAGCTCGCCGTAGCGATGATGCAGCTCGGCGCCGTGACGGCGACGGCACTCGACTCCGGCGGCTCGACGACGATGGCGTTCGACGGCCAGCTCCTGAGCAGGCCCTCCGACCCGACGGGTGAGCGGCCGGTTTCCGACGCGCTGCTCGTGTCGTACACGGGCGTGTACGTCGCGCCGCCCGCCGAACCCGTGCTCTCGCCGAACGACGACGGCGTTGCGGAGCTGGAGAGCCTCTCGTACAAGGTCGTGCGGCCGAGCACGGTGCAAGCGAGCCTCGTCGGGCCCGGGAACGTGACGCTGCCGATCGACGCCGGCCCTCGCGCACCGGGCAGCTACCGGTTCACGTGGACGGGGAGCGGAGCCGACGGCTCGGCACAACCCGAGGGAACCTGGCGCTTCACGGTCACGTCCACCGACGAACGGGGACAGGTGTCCGTCTCCGACCGCGCTTTCACGCTCAACAACACGCTGTCGGCGCTCGCTGTTCAGCCGAAGGTGCTGACCGTCGGCAAGAAGCGCACGCGCCTGCTCGCGACCTTCAAGCTCCGGCAGTCGGCGAAGGTCACGGCGACGGTCGAAACGGGTAAGGGAGTCGTCGTGCGAGTGCTGACGCGCGCGCAGCTGGCGGCGGGTACGCGGAGCCTTTCGTGGAACGGCCGTGTCGGCGCCGGGGGTGTCGCTTACGGCGGCGCGTACCAGGTGCACGTCGTGGCAGCGAACGCGCTCGGCCGCGTCGACCTGTACGCCCCCTTCCGAGCCCGGCGCTAGGCTCCGCCACGTGCTGCTCGCGAGCGTGACGGGGTCACTGACCTCCTACGTCCGCGACCACGGTGTTTACGCCGTCTTCCTTCTGATGATGATCGATGCGGTGCTCCCCGCGTTCAGCGAGCTCGTGATGGTCGTCGGCGGCGCACTCGCCGCGGGCGCTTTCGGCGCGACCGTGACCCTCTTCGGGGCGGAGATCCCCGAGGGCTTCTGGTCGTACGTCGTCATCGCGCTGGCCGGCACCATCGGCTACCTCGTCGGTTCGATCGCCGGCTGGTGGATCGGGCTGCGTGGCGGCCGGCCGCTGCTCGATCGCCACGGCCGCATGTTCCACCTGACGCCGGAGAAGCTCGACCGCGCCGAGGCCTGGTTCGACCGCTACGGGGACTGGGCGGTGTTCATCGGCCGGGTGACGCCGGTCGTGCGCTCGTTCGTGTCCATCCCCGCGGGCGTCTTTCGCGTGCCGTTCGGGCGCTACACGGTGCTGACGCTCGCGGGCTCGGCGCTCTGGTGCTTCGCGCTGGCCGGCGTCGGCTGGGCGGTCGGCTCGAGCTACGAGAGCTTCCATCACGATTTCGGCTACGTCGAATACGCCGTCGTTGCAGGAATTCTCGTGTGCGTGGGCTACCTGGTCCTGCGTAACAGACGCGCCTCTACACTCCATTAGCGTGCCCGGGATCCCACTCGTAGACGTCAAGGCGCAGTACGCGCCGCTGATTCCAAGGCTCGAGCGCGCCTACGCGGAGGTGCTCGATTCGGGCAAGTTCATCCTCGGCCCGAACGTCGAGTCGTTCGAGCGCGAGGCGGCGGAGTATCTCGGCGTCACGGACGCGATCGGCGTTGCGAACGGAACGGACGCGATCGTCATCGTGCTCGACGCGCTCGGGATCGGGCCCGGCGACGAGGTCATCTGTCCCGCGTTCACGTTCTACGCCACCGCCGAGGCGATCGTGCGCCGCGGCGCCGTTCCGGTCTTCGCGGACATCGATCCGGCGACGTACAACCTCGACCCGGAGGACGTCGCAGCGCGGATCACGCCGAAGACGCGCGCGATCATGCCCGTGCACCTGTTCGGGCGCCCGGCTCCGCTCGACGAGCTTGCGTCGCTCGGGCAGCCGCTCGTCGAGGACGCCGCGCAGGCGTTCGGCTCACCCGGCGTCGCGCGCACCGGAGTCGCGTCGACGTTCAGCTTCTATCCGACGAAGAATCTCTTCGCGCTCGGCGACGGCGGGCTTATTGCGGCGAACGACGAGGAGCTCGCCGAGCGCGTGCGGATCCTCCGCTTCCACGGCTCGCGCGACAAGGTCGACTTCCACGCGGTCGGCTACAACTCGCGGCTCGACGAGGTCCATGCCGCCGCGCTCCGCATCTTCCTGCCGGAGCTCGACCGCTGGACGGCGATGCGCCGCGAGGCGGCCGAGCGGTATCGCGAGCTCGAGCTCGGCGAGGTCGTGACGGCGCCGGAGGACGAGCCGGGCCACGTGTACCACCTCTTCGTCAGCCGCTCGCCCGAGCGCGACGCGATCGTCGCCGCGCTTCGCGAGGCGCAGATCGGGACGGCGACGTACTACGTGACGCCGCTCCACCTCCAGCCGGCGCTGAGCTTCCTCGGCTGGCAGGAGGGCTCGCTGCCCGAGACCGAGAAGCTGGCGCGCGAGAACTTCTCGATTCCACTCTGGGCCGGGATCGCGCCGGAGCAGCAGGAGCGGGTCGTCGAGGTCGTGCGCAGCGCGGTGGGCGCACCGGTGGCATGACCTTTCCGATCTCGCGCCATCGCATCGTCAATCTGCTCGCCGACGCGGTCCTCATCGCCGCCGCGTGGTCGCTGACGTTCTGGATCCGCTTCGACCAGTCGATTCCGCCGTTCTACGAGCATCTGCTCTCGTGGCAGACGTTCGCGGTCGTGCTCTCGATCAAGCTCTCCGTCTTCGTCCTCTTCGGCTTCTACAACCGCTGGTGGCGCTACGTCTCGACGAGGGACATGTGGGGCGCGGCGCGCGGGGTCGTCGTCGCGTCGCTGCTCGTCGACCTGACGCTCTACGCCTTCCCGCCGGAGGGCACGGCGCGGCTGCCGCGCGGGATCGCGGTCATCGACATGCTGCTGCTGCTCGCGTTCGTCGCGGGCTCGAGGCTGCTCGCGCGCACGCTGATCGAGCGGCCCGCGCCCGGCGGCTTCATGGCACGCGGACGCGAGGTCGCTCATCGTCGGCGCCGGCGACGCGGGGCAGGTGATCCTGCGCGAGCTCCAGCGCAAGCCGCAGCTCGGCTACACGCCGATCGGCCTGCTCGACGACGACCCGCGCAAGAAGAACCTGCGCGTCCACGGGGTTCGCGTCCTCGGGCCGACGACCGAGCTCCGGCGCGTGTTGCGCGAGGCCGAGCCCGACGAGGTGCTGATCGCGATGCCGTCCGCTTCCGGCGGGATGCGCCAGCGGGTCGTCGACGTCGCGCAGGAGGAGCGCGTACCGGTGAAGACGCTGCCCGCGCTGCACGAGCTGATCACCGGCGACCTCGACCTCGCCGGGCAGATCCGCCCCGTCCAGGTCGAGGACGTGCTCGGCCGCGAGCCGGTCGACGTCGACCTGCACGAGGTTGCCGAGTACGTCGCGCGCAAGACGGTGCTCGTGACCGGCGCCGGCGGGTCGATCGGCGCCGAGCTCTGCCGCCAGATCGCCCGGGTCGGCGCGGGCCGGATCGTGCTGCTCGACCACTCCGAGCCGGCGCTCTTCAACATCGAGCGTGAGCTCGTCGACGATCGCGGCTTCCGCGCGTCGATCCCCGTGCTCGCCGACGTCGGCAACCGCGCGAAGCTGCGGCAGATCTTCGAGAAGTACCGGCCGGAGGTGGTCTTCCACGCGGCGGCGTACAAGCACGTGCCGCTGCTCGAGGCGAACCCGCTCGAGGCCGTTCGCAACAACGTGTTGACGACGAGGACGCTGGCCGAGGTCGCCGTCGAGTTCGAGACGCGCCGCTTCGTGCTCGTCTCCTCGGACAAGGCGGCGCAGCCGAAGAACCTGCTCGGCCAGTCGAAGGCGATCTGCGAGTGGATCGTGCAGGCGTACGGCGCACGCGAGGACGTCACGACGCGATTCGTCGCGGTGCGCTTCGGCAACGTGCTCGGGTCGTCGGGAAGCGTGATCCCGATCTTCCGCAAGCAGATCGAGCGCGGCGGCCCGGTGACCGTCACGCACAGGGACATGACGCGCTACTTCATGACGATCCCCGAGTCGGTCTCGCTGATCGTCCAGGCGGGGGCGATCGGCGGCCGCGGGCACATCTACGTCCTCGACATGGGCGAGCCGGTGTCGATCTACGAGCTCGCGGAGAACATGATCCGCCTCTCGGGCAAGGTGCCCGAGCGCGACATTCCGATCCAGATCAGCGGCGTCCGCCCCGGCGAGAAGCTGCACGAGGTGCTGTGGAACGCCGACGAGTCGGGCGAGCCGACGGCGCATCCGAAGATCCTCGCGGCCTCGCAGGCGCCGATCGACCCGTCGTGGCTCGACGCCGAGTTGCGCGAGCTGGAGCGGCTCGTCGAGGAGGGCGAGACGCTCGAGCTCGTCTCCCGGCTGACGACGATGACCCGCGAGCCGCAGCGGCTCTCGAGCGGCACCGCGTCGCGCACTTCCGCGACGTTCTAGACACGGTCCCGTCCGACCCCGGACCCTAGGCTTCCGCGGTGGAGCTGAACCCGGAGCAGCTGCGTGCGGTCGAGACTGTTCGCGGGCCCGTGTGCATCCTCGCCGGGGCGGGCTCGGGCAAGACCACGACGATCACGCACCGGATCGCGCGCCAGGTGACGACCGGGGCGTTCCGGGCGGACGAGATCCTCGCGGTGACGTTCACGGACAAGGCGGCCCGCGAGCTGCGCTCCCGCCTCGAGGCCCTCGGCGCGCCCGGCGTCAGCGCCCGCACGTTCCACGCGGCCGCGCTCGGTCAACTGCGCCAGTACGCGCCCGACCGCGTCGGCAAGATCCTCTCGTCGAAGGCGCTGCCGCTGCGGCGAATCGCCAACTCGCTCCCGGGCGCGTATCGCTTCCGCCCCGCCGGCGACCTCGCGACCGAGATCGAATGGGCGAAGAACCGCCGCATCACCCCCGCGCGCTACCGCGCCGAGCTCGACGAGCACGAGCCGCCGATTCCGGCCGATCTGATGCGCCGCGTGTACGCGCAGTACGAGGAGCGAAAGGCGGCGGCCGGGTACTCCGACTTCGAGGATCTGCTCGAGCTTGCGATCCAGCTCTATTCGTCCGACGAGGTCGCGCGCGGCCTGCTCCGCGAGCGCTTCCGCGCGTTCACGGTCGACGAGTACCAGGACGTGAACGTGCTGCAGCAGACGCTGCTCGAGCTCTGGCTCGGCGACCGTGACGAGCTCTGCGTCGTCGGGGACGACTATCAGTCGATCTACTCGTTCACCGGCGCATCGTCCGAGTACCTGCTCGGCGTGCCGGCGCGGTTCCCGCAGGCGGCGGTGATCAGGCTCGAGGAGAACTACCGCTCGTCGCCGCAGGTGCTCGCGCTCGCCAACCGGCTCGTGCCGAACCTCGGCGGTGCCGAGAAGACGCTGCGCGCGACGCGCGCCGACGGGCCCGAGCCGGTGCTGATGCCGTGCGACGACGAGACCGAGTTCGTCGTGGAGAGGATCCGCGCGCTCGGCCTGCCGTACGAGAACGTCGCCGTCCTCTGCCGCACCAACGCGCGGCTCGCAGACTTCGAGGAGGCGCTGCACGCGGCAGGCATCCCTGCGCAGGGCGCGTCGTTCCTCGGCCGCGAGAGCGCGCGCTGGGTTCTGCGGAAGCTCGCGTCGCCGGCGGACGTGCGCAGGCTCGCGCAGGAGCGAGGCTGGGTCGAGCGGCCGCCCGAGAAGCTCGGCGAGCGCGAGGCGGTGCGGCAGAACGACCTGACGCGCCTCGTCCTGCTCGCCGAGGAGCACGCCGACCTCGACGGCCCCGGCTTCGTCGCGGAGCTGGAGCGGCGCTTCGGCGACGGCGGCGAGTCGCGCCGCGGCGTTCACCTGCTGACGCTGCACGGCGCGAAGGGGCTCGAGTTCGAAGCGGTCTTCCTCCCGCGCGTGGAGGAGAAGGAGCTGCCGACGCGGCTCGCGAAGTCGCCGGAGGAGATCGACGAGGAGCGGCGCCTGCTCTACGTCGGCCTGACGCGCGCGAAGCAGCACCTCTTCGTCACGTGGACGCGCACGCCGTCGCGCTTCCTGCGCGAGCTCGGGCTCCAGGCGCGGGCGAAGGTCGCCCGCGAGCCGGAGCCGGACGACCCGATCTTCGCGGCGCTGAAGCGCTGGAGGCTCGAGCGCGCGCGGGCGGACGAGGTGCCGGCCTACGTCGTCTTCCACAACTCGACGCTCGCCGAGATCGCCGGCCGCAAGCCGCGCACGATGCGCGACCTCGCGACGGTTCCCGGCGTGGGGCCGACGAAGCTCGAGCGCTACGGCGACGACCTGTTGAACCTGCTCGGCGCGACCGCCTGAGCGAAGGTCAGTCGAGCGCCGAGAGGAGGAGCTCGAGCATCACGTTCGGGTCGCGACGGATGCGCGCCTCGGCCGTGTGGGTTCGCTTCTCGAGGCGAAGTGCACGCGGGTCGCTCAGCGGCACGAGTCTCCCGTCACGGATCAGCGCTTCGTCGACGCCTCCGATCCGGCCGCCGTACGTCGTGTAGACGGGGACGCCGAGCGCCGCGGCCTCGCGGTTCATCGTTCCGCCGGCGGACACGACGAGATCCGCGGCGGCAATGAGGCTCTGCGCGTCGACCGCTGCCCGATCGGGAACGATCACGGACGGCAGTTCGAGCCCCTCCACGAACTCGCGCTGCTCCTCGATGCGCGGCAGGACGATCGCGTGCACGTCGTCCCGGCGGCCGACGAACTCGAGCGTCTGCGGAAACAGCGGGTTCGAGCGGCGGTGGTAGAGCGACACGTCCGGCGGCGGGCGGAGCACGATCAGAACGCGCTGCGGATCGAGCGCGAACGAGGCGGCGACGTCCGGGTTCGGCTCGAAGTCGGAGAGGTAGTACTCCTCCTTCAGGCCCTCGTACCGCACGAGCTTCGGCGGCTCGACGCCGTAGCGCGCCATGCGCTCGGGCGGAATCGCCTCCGGGATCACGACCTTCGTCGCCGCGCGGCAGCCGAGCTGGTGCTGCAGCCACGCCCACTCGTAGTCGAACGTCGTCGAGCTGGGAATGCCGAGGCGCCGCGCGGTGATCGTCAGCTCGTGCGAGCCGTGCGTCAGCGCGACGTCGAGCTCGCGGTCGCGCGCCCAGCCGCGCAGACGCGTGCAGGCGCGACGTGAGCGCGCGCGCCTTGCCAGTTCGCGAACGGCCGCCGTGGTGGCCGAGGACGGCGTCGGCCTCGAGACCGTGGAGCTCGAGGAGCTGAAGCGTCTGCGCGTAGTCGCGCGCCGTGATCTGCACGTCGTCGCCGCGCTCCCGCAGGATCCGGATCAGCGGCCGGAACACGAGCACGTGCGCGCTCGCCGTCATGTCGATCCAGACCTTCACCGCACGAAATGCTTTGCATTTCGTGCGGGGGCGAGTGCAGCCGGCGGGTGTGCTCCTTCGCCGGAGCGTCGACGTGCAGCGCGGCGGAGCCGCGCTGCCAGCGAGACGTTCATCGCGACGATCGAGGCGCGGCTTTGCCGCGCGACGCTTTACGGGATAGTCAAAGCTCACCTTTCGGCCGCCAGCTTTTCCAGGGCGAAGTCCGTGGGACTTCGCCGAGCGGTCGTACCAGAGCGTGAACGACAGGAGTCCCCAGAGCTGACGGCTCCAGTCCTGCTTGCCCGCGACGTGCTCGTCGAGCAGGCGCCGCACGGCGTCGTGGCGGAAGAAGCCCTGCCGCCGGAGCGTGTCGGCTGCGAGCGTGTCGCGCGCGAACGGCTCGAGCTCTCCACGGAGCCAGGCCGCCGCCGGAATCGAGAAGCCGCGCTTGCGTCCGTTGACGATCCGCGCCGGGAGCAGAGGCGCCGCCGCTTTCCTCAGGAGCCGCTTCTTCGCCGAGGCCGCGCACCTTGTGGCGCGTCGGCAGCGCGAGTGCGAAGCCCGTCACGAGCGGATCGAGGAAGGGCACCCGCGCCTCGAGCGAGTGGGCCATCGACGCGCGATCGGTCTTGACGAGCAGGTCGTCGACGAGGTACGTGCCGAGGTCCACGTCCTGAAGTCGCGCGAGCAGCGGAGCACCTGCGGTCTCGGCGAAGCGCTCGCGCAGCAGGTCGACCGGATCGAATGCCGAACGTCGCCCGGTCAGCTCGGCGCGCGCGTCCGAAGAGAAGATCTCCTTCCAGCCGTGATGGCGCTCGAGCGGAGGTAGATGAGCCGCGCGAACGAAGCGCTTCGCGCGGTAGTCGAGGCTCGCCCTGCGCGTCGACGTCGGCAGTCGTTCGACGATCGGCCGCAGCGGCGCCGCCAGCCGGCCCCACCGTTCGGCCAGCAGGTCCGCCGCATACGTGTAGTAGCCGCCGAAGAGCTCGTCGCCGCCCTCGCCCGACAGCGCGACCTTCACGTCCTCCGCAGCGAGGCGTGACACGAGGTAGGTCGGCAGTGACGACGAGTCGGCGAACGGCTCGTCGAACGCGTCGGCGAGCGCGGGTAGAAGCAGCGCCGCGTCCGGCTGAAGAACGAGCTCGCGATGGATCGTTCCGTATCGCTCGGCGACGAGGCGTGCGTCCGCGAGCTCGTCGAACGAGCGCTCCTCGAAGCCGATCGAGAACGTCCGCAGGGGCTCGCCCGTCTCCTCGGCGGCGAGCGCCGCGAGCAGGCACGAGTCGACGCCGCCGGAGAGCAACACGCCGACGGGCACGTCGCTGACGAGGTGCGCGCGCACCGAGTCGCGCATGCGCGCGCGCAGCTCCTCGACGAGCTCCGCCTCGTCCTCGGTTCCGACCTCCGCGGTCGGCGCCGGCCGCGCGAAGCGCTGCAGCTCGACGCTGCCGTTCCACACCAGAAGGTGTCCGGCCGGCAGCTTGCGCGTGCCCTGAAAGATCGAGAGCGGAGCCGGAACGGAGTTGAAGGCAAGGAACCCTTCGAGCGCGTCCAGGTCGATCTCTCCCCGCGGCAGCGCACGCAGCTCCGACGCGAACGCGATCTCGTCTGCGTCCGCGCGGTAGTACAGCGGCTTGATCCCGTAGCGGTCTCGCGCGAGCACGAGCCGCCGCTCGCGCGAGTCCCAGAGCGCGACCGCGAACATCCCCCGCAGCCGCTCGGCGAAGCGCAACCCCCACTCCTCGTACGCGTGCACCAGCACCTCGGTGTCGCCGTGCGTGCGAAAGCGATGACCCGCGCGCACGAGCTCGTGCGTGAGCTCCTCGTAGTTGTAGATCTCGCCGTTCTGGACGACGACGACGCTCCCGTCCTCGTTCGCGATCGGCTGGTCGCCGGTGTCGAGGTCGATGATCGAGAGCCGCCGCGCCGCCAGCCCGACGGGGCCGTCGACGAACGTGCCGTCGGCGTCCGGGCCGCGATGCACGAGCGTCTCGCTCATCGCCGCAAGCCGCTCCGGGATCCGCTGCGCGGCGCGTAGACGCGATACCGCAGATGCCGCACATGCGCGATTACTTTAGTGCCGTGCTTGCGGAGTTCGGCGGTCACGAGGAAGTGCAGCTGCTGTTGCTGCTCGTGTGCGCGGCGGCGCTGCTCCTCTTCGCCGACCCGCTGCGGATCCCGTACCCCATCCTGCTCGTGGTCGGAGGGCTGCTGCTCGGCTTCGCGCCGGGAGTCCCGGACATCACCCTGCCGCCGGACGTGGTGCTGATCGGCGTGCTCCCGCCGCTTCTCTACTCGGCGGCGTACGCGACGGGACTGCGCGAGCTGCGCCAGAACCTCCGACCGATCGCGCTGCTCGCCCTCGGGCTCGTCACCGCGACGACCGTCTCGGTCGCGGTGGCCGCGCACTATGCAATCGACCTCCCGTGGGCCGCGGCGTTCGTCCTCGGCGCGGTCGTCTCGCCGACCGATCCGCTGGCGGCGTCGGCAATCGGTCGCCGGCTCGGCGTGCCGCGACGTCCGCTCGCGATCATCGAGGGAGAGAGCCTCGTCAACGACGGCACCGCCCTCGTCCTGTTCAAGTTCGCGGTCGCTGCGGTCGTCACGGGAACGTTCTCGATGGTGGATGCGACGGCCAGTTTCGTCTGGACCGTCATCGGCGGCATCGGAATCGGCCTGGCGATCGGCCACGCGATCCGCCTCGTCCGGCGCCGGCTCGACAACCCGCCGCTCGAGGTGATGATCGCGTTCCTGACGGGCTACTTCACGTTTCTCCCCGCCGCGGCGGTCGGCGCGTCCGGCGTCCTCGCGGTCGTGACGGCGGGCGTCTACATGGGCTGGCACACGCCCGAGCTGACGACGGTCGAGACGCGGCTCGAGGGACGCGCGTTCTGGTCGATCTTCAACTTCATCCTCAACGCGCTGCTCTTCGGGCTCGTCGGACTGCAGCTCCAGCCGATCCTCGACCGCCTGTCCGGCTATACCACGCGGGGAGCTGCTCGGGTATGCGGCGCTCGTGTCGGCGGTCGTGATCGCGACGCGCGCCGTCTGGGTCATCCCGCTGACGTACCTGCCGCGCCTGATCTCACGCCGCATCCGCGAGCGCGACCCGTATCCACCCTGGCAGCAGCCGGCCTTCGTCTGCTGGACGGGAATGCGCGGCGCGGTCACGCTCGCCGCGGCGCTTGCGATTCCGCTGACGACCGACGCCGGCGCCGACTTTCCCGGCCGCGACCTGATCGTCTTCCTCGCCTTCGGCGTCGTGTTCGCAACCCTCGTCATCCAGGGTCTGTCTCTGCCGCTCGTGATACGCCTGCTGGGGCTCGAGGACGATGGGCTCGACGTGAAGGAGGAAGCGAAGGCGCGGATCTACGCGGCCGAGGCGGCGATGCTTCGGCTCGACGAGCTGCTCGAAGACGGAACCGTGCGCGAGGACACCGCCCAGCGGCTGCGCGGCGGGTACGAGTTCCGGCGCAACCGTTTCCGGGCGCGCTTCGACGACGGCGACGACGGCGCGATCGAGGAGCGCTCGCAGGCCTACCAGCGCGTGCGTCGCGTCCTGCTCGAGGCGGAGCGCTCGGCCGTGGTCGCGCTCAGGAACGAGGGTCGCATCTCGGAGGAGGTCATGCACCGCGTCCAGCGCGACCTCGATCTCGAGGACTCTCGCCTGGACGTGTGACTCGCGCGTCACGGCCGCGCCTCGGGCGAGCTCGTGAACACCTGCCTGAGAACCCGTACGGCGGTTGTGAAAAGCGTGCGCAGGTACAGGCGAATCGACCGGTCGGCGATCCATTCGAGGTCGTGCGCGAGCTTCTCGGCCATCGACGCCTCGTAGCCGGCGCGCACCTGCGCGAAGCCGGTCAGTCCGGGGCGGACGACGAGCCGTTGCCAGTAGGCCGGCAGCTCCAGGGCGAGCTGCTCGAAGAAGCGCGGACGGATCGGGCGGGGGCCGACGAACGACATGTCGCCGCGCAGGACGTTCCAGAGCTGCGGGAGCTCGTCGAGCTGCGACGCCTTGAGCCAGCGGCCGACGCGCGTGTACTCCTGCTCGGTCAGCCGCACGAGCTCCTCGCCGAGGTACGGGCCGAGTCGCAGCTCCGCGTCGCGCTCGAGCGTCCGGAATTTGTTGATCGTGAAGATCCGCCCGCCGCGGCCGATCCGCTCGCCGCGGTAGAGGACGGGAAAGCCGCTCGTCGCGGCGGACGCAGCGCCGATGACGAGCCCCACCGGCACCGCAAGCACGCCGAAGATGAGCGCGAAGACGACATCGAGGACGCGCAGCTCCAGATCGACGCCTCGCTTGGCTGTTCCGCTCGTCAGCCGCTCGAAGCGGACGATGAAGGAGTCGGAAGGCCCCGGCGGCTCGTCCACGGACCGATGCTACTGCGAGCACCACCGCCGCTCTTCTCCATAATGAACGCTTATGGACACGCGGCAGCTGGCGGCTTTCGTGGCCGTCGTCGACAAGAAGAGCTTCTCGCAGGCGGCCGAGCGCCTGGGCGTGACGCAGCCGGCGGTCAGCCTCCAGATCGCGGCGCTCGAGAAGCGGCTCGGCGTTCGGCTGCTCGACCGCTCGGGCCGCCGCGTCGAGCCGACCGAGGCGGGGCAGCGGCTGTACCGGAACGCGCACCGCGTGCTCGCGGCCGAGGAGCAGCTGCTCGACGAGGTGTCCGAGGAGGAGGCGCTGTCGGGCCGCTTCGAGCTCGGAGCCTCGACCGGGCCCGGCGGCTCGGTCGTCCCGATCCTGCTCGGCGAGCTCGCCGGCACGTACCCCGACGTCAGCGTCGCGCTGACGGTTGCCGACACGCACCGGGTCGTCGAGCTCGTGGCGGAGCGGACGCTCGAGCTCGGCGTCGTCGGCTTCGCCCGGCGGCATCGGTCGGTCACGTTCGAGCCGCTCTTCCGCGACCAGGTCGTCCTCGCGTGTCCTCCGGGACACCGCTTTGCCGGCACGACGGTCTCGCTCGACGACCTGCGCGACGAGACGCTGATCCTCATGCAGGAGGGCGCGGGCGTCCGCGAGGCGATCGAGGACGAGTTGCGCGCGACCGGCGTGAGGCTGAGGGACTTCGGCGCGCGGCTGGAGCTCGGCCTCCAGGAGTCGGTACGTACGGCCGTCGAGGCCGGGATCGGCGTGACGTTCATCTCCCGCTCGGCGATCGAGGCCGCGCTCGCGGCGGGCACGCTCACGGAGGCGCGCGTCGCCGGCCTCGAGCCGACGCGCGACATCTTCCTCGCGCGAGCCGCCGGGCGGACGTTGACGCGCGTTGCTCAGGCATTCCTCGACATCGCGCGACAACGCCTCACGTGATCGTCCGCTGGGGACTCGACGCGTTGCCCGACGTCCTCGGCGGGAGGCGCGCGTTCCTCCTGGCGACGGAGCGCTGGCAGGTGCCGGTCGACGTCGTCGGCCGCTGGAGCACGCTTCCGACCGAGCAGGAGGTCGAGGTCGGCGACGCCGAGGTGGTGATCGCGTTCGGCGGCGGCTCGACGATCGACACCGGGAAGCGCGTCTCGGCGACGACCGGACTGCCGCTCGTATCGGTTCCGACCACGTACTCGGGCGCGGAGTGGACGGACTTACTTCGGCGTGCGCGGCCCTGACCGCCGCATGCACGGCGGCGGCGCCGGCGCACACAACGAGGCGATCGTCTACGACGTCGACCTGACGATGGACCTGCCGCGCGAGGTGAGCGGCGGGACGGCGCTGAACGCGCTCGCGCACTGCTGCGAGGCGCTCTACGTGCAGGGGCGCGATCCGTCTGCGGATCCGCTGGCGCTCGAGGGCGCCGACGCGATCTCGTCGGCGCTCCCACGTGTGCTCGACGATCCCGGCGACCGAGGCGCGCGCGAAGACCTCCTCCGCGGTGCGGCGAAGGCCGGCGAGGCGCTCGCGCGCTCCGGGCTCGCGCTCGGGCACGCAATGGCCCAGGCGATCGGCGGGCGTTACGGTCTGCCGCACGGCGCGCTCAACGCGCTCTGCCTGCCTCCGGCGCTGCGCTTCAACGACGAATTCGTCCCGGCCGACCTGCTCGGCGGACGCGCGGCCGAAAGGGCCGAGGAGCTCGCGCGCCTCGCGGGGTTCACGAACCTGCGCGCGCTCGGCGTTCCAGACGAGCAGACTTGCCCGAGCTTGCCGACGCGATCGTCCAGAGGCGCGGCGCGCAGGTGAACCCGCGCCCGGCGTCGCCTGCCGAGTCCTGGATCTGCTCCGATCGATCTACTGAGCGGGATCAGTGGTTCTTCCGTGTGCGGATCGACTTGGAGCAAACGGTGGTGAGCATAAGGATCCATTATCAGGAGAATTAGGTACGATGGGGCGTCGTGGCCGCGCCTCTCTCCTTCGACGTGCTCGTGATCGGGAGCGGCGCCTCCGGTCTCGCCGCCGCCGTATCGGCCGAGCGGGCCGGTGCACGGGTCGTCGTTGCAGCGAAGGGATCGATCCAGTCGTGCAACTCCGCCAAGGCCCAGGGCGGCATCCAGGCGGCGTTCGGAGCGGACGACTCGCCCGAGCAGCACGCGGAGGACGTCTTGAAGTCGAGCCACGAGACCGCCGACCGGCGCCTCGTCACGGTGCTCACGTCGGAGGCGCCGTCGGCCATCCACTGGCTCGAGGAGCTCGGCGTCGAATTCACACGCGAGAACGGTGGTTACCGCCTCGCGCGCTGCGGCGGCGCGTCGCGCAAGCGGCTGCTCCAGGTCGGCGACCGCACGGGTCACGCGATCACGACCGCGCTCCGCGAGGCGTTCGAGTCCGGCTCCGGCACCGCGCTTCCGAGGAGCCCACTGCTCTCGCTGGATTCGCGCGAGAACGGCTGGCGCGCGCATTGCGGCGAGCACGTGATCGACGCGCCGACCGTCGTCCTCGCGGCAGGCGGTCGTTGCTACAAGGAGGCGCAGGATCGCGGCGAGCTCTCGACGAACCATCCTGGTGCGACGGGCGAAGTGACGCTGATCGCGGTCGAGGCAGGCGCGCAGGCGCGCGACCTCGACGCGCTCCAGTACCACCCGAACGGCGGCGCCTGGCCGCCGAACATGCAGGGCTACTCGATTCCCGAGACGACGCGCGCGTACGGCGCGGTGCTCCTGAACGCCGACCGCGAGGAGTTCACCGATTCGCTCGGACCTCGCGACACGGTGTCACAGGCGATCGTCGACGAGGTGGAGCAGGGCAGAGGCGTCGAGACGCCCGACGGCCGGCCCGCCGTGTTCCTCGACACGACGCGGATCCACGAGCACGACGCGGAGATCTCGCTGCCGTACATGCTGCGCCGCTACCGCAGCGCCGAGATCGACCCGCTGCGCGAGCCGATCCTCACCTACCCGGTGCTCCACTACCAGAACGGCGGGCTGGTGATCGACGAGCGCGCGGAGACGACGGTCGAGGGTCTCTACGCCTGCGGCGAGATCGCCGGCGGCACGCACGGACGCAACCGGATGATGGGCAACTCGCTGCTCGAGTGCTGTGTGTTCGGCCGGCGGGCAGGCCGCGCCGCGGCCGAGAAGGCTGCGGCGTGAGCACGATCCACACCGACATCGCAGGCGCGGTCGAGGACGCGGCGGCGCACCTCTACGTCTGGGCGCTGAAGGACATCCCGCAGGATCTGCGCGACGCGCTCGACGCTGCTCGTTCGAGGGAGACGTCGGTCGCGGGGAAGCGCGTGCTCGAGACGATCCATCGCAACGTGAACATCGCGGATGCCGAGAGCAACCTCGTCTGCCAGGACACCGGAATCGCGGTCTACTCGTGCCGCGTCGGCGAGCACTTCCCGCTGCATCCGGCGCGGATCTACGACTCGCTGAAGGCCGGCACCGCGCGCGCGACGCTCGAGCATCCGCTGCGCTCGAACGCCGTGCACACGATCACGCGCGAGAACACCGGGCCGAACATCGGCTACCGCCTGCCGATCGTGCACTGGGAGTTCGTCGAGGACTGGGACGGGCTCGACGTGAAGTGCGTGCCGAAGGGCTCCGGCTCCGAGAACATGAGCTTCCTGAAGATGTGCGTCCCCGCCGACGGCGTGAAGGGGATCAAGCAGTTCGTGCTGGAGTCGATCGTCGGCGCCGGCGGCAAGCCGTGCCCGCCCGGGATCGTCGGCGTCGGCATCGGCGGCTCGGCCGACTACGCGATGTACCTCGCCAAGGAGGCGATCGCTCGGCCGGTCGGAACGCGAAACCCGGATCCGATCGTGGCGCAGCTCGAGGACGAGCTCTTCGGGCTGCTGAACGAGACGGGGATCGGCCCGATGGGTCTCGGCGGCGACGTGACCGTCCTGCAGTGCCACATCGAGCACGCCGACACCCACATGACGCTGAACCCGGTCGCGGTCAACTACCAGTGCTGGGCCGCCCGCCGCGCCTCCGCCCACGTCGGCGCCGACGGCACCGTCGAATACGACAGGGAGTTCTGATGGGCGCCGGCGATCATCGGGACCTGGTCCCTTCAGGGACCAGGTCCCATGAAGTGACGTTCCCGATCACGGATCCGCAGCAGATCCTCGAGCTGCGCGCCGGCGACGAGGTGACGGTGCAGGGACACATCATCGGGATCCGCGACCGGACGCAGATCCGCATCTTCGACGAGGGCATCGAGCCGCCGATGGACCTCCGCGGCGCGTTCCTCCTCCACACGGCTCCGGGCGTGCGCAAGATCGCCGACGGGAAGTACGAGAAGGTCTGCATCGGGACGACGACGAGCGCGCGGATGGTTCGCTTCACCGAGCCGCTCGGCGCGAACTACGGCGTCCGCGCGATCTGCGGCAAGGGCGGCTTCCCGGACGAGGCGATCGAGCCGATGCGCGAGCACGGGATGGTCTACTTCGCCATCGTCGGAGGCGCGGCCGCGCTCGAGACCACGCAGATCGAGGAGATCGAGGAGGTGGCGTGGGAGGAGCTCATGCCCGAGTGCCTCTGGAAGTTCCGCGTCAAGGACTTCGGCCCGCTGACCGTCGGCATCGACGCGCACGGCAACTCGCTCTACCACGACGTGCAGGCCGCGGCGCAGGAGAAGCTGAAGGAGCTCTTTGCCCGCCTCTAACGACGGCTTTCTCGACCTGCCGCCGCGCCCCGGCAAGCCCCGCGCCGAGGGGCTCACGCACGTCATCGACAAGGGCCTGAACCTGCGCGACATCGAGGGGATGTTCGACACCGCGGGCCCCTTCGTCGACATCGTGAAGCTCGGCTGGGGCACGAGCTACGTCACGAACAACCTCGAGAAGAAGATCGCGCTCTACCGATCGTTCGAGACGCCGGTCGTCTGCGGCGGCACGCTGTTCGAGGTCGTGTACGCACGCGACCGCATCGACGAGTTCAAGTCGTGGCTCGTCGAGCACCGCTTCTCGCACGTCGAGATCTCGGACGGCTCGATCGAGATCCCGCGGGAGCGCAAGCTCGAGCTGATCGAGGACTTCGCGCGCGACTTCACGGTTCTGTCGGAGGTCGGCTCCAAGGATTCCGACGTCGTCTTCGCGCCGTACCAGTGGGTCGCGTGGATCAAGGAGGAGCTCGAGGCCGGCGCGGTCAAGGTGATCACGGAGGCCCGCGAGGGCGGGACCGCGGGGATCTTCCGCAAGGACGGCGACATGCGGACCGGCTTGCTGGAGGAGATCGCGCACGAGATCGCCGTGCAGGACCTGATCTTCGAGGCGCCGACGAAGTCGTCGCAGGCCTGGTTCGTCAAGAGCTTCGGCGCGAACGTGAACCTCGGGAACATCCCGCCCGACGAGGTCATCCCGCTCGAGACGCTGCGCCTCGGCCTGCGCGGCGACACGCTGAAGGAGGTGCTGCTTGGCGACGCCGAGCCTGCAACTTCCTGACCTGGAGGCGATGCCGGCGGAGGAGGTGCTGCGCTGGGCGCACGCGGAGCTCGGCGAGAAGCTCTGCCTGACGTGCTCGTGGCAGAAGCAGTCGTCGGTGCTCGTGCACATGGTGAGCGAGCTCGGGCTCGACATTCCGGTCGTCGAGCTCGACACGCAGCTCTTCTTCCGCGAGACCTACGAGACGCGCGACGCGCTGGTCGAGCGCTACGGCCTCGAGCTGATCCGCCCCGACGTGATCAGCGTCGCCGAGCAGCACCGGCGCGAGGGGCCGAATCTCTGGGAGCGCGACCCGGACCGCTGCTGCCACATCCGCAAGGTCGAGCCGCTGTTCAGCGTCCTGGAGCCGTACGAGGGCTGGATCTCCGGCATCCGCCGCGACCAGTCGCCCTCGCGCGCGACGACGCCGAAGGTGCAGTGGTCCGAGCGCTACGGCGTCTGGAAGCTCCATCCGCTCGCCGACTGGGACGAGAAGCGCGTCTGGGCGTACATCACCGTCAACGAGATTCCCCACAACCCGCTGCACGACGTCGGGTATCGGTCGATCGGGTGCATTCCGTGCACGCGGCCGACGAGCCCCGACGAGGAAGAGCGCGCCGGGCGCTGGGCCGGCTCGGACAAGCTCGAG
This sequence comes from uncultured Actinomycetes bacterium, assembly GCA_963708685.1. Taxonomy (GTDB): domain Bacteria; phylum Actinomycetota; class Thermoleophilia; order Gaiellales; family Gaiellaceae; genus DASVFB01. The sequence goes on from CAVPTP010000008.1 coordinate 283,025, forward strand.
TGCGGCATTCACACCGACAGAACACAAGGAGTCACATGAGCGACCACAACTCTGCTGTCCACATCTACGGACACGAGCACCCCGAGTCGGACGTCGTGCGCGGCGGCGGCTTCACTCTCTGGTTCACGGGCCTTTCGGGCGCGGGCAAGACGACGATCGCGCACCTCGTCGGGCCCGAGCTCGACCGGCGCGGCCACATCGTCGAGTACCTCGACGGCGACACCGTGCGCACGCACCTCTCGAAGGGCCTCGGCTTCTCGAAGGAGGACCGCGACACGAACATCGAGCGGATCGGCTGGGTCGCCGCACGCCTGACGCGCCACGGCGGCGCGGTGATCGCGGCTGCGATCTCGCCGTACGAGGAGACGCGCGCGAAGGCGCGGGCGATGGTCGAGGAGTTCGGGCCGTTCGTCGAGGTGCACATCAAGGCGTCGGTCGACGAGTGCGCGCGGCGCGACGTGAAGGGCCTCTACGCGAAGGCGTTCGCCGGCGAGATCAAGGGCTTCACCGGCGTCGACGATCCGTACGAGGACCCGGTCGCGCCGGAGATCGTCGTCGACACCGAGCAGCACGAGCCGGAGGAGAGCGCCCGGCTGATCGTCACCCGGCTCGAGGAGCTCGGCCTCGTCGGTGCCGAGGTGGCGGCGTGACGACCGTCACGTCGGACAAGCTGATCGCGCCGCACGGCGGCCGCCTGGTCGACAGGACCGGCGATCGGCCGGAGGGCGTCGAGTCGCTCGAGGTCGTGACGCTCACCTCGCGCGAGGTCTCGGACCTCGACATGATCGCGTGCGGCGCGCTGTCGCCGCTCGAGGGCTTCATGGGCCGCGACGACTACGCGTCGGTCCTCGACGACATGCATCTCGCGGGCGGCCTGCCGTGGGCGCTGCCGGTCTGTCTGGCCGTCGAAGCCGCGCCGAGCGGCGACGTCGTCGCGCTCGCGGACGAGGCGGGCACGCTGCTCGGGACGCTCGACGTCGAGGACACGTTCTCCTACGACAAGGAGACCGAGGCGGAGCGGGCCTTCCGCACGACCGACGACGCGCATCCCGGTGTCGCGCGGCTCTTCGCGCAGAAGCCGCAGTACCTCGCCGGCAAGGTGACCGTGTTCGAGCGGCCCGCGCCGCAGTTCCCCGAGCTCGCACGCGACCCGGCCGAGACGCGCGCTGCGTTCGCCGAGCGCGGCTGGAAGCGCGTCGTCGGCTTCCAGACGCGCAACCCGATCCACCGCGCGCACGAGTACCTGACGAAGACCGCGCTCGAGACCGTCGACGGATTGCTGATCCACCCGCTCGTCGGCGACACGAAGTCGGACGACGTGCCGGCGGCGACGCGCGTCGAGTGCTACCGCGTGCTCGTCGACGGCTACTACCCGGCCGACCGCGTGCTCGTGTCCGCGTTCCCCGCGGCCATGCGCTACGCGGGCCCGCGCGAGGCGGTCTGGCACGCGATCTGCCGCAAGAACTACGGCTGCTCGCACTTCATCGTCGGCCGCGATCACGCCGGCGTCGGCAACTACTACGGCACGTACGACGCGCAGCTGATCTTCGACGAGTTCGAGCCGCACGAGCTCGACATCGAGCCGATGTTCTTCGAGCACTCGTTCTGGTGCAAGACGTGCGGGTCGATGGCGAGCGCGAAGACGTGCCCGCACCCGTCGGAGGATCACGTCTTCCTGAGCGGGACGAAGGTGCGCGAGATGCTGGCCGCCGGCGAGCTGCCGCCGGTCGAGTTCTCGCGTCCCGAGGTCGCCGAGGTGCTGATCGACGCGTACCGGACATAACGCCCTGATGCAGGGGCTCGCCGACCCGTATCGCGACACGGCGGTGATCGACTCGCGCGCGCCGCGGTTCAACCAGGCGACGATCGGCGTCCTCTCGCTCGTCGCGGTCGCCTCCGGCCGGCACTGGCTGGTCGGCGTGCTCGCGCTCCAGCTCGTCGTCGGTCTCGTCTTCGGGCGGCGCTTCTGCCTGCCGTGCCTCGCCTACTTCGAGCTGGTGCAGCCGCGGTTCGGCGAGGGGCCGCTCGAGGACAGCCGCCCGCCGCGGGCGGCGAACATCGTCGGCGCGGTCGTGCTCTCCGCCTCGACGCTCGCGTACGCGGCAGGATCGGAGCGTCGCCGGCACCGCGCTGACGCTGCTCGTCGCCGCGCTCGCGCTCCTCGCCGCCGCGACCGGGTTCTGCACGGGCTGCGAGGCGTACAAGCTCGGCTGCCGCTTGACCGGACGGCCGTTCGTCTCCTGCCCGATCCCCGGCCGCCCCTCGGCGTGACCTGGCAGCTCTCCCTCGCGGGACTGCTCGTCGGGGTGCTCGTCGGGCTGACCGGCATGGGCGGCGGGTCGCTGATGACGCCGATCCTGATCCTCGTCTTCGGCTTCGACGCGAAGGTCGCGGTCGGGACGGACATCCTCCACGGCGCGATCTTCAAGTCGTTCGGGGCCGCGCGACACCGGATGCTCGGCACCGTCCACGCGCGGCTCGCGCTCTGGATGCTCGTCGGCTCCGCGCCGCTGTCGCTCGTCGGCGTGCAGATCGCGAGCAGCTTCAGCGAGGACACCGACGCGACGATGGGCAGGATCGTCGGCGGCGCGCTCATCCTCGGCGGCCTCGGCTTCCTCGCGAAGACGTTCCTGCACGGACACGCCGACGACGCGCCGTTCATCCTGCGCCCGCGCGACCGGTTCGTGGCGATCGTGATCGGCGCGGCGTGCGGCTTCGTCGTCGGACTGACGTCCGTCGGCTCGGGGACGTTCTTCGGGCTGGCGATGCTGCTCCTCTTCCCGCTCACCGCGCAGAAGATCGTGGGCACGGACATCCTCCACGCGGCGGCGCTCCTCTGGGTCGCCGGGGTCGGCCATCTGCTGCACGGCAACGTCGACACCCATGCGATGCGGTGGCTCCTCGTCGGCTCGATCCCGGGCGTGCTGCTCGGAAGCCAGATGTCGATCAGGGTTCCCGAGCGCTCGCTGCGCTTCGCCTTCGCCTTCGTGCTCGTGCTCAGCGGGATCAAGCTCGTCGGCGTGCCGCAGGCCTCGCTGATCATCGTGATCGCGCTCGGCGTCGCGGCAGTCGCAGCGGTGGCTCTCCTCGTCCGGCAGCGGCTCTCGCGCGCCAGGTCGCGACGGCGCCGCACCGCTAGAGCCGTTCGGCTCCACCGGATTACACTCGCTGCCTCGTGCCTCGCAGGTACTCGACGGCCCTGGTGCTCGTGCTGCTGGCGGCCACGACCGTCGCGTTCGTCGTGACGGAGCGTCTGAAGCTCGAGCCGAGCCCGATCACGAAGGTATCGGGCACGAAGGTGTTCTCACCGACGTGCGAGTGCGACACGAACCTCGCGCTGATCCGCTTCACGCTGCGCAAGGCGCACCGCATGAAGGCGTCGATGGTCGACGCGACCGGCGCGCACGTCCGGACGCTCATCGGCCCGGTCGCGGCGGAAGCGAGGCCGCGTCGAGACGACGTGGGACGGGCGCGACGACGACGGCGCCGTCGTCCCGGACGGCGCGTACCGAACGCGCGTCGATCTCGGCTACCGGACGATCGTGCATGCCGAACCGGATCAACGTCGACACGACGCCGCCGGTCCTGAAGCTGCGCAACGTCGGGCCGCGCGTTCTCCAGCCGGGGAGCCGGCTCAAGGTGCGCTACCTGCTGAACGAGCCGGCGCGCGTCTCGGTCTTCCTGGACGGAAGGCGGGTGCTGCTCGGGCTGTCGTCCCGCCTGAAGTGGAAGGTCGAGTGGCCGGTGCGTGCTCGTCCCGGCAAGCACCGCGTGACCGTGACCGCGCGCGACGCGGCGGGGAATCTCTCCAATGCGACGCGGCCGGTCGTGGTGGTCGTCCCGCTCCGCGTGCTCACGAAGCAGGTGACCGTGCGGCCGCGCGAGCGCTTCGCCGTGCGCATCCAGGACGACGAACGGGCCTACTTCTGGCGACTCGGAGGGAACGGAGGCTTTGCGAGCTCGAGCGTGCTCCGGCTTCGCGCGCCGAAGCGGGCCGGGCACTACCGGCTCGTGATCAGGCAGGACCGGATCGCCCACGTCGTCCCGGTCGTGGTCGCGCGGCGCGGCCGCTAGCCCTCGCGCTTGCGCGACTCGACGCCGTAGATCCGCGTCGAGCCGATGATGTACACGCGGCTGCTGTCGGCGACGATCGGCGAGTACTGGCCGATCCCGAGGTGCTGCCAGACGAGCTTGCCGGTGCGCGCGTTCAGCGCGTAGATCCCGCGCGACCCGTTCTTCACGTAGCGCTGCGCATTCCGCGACGGCGCCGACGTGGTGGCGAAGTAGACGAGCCCGGCCATCACCGTCGGCGCGCCGTGAATCTTGCCCGGCGCCTCCCACGTCCAGACCGGGTCGCCGGTCGCGGCGTCGAAGGCGCGGAAGCGGCCGTCGTAGGTGCCGACGTACACCTTGTGCTGCCACACGGCCGCGGCCGAATAGATGTACGTCCCCGCGTGCTGCGCCCAGAGCAGATGTCCCGTCTTCGCGCCGAACGCGTACAACGTCCCATCCGTGTTGCCGATGTACACGCGGCCGTAGGCAACGGTGGGCGTCGCATAGAAGTACTCGCGCACGCCGAACCGCGAGAAGGAGCTCGCACTCCAGCGGTACGCGCCCGTCCTGGCGTCGAGCGCGAAGACGCGGCCGTTGTTGGTGCCGATGTAGACCATCCCGCCCGCGTAGGCGGCCGAGCTGTCGATCTCGTCGCCGGTGTCGTACGACCAGCGCACCCTGCCCGTGCGGACGTCGAGCGCGTACACCCGGTGATTCCACGTCCCGACGTACACGAGCCTGCCGACGACGAGCGGCGACGACTCGACGACTCCGGTCTTGAAGCGCCACAGCTGCCGTCCCGTCTTCGCGTTCATCGCGACGACGAAGCCCGGCTGCGACTCGCGGTCTCCTCGCGCACAGGGCGTCGGGTTCATCACCGCCCTGGACGACGATGTTCCCGACGATCGCCGGGCTCGCGGCGATGCAGCTTCGGAAGTCCTTGCGCCACGCGATCTTGCCCGTCTTCGCGCGGATCGCGAAGAACTCGCCGTGCTGCGCTCGCGACGAAGACGCGGTTGTCGGCGACGGACGGCGGAAACTCGATGTACTGGTGCGTCTCGACGGCCCAGAGCCGCCTGAACGGGGGACGATGGCGAAAGTCGGCGGCGAAGTGGCTGCGCCCGGCGTCGTACCCGTACTGCGGCCAGGGCGTCTCCTTCACGACCCGCCGGGGCCGCTTCTTCTTGCCCGGGGCCTGGCCGGTGATGAACTCGATCGAGGACGAGCCGCGCACCGTTCGCGTCTTCGTCTGGTCGTGGTAGTAGAGCGCGGCGATGAGCCCAGCGATGCCGACCACGAGCAGAGCTAGCACCGATGAGGATCCACTTTTTCATCAGGGTGGGCGAAGTGGGCGGGCCGCGGGTGGGCGAGTGGACCGTCGCCCTCGCCTTCGCGGTACGTTACCCCGCGTGTCGGGCGCCTACGCCTTCGTGCCGCAAGCCGGCGGGCTCCCCGACCGAAGCCCTGAAGCGGGGGCACTGACTCCGACCGGACGGTGACGGACGCAGCGGCAGTGCTCGGGGCGCTCGGCGCCCTGGGAGTGCTCGTCGGCCGCTCGCGCCTCGTCCTGATCGGCGGCTTCGTCGCCGTCGCCGCCGCCGAGGTGCTGCTCGGCCGCGATCTCGCGCCCCACCGGCTCGGCTCGGCCCTCGCCTCGGCGAGCGGGCTCGGGGCGGTCGTGATGGGCCTCGCCGTGATCGGCGTGCTCGCCGCCGTCCTCGTCCGCTATCCGGCTGCCGTGCCGCCCGCGGTCGTCGCACTGGCGCCGTTTCGGCTTCCGTTCGACGTCGGGAGCGACAAGCGCTTCTTCATCGGCCTCGGCGAGGGAGGCGCGCTCGGACGCCTCGTCCCGCTCTACGTCGCGCTCGCGGCGGCGGCCGCCGCACTCGTCTGGCGCCTGCTGCGCGGTGAGCAGCCGAAGGCGCTCCCCCTGACGCTCGCGGTTGCCGCGGGCGGTCTCGTCGCGCTGATGAGCCTCTCGCTCCTCTGGGCGCACGACAGCGCCGGCCTCGACGAACCGGCTCGCGTTCTTCGTGCTCCCGTTCGCCGTTCTGCTCGCGGTCGTCGCGCACTCGCCGTTTCGTCCCTGGCTCACGCGGGTGCTCGGGATCGAGGCGGTCGCCCTGGGATGCCTGTTCGCGGCCGTCGGCATCGGCGAGGCGTGGACGCACAGGCTCCTCTTCTACGAGCCGAAGCTCGCGGTCGCGAACAGCTACACGAGCTACTTCCGCGTCACGTCCTTCTTCGCCGACCCGTCGATCTACGCGCGGCACCTCGTGATCGCGCTGACGGTCCTCGTCGTCGCCGTGCTGCTGGCACGCATCAACGTCGTCCTCTGCGCGGCGCTGATGGCCTTCATCTGGGTCGGCCTCTACTTCTCGTACTCGCAGTCGAGCATGGTCGCGCTCGCCGCCTCGACGATCGTCGTCACGACCCTCGCCGGCGGTCGGCGCACCCGGAGGGTGATGGCCGCCGCCGTCGCGGGAGTGGTGATCCTCGGCGCCGTGGCCTTCGTCACGCTCGTGCGGGACCACTCGGTGAACCGCGTCGTCAGCGGACGCTGGACTCTCGTCCAGGACACATGGGCCGTGTTCGGGAACCACCCGCTCGAGGGCGTCGGCGTCGCGTCGCAGCCGGCGGCGAGCCGCGACGAGACGGGCGGGCGCTCGAAGCGCCGGACGACCTCGCACACCGCGCCGCTCACCGTGGCGGCGGAGCTCGGGATCTTCGGCATCTTCTTCTACGTCGCGTTCCTCGGGGCCGCCGCGCAGCTCTTCTGGAGGCTGCGTCCCTTCGACGAGGCGCTCGGGCTCGGGCTGCTCGGGGTGCTCACGGTGCTCGTCGTCCACTCGTTCTCCTACGGCGTCTTCTTCGAGGACCCGCTGCTCTGGGCGGCGCTCGGCGTCGGCGCGGCGGCGACGCTCGCCTACGACCCGGCGACGGGGCTCGAGGCGTAAGGCGTGTCGCGCCGCGACTTCGTGCTGCTGCTGGGCGCCCTCGGGGTGCTCGTGCTCGTGGTCGTTCCCGTGCTCGGCGCCGATCCGTGGAACTTCCGGCCGGGGACGGTCGACCCGACCGGGCCGTTCGCGCCGCTCGTGCGCGGCGCGGACCGCGAGTGGGATCCCGAGGCGCTGCGGTCGGCCGGTTTGCTCGCCGGCGTTCTCGTGGCGCTGGCCGCCCTCGCGGCGCCGCTTCGCCTCGTCTGGCCGCGCTGGGTCGCCGTTGCTCTGACGGCGTCCGTCGTCGTGCCTGCTCGCGGTTCCGGCGGTCGCCCTCCAGGCCGGCCTACGGCAGTCGAGCGAGCCGTGGTTCTTCACGAACGACTCCACGTACCAGATCGAGCTCGCCGGCGATCTCCTCCGCAACGGCGAGAATCCGTACGGCCACGACTACTCCCACTCGGGGCTCGAACGCTTCTATTCGCTCGACGGCACGGTCACGGAGAAGACGCGCGAGGAGCAGGTCGCGCTGCGGCACTTCGCCTACTTCCCGGGCTCGGCCCTGACCGCCGCGGTGTGGACGGCCTTGCCGGAGCCGTGGTCGGACTACCGGTTCTTCGTGCTCCTGACGATGCTCGCAGGGATCGGGGCGGCGTTGCTCTTCCCCGGACCGCTCGTAGGGCGTCTCGTGCTCGGAGCGGTCGTCGCTGCCGAGTCCGCTCGCAGTGCAGGCGGCGTGGTTCGGGACGGCCGATGCGCCCGGCGTGCTCTTCACCATGCTCGCGTTCGCACTCGTCGCTCGCCGTCGGCTGCTCTGGGCGGGCGCGGCTCTCGGCGTGGCCGTGCTGATGAAGCAGTTCGCGTTCGTCGCTCTGCCGTTCCTCGCCGTCGCGGTCCTGCAGCGGGAACCGCGACGCGAGGTCCTACGCGCGGGCGCCGTGTTCGCGGCGGTTGCGGCGGCGGGGATCCTCCCGTTCGTCGTCTGGGATCCCGCCGCCTTCTGGGCCGACACGATCGAGTACGGCGGCAAGACGTACCGGATCGTCGGCTACGGCCTCTCGGGGCTGCTCGTGAAGGCCGGGCTCATCGACCGGCGCACGGATCCGTACCCGTTCCTCCCACTGCTCGTGCTCGTGTGGCTGCCGCTCACGGCCTGGTTGCTCTGGGTTCAGCGCAAGGCGCGCGACCTGTGGGTCGCACCGGCCGGCTTCGCGGTCTCGTTCTTCTTCCTGATCTTCCTCGGCCGCGTCTTCCACACGTCGTACCTCGTCTGGTCGCTCGTCGCGATGGCGATGGCGGCGGCGCTGGCGTTCGCTGCGCGGTCCGAGGAGCCGGTGGGCTAGCCGACGCGCTCGCGGCGCGGGTTCGGCAGCGGCGTCAGCACGGGCTCGACCCGGTCGCGGAGGTGCTCGAAGTCCGGCGGCAGCGAGAGGCGCTCGCCGAGGTGCTCGGGATCCTCGTCCACCGCGAACCCCGGGCCGAGCGTCGCGATCTCGAAGAGCACGCCGCTCGGCTCGCGGAAGTAGACCGACTTGAAGTAGAAGCGGTCGATGACCGGAGTCGGACGCAGTCCCGCACGCTCGACGGCGGCGCGCCACGCTTCTTCGTCCGCCTGCTCCGACGCCCACGCGACGTGGTGCACGGTTCCGGCGCCCTGCACCCCGCGCGCTTCGGCCGGGTCGTAGACGTAGAAGCCGCTGCGCCTGTCGCCGCGCGCGACGAAGCCCGGCTCGAAGCCGAGCGTCCCCTCGAGGAACGGCCGGCTCTGCTCGGGATCGCGCGTGTACGCACGAACGCCTGCGAAGCCGCGCAGCGCGTGCTCCTCGGGAATCTCCGGATGCTTCGCGACGAGCGGCTCGTCACCGCTGTCGTCGACCAGGAGCTCGAGCGTCAGGCCCTCTGGATCGTCGAAGACGAGCGATGCGTCGCTGCGGTCGCCGCCGACGCGGTCCTGCCAGAAGTCGAGCGACTGCTCCGACGCGACGCGGAACGCGACGCGGTGGACCATGCCGGCGCCGGCGCGCCCGCGCGGCGAGTCCGGATACTCGAAGAACGTGATGTCCGAGCCCGCGCGAGCCGCGCTCGTCGGCGTAGAACAGGTGGTAGACCGTCGGGTCGTCCTGGTTCACGGTCTTCTTGACGAGGCGCAGCCCGAGCGTCCCCGCGTAGAAGTCGACGTTGCCGGGCGCGTCGCCCGTGATGGCGGTGACGTGGTGGACGCCTTCGAGCTTCACGGCGCCATTCTACGAATGCGCCACTTGTAGCCGTGGCGGGCAAAGAGCGCGGAGAGCTCCCGCGCGTACGCCTCCCAGAGCGGCGTCGGCCTGCGTGGTCCCGAGTAGCCGACGACGCGCCAGCCGTTCGCCCGCGCGACGGCGAGCGCTTCGTCGAGGGGCGTGAGCCTCGTGAACGCGAAGCCGGTCTGGCCGGACGCCTCGTCGCGTTGTTGCGGCGCCTTCCCCGCGAGCGTCCCGTCCGCACGCCACGCCGGCGTCGGCGTTCCGCGGTCGACGACGCAGCGGCCGCCGAGCTCGCTCCTGCTGCCAGCCGGTGAAGGCGAGCGTGCGCGAGCGGCGGATCAGTCCGAGGCTGGACGAGAGCGTGCGCGGGCTGAGGAGGTAGCGGATCTTCGACCCGGTCGTCTGGCGGAACGAGGGCAGGGTCCGGTGTTGGTCGAACCACGAGACGTCGGTGACGATCCGGACGACGACCTTCGCGTCCTTCGGCTTTGCGTCCGCCATCGCGCGCACCTCGTCGAGGAGGGGCTCGGGACCGAGACCGGGGAAGCCCATGTGCACGAATCGCGGACCGGTCCGGCGCCGTGCGACATCTTCGGCGAGGAGGATGCGCGTCCGCGTGTCGCCGGCTGAAGAGATCCTGCTTGAACTCGGGATAGCGGCGCCGGACGAGGTCGTCGGCGAGCAGGCAGCGCGAGTCGAGCGCCTTCGTCAGCGCCGCGCCGGAGTAGAACTCGCCCTTCGGGTCGACGGCGCGGTTGATCCCCGCGATCGCGCCGGCGGCGACGAGCACGATTGCGGCCGCAAGGAGCAGACCCCGCCGCACGTCAGCTCAGGCGCAGGCGGCGGAGCTCGGCCGGCAGGTAGAAGCGGAGGGGCAGCAGGACGACGGGGTAGACGAGGCACAGCGCGACGGCCAGCGGCAGCGAGGCGTCGACGGCCTTGCCGAGGACGAGCAGCGCGACTGCCACCAGCGAGAGCGTGAGCACGCGCCGCCACTGGTACGGCACCGGCCACACGTGCTGCGCGTTGAGCGTCATGCCGACGAAGATGGCGACGTACGCGGCCGCGGTCGAGACCGCAGCGCCCATCATCCCGTAGGGCGGGATCAGCAGGAGGTTCAGGACGACGTTCACGAGCGCGCCGGCACCGGTGACGATCCAGTTGAACTGCGTGCGCTTCGCCCGCCCGATCCCGATCGCGAGGACGGTGTAGCCGGCGTACGCGGTTCCGGCGAAGGCGAGGATGCCGACGGCCTCAGACGCGCGGTAGAAGCTCGGCTGGTTCGGCGCCAGCAGCCGGACGATCCACGGCGAGAGCAGCCCGAGCACGAGCGAGACCCAGCAGCAGACGAGCAGGAGATATGTGAGCACGAAGGCGTACGTTCGCTTTGCGAGCGTCTCGTCCTCGATCGAATACGCGAAGGCGGGCCACGCCAGCCGGAATGCGACCATCATGAAGACGATCACCGACGCGGCGCGCACGGCCAGCGAGTAGACGCCGACCTCCGATTGACCCTTGAACACGGCGAGGAAGAAGCGGTCGACGAAGTTGATCGCCCAGAGCGCGAGCGCCGACGGCACGAGCGGTAGGCCGAAGCGGTTCATCGCGCGCAGGAGACCGCGGTCGAACTCGAGGCCGAGCTGGTAGCGGCGGTATCCGAGCAGGACGAAGTACACGACGAGCGTCCCGAGGAAGTTTCCGACGATCGCGCCGGTCGCTCCCTTGTCCAGGCCGACGACGAGGAGGACGGTCGTGCCGACGGTGATGAAGATGTTCGCGATGCTCGCCGTCACGAACGCGACCGGCCGTTCCTCGACGCGGAACAGCGACGTGAGCTGCTCGTAGTTCATCTGTGCCCAGAGGCCGACGAAGCCGGCCCGCACGAGCCACGGATCGTCGCCGAGTCGGAGCAGGTGAGCGATCGGATCCGCGAGCAGGCAGCCGACGACGAGGCCCGCCGTCGCGACCGCCATCGTGAACCAGAACGAGGTGCGCACGACGAGCCTGCGCTGCGCCTCGTCGTTCGAGTCGAAGTAGAAGCGGAAGAACGCGCTCGAGATCCCGAGCCGCAGAACGACGACGAGCACTGTCGTCAGCGCGACGACGGTCTCGATCTTCCCGAAGCCGGCCGTGCCGAGGTAGCTCGTGTAGAGAGGCAGAAGCGCGACGGCGAGCAGGCGCGAGACGATCCCGCCGAGCCCGTAGATCGCCGACTGCTGGGCGAGCCGCTTGAGCTGCGTGCCGATCACCTAGAGCCGAGCGTAGAGGGCGATCAGGCGGTCGGCGATCCGGTCGATGTCGTGCACCTGCTCGACGTACGCACGGCTCGCGGCGCCGATCTCGCGGCGCAGTGCCGAACTGTCGACGAGCGGACGGAGCGCCTCCACGAGCGATTCCTTCGTCGCGGGCACGAGCGGCACCTTCACGCCGTACGCGCGCTCGGCCTGCTCGACGACCTCGCGCTCGAGGTGCACGACGACGGGCTTGCCGAGCGCCATCGCCTCGAGCGCGAAGACGCCGTGCCAGCCGGCGTTGAGCTGGTCGACGACGATGTCCGCGCGGGCGTATCGCTTTCGCGCCTCCTCGTGCTGGAGGCCCTCGACGATGTCCAGGTCGACCGGAAGCTCGGCGCACGCGTCGATGACGTACTGCGTTCCCTTCTTCGCGCGGCTCGACGGCGCGTGCACGACGAGCGGTCGCTCGCGGTCGGTCGGCGGGACCGGAGTGAAGGGCGTCAGGTCGAGCCCGGGCGGGATCATCTCGGCCTCGGGCACCCAGCGCAGCGCGTCGAACGAGCCGACGATCTGCGCGTCGGCGCGCTTGCCGTAGGCGAGCTCGGCCGGCGTCTTGCCGCGGATGTCGGAGCCGAGGTAGTGGAAGACCGACTTCTTCCCCGTCGCGTGGAGGATCGGGAACTGGAGCGATTTCGGGACGAGCGTCAGGCCGAAGTAGAAGTGGAAGACGTCCGTGCGCGGCAGCAGGCGCGCGAGCGCGCGCCACTGCGTGAGCTGTTGCCGCGCGAAGCCGCTCGGCCGGTCGAGCGAGATGTCCGCCTCGGGATGGCGCAGCTCGCGGTTGAAGACGAGGAGTCGCGCTTCGACGCCGCGGCGCCGCAGCGCAAGCACGTTCTGCCACGGGATCCCGGCGAAGTTGACCGGGCAGTGCACGACGCGCAACCGCCGCGTCAGTTCCCTCACGCTTTCGTCACGTTGGTCTGACCAAGCGATCTGGCTTGAACGCTGACGCCGCGGCTCATTCCTTACAATCTCCAAACCTTGGTCTGACCAATGGACTTGGCCGTTCGAGCCCTGGCTGCCATCACCCTCGCTCGGCTGGATCCCATTCGACCTGGTCGAAATAACGCAGGGCCGAGTAGCCGGGCCGGACGCGTTCCGAGTACACGGCGAGCTCCTCGTCGGAGAGCTCGCCCAGCGCGCGCCTGATGCCCAGGTACGGGATGTTCAGGTCGTCCTGGTAGACGATCGTCGAGATCCGCGGATTCACCTCGATCACGTGCTCGCCGACGAGCTGGATGTTGAAGAAGTACTCGATGGCGAGCGCGTCGACGATCCGCTCGGCAAGCTCCATCAGGGCTGGATCCTCGAGGGTCACGAAGTACATCGCGAGTCCTGCGCGCATCGACTCGCGCGTCTTCGGGATGTCCGAGCACGACTCGCTGGCTGTCGGCGATCCCGTCGATCGTCCGCTCGCCGCCGGTCGCCAGCTCCATGACGAGCAACTCCGTCTCGTCCTCGCCGAGGAGGTCGACCAGCTCCTCGACCCGTAGAGCCTCCGCCACGCCCGGTCGATTCGTCAGCAGCTGCTCCCGCCGGTCGGCGCGGGCGGAGAGGATGCGGAAGCCGCGCGATCCCGAAGAGAACACCGGCTTCACGGCGACGTCCTGCTGCGGATAGCCGAGCTCGCGGGCCGCCGCCGCGATAGCGTCGCCGCCGCTCACGCGGCGAAAGTCCGGCGCCGGCATGCCGAGCCCGCGCAGCAGCTCGTACGTCTCCGCCTTGTCGTTCGACCGTCGCACGGTCTCGGGCGACGAGACGAGCACCGGCACGGGAAAACCGTCGCGCGCGGCGGCAAGCGCAGGTAGGTCGTACGACGATTGCGGCAACACCACGTCGATGCCCTCGCGCTCGACCACGTCGCGCACAGCATCGACGAAGCCGTCGTCGTCGCTGGCGGGCACGAGCGCGAACGAGTCGCACAGGTGCCGCCCGATCGAGCGCTCGCTCATGTCGACGCCGACCAGCCGAACGTCACGCTCGCCGTTCTCGCGCAGCGCGCGGACGAGCGCCGCCGTGCCCGGCGACCCCGACGCCGTCAGCAGCACCGTCACCGGCTTCACGAGAGATCGATCCGATCCTCCGCGAGCCGATTCCACGCCGCCTCGCGCTGTGCGGCCAGCATCGCCTCCATCGACTCGCGCATCGTCGCGCCCTCGTACACCCAGATCTCGGGGTGCGTCAGGAGCTGGAGCCAATCGAACTCGCGCGCGGTCAGCGCACCCGTCGGATCGCCGTGCCGCCAGCGCTGGTTCGAGTCCGAGCGGTAGTGCTCCGGGTCGAACCACGGCGGCGACATCACGTTGACGAGCCCGTCCACCGGCGCGGTCATGAACTCCGGATCGGGGTTGTGCCAGGCGAGCACCGGATCGAAGCGATCGTCGATGTCGACGTGAGGATGAAAGGCGTGGAGGCCGACGCGGTGGCCCAGGTCACGCAGGTGCGCGAGCACGCTCTCGCCCTCGGCGGAGGCAAGGTTGTAGAACACGCTGCGCGTCATCAGGAAGTACGTCGCCGACGCGCCCTGCGCCGCCTCCAGCTCGGCCATGTGCACCGCTGCCGCGAGTGACAGGTCGACGTCGTGCCGCAGGAAGACGTCGCCGGACTGCGGCGCGCGGTCGAAGTGCGCAAAGCGGTAGCCCGCCGCCGACGCCGCGTCGAGCAGCTTCGCGTAGCCCTCGAGCGACCAGCTCATTCGACGACGACGTCCGCGAGCGTCGCGGCGGCTTCGGCCCGCTCCAGCGCCTCGACGTTCGTATCGGCAACCGCGATCACGTAGCCGCGGCGGTCGCCGTCGAGCCGCACGGGCCGGATCGTCTCGCCGGCCTGGAGGTACAGCTCCGCTTGCACGACGCCGGGAAAGGCGAGGACTTTGTCGAGCGGCCCGACGCTCACGATGCGTCCGGTCGGCAGCGGCCCGGGAGACGCCGTGAGGAACTTGATCGCGAGCGGCTGCGAGAACCGTGGCTTCACGAGCTCGTCCGGAACCTCGATCCCGAGCGCCTGGCGCAGTGCGACGTCGACGAGGTCGACGCCGACGGCGTGCCGCGCGAGGTCCGCCATCTGGCCGCCGGGAATCCGCGCCGCGACCTCCACCACGCGGCTCTCGCCGTCGTCGGAGACGATCAGCTGCGGGAACGCGATCCCGTCACGCAGCCCGAGCGCGTGGATCGCCGCGATCGCCGTCTCCTCCGCGCGCTCGAGCGTGTCGCCGTAGATCGACGACGGGAAGACGTGCGCCCAGCCGACGCCGAAGCCGATTCCCGGCGGGCGAAGCCGGTCCGAGAGCGTCAGCAACTCGACGTGACCGCCGCGCGCGACCGCCAGCCCGTTCAGCTCGAGCCCGTCGTGGAACGCTTCGACGATCGCCTCGCCGGTGCGCGACTCCGCGAGCGCCGCATGGAGGTGCGCCTCGAGGTCGTCGAGCGAGTCGATCCTGAAGACGCCGCGCTGGCCGCCCGAGTCGGCCGGCTTCAACACGGCCGGCAGGCCCGTCACCTCGAGGGCGCCGTGCCGCTCGCCGAAGTTACGCACTGCCGCGAAGGCGGGCTGGCTGACGCCGTGCTCTGCGAAGACCCTCCGCATCGCCACCTTGTGCGTCATCGCGTGCGCGATCTCGACGCCGATGCCCGGCAAACCGAGCGCGTCTGCGACCGCAGCGACGACGGGCACCGCGCGGTCGGCCGAGACCGTCAGCACGCCGTCGACGGAGTGCTCGCGGCCGACGTGTTCGACCGCCGCGACGTCGGTGAAGTCGACCACCTCGCGGTCGTTCGCTGCGGCGAGGCCGGGGGCGTCCGGCGTTCCGGTCGACGGCGACGACGTGAAGTCCAAGCTCGCGCGCACGCTCGATCGCCCGGCGCTGGTGCCGCCCCGCGCCGACGAAAAGGACCTTTCCCTCCACCGCGGGCGATCCTACTCAGGGGGTAGGCTCGGGCGCGTGCCTTTGCAGGGGAAACGGATCTTCGTGACCGGCGGAGCAGGCTTCATCGGCACGACGCTCGCGCGCCGGCTGGTCGACGACAACGAGATCGTCGCGCTCGACAACCTGCACCGCGACGCGCTCTCCGGGACGACTCTCGCGGAGCATCCGAACTTCTCGTTCCACCAGGCGGACGTCCTCGACCTCGACGCCGTCACCGAGCTCGCGCGCGGAGCGACGCACATCGTCCACTGCGCGGCGATCGCCGGTGTCGACACCGTCCGCGAGAGCCCGGTGCGGACGATGCGCGTGAACATGATCGGCACCTACCACGCGCTCGAGGCGGCGCGTCGCGACGCTGCCGACGCTCGAGCGCTTCGTCGACTTCTCGACGAGCGAGGTCTTCGGAACGCACGCGTTCAACGTCAGCGAGGGCCAGGTGTCGACGATCGGCAGCGTCGGCGAGGCGCGCTGGACGTACGCGGTCTCGAAGCTCGCCGGCGAGCACATGGCGCACGCGTACCACGAGGAGCTCGGCGTTCCGGCGGTGACGGTGCATCCGTTCAACGTCTACGGCCCGGGACAGATCGGCGGCGGCGCGATCCGCGCGTTCATCGAGGCGGCGCTCGCGGGCCACGATCTCGTCATCCACGGCGACGGCTCGCAGATCCGCGCGTGGTGCTACGTCGACGACATGGTCGAGGGAACGCTGCTCTGCCTCGAGCGTCCGGAGGCCGTCGGGCAGGCGTTCAACATCGGCAACGCCCGCTCCACCGTGACGATCAACGAGCTCGCGCAGCGGATCAAGCGGCTCACCGGCTGTCCGGGCGAGCTCGTCTTCCAGCCGCTGCACTACGCGGACGTCGAGCTGCGGATCCCCAACGTCGGCAAGGCGCGCGAGCTGCTCGGCTTCGAGGCGCGCGTCGATCTCGACGAGGGCCTGGCGAAGACGATCGCGTGGTACCGGGAACGGACGCTCGAATCCGTCTAGCCTGGCCCGACGTCGGCGCCGACGGAGCTCGCCGAGGTCGCCGACGTCCTCGCAACCGGGCAGCTCACGATGGGCCCGAAGGTGCCCGAGCTCGAGGTCGAGGTGGCGCGCGCGTGCGAGGTGGAGCACGCCGTCGCGGTGTCGTCGGGTACGGCTGCGCTGCATCTCGCCGTGCTCGCGCTCGGGATCGGCCCCGGTGACGAGGTGATCGTGCCCGCGTACACGTTTCCGGCGACGGCGAACGTCGTCGCGCTCGTCGGCGCGAAGCCGGTGCTCGTGGACGTCGATCCGGCGACGATGAACATCGACCCGGACCGGGTTCGCGTGACGTCGCGCACGAAGGCGATCCTCGCGGTGCACCTGTTCGGCCGGCCGGCGCGGCTCGAGGAGCTTCCGGAGGTGCCGGTGATCGAGGACGCGGCCGGTGCGCTCGGCGCGCGGCGCGGCGGCCGCGCGTGCGGCGGGCTCGGCGCGCTCGGCTGCCTCTCCTTTCACCCGCGCAAGATCGTGACGACCGGCGAGGGCGGCGCGGTCACGACGAACGACGAGGCGCTCGCGGAGGCGGTACGCGAGGGCCGTCACCACGGCTGGCGCGCGGCGACGACATGCCGGAGCCGGGCCTCAACTACCGGCTCTCGGACATCCTCTGCGCGGTCGGCATCCCGCAGCTGCGCCGGCTCGACGAGCTCCTCGCGGCTCGCGCGCGGCTCGCCGCGGCGTACGAGGAGCGCCTCGCCCACCTGCCGTTGCTGCTGCCTCACGCCGATGACGGCGACGTCCACGGCTGGCAGGCCTACGTCGTCCAGGTCGACCGGCGCGACGAGGTGCTCGCGCAGCTGCGGGAGCAGGGGATCGAGGCGCAGATCGGCACGTACGCGCTCCAGCGGCTCGGGGCCTATCGCGACCAGGGCGAGTTCCCCGGCGCCGACCGGGCTTTCGAGCGAGCGCTCGCGCTGCCGCTTCCATTCTCGGCTCGAGCACACCGATCTGGACAGAGTCGCGGACGCGCTTGACAAGGTTGTGAGTAGTCACTAACATCGGGCGCCATGATCGTCTCTGAACGCAAGACCGCCGAGGAACGGCGTGACGAGATCCTCGATGCAGCCCTCGTCGAGTTCGCGGAGCGCGGGCTCCACGGGGCGTCGACGGAGGCCATCGCCAGGCGGGCCGGCATCTCGCAGCCGTACGTCTTCCGCCTCTTCGGCTCGAAGAAGGAGCTCTTCCAGGCGGCCGTCGCCCGCTGCTTCCGCGAGACGCTGGACACGTTCCAGCGCGCAGCCGAGGGAAAGCGGGGCGAGGAGGCGCTGACCGCAATGGCCGACGCGTACATGAAGCTGCTCGTCGATCGGTCGCGCTTGCGCGCCCAGTTGCAGGCGTACGCGTCGTGCGACGACCCGGACGTCTGCGCGGCCGTGCGAAACGGCTACGGCGACCTGGTCACGTACGTCGAGCGCGTCTCGGGGCTGCCATCCGAGCGCATCACCCGCTTCTTCGCCACCGGGATGCTCCTCAACGTGCTGGCGTCGATGGACACCGTATCGCTCGCCGGAGGAATGGTCGGAGCGCCTGCTCGACGGATGCAAGTCAACGGACTAGACCACTTTTTTTCGGGAGGGAGTAAGTGACTGCTCACAAAACAGCTTGGACGTTCGTCATCACCTCCGTGGCGCTCTTCATGGTCACGCTGGACAACCTGGTCGTGACCACGGCGCTCCCGGTGATCCGCGAGGATCTCGGCGCGTCGCTCAGCCAACTCGAGTGGACGGTCAACGCCTACACGCTGACGTTCGCCGTGCTGCTGCTGACCGGTGCGGCGCTCGGCGACCGCTTCGGCCGCCGCCTGATGTTCTCGATCGGGATCGGCATCTTCACGCTGGCGTCGGCGGCCGCGGCGCTCGCGCCGAGCGCGACGGCGCTCGATATCGCGCGTGCCGTGCAGGGCGTGGGCGGCGCGATCGTCACGCCGCTGACGCTCACGCTCCTGTCGGCCGCGGTGCCCGCGCATCGGCGCGGCCTCGCGCTCGGCGCGTGGGGCGGGATCGGCGGGCTCGCCGTCGCGATCGGCCCGCTCGTCGGCGGCGCAGTCGTGAGCGGAATCTCGTGGCACTGGATCTTCTGGCTGAACGTGCCGATCGGCCTCGTGCTCGCGCCGCTCGCGTTCCTGCGGCTGAACGAGAGCCACGGCCCGGGCGGCAAGCTCGACCTGCGCGGCCTCGCGCTCGTGAGCGTCGGGCTGTTCGGGATCGTGTGGGGGCTCGTGCGCGGCAACAGCGTCGGCTGGGCGTCGCCGGAGATCGTCGGCTCGCTGCTCGCCGGCGCTGCCCTGACGGCGCTGTTCGTGCTCTGGGAGCTGCGCTCGCCCGCGCCGATGCTGCCGATGCGCTTCTTCCGCAACCGCGTCTTCACGCTCACGAACGTCGCGTCCCTGTTCATGTTCTTCGGGATGTTCGGCTCGATCTTCCTGCTCGCGCAGTTCTTCCAGACGGTGCAGGGCTACTCGCCGCTCCAGTCCGGCCTGCGCATCCTCCCCTGGACGATGATGCCGATCTTCATCGCGCCGATCGCCGGGGCGATGTCCGATCGGATCGGCGGGCAGCGGCTGATGGGCACCGGCTTGACCCTGCAGGCCATCGGCCTCGGCTGGATCGCGCACGTGTCGACGCCGACGACTCCGTACGCCGATCTCGTCGCGCCGTTCATCCTCTCCGGCATCGGGATGGCGCTGTTCTTCGCTCCGGTCGCCAACGTCGTGCTCTCGTCGGTGCGGCCGGAGGAGGAGGGCCAGGCGTCGGGCGCCAACAACGCGATCCGCGAGCTCGGCGGCGTGTTCGGCGTCGCGGTTCTCGCGTCGGTCTTCGCGCACTACGGCGGCTACACGAGCGCCGAGTCCTTCGCGCACGGCATGTCGATCTCGGTCTGGATCGGTGCCGCGGTCGTCGCCGTCGGTGCGGTTGCATCGTTCGCGATCCCGCGCCAGCCGCCGCCAGGCGCGCCGACGAGCTCGAGCCCGCGTTCGAGCCGTCAGCCTAGCGACCTTCGTCTCCAGGGGACGCGGCTCGAGTGCGTCGCGTCCCCTGGTCAGACCAAGGTGACAAGACGACGCGCGAGATCGTGTCGCGGGTGTGGATGCTTCGGACGCGAGCAGGGCTTTTGTCCCGAGCGGCCATCGCCGCGCGCGACCCGGCCTTTGGTCAGACCAACGTCACGACGGATGTGACGGCTCGCCGGCGCCAAGTGCGCCGGCGTCATCTGAGCGGCGACGAGACGCGAGTCTAGGATGGCGCGTGCCAATGGACGGTAAGCCGGAGCTGTCGATCGTCGTGACGGTGCTGAACGAGGAGGGGACGGTCGACGAGCTCTACGAGCGCACCGTCGCCGCCGTCGACGGCCGGCCCTTCGAGCTCCTCGTCGTCGACGACGGCTCGAGCGACCACACGTTCGACCGGCTCCGCGCGCTCCACGAGCGCGACCCGCGCGTCCGCGCCGTCCGCTTCGCGCGCAACTTCGGCCAGCACCCGGCGATGCACGCCGGCTTCACGCGCGCCCGCGGCGACATCCTCGTCACGATGGACGGTGACCTCCAGAACCAGCCCGAGGACATCCCGAAGCTCGTCGCCGCCATCGAGTCGGGCGCGGACGTCGCCAGCGGACGCCGTGCCGTCCGGCGCGACTCGTGGGGGCGGACGCTCCCGTCGCTGCTGATCAACGGGATGCTGCGCCGCTTCACCGGCGTCCGCATCGGCGACTTCGGCTGCGCGTTCAACGCGTACCGGCGCAACGCAGTCGAGCCGATGCTCGGCTCGATCGGCAGGCAGAAGTTCACGAAGGCGCTCGTCCTCTCGGGCGGCGCGTCCGTCGTCGAGGTCGACGTCGGCCACTCGGCCGCGTCGCGATCCGTCCCGCTACTCGCCGCTTCGCCTGACGCGCGTCGCGCTGCACGTGCTCGCCGGCTTCTGGCCGCAGCCGATCCAGTGGTTCGGCCTGCTGATGGGGATCGTCTGCACGCTCGCGTCCATGGCGCTCGGCATCTACGGCGTCGTCTTCTGGATCGACGGAGTCGAACTTCCCCGGCCCGCTCTTCGGCGGCACGCTGATCGTCTTCATCCTCGGCGTGCAGGGATTCATCCTCGCCCTCGTCGGCGAGTACCTCGGCAGAATCCAGCGTCAGGTGGAAGGTCGGCCCCTGTACACGATCACGGAGGAGTTGTGAGCAAACGCGTTCTCGTCACCGGCGGCGCCGGGTTCATCCCGTCGAACGTCATTCGCTACCTGCTGGCGCGCACGACCTACGACGTCGTCTCGCTCGACGCGCTGACCTACGCCGGGAACGTCGAGAACCTCGCCGACGTCATGTCGCACGAGCGCCTGTCGTTCGTGCACGGCGACATCCGCGACGCCGACCTCGTCCGCGACGTCGCCGCCAACGTCGACGTGATCGTCAACGCGGCCGCGGAGTCGCACGTCGAGAAGTCGATCCTCGACGGCGGCTCGGAGTTCGTGCGCACGAACGTCGAGGGGACGCAGATCCTGCTCGACGCGATCCGAGAGGCGCCGGTCGAGCGCTTCATCCTCATCTCGTCGTCGGAGGTCTACGGGACGGCGGAGCGCGCGCCGATGGACGAGGAGCATCCGCTCAATCCCCGCTCGCCGTACGCCGGCGACGAAGGCCGGCGCCGACCGCCTCGCGTACTCGTACTTCGTCACGTACGACCTGCCGATCGTGATCGTCCGGCCCTTCAACAACTACGGCCCGCGCCAGCACCCCGAGAAGGTGATTCCGCGCTTCATCACCCAGGCGCTGCGCGACGAGCCGCTGACGATTCACGGCGACGGTCATGCATCCCGCGACTGGCTCTACGTCGACGACGACGCCGAGGCGATCGAGGCGATCATCGAGGCGCCGCTCGAGCGCGTCGCCGGCGAGGTCCTGAACCTCGCCACCGGGATCGACCTCTCGGTGAACGAGATCGCCGAGCGGGTGCTGGACGCTCTCGACAAGCCGCGCTCGCTGAAGGAGCACGTTCCGGAGCGGCCGGGCCAGGTCGACCGCCACATCGGCTCGACCGAGAAGGCGCTCGAGCTGACCGGCTGGCGGGCGCGCACGTCGTTCGACGACGGGCTCGACCGCACTGTCGCGTGGTACCGCGACAATGAGGCGTGGTGGAAGGGCATTCTCCGGACCGGCGCCCGCGTCTCCTCGTCCTAGGCGCGGGGCCTGCGCAGCTCGGGCTGCTCGCCGCCGCCCGCAAGCGCGACCTGTACGTGATCGCCGTCGACCGCGATCCCGACGCGCCCGGTTTCCGCCACGCCGACCGCCGCGCGATCGTCTCCGCCGAGGACGAGCAGGGAATCGACCGGCTCGTCGAAGCGGAGCGGGTCGACGGCCTGATCGCGCCCGGGATCGACTGGCCCGTCGGAATCGCGGCGCGCATCGCTGCCAGGCGCGGTCTGCCCCATCCGCTCACGCCCGAGGCGGCGGTGCTGGCCACGTCGAAGGTGCGTCAGCGCGAGCGCTTCGCGACGGCGGGCGTACCGCAGCCCGGCTATCGGTCGTGCCGGACGCTGGACGACGCCCGCGACGCCGTCGCCGAGCTCGGCCGGCCGTGCGTCGTGAAGGCGCCAGACCGCTCGGGCCAGCGCGGGCTCTCGGTCGTCAGGACGCCGCGGGATCTCGAGCCTTCCGTCACGGCGGCGCTCGACGTGTCGCGGAGCGGCGGCTTCCTCGTCGAGGAGCTCGTGGCGGGGCAGGAGCTGACGGTGAACGGCTTCCTCGTCGGCGGGCGTTTTCACGCGCTGACCGTCACCGACCGACAGGTCGCGGACCCGCCGGCCTTCGGGGTCGCGCTCACGCACTCGTGGCCGTCCGCACAGCCGACCGAGCAGATCGCCCAGGCGATCGACGCGGCACGGAGGGCGGCAGCGGCGCTCGGCATCGCCGAGGGGCCGACGTATACGCAGGTGATCGTCTCCGAGGGCGGCGCGGTCGTCGGCGAGCTCGCCGCGCGTCTGGGCGGCGGGCACGATGCGGAGCTCTGTCGCGTCGCGCTCGGCGTCAACCTCAACGGCCTCGCCATCTCGGCGGCGCTCGGCGAAGAGATCCGCCGTCACGAGCTCGCGCCGCACGCACGCGTCGGCGGCGCCTGCGTCCGCTTCCTCGTCGCGCCGCCCGGACAGCTGCGTGCGGTTCGGGGCCTCGACGAGGCGTTTGCGGTCGAAGGCGTGCGCGGGATCCGCTTCTACCGGCGGCCGGGGCACGTGTTCGGCGAGCTTCGCCGCGGCCCCGATCGCGCCGGCGCGATCCTCGCGGTCGGCGACTCGGCCGAGCAGGCTGTGGCGCGGGCCGACAAGGCCGAGAGCCTCATCGGCTTCGAGACCGAGCCGGTGAACGCGACGCTCAGTGCCTAGGACGACCCGCCTCGGCTTCCAGCCGCCGGCGGTCGACGAGGAGGAGATCTCCGCCGTCGCGGAGACCTTGCGCTCCGGCTGGCTGACCACCGGGCCGAAGGCGGTCGAGCTGGAGCGGCGTGCGGCGGAGTTGCTCGACGCGGAGCACGTGCTCGCCGTCTCGTCCGGCACTGCGGCGATGCACCTGGCGCTGGTCGCGCTCGGGGTCGGCCCCGGCGACGAGGTGATCACCACGCCGATCACGTGGCCGGCGACCGCGAACGTCGTCGTCCACACGGGAGCGACGCCGGTGTTCGCCGACGTCCGCGACTCCGACCTGAACATCGACCCGGACCGCGTCGCCGAGCTGGTCGGCGAGCGGACGAAGGCGATCCTGCCCGTCGACCTCGCCGGACAGCCGTGCGACCTCGATCCGCTGCTCGCGCTCGGGTTCCCCGTCGTCGAGGATGCCGCGCACGCGTTCGAGAGCGCCTACCGCGGACGCAAGGTCGGCGGGATCGCGGACGCGACCTGCTTCTCGCTGTACGCGACGAAGAACGTCGCCGCCGGCGAGGGCGGGCTCGTGGCGACGAACCGCGGCGACGTGGCCGACGCGATCGGCGAGCTGCGCCTGATGCGGCGCGGAGACGGCTCGCTCTACGACATCGGCGTTCCCGGCTACAAGGCCAACCTCTCGGACGTGCTCGCCGCGATCGCGCTCGTGCAGCTCGACAAGCTCGAGCGTCACGCGGAGATCCGCGCGCGTCAGTTCGCGCTGTACGACGAGGGGATCGCCGATCTGATCCGGTGTGACGCCGCTCGCGCGCGACCCGCGCGACACGCACGCGCGCCACCTCTACATCGTGCGGATCGACGCCGACCGCGCGGGCGCGACGAGGGACGACTACCAGCGCGCGCTCGCGGACGAGCTGATCTCGACGAGCATCCACTTCCTTCCCGTGCACCGGCTCACGTGGTACCGCGACCGGTTTCGAGCGGACTGCCCGGTTGCCGAGCGCGCCGGCGCAGAGGTGCTCTCGCTGCCGCTGTCGCCGGCGCACTCCGACGAGGACATCGGCGACGCGATCGAGGCGCTCCGCCGCGTCCACGCGCGGCTCGCCGGTTGAGGCGTCTACGCTGGTCCGCGATGCGCCGGCGGCTCCTGCGTCTCGTTCTGACCCTCGGCGTCACCGGGCTGGCGCTCGCGTACATCGTCTCGAAGATCGATCTCTCGAAGACGTGGCACGTGCTCTCGACCGCGTCGCCGGGCTGGTTTCTGCTCTCGCTCGCGATCATGGGCGGGACCGTCTGGCCGATGGCGTGGCGCTGGCAGCGGCTGCTCGCGGCGCGGGAGATCCACGACCGGCTGATGTGGCTCGTCCGGTCGTACTTCACGTCGTACACGGCCGGTCAGATCCTGCCGACGTCGATCGGCGGCGACGCGATGCGCATCTACGAGGGCTCCAAGCGGCATCCCGGGCAACACCGGCACCGTCGCCGGGACCGTGCTGCTCGAGCGTGCGCTCGGAGGCGCCGCGACCGTCACTCTCGCTGCGGTCGGCTTCCTGCTCGCGGTCGGTCGCTACAGCATCGGCGCGTACATCTGGGTCGAGGCGGCGTTCGTCGTCGGGACGGTGGTGCTCGCGCGTGCTGCTGTTCTCGCGGCGGGCCCGTGGGCCGCTGGCGCGGTTCGTCCCGCTGCTGCGGCGGTTGCGGCTCGAGCGGCCGCTGCGCGCCGTGTACGAGGCGATCCATGCGTACCGGAGCCGTCCGTGGCTGCTGGTCGGCGTCTTCGCGCTTGACCGTCGCGGTGCAGGGGTTGCGCGTGCTCGCGATCTGGGCCGCGGGCCGAGCGGTGGGCGTCACGCTCTCGCCGCGGCCGTACTACGTGATGGGGCCGCTGCTGTTCCTCGTTCTGCTCGTGCCGTTCACGATCAACGGCCTGGCCGTGCGCGAGTCGTTCTTCGTCAGCTTCCTCGGTGGTCTCGGCGTCGACCCGAGCCTCGCGTTCGCGACAGGGTTCCTCTTCTTCGTCGTCACGGTCACGCTCTCGATCCCCGGCGCGATCGTCCTCGGGTGGGAGCACGTGCGGCCGTCTGCTCGCGGGGAGCCGGCTGGGGCACCCCGACCCACCACCCGACCGCAATCGTAGTCGGGAAAATCGCACGCGTGGGTGCCGAAAGTGGAGCAACTCCGCACGCCGCGGGCGCATCGCCGCGCGACGACGTCTCGGTCGTCGTCGTCACCTACAACGCGCTGCCGTGGATCGAGCAATGCCTGACGAGCATCGAAGGCTACGAGACGGTGGTGGTCGACCACGGCTCGACCGACGGGACGGTCGAGGAGGTCCGCGCGGCGGTTCCCGAAAGTCCGAGTCGTCGAGCAGGAGAATCGCGGGCTCGGCGCCGGCTGGAACCGCGGCATCCGCGAGACGGCGGGCGCCTACGTGCTGATCCTGAACGCCGACGCGTGGGCGCTCGACGACGCGGTCGAGCGGTTGGCCGCCTTCGCCGACGCGCACCCGCGTGCGGCGGTCGTCGGCCCGCGGCTTCGCTATCCCGACGGCCGGCTTCAGCCTTCGGTTCGCGGTTTTCCGACGCCCTGGCGCGTCGCAACGGAGTACCTCTTCCTCCGCAAGCTCGCGCCGCGCTCGCGCGCGCTGAACGCCTTCTACGCGGCCGGCTTCGACCACGCCCGCGCGCGTGAAGCCGAGTTCGTCATGGGCGCCGTGCTGCTCGTGCGACGTGCCGCGATCGACGAGGTCGGGCTGCTCGACGAGGACTTCTTCCTGTTCGGCGAGGAGACCGACTGGTGCTACCGCTTTCGCAGCGCGGGGTGGCAGGTGCTGTTCACGCCCGAACGCGGAGTTCACGCACGTCGCGGGCGCCGCGCACGCGGGGCGGATGTTCCGCGAGAACGTCCGCGGACTCCTCCGCTTCATCGCCAAGCACGAGGGCGCGCGCGCGGCGGCGCGCACGCGCTGGATCGTGCTCGCTGGCTGTCTCTTGCGCGCTCCGCGCGACCGGCAGTACCTGCAGATCGCCCGCTGGCTCGCGAGCGGCAGCGTTGCCGAGCTGCTCGCGCGTCGGTGATCCGTCGCGCCGCATACGCAGCCGCGCTACTCGCGGCACTCGGACTGTCGTGGTTGCTCCCGGAGCACGGCGTCGGGTTGTTCGTCCGGCTCGGACTGGCGACGCTCGTCGTCCTCCTGCCCGGCTGGCTCATCGCCCGCGCGCTCGGGCTCCGGTCGACGTCCGCAACGCTCGCGTGGTCTCTCGCCGCGCTGACCGGTCGCGCTCGCCCTCGTCTTCGTGCTGCACGGGTCGTTCTGGCTCGCGCTCCTCGTGCTGCTCGTGCTCGGACTGGCGCCGCTCGCGTTCGGCGGGCGCGCTGTACGTACCGAACAGCCTCCGATCAGGGGACGGCACGGCGTGGCTCTCGCCGGGCTCGTGCTCGGAATGCTCCTCTGGCACGTTGCGCCGAGAGCGCTCGCGGGAGACACGCCGTTCCACCTCGCGCGCGTCCGGAAGCTCGTGGAGCTCGGCTCCCTCACGCCCTGGCGACTCGACGAGCTGGCTGGAGGCGGGCTCCACCCCGGGTACGCGTTCCCGCTCTGGCACGCGTTCCTCGCCGCCGTCACGAAGGTTGCCGGCGTCGACCCGACGCTCGTCGTCCAGCACGAGACATCGCTGCTCGTTCCGATCGCCGTCCTCGTTGCGTTCGAGGCGGGAGCCGTGCTCTTCCGCTCGTCGCTGCTCGGTGCGGTCACCGCGGCCGCGCAGGTGACGTTCATCGCTTTGTCGCCCGGCCACGGCGGGGTCTATCCGCTGCTCACACGACCTGCGCCGTCGGCGCGGCAGCTGCTGGTACCGGCGCTGCTGACGCTCGTCTTCATGTACACACGTGAGTCTTCGTGGACGACGCTGCTCTCCGTCGCGGTGGCAGCTCTCGCGCTCGCGCTCGTGCATCCGACCTATGCGGCGTTCCTCTGCATCCCGCTCGCGGGCTGGCTCGCCGTCCGCGCGCTCGTCGACCGGCCGGATGCCCGGCGCATTGCCGCAGCCCTCGCGGCCGTCGCGATCCCGACTGCCGCCGTCGCGCTCGCGCTGCTGCCGCTGCAGCGCGACATGCTCTCGCACAGCTCGCCGGTGCACTACGGCGCCCAGTTGATCGTGCACGGGTCGAGCTTTCGTCTCGCGCCCGAGGTCTTCGGCCGCAGCGGCGCCGTCGTCGTCGCCGCGCTCGTGCTCGTTCCGCTCGCGGGGCTCGCGTGGCCGCGCCGCTGGTCGTCACTCGTGCTCGGCGGATCGCTGGCCGTGCTCGCGGTCACGCTGACGCCGTTTCTCTTCGAGCGGCTGTCGGACGTGGTGTCGCTGTCGCAGTCGCGCCGTGCGGCGGGCTTCCTTCCGTTCGCGTTTGCGTTTGCCGGCGGGACGGCGGTGCTCTCGAGCCTGCTCGCGATCTTCGTGCTGCCGCTCGCCCTTGCCGCCGGAGTGGTTCTCCAGCTGCTCTGGCCCGGCGACTTCGGCTTCAGGCTCGAGCAGGGCGGCCCTGCAGTGGCGACGTGGATCGCCGTCGTCGGAGGGACGGTGGCGCTCGCGGCGCCGTTCGTCCTCCGGCGGCGGGTCGAACTCGAAACGCCGCGACGGCCTCGCGGCGTGCGCGGCTGCGCTGTTTCTGCTCCCGGCGATCGTTCACGGGTTCGCGCACTGGAGCACGTTGACGCGGCCTGATCCGAACGCGCTCACTCCTGGCCTCGTCCGCGTGCTGCGCGACGACCTCCCGAAGCGCGCCGTCGTCTTCTCCGACATGCAGACGAGCTACAGGATCGCGGCCGACGCGCCGGT
This sequence comes from uncultured Actinomycetes bacterium, assembly GCA_963708685.1. GTDB lineage: Bacteria > Actinomycetota > Thermoleophilia > Gaiellales > Gaiellaceae > DASVFB01. The sequence goes on from CAVPTP010000008.1 coordinate 310,695, forward strand.
GCTGATCGTCGCCGCGCCGCCCGAGCATGTCGCCGATACGAAGCAGAACGACCCGTACCGCCGGCGCCGCGACGTGCGCGCGTTCTTCAGGAGCGGCGACCTGGCGATTCCGCGGCGCTACGGAGCGCAGTGGCTCGTGATCGCACGCCGGCAACGGCATCCGACGATTGCGTTGCGGCCGAGGTACCAGGATGCACGCTATGCGCTCTACCGGATCTAGCCGATGAAGGTTCTCCTCGTCACGCTCTACTTCCCGCCGGCCGGCGGCGGCGGCGTGCAGCGACCGCTCAAGTTCGCCACGCACCTGCCGTCGTTCGGGATCGAGACGCACGTGCTCGCGCCGACCGACACGAAGTGGATTCACCGCGACGACGACCTGCTCCCGCCGACGCAGGCCTGGGTGCACCGCGTTCGCTACGTCGGGCCGAAAGGACGCAGGCCGTCGGAGGAGCTTCACGGGACGCAGGGCCTCGAGCGCCTCGCAACGAAGGCACGCCTCCTGCCGCGCCGGCTCGTCGTCCCGGACGAGGCGGCGACCTGGAACCTCACGTCGATCCCCGCGGCCCTGCGCATCGCGCGCGCCGAGGGGATCGACGCCGTCGTCACGACCTCGCCGCCGGGTTCGGTGCATCTCGTGGGCGCGGCGCTGAAGCGTTCGCTCGGCGTCCCGTGGATTGCGGATCTGCGCGACTCGCTGCTCGCGCACCAGGATCGCCGTGCCGACAGCCTCGCCGTCCGCATGAAGGGCCGCACGGTGCGCGTCGTCGCGAGCACCGTCGCGCGCGGAGCCGACGCGATCGTCGCGGCCTTCGACTCCATCGCAGAGGAGATGAGCGGGCTGTCTCCGGTCGGCCGCGTCGTGACGATCACGAACGGCAGCGACTTCGACGACTTCGTCGGCCTCGACTACGTGGCGGGCGACCGGTTTCGCGTCACGCATACCGGCGCCTTCTTCGGGCAGCGCGATCCGAAGCCGTTCCTCCGCGCGCTGGCGGAGTCGGGACTCGCGGATGTGACAGCGCGATTCGTCGGCGGCTTCCGCGCCGCCGACCGCGAGTTCGCGGAATCGCTCGGCCTCGCCGACCGCATCGAGGTGATCCCGTTCGTCCCGCGGCGCCGGTCGCTCGAGCTCCAGCGCGACTCGGAGGCGCTGCTCCTGATCGCCTCGGACGCCGGCGGCCGCGGGACCGGCGTCATCCCGGGGAAGGTCTTCGAGTACCTGGCGGCGGAGCGGCCGATCCTCGCCGCGGTCCCGGCCGGCGGCGCTGCGGCGCTCCTGATCGAGGAGCTCGGCGCGGGCATCGTCGCGCCCGACGACGACGTGGAGGCGCTGCGCGCGGCACTCGTCGAGCTGCACGGACGCTGGCAGCGCGGGGAGCTGACGGTGAACCTGACCGCCGGAGCAGCGCGCGCGTGTCGATCGTCGCGCGAAGGTCGAGCAGCTCGCGGAGCTGCTGCACGAGGTCGTGGCGAAGCCGAAGCAGTGAAGGTCGTGGTGCTCACCACGTCGTACCCGCGGTTCGAGGGCGATGCGGCAGGACGGTTCGTCGCCGACGCGGTCGAGCGCCTCCGCACGCATGGCGTGGACGTCGACGTCGTGTCGCCGGCGTCGTTCCGCCACTTCGGCATCGCGTTCGGCGCGGGCATCGCGGGAAACCTGCGCAGGCGGCCCTGGCTAGCGCTCGCGCTTCCCGCCTTCGCCGCTTCGTTCGTTCGTACCGCGCGCGTCGCGACGCGCGGCGCGCGACGTCGTGCACGCGCACTGGCTGCCGACCGCAGCCGTCGCGCTCGCAACGCGCCGACCCGTCGTCCTCACCGTGCACGGGACCGATCTCGAGCTGGCTCGCCGGGCCCGGCCGCTCGCCCGCGCGCTGCTCGGGCGGGTGCGGATCGTCCTCGCAGTCTCCGAATCGCTCGCGGAGGACGTTCGCCTCCTCGGTGCGCTGGACGTCCGCGTGGTGCCGAACGGCATCGCCCTGCCGCCGGAGATCGGCGAGGAGGCGGAGCCGCCGCAGATCCTGTTCGCAGGACGGCTCTCGAAGGAGAAGGGCATCCTCGACCTCGTCGAGGCGGCAGGCGGTCACAAGCTCGTGGTCGCCGGCGACGGGCCTCTTCGCGCACGCGTCCCCGGCGCGCTCGGCTGGCTCCCGCACCACGAGCTCGACCGGCTGTATGCGCGCGCCGCGGTCGTCGCGTGCCCGTCGCACCGCGAGGGATTCGGCGTCGCGTGCGCCGAGGCGATGGCCCATGCGCGCGCCGTCGTCGCCTCCGACGTCGGCGGCCTTCGCGATCTCGTCGTCGACGGCGAGACGGGGCTGCTCGTGCCGCCCGGCGACGTCGCCGCGCTCCGCGCAGCGCTCGAGAGGCTCCTCGCGGACCAGGGCCTGCGACGGCGCCTCGGTACGGCTGCGCGTGAGCGCGTGAGCCGGCTCGCGTCGTGGGAGCGCGTCACGGACGCGACGCTTCGGGCGTACGAAGACGCCGTTACAGTCCGTGCGTGACCGCGACGGAGCGCGCCACCGACTGGCAGCGGCAATGGGAGCACGAGCCGCTCGACCTCGCGGCGCCGCAGGCCGAAGCCCGCACACCGCGGTGGCGCGCGCAGGAGGAGCTCGTCCGCGCGCGCTTCGGCGGCTTCGACGGGCTGAGCGTCGTGGAGCTCGGTGCCGGGCGCGGGCTCAACGGCCTGCTCCACGCGCAACGCGGCGCGAACGTCACGCTCGTCGACAACCTCGACCTGCCGCTCGAGCAGGCGAAGCGCCTGTTCGACGCGAACGAAGCGCGGGCGGAGTACCGCGTCGCCGACGTCTTCGACCTCCCGCCCGACCTCCGCGAGACGTTCGACGTCTCGATGTCCTTCGGCCTGTGCGAGCACTTCCTCGGCGACCGGAGGCTCGGAGTCGTGCGCGCGCACCTCGACGTCCTGCGCCCTGGCGGGCTCGCGCTGATCGGCGTCCCGAACCGTCACGCACCGGTGTATCGCGCCTGGACCGCATTGCTCATGCGCCGCGGAACGTGGCCGCTCGGCACCGAGGTGCCGTTCTCGGCACACGAATTGAGGATGCTCGCCGAGCGGGCAGGCGGGCGGCCGCTCGAGCCGCGCTTCGGCAGCTTCGCCGCTTCGGTCGTCGACCACGGCGTCAACCAGGTGCTGTTCAAGCTCGGTCGCCGAGGTCTGCCGCTGCCGCAGGTTCGCCTGCCCGTCGTGGACCGGATGGCCTACGAGCTGCTGCTGCCGATCGTCAAGCCGGGCTAGTTGCGAACCGGCGTCGCTCGCCGAGGACGACCAGCACGACGAGATACGCGGCGACGCAGGCGACGCCGGCCGCGACGGAGCTGTCCAGCCACTCGAGCGCACCGCGACCGAGCGCATAGCCGGCGGCCGCGGCCGCAGCCGTGCGCGCGAGCGTCGCCCACGGAAAGCGCCACGTCGCGTAGCGGCGCGACCAGACCTGCGCGGCGAGCAGGAAGACGGCGTTGCCTATCGGTGTCGCGATAGCCGCGCCCTTGATCCCGTATGCGGGGATGAGCAGGAGATTCGCGATCACGTTCGCGGCGAGCGCGAGCGCCGCCGCGTAGACGAACGGCCGGCTCTTGCGCGCGGTCGTCAGCCCCGCGTTGCCGAACAGCGCGAGCGCCCAGATCAGCGAGCCGAGCGCGACGATCGGCACGACCCCGGCCGCGGGCGCGTACGAGGCCTTGCCCGTGAGCTTCTCGACGACGAACGACGAGACGAGCGCTGCGCCCGCGACGATCGGTGCGCCGATCAGCAGGACGATGCGCGTCCACGCACGGACGAGCCGCTCCACCTCTGCGCGTCCGCGCGTCTCCATGGCCGTGAACAGCAGCGGCCGTGCCGCGATGAAGAACGCGAACGTCGGGATCGTGACGACCTTGTCGCCGATCACCGCGCCGACGCTGTAGACGCCGACGGCCGCCGTGTCCTCGAGCAGCGCAAGCAGGTACCGGTCGACGAGGAAGAGCGCCCACGTGGCGACGCCCGCGATCGCGATCGGCACTCCGTACTCGACCCAGTGCCGAAGCTCCGGGAGCAGCGGCTCCTCGCGAGCCGTCTCGCCGGCCCCGCGCGGCCACGCGAAGAGAACGCCCGGTAGGCCGACGACGAGCGAGCCGATCGCGAGTCCGAGGAGGTAGCCCTCGACCTTGTGCCCCTTGAACACCAGCACGGTGCCGAGCGCGATCCCGCCGACGCGCGCTAGGACCTCGACGACCGCGAACGCACGCGGTCGAAGGCTCGCGGCGAAGAGCGTCGCGGCGACGTTCTGCAGGATCAGGCCCGCAGTCGCCGCGGCGATGAGGACGACGTTCGACGAAAGCGTCGAGCTGAACGTCCCGCCGACCGCGAGCGCGGCGCTGAACAGCCCGAAGAGGACGCCGCTGAGCCCGAGCCCGCGCAGCATCAGCGCGGAGAAGCGGTCGAGCTCCCCGGCCTCCCGCGCCGCCGGCAGCTCGCGGATGAGCGTCGTCGTCAGCCAGCTGCCCGCCGCGGTCCAGCCGAGCGTGATCAGCGTCTGCGCGATCGCAAGCACGCCGAGCTCGGACGGCGCGAGCTCCCGCGCGAGTATGGGCAGCACGAGGACGCCCGCGATTGCCGGGATGACCTGCGTCGGCAGGTACGTGGCGAAGTCGCGCAGCGCGCGACCCGCCTCTGCCAGCCCCAGCGTCCGCGCCAGCCGCATCCCGCGGCTCGCCCGGGCGCCGGCCGGTGTGTCAGTCGCCACGGCGGACGACGTGATTGCCGAGCACGAGCGTGTCCATCCGCGTCTTGGTGAACGTCTCGATCGCCTGCTCCGGCGTCATCACGATCGGCTCGTTCTCGTTGAACGACGTGTTGAGCAGGATCGGCACGCCGGTGAGCGCGTCGAACTCCGAGATCAGGCGGTGATAGCGAGGGTTGACGTGCTGCTCGACGGTCTGCACGCGTCCCGTGTCGTCGACGTGATTCACCGCGGGGATCAGCTCGCGCTTGTCGGCACGCGTCTTGTAGACGAGGATCATGAACGGCGAGGTGTAGTCCTGCTCGTACCACGTCGCGGTCTTCTCGGCGAGGATGCTCGGCGCGAAGGGGCGGAACGGCTCGCGCTGCTTGATGCGCGCGTTGAGGACGTCCTTCATGTCGTGCCTGCGCGGATCTGCGACGATCGAGCGGTTGCCGAGCGCGCGTGGGCCGAACTCCATCCGGCCCTGGAACCAGCCGACGACGTCGCCTGCGGCGATCCGCTCGGCGACGAGGGGGAAGAGTGCGTCGTCGGAGAGCAGCTGCGACTCGAGCCCCGCAGCGCGTAGTGCCGCGCCCGCTTGCGAATCGGAGTACTCGGGGCCTGTATACGCGTGCTCCATCACGAAGCCACGCGGCTTGCCCAGCGTCTGGTTCCAGACGTGGTAGGCGGCGCCGATGGCAATGCCGTTGTCGCCCGCGGCGGGCTGGATGTACACGTTGTCGAAGGCGGTCTCGGGACGGATGCGGCCGTTCGCCACCGCGTTCAGCGCGACCCCGCCGGCGAGGCAGAGGTTCGTGGAGCCGGTGGTCGTCTGCGCAACGGTGACGGCGTGGAGGTAGACGTCCTCGAGGACAGCCTGGAGGGCGCCCGCAACGTCCTCGTGATGTTTCGTCAGCTCCCCCCGCGGCTCTCGCGCGGCGCCGAAGACGTCTTCGAGGCGCTGCGAGAAGATCGGGGCGATCGTCGGCACGCCGCCCGACCACGTCATGTCGACACCCTGCGCGTGGTGCGTGAAGTAGTCGAGGTTCAGCTCGAAGAGGCCCTTCAGGCGCACGAGGTCGCGCATCCGCTCGCGGTGCACGGCCGCGTCGCCGTAGGGCGCGAGCCCCATCACCTTCCCCTCGTCGCCGTACTTCGGGAAGCCGAGCCACTGCGTGATCGCCGTGTAGAAGAGCCCGAGCGAGTGCGGGAAGACGACGCGGTCGACGATCTCGAAGCGATTGCCTCGTCCCGTCGCGAGCATCGCCGAGGCGAAGTCGCCGAAGCCGTCGAGGGTGAGGATCGCCGCCTCCTCGTACGGCGAGACGAAGAAGGCGCTCGCCACGTGCGCCTGGTGGTGCTCGACGTTGTGGAACCGCGCGCGCAGACCGCCGCCGTCGGTATCCAGGGCAGCGGAGAGGTCGTCCTGCACCTTCCGCACCTTCGCCATGTTCTGGAGGCGCGCCGCGACGTACGACGGGTTGCGCAGGCGCCGCAGCGTCTGCTGCACCTTCGCGCCGAGGTTCGCGCGCGGGTCGCGCCCGACCGCGACGTGGTCGAGGTCGCGCGGCTGGAGGCCGGCCTCCGCGACGCACCATGCGGCGGCGTGCGCGGGAAAGCCGGCGACGTGCTTGAGGCGCGTGAACCGTTCCTCCTCCGCGGCGGCGACGAGCTCGCCGTCCACGACGAGCGCCGCGGCCGCGTCGCCGTGGTAGACGTTGAGCCCGAGGATCGACGTCATGCGGGCTTGGCGGCCGTCGCGGCGAGCTGGTGCCCGAGACGGTCGAGCACCGCGTCGCGCAGCCGTCGCGGCAGCCGATCGGTGATCGGGACGCGAATCGTGCGCGGCAGGGGGAGCAGCTCGGAGTCCTGCCCGTACGGCTGCACGCAGACCGACTCGAGGCCGACGCTCTCGAGCTTCGCGCGCAGCTCCCCGCGCGAGAAATGCCGGACGATCAGGCCGTGGACGTCCCCGGTGCGGGCGCCCTCGAAGTGCAGCCCGACCCGTTGGGCCAGCGGCTGGGCGTGCTGGAGCGCCTTGTAGACGCCGTAGAACAGCGAGCGCCGGTGGTAGACCATCACGACGAGCCGACTCGAGGGACGCAGCACGCGCACCAGCTCTCGGAGCGCGCGATCCATGTCGGTCGAGTGATGGATGACGCCCCACGAGAAGACGAGGTCGAAGCTCTCGTCCTCGAGGTCGAGCGACTCGCCGTTGCCCTGCGCGACGTCGGCCGTGAGCCCGACAGCTGCATGGCGAAGCCGCTGCCGCAGCCGACCTCCAGCACGCGCTTGCCGAGCAGCGAGTCGAAGTCCACGAACCGCGAGAAAGGGCGGCCGTCCTCGCCCTTCGTCAGGCGGAGGACGCGCGGGTCGAAGACGCGCCGGTCGAGCTCGCGGAAGTAGTCGCGCGACGCGGGCGCGGCCACGATCGGCGATCCGACGTCGTACGACATCGGGTTGCGGTTCCACCAGTCCCTGACCTGCTCCTGCGTCACGGCGATCAGCGTAACGCCCTCACCTGCGGTCGAACAACGCGACGAGCTGGCTCGGCCGCTCGCCTCGGGCGAGGCCGATCGCGCGCTGGATCGCGCCGTTCGTGACACGGACGAGCGGGTTCGGGCGCGTCGGATCGACGCGGTAGCCGCACGTCGGGCAGACGGCCTCGCGCGACGGCAGCCACACGTTGCCGAGCGCCTGCGCGAGCCGCTGCAGCGTGGTCGAGCGGCGTCGAACCGTCTCGCCGGTCAGCCGCAGCTCGCGGAGCCGGAAACCCGGAAGCCAGCGCTCGAAGTCCTCGACGCGAACCGAGCGGACGTGCCACGCGGCGTGGAAGCTCGTCTCGCACCGGCCGCAGTGCGTCTGCGCGAGGACGAGGTCCTCCTCGTGCGGCGTGCTCACCAGCAGGTAGCGCTCCGCCACGCGCTCCAGCTCGGCGAGCGCGCGCTCGAACATGCCCGCAGGAAGGTGCTCGAGGACGTTCGCGGCGACGACGCACGCGAAGCTCCGATCGGCGAACGGCAGCTCGTCGACGCTGCCGCGCACTGTCGGAGCGCGCACGTGACCGAGCGCCTCCTCCGAGATGTCGACGCCGGTGACGTTCACGCCGCGGTCGAAGAGGACGTTCGTGACGACGCCGTCGCCGCACCCCGCGTCGAGGACCGGCTCCGCGTCGGCGGGAAGGAGCTCGACGAGCGTGTCGATGCGCAGCCGCTCGCCCGGCGTGACCGTCTCGTACGTCCTGCCCCAGTGCGCGGGCGACTCGAAGTAGGCGGCGTAGGCGTCCGGCGTGCTCACGCGTCGAGGAAGCGGCGGGCCCACAGCTCGACGTTGAGCGCCCGCCACAGCTCCATCCCCGCGTCGAGCTCGCCCCGGCGGTGCCGCTCGAGCCGTCGCACGCGCCGAGGATCGGTCGACGAAGCCGCGCTCCGCGAACGATCGCGACGCGAACACGTCCGCGGCGAGCTCGCCCAGCGCGCCCCGGAACCACAGCCGCTCGGGCGTCACGAAGCCGAGCTTGTCCGTGCGTTCGCGCACGCTCTGCGGCAGGAGATCCGCGAGCGCGCGACGCATGACGTCCTTCGTCCTGCCGCCGCGGATCAGCTCGTCACCGGGGAGCGAGAACGCCAGCTCGACGAGGCGGTGGTCGAGGAACGGCACGCGCGCCTCGATCGAGTGCGCCATCGAGTTGCGGTCCTCGTAACGCAGGAGCTCCGGCATGCCGCGGCGCGTCAGCACGAGCTGCTGGTATCGGCGGAGGCGGTCGGGGAACGGCGAGCCGACCCGCTTCGCCGTTCGTCGTGTCGAGCGCCGCCAGGTCCGGGTGGACGAGCGCCGAGGCGCCGCGCGTGCGTCCGCGGACGAGCCGCGTGAGCGATTCCGGCGCGAACGGCCGCGCCGTGGCGGTGACGAGTGCCGCGGTCCCGTGCCGCGGACGGAAGCTCGCGAACTCGCTGCGCAGCTCGCCGATCTGGCCGCTCGCGAGCAGGTCGGCGAGGCGGAACCCGAGGTGCGCGCGGTAGCCGCCGAGCAGCTCGTCGCCGCCCTGGCCGTCGAGCATCACGGTGATGCCGGCCTCCCGAGCGGTCCGCATCACGTACCAGCCGGCGGCGATGCTCGTCGAGCCGAACGGCTCGCCCTGCGCCTCGACGATCGCCGGCAGGTTCGCCGTCAGGTCCTCGGCGTCGAACGTGACCCAGTGCGGCTCGGCGTCGGTCTGCTCGACGACCGCGCGCGCGTAGGGGCGCTCGTCGAAGCCGGCGATGTCGAAGAACGCGGTGAACGTCTGCTGCCGCGTGCCGACGGCGCGCGCGTTCTCCGCCTCGGTCCGCAGCAGGTGGTCGACTCCCGTCGCGATCGCGGAGGAGTCGAGCCCGCCGGAGAGCGCCGTTCCGAGCGGCACGTCGCTGCGGAGCTGGAGGCGGACGCTGTCGAGGAAGAGCTCGCGGAAGGCCTCCGCGGCGTCGCCCGCGGGGGCGTCGTGGGGCTCGAGCCGCCAGTACCGGTCGACGCGCAGGCCGCGTTCGTCGAGCAGGAGCGAGTGCGCGGGCGGGAGTCGTCGCACGCCGTCCAGGAACGTCTCGTCCGTGTGGTCGAGGTACGCCTGTTCGAGGTACTCGCGCACTGCACGGCGGTTCGGCTCGAGCGTCGCGCCTGCGTCGGCGCGGAAGGCGGCCACCTCGCTCGCGAACACGAGCCGCTCGTTCTCGAAGCGGTAGTAGAAGGGCTTGACGCCGAAGCGGTCGCGCGCGCAGAACAGCCTTCGCTCGCGCTCGTCCCAGATCGCGAACGCCCACATCCCGTTGAAGCGCTCGACGCAGCGGGGGCCCCAGGCCTCGTAGGCGGCGAGGACGACCTCGGTGTCGGTTGCGCTGCGGAAGCGGTGGCCCATCGCCTCGAGCTCGACGCGCAGCTCGCGGTAGTTGTAGATCTCGCCGTTGTGCACGAGCTGGAGGCGGCCGTCCTCGCTCGCGAACGGCTGCATCCCCGCGTCGCGAGAGGTCGATGATCGCGAGGCGGCGGAAGCCGAGCGCGCAGCCCGAGCCCGCGTACGAGCCGGCGCCGTCCGGGCCGCGGTGCGCGAGCGTCGCCGAGATCCGCTCGACCGTCTCTACCTCCGCCGGCCTTCCCGGCGCGACGACCCCGCAGATCCCACACATGGTGGAATCATCATCATGCGGCGTTCGCAAAGTGTGAGGGAGCCGCTCGCGAGCCGTTTGCTCTTTCCGCTCACCGAGCGCGCCTTCACGTACAGGCGCTACGACGCGTGGCTCGAGCGGCTCGGGGATCGTCGCGTCGTCGCCGCTCGTCGAGCTCGCGAAGGCCGGAGGCGCCGGCGCTCGGCCTCCGGCACGACGTCGACACCCGGCTCGACTCGGCGCTCGAGCTCGCCCGGCTCGAGGCCGCGCGCGGGATCCGCGCCACGTACTTCGTCCTCCACACGGCGCCGCTACTACGCGCACGACGCGCGCTTCGCCGACGCGCTCCGGCGACTGCAGGACGAGCACGGGCACGAGGTGGGCTGGCACAGCGACCTCGCGCCGGCGGCGCTGCTCCGGGGCGTCGATCCGGCGGCAGTACCTCCGCCGCGAGCTCGACTGGCTGCGCGGCCAGGGGCTGGAGATCCGCGGCGTGGCCGCGCACGGGTCGCCCGAGGCCCGGCGGCTCGGCGTCCACAACAACTATCTCTTCGCCGGGTGGGACGAGCCGCAGCCGGGTTTCCCGCGCACCGACGTCGCGTGGAAGCTCGAGCCCGCCGAGTTCGGGCTCGAGTACGAGGCCTACCACCTCGGCGCCGACCTCTACCGATCGGACTCGAGCTTCGACGCGCGCGGGCGCAGGTGGCACCCGGACGAGCTCGACCTGCGGCTGCTCGACTCGGCCGCTCGGGCGATCGTGCTCGTGCACCCGTGCCACTGGGACGCGTCTCCGGCGGCAAAGGCGCGGCGCCTGGGGGAGAAGGTCGCGGCGAAGCTCCGGGCTCAGAGGCCCCACGCGGCCGCGAGCGCGGGCGCCTGAGCCTCGGCGTTGTACCGCGTCTCCGCGAGTTGGCGCGCGCGGGTGCGGAATGCCCGGAGCCGTTCGCGATCCGCGGCAAGAGCGTTCAGCGCGCGCCCGAGATCTGCGGGATCGCCCGGCTCGAACAGGACGCCGATCCCCTCGCCCTCGACGAACGGCGCCAGCGCCGGCAGTCGCGGAGCCGCCACCGCGAGGCCGGCCATCATGTACTCGAAGAGCTTGTTCGGGAACGCGAGCTCGTTGTTCCGCGTCACGGGCCGGTCGATGATCAGGCCGACCTCGAAGGGCCGCAACGCGTCGATCAGCCCGGTGACAGGCACCGGCTCCGCGACCGTGAGTCGCCCTCCGAGTCCTAGCTCGTCCGCGCGTCGGCGCAACGCGTCGGCGTCGGCGCCGAGGACGCGAACCGTCAGGTGGACGTCCGGCGCTGCTCGAGCCGCCGCGAAGAGGTCGTCGAGGGGACGACCGACGCCGACCGCTCCCTGGTAGATCGCGCGCAACGGCCCCTCCGCGCCGTCGAGGTCGGGCGCGCGCGGATCGAGCTGCGGGCAGTTGAGGACGCTCAGCGGCTCGTGCCGCAGCCGCAACCGATCTCGCAGCTCGTGCGCCAGCTCGTCGCTGACCGTGACGACGCTCGCTGCCCGTCGTGCGAGGGCGCCTTCCACGGCTCCGAGCGCGAGCGCGTTCAGCCTCGGCGCGTCCCGCTCCTGCTCCCCGTAGAGCTCGTGCGCGTCGTAGACGAGCCGCGCGCGGGCGTGGCGCGCGATCAGCCACGCCGCCGGGAGCGTGTCGAGGTCGTTCGCGTGCACGACGTCGAAGCGCCCGAGCCTTCGGCCCGCGCGAACGAGTCGCGCCGTCGCCAGCGCCCAGACGAACGAGCCGGAAGAGGCCGCGCAGCTCGCGCACGAACCGCCGTCCACCGGCGGCCTGGCGCGTTCCACCGAGCCCGCGCTCCCGCAGCGCAAGCGTCACGCGCGGCCGCGCGATCCGGACGACGTCGACGTGCTCGAGCGGGAGCGGCGACGAGCCATCGAAGAGCGCAGAGAGGCCCGTCGTCTCCAGGCCGAGCTCGTGCGCCGTCTGCACGGCCCGGCGCGCGCGCGGGTCGCGGGTCAGCTCGCCGGGAGTGAGGATCAGCAGGCGGCGAGGCCGGCACTATGCCGTCGCGGCGAGCGCCGGCTCGTGCGGCGCGTGAGCGGCGCCGTCGGCGAGCAGCTCGTCGTACACCGCCTCGACCTTGCGCGCGTTCGCGGCGGGGTCGAAACGCTCGCGCGCGTGCTCGACCGCGGCCTCGCCGAGCCTGCGGCGCAGCTCCGGGTCGGCGACGAGCAGGCGGAGCGCAGCGGCGATCCCCTGCGGGCTCGAGTCGTCGAGCAGGAGCCCCGTCTTTCCCGGGAGGAGGACGCCGGCGCCGTCGCGCGAGCCCGACGCGACCACCGGCTTGCCGTACATCGCGGCCTCGAGCACGGGTCGTCCGAGCCCGACGCCCTGGTTCGGGAACGTCACGATGTCGAGCGCCGAGTAGATCTCGCCCGTCTGCGGCGGTGAACGGCAGGAACGAGAAGTGCGCGCTCGAGCCCCTTCGCCGCGACGAGCTCCTTGATCGCCGACTCCTCGTCCGTCAGCAGGTTCGTCGCCGCGAGCGCGCGCCCGCGCAGCGTCCGGAAGTACTCGGGCGGGCGGACGCCGCCGCCCATGATCACGAAGTGCGCCGGAACCTCGTCGGCGACGAGGATCTCGGCCGCCTCGACGAGCTCCGGCCAGCCCTTCTGGCGGCGGACGAAGCCGGCGAACCCGATCGCCACGCGATCCTCCGGCAGCCCGAGCGCCCGGCGTCCGTTGCTGCCGTTCGCGGAGACGGGCAGCGAGACCGAGTTGTGGACGATCGTGACGGGCAGGTCGATCGGGAAGCGCGCAGCGACGTCGCTGTCGATCGCGATCGCCGCGTCGCCCCAGCGCTCCATGAGCGTCGCGATCGCGCGGCTCCGTCGGTCGCGTCCCTCGCCCGCGAGCGCCGAGCGCAGGTGCCAGACGACCTTCGCGCCGTGGCGGTGTGCGACGCGCGCGGCCGGCAGCAGCGGCGAGTCGTTGAGGTGCACGAGCGGGAAGTGGTGCGTCCGCATGAGCCGCTCGAGCTGGTGCAGGTGCGCCCGGCAGCGCCGACGACCTCGCGCCCGAGCACCAGCCAGCGCAGGCCCTCGTACGGCGAGTCCCAGGCGTGGGCGAAGATCGAGACGTCGCCGGTGTGCACCGTCGCGCCGACCGCGGCGAACAGCTCGGCCGCCGGGCCCTCCGGGCAGAACACGTGCGGCTCGAAGCGCGGGTCGAGGTTCGCGATGAGCTGTGCGAGCGACGACGGAGCGCCGCCGAGCTGCGGGCGGTGGTGGACGTAGAGGATCGGGATCCGCGTCCGCACCGGCGCGAGGCGGCGGTAGATCGCCTCGATCCGCCGCGCGTTCCGCGACGGGTCGAAGTTCGTCTCCGCGTGCGTCCGCGCGGCCTCGCCGAGCCTGTGCCGGCGCTGCGGGATCGCGGAGCAGGTCGGCGACCGCGGTCGCGAGCCCGTCGACGCCGAAGTCGTCCACGAGCACGCCCGTCTCGCCCGGGACGACGACGCCGCCGCCGGTGCGCGAGCCGGACGCGACGACCGGAACGCCGCTCGCCGCGGCCTCGATCACCGGGCGGCCGAGCTCGGGCCCGCGCGACGGAGCGACGACGAGGTCGGACGCCTGGTACAGGTTGGCCGTGTCCTGCGTGAAGGGCACGAAGCGGACGACGTCCGCGAGCCCGAGCTCCCTGACCAGCCGCTTCGCCTCCGACTCGTAGTTCCGCGTCAGGTCGGCGAGCTGGAGCGAGCGGCCGACGACGGTGCGGAAGAACTCCTCGCCGCGGACGGCGCCGCCGACGATCAGGTAGCTGGCGTCGATCCCCTCGTCGCCGGAGCCGTGCCGCCGCCTCGATGAACTCCTTGAACCCCTTCGACGGGTAGATGAACCCGAAGTACGAGATCACCGGCCGGTCGACCGGCAGGCCGAGCGCGGCCTTCGCCGCCGCGGGATCGCCGGGCCGGAAGCGCTCGAGGTCGACCGAGTTCGGGACGACGGTCGAGCCGACGCCGAAGACGTCCGCGACGTCGTGGTTGATCGCGATCGACGTGTCGGCGAAGCGCCTGATCGCCGAGCGGACGAACTCCGAGCGCCGGTCGCGTGCCGCCCTCGGGCAGCGCCGAGCGCAGGTGCCAGACGACCGGGAGCCCCTCGCGCTTCGCGAGCCAGGCGGCCGGGATCAGCGGCGAGTCGTTGAAGTGGACGAGCTCGAAGCGGTCGCGGCGCAGCGTCCGCCGGAACTGGATCAGGTGCGCCGGGAGCTGCGAGAGCTCGCGCAGGAAGAGCAGCCAGCGCCGGCCGCGGTACGTCGAGGCCCAGATGTGCGTGAACCCGGCGACGGAGCCGGTGTGCACGTGGGCGCCCGACTCGCGGAAGAGCTCGGCCGCCGGGCCCGGCGGGCAGTAGATGTGCGGCTCGAACTGCTGCGTCGTCGAGCTCGCGGATCAGGTACGAGAGCGACGCCGGCGCCCCGCCGAGCTCGGAGCGGTGGTGGACGAGCAGGATCGGCGTGCGGGCTGGGCTGGAGCGGCCACGGCTGCGGCCTATGCTAGCCCTGGCCTCTTCCGGATACGCCTGCGGCGCACGACCTTGCACGAGATCAACGAGCTCCTCGCACCGATCTCCTTCCACGCTGCGCTCGGCGCGGCGCTGGTCTTCGTCGTCTGGGCGGCGGGGCTCGCGGTCGTGGAGCTCGCGCGGCGCGCGCTCGGCCGGCCGCTCGAGCCGCGCGACGCGCTGCTCGCGTATCCGTTCGGGCTGCTCGCTCTCCTCGTCGTGTGCTTCGTCGCGCTGCTGAACGTCGTCCGGGCGTCGTAGGCATGCTCGCGCTCGCCGTGCTCTGCGCGCACGGGGTCCGGAGACGCGCGGCCTTCGGCGCGGCGCCCGCGCGGCGTCGATCCGCTCGTCGCCCAGTTCCGCACCGGCTCCGCGATCACGACGAGCTCGCGCGCGCTGCGCAGCATCGTGCTCGACCAGCCGGCGCTCGTCGGGGACGAACTGGTAGAGGCTCGCGAGCAGGCAGACGACGTCCGCCTCGGGGACGTCCATCGTCGCGGCGTCCCAGACGCGCGCGTCGAGCCCGCGCTTGCGTGCGGCGGCGACGAAGCGTTCGTTCACGTCGAGGCCGACGTAGCGGCAGCCCTTGCCGAGGAGCGCGGGCGCGATCGACGCGTCGCCGCAGCAGAGATCGACGACCGACGATCCGGGCGCGATCGCGTCGACGACGAGCCGGTCACGGCGCTTGCGCTCGCGGTCGAGCACGCTCATCGCCAGCCGGTACAGCGCTCGGGCTTCGATAGATCAGGCCGACCGTGCTCCGCCCGCTGACCGCTCGCGCCGCCACGTGCCTCAGTCTCGCAGCGCGAAGGCGGCGCGGGAGGCGCGGCCTATGCTTGGCCCCGATTTGACCGGACGCGTCCTGCACATCAGCGCCTCGGATGCGGGAGGCGGGGCCGCACGGTCGGCGTTCAGGATCCACGACGGGCTTCGCTCGCTCGGCTGGCGCTCGCGCATGCTCGTCGGCCGTGCGGCGCACCGGCGACGCGGACGTCCGCCCGCTCAAGCGCGAACGTCGCGTGGCGTGCGGCCGACCGCGCCTGCGCCGCGGTCGCTCGACCGGCTCGATCTCCAGTACGTCCTCTATCCGTCGTCGTTCGGCGTCGCGCTCGACCCGTGGTTCCGGGAGTCGCAGGTCGTGCAGCTCTACAACGTGCACGGGAGCTACTTCAGCCACAGCTCGCTGCCGCTGCTCTCGCGCACGCCGGCCGCTCGTCTGGCGGCTCTCGGACATGTGGGCGCTGCACCGGCCACGTCGCGTACTCGTACGACTGCGAGCGCTGGCGGCACGGCTGCGGCTCGTGCCCGTACCTCCACGAGTACCCGCGGCTGCGGGCGCGACACGACGGCGACGCTGTTCCGCTGGAAGGACGCGGTCTACCGCCGCTCGCGGATGACGGTCGTCGCGCCGTCGCGCTGGCTCGAGCGGCATTGCGCGGGAGAGCCCGCTGCTCGGGCGCTTTCCGGTGCGGCGGATCCCGAACGGCGTCGACCTCGACGACGTTCCGCCCGCGGCCCGCGGGAGGCGCGCAGGCGCTCGGACTCGACCCGGAGCAGGCCGGTCGTCCTCTTCTCGTCGCTCGAGCGGAACGATCGTCGCAAGGGCGGCGAGGTGCTCGCCGGCGCGCTGTCCTCGCTCGGCGACCTGGACTTCCAGCTCGCCGTGCTCGGGCCGGAGGCGACGGCTTCGGGCGGGAGGTCGCGGCGCTCGGAACGGTGCACGACGACGAGCGCCTCGCGCTCGCGTACGCGGCGGCGGACGTCTTCGTCCTGCCGGCGCTCGCGGACAACCTGCCGAACGTCGGCGGTCGAGTCGATCGCGTGCGGGACGCCGGTCGTCGCCTCGGCGGTCGGCGGGATCCCCGACGCGGTTCGCGACGGCGAGACCGGGCTGCTCGTCCCGCCCGGCGACGCGGCCGGCGCTCGCGGGGGCGATCCGGCGCGCTGCTCGGCGACGACGAGCTTCGGGCGCGGCTCGCGCGGCAGGCGCGCGCCGTCGCGGAGGCCGAGTTCGGCGCCGAGCGCGAGGCGCGCGAGTTCGCGGCGCTCTACGAGGAGCTGCTCGCGGCGGATCGAGCGCTCGTGAAGGTGTCGATCGTCACGCCGTCGTACAACCAGGCGCAGTTCCTCGAGGAGACGATCGAGTCGGTGCTCGCGCAGGACTATCCGGAGATCGAGTACGTGGTCGTCGACGACGGCTCGACCGACGGGAGCCTCGAGATCGCGCGCCGCTACGACGATCGGCTGCACGCGCTCGATCGCGCAGGAGAACGCGGGCCAGGTCGCGGCGATCAACCGCGGCTTCGAGCGCACGAGCGGCGAGCTGATGGCGTACGTCAACTCCGACGACACGCTGCTCCCCGGCGCGGTGTCGGAGATGGTCGCCGAGCTCGAGGCCGATCCCGCGCTCGTCATGGTCTACGGCGACGCGCTCTACACGGACGCCGACTCGAACCGCAGACCGGCTATCTCACGTCGCGCGAGTGGGATCCCGCCGGCGATGGTGCGCAACTGCGACAACCACGTCGTCCAGCCGAGCTCGATGTGGACGCGCGCGCGCATGGGAGCACGCGGGGCCGTTCGACGAGCGCGGCTACTACTTCTTCGACTTCGAGCTGTACCTCCGGCTGTCGGCGCTCGGGCCGGTGAAGCGCGTGCCGCGGCCGTGGTCGACCTACCGCGAGCACGCGGCGTCGAAGATCGGTCGGAGACCAGACCGGCAAGGCGCGCGACTACCTGCGCTTCGCCGACGAGTTCCTGACCGGCGACCGGCTGCCGGCGGAGCTGAGGCCGTACGCGCGCGAGGGTCGTGCGCGCGCGCGCGTCGCGGCGGCGAACAACCTCTACGGCCAGCTCGAGCTCGGGCCCGCGCGACGCTGGCTGTGGGAGGCGCTCGTCATCGACCCGCGGAGCGCGTCGCGGCTGTCGCTCTCGCTCGCGGCCAAGAGCCTGCTGCCCGAGACCCGTCGTCCGCCGCCTGCGGGAGAGGCGCCGTGCCGCGCATCGGGGTTGACGCGACCTCCGTCTCGCGCGACGGCAAGGGCCACGCTCGCTCGCAGCGCCGGCTCGTCGAGGCGCTCGCCGCGCTCGGCCGCTACGACGTCGTCGCGTACGTGCGCACGCAAGAGGCGGCCGCGCTCCTCCCCGGCGTCGAGACGAGTCGCGATCGGGCCGGGAAGGCCGTCGCGTGGGAGCAGGTCGGCATGCGGCGCGCGCTGCGCCGGCTCGACGCGCTCGTCACGCTCGGCGACCGGCTGCCGCTCGGCGCCGAGGAGCGCGCGTCGTCGTCTGGCTCTTCGAGCTCCCGACGCACCGGATCGCGGAGAACCGGCGCCGCGGCGTGGGCGCGTACCAGCGCGGCAGCGACCTGCTCACGGCGGCGCTCTGGCGCCGGAGCCTCGCGCGCGCGGCGCCGCGTCGTCGCCGGCTCGCGCGCGACCGCCGCGGAGCTCGGCGGCGACGTGCCGGTCGTGTACCCCGCCGTCGACGACGGGCTTCGGCCCCGGCCCCGGTCGCGACGGGGAGGTACGTCTTCCACCTCTCGTCGTCCGACCCGCGCGACAACACCGAGACCGTGCTCGCGGCCTTCGCGCGGGTCGAGACCGACGTCGAGCTGCTCGTCGCCGGCGGCCTCGGCGACCGCGACGCGGAGCTGCGCGCGCTCGCGGGCGAGCGGGTCCGCTTCCTCGGCCGCGTGTCCGACGAGGAGCTCGTCGACGCTCTACCGCGGCGCGCTCGCGTACGTCGACGCGACGCTGTACGAGGGCTTCGGCTACCAGCTCGTCGAGGCGCTCGCCTGCGGCGCGCCGGTCGTCGCCAGCAGCCGCTCCTCGATCCCGGAGGTCGTCGGCGACGCCGGCCTGCTCTGCGATCCGCGTCGACGCCGAGGCGATCGCGGCGGCGCTGCGTCGCGTGCTCTCCGAGGACGGGCTCGCCGAGCGACCTGCGCGCGGCGCGGCTTCGAGCAGGCGCGGCCGCGTTCACCTGGGAGCGGACCGCCGAGGGCTTCGCCGCCGTCCTCGACGACGTGCTCGCGTGATCGCGTACCTGCACCAGGCCGCCGCCTGGGGCGCGGTCGAGCGCTACCTCGAGCAGCTGCTGCGAGGGGCTCGGACGAGCCGGCCGTCGTGATCCATCCGGAGACGGACGCGTTCGCGCCGCTCGCCGGGCTCGCCGAGCTGCGGCCCTACGACCCGGACCGCTCGGCGCCCGGCGCTGCTCGCGCACCTCGTCCGCGAGCTGCGGGCGCTGCGCCCGCGGCTCGTCCACGTCGTCGACGTCTGGCCGCTCGCGTTCGTCGCGGCGCGCGCTCGCGCGGGTGCCGCGGGTCCTCGTCACGCACCACACGCCGGAGCTCCCGCGGCAGCGACAACGCTCGGCGGCCGAGCGCTGTGGCGCGCTCGGCTGGCTGACGCGACCGGAGGTGATCTACACGTCCGAGGCCGACCGCGAGCGCGACGGCCGCGGCGGTGCCGTGATCCCGCTCGGCCTCGACCTCGACGCGCTTCGACGTCGAGCGCCGCGCGCACGACGGCCGCGTCGTCGGCAACGTCGCGCGCCTCGTCGAGCAGAAGGACCAGCGCGCGCTCGTCGACGCGGCGCCGGCGATCCTCGAGCGCTTTCCCGACGCGCGCTTCGTCGTCGTCGGCGACGGCCCGCTGCGCGCGGAGCTGGAACGGCGTGCCGACGGGCTCCCGTTCGAGCTTCACGGGCGCGCGCGACGACGTCCCCGAGCTGCTCGCCGGCGTTCGACGTCTTCGCGTTCCCGTCGCGCTTCGAGGGCCTCTGCCTCGCCGTGATCGAGGCTCAGGCCGCGGGAGTCCCGGTCGTCGCGACACCGGTCGGCGGCATCCGCGAGACGGTCGTGGACGGCGAGACGGGGCTGCTCGTGCCCGTCGGCGACGCCGCTGCGCTCTCCGCGGCCGTGTGCCGCCTGCTCGAGGACTCGGAGCTGTCGGCGCGGCTGGCCGCCGAGGCACGGAGCCGCGTCCGGGAGCGCTACTCGGTGGAGCGCATGGTCGAGCAGACACTGCGCCTCTACAGCGGGCGCTGATGCCATCCTCCGGGGTGGTGTGAGCACGCTCGCCGCCCGCAGCCGGTAAGTCGGTGCCGCAGTCGCGGGCGGACACTCGTCTGGCCGGTATTCGCGATCGCGAGCACCTGCGCCTACGTCCTGCTCCGCGTGTTCGCCTTTCACGACCAGGCGCAGACGCTCGGCGACACGGCGACCTACGAGGCGGCGATCCGCGACGCCGTCAACATCCGGCTGCCGCAGGACGATCCCGCCGCGCTCGTCTGGATGCAGGCGCACGGCTACACCGGGCTCTGGGCCGCGAACACGCCGAGCGTGTACCGCAGCTTCCTCCTGCACCATCCGTGGTGGACGGCGACCCAGGTGTTCCGCGACCGGCCGACATTCGCGACGTATTCGAGCCCCGGGAGGCTGCACGCGCTGTACACGCCGGCCGTCGAGGATCCGAGGGCGCCCGCCGTCCACTACCGCATCCCGCGTCTCGTCCAGCGTGTCTTCTGGCCGTCGCGGCCCGCGTGGCTCGGAATCGAGCTGCTCGTCGTGCTGGCGCTGGCGGTCGTGAGCGGCCTCGTGCTCCAGTGGCGGGACCGACGGCTCGGGTGGGGTCGCCACCCTGCTCGCCGTCTATCCGCAGCTCCTCGTGGCCTGGCACGGAAGCGGCCAGGAGATCGACCGGCACGCCCTCGGTCCTGCGGTTCAGCTCCGCATTGCCGCCTGCTCGTCGTCGCGCTGTCCGTGGAGCGGATGGCTCTCGTCGGCTTCAGGCCCGCGCTGGCTTCCGTGCGACGAGCAGCACGTCGTCCGAGACGCCCGGCAGCCGCGTAGCCAGGCGGTCGAGCGCCCGCGCGACCGGCCGCTGGCGTACGCGTCAGCGACGAGATCGGGCCGAGCCGCTTCCCGGCGACGCGCACGACGTCGAGCCCCGCCTCCTCGGCGAGCTCGCGGAGCAGCGCCGGCGTGAACGTGCGCACGTGGCCGAAGTCCTCGCCGAAGCGAAGCCGGTACTCGAGCGGGTCGGGATAGCGCCCGAGCAAGAGGTCGACGCGGTACTTCCACCAGAGGATGTTCGGCGTCGAGAAGAGCACGGTGCCGCCGGGGCGCAGCACGCGCGCGATCTCCGCGACGAAGCCCTGCGTGTCGACGATGTGCTCGATGATCTCCGCTGCCAGCACGACGTCCACGCTCTCGCCCGGAAACGGCAGGCGTGCCAGCAGCTCGCGGCCCACGATAGACGTTGATCTGGTGCGCCTCGGCTTCGATGCCCGCGCGCGCTCTGCGATCTCGCGCGACTCGGGCTCGAGCTCGATCGCCCAGAACTCGACGTCCTCGTAGCGGCGGAACCGCTCGAGCAGCA
This sequence comes from uncultured Actinomycetes bacterium, assembly GCA_963708685.1. Taxonomy (GTDB): domain Bacteria; phylum Actinomycetota; class Thermoleophilia; order Gaiellales; family Gaiellaceae; genus DASVFB01. The sequence continues at coordinate 331,482 of CAVPTP010000008.1, forward strand.
TTCCGCGCGAGCAGCCGATGTCGAGGATCCGCTTTCCCGTCAGGTCGCCCGCGACCTCGCGCACCAGCTTGTGGCTCTTCGTGTAGCGGTGCTCGACGTCGAGGAAGTAGCGCTCGTCGAGATCCCAGACGGGTCGAACGGCAGCTCGAACAGCCCCGGGTCCGGCACGGGCCGAGCATATGCTGGCGGTCGATGTGCGGGATCGCCGCCCTCGTCGGCCAGGTCGACGACGCGCTGCTCGAATCGCTCGGCGCAGCCCTCCACCATCGCGGGCCGGACGGCGGCGGCGTCTTCCGCGGCGACGGCGCGGCGCTCGTCGCGCGCAGGCTGGCGATCCTCGACCTGCCCGGCGGCTCGCAGCCGCTCGTGTCCGACGACGGCCGCTCGGCGATCGCGTTCAACGGCGAGATCTACAACGTTCCGCGAGCTGCGGCGCGGGCTCGAGGCCGAGCGGCGTCCGCTTCCGCAGCGACCACTCGGACACCGAGCTCGTGCTGCGGCTCTACGAGGCGCGCGGCCTCGACGCGCTCGCGCGAGCTGAACGGCATGTTCGCGTTCGTCGATCTCGACGGCGCGCCGGCGGCAAGCTGGTCGCCGCGCGCGACCGCTTCGGGATCAAGCCGCTCTACTACGCGCGCCGCCCGGCGGAGGGCTCGCGCTCGCGTCGGAGCTCGGGCGTTGCTCCGCGTTCCGGGAATCGGCCGCGACCTCGACCTCGGCGCGCCTCTGTCACTACCTGACGCTCCGCTTCGTCCCCGGACGGCAGTCGATCCTCGCGGGCGTCGAGCGGCTCCCGCCCGGCCATGCGCTCGAGGTCGACCTCGACACGCGGTGAGGCCGAGGTGCGCCGCTGGTACCGGCTCGAGTTCGAGCCCGACGAGGCCTCGACCGCGCGGCGTGGGTCGAGCGGCTTCGCGCCGCGCTCGCCGCCGCCGTCTCGCGCTGGAGCCTCGCCGACGTGCCGATCGCGTGCTCGCTCTCGGGCGGACTCGACTCGAGCGCCGTCGTCGGCCTGCTCGCGGAGTCGGGCCGCGCCGACCTGCGCACGTACACGCTCGGGTTCACGTCCGACGAGGACGACGCCTGAACGAGGTACCGCTCGCCCGCGCGCTCGCGGAGCGCTACGGCACCGAGCACCACGAGCTCGTGGTCGACGCGCGCGAGCTGCTCGACGACCTCCTCGCGATGGTGTGGGCGCTCGACGAGCCGTACGGCGGCGGCCTTCCCTCGTGGTACGTCTTTCGCTTCATGAGCCGCGACGTCAAGGTCGCGCTCACCGGCACCGGCGGCGACGAGCTGTTCGGGAACTACCGGCGCTTCGTCCCGTTCGAGCTCGGTCGCCTCGCGCGCCTGCGCCCGCGCGACGTCCGCCGCTACCACATGGCGCCCTCGTACTACTTCACCGACTCGGAGAAGCGGCACATCCTGCGCACGGCCGGGCCCGCCCACGGCGTCGCTGCTCCAGGACGTGTTCGACGAGAGCGGCAGCGGCCGCGCGCGCGACTCCGTGTCTCTACCTCGACGTCGCGACGCAGCTCCCGGACGAGTTTCTGCTGATGACCGACCGCTTCTCGATGGCGCACTCGCTCGAGGCGCGGACGCCGTTGCTCGACCACGAGCTCGTCGAGCTCGTCACGTCGATCCCGCCGGAGCTGCGCACGTCGCCGGACGATCCGAAGGGACTGCTGCGCGACGCCGTCGCGGATCTGCTGACGCCGGCGCACCTCGAGGCGCCGAAGCGCGGCTTCGTCTTCCCGCTCGCGCGCTGGCTCCGCGGCGAGCTGCGGCCGCTCGCCGAGCGGCTGCTGGCGGACGACCACCTCGCGCGCCAGGGCGCTGTTCCGGCCCGGGCTCGCGGCGCGCTACCTGCGCCCGCACCTCGACGGGAGCCGCGACGAGAGCGAGCGCCTCTGGCCGTTGCTCATGTTCCAGCTCTGGCACCTGCTGTACGTGGAGGAGGGCCTCACCGACTCGCCCTCGTTCACGTGGGACGACGTCGCCGCCTGAGCGGCGTTTGACCGCGCAGCTGCTCCCCGCGCTCGTCCTCCACCTCGTGCTCGGCGTCGCGCTCACGGCGCTCGTCTGGGGGTGCGGGCTCGGGCTCGCGCGGGCGGCGGGGCTCGGTGCCGTCTTCGCGTATCCCCTCGGGCTCGCGCTCGTGCTCGTCGCCGCCGCGCTCGTCCTGACCACGGCCTGGCTCGGGATCGTGTCGCTTCTTCTCGCTGGCGTGTGCCCTCGCGCTGACGGCGCGACGCGGCGTGTTCGCCTGCGCCCGCGAGTCGCCCGCTCGCTCGCGTGGGGCTCTCCCGCGGCGGTCGGCCTCGCTCTCGCGCTCGGCGCCTACTACCACGGGCCCGGCCGGACCTACGACTCGTGGGCCGGCGGTGACGTCGCGTTCTACGCGGGGCGGATCGCGGCCGCGCGGCACTCGCTCTTTCCGTTCCCGGACCTCGCGGCCGCCGGGCATCGCTTCACCTATGCCGAGGTCGGGCCGTCGCTCGCCGGCGCGGCGCTGTCGTGGCTTCCGGGCTTCGACCCGTTCCTCTTCGGACGCGACGACGCTGCCGCTCGTCGGGATGCTGTCGGCGCTCGCCGGCTTCGCGCTGCTCGAGCGACCGCTCGAACCTCGCTGGACGGACGTGCTCGTGGTCACGACGCTCGCCGTCTCCATGACCTCGTACGGCTCGTGGCTCGTCGAGAGCTCGCCGGTCGCGCTCGCCGTGCCGCTCGTGTTCCCGATGTTGCGCTGTACCGGAGGGCGCTGACGCTGCCGAGGCTCGTCGGCGCGACCGCCGTGCTCGCGTTCCTGTGCGTGTGCCTCAAGGTGCTGATGCTCCTGCCGCTCGCGGTTCTCGTCGGCGCCGCGGTCCTGCGGGATCACCGGCGCGCGCTCCGGGCGTCGTGGCGCGTTGCTCGCCGGGGGGCTCGTGCTCGTCGCCGCAGCAGTCGTCGGGACGCTGTTCGCGACCGCCGGTTCGTTCGGGGATCTCGTCCACCTGCGGGTGTCGACGTGGGACACGGTTCGCGATGCACGAGACGTCACGCGCACCTCCTACGCGCCGGCCGGAGGCGCTCTCTTTCTCGTCGGCCTGCTCGTTCTCTCCGCCGCGCTCGTGCGAGAGCGGAGATTCGCGTTCGCCGTCGCCGTCGCGCTGCCGACGCTGCTCATGCAGTTCGTGGACGGGATCAACCTCGAGATCGCGATCGACGCGGCCGTGTTCGCCGCCGCGCTCGATCTCTGGGCGCGGCCCGCCCGGCGTGCGGGCTGGCTCGTCGCAGCGGGCGTTCTCCTGTCCGCGGCGGTCGTCGTCCGCGACATCGCCCCGTTGCGAACCGGCGCCGTGTTCGCGCTGCTCATCGCCGCGGTCGTCGTGTCGGCCTGGCCGCGGCGGTGCGCTCGACGCGCCTCTACGGCGCAGCGATGGCCGCGCTCGGCACGGGGCTCGTCTTCGCCTTCGCCGGCCGCGGCGTCCTCGCGTTCGTTGCGCCGTTCGCGCTCGCGGCCGCGTTCGTCGCCGGGCGGTCCCTCGGCCGCGGCGCTCGCACGGCGGCCGCGCTGGGCATGGCGGCGATCGCCGTCGCCGCCCTCGGAGCGACCGCCGTCGCGGCGCGACCGCGAGAACTTCCGGCTGCGCGCGCGAACGACCGCCGCCGGCCTGCGTCCGCCGCTGTCCCGGGACGACTGGGAGGTGTGGCGCTGGGTCCGCAACTCGACACCGAGCGCTCGCTCGTGTTCACGTCGCTCACCGGCCACGTGCTCCGCGAGGCCGATACGTCGGTCGGCCCGGAGACCGCCGCCGACGGGGACGGCTGGAACTACTACCCGATGACCGGCCGGCGCCAGCTCTACATCGCCGGCTGGATCAACGGCGACTACCGCGACGACGCCGACGGGCTGACCGCGCGGCTGAGCTCGAACGACGCCGTCCTCGCCGGGCGCAGCCGACCGTGCGACGTGCCGGAAGCGGGCTCGTACGCGCCGTACTACGTCGTCCTCGAGCGGTCGCAGCGCCCGCCGCCGCGCGCGCGACTGCTTCACGAGAACAGCGCGCTCGCCGTCTACCGGCTCGGCGGCTGCGGCCTATAGTGGCGCGCGTGGCCGACACTCACGACGTCGTCTGGACGCCGGAGAAGGTCGCGGCGACGTGGGACTTCTACAGCGAGAGCCGGGCCGGCGGGATCTGGTACTTCAGCTCGCATGCCGGCCGCTGGATCGTCAAGCAGGTCGAGCGCGACGTCGGTCTGCGGGGCAAGCGAATCCTCGACTTCGGCTGCGGCCGCGGCGACCTGCTCGCGCACCTGCTCGAGCGCGGCATCGCCGCGCAGGGGCTCGAGTTCTCGGAGGAGTCCGCGCGGACGAGCCGCGAGCGCTTCGCGGGCAACGCGCTCTTCCGCGGCGTCGCGGCCGCGCCCGACGAGCTCGGCGACGCGTCGTTCGACGTCGTGTTCCTCGTCGAGGTGATCGAGCACCTGCTCGACGAGCAGATCGAGCCGACGCTCGCCGAGGTGCGGCGCCTGCTCGCGCCCGGCGGCGTGGTCGTCGTCGACATCGCCGAATGCGGAGGACCTGCGCGCGGAGTCGGTGCGCTGCCCGGACTGCGGCGGCGTCTTCCATCAGTTCCAGCACCAGCGCTCGCTCGACCCGCGCTCGATCGCGCAGCTCTTCGAGTCGCACGGCTTCACGACGCAGAAGTCCGAGGGCGTGTACTGGGGGCTCACCCCCTACGCGGTGGTGCGGACGTGGCTGCGGAACCCCGGCCGGCTCCCGCGCCCGCACCTGCTCTACGTCGGCCGCCGCTGATCGAGCTCGAGCAGGAGGGTTCGGAGCTGGGCGAACCGCTCGGGGCCGAGCTGCTCCGCCCAGGCCGCCTCGAGCTCGGCGACCGCGTCGCGGATGACGCGATCGCGGACGTGCCGCGCGGTGAGCGCGACGCGCTTCGAGCGCAGGTCGTCGGGATCCGGTCGGCGCTCGAGGTAGTCGAGCCGCTCGAGCTGGCCGAGCAGGTAGTTGAGCGCCTGCTTGCTGATCCGGAGCCGCGCGGCCAGCTCGGACGGCCGGCGCCCTGCGGGCCCGGGGTACTGGAAGACGGTCAGGTGCGCGGCGTCGAGGTCGTCGAAGCCGTGCTCGTGGAGCCGCTCGAGCATCCGCCGCTGCACCGCCTCCCACGGCATGCGCAGGAGCGCGCCGATCAGCGGCGGCCCGAACGGCTCGCTGCAGCTCGCGCGATTTCGTAAAGACGCTTGACGAAGTGCGTCGCGTCATATATGGTCAAGTCACTTTACCACTACGATCGAAAGGAGGAACCACGATGCGACGAGCACACGCGAAGAGATCAGGGTCGGGCCGCTGGCGATCCGCTTCCTGGTCGAGGGCGAGGAGTCCGGCGGGTCGGTCGCGGTCTTCGAGTTCGACGTCCCGGCCGGGACGCAGGTCGCCGCGGCGCACAGCCACGACGGCTACGAGGAGACGGTCTACGGGCTCGAGGGCGTGCTGACCTGGACGGTCGACGGCACGACGACCGACGTCGGGCCCGGCGAGGCGCTCTGCATCCCGCGGGGCGCCATCCACCAGTTCGAGAACCCGCACGACGTCGATGCGAAGGCGCTCGCCGTCGTGACGCCCGGCATCCTCGGCCCCGACTACTTCCGCGAGGTGGCCGCCATCCTCGACGCCGCGGCCGGCGGCCCGCCGGACTACGAGGCGCTCGGCGAGGTCATGCGCAGGCACGGCCTCACCTGCGCCGACTAGGGACTCGCGCTCGCCTCGACGCGCGACGGCATCCGAAGCGCGCGCTCGTCCACGAAGTCCGGCTCGTCGGAGCGGAGGATCCAGTCGGCGAACGCGCGCAGGTCGTCCGCGCGTTCGAGTTCGCCCGCGGTGCGCACGTTGTAGCGAAGCCGGTGCTCGAGCGTGTCGCCCGCGGCGTCGAGCGGGCGGAAGTCGAGCGCGAAGCTGTCGAACCTCCACGGGCGTGCGCAGAAGATCCCGTACGCGTAGAGCCGCGCGAGCCGCACCTGCTCGGGCGAGAGGCGCTCGAGGCCGGCGATCGCTCGCACGTTCGACTCGTACTGCTCGACGGTGTCGGCGTCGATCGTGAAGCCCTTGCCCGAGTAGTCGCTCGTCCCCGCCGTCAGCACCGGCACTCCGAGCGGCGGCAGCTCGATGCCGACCGTCCCGCGGATCGTCAGGCCGGCGTCGATGATCCGGAACAGGTCGACGTTCGACACGTCGTCGTCCGGGCGGAGCAGCTGCACGTGCGCCGGGAGCTCGCCCACGACCTCGCGGATGATCGCCAGCTCGGCCGGCTCCTCGCGGACGCCGTCGAAGCGGATCTTCCAGTACAGCGCGGGATGCAGCTTCACGAGCCACTGCACGCGGTCGTCCTCGGCGGCGAGGCGCACCGTCTCGGCGAACCAGCGGCCCTGGTCGGGATAGACGTCGCTTCCGTAGAACATGCTCGCGTCCCAGAGGATGTGCGAGAAGACGACGGCGGTCTTCCGCGCCGGGTCGAGGCCGAGGCGCCGGCGCAGCCGTTCGGGGCCGCCCGTCTGAGCCGAGTGGCGATGCCGTTGCGCGAGGAACCACTTCCCGTCCTCCTGCGCCGCCACCTCCCGCTCGAGGTCGTGCTCGCGCTCCTCCGTCAGGCCGAGCGCGAGCAGTCGGCTCCAGGTGCTGTCGTCGAGCGAGCGGGGGTGCAGGTCCCGCGACTCGAGCGTGTAGCGCTTGAGGTAGAACGCGTCGTCGCGATGCGCGGCCTGGAACTGGATCACGGGCACGCCGCGCGCGAGCGCACGATCCGAGATCGAGCCAAACCCCGCGTAGCCGCGCTCGACGGTGAGCAGGCAGTCGGGCGCGACGTCGTCGAGCGCCCGGTCGGCCACGTGCAGCGTACGCAGCGCGTACTCGATCGTGTTGCGGATCGAGCGCCTCACCTCCGGATCGTCGAGATCGACCGTCGGCTCGCGGCTCGCGCGGACGACGGTCGAGAGCGCCTGCCTCCCGATGCGGGCGCCTTCGACCTCGAACGCCTTGTAGTCGGCGAGCGTGCGGCAGCGCTCGAGCCGGTCGGCCAGCGCTGCGTCGAGCACCTCGCCGCCGGGCGCGTGGTTCTCGAAGTAGAGGCGGTCGTTCAGGCCGAGCGCTCCGAACAACGCGCCCGACCAGGGCGTGCCGGAGCGGTAGACGAGCAGCGTCACCCGGCCGCCGTGCAACTGGATCGCCTTCGCCAGGATTCCCTCGAGCCGGAGCTGCTCGGGGTCGTTGCTCAGGCTCACGAGCAGGACGCGGCGCGCGTCGTTGCCGGCGAGTCGCGCAAGGTCGGCGGTGAGGCCCGGGTGCTCCCGCCGCAGCGCGCGCACCTCGCGCCGGATCGCGAGGACCTGGCCGAGCTCTCGCGCGCGCGCCTGCAACCGCCGGAGCGCGCGGCGCGGCAGGTCGATCACGTCGGGCTCAGCTCGCGAACGGATCCGACGAACGCGCGGACGGTCGCGTCGAACTCGGCCGTCCGCCGCCGCAGCGCCTCGCGGGCTGCCCGCAGGCGGGCGCGCGCCGACTCGGGGTCGGCCAGCACCTGCGACGCGGCGGCGAACGCGCGCTCGCCCACGTCGTCGGCGTGGATGTCGACGGCCAAATCCAAAAGGCCCGCGTCCGCGAGGAAGTCCGTCATCCGCGGCTGGGAGACGAGCGGGATCACCGGCGTCCCGAGCCCGATGCACGGCGTGATCGAATGAATCCGCATCCCGAGGACGAGGTCGGCCTTCGCGTACAGGTCGTAGAAGGCCGGGCCGACGGCCGTGGGCAGAGCCGCACCGGCGAAGGCGACGTGGTAACGCGTGTCCGGGTGGATCAGCTCGAAGAGCTCGTACGCCATGCCGACGTCGAACGGATCGTTCCCGCAGAGGATCAGGTTCGCGTCGTTCTCGGCCGCCAGCCGGTCGAGCGTGCGCGCGAAACTCCGTAAAAAGCCCTCACGCGTCTCGCGCCAGTTCCAGCTCGACGAGAACGGCAGCGGGCGGCGCGCTTCGGGCCTGCGCAGCGCGCGCTTCCGCGGCGCGAGGCCGAAGCGCTCCATCTCGTCCTCGGCGTTCGGCGCGACCACGATGTTCGGCCGCTCGGGATCGAGCTCGAGATGCGGAACGTCCTCGGTCGGGACGAACACGGCCGGGTCCGGCACGACGTGGACACCGTCGAGCGGATGTCCCGCGACCGACTCGAGCCACCCTTTCGTGCCGTCGTTCCGGACGCTCAGCAGCACGCGGTCGCTCGAAAGCATCGCGTCCAGCGCGCGGCGTAACGCGTCGCTGTGGTGGTAGACGCGCCGCGGCCACGCGCGGTGCGAGAGCCCGTAGAGGACGATCGGCTTTTCGATCCGTCGCCAGAGGTCGAGGGGAAGGTCGAAGCGGAAGCCGGTGTTCGCATAAGCCGTGCCGCCGTCGAAGGTCACCGCGGCTCCGACGAGCAGCGCGTCACACTCCACGTTGACGCGCTCCACGAACGATGCGTCGAAGCGACGAACGGCGCGGCTGTACAGATCCCAGGGCTCGGGGAGGAACTCGACGTCGCCGGGCAGGTCCTCGCGCAGAACGCGCTCGAGGCCGAAGATCAGCGCCGCGTTGCCGATGTTCCTCGCGCCGTGGTTGGCAAGGTGCATGAAGGTGAGCGGACTCATCGCGACGAGGGTGCCGCCGCCGGCGGCAGCGAGGCGGGCCCGACGGCCTCCAGCGCCCACTCGTTCTGCACGAGCACCGGCCCGTAGTAGTCGGCCTGCGGCGGCAGGCGACCGGTCCCGAAGAAGTCTCCCTCGCCGACGACGAGGCTGCCCGCCTGGTGCACCTTGTCCGCGAGCTCCGAGCCGAGCAGGCACGAGTACTGGACGTTGTAATGCCCCGGCATCAGCGGCAGTTGCGGGACGAAGCACGTGACCCGGCCGGCGGGCGGCGCGTCCCTCAGCCCGTCCCCGGAGACCTGGCTCATGAGCGAGAGCAGGCCCCGCCCGCCGTGCTCCGAGACCACGATGTTGACGACGAGCTCGGCGAGGTTCGCGTGCTCGTTCGCCTCGTACTCGAGCACGAAGCGGACGGCGTCACCGGAGCCCGGTGCAGCGACGAGGTTGCCTTCGGCGTCCTCGAGCCGAAGGGCCGTGACGCGAACGGTGCCCGTGCCCGTTCGACTCGTCCGGTCGTCGAGCCAGGAGCCGCCGCTCATCCGCGACGCCTCGACGTAGCGCGCGACCGCCTCCTCGCTGGGCCCGTCGAAGAGCACCTTGCCGCCGGCGAGCAGGATCGAGCGCGGGCAGAGCGCGAGGATCGACGACATCGTGTGGCTGACGAAGAGCACGGTGCGCCCGCCGCTCGCGACGTCCTTCATCTTCCCGAGGGACCGCTCCTGGAAGGAGAGATCACCGACGGTGAGCACCTCGTCCACGACGAGGATTTCGGGCTCGAGGAACGCCGCGACGGCAAAGCCCAGGCGCACCTGCATCCCGCTGGAGAAGAACTTGAGCGGCGTGTCGAGAAAGCGCGCCACTCCTGCGAACTCGACGATGTCGTCGAGCTTGCGGGCGATCTCGCTTCGCGACATTCCGAGGATCGCGCCGTTGAGGAACACGTTCTCGCGCCCGGTGAGCTCCAGGTGGAAGCCCGTGCCGATCTCGAGCAGGGAGCCCACCCGGCCGTACAGCTCGGCCTGCCCTTCGGTCGGCTCGGTGATGCGGGACAGCACCTTGAGCAGCGTGCTCTTGCCCGCGCCGTTCGGGCCGATGACGCCGACGATCTCGCCGCGCCCGACGTCGAACGAGACGCCGTCGAGTGCCCAGACGTAGCGCTCGTCGCGCTCGCCGCGGCCGCGGAACGGCGAACGCGCGGCGTCGGAAAGCGCGTCCCGGAGCACGCGGTAGCCCTCGCGCCGGCCGACCCGGTAGCGCTTGCGCAGCCCCTCAGAACGGATCGCGAGGTCGCGTTCGCCAGTCACGCCCGCCGATGATACGGATGCCCTGCGAAGGAACGGTTTGCCCTGTCGTGGAACAATGTCGGGGGCACGCCGACGACCATGCAGCCCCCGGGACTCCTCAACCATCCGAACCGGTACCGGTCGTTCTTTCGCGCGCTTACGCCGGAGGTCGTGCTCAGAGCGCGGGAAGCACACCGATTTGCGACGAGTCGAGGCTGGCACGGGCACAGCTTCGTGCGGTTTCAGGCGGCGAAGGCGGCGCAGCTCGATCTCGTCCCGCCTCAGGTTCGGCTTGCGGACGGGCTCATCGTCGACGTCGGCGCCAACGTCGGGGACTGGACGTCCTCCGTTCTGCAGGCCGAGCCCTCAGCGAGGGTGCTCGCCGTCGAGCCGAATGAGGAGGCGCGGTCGCGGCTCGAGGAACGGTTCGGAGACGACGCCCGCGTCCGCATCGACCCGCGGGCGGCGAGCTCAGCGCCTGGACTCGTCGATTTTCGCCTCACAGGCAACACGCACAACGCGTCTCTCTTGAGGCCTCGCTCGGAGATGGAGGGGTTCTATGAGACGACGACGGGATGGGCCGTGCGGGAAGTGGTCCGGGTCGAAGCGACGACCCTCGATGCGTTGACCGCGGGCGAGCGCGTGTCGTTGTTGAAGATCGATGTGCAGGGAGCGGAATGCATGGTGCTCGCAGGCGCTTCGTC
>CAVPTP010000009.1:0-496075 GCA_963708685.1 uncultured Actinomycetes bacterium
TCAGGATCGGCAACTGGTTGGCGCTGTGCGCATCGCCGTCGAAGAGGCTCGACGTGCACATCAGGATCGAGTTGTCGAGGAGGGTCGTCTCACCCTCGGGGATCTCCTTCATCCGCTTCGTCAGGTAGGCAAACTGCGCGATGTGGAACTGATTCGTCTTCAGATACATCGCTTCCTTGTCTGGCGCGTGGCCGTTGTGGGTCAGATCGAGATGCAGCGCTCCCTGGACGCCCTCGAGGAACTTGAAGTTCATCTGCGACAGATCGTTGTTGAGCATCACCGACGCGATGCGCGTCTTGTCCATCTGGAACGCGAGCACGATCAGATCGAGCATCAGCTTCATGTGATCGGGCACGTTCTGCGGCAGCTCGTTCTTCGGACGCGGCATGTCGGGCTGCGCCAGCGTCGGACGCCACCCTTCGATCCGCTCTTCCTTTGACGCCCGCTCGATCCGCTTCTCGATGTCGCGGATCGATTCGAAGTACTCGGTCAGCTTGACGTTGTCGCCCCGGCTGATTTTCGGACGCAGGCTCTGCGAGTCCTGCCGGACCTCGTCGAGAATGCTGCGATCGATCTTGCGGCCCGGTGCCGTCTCCCACCAGTCGATCGAACGCGCGCGACGGATAGATCTCCTTCGTCGCCGGCTTGGTCGGCGATGACCCACGACAGGCTCGACCCGTAGATCATCGACAGGCCGTCCTCGAGCCGGAGCTCGTTCGGCTCGATGCCGAGCACGAGGCTGGGGATCGCCGTGCGTCCACCGATCTGCGACGCGAGCACTCTGATCCATCGAGGTGCCGACCCGGATTTCGTTCGGATCGAGGCTGACCGGCGCGCCCGACAGCACGTTCATTCGACCGAGGTGCGGACTCGTCGAGACGAAGGCCGACTGGTTGAAGAGGCCGTTGATGAAGACCATGTCTTCGCGATGCGGCATCATCGGCAGCGCCGCCGGCCCCAGTTGCATGTTTGCGCCGCTGCCCTTCGCCCACCACTCGGTCGGCTCGACGCCGTTCGAGAAGAACACGATGCCGAGCCGCAGCGGCGGCGTATTCGCCTTCACCGCTTCGGCCGCTTGTCCGAATACCGGCAGCGACTCCATCCACGGCAGCGCCAGCGCGACGCCCATGCCGCGAAGGAAGTGACGTCGTGGAGGGCGGATAGCGTAAGGCGCGTTCGTCAGTCACTCATTGGACACCTGCTGTTGCAGACTTCGTTCCCTGGTTGGCGCGTGGGTCGACCGCCGGCGCCGTATCATCGTCGCCTACTTTGTTGCGAAACTGACGGCTGGTCACGATCGTGGCCGCCAGATCGGCGAACGACGCATTGCCCCCGGCGTTGGTCATGCTCTCGATCAGCTGTCGGTCCGATCCTCTGACCGTTCGTCCGAGCGCATAGCCCAACATCTTCTTCGACAGCGTCTTCATCACCTGCGCGTCCTTCGACTGCAGGTAGTCGAGCAGTCCCTCAGTACCGACGATCTTGGTGTCGTCTGCGAACTCACCGGTGACGTCCACCGGCTTTCCGTCGCCATAGGTGGCGCGCGTGCGGCCCACCGCGTCGAATCCCTCGAGCGGAAAGCCCAGCGGATCGATCCGCAAGTGACAGTTCGCGCAGGTCGCGTTGCGCTTGTGCTGCGCCAGCCGCTCGCGAATGGTCAGGCCGTTGAACGTCTTGTCGTCGGCGGGAATCGTTCCCGCGTCCGCTGGCGGCGAAGGTGTCGGCGTCCCGAGAATTCGACGCAGGATCCAGTCGCCGCGTTTGACCGGGCTCGTTCTCAGCGGCGCCGACGTTGTCGTCAGCACCGAACCCAGCCGCAGCGCGCCACCGCGATTGAACGCGTTGGCGCCGTCGACCTTCACCATCTTGTCGGTCAGCTTGAGGTCGCGATCGATCCCGTAAAAGGTCGCCAGCGGCTTGTTGAGGAACGTGTAGTCCGCGTGGAGGATCTCGCGCACCGGACGTCCCTGGCGGACGATGTATTCGAAGGTGGAGATGGCTTCGTCGTACATCGCGGTCTTGCACGTCCTCGTTGAATTCCGGGAAAGCGTCCCGTATCGACGCCGCGATATTCGTCGAAGTGATAGAAACCGAGCCACTGACCGAAGAACTCGGTCGCCAGCCGACGCGCCTTGGGATCGGCGGTCATCCGCTTCACTTGCTTCGCGAGCATCGCCGGATCGTTCAACTCACCGGCCGCCGCCGCGCGCCGCAGTTCTTCATCCGGAATCGACGACCACAGGAAGAAGCTCAGGCGGCTGGCGAGTTCCCACGCGTTGAGCGGACGCTCGCCGCTTCCTCCGACGGTTTCGACGCGATAGAGAAAGGCAGGCGACACGAGGATGCGCGCGATCAGTGCGCGTAGCGCGCGTGTCGTGATCGAGATGCATCACCGTCCGCGACTTCTGGTAGAACGCACGCAGGTTCTCTTTCTCGCTCGTCGTCAACGGACGACGCCACGCGCGGCTCGCAAAATTCAGCGCGTCGGTGATCTGGCCGGGCTCGGCGAGCTTTTGCGCTTTGACGACCTCGAGGTAGTGGCGTGCAGGGCCTTGACGTGCGGACGAAGCGCCGCCGGCAGCTTCGCGATCTCGGCGACGTGAAGTCCTGAATCTTGCGTCCTTTGAGATCGACGCCGAAGTGTTCGGCGAGCATGCCGAGATAGGCGTCGTGATACGGCCACGATCCAAACAGATCGTTCCAGGCCTGATTCAGCCGCGCGCGATCGTCACCGTCAACCATGTTGTCGGTGAAGAACGTGTCGTTGCGCTGGTACTTCACCTTGAGTACGAACGCGTCGTGTTCAGGGCTGTTGTAGGTGTTGTCGAATGGCGGAGGCACCGGATCCTTGTCGGCCGGGTTCGCTTCGCCATGAGAGTTCGGCGGCAGCAGCGACACGTACTCCGCGATGTTGGCGCGGAATCCTTCGTACCCGACGCTCTGCGGATCCGCGAGCAGGACGCGCTGTCCGGCATCACGCGGCGAGCCCTCCGGTCGATCGGAGATCGCGACGCGCACCACGGCATTTCGATCCTTCCCGAGCTCGACGTCCGCCTGAAGTTCCATCGTGTTGCCGCCAGGCGGCACATCGATCGTGAACGACACGGTCGCCGGTCGTCGCGAAGTCGTCTTCACCGAGCGCCGTTCCGTCCGGACTGGTCCCGAACTTGAGCGTCGACGCGACGTCCGCAGGCAACAGTGCGCGCAGCGGCACCGTCGTCAGAATCGGTCCCGCGGCGCCACGACCGCGACCACCGGTGGTCGTCGCCGCTGCTGCGGCGCCGTCTGCCGTGCCTGGCGCGCCGCGTCCGTTCGGCACCGGAGCACGAGTGATGACTCGCGGGTTGCGCCAGATCACGACCGGCGATGAACCCGATGTCGGGTTCACGTCGGCGAAGGTCAGATAGACCTTCACCGGCCCCGGGGTGACGGCCGGGCCACGTCCACGAGCAGTGCGATTCCCCAGCGGATACGTGTAGTGATGCGTCGGCGCCGCTTTGAGCGACGTATCGTCGAACGTCAACGGGCTCTCGTCGCCCGCGCCGCCGGCGGCAACGTCGCCGCGCGCAAAGAACCAGCTCGGCCAGGTCGTCAGCGCTTTATAAAGATCGTCGCAACCGGCGCGTGCTTTCGCGATCGATGCGTTGATGTCGCTCGTCGGCGCGGGCAGACGGGTCCAGGCGTCGACCGTGACTCGCGTGGGATAGCCAGTGTTCTGGCTTGTTGACGACCGCCCAGATGTGATCGGCGAAACGGCCGGTGATGTTTTCCTTCGCCGCGAGACCGCGGAGCGTTGCCGACGGATCACCAAGCGCCGCGCGATGTTTGTAATACCACGCGACGAAAAACGCTTTGCCGTACCGCTCGAGACCGAACGGACGTCCGCCTTCGCCCGAGACGACGCGGAAGCCCTTGGTTGCGTAGAGATCGTCGATCCGGCTGAGCGCGGAGAGTTCCAGTCCGGTCTTCCCTGTGTCGGCGAAGAAGTCGAGCGGCCCCGCACCGATAATCGCGTGATCGGCGACCTCCTTTGCCGCTTCGAGGTAGCGTTCGATGCTCTGGTCTTCGACGAACTGCACGTCGCCGAAATTCGTGAAGCCCTCGCCGCCGACCGAGTCGCTTGACGCATCGACACCAACCTTGATGTCGATGCCGGTCAGATCTCGAATCGCGTAGGCATATTCGGCGCTGGTCAGTCGCCGCACCGTCACGCGTCCTGGCTCTCCACCATGCGCCGCTTCGTACGCGGTCAGCGCCGCGCGGATCCAGGTGACCGTGGCCGCGCGTTCACCATCTGTCGGGAAGCGCTCCGCCTTGTCTTCCGGCGGCATCTCCTTGGTCTCGATTTTTTCGGCAACTTTGTCCCAGAGATCCCAATAGTCGCCGACCGATGAGGTCGCTCGATTGCTGGATCAGTCGCTCGATGCTGACGTCACCCTTGTGCTTCTCGCCGCCGTGGCATTCGAAGCAATACGTCTTGAAGGTGTCAGGCACTGTCTGAGTGCCTCGGGTGCCAGGGGTGCCACGAGTGCCACGGGTGCCCTGCGTGCCAGGAGTGCCATGGGTGCTAAGGGTGTCAAGCGTGCTGTGGGTGCCAAACCTGCTGTGGGCCGACAGCATGGCGGCGACAAGCGACACGAATCCCAGGCAGAAACCCAGTCGTTTCATAGACTCCCCGGAAACCGGCAAACTGGGGCGAAATTGTATCGCAGACGGGCCAGACCGGGGTTAGACGCGCTACCGGACTCGGAACCTCACCCCGCGCCGGGCAGTGTGGGAGCCCTGAGTGGCGTCGACGCTAAGCAGGTACTCGCCGCTGCTCAATCGGTCGACAGGGACGGCGATGCGGTAATCGGCCGAACGACTCGCGGCGAACTGGGCGGGAGGGAACGAGTAGGCGTCCTTCGTGACGACTCGGCCGCCGAGGTCATGGATCTGCGCCAGCAGTTCTGCCGCGTGGGGCGTATCCTGTGAACCCTGATAGACGCGCACAAACGCGCTGACGCGGTCGCGACGATCAAAATCGCGGCGAGTCGTCGGGACGATCGGCAAGAGATCCTTGAAGCCCTCCGGCGGCGCAATCGGCCAGGCCGGTGAGGCGCTCAGCACGACACCAGACAGCGACAGCGGCGAGTCCGAGAAATTCGGGACGTCGGCATAGGTATAGACGCTTGCGCTCCCGGCGGCCCGAGCGTCGACCGCGACGCGGACTTCGTATCGACCGGGCTTGAGCGCGAGGCGCGACAGCACCTCGAAGGACAAGTCGCCAGCGGCATCGTCGGCAGCTTGATCACGACGGTCTGCTCTTCGGTGTTGGCCGAGCGGCCGAGTCGATCGAAGGCCGCCGCGAGGACTTTGACCGATGCGGTGCCTTCATTCGACACGCTTCGAACCGCCCGCCGGACGCCGAGGACGATGGCAAGGATTGATTCATGTTTCCCTTCCGCGGCAAACGGTGCCACGCTCACCGTGAGCGGCACGTCGGTGCGCGGCAAAATTCCTTCCAGCGCTGACGCTGCCTCGGGATCGACCACGCTCGGCTTGTTGCCGGCGACACGCCTCTCGCCGGCGTAATACCCCGAGCGCGTTCGAACGCTGACACCAGGCCGACGAAGCTTCACATCGATTTTGTGTACTTGCCAGTCGCCGCGCGACCGGCCCGCGCAAAGGCCAGCAAGTAGTACCAGTGGCTCTCGGCAAACAACTCCTGAAGGCGATCCTCTGGCGCACCGGTGTTCATGATCGTGCGTCCGCCGGTCATGTCGGCCAGCGCGCGAATATCGTCCTGACGTTCGTGGATGCCCGTCCACGAACCGCCCATCGGGCTGTTCGTGTCGGTTTCGACGCCGACCGGATCCAGCGAGTGGATGGTCAGGTTCGCGAGCGACGTCGCGCGCTCCATCTTCTCGCGACGCAGCCGCCGCGCGGATCCGGGATGCAGACGCCGCGCGGGATTCCGTCGGCTCCCGGGAACGTTCCGAAGTACGAGTCGAACGAGCGGTTCTCCTGCATGATCACGACGACGTGCTTGATCTTCTCGATGCCGCGCCCCGTCGCGTGCGCGTCGCGTCGCGTTCGAGCCGATGCCGGGCGAGCCGAACGAACCGGCGAGGGCGCCGAGCGCGAGTGCCACGACCGCAGTGACCAAGACGGCGCGCTTCAACCGCCACCGACGCTACTGCTGCGCGCGTTGGCTGAGCGTTAATGTTTTACGAAGCCGCGTTGCGCCGCGCCGCCCGTGCGACGATCCCTGCGTGTCCGACTCGTCCGTCGAGATTCGTCCCGCACGCGACGACGATCGCGTTCCGCTCGCGGTTCTCTTCGCAGCGGTCGCCGAGGAGCGCGACGGGATCGCGAGCGAGCCGCCCGTGGACGTCGACGCGCGGGCGGCGAGCTGGACGATCGAAGAGACGCTGGTCGCGGTCGCGGGCGACGAGGTCGTCGGCTCGATCCACATCGGGCGCAGCCGTCACGGCTTCGGCGACGATCGGCATGGCGGTCGCGCGCGAGTGGCGTGGGCGCGGCGTCGGCTCGGCGCTGCTCGCCGCAGCATCGAGTGGGCGAGGGAGCAGGGCCTGCACAAGCTCAGCCTCGGCGTGTTCGCGCACAACGCCGCCGCGATCGGGCTCTACCGCAAGTTCGGCTTCGTCGTGGAGGGCCGCCGCGTCAAGCAGTATCGCCGCGAGAGCGGCGAGCTCTGGGACGCGATCGACATGGGACTGCTGCTCTGAGCTTCGCTACCGGCTGCGCGAGTCGAGGCTCTTCACGTATTCGCCGGCCTCGCCCGGCTTGCGGACGACCCAGTGCGTCTCTTCCTCGACCACGAGTTCCTCGATCTCGGGCGTGTAGTGCATCGGGAGCACCACGAATTGCGTCGGGTCGGCCCGGACTCCCTCGTAGACCGAGAGGGGGAGGCTGATCCGGAACGTGCAGTCGGCATTCGCGCACTCGCAGAGGAACTCGTAGGGAGCGTCCCGGCCGGGACGGTGAGTCTGCGCAAGCCCCTCGACGCGCTCGTTCACCTCCTTGAAGAGGGCCTCGTTCTGGGCCATCCGGCGTTCGCGCTCATCCATCGAGGTACAACGATGTCAGAGTGGACCCGGTTTCGGTGCTGACACGATGCCTTCTGTCTGCGGCCGCCGTCCTCGTTTGCGTGGCCTGCGGCGGAGCGCCGACCCGCTCGACTGCGTCGGGATTGTTCGACGACGGGAACGAGCCGCTGCGGATCCTCGATCGGAGCGTCCCGACCGGAAACGCGCGCGTTCGTGTGCACGATGTCTCGTTCGCCGGGCGTCACGGTCGCGTCTACGGGTACCTCGCCGTGCCGGCGAAAGCGCACGGCCGCCTCGGATCGGTTGTGCTGCTCCACGGCACCGGCGGTAGCCGTCGCGACTTCCTGCCCTACGCCGTCACGCTGGCGGGAACGGGACTGGCGGCGCTGACGCTGACCGCGCCGTCCAGCTCGGCACCCGCTCCGGCGCCCGGCTCGAGCTCCCTGGCGGTGCTGCGGCGCGAGCAACAGCTCGCCGTCGACGACGTGGTGGCGGTCCGGCGTGCGGTCGATCTTCTGCAGACGCGGCCGTCGCTGGACCCGGCCGGATCGGCCTACTGGGCTGGAGCTCCGGCGCCCGAACCGCCGCCGTTCTCGCAGGCGTCGAGCGGCGTATTCACGCATTCGTCCTGATGTCGGGAGGCGCGCTGCCCGTCGCCGACTACGCCAGGGTGGCGCCGGTGTCATTGCGCGCGAGCATCCGGAAGAGCCTCGGCGCCGTCGATCCATTGCGCTGGATCGCGCGCGGCGAGACCGGCCACGCTGCTGCTCGAGAACGGCCGCCACGACGAGGTCGTCCCGAGGCGAGCGCTGCTCGCGCTGGCGCACGCCGCACCTCGCGACACCACCGTGCGGTGGTACGACGCCGGACATCGGCTCAACCGCCAGGCCGTCAGCGACCAGACGGCGTGGCTGCTGAAGCGGCTTGCTTCCCGACGCTGAAGACGACGAAGTGGTCCGCGGGGATGTGCGGCTTCCCCGGAACCGGCCGCAGCTCCTCGCGCCACCGCGTGCCGACGACATCGGAGACGACGCGACGCCAGAACTGCGGCACGCTGCGGGTCGCTTCGTGAAAGCCGATCTCCCACCGCCCGGGGTACCGCTGGAGCAGCGTCGTCGCGGCCTCGTAACCGACCCGCCGGCGCCGCGCCGCGGACGACGAAGAAGTCGCCGATCATGCGGGTCTGCGCGGACAACCCCCTGAACGAACGCGAAACCCGCCGGCGCGCCGCCGGAAGAGATCAGGTAGCCGCACCGGTCCGGATCGCCGGAGTACGTCGGCAGACGGCCGGGTTTGTAGAGGCCGTCGCCCTTCGGCATCGTCCCCCGCACCTCCGACATGTCGTGGGCGTAGAGCTGCCAGAGCCGCTCGATCACCGGCCGGTCGGCGTCGCTCAACTCGCGCAGGAGACGCGCCGCGCCCACGGCGCGATTCTGCCACGACGTCGAGCGAACGCCACGATCTACAAGACGAAGCGTGGTTCTACTTGCCGATGACGAACGTGCCGGAGTCGGCAGCACCGTTGTACTTCGCATCGCCGGCGGCGAAGGTCGCGCTGAGCGGGTACGAGCCCGGCTTCAGCGTGAGCTTGATGTTCGCCGTCGCCTTGCCGGTCGAGTCGGTCGTGCCGGTGGCGGTCTGGCTTCCGAGCACGAAGGTGACCTTCTTGCCCACGACGGGCTGGCCGTACTCGTCGACCACGTTGGCGGTCATGGCGACCGTCTTCGAGGGGGACGAGAAGAGCGGGCCGGTGTAACCGAGCGTCGTGTCGCGCTTGGTCACGTGGATCGTCCGCGTGCTGCTGTCACACGCTGCGTCCTTGTCGCAGACCTTGAGCGTCGCCACGTAGTCGCCCGGAGTCGCGTACGAATGGAGCACGCTCGGGCCGCCGCTCGCGCTCGGCGTACCGTCACCGAACGTCCACGTGTACTGCAGGGTCGCCTGGTCGTTCGAGCCGGGATCCGTCGCCTGGCCGTTGAACTGCACCAGCCGGCCCCAGTCGGTCGTCGTGTCGGGCCCGGCGTTGACGGACGGCTTCGCGTTGGCCACCGTGACGGTGAAGTTCTGCGTCGTCGACAGCCCGGTGACGTCGGTCACCGTGAGCTGGCCGTCGTAGACGCCGTTGTCGCCGAAGGTGCGCTGCGGCGAGGGGCCGAACGACTTCGTCCCGTTCGAGAACTCCCACACGTACGAGCCGATCGCGCACGGCGAGCTGACGGCTCGCCGAGAACGCGACGGGCGTTCCCTCCGAGCCGGCGAACGACGCGAGCGGAGCGATTGTCGGGTTCACGTTGTTCGCGAGCAGCGGACCGAGCGAGGTCAGGAATCCGGAGCCCTTCAGGTCGAAGGCGGGGTTCGTGACAGCCGCCGAGCCGATGTTGAAGTGCCCGTACTCGAACGCCTCGCCGATGCCTCCCGGGAACGTGTTGACGATCTTCACCTGCACGTTCTGGGTCGACGTCGTGTTCGGCGTCCAGTGGTAGTCGCTCAGGTCGTAGTTGACTGCGTCGCCGGCCTTCGACGTGCACGGCATCGAGAACGACTCGGTGCTCTGTGCCTTGAGCAGGTCGAGCGCGCCGGGGTTGGCGGTCTGACCGGCGACGTTCGCGCCGCCGACGGTGAAGCCGCGGTTGACGACTGCGCCTTCAGGCGTGACGTCGAACTTCACGCCGAGCGCGAGCTCGGCGACGACCAGCGTCGTCGGGATCGGCGAAGGAAGAGCGCCCGGCAGCGGGAACCCATCGGAGCTCGCCTCGCACGAGAAGCTGCTCCCGCCGGAAAGAGCGGGTGTGCAGTCCGTGTCGTCGGAGTCGATGCTCGTCGGACCGAAGTCGATGCTGTCGATCTCTCCCGACACCTGCCACTCGACGTGGATCTTCCCGTCGGTGAGCGGTGCGCTGCGGTTGACGTCGAGCGTGGAGCCCTGGCGGACGTTGTCGCTGTTCCAGCCGACGTTCGTCGTGATGTTGCCGCTCCACGTCGCCTTCGCGGTGAACGTGAGGTTCGTGATCACGATCGGAAACGGGTCGATGAACACGATCGGCGCCTGGAGCTGGAATCCGCCCAGGTCGGCCGCGCCGCTGGCCACCGGGACGACCTGCGAGTTGGACTGCGGAGCCGCGACCGCCGAGTTCGCGAGCACGATGGCCGCGAGACCGGCGATGGAGAGCACCAGCAGAGCCCGGGACTTCTTCGAAAACGACATTGGTTGTCTTCCTTTCACCTGACTTGAGGCCACGATTTCGCGGCGCTCTGGACAAGGCGAAACGATGGACGCGGCCGCGCTCGGCGACGAGGCGAGGCACCGCCGCATCGCTGACGGTTTGCCGCCAAGCATGCGGTCGGGAAGCCGCGCCGGATCCCGGCCGGTACCCCTGGAAGGCCGCCGCGCAGCACTTAGAATCGCGCGGTGCAGCGGGCGATTCCGATGGTCTCGTACGAGGACGTCGCCGCTGCGATCGAGTGGCTCGGCGACGCGTTCGGCTTCCGCGAAGAGGGCGAGCGGTTCACCGACGAGGAGGGCAGAGTCACGCACGCCCAGCTCAACCTCGACGGCGCCGTGGTGATGATCGGCTGGCCGGGGCCGGATTACCGCAGCCCGGCGCACCACGCTCGGGAGTGCGAGCAGGCGCGTCGCTGGCTGTCGCCGCCGTGGGTCGTCGACGGCGTTCACGTATCCGTCGACGATGTCGACCGCCACTTCGAACGTGCGAAGGCTGCGGGCGCGAGCATCCTGCGCGAGCTCGAAGACCTGCCGTTCGGAAGGCTCTACAGCGCCGCCGACCTCGAAGGCCACCGCTGGATGTTCATGCAGCCGAGCCGGCTCCGCACGCGCGCGCGGAACTGATCGTCCGGCCGCAAAGCGCCGGGGCGATCGTTACGGCAGGCGCGGAGCCCAGAGCAGCGAGAGGAGACCCGCCGCGACGAGCAGGATCGCGGCGAGCGCGACGAGCTCGTTCGTGATCTCGGTGCGAGCCGGCATACGGCCGAGCCGCGAGCCGAGCTCCTCGTACGCCGACTGCACGGCGTCTGCCGACCTCGCCGCGAAGAACTTGCCTCCCGTCGTGGTGGCGATCGCCCTCAGCGTCGCCGGGTCGGGCGGGACCGGGATCCGCCGCTGGAACCCGCCGTTGCCGCCGCCGCCGCCACCGCCGCCGCCGCCGAAGAAGCCGCCGCCGGGCGGGCGCGTGAGGACGCCCTGCGGCGTCCCGAGCGCCACGGTGTACACCGGAATCCCCTCGGCCTTCGCGCGCTGCGCGCCCTGGAGCGGCAGCAGCGCGCCGCGCGTCTGCTTTCCGTCGGAGAGGAAGAGGATCGAGAGGAGGTTGTTGCGCTTCTTCTCCGTCGTGGCGATCGTCTGCCGACCCGCGCCCGGCACGGCTTGCTTGCCGAGCTCGACCGCAGCCGCGAGCGCGTCGCCGATCGCGGTCCCGCCGTAGCCCTGGAAGTAGTCGAGCTCGTCCAGCGACGCGCGCAGCAGGTCGCGGTTCGTCGTCGGCGGCGCGGCGACCTGAGGCTCGCTCGAGAACGCGATCAACCCGACGCGCACGCGTTTCGGCACGCGCTCGAGGAACGTGCGGACGGCTTCCTGCGCCGCGCCGAGCCGTGTCGGCTTCACGTCGGTCGCGTGCATCGAGCCCGAGACGTCGATGACGAGGATGATCGTCGCCTGATCGGAGGCGACCAGCGTGCTGCGGTGCGGTCGCGCAAGCCCGACGCAGAGCGCGGAGAGCGCGAGCAGGAACAGCGCAGCGGGGATGAAGCGGCGCAGCGATCGTCCGCCGGCGACCGATGCGAGTAGGTCGAGGTTCGTGAACGTGACGGCATAGCGCATCCTCCGCCGCTCCGCGAGCAGGTAGAGCCCGATCGCGAGCGGCACCACGAGGAGGGTCAGGAGCAGGTAGGGGTGCCCGAAGCTCATCTGCCTCCCGCGCAGACTGCCGCAATCTGGACGACGCCGCGTCCGTCGCCGCCGTGTGCGCGGACGACGACGCGGTTGCGGCTGACTGTCGACCGCGCCGAGAGGCTCGCGACGACGGACGGCGTGGGCGGCTTCGCGCCGCGGAACGCGCGCGTGGCGTAGGCGCCCACGAGGCGCTCGTCGGCGTGGCAGGCGACCGATGAGTCCGCCTGCGTCTGCACGCGAACGTTGCGCACGCGATGCACCGTCGGCCGGCCGGGCGGGACGATCGCCTTGATCGCCCGTTGGAGTTCGCCGTCCGCCGCCGCCGGTCGCGGGCACGCAGCCGACGTGAGGACGGAAGGTCGGCGCCGGCTTCGCGTTCCCGACGTAGGTCGCGACGAAGACGATCGTGCGCGACGTCGTCGTCCCGGGCCCGACGGGGCTGCCGGAGGTGGCGAGGAACCACAGGTCGATCGCCGGATCGGTCAGCTCCGCGTCGACGCCGCCGACGATGTAGCCCTTCGGGCAGTTGAGCTGCCACTGCACCTGCGGCCGCTGCTTCTTCTGCGACGCCGGGACGACCACCCACGGGCCGGCGACGGGCACGCACGTCATCAGGCCGCGGCACTCGCTCGTCGCGGCCGCCGCAGTGTCCACACGCGCGGCCGAGACCGACGAGACGAGCACGACGAGGACCACGACGAGCGCGCTTCACGGAACCCTCCGGAACCAGAGCGCGGAGAGCGCGCCGCCGGCGAGCAGGAGCAGAGCGGAGCCTCCCGCGAAGAGGTCCGTGACCTCGCGCGACTCCTTCTTGTGGCCGAGCCGTGACTGAAGCTGCGCGTAGACCTCGCCGAGGTGCTTGTCGTTCGATGCCGTGAAGTACTGGCCGCCGGAGGTGCGCGCGATCATCTGGAGCGTCGCGCCGTTCGGCGGTACCTGAATCGTCTCGGTGTAGCCGCCCGGAAGCTTGTGCTGCACGACGCCGGCCGGCGTCCCCAGGAGGATCGTGTAGACGGGCACGTGCAATTCGCGCGCCTTCTGCGCGGCGACCTTCGGAGGGGTGCGACCGCCGTCGCGCGCGCCGTCCGAGATGAGCAGGATCGACGTCGGCGGGATCACGCCGTCCGCGCGCTGCCGCCGTCCCAGCGTCGCGGCCATCTTCACGGCGTCGCCGATCGCCGTTCCCTCGCCGGTGTGCAGGTAGTCGATCGCCCTGTTGACGAGCGGACGATCCTGCGTCGGCGGCACCGCGACCTGCGCGAGCGTCGCGAAGGACACGACCCCGACGCGGAACTTCGACGGCATCTTGTTGACGAACTCGTGTGCGGCGGTCTGGGCGGCACGCAGACGCGTCGGCTTCACGTCGGTCGCGCCCATCGACCTCGAGACGTCGAGCACGAGGAGGACCGTCGCCTCCTCGCGCCGCACCGTGACGGTTGCGTGCGGCCGGGCGACTCCGACGATCATCGCCGCGAGCGCGACGAGCAGGACGACGAGCGGCAGATAGCGGCGGACGCCCGGCGACCTGTCGACGAGGTTCGGCAGGAGAGCCGGGTTGCCCCAGGCCGCGGCGGCTCGCTGCCGCCGCTGGTCGAGCACGAGGTAGACGACGACGAGCACCGGCAGGAGCACGAGGCCGAGCAGCCAGAGCGGCGAGCTGAAGGTCACTTCGGCCGCGCCTTGCGCAGGAAGATGGCGAGCTGGCGAAGCCAGTCGCCCGAGGTCGTGAGCACGACGTGGCGCACGCCGACGTTGGCGAGCGTGTGCGCCAGGCCGCGGCGCTCGTCGGCGGCAGCCTCGGCGAAGCGGCGGCGTAGCTTGGAGTTACGCGTGTCGACGCGCAGCTGGCGTCCTGTCTCCGGGTCGACGAGCCAGAGCTCGCCCGCGTTCGGCAGTTCCTGCTCGCGCGGGTCGCGGATCTCGACGGCGATCACGTCGTGTCGGCCCGCGAGCTGGAGCATCGGGCGTCGCCAGTCGAGCGGGCCGCGGAAGTCCGAGACGAGCACGACCAGCGAGCGCTGGCGCGCGAGTGCGTCCGAGCGGCGGATCGCCTCGCCGAGAGAGGTCGCGCCGATCCGTTCCTTCGTCGCGGCGGCGGACTCCTTCTCGCGGAGCGCGCCGAGCAGCCCGATCAGGCCGAGCCGCCCCTGCCGCACGGGCGACGACGTCGGGTCGTCGCCGCCGAACGTGACGACGCCGAGCCGGTTTCCGCGCCGCGTCGCGACGTGGCCGATTGCGACCGCGACTCCCTCCGCCACGTCGGCCTTGCGCCGTTCCGTCGTGCCGAACTGCATCGACGGCGACGTGTCGAGGACGAGCCACGTCACGAGCACCCGCTCCGCGTGCTGCACCCGAACGTGCGGCTCGCCGGTGCGCGCGGTCACGTTCCAGTCGATCTGGCGCACGTCGTCGCCCGGCCGGTACGGCCGGATCTGCGCGAGCTCGCTGCCGTCGCCGAGGAGCTGCGAGCGGTAGTCGCCGGCGAGCAGCCCCTGCATGCGCCGGCCGACGTCGACGTCGAGCGCGCCCAGGAGGCGCTCGGGAATCGGCCCGGGTCCGGGCCGGGCGGGCGTCGGTTCCGAACGAAGCAGGCTCAAGCCGCGGTCGTGCGTGCGAGGTCGATCTGGGGAACGGGCACCGCTGCGATGACGCGGTCGAGGATCGAGTCCGCGCTGACCTCTTCCGCGAGCGCCTGGTAGGAGAGAACGAGCCGGTGGCGCATCGCGTCCTTCGCAAGCGCGCGCAGGTCCTCGACGGTGACGTAGTCGCGACCGTGGATCAGCGCGAGCGCGCGTGCCGACTGCACGAGGCTGATCGGCCCGCGCGGGCTCGCGCCGTACGAGATGTGCTCCCGGAGCTCGCCCAGGCCGTGCTGCGCCGGGCTCGCGCGTCGCGTCGGCGAGCGTGACGGCGTAGCTCACGAGGCCCGGATCGACGTAGACGTCGTAGACGGCGCGCTGCAGCGTCGCGGAGATCGTCGAGCGTCAGCGTCTCGCGCAGCTCCGGCGGCGCCGTGAGCTGGCGCTGCACGATGGTCAGCTCCTCGTCGTGCGACGGGTAGCCGATGAGGATCTTCAGCATGAACCGGTCGATCTGCGCCTCCGGCAGCGGGTACGTCCCCTCCGACTCGATCGGATTCTGCGTCGCCATCACGAGGAACGGGGTCGGGCACCGGGTGCGTCGTGTGGCCGATCGTCACCTGGCGCTCCTGCATCACCTCGAGCAGCGCCGACTGCACCTTCGCCGGCGCGCGGTTGATCT
Organism: uncultured Actinomycetes bacterium; assembly: GCA_963708685.1. Classification (GTDB taxonomy): domain Bacteria; phylum Actinomycetota; class Thermoleophilia; order Gaiellales; family Gaiellaceae; genus DASVFB01. The sequence goes on from CAVPTP010000009.1 coordinate 15,220, forward strand.
CGTCCGCGAGCAGGAAGTTGCAGAAGACGGGGCCGAGCTCGGTGTCGAACTCGCCCTCGCCGGGGCGGTAGATGCGCGTGCCGACGAGGTCGGAAGGCACGAGGTCCGGCGTGAACTGCACGCGCGCGAACGTCCCGCCGAGCACGCCGGCGGTCGTCTTGATGGTCAGCGTCTTGGCCAGCCCGGGGACGCCCTCGATCAGGAGATGTCCCTGCGCGAGCAGGCAGATGAGCACGCGCTCGAGCATCTGCGTCCTGCCCGGCGATCACTCGGCGGATCTCGAACAGGGCCTGCTCGAGCCGCTCCCGAGCGTCGGTTGGGGCAGGGGAGACGGTCACGCTGGGTCCTCCTTGGGTCGTGGGCGAAAACGTGAAGGAAAGCAGCCGTTTCTAAGTTTCCGGTGAGAGAGTACTGCCCGTCCGGGACCTGGTCCGAAGGGACCAGGTCCCCTACCGCACGAGCGCGAGCAGCGGGATCTCCATCTCGTCCGGCGAGAGGCCGCCGTGCTGGCCGAGGAAGCGCTGCTCGAACCGGTGCGGCTCGAGCCAGTACGCGGCCTCGCCGGGGTGCGGGAGCACGACGACCTCGGCCAGGCGCGCGAGAAATGCGTCCGACAGGTCGTCGCCGAAGGTGCCGTCGTCCACGAGCGCCTGCGTGGGGAGGACGTCGGCGACCCCGGCCAGACGCTCCGACAGCCCGCCGACGACCTCCTCGACGTGGCCCGGGAAGGACGTGCAGGAAGAGATCGCGGCACGACCCGCCGGGTGCGAGCGGCTTGCCGTCGGCACCGCGGCGGAGGTGCCGCTCGAGCTCCGGCCAGGCCATGTTCACGTAGGTCGTCCGCTCGGGAGAGACCGGCGACATGCCGTGATCCGATACGACGAGGAGGAGCGTCCCCTCGGGCGCGAGCGCAAAGCCGTCGTCGATCTGACCGAGCAGGGTCACGAGCTCGGATTCGGCGTCCGGAGACTCCGGGCCGAGCACGTGCATCAGGGCGTCGAAGGACGGGAGGTACACGCTCGCGTACACGCAGTCCGACTCCGCCAGAGCCTCCGCGACGGCGGCGAATCCTCCGGGCGGATCGTCGAAGCCGACGACCTCCGCACCCCGCGTCAGCGCCTCGTTGGGAAGCGTGTGGGCGATGCCCCTCGGCACGGCGCCGACGCAGCGAACGCCGGCGGCCGCGAGCCGCATGTGCAGTGTCTCCGCGGGAAAGAGCGACGCCGGCGAGAAGCCGTCCGCCACGAGCGTGTGCGCCTCCGAGTCGCCGGCGTAGGAGAAGAGGAGCGGCGCGACGAGCCGGTCGAGCGACGGCTCGAGGATGAACCACTCGTACAGCCCGTGGACGCCGACCGGAAGCCCGCTCTGGAGCGTCGTCGCGTGCGCCGTCGTCGTCGACGGAAACTGGCTGCGGAACTTCGTCAGCGACCCTTCGTCGCGTGCGCGTACGAGGAGCGGATGTTCGGAGTGCCGCTCGACGAACTTCCAGCCGAACGCGTCGAGGTAGACGAGGAGGACGCGGTCGTAGCGCTCGTCGAATCCGTCGAGCGGCATCGTCGAGCCGGCGGTCGAGCCCGTCAGCAGCCGCTCGATCGTGCCGGGCAGCGCGGCGAACGAGTGCATGCGAGGCTCGGGCGAGGCGCGCTAGTTGCCGACGACCTGGACGATCCAGCGACGGTCGCGCTCGCGGTCGAGCTCGAGGAAGAGCACCCGCTGCCACGTGCCGAGGCAGAGCTCGCCGTCGCGCACCGGGATCGACTCGCCGGCCGACCCGAGGAGCATCGACATGCAGTGCGCGTGGCCGTTGCCGACCTCCATGTCCTCGGGGCAGATGTTCTCGGTGCGCCTGTCCCAGTCGTCGTGCGCGTAGTACTGGCCCTCGGCCGGCACGAGTCGCCGGAGCAAAGTCGTGAAGTCCTGGAGGAAGCCGCTCTCGAACTCGTTCACGCGGATGCAGCAGGTCGTGTGCGGGGAGTAGACGCACGCGATGCCGTCCGTGACGCCGCTCTCCCGGACGGCCTCCGCGACGTCCACCGTGATGTCCTGAACGGCCAGCCCGCCGGACGTGCGAAAGCTGCGCTCCTGCTGGAACACCTTCACCGGGGCATTCTTGCCGAATCGGCGCCCGCGCCGGGCGAAGGAACCGTCCGCGGAGGCGCGTTACGCTTGTCCGAGCCGGGCCCGTAGCTCAGCTGGTTAGAGCAGCGGACTCATAATCCGTTGGTCCTTGGTTCGAATCCAAGCGGGCCCACTGTGGAAACTGAGAAGCGCTGCCGCTTTCCGTGTCGACCGTATTCGTCGCGCTCGTCGACCGACATCAGCTGAACGTGGCCCCGAAACCGGCAACACGAGGAGACGGGGCGACGTCGTCCGTAGCGGAAGTAAGCAGGAGGACCGCCCGGGGCGGGCCTCCAACCCGTCGCATCCGCGGGAGCTCCGCTCGTCAGGCGACGGTGACCGTGACGTTCAGGTTTCCGTGGCCGGGCCCGGTCGGCAGATACGTGACGCTCGGTCCCCGCTGGCCGAAGAAGCTGTCCATGATCGACACGAGGAACGGGTTCGATCCGCTCACGAGGGCGTGCGTCGCGCTGTCGGAGTAGAAGGTGTACGGGCCGGGCGGCGTGGAGTCCGTGAGCCAGACGCGTAGTAACGTCGCGGTCGGGAACGGCCCGACCACGGTTCCGGCCACGTGCTGGCATCCGGCGCCTCCGGTCGCCACCTGGACGTTCGCGCCCAGGTTGACCTGGTAGCCGTAGGCCAACTGGTCGCCCGGGCAGTTCGTGGTGAAGTCGCCGAACATCGCGTTCGACAGCGTCGCCGTCTTCCCCGCCGGGATGATCACCCCGGTCCGAACTTGCCCTTGTGCGCCGCGAAGCTGACGCACGCGCCGACGGTCTTGAAGGTCGTCCCGTCCGCTCCCACGAGCGAGCGGTAGCCGCCGTGGTGGCAACTGTGTGCGGCCGGCGCATTACCGTGGCCCGGATTACCGGGCGCTGGCTTCCCATGGCCGGGATTCCCATGCCCGTGACCCGCGGCAGCAGCCGCCGAGGATCCGAGCACCACGATCGACACGAGCATCAACGTTGATGCAGCTAGCCGGCCTCTCATGGAGTGCCCCCCTTCTTCGGGTGACTGGGTAGTTGTTGCTCAAGATAGGAGATCCCACTCGGGTCATCAACCTGCGCTGCGCACGCTGAACGGCGAGATCGACCCGACGTTCATCGTCACGCATCGGCTCCGGCTCTCGGAGGCCACGCGCGGCTACGAGTTGTTCAAGAACAGGCAGGAGGACTGCCTCAAGGTCGTGCTCGAGCCATGACGTGCGATGATGCCCGCCGCGCCTAGACCTCGCGCCGAGATTCGTCCAGCGGATCTCTTCTCGTGGACCAGACGCAGCGTCAAGCGGACGCAGGCGTGGCCGGTCGGGGGACTAACGGCCGAGACCGGCCCGCCGCTCCGCTCGGGGCGGGCGGCGCGTTAGCTCATTCGGGGGAGGCGCTGCGACGCGTGCCGCGCCGATGAGACCTAACGATGCGTGGACTCTCAGCGATCTTTCGCGACGAACGCGGCCAGGCACTCGTGCTCGCCGTCGGGCTTCATGGCCATCCTGAGCATCGTCTCGACGGGTCTGCTCCTGTACACGAGCTCGAACAGCCGCGACTCGAGCCGCAGCGCGACGTCGACGAAGGCCTTCGCGGCAGCCGAGGCCGGAGTCAACAGCGCGGTCTCGGTGCTCGGGCTCTCGACGAACAACGCGCTCGACCCGTGCCTGCTCCATCCGCCGACGAACCCGACCGGGACGACGTGCGCGAGCAACGCGCCTATCCCGCGTCGTACGACGGCGGCACGGTCACGTGGTACGGCACGTTTGATCAGGTCAATCAGGTCTGGACGATTCGCTCGACCGGCAGCTACCGGAACCCGACCGGCCCTCCGCGTCGCCGGTCACGCGCGCGCTGACTGCGAAGGTGAGCATCTCGGTCGACCAGAACGACCCCTCGAACACCGCGGTCTGGAACTACATCGTCGCCACGCAGACGACCAACGCGACAACGTGCGACATGACGCTCGCCAATAGCGTGCAGATCGACGAGCCGCTCTACGTCGTCGGGAACCTCTGCCTGAACAACACCGCGCAGGTGATCCAGCAGACGGCTCCGGTCAAGCTGCTCGTGCTCAAGAAGCTCATCCTGATGAGCCCGCAGAACAGCGTCGGGACGTCGTCGGCGCCGATCTTCGAGGCCGAACGTCGGCGGAGGCTGCGCCGCCCTGATCACGAGCACGACGCACGCGTGCACGACGAGCGACAAGGTGTACGCGGGGACGCTCCTCAACACCGCCTCGCCGATCGCGCTCCCGGTCGTCGACGACGCGAACGCCTACATGACCGCGAAGCCCGGCCCGAACAACCCTTGCTCCGTGACGTCCGGCACGCCGCCGGTGTGGGACAACGACTCGACGCTCAACCTCACGACGTACCCGAACGGAAGCGTGCCCGGGAATGTTCAACCTCACGCCCGGCTCCGACTACACGTGCCGCGCGACGGACGGCTCCGGCAACATCGTCGGCCAGCTCGACTGGAACAACACGACGAAGACGTTGACGATCAAGGGAAAGCTGTACATCGACGGGAGCGTCTATTCCGACAACGGCGTCATCAACCTCTACAGCGGGTCGGCGACGCTCTATCTCACCGGCGTACTTCCTGATCACGAACTCGACGAAGATCTGCGGCGCGACCGCCGGCGCCCTGTGCGACTTCAGCACCTGGACGCCGAACTCGAACCTGCTCGTCGTGGTCGCGCACGGCGACAACGGCAGCGGCTACAGCATCGCCATGTCGAACTCGACGAAGTGGCAGGGCGGCTTCTACGCGAAGAAGGGAATCGACCTCGGCCAGTCCTCGATCGACGAGGGGCCGATGTTCGCGACGAACATCAACCTGTCGAACAGCGTCACGGTCAAGCCGTTGCCGACGATCACGAACCTTCCGCCCGGAGCGCCGATCTCCCGAACGTCCACGCCGCGCCCACTCCACCGAGCTACACCGGGTAGCCGAGTTTGGGAATGCGGCGCGCGGTCGGGGTAGGGGGCTGTATCCCTCTCCCCTGAGGGCACGGCGGGCGACCGGCCGCTGATGGCCGACCGCCCGCCGCCTTTCGAAAGCGGCGCTAGGCTGTCGCCGTTTCCGAGCCAGGAGGGGGCAACCTTGATCAAGCTGTTACTGGCGGCCGCGGTCGCTGCGCTCGTGACCGATTCCTTCGGCGTGGGGGACGGTTCCCCGGTCGAACTCGAGCACCGGGACGGCGCGCGTCTTCCTGCCGAATCCGGTGGCCGACCTGCAGGACGAGTCGCTCACCGATCAGAAGGACGCCGACTACGCGGCGCTCCAGCCGGCGTACCACACCGTCAAGCTGACGAATCTCGACGGCAGCGGGTTCCTGTGCGGTGACTGGGCCTGCGTCTACAGCGAGACGGGGAACCCCGCGTACTCGCAGACCAACACGTATCTCGTACAACCGGCACGCAGGACGAGTTCGAGCAGACGATGGCGTACTACTGGGTCACCGAGGCGCAGAAGTACATCCAGAGCCTCGGCTTCGGCGTCTGGCGGCGGCCGGTCAACATGCAGTCGCAGCTCGTCCGCCTCAACCAGCTCGGCTACGACAACTCGTTCGCGACGACGAAGCCGCGGACCGAGCTTCGCTTCGGCAAGGGCGGCGTCGACGACGCGGAAGACGCGGAGGTGATCCTCCACGAGTACGGCCACGCGATTCACTTCTCGCAGAACTTCGACTTCGGCGGCGACGGCGGCGCGATCAGCGAGGGCTTCGGCGACTACTGGGCCGCGACGGTCTCGGATCACATCTCGCCGACGCCCGACGAGGCCTGCGTCGCCGACTGGGACTCGGTGTCCTACACGTCGCGCGTTCCGCATTGTCTCCGGCGGCTCGACACGAACCTCCATTACCCGGAGGACCTGAACGGTGAGGTTCACCACGACGGGCAGATCTGGTCGCACGCGCTGTGGGACATCCGCGGAGCACTCGGCCCGACGATCGCCGACACGATCATCCTCGAGGGGTCGTTCGACTTCCCCGGAACGACGATGACGGATCTTGCGAACCGGACGGTCGCGGCCGCGCAGCAGCTCTACGGCTCGGGCGCGGCCGATCAAGGCCAGGAAGGCGTTCCAGAACCGCGGCATCCTCTGAGACTCACGCGCAGTGGCTCGACCTCCTCGAGTCGTTCGGGGAGGTCGACCGCTGCGTCTCGGTCGCGTGGGTCGCGGGCGGCGAGGTGGCGATTCCGCAGGACGAGCTGAACGAAGCGCTGCGGCGGGCGCTCGTCGTGCGAGCCGTCGGCGGCGCGCCCGATCGGGAATTGGCACTCGAAGACGAGGCGGTGGTGCGGCTCGCCGCCGAGCTCGACGGGCCCGAGCAGCGCACCGGGCTTCGACGGGGACTCGCGTCCGTGCGTCGGGTCTTCGCCGGACGTCCGGCGGCCGAGGCGGCCGTCGACGAGCTTCTCGCGGACGACGATCTCGCCTGGCGGTGCTTCGCGGCTGCCCGGCTCGCGGCGGAGCTGGGGGAGTCGGCGGCGTGAGCTAGGGCTGGTACTGCTGGTCGATCGAGCGGACCGCGCTCGGGTACCGGTACGAGACGAGGAGCCAGTAGCCGAGGTTGTTGTCGCGGTCGTAGAGCGGGCGGTGTCGCGGGTTCCGTCCCTTCACGATCTGCGCGAGCTCGGCGACGGTAACGCGCGTCGAGGTGATCCCGTTCGTCAGGACGGTGACGCGGGCGGCTCTCGGGACGAGGAACGTGAGCAGGCGGTGGCCTTCGTCGACGATGTAGTAGTCGTTCGGCACGGGTTGCCCCGGCCGGATCGCGCCGTCCTGGACGGCGGCTCGCTGCGCCGTCACCCCTCCGAGCCAGAGCGCGGGATCGAAGCGGAGCTCGTAGCGCGCGCCCACGCGGCGCAACGACTTGATGTGCCCGTACTGCGTCGTCTCGCCCGCCGCGGCGGCACGCGGAAGTCGAAGCGTCGGCCGCCTTGCGACCCGCCGCCGAGGGAACCGCTCCGACCAGGAGCGCAACCGAGGCGACGAGCAGCGCGGCTCTCATCGCAGGCCGATAGTACGCCCGTCAGTTGAGCCGGTACGGCACGGCGGTGAGGATCACGCGCGGCTCGAAGATGAGCAGGCGCTTGATGTAAAGCGCGCGCTGGTTGTGCAGGAGCCGTCGCCAGCCGCGGAAGACGAGCTCGGGCATGATCACGACCGCGACGGCCTCCGGATCGGCGGTGATCGCCCGGAGGTGTCGCAGGAGCGGCTCGCCGATGTCGCGGTACGGCGCCTCGTCGATCTCGAGCTCCATGCGGGATTCCGCGCGCGTCCCATTCCTTCCTGAGCCGCGCGGCCTCCTCGGCGTCGAATGCGAACGACACCGCCTTTGTGTCCTCGAGGCCGAGCGTCCCGGCGTAGTTGACGGCGCGCATCGTCGCGGCATGCGCGCCCGAGACGAGGATCCGGCAGACGGCGCGTCGAGGCGGCGGGTCGTGCGCGTGCTCGGCGAGCATCGGGACGTCGGTGACCACGACGCCGGGCTCCGACAGCAGGCGCAGCTTGAGCGAGAACTCCATGCGCCGGGTGAGCGCGGCAGCGAGCGAGGGCCGACGGAAGAGCTCGGGGACGATCACCGTCACGAACTGCGACTCGCCGCGCGCGAGAGCCCAGAGGTATTCGATGACCGCCTCGACCCGGCCGTCCTTCGCCGGCAGCACCTCGAGGTCGGGCCGGATGTCCGTCAGCTGGCGGAACCGCGCGCGCAGGCCCGGGTCCGTGCGCTTGCCCGGCGCATGGATCGCGTGGAAGCGATCGCCCGCGATCCGGCGCGCGTACCAGCGCGCCTCGTGCAGCGATCGCGTCGAACGACATCGACGTAGAGGACGACCTCGTTCGTCGCCGCCGGGGCCCTCTGAACGGCGCCGAGACCCGCCCGTAGGCGCCGCCCGACCCTGCGGTAATGCCGGCGCGTTCCGTAGAAGGCGGCCACCAGGAGCGGGATGGCGACCGTCACCGCCCACGCTCCCTGCGTGAACTTCGTCTCGACGACGACGAGCGTCACGACCAGCGTCGTCGCAGCGCCGACGCCGTTGACGGTCGCGCGCCACCGCCAGCCGCTGTCGCGCGTCCGTCGCCAGTACCGGACCATCCCGTACTGCGAGAGCGTGAAGGCCGTGAAGACGCCGAGCACGTAGAGGTGCAGCAGCGAGTCCACGTTCGCGGCGAACACGACGATCAGCGCCGACGCGAGACCGGCCACCAGGACGATCCCGTTCGAGTAGACGAGACGGTCGCCGAGGTTCACGAACTGACGCGGGAAGAAGCGGTCGCGCGCGAGCAGCGCAGCGAGGCGGGGGAAGCCCTGGTAGGAGGAGTTCGCCGCAAGGATCAGGACGGCAAGCGTGAAGCCCTGCACGATGTAGTACCACGGGCCAGTCGGGAAGACGCCGTGAGCGACCTGCGACAGCACCGACGTCGTCGTGCTCGGGGAGGCATGCATCTTCACGGTGAGCCACGACACGCCGAGAAAGAGGGCGATTGCGATCGCACCCATGATCGCGAGCGTCTCGGCGGCGTTCTTCGACTGCGGCCGCCTGAACGCGTTGACGCCGTTGGAGATCGATTCCACGCCGGTCAGCGCCGCCGATCCGGAGGCAAAGGCCCGGAGGAGGACGAAGGCGGTGATCGTCCCCGTCCCCATCGGGATCGGATCCGTGACCGCCGCGTGCGGGCAGCCGTTCACCGCGCACTTCGCCATGCCCGTTCCGATCACGACAAGCAGAGAAAGGACGAAGCCGTACGTCGGGATCGCGAAGAGGAAGCCGGCCTCGCGGACGCCGCGCAGGTTCGCGACCGTCAGCGCGACGATGCACGCGAGGCAGAGCCACACGCGGTAGGGATGCAACGACGGAGCCGCCGAGGTGATCGCCACGATTCCGGCGGCCACCGAGACCGCGACGGTGAGGATGTAGTCCACGAGCAACGCGGCCGCTGCGACGAGGCTCGGCAGCGTTCCGAGGTTGTCCTTGGCGACGACATACGCGCCGCCGCTCGTCTCGTATGCGTGGACCGTCTGCGTGTACGACACGACGACGATCGCCAGCAGCGCCGCGATCGCGATCGAGACGGGGAGGACGAGGTGCGCCGCAGCTCGCCGACGCCGTCACGAGGACGACGAGCGCGGCCTCCGTCGCGTACGCGACGGACGAGAGCGGATCGGAAGCGAAGACCGGCAGCGCGAGGAACTTCGAGAGCAGCGTGTCCTCCATCTGCCCGCTCGCCATCGGCCGGCCGACGACGATCCGCTTCAGCGCCTCGGCCTGCACTGCGACGACGGTACTCCGGTGCGTCGCGCAGGAACGGGACTTTCAGAGGTTCTTAAGTCCGCGCGGGCGTACGCTTGACGAGCGATGCGTGTCGTCCTCAGCCTCGGTGCGATCGCGCTCGTCACCGTCGGCATCTACGCGCTGGAGCCGGTGGCGCCGGTGCTCAGCCTCGGCGTGCTCTATCTCTTCGCCGTGCTGCCCGTCGCCGCTCTCTGGGGGCTTCGCTACGCCGTCCCGGTGTCGATCGTGAGCATGCTCGCCTTCAACTGGTTCTTTCTTCCGCCGACGCACACCTTTCAGTTGCGCGACTCGGAGAACTGGGTCGCGCTCGCCGTGTATCTCGTCACGGCCGTGAGCGTGAGCGCGCTCGCGACGAGGCAGCGGCGGCTCGCGCGCGAGGACGCGGCGAAGACCGCGGTGCTCCGCTCCGTCAGCCACGACCTGCGCTCGCCGATCACTGCGATCCTCACTGCGAGCGAGGTCGCCCGCGGCGACGTGTCGACGGCCGAGCGGGACGAGTTGCTCGATTCGATCCGCCTGCAGGCGCACCGGCTCGACCGGCTCGTCGCCAACCTGCTCGACCTCTCGCGGCTCGAGGCGGGCGCAGCCACGCCCGACGTCGAGGTCTGGCCGGTCGACGGTCTCGTCGCACGCGCGCTCGACGCGATCGGCGCCAAGGGCGACGCGATCGACGTCGTGCTTCCCGCCGAGCCGCCGACGGTCGAGGTCGACGCGACGCAGATGGAGCGCGTGCTCGTGAACCTCTTCGAGAACGCGCTTCGCTTCTCCAAGTCGGTCGCGGTCTCGGTGGCAGAGGCGAACGGCGAGGTCGTCGTGCGCGTCGTCGACGACGGGCCGGGCGTGGTCCGCGAGGAACAGGAGGCGATCTTCGAGCCGTTCGCGCGCGGCTCGAACGTGAACGGCGGCCGTGGCTCGGGTCTCGGCCTCGCGATCGCCCGCGGCTTCCTCGAGGTGAACGGCGGCCGCCTCTGGGTCGAGTCGGTCCCGGGTCACGGGTCGACGTTCGCGTTCGCGCTCCCCGCCGCAGGGCACCCCGCATGACCGGCGCGCGCGTGCTGGTCGTGGACGACGAGCGGCAGATCCTGCGCGCGCTCGAGATGAAGCTCCGTGGCGCGGGCTATGCAGTGGACACGGCTGCCACGGCTCGGGACGCGCTCGCGCAGGCGGCGATGCGCCCGCCCGAGGCCGTGATCCTCGACCTGCTGCTGCCCGGACGGAAGCGGCACCGACGTCTGCCGCGAGCTCCGCAAGTGGTCCGACGGCTCCGATCCTCGTCCTCTCCGCCGTCGGAGAAGAAAAGGAGAAGATCGCGGCGCTCGACGCGGGCGCGGACGACTACGTGACGAAGCCGTTCAGCGGCGACGAGTTGCTCGCTCGCCTCCGGGCGGCGCTTCGCCGGACAGGGCCGTCGGCCGAGCCGGTGCTCGAGGTCGGCGACCTGACGATCGACCGCGACAAGCGCTCGGTGACGTTCGCGGGGGAACCGATCTCGCTGACTCCCACCGAGTACGACCTCCTCCGCCTCCTCGCCGAGAACGAGGGGAAGCTGCTCACCCACCCGGCGATCCTGCGCGCGGTCTGGGGCCCCGCGTACCGCGCGGAGTCCAACTACCTGCACGTCTACGTCTCTCACCTGCGGAGGAAGATCGAGCCGGACCCCGCGCGGCCGCGCTACATCCTCAACCAGCCGGGTGTCGGCTACCGGCTCGTAAGCCCTTCTTAGGACCGCCGCCTCGATCCTTAAGCCGTCGACAAGCGAGGCCGCCCTACCGTGGAGCGCATGGCTCTCGCGCCCGGTCGCCGCTCGATTCTGGTCCCGCTCTGCCTGAACGGCGAGAGCGAGACGGCGTTCGACATCGCGTGCCGGATCGCCGCCGAACGAGGGTGCTCTCTCACGGCGATCGCGGTCGTCGAGGTGCCGGCGCTGCTCCCCGTCGACGCGCACATGACGGAGGAGGAAGCTGCGGCGAGGCGCCTGCTCGGGCGCGCGGCCACGATCGGTGACACGTACGGGATCGGCGTCACGCAGCGGCTCGTACGCGCGCGGGAGGCAGCGACGGCGATCGTCGAGGAGGCGTCGGCCCGGAACACCGAGCTGATCGTCCTCGGCACGTCGAGGAAGCGCGGGCGTCCGTTCGGCAAGACCGCAGAGGCCGTGCTCAAGGCGGCCCGGTGTCGCGTAATGCTGATCGCGCCTCCCGCAGACGCTTTTCAGGCGCGCATAGCGGTCTGACGCGCTCGCTAACGTAGACGCCCGGATGGGCCGGCGTCTTCTCATGCTGGGCGGCTGCGCGCTGCTCCTCGCCGGCTGCGGCGGCAAGAAGAAGGAGGCGGAGGTCGGGAGCCTCTACAAGCGCGGCCCGGTCATCTCCTGCCTGCGCGCCCACGACTTCACGGTGAGCACGCAGCTCAAGGACGTCAACTTCATCGCGTACAGCGCCACCGGCGGTGGCCTGCGCGCCTGGGAGAACGGCACGCACCGCCAGGTCGATCTGATCGTCGCGTTCGGCCAGAGCAGCGCGGACGCGCGGCAGACGCTCAAGGGGATGAAGCGCTTCGCGAACCGGCCGCCGATCTTCCGCTGGCGGATCCGCCGCGCGAACGCGGTCGTCTCGTTCGCTTACAGGCCGTCGCAGAAGAACGAGCAGCTCCTCCTGCGCTGCCTCAACGGCTCGATCGGTTCGGGCTAGACTGGCCGCGATGGAGATCGGAACGCTTCGCGTCAAGACGGGCCTGGCCGAGATGCTCAAGGGCGGCGTGATCATGGACGTCACGACGGCCGAGCAGGCGCGGGTCGCGGAGGACGCCGGCGCTTGCGCCGTGATGGCGCTCGAGCGCGTTCCCGCCGACATCCGGGCTCAGGGCGGCGTGGCGCGCATGGCGGATCCCGACAAGATCCGCGAGATCCAGGAGGCGGTCTCGATTCCCGTGATGGCGAAGGCGCGCATCGGGCACTTCGTCGAGGCCCAGATCCTCGAGGCGCTCGAGGTCGACTACATCGACGAGTCCGAGGTGCTGACGCCCGCCGACACGGCGCACCACATCGACAAGTGGAAGTTCACGGTTCCGTTCGTCTGCGGCTGCACGAACCTCGGCGAGGCGCTCCGGCGCATCGCGGAGGGCGCGGCGATGATCCGAACGAAGGGCGAGGCCGGCACGGGAGACATCGTCAACGCCGTCACGCACATGCGCTCGGTCTTCGGCCACATCCGGCGCCTTCAGTCCTTGCGCGAGGAGGAGCTCTTCGCCGAGGCGAAGGAGCTGCGCGCGCCGTACGAGCTCGTGAAGTGGGTGGCCGAGAACGGGACGCTGCCGGTCGTCACCTTCACCGCGGGAGGCATCGCGTCTCCGGCCGACGCGGCGCTCTGCATGCAGCTCGGCGCGGACGGCGTGTTCGTCGGCTCGGGGATCTTCAAGTCCGGCGATCCCGAACGGCGTGCGAAGGCGATCGTCGAGGCGACGACGCACTTCGAGGACGCGGCGATCCTCGCGCGGGTCTCGCAGGGTCTCGGCGACGCGATGAGCGGCCTGGCGGCCGCGTCGCTCGCCCCCGAAGAGCTGCTGGAAACTCGAGGCTGGTAGTTCGAGCGAAGTCCTGCGGACTTCGCGCGAGACGAAAACCAGCTCTTGTGGGCGTTCTGCTTCGGCCGTTGTCAGTGGGCAGCGCGGCCGAGCCGCGCTGCCGGCGGGATGAGCGAGCGACATCCGGGCTGGTTATCACGATCGTTGCGTGGACGTTGTGCGCGCGCCGTGGACGACCGCGTCGTTTCTGCTGTACGCGGGCGGGCTGGCGATTTTCGTCTCCGTCGTCGCGTTCCTCGGCCTCCGCGCGGGCGACTCCTCCGACGCCGCCTTCGTCGGGTGGGCTGCGCTCACGTTTGCGCTGCTCGCCGTCCTCGCGCATGCCTTCCGGCGCGCCGGCCGACACGTCTCGGCCGGAATGTTCGCGCTCTCGTCCGTCGTCGCCTTCGTGGTGCTGTTCGGTGCGGTGGAGAGCTGGCTCGGCTGGCTCGCGTCGGTCGACGCTCCGTTCAACGGCTTCCACCCCGGCAACCTGCTCGTCTCGCTCGTCGCCGTTGTCGCGGCCGTCCTGGCCAGGAGGCGATTTCGGTTTCCGCTGCTGACGCTCATCGCGCTCGTCGGCATGTGGTACCTCCTCACCGACGCGCTGTCGAACGGCGGCTGGTGGTCCGCGATCGTGACCTTGCTCTTCGGGCTCTCGCTGCTTCTGATCGGGATCGACTCGGATCGCGTCTACGGCTTCTGGATGCACGTCGTCGCCGGACTCACCATTGGCGGCTCGCTCCTCTACTTCTGGCACTCCAGCGACCTCGACTGGGTGCTGATCGCGCTCGGGTCGGTCGCGTACGTCGCGCTCGCGGGCGGCCTCGCACGTTCGAGCTATGCGGTGCTCGGCGCGTTCGGCCTCTGGCTCGTGACGACGCATTTCGTGCTCAAGTGGTTCGTCCCGTTCACCATCTCCTTCGTGGGCGAGGAGTCGCCGCCGAAAGATCACGCCTGGGCCGCTGCGCTCTCGTACTCCGGGTACGGGCTCGTGCTGATGCTGATCGCCCTCTGGATCGCGCGGCGCCGGCAGCCGCCGGAACCCGTCTAGCCAGGACTACGATCTGGCCGTGAAGATCGGCGTCCTCGCAGTCCAGGGCAACTTTCGCGAGCACGCGGCGATGCTGCGCCGGCTAGGCGCAGACGTGGTGGAGGTGCGCAAGCCGGAGCAGCTCGACGGGCTTGACGGCCTGGTCATTCCGGGCGGCGAGTCGACGACGTTCATGCGGCTGATGCGCCTCTACGGGCTCGACGAGGCCGTTCGCGACTTCGGCGGGCCGATGCTCGGGACGTGCGCCGGGATGATCGTCCTCGATCGGAACCACCTCGGGCTCGTCGACCTGCAGGTAGCGCGGAACGCGTGGGGGAGGCAGGTGCACAGCTTCGAGGCGGAGCTCGATGTGGAAGGCGAGACGCAGCCCCTGCACGGCGTCTTCATCCGTGCGCCGTGGATCGAACAGGTGGGCCCCGGACGTCGAGATCCTGGCCGAGCACGACGGTCATCCGGTGCTGGCGCGGGAGGGCCGCGTGCTCGTCGCCGCCTTCCACCCGGAGCTGACCGACGACACTCGGGTGCACAAGTGGTTCCTCGACTTGGTAGAAGAGGAGCGCAATGTCAGGGCATAGCAAGTGGTCGTCGATCAAGCACAAGAAGGGCGCCGCCGACAAGAAGCGCGGGCAGCTCTTCTCGAAGCTGTCGCGCGCGATCATCGTCGCCGCACGGGAGGGAGGCGGCGATCCCTCGGGAAACCTGGCGCTCCAGAACGCCGTCGAGAAGGCGAAGTCGTACTCGATGCCGAAGGAGAACATCGAGCGCGCGATTGCGCGCGGCTCGGGCGCCGACGCTGACGCGAACGCCTACGAGACCGTCGTCTACGAGGGTTACGGTGCAGGCGGCGTCGCGATCCTCGTCGAGGCCCTCACCGACAACCGCAATCGCACGGCCGCGGACGTTCGCGCGGCGTTCGGGAAGCACGACGGAAACCTCGGCGCGTCCGGCGCAGTCGCGTGGCAGTTCGAGCGCCGCGGAGTGGTGCTCGTGGACGCAGACGGGGTCGACGAGGACGAACTGATGCTCGCCGCGGCCGAAGGCGGGGCGGACGACGTCGAGCTCGACGGCTCGACGTTCCAGATCACGGCTGCTCCGGAAGTGCTGACGGCGGTGCGCGAGGCGCTGGAGGCGGGCGGCTTCAAGGCCGAGGCGGCCGAACTGACGATGGTGCCGAAGACGACGGTCGAAGTAGCCGAGGAGAACACGGCGAAGAAGATCCTGCGCCTGATGGATGCGCTCGAAGAGAACGACGACGTCCAGGACGTGTACGCGAACTTCGACATCCCCGAACGCGTCCTGGAAACCGTCGCCGGCTGACTCAGACGCGTCGCATTCGTGGCGCCAGGCTCTGCGCCCACGGATTTGAAGGAGTCGTCCGAAGGAGTGCCTAACGTGTCCACGTGAAAGTCCTCGGCATCGACCCCGGAACGGCTGCGTGCGGATACGGCATCGTCCACCAAAGCGAAGGGCGCCTCAGGGCCAGTGTCCACGGGTGCTGGACAACGCCCGCCGGCCAGCGCCAGGATCTCCGTTTGAAGACGATCTTCGACGGCGTGGCCGGGCTCATCGCCGAGCACGCCCCGGATGCGGTGGCGCTGGAGGAGTCGTACGTCGGCGCCGACGCCCGCATCGCACTCTCTGTCGGGCAGGCGCGCGGAGCGGTGCTCGTCGCGTGCGCGGCCGCCGGCGTCGTGGCCATCGAGTACACGCCCGCGCACGTGAAGCAGGCGGTTTGCGGATTCGGGCGCGCCGACAAGTCGCAGATCCAGAGGATGGTCAAGCTCGTGCTCGGCGTGGACGTCGCGAACCACCACGCCTCTGACGCCCTTGCCGTCGCGATCTGCCATGTGACCGCTCCGCGGATGGCCGCAGCGTGATCGCGCGGCTACGCGGCAAGCGTGCCGGCCTGACGTCGGCGGGCCTCGTGCTCGACGTGAACGGCGTCGGCTATCTCGTCCAGGCGACGCCGTCTGTCCTGCGGCGCGACGGCGAGGAGCTGACCGTCGAGACGTATCTCCACGTGCGCGAGGACGCGCTCCAGCTCTACGGGTTCGGCTCGGTCGAGGAGCGCGATCTCTTCGTCCACCTGCTCAGCGTCAGCGGCGTGGGGCCGAAGGTCGCACTGGCGATCGTCTCGGGCTCGACCCCGACCGATCTGCGGCGCGCGATCGCCCTCGACGACACCGCGCGCTTCGAGGCGATTCCCGGAATCGGCAAGAAGACGGCGCAGCGCGTCGTGCTCGAGCTCAAGGAGAAGCTGGGTACCGCCGTCGACGCGCCGGTGTCGAGAGATCTCGTCGCCCGCGACGCGCTGATCGAGCTCGGCTTCAGTCTCGTCGACGCGGACCGCGCGCTGGCCCGTATCGATCCGGAGCTCTCGCCCGAGGAGCAGGTTCGGCGGGCGTTGCGCGAGGCGGCATGACGACGCAGTTCCTGGCGCCGGAGATCAAGCCCGAGGACGAGGAGCTCGAGCGCTCGCTGCGTCCGCGCGCACTCGAAGACTTCGTCGGCCAGGAGCGCGTCAAGGAGCAGCTCTCGATCGCGCTCGACGCCGCAAAGGGCCGTGGCGAGGCGCTCGACCACGTCCTGCTCGCCGGCCCTCCGGGCCTCGGAAAGACCTCGCTCGCGTACATCGTCCGCAACGAGCTGGGCGTCGGCATCCGCACGGTCGCCGGCCCCGCGATCGAGCGGAAGGGCGACATGGCGGCGATCCTCACGGGCCTCGAGGAGCGCGACGTTCTCTTCATCGACGAGATCCACCGCCTCAACCGCGCGATCGAGGAGATCCTGTACCCGGCGCTCGAGGACTTCCGGCTGGACATCGTCGTGGGCCAGGGCCCTGCGGCTCGAACCCTCACACTCGACCTGCCGCCGTTCACGCTCATCGGCGCGACGACCCGCACCGGCTTGCTGACGACGCCGCTCCGCGACCGCTTCGGGATGACCTTCCGGCTCGGCTACTACGAGCCCGGCTGAGCTCGCGTCGATCGTCCGCCGCTCGGCGCGCATCCTCGCGGTTGAGACCGCGGACGCCGCTGCGGACGAGATCGCCCGGCGCGCGCGGGGCACGCCTCGGGTCGCAAACCGGATCCTCCGCCGCGTCCGCGACGTCGCCGAGGTGAGGCACGAGGGCGCGGTGACGATCGACATCGCCCGCGAGGCGCTCGAGCTACACGAGGTGGACGAGCTCGGCCTCGAGCGCGTGGACCGCGACCTTCTGCGCGCGATCGTCGAGCGCTTCGGCGGCGGCCCCGTCGGGCTGTCGACGCTCGCGGTGGCACTCGGCGAGGAGACGGACACGGTCGAGGACGTGTACGAGCCGTACCTCCTCCAGCTCGGCTTCATCCAGCGCACACCGCGCGGCCGCGTCGTGACGGAGCTCGGCCGCGCGCACCTCGGCGCGGCGTCGGTGGACTCGGCGCTCTTCTAGCGCCTGAACTGAAGCTCGTGCCACGAGGGCACGGGTGCAAGCTCGAGCAGCGCCCGTCCGCCACCACGTGGATCGCGGTACCCGAAGTCGCCGCTCTCCTCGTCCCAGGCGACGTCGAGGAGCGACTCCTTCACGCGATGATCCAGCCAGGCGCCGCGGAAGACGAGCTTCCGCAGCCAGTAGACGAGCGACTCGCCTTCCACGAGCGACACGCGCTCCCAGTGCCGCACGAGGTAGCGACCGAGGCCGCTGCGAGCCGCCGGGATGACCCCATCGGCGGCAAGTTCCACGAGATCCTCGGTCTCCTCCTCGTCGAGCTCGTTCCCGTCCAGCAGCCCGAGCTTGACGGCGGCGGCGGTCACGCGCTGCTCGAAATCCCGCGCGTTGAAGCCGAAACGGAAGCCGAGGAACTCGACCACGTAGTCCTCGCCCGACCAGTAGTTCGTCTCCGTCACGGCGACAGAGTACCCCCGAGTTACGCTGTTTTCGTGCGCCGACTGATCCTGTGGATCGCAGGCCCGCTGTGCGTCCTCGGCGCGCTGGCGGTGGCCTGGCTGTTCGAGCTCTCGACCGAGCACGTGCTCGTGCTGGCGCCGGTCATCGTCGTCGGAACGGGAGCCGTCGTCGGCCTCGCGCTCCTCTGGACGCGCATGGCGATCGACTCGTTTCGGCGCCCTAGGTGATGTAGACGGGCGTTCCGACCGACACGTTGTTGAACAGCCATTCGGCGTCCGGGATGCGCATGCGGATGCACCCGTGCGAGGCCGAGTAGCCGATCGACGCGGCGTCTGGCGTGCCGTGGAGGCCGACTCCGGGCGCGGAGATGCCCATCCAGCGCGTGCCGAGCGGGTTGCCCGGACCGGGCGGAACGGGCTTCTCGCCCTCTGCCCACGGCGAGTCCGGCGGGATCCACCACGGATCGCGCTGCATCGTCACGATCGAGTACATCCCCGAAGGCGTCGGGTACTGCGCCTGACCGGTCGCGACGCCGAGTTGGCGCACGAGGTTCTCGCCGTCGTAGAGCCGCAGCGAATTCGAGCCCCGGTCGACCCAGATCACCTTCCCGAAGTCGGCGCGCGTTCTCGACGCCGCCACCGGGCGCGTGGGGACGAGCACACGCGTGCGCAGGCTCTGCCGGAGCTTGCGCGCGATCTTCCGGCGCAGCACCGTCTGGTCGACCGCGATGCCGTCCTGCTCGGAGGCGATGACCGGGCCGGACGGGCCGACGCTCTGGAGCGTCGCATCGACTGCGGGCTCGTCGATCTTCTTCGCCACCGCCGCAACGAAGCCGTTGACCTTCTCGGGAGAGAAGCGCACGTCCATCGTGAGCTCTGATCCGGCGGGGGCATCGAGCGCCTTCCGCACCGCACGGTCGATCGTCGCGCCGCCTCCGAGCTGCTGCGGGTACGCGACCCAGTGCTGCTCCCCGTAGACGACGCGCAGCGGGCGAGCGAACTCCTTCGCGAGCTGGTCGCGCGCCGGCTCGGAGGTCAGGTCGCCGACGTACACGCCGCTGACGATCACCCCGGGTGCGATCGACGGCACCCGCGTGGCGCCGGGAGCCGCGGCGCAGGCCAGCGCCACGAACGCGACGAGGATGACGGCGCGGTGGAGCATGTTGCAAATGGTATGCCCAACAGCGGCTGGTCTGCACGCCGGGTGCCGTCCGATGCCCGCCGTACCGTCATTTGCCCATGCAACACGACGGCTGGACCATCCGTTCCTGCCCGCCGGGCGAGGTGCGCGTGCTGGTGCGTGAGCTCGGGCTCAGCGAGCTCACGGCCGGTGTCCTCGTCCGGAGGGGCTACGCGAACCCCGATGCTGCGAGGACGTTCCTCGCGGCAGTTCCGCCCGGGCACGACCCGTTCCTGCTCGGCGACATGGCGAAAGCGGTGGAGACGATTCGCGCCGCGATCGCGGCGGGCAAGCGGATCTGCGTCCACGGCGACTACGACGTCGACGGCATCTGCGCGACGGCGCTCGCGCTGCTGTGCCTGAGGAGCCTCGGCGCCGACGCCGAATGGCACCTGCCGAGCCGGTTCGACGAGGGTTACGGCCTCTCGGGCGAGACGCTCGACCGGCTCGCAGCCGACGGGCTGCGGACTCGTCTTGACGGTCGACTGCGGGATCACGGCAGTGGAGGAGATCGCTCGCGCGAGGGAGCGAGGACTGGACGTCGTCGTCACCGACCACCACCGGCCGGGAGCGCGGCTGCCCGACTGTCCCGTGGTGGCGACGCGGCCGTCCGCGTATCCGTTCCCGGAGCTGTGCGGGACCGGAGTCGTGGCGAAGCTCGCCGAGGCGCTCGGGGTGCCCGTCGCGGAGCACGAGGATCTGATCGGCCTGGCGACGATCGCCGACGTCGTTCCGCTCGTCGACGAGAATCGCGCGTTCGCCCGCGCGGGTCTGCGCGCGCTCGCGAGGACGCAGAAGCCCGGTCTGCGCGCGCTCATGGAGATCGCGCACGTCGATCCGGCGGCCGTCGACGAGGGGTCTGTCGGGTTCCGGCTCGCGCCGCGCATCAACGCGGCCGGACGGCTCGGCCATCCGCGCGAGGCGCTCGACCTGCTCCTGACGGACGACGCAGACGAGGCGCGACGCCTTGCCGGCCGCCTCGAGGCGGTGAACCGAGAACGGCAGGCCGTCGAGGAGCGCATCGTCCGCGCGGCCGTCGCGCAGATCGAGGCGTGGCCGGAGAATCGGCGCCGTCGTCGCGGGTACGTCGTTGCCGGCGCCGACTGGCACGAGGGCGTGATCGGGATCGTCGCGTCGCGGCTCGTCGAGCGTTACCACCGCCCGGTCGTCCTCATCGCCGGGAGCGAGGAGCAGTGGAAGGGCTCGGGCCGGTCGACGAGCGCGTTCGACCTGCACGGCGCGCTCGCCGCGTGCTCCGACCACCTCGCCCGCTGGGGCGGGCATCGCGCCGCCGCCGGGCCTGTCGATCGATCCCGACGAGGTCGAGCCGTTTGCCGCAGCGTTCGCCGACTACGCCGACGCCGTCCTGACCGAGGAGGCACTCGAGCCGCTGACGCCGGTCGACGCGATCGTGCCGCGCCCGGTGCCGCTGACGCTCGAGCTGGCCCAGGAGCTCGGACAGCTCAGGCCCTTCGGGCTCGGCAATCCGGGTGTCACCTTGCTCGCACCGAGCTGCGAGCTGCGCGACCTCGGCACCGTGGGCGACGGCAAGCACCTCAAGTTCCGCGTCAACGGCGAGAACGGCCGCGACGCCGGCAGCGCGATCGCCTTCGGCCTCGGCTCCCACCTCGACCGCCTGCGCCGCGCCGGCCGCTTCGACGTCGTCTTTCGCCTCGAGGAGAACCGCTGGAACGGCACGGTCGCGCCCCAGCTGGTCGTCCGCCGCGTCTTCGACTCGCGACGATCGCTACGCGGAGCTCGTGACCTGGCTACGCACGCAGTGGAAAGCCGACGGACGCGACCCCGTTGCCGATGAGATCTTCACGGAGCTCGACCTCGAGAGCGGCGGCACGCGAAGCCTCCTCGAGTCTGCACGCTTCCGCGCACTGCTCGCGGAGCCGGAGCCCGCTTCGTTGCCCGCCGCCGCCTAGCGAGTCTCTGCGAGGGCGTCCAGCTCGGCCAGCAGCTTTGCGAGCTCCAGCAGTTTCCGTCTTTCGCGCCAGCGTCGGATCATGGGCACCCTCATTTCATCGGCTCAACGGCCGTTCCTGCATCCCCGTTACGGGTGAGATTGCCCGCCCAAAGGGCCGGAGTACACTGAGTCGCATGGCCGTTCTCGAGCTTGACGAGCGATATCAGAGCCTCGTCGACGAGCTGCTCACGGAGGTCGCCGCCTACGACCCTGACGTCGATCGCCACCTGCTCAGTCGCGCATTTCGCTTCGCGGCGAGGGCCCATGACGGCCAGCAGCGGCGCTCCGGCGAGGACTTCATCCACCACCCATACGGGGTTGCGCTCATCCTTGCGAGCCTGAAGCTCGACGAGGAGACGATCGCCGCTGCGCTTCTCCACGACGTCGTCGAGGACACCGAAACGACGCTCGACGACGTGAAGGAAGAGTTCGGCGAAGAGATCGCGAAGCTCGTCGACGGCGTGACGAAGCTGACCCGCGTCCAGTTCCAGTCGCGCGAGCAGGCCGAGGCCGAGAACTACCGCAAGATGGTCGTCGCGATGGCGGAGGACGTCCGCGTCATCCTCATCAAGCTCGCCGACCGCCTCCACAACATGCGCGCGATCGAGTACCTCGGCAAGCAGAAGCAGGTGCAGAAGGCGAAGGAGACGCTCGAGGTCTACGCGCCGCTCGCGCACCGGCTCGGAATCCACCAGATGAAGTGGGAGCTCGAGGACCTCGCGTTCCAGGCGCTGCACCCGCGCAAGTACGCCGAGATCAAGGCGATGGTGACCGAGCGGCGCGCCGACCGCGAGGCGCACGTGCGCGAGGCCGCGGCCGTGCTGAAGTCGGAGCTGGACAAGGTCGACATCCCCGCCGAGATCCTCGGTCGCGCCAAGCACTTCTATTCGATCTACGACAAGATGGCCAAGAAGGGCCGCGAGTTCAACGAGATCTACGACCTCACGGCCATGCGCGTGATCGTCGAGCGCGAGGGCGAGGAGGGGACGCGCGACTCGTACGGCGCGCTCGGGCTGATCCATTCGCTCTGGAAGCCGATGCCCGGCCGCTTCAAGGACTACGTCGCGATGCCGAAGGTGAACCGCTACCGGTCGCTGCACACGACGGTGATCGGGCCGGAGGGCCGGCCGCTCGAGATCCAGGTGCGAACGCGCGCGATGCACGAGACCGCCGAGCTCGGCATCGCGGCGCACTGGGCATACAAGGGCGGCAAGGGCGGGCCGCCCGACTCGGAGTGGCAGGCCTGGCTCAAGCAGCTGATGGACACGAGCGAGACCGAGGCCGGCTCGGTGGAGTTCCTCAAGACGTTTCGCACGGACCTCTTCGAGGACGAGGTCTACGTGTTCACGCCGAAGGGCGAGGTGAAGACGCTGCCGGCGGGCGCGACGCCGATCGACTTCGCGTACGCCGTGCACACCGACGTCGGCCATCGCACCGTCGGCGCCAAGGTGAACAGCCGCATCGTCCCGCTCCACTACCGCATGCGAAACGGCGACATCGTCGAGATCCTGACGACGAAGTCGGGACGCGGGCCTTCGCGCGACTGGATGAAGATCGCCGCGTCGTCCCGCGCACGCAACAAGATCCGCGCGTGGTTCTCGCGCGAGACGCGCGAGGACACAGAGCAAAAGGGCCGTGACGCGCTCGAGCAGGCGCTGAAGGCGCAGAACCTTCCGTACAAGAAGATCGCCGGCTCGGCGGTGCTCGCGCAGGTGATCCGGGAGGCCGGCTTCAAGAAGGCCGAGGACTTCTACCTCGCGCTCGGCTCGAGCAAGCTCGGCCCCTCGCAGATCGTCAACAAGGTCCTCCAGCGGCTGAAGACCGACCAGGTTGCAGAAGAGGAGACGATTCCGCTCAAGCCGACGAAGGCGAAGCGGACGATCTCGTCAGGGCAGATCGGCGTCAACGTCCAGGGCGTCGACGACGTGCTCGTGCGCCTCGCCAAGTGCTGCACGCCGGTGCCCGGCGACGGGATCGTCGGCTACATCTCGCTCGGCAAGGGAATCACGATCCACCGCGACGACTGCCCGAACGTCAAGGCGCTGATGCGGAACCCCGAGCGCTTCACGCCGGTCGAGTGGGAGGAGGGCTCCGTCCAGCGCGGCTTCCGCGTCCAGATCGCCGTCTACTCGTGGGACCGGCCGCGCCTGCTGGAGGACGTCGCGCGGACGTTCGCGGAGCACGGCGCCAACATCGTCAGCTACGGCGGCGTCGTCGACGATCAGCTGGCGAAGAACTGGTACACCGCCGAGCTCGGCGACGTGAAGGACCTGCGCGGGCTGCTGACCGCGCTGCGGAACATCGAAGCCGTCTTCGATGCGTACCGCGTGACGCCGAGCTAGCGGCGGCTTTCTACTGACGCTGATCCGTGGCCGCGCGGTGGCCGGAGCGCTCTCGTGGTGCTTCGCTTACGCCATGGACGAGATCCTCATCGCATACGCAACGAAGCACGGATCCACGCACGAGGTGGCGGAGACGATCGCCGCGCCGCCTCGCCGAGGCAGGTGCCGAGACGCACACGCTGCCCGTCGACCGCGTCGAGTCGCTCGACGAGTACGCCGCTGTCGTCGCTCGGCGCGCCGCTGTACATGGGTCGCTGGCACCGCGACGCTCGCGCCTTCCTGCGCCGCCACCGGGACGCACTGGCGAAGCGGCCGCTCGCGGTCTTCGCGCTCGGGCCGGTCAAGGACGAGCCGAAGCAGTGGGACGGCGCCGAGAAGCAGCTCTACGCCACGCTCGCGCAGCTTCCCGGGCATCGAGCCCGTGACCGTCGCGCTGTTCGGCGGCGCGATCGTGCCCGAGACGCTGCACTTCCCGTTCTCGCACGTCCCGGCGGGCGACCTCCGCGACTGGGCCGCGATCGAGGAATGGGCGGGTCGGCTGCCCGAGGCGCTCGGGCTGGCTGTGCACGTCGCCTGAGTTGGCTCGATCGAGGGATCGAGGTATTGCTGCTTCCCGGCCGACAAACACCTCAGAGTGAGCGCGACGCCTGGTCGATCGCTAGCCGGCCGGGCGTCCGCTCCTTTTTCGTTCCGCGCTAGAGCGCGACGTCTTCGCCCTCGAACGCACGAATCGTCTCGCGGAGGTCGTCCGGAATCTCGCACGGCCTTGCGCTCGTCGAGGTCGACGAGCACCAGCGTCTGCGTCGCCGGTGACCATCAGCAGGTCGTCCCGCGCACGATAGACGGCGAATTCGTACGTCAGGCTCGTGCGCCCGATGCGCGCGATCCGGACGAACACCTCGAGCTCGTCGTCGAACACCGCCGGCGCGTGGTACTCGATCGTTCCCGCGCGCATGACGAGCTCGACGCCGGGCTCGCCGACCTCCATCCCGAGCAGGCCGAGCATGCGCAGGTACTCGACGCGCGCGAGGTCGATGTACGGGAAGTAGCGGCCGTAGTAGACGATTCCCTGCGCGTCGGTATCGGAGAAGCCGACCCGCGTCCGCGCGCTGAACTTGAAAGGCGGCTTCGACATCAGATGCGGCCGAAGCGCCGCATCACGTCGACGAGCTCGTCGTGGGGGAGAGCGTGCGCGATCCCGCCGCCGCGCCCGGTCATCGTGTCGGCCGCGAGCAGCGCGTTCACGATCGCTTCCTCGGTCGATTCGATCGTCGCGTAGAAGAGCGCGTTCAGCCGGTCGTTGGACACGACGGTCGCGCTCGCGGTCTGCCTCGGGGTCGCGGTTCCCGACGGCGAACGCGAGGATGAGGTCGCCGCTCGAGTTCTCGCCGGCGCCGCCGGTTCGCCCGATTCCGAGCGCCGCCCTCTGCGCAAGCCGCTCGCACTGGTGCGGAAGCAGCGGCGCGTCGGTCGCGACGACGACGATGATCGAGCCCGTGCCCTCGTCGGCCAGAGGCGGAGGCAACGGCACGCGGTCCTCGCCGAGCTCGCGCCCGACCGGCACCCCGTCGATCGCCAGCCGGCTCCGGGCTCCGTGATTCGCCTGCACGAGGACGCCGACGGTGTGATCGTCGGCGCGGCGCGAGGCCGTTCCGATGCCGCCCTTGAATCCGTGGCAGATCATTCCGGTGCCGCCGCCGACGGATCCTTCCTGCACCTCGCCGCCGGTCGCCGTGTCGAGCGCCGAGAAGACGTGCTCGGCGCGAACGTGCATCCCTTCGATGTCGTTCAACCGGCCGTCGTACGTCTCGCCGACGACGGGCAGGTGCCAGCGTCCGCGTTTCGCGCGGTGCTGCGACGTGACGAGTGCGTCGCGGACGACGCCGACCGAGAAGGTGTTGGTGATCCCGATCGGCGTCGTGAGGAGCCCCGACTCGCGGATCCACTCGAGCCCGGTCAGCTCGCCGTTCCCGTTCAGGCGGTGGGGCGCCGCAAAGCACGGAGTGCCGTCGGGCGTGGGGAGGACGACGGTGACGCCGGTGCGCACGGCGTCGCCTTCGATGAGCGTGGTGTGACCGACGCGGACCCCGGCCACGTCGGTGATCGCGTTCAGCGGGCCGGGCTCGAGGTCGCCGATCCGGATCCCGAGGTCGCGCGCCCTCATTCCCGCTCCGGCGCCGGCAGAGCCGGCGCCTCCGCTCTCGGTTCGCCTCCGTCGAGCCTACGGCTCATGAGCGAATGACCGACAGCACCTCGTCGCGCTTGCGTTCCATGAGCTCCTGCGAGCGCGCCTCGAGGTTCAGGCGCAGCAGCGGCTCGGTGTTCGACGGGCGGACGTTGAAGTGCCAGTCGTCCGCGACGATCGAGATCCCGTCGAGGTCCGAGAACGTGCCCTCCGGGCCGAAGCGCTTCTTCAGCTCCTCCAGCCGCAGCGCCACGTCGTCGACCGGCGTGTTGATCTCGCCGGTGATGAAGTAGCGCGAACGGTACGGCTCGAGGATCTCCGAGAGCTTCTGGCCTCGCTTCGAGATCAGCTCGAGCATGAGCAGGAACGGGATGACGCCCGAGTCGGCCTGGAAGAAGTCGCGGAAGTAGTAGTGCGCCGACACCTCGCCGGCGAACGCCGCGTCCTCCTCGCGGATCCGGTGCTTGATGTACGCGTGACCGACGCGATTGATCAGCGGCACGCCGCCCGCCCGCTCGATCGTCTCCGGTACCGCCCACGATGCGCGCACGTCGTAGATCACCTTGCCGCCGCCCTCCTTCCGGAGGATCGACTCGGCGAGCAGCGCCGTGACGAAATCGCCCGCGACGAACTCGCCGCTGTCGTCGACGAAGAAGCAGCGATCCGCGTCGCCGTCGTACGCGACGCCGAGATCGGCGCCTTCCTCGCGCGTCTTGCGGATGATGAACTCGCGGTTCTCGGGCAGCAGCGGGTTCGGCTCGTGGTTCGGGAAGTTGCCGTCGGGCTCGAAGAAGCACCGGACGACGTCGATCGGCAGCCGCTCGAGCACGGGCGGCAGCATCACGCCGGCCATTCCGTTCGCGGCGTCGATCACGACGCGCAGCGGCCGGATCGCGGACACGTCCACGAAGGACAGGACGTGCTCGACGAAGGCCGCATAGACGTCTTCTCGGCGGACATGTCCCGGGGTCTGTCCCTTGGGCATGTCCTCCAGAGCCAGCGCCCGGTCGCGCACCTCGAGCAGCCCCGAGTCGCCGCCGACGGGCAGAGCGCCGCGGCGGACGACCTTCATGCCCGTGTACTCCTTCGGATTGTGCGAGGCGGTGACCATGATCCCGCCGTCGAGCGACAGGTGACCGACCGCGAGATACAGCATCTCGGTGCCGACCATCCCGATGTCGACGACGTCGGCGCCGCCGTCCGCTGCGCCCTCGATCACCGCCGCTGCCATCGCCGGCGCGTGCACGCGCGTGTCGCGCCCGACCGCGATCTCGCGCGGCTCGAACTCCTCCACGTACGCACGGCCGATCGCGTACGCGCCCACCTCGTCGAGCTCCTCGCCGTGGATGCCGCGAACGTCGTACGCTTTGAAGACCTTGGGATCGAGCACGGGCCGATGCTATTCGGGAACCGCTCGCAGCGGGCCGGTGTAGGAGTGGCATGAGGAAGCTCGCGACAGCGTCCGCCTTCGCGGCGATCCTCGCTTCTGCCGGCTGCACACGCCGCCGGCAAGTCACAGCCCGTGCTGGGGATCGACGGAGGCGAGAGCGGGGGCCGGCTGGCCTGGTTCGATCCCGCCTCGCTGGCGGTGCTCCGTGGACGCCGGGTGTCGCTCGCCGGCCACACGGGATCGTGGACGTTCTCCGCCGACCGCTCGCTTCTCGCAATCGCGGCCCCCGAGTATCCGGGCATCCGCTTCGTCAACGCGCGCGGGATGCGCCTCCTCGGCACCCTCGTCCTCCCCCACGACTCCGAGGCGTACATCGCCGGCCTCGCGTGGGCGCGCCCGGACCGTCTCCTCGTGGCGGTCAGCACGGGACAGGGAGGCTTCGTCGCGCTCGTCGATCCGCAGCGCCGGCGCGAGATCCGCCGCGTGGATGTGGGATCGGTTCGAGCCGCCGCCGCAGTCTCCGGCGGCGTCGCGCTCCTGGTCGGCCCCGCGACCGGCCTCGGTTCCGCGCAACTTGCGCTCGTCGACGCAGACGGGGCGGTGCGGCGAGCGGCGATCGACCGGATCCAGATCGGCACCGCGCCGTCCCAGATCGAGAACGACGCGCGCATCGATGTGAGCCAGCCGGGCTTCACGGTCGATCACGCCGGCCGGCGCGCCTTCGTCGTCGGCGGCGACTTCACCGTCGCGGCGGTCGATCTCGACTCGCTCGCACGTCGTCTATCACTCGCCGAGCACGCGAACGCTCGCGAAGAACGTCACCGGGCCGTGGCGCCAGGCCGCTTGGCTCGGCAACGGGACGCTCGCCGTCTCGGGCGTCGACTACAAGGGAAGCGAGGACGGCGTTCCCGTCGGACTGCGCCTCGTCGACACACGCGACTGGAGCTTCCGGAACGGTCGACGCAGGCGTCGGCTCATTCGCGGTCGGCGACGGAGCCCTGGTCGCCGGCAACCAGATCTTCGGCTTCGACGGGACGTTGCGCTACCGCGTCGAGCTCGCGACCGGGCAAAGGCTCAGCGTCCAGGGTCCGTACGGCTACGTCTGCGGCAGCGCGAAGGGCCAGCCTCCGCCGCGTGCTCCAGCTCGGGACGGGCGCAACGCTTCGCCGCGTCACGACGGCGAGCGCACCCACCTGCCCGACCCTCCTGTACGGCCAGAGCTCGAGCTAGGTCCCGGCGCCCGACACAGGGTGGGGCGCGCCCGTAAAATTGGACGGTGGAACGCAAGGTCGCGACGGTTCTGTTCGTCGATCTCGTGGATTCGACGGGCCTCGTGGGTCAGGTCGATCCGGAGGTCGTTCGCCAGCGGGTGAACCGGTACTTCGCGCAGGTCTCGCACTGCATCGAGACGCACGGCGGCACCGTGGAGAAGTTCGCGGGCGACGCGGTCATGGCGGCCTTCGGCGTGCCGATCGCGCACGAGGACGACGCCGAGCGCGCGCTCCGCGCTGCGCTGGCGATCGTGCCCGAGGTCGAGGCGCTCGGCCTCGCCGTGCGCATCGGCGTCGAGTCGGGCGAGGTCGTGGTGGAGGACGCGCAATCGACGTTTGCGACCGGCGAGGCCGTGAACCTCGCGGCCCGGCTCCAGCAGGCGGCCCAGCCGGGGGAGATCCTGCTCGGCCCCGGCGCCAGGCGCCTCGCCGCGCGCGCGGTCGAGGTCGAGAACGCCGGCCCGGTGGAGATCAGAGGGCGCGCCGAGCCGCGTGTGGGCGTGGCGCGTGCTTCGCGTCCACGATCCGCATCGCGCCGTCAGCGCTCCGTTCGTCGGCCGCGAGGGCGAGCTCGAGCTGCTCGAGAACTCGCTCGGCCGCGCGGTCCGCGACCGCCGCGTCCAGCTCGTGACGGTCTACGGCGAGCCCGGGCTCGGGAAGACGCGACTCGTCAGCGAGTTCGTCGAGAGCCTCGAGCGCGTCACGACCCTGTCCGGGCGCACGCTTCCCTACGGCGAGGGAGTCACGTACTGGCCGCTCGCGTCGATGATCAAGGCGAGCGCCGGCATCACCGACGACGACCCCGCCAACAACGCCTTCGAGAAGCTGCGCCTCTGCTGCGAGAGCGAGGCTGTTGCCGACCTGCTCGCGGTCGCGCTCGGCGTCCTCGGCGCGGCGGAAGGCGAGCGCACGCCCGAGCAGCTCACGTGGGCCGCGCTGCGCTGGGCGGAGCAGCTCGCAGACGTGCAGCCGCTCGTTCTCGTCTTCGAGGACGTGCACTGGGCGGAGGAGCCGCTGCTCGAGCTGATCGAGCACCTGGCGCGGTCGCTGAAGAGCTCCCCCGTGCTGATCATCGCCGTCGCGCGGCCGGAGTTGCTCGACACGCGGCCCTCGTGGGGCGGCGGGATTCGCAGCGCGAGCGCGATCGAGCTCGTCCCGCTCGATGCACGCGAGAGCGAGGAGCTCGCCGATGCGCTGATGAGCGAGAGCGACGTGCCGCCGGCGCAGCGTGCGCTCGTGCTCGAGCGCGCCGAGGGGAATCCGCTCTTCCTCGAGGAGATCGCGCGTGTGCTCGGCGACGGCAGGGAGGCGCTGGAACGGATCCCCGAGACCGTGCAAGCGCTGATCGCCGCGCGGATCGACCTGCTCGAGCCCGACGAGAAGCGCGTGCTCCAGAGCGCGGCGCTGATCGGCCGCGTCTTCTGGCGCGGCGCGCTCGACCGGCTCGCGCCCGACCTCGATGTGGGCTGCATGCTCGACGGGCTGCTCGCGCGCGAGTTCATCGTCCCGGAGGAGCGCTCGACGATCTCCGGCGACCGCGCGTTCCGGTTCAAGCACGTGCTCATCCGCGACGTCGCGTACAGCGGGATGAGCAAGGCGCAGCGCGCCGAGCAGCACCAGGCCTTCGCGCAATGGGTCGACGAGCGTGCGCACGACGAGTTCGCGGAGATCCGCGCGCACCATCTCGACGAGGCGGCACAGCTGCTCAACGAGCTCGACGGCTCGGTGCCGGCGGAGCTTGCGCGCGAGGCGGCCGCGGCGGCCGACGTGGCGGGGCGTCGGGCTCTTCGCCGCGGGGCGTACGTCGTCGCACGCCGCATGCTGCTGCGCGCCACCGAGCTGGAGCCGAACGCCTCGCGGCGCTATCTCGCTGCCCATGCCGCGTGGCGCCTGTCGGACGTTCCGTCGGTTCGCGACGAGGCCGAGGGCGCGCTCGCCGACGCACGCGCCGAGGGCGTGCGCAACGTCGAAGGGCGCGCGCTCGTCCTCCTCGCCGAGCTCGCGTTGCACGCGGACAGCGACGTCGCGCGCGCTCACGATCTCGCCGACGAGGCGCTCGCCATCCTTCCGGCCGGACGAGCTGGCGGGCCTGTACGACGCGCACTCCCTGCTCGGCACGATCTTCTGGTGGCGCGGCGACGCCGAGGGCGCCCGGCGGCACGGCGAGGCGACGCTCGAGCTCGCGCACGAGGCGGGCCGTCCGGAGCTCGAGAGCCTCGCGCTGACGCAGCTCGCGGGCGTCGAGGGCGTCCAGGGCCACGCGGACAAGTCGCTCGAGCTGCTCGAGCGCGCGACCGAGCTCGCCGAGCAGAGCGGCAGCCGCGAGGCGACGGCGTTCGCGCTCGCAGTGCGCGGGCGCCGCGCCGTCGAAGGCGGACTCGAGCAGGCGGAGGACGATCTGCGCGCGGCGCTGGAGATCTTCGGCGAGACCGGCGCAGCCGGGCGCTACGGCTGGGCGCAGGCGAACCTCGGCGAGATCTACCGCCGTCGCGGCGAGCTCGACGAGCGCAGAGCGGACGCTCCGGGATGCGGTGCGCAGGCTCAGGACGACGCACGAGCAGGGCTACCTCGCCGAGGCCGAGCGCCAGCTCGCGGAGGTGCTCGTGAAGCAGGGCAAGCTCAGCGAGGCCGAGCGGCTCGTCGGCGAAGCGCAACGCCGCGTCGGCCGCGGCGACGTCTGGACACGCGCGTCGATCCTGCACGCGCTCGGCGTCGTCCGCGCGGCGCAGGGCCGGACGGACGAGGCCGAAGGCCGCGTTCACCGAGGCGCTCGCGGTCATCGAGCCGACGATGTACGCGATCCTCGCGCGGGACGTCCGCGCGTCGCTCGATTCGCTGCGCTCGCGGGCGCCCGCCCCGGCGCAGCCGTAAGCCGGGACCTGGTCCCTCAGGGACCAGGTCCCATGAGTGCCGCGACATACCATGGAACGGTGGAGCGGAAGGTCGCGACGGTGCTGTTCGTCGACCTCGTGGATTCGACCGGGCTCGTTGTCGGTGCGGATCCCGAGGTCGTGCGCCAGCGTGTGAACCGGTACTTCGAGCAGGTCTCTCGCTGCATCGAGTCGCACGGCGGAACGGTCGAGAAGTTCGCCGGCGACGCGGTGATGGCGGCGTTCGGCGTGCCGCTCGCGCACGAGGACGATGCAGAGCGCGCATTGCGGGCGGCGCTCGCCGTCCTCCCCGCGGTCGAGTCCCTCGGCCTGGCCGTACGGATCGGCGTCGAATCGGGCGAGGTCGTCGTCGAGGACGCCCAGTCGACGTTCGCGACCGGCCAGGCCGTGAACGTGGCTGCTCGGCTTCAGCAGGCCGCACAGCCCGGCGAGATCCTGCTCGGCCCCGCCGCGCGCCGGCTCGCCGCCGGGGCGGTGGAGATGGAGAGCGCGGGCCAGGTCGAGGTCAGGGGGCAGACACAGCCGGTCTGGGCGTGGCGCGCTCTGCGCGCGCTCGAGACACGACGGCGGCTCCGCTCGACGCCCTTCGTCGGCCGCGAGAGCGAGCTCGAGCTGCTCGAGCACATGTACGCCCGCGCCGTGCGCGACCGTCGCGCGCATCTCGTCACCGTGTTCGGCGAGCCGGGCGTCGGCAAGTCTCGCCTCGTCCGCGAGCTCACGCAGGGTTGGGACCGCGCGACCGTGCTGTTCGGACGCGCCCTGCCGTACGGCGAGGGCGTCACGTACTTCCCGCTCGCGTCGATGGTGAAGACGTCGGCCGGTATCTCCGACGACGACTCGTCGGGCGAAGCCGTGGAGAAGCTGCGGACCTGCTGCAAGAGCGAGGCCGTCGCCGAGCTGCTCGCCGTCGCGCTCGGCGTCCGCGCGGAGCACGCGGACGGCTCCGGCAAGGAGCTTCGCTGGGCGGCCCGGCGCTGGGCGGAGCAGCTCGCAGAGGTGCAGCCGCTCGTGCTCGTGTTCGAGGACGTCCACTGGGCGGAGGAGCAGCTCCTCGACCTGCTGGAGGACATCGCCCGCGAGCTCCGGACCGGGCCGATGCTGATCGTCGCCGTCGCGCGGCCGGAGCTGCTCGAGCACCGGCCGACCTGGGCCGGGGGCAATCCGCGCGCGCTCGCCGTCGAGCTCGGCCCGCTCGAGGCGGACGAGGCGGCCGATCTCGCCGATGCGCTCCTCGAGCGCGCCGAGGTGCCGCCTGCGCAGCGCGCCCTCCTGCTCGAGAAGGCCGAGGGAAACCCGCTCTTCCTCGAGGAGACGGCGCGGATCCTCACCGAGGAGGAGACCGCGCTCGAGCGGATTCCCGACACCGTGCAGGCGCTCATCGCGGCGCGGATCGACAGGCTCGACCCGGCGGAGAAGCGACTGCTCCAGCACGCCGCGCTCGCCGGCCGCGTGTTCTGGCGCGGCGCCCTCGACCACCTGAGCCGGCGAGGACGGAGGGGCCACGCTCGACCGCCTGCTCGATCGCGAGCTGATCCTGCCGGAGGAGCACTCGACGATCACGGGCGAGCGCGCGTTCCGCTTCAAGCACGGGCTGATCCGAGATGTCGCGTACTCGGGGCTGAGCAAGGCGCGCCGGGCCGACGATCACCGAAGCTTCGCCGCCTGGCTCGCCGAGCACGCTCCGGACGAGCTCGCGGAGCTGCGGGCGTACCACCTCGGTGAGGCAGCCGCGCTCGTGCGCGAGCTGGACGGCGCCGTGCCGGACGATCTCCGCAGCGAGGCCGCCGCGGCGCTCGAGGAGGCGGGAGATCGCTCGCTGCGGCGCGAGGCGTTCGCCACCTCGCGGCGGCTTCTGCTGCGCTCGATCGAGCTCGAGCCCTCGCTCCGTCGGCGCTACCTCGCCGCTCTCGCCGCTTACCGGCTCTCCGACTTCGAGACGGCGGGCGTCGAGCTCGACCGGCATACGCAACGACGCGCACGACAGCGGCGTCGGGTCGTTCGAAGGCAAGGCGCTGCTGGTGCTCTCGCGGATGGCCCTGCACCACGACGCGAACGAGAACGTCGCGCGCGAGCTCGCGGACGAGGCGATCCGCGTCCTCGACCCGAGCGAGGACCGCGCGCAGTACGACGCGCACAACACGCTGGCGACGATCGGGTGGTGGACCGGCGATCTCCGCACCGTCGAGGAGCACGCGAAGGCCGCGCGCGAGCTGGCCGTCCGCATCGGCCGCAAGGAGCTGGAGAGCCGCAGCGTCTGCGACCTCGCGCACCTGCAGGCCGAGCGGGATCCGGCCGCTGCGCTGATCCTCTTCGACGAGGCGCTCGCGCTCGCCGATCAGGCGGGCAGCCTCGAAGCGCGCGGGGACGCGCTCGTCCGGCGGGCGCAGCTCGAGGTCGAGCAGGGCCGCTTCGCCGACGCGACGGCGTCGGCGGAGGAGGCGAAGGGCCACTTCCAGGAGATCGGCAGCTCCGCCGAGATCGGGTGGACGCTGGCGGTGCTCGGCGAGATCGCGCTCGCCGCGGGTCACCCCGAGGCAGCCGAGGCTCCGCTGCGCGAGGCCCTGCGCGTGCTCTCGTCGATCGGTCATGCGGGAAGCGTCGTCGAGGCGCAGCGACAGCTCGCCGACGTCATGCTCGCTCGCGGCCGGATCGACGAGGCGGAGCGCTACGCGCTCGCCGCCAACGAGACGGTCGGCCGCGAGGACGCGTGGTCACGCGCGCTTGCGGTGTCGTCGCTGGGGCTCGTGCGCGCGGCGCAGGGTCGTGTCGACGAAGCCGAGGCGCTGCTCGCGAAGGCCTCGCGCGATCGCCGAGCCCACCGGATACAACACGCTGAAGCGGCGGTTGCAGCGGCGCGTCGAGGCGTTCGAGCGCGGGCGCGCTACAGCCCCAGCGCCGTCCTGATCGCCTGACTCGACGCCTCGTCCGGCGACTCCGAGATCACCGTCGCCCGCCGCTCGAACCGCGCGAGCGCCTCCCGAAGCGGATCCGCGCGCAGCGTTCCCTCGCCGTAGCGGCAGGTGCTTCGTCTCGTTGCGGTTCGCAAACTGGATGTCCGAGAAGTGGATGTGGAAGGGCGCCTCGCCTCGAGGACCGCGTCAGCCTTCGCGAGCGCGTCGGCGAACGGCTCGACGCTCGTGAAGGCGCCGTCGGAGGTTGCGTGCATGTGCGCGAAGTCGAGCACGGGGCGGACCCAGCCGCACCGGCGCGAGATGTCGACGACGTCGTCCACGGTGCCGAGCTCGCGCACACGTCCCATCACCTCGACGCCGAACGGCACCGCGCGATCCTTCTTCTCGAGCCTCGCGCGCAACTCGCCGAGTTGCTCGCACACCGAGTCGAGCGCGTCCTCGCGCGAGCGGCCGAGCAGGAAGCCGGGGTGGAAGACGACGACCTCGGCGCCCGCGGCTTTCGCTATGCCGGCCGAGTGGTCGAGCATGCCGACGGCCATGTTGAGCTTCTTTCCGCGCTCGGCGTGCCCCATGAAGCCGGCGATCGGAGCGTGCACCGAGAGTGCGATGCCGGCGTCGCGGCAGAGCTCGCCGAACCGAGCCGCGAAGTCGTAGTCCATCCAGAAGCGGCCCTCGAAGTCGATCTCGCACGCGGTGTAGTCGCGCGCCTGGAGCGCCTCGAGCGCCGCCTCCG
This sequence comes from uncultured Actinomycetes bacterium, assembly GCA_963708685.1. Lineage (GTDB taxonomy): Bacteria > Actinomycetota > Thermoleophilia > Gaiellales > Gaiellaceae > DASVFB01. The sequence continues at coordinate 50,008 of CAVPTP010000009.1, forward strand.
GCGACTCCTGAGACGGCACGCGTGCAGGACCGAAGCGGATCTCTCCCACGGCCCAAGGCTATGCCGTCCGGTGCCCTTTCTACATTTGCAACCGATGAGCAAGCGTCCCAGCCGCATCGACCTCCTCGAGCTCGACATCGATCTCCGGCTCGCCGACCTCTGGCGCGAGGCGGCCGACATCACCGAGTGGAACCTCGAGGTCGTCGCCGCCTTCATGCGCGCGGCCTACGGCAAGGGCTACTGCGACGCGCTCACCGAGGACTCGCCCGGCTCGCTCTGCGCCGAGCACGGCTACCGCGTCCCCGCGCGGCGGCGCGAGTCCGTCAAGGACTAGCGCCTCAGACGCCGCCGAGCAGCCCGAGCCACTCGAGGGCCTCGGGGAGGCGTGTGTTCGCGTGCATCTCGGCCGTGTGTCGCCACGACCCGACGACCGCCTCGACCGGCGCGGCCGGATGGAGCTTCTTGAGCCCCTCGTACAGATGCGCCGACTGGTGCTCCTGACCGACGACGATCGCGTCGGCCGTGCTCCACCACATCTGGAGCGGGACTCCGGACCGGGCGATCTCCTCGACCCAGTGCGTCGGGCTGCGCAGCACGTAGCCCGTCGGGTTCGTCTGCGGCGTGCCGCCGACCTCCACGCGCGCGAGTGCCTGCAGGCCGCGGCCGTTCGGGATCCGGGCAAAGTCCGAATAGCGCGTGTAGAAGTTCGTCACCGAGTCGAACGCGGCGGCACCGGCGAGCAGGCGCGGGTGCCGGCCCACCAGGAGCAGCGTCTCGTGGCCGCCCATGCTGCCGCCGACGGCATAGACGCGGCCGGGCGCGACGCGGAGCCAGGGCAAGGCGTCCGAGACGACCTTCGGCATCCGTGCGAGGTCGTCGATCTGCCCGTGATATCCCCACGAGTGCAGCGGCAGCCGCCGGCCCATGCCGCCCGGGCACACGAGCGCGAACCCGCCGAGCGCCGGAAGCGCGCCCCAGAGCTTCGAGTTCGTCAGTGCCCTGACGCCGCGGCCGTGCGGCGAGATGACGAGCGGCAGCGGCGGCGGGTGATGGTCCGGCCCGTAGCTGCGCCGGGAGGACGATCAGAGCAGGACGCCGGATCCCGTTGTGCGCGCGGTAGTGGATGAGCCAGCCTCTGACGCCGGCGGCGGCGGCCGTCGCGGTCGGACGCCCGAGCGTCCGCCGCACCGCGGACGAGAAGGAGATCGGCGGCACGCCTCGATCCTTACGGTTGGGCGGCGCGGACGAGACTCGCCACCGCCTCGCGCTCGATCGACGCGAATCCCTCGTGGTGCGCGTACTGCACGAGCATCGAGTTCACGTGAAGAGCAACGGCTCGCGCGCGGAGCAGCGTCTCGTCGTCCACATCGCCGTAGGCGGCGAAGAACGCGTCGCGCTCCTCCGGCGGCAGGGCGCTCCACACGAGCTGGAGGTCGAGAGCCGGATCGCCGCGGCACAGGTCGATCCAGTCGATGAGCCCGGTGACGCGGCCACCGTCGACGAGGACGTGGCGGAAGTGCAGGTCGCCGTGACAGACCGCGCGCGGCTCCGGCGGCGGAAGGGTCTCGGCGTCGTCGAGCACCGCATGGACGTGGTCGGGCGCCGGCAAGAGCCCGTCGAGCTCGGCGAGCCTCTCGCGGATGCCCGGCACCCGCACCTGCATGTCGGCGCGCCGCGTCACGTTCTCGGGCAGGCGCCCACCGACCGCGTCGAGGACGTCGCGCGAGTGCAGCACGCGAAGGCCGCGGCCGAGCTGCGGTGCGAGGTCGGCGCGCGAGGTCTCCGGCGCCTCGCAGAGCTCGACTCCCGGCAGCATTCGCGCGCCGAAGAACGGCCACGGGAACTCATCCGAGGGCACGCCGACGTGCTCGGGCACCGGGATCGGCACCGGCAACAGCGCCGCCAGCAGGGGAAGCACGTCGATCTCGACCTGCAGTCCCGGCAGGACGACCTCCCGGCGCGGGAAGCGGAACACCCACTCCTCGCCGGCGGCGAAGACCGTGTTGTCCCAGCCCTCGCCGATCAGCCTGAGCGGCAGGTCGCCGAGCGCGGGAAACTGCGCCGCCACCAGGCGCCCGGCCAGCCGTCGAATCCACGACGACCTCGGCGTCCCACTGCGGCACGACGAACACCATACGGCTCTACACTTCCGAGGTGGCCCGGCGGCGAAATCCGGCGCGTCTCGTGATCGCCCTTTCGGTCGCGGGCGTGCTCGCGATCTTCCTGCTCTACACGTCGATCGCCGGCGGCGGTACGCCGTCGCTGAGCCCGAGCAAGCTGGCGGGGCACCAGGAGCGCGTGTCGCTCGTGGGGAAGGTCACCGGTCGGCCCACGGGCGACGGACACGACCAGCGCGCTGCGCTTCGACCTGCGCGACCGCAACGGCACCGCGAGCGTGCCGGTCGTCTACCGGGGGTCGGTTCCGGATCTCTTCAAGACCGGGCGCGAGGTCGTCGTCGACGGAACGCTCCGGAACGGGACGTTCGTCGCGGTCGAGGACACGCTCGTGACGAAATGCCCGTCGAAGTACGCGCCCGCGAAGTCCGTCCGACACCTAGCGACATGGCCGACCTCGGCCGTGCCGCGCTGTTCGTCTCGCTCGGCCTCGCGCTCTACGCGACGATCGCCGGCGCGCTCGCCGCGCACCTGAAGAAGCGGCGCCTCGCCGACTCCGCGGGCAACGCGCTGCTCGCTGCGCTCGGCTCGACCGCGGTCGCTGCGGCCGTCCTCCTCTCTGCGCTCGTCCGCCACGACTTCTCCTTCGTCTACGTCGCGCAGCACACCTCGACCGAGCTGCCGACGGGCTACTCGATGTCGGCGTTCTGGGGAGGCCAGGAAGGATCGCTCCTGCTCTGGCTGCTCGTGCTGAGCGCCTACTCCGCTGCAGCGGTGCTGCTCAACCGCCGCCGCGCGCCCGACCTCGTCGCCTGGACCGTGCCGGTGCTCGGCGGCGTCTCGGTCTTCTTCGCGTTCATGCTCGTCGTGATCTCGAGCCCGTTCGCGACGCAGACGGCGCCCGCCGAAGGGTCCGGCCTCAACCCGAGCCTCCAGAACCCGTACATGCTGGCGCACCCGCCGCTTCTCTACCTGGGCTACGTCGGGCTGACCGTTCCGTTCGCGTTCGCGATGGGTGCGCTGCTCGCGCGGCGGACGGACGAGCGGTGGATCGTCGCGACTCGCCGCTGGACGCTCGTCGCGTGGACCGCGCTCGGCGTCGGCCAGTTGCTCGGCTCGCACTGGGCGTACGTCGAAGTCGGGTGGGGCGGCTACTTCGCCTGGGATCCGGTCGAGAACGCCGCGCTGATGCCGTGGCTCGCGGCGACGGCGTTCCTGCACTCGGTGATGATCCAGGAGAAGCGCGGGATGCTGAAGGTCTGGAACATGCTGCTCGTCATCCTCGCGTTCTGCCTCTCGATCTTCGGCACGTTCCTCACGCGGTCGGGCGTCGTCAACTCGATCCACTCGTTTACGGAGAGCCCGCTCGGCCCGTGGTTCCTCGGCTTCATCTGCCTCGTCACAGCGGGCTCGCTCGCGCTCGTGTTCTGGCGGCTGCCGCTGCTCCGCTCGAAGACGAGGCTGGAGTCGCTCGTGTCGCGCGAGGCGACGTTCCTCTACAACAACCTGCTGCTCGTCGCGCTCTGCCTGACGATCCTCTGGGGCGTCGCGTTCCCGATCCTCTCGGAGCTCGTGCGCGGCGAGTCGCGGACGATCGGCAGGCCGTACTACGACTTCTTCCTGCGGACGTTCGGCCTGCCGCTGCTGCTGCTGATGGGGATCGGGCCGCTCATCGCCTGGCGGCGCGCCTCGCTCCGCTCGCTCGGGCGCACGTTCGTCTGGCCTGCGGGGATCGCGGTCGCCGTGGGCGTGGTCCTGGTCCTGCTCGGCGCCGGCTCGTCGAGGCCGGGCCTGATCGCGTACACGTTCTCGGCGTTCGTGCTCGCGACGATCGTGCTCGAGTTCGTGCGCGGCACCCGCGCCGCCGGCTCCTTCACGGCACTCGTCTCGCGCAACCGGCGTCGCTACGGCGGCTACATCGTGCACGCGGCGATCGTGCTGCTCGCGCTCGGCATCGCGGGCTCGAGCGCATACGGATCCTCGACCGAGAGGAAGCTCTCGCCGGGACAGTCGCTCGAGGTCGGCGGCTACACGCTCACCTATCGCTCGCTCGCGCAGCAGCGGGCCGCGAACCACGTCGCCGTTCGCGCGGCGGTCGACGTCTCGCGCGACGGCAAGCTCGTCGCGCGCGTGGAGCCCGGCAAGAACCGCTACTTCGCAGAGGAGCAGGTCTCGAACGAGATGGCCATCTACACCGACTGGCTTCGTGCCGAGGACGTCGATGTGATCGCCGACCAGATCGGGCCGGGCGGCGCGATCTACTTCCGCGCGCTCGTCAAGCCGCTCGTCAATCTGATCTGGCTCGCGGGGTTCGTCTTCCTCGCGGGCTCGCTCGTCGCGCTCTGGCCGGATCCGCGCGAACAGCGTCGGCTCGCGGCGCGGTACGCGCTCGCCGACGCATGACCGCCGCGCTCGTCCTCGCGGCCGTCGTCGCCGTCGTCGCGGTCCTGCTCGTCGCGGTTCCTTTCCTGCGCGAGCCCGTGCCGGAGGACGACCACCTGCGGGAGCCGAAGGCGAGCACGCATTCGCTCGCGCTCGCCGAGGAGCGTGACCGGGCGCTCGCGGCGCTGAAGGAGCTGGAGTTCGACCACCGCACCGGAAAGCTCACCGATGCCGACTACCGCGAGCTCGTCGGCACGTACCGCCGGCGCGCCGCGGCGGCGCTGCGGGCGCTCGACCTAGCGATGGACGAGCAGGACGTCACCGTCGCAGAGCCCGTCCCGCCGCACGAGACGACGTCCTCGCCGGTCGACGTCAGCGTCGCCATGCCGCGTTACTTCGGGATCACCCCGCCGACGCTGCTGTTCGGCGTCGCGTGCGCCACGCTCGCGATCGCGATCGTGCTCGCGGTGCTCGGCCACTGGGTCGCTGCACTCGTGCTCGCCGTCGTCGTGCTCGGCGAGATCGCGATGTTCCTCAGCGTGGCAAGCCGCAAGCCGGACAGCGGCGTCGCGCGCGCCTCGTCGACCGCCGTCCGGCGCGTGAGCGAACGCGCGCGCTGGATCGTCGAAGCCACGACGCGTGCGGGCCGAAGCCGGGCGCGGGATGACGGCGCTTCGACACGAGCTGCTCGAGCTGTCGGAGCGGCGCGAACGCGGGCTGCGCGAGCTCGGCGGCGCGGTCTACGACGGCGACGACGAAGCGGCAGAGCGCCTGAAGGCGGAGCTGCAGGCGATCGACGAGGAGGGACAGGAGAAAGAGCGGCGGATGAGAGCGATCGCCGAGTCCGCCGAGGAGCGCCTGCACGCGGCGCGCCAGAGCGTGCAGCCGACGGTCGTCAACCCGCCGGAGAACGAGGAGTAGCCCGGCCGACGAGCGCGCGTCTCGACGTTCGGCACCCGTTCTCGTACCGTTGTCTTCGTGCCAGGCGCAGAAGGAGTCGGTCTGCGGCCCGCCGAAAGGTCCCGCGCGATGGCGCGCTGCCTCCTGGTCGGTCTTGCCTTCCTGCTCGTGCTGGCCGCGCCGGCCGCGGGCGACGACATCTACCACAAGAAACGCGAGCTCGACGCCCGCCTCTCGACGCTGCACTCGAAGATCGCGCACGCGAAGGCCCAGGAGGGCGTGCTGACGGAGGAGATAACGGTCGTCAACGCGAGGATCGGAGCGCTCACCGACGACGTCTCGCGCGCCCAGGCGGAGCTGAACGCACTCGAAGCGCAGCTCGCGGCCTCGCAACGCCGGCTCGACCGGATGACGGCGCGCTTCGAGTACCAGACGAAGCGGCTCGTGACCCTGCGGAAGCAGTACTCGGTCGCGCTCTCGCGGCTCGAGCGGCGGTTGATCGACGCCTACGAGACTCCCGACGTGAACGTGGTCGACGTCCTGCTCGCCTCGACGAGCATGAACGACATGTTGAGCGACATGGAGTACGTGCAGCAGATCGGCCGGCAGGACCGGCGCATCTCGGACCAGCTCCACTCCGCGAGAAAGAACATGGCGGCGGCGCGCGAGGAGACGCGCGTGATCAAGCGCCGCATCGCGGAGGAGACGGCGGCGATCCGCACCCGCACCGACGCTCAGCACTCGGTCACCGCGCAGCTCATCTCGACACAGCAGCAGCTCGCCACCGCGCGGGACTCGAAGCGCGCGACGCTCTCGTCGATCCAGGTGAACGAGGACGAGTTCGTGAAGGAGTCGCAGGCGCTCGTCCGCGCAGAGCGCGTCGCTCGGGGCGCAGATCCGCGCCGCCGAGGCGAAGGCCGCCGCGGCTGCCGCTGCGGCAGCCGCTGCTGCGCCGACTCCGTCACCGAGCGGCGCACCCGCGAGCGGCGGTACGTCGGCGCCGCCGCCGTCAACGTCGTCATCGGGCTTCATCTGGCCCGTCCAGGGGCCGATCGCGAGCCCGTTCGGCTCGCGCTGCCTGCCCGAACGGAGACTGCTCGGTCCATCCGGGCATCGACATCGCCGTGCCGGCGGGCACGCCGATTCACGCGGCCGCCGCCGGCACCGTCATCTACGCCGGCTGGGGCGACGGCTACGGCAACCTCGTGGTGATCGACCACGGCCATTCGCTCGCGACGGCCTACGGTCACCAGTCGTCGATCGCGGTCGGCGTCGGCACCTCGGTCGCTCAGGGCCAGGTGATCGGCTACGTCGGCTGCACCGGCTACTGCTTCGGCGACCACCTGCACTTCGAGGTTCGCGTCAACGGCGAGCCCGTGGACCCGCTCGGGTACCTCTAGCTTCCGCAGAAAAAGGGGCCGGCCGCTCTCCTCAGGGAAGAGCGGCCGGTGTCGTCGAGAAGACGACTCATGCGCTTACTAATTCTTAACAATAGACGGTTGCGGCTAAACGTGCTCAACCGGCGATCCCGAACGTCTGTGCGAGCAGGAAGATGTTCAGGCCCGAGATCAGCGTCGCCACGACGACCGCGACCGCCGTCGTGACGCGGTGGTTGACCAGGCTCCCCATCACGTCGCGGCGGCGCGTGAACATCACGAGCGGGATCAGCGCGAAGGGAATCCCGAACGAGAGCACGACCTGGCTCAGGATGAGCGTCTTGGACGGATCGACGCCGATCGCGATCACGACGAACGCGGGAAGCATCGTCACCGCTCGGCGCACCAGGAGCGGGATCTGGCGCCGGATGAAGCCCTGCATCACGACCTGACCCGCGAGCGTTCCGACGGTCGAGCTCGAGATGCCCGACGCGATCAGCGCCAGCGCGAAGAACTTGCTCGACGCGCTTCCGAGCAGCGGCGCCAGCGTGCGATGCGCGCTCTCGAGGGAGTCGACGTGAAGCAGCCCGCTCTTGAAGAAGACGGACGCCGCGACGACGAGCATCGCCATGTTGATGACCCCGGCGATCGTCATCGCGATGACGACGTCGATTCTCGTGAACCGGTAGAGCCTGCGGGCCTCGTCGTCGTTGCGCGGGACGATCCGGTTCTGGAGCAGCGCCGAGTGGAGGTAGATGACGTGCGGCATCACCGTCGCGCCGAGGATGCCGACGGCGAGCAGCAAGGACTCGTTACCGTCGAACTGCGGTACGACCGCATGCTTCGCGACTGTGCCGAGCGGCGGGTGCGCGAACCAGAGCTCCGCGACGTAGCACAGCGAGATCACGGCGACGAACCCGGTGATCACCGCCTCGAGCGGCCGGAAGCCGAAGCGCTGGAGGCTGAGGATGCCGAACGTCGTCGCGCCGGTGATGCACCGCCGCCGGAAACAGCCCGATCCCGAAGAGCAGGTGGAACCCGATCGCGGCGCCGAGGAACTCCGCGAGGTCGGTCGCCATCGCGATCGCCTCCGCCTGGATCCAGAGCCCGATCGAGGTGCGACGCGAGAACTGCTCGCGGCAGACCTCCGGGAGGTTGCGTCCCGTCGCGATCCCGAGCTTCGCGGAGAGCGTCTGGATCAGCATCGCCATCAGGTTCGATGCGACGATCACCCACACGAGCGTGTAGCCGAACTTCGACCCGCCGGCGATGTTCGTGGCGAAGTTGCCGGGGTCGATGTACGCGACGCACGCGACGAACGCAGGGCCCAGAAACGGCAGGAGACGGAAGCGCCGATCGCCGCGCAGGATGGCTTCGCCGGGCCGTACGACGGCACGCAGCTCGTCTACGCGAGTCGCAATCATGGAAAGTTAGATTAGACTAAATCGACAAGCGGCCGCGGCGGATCAGGCGGCGCGGATGTGCAGATCCGGCAGGTTCCGGTAGCGCTCGTCGAGGTCGAAGCCGTAGCCGACGAAGAGCTCGTCCGGAACGGTGAAGCCGACGTAGCGTACGGGCAGATCGTCCACGAGCCGCCGGTACGGCCGGTCGAGCAGCGTGGCGATCGCGACCGAAGCCGGCCCGCGCAGCCGCAGCGTCCGCGTGAGGTAGTTCATCGTCAGCCCGGTGTCGACGACGTCCACGGCGACGAGGATGTCGCGGCCGCGGATGTCGCCGTCGAGATCCTTGACGAGGCGCACGCCGCGCTCGCCGCGATGAAACGGCTCGAGCTCGACGAAGTCGAGCGCGTGCGGCAGCGGGATCGCGCGCGAGAGGTCGGAGGCGAAGACGAAGCAGCCGCGCAGCGGGACGACGAGCAGCAGGTCGAGCCCTTCGTAGTCGCGCGCGATCTCGGCGCCGAGGCCGCGGGCGCGCGCGGCGAGCTGCGCTGCGGTCAGGTACACCTCGCCTGCAGGGCTCACGACGCGAGGTCGACGCGGAGCCGGGCGCCGAGGCGCTCGAAGTCTCGCTTGTAGAAGAGCTTCGCGTTGACCTCGGGATACCGCTCGCGCAGCTTCCGTAGCTTGCGGTTCTTTCGCGTGACGAGCGCCTGCTTCATCACGGTGACCTCGAGGTAGAGATCCTGCTCGGGGAGGAAGAAGTCGGGCGTGAATGCCTCGGTGACGCGTCCCTCCTCGTCCGTGGCGAGAACGAAGGTGCGGGGCTCGTACTCCCAGGGCACGCCGTAGTAGTCGAGGAGCTTCGCGCACTCGAGCTCCGCCCGGTTCGCGAAGCGCGGTTGCTCTGACCCACGGAATGCCTGGAAATGGGGCGTTTCCAGCGCCATTCCACAAGGAGTGTATGGAGAGGCCCGGACGGTGGCCGTCAGGCGGTGCGGGCGAGTTCGGCAAGGCGCCGCGAGAGGAAGGCCCGCTCGGCGTCGTTCGTCGCCAGCTCGCGCGCACGCTCGTATCCCGCCCGCGCGTCGGCGACCCGGCCCGCGCGGCGCAACAGGTCGGCGCGGGCCGAGTGGAAAAGGTGGTAGCGCTCGAGCGGCAGGTCCTCGAGCAGTTCGAGGCCTGCTGCCGGGCCTTCGGCCATCGCGACCGCGACGGCGCGGTTCAGCTCGACGACGGGCGAGGGCTGGAGTCGGGCGAGCTTGCCGTAGAGCGCCGCGATCTGGCACCAGTCGGTGTCCTCGGGCCGCTCCGCCTGCGCATGCAGGGCCGCGATCGCCGCCTGGAGCTGGTACGGCCCCGGCCGCCGCAGGAGCAGCGCGCGGTCGAGGAGCGCGACGCCGCGGTCGATCAGGTCGCGGTCCCACGCCGTCCGGTCCTGATCCTCGAGGAGGACGAGCGTTCCGTCCGGGCCGACCCGCGCCTGGGTGCGCGACGCCTGCAGGAGCAGGAGCGCCTCGAGGCCGAGCACCTCTGGCTCGTCGGGCATCAGCGCGGCGAGGATGCCGCCGAGGCGGATCGCCTCCGCCATCAGGTCGGGCCTGGTCAGATCGGCTCCGGCGGTCGCGCTGTAGCCCTCGTTGAAGATGAGGTAGACGACGGCGAGCGCGGCGCGGAGCCGGTCCGGCAGGAGGTGGTCCGGCGGGACGCGGTACGGGATGCCGGCGCTCCGGATCTTCCGCTTCGCGCGCACGAGCCGTTGCGCGAGGGTCTCCTCCGGCACGAGGAAGGCGCGCGCGATCTCCGGCGTCGTCAGCCCGCCGACCAGACGCAGCGTCAGCGCGACCTGGGCGTCCGGCGCGAGCGCCGGATGGCAGCACGTGAAGAGGAGCGAGAGCCGCTCGTCCGGGATCGTCGTCTCTTCGTCCACGGGTTCCTCCCTCTGCCGGTCGAGCTCGGCCACGAGCTCGTCGAGTCGTCGCTCGCGGCGCAGCCTGTCGATCGCCTTCCGTCGCGCCGTGACCGTCAGCCACGCACCGGGGTTCTCGCGGGACTCCGGTGCGCGGCCACGCGACGAGCGCGGTCGCGAGCGCGTCCTGGAGCGCGTCCTCCGCGAGCTCGATGTCGCGGAGGTCGCTGATCAGCGTGGCGACGACGCGGCCGTACTCGGCGCGGAAGACCGCCTCCAGAGGCGCTACATCACCCAGACCGGACGCACCTCGATCGAGCCGCTCTCGGCTGCGGGGATCTTCGCGGCGTAGGCGAGCGCCTCGTCGAGGTTCTCGCAGTCCAGGACGTAGTAGCCGCCGAGCTGCTCCTTCGTCTCGGCGAAAGGCCCGTCGGTGACCAGCGTCTCGCCGTTTCTGATCCTGACGGTCGTCGCCGCGGTGGTCGGCTTCAGGCGGTCGGCGGTCACGAGCTTGCCGTTGCCGCGCACCTCCTCCGTGAAGGCGCCGTAGCGGCGGAGCACGTCGGCGTCGCTCTCGGCGTCGCCGTTCTCGTCGGAGTAGATGAGGAGGATGTACTGCACGGGGATTCTCCCTTCGATCGGATTCGACCATACGACGAACGGGGGCTCAACAAATCGACCGACTGGCCCTACACTTCGCAAACTCGATGCAGGACGACTGCTTCCGGATCGCGCACATCTCCGACGTCCACTGCGGCGGCCCGTACTTCATGCCGGCCCTGCTCGAGCGCGCGATCGACGAGATCAACGACCTCGACCCGCAGATCGTCGTGTGCACGGGCGATCTCACGTCCTTCGGCTTCAGGCCCGAGTACCAGCAGGCGCGCGAGTACCTCGACAAGATCGAGTGCGAGTCGCTCGTCGTCATCCCGGGGAACCACGACTCGCGCAACGTCGGCTACGTCCACTTCGAGGATCTGTTCGGCCAGCGCAACTCGGTGCTGCGCAAGGAAGGCGTGACGATCGTCGCCGTCGATTCGACCGAGCCCGACCTCGACCACGGGCAGATCGGCCGCGGGCGCTACCCGTGGATCAAGGAGCAGTTCGCGGACCCCGCCGACATCCGCATCTTCGTCCTCCATCACCATCTGCTCCCGGTGCCGGGCACCGGTCGCGAGCGCAACATCGTCTACGACGCGGGCGACGCGATCGAGTGTCTCCAGAGCTCGGGCGTCGACCTCGTCCTCTGCGGGCACAAGCACGTTCCCTACGCCTGGAAGCTCGAGAACATGTTCATCGTGAACGCCGGAACCGTGTCCTCGATGCGATTGCGCGGGCACACGAGACCCTGTTACAACGTCATCGAGATCCAGCAGTCGCACGTCGACGTGTGGCGCCGGTACCCGTACCACGGACAGGAGAAGATCATCCAGTTCTCGACCGAGACGCGGGAGTACGAGAAGTACACGGCACGCATCGAGCAGGAGGTTCGCCCGGCCTGATGCGCGCACTCGCGGTGATCGACGGCGAGCACTATGCGCCGGTCGTGCGCGACGCCCTCGCCGCGCTTCCGTACGACTTCGTGGGCGCGCTGCTCGTCGGCGGCACCGAGAAGCTTCGCGGGGCGGAGGACTACGGCGTGCCGCTCGTCGACTCGCTCGATGCCGTGGCCGCGGACGTCGTCGTCGATCTCTCCGACGAGCCGGTTCTTTCGCCGGGGGATCGCTTCCGGCTCGCGAGCCGGTCGCTCGTGCTCGGGATGGCCTACGTCGGCGCAGATTTCCGGTTCGAGCCGCCGCAGTTCGAGCCGTTCGAGCTGCCGTCGCTCGCAGTGATCGGAACGGGCAAGCGCGTTGGCAAGACGGCCGTGACCGGTCACGTCGCGCAGCTGCTCGCGCGCGACCGCAGCGTGGTCGTCGTTGCGATGGGCCGTGGCGGCCCACGCGAGCCCGAGCTGATCGATTCGCAGCCGAGCGTCGACGATCTCCTCACGCTGTCGCGCGCCGGCCGTCATGCGGCCTCGGATCATCTCGAGACCGCAGCGCTCGTCGGTGTCACGACGATCGGCTGCCGGCGCGCGGGCGGAGGCCTTGCCGGCGCCGTGTTCGAGTCGAATGTCTCGGAAGGCGCGGACCTGGCGCGTTCGCTCGACCCGGACGTCGTCGTGTTCGACGGAAGTGGAGCAGCGATCCCACCGGTCCAGACGACGGCGCGCATCCTCGTCACGACGCGCGGTCACGACCTCGACGCGTATCTCAACCCGTATCGGGTCGCAATCTCGGATCTGGTCGTGGGCGTGGGCGACGTTCCCGGAGCCGACGTGACGGTCGAGTTGCGGCTGCGCGCGCTGCAGCCGCTGTCCGGGCGACGGACAGCCGTCTTCACGGCCGGGCCTGCGCCGGTCGATCACCTCGACGCCGAGATCGTCCACGTCTCGCGCAACCTCGCGAACCGCGAAGCGCTGAAGGCGGAGCTCGAACGGGTCGACGCCGACGTCTACCTCGTCGAGGTGAAGGCCGCAGCGATCGACGTCGTCGCCGAAGCGGCAGCCGCACGAGGCGTCGAGGTCGTGCTCGCGGCGAACGACGTCGAGGGCGACGGCTTCGACGAGGCGGTCACGTCGCTCCTGCCGCAGCGGGTGCCGGCGTGACGAAGCCGATCATCGTCCTCATCGGCGGCGCGACGGGAACGGGCAAGTCGACGGTCGCCACCGAGGTTGCGCACCGGCTCGGGATCAACCGCGTCACCTCGACCGACATCGTGCGGCAGACGCTGCGCGCGTTCTTCGCGCCGGAGTACATGCCGTCGATCCACCGCTCGAGCTTCGAGGCAGGCGCCGGCGACGGGATGGTCGACGGCTTCGTGGAGCAGGCGACCAACGTCCTCATCGCCGTCGACGCAGCGATCGAGCGCGCGCTCCAGGAAGGCTGGTCGATGGTGCTGGAGGGCGTGCACCTCGTACCGGGGATGCTCGCGATCAACCGCCTCGATGCAATCGTCGTGCACTGCATTCTCGCGATCGACGACGAGGACGAGCACTCGTCGCACTTCTGGATCCGCGACGCGACCTCGCAAGGGCTCAGGCCGGTCGCGAAGTACCTCGAGGCGCTCTCGGAGATCCGCCGTCTGCAGGACTACATCGTCGAGCGCGCGCAGGAGACCGCCACACCGGTGATCGTCGACGCGAGCGTCGAGGAGGCGACCGGCGCGGTGATCGAGCTGGTGCTCGCCGCCGCCGCCGAGCCGCGGCTGGAGCCCGTGTGACGGAGACGGTCGACCAGCCGGTCGAGCACGGGGACGTCGACCGGCGCGATCCGTGCATCTGCGAGTCGTACGCGCGCACGACCGAGCGGGCGGCGCTCGCGGCTGCGCGCTGGCTCGGCCGCGCGGACGAGCAGGCGGCCGAGGAGGCGGCCACCTCGGCGATGGCGTCGACGCTCGGGGAGTTGCCGATCGAGGGGCGCGTGGTGATCGGCGGCGAAGAGGGCTCGCTCGCGCCCGGCACGGTCGTAGGGCTCGGCGGAACGTCGGTCGACCTCGCGATCGATCCGCTCGAGGGTCGCAGCATCGTGGCCCGCGGCGGCAACGGGGCGATGTCGATGATCGCGGTCGGCGAGCCGGGCTCGCTCGTCACGCTTCCCGACATGTACATGCGGAAGATGGCCGTCGGGCCGAGGGCGCGCGGCAGGATCGACATCAACCGGCCTATGGGCGAGAACATCGAGGCGATCGCCGAGGCCTTCGAACGGCAGGTCAACGACGTGACGACGATCGTCCTCGATCGCCCCCGTCATCACGACTTGATAGAGGAGATCCGGGCCGCGGGCGCTCGCATCAAGCTGATCCAGGACGGAGACGTGACCGCATCGATCTCCGCGGCGATCCGCGGAACGAACGATCACCTCTCCGTCGGGATAGGCGGCACCCGGCAGGCGGTGATGACGGCGGCCGCGCTCCGCTGTCTCGGCGGCGAATTGCAGGCGCAGCTCTGGCCGACGACGCGCGGCGAGATCGAGGAGGCGCGCCAGCAGGGCATCGAGGACATCGCGCACGTCTTCAAGACGGAGGATCTCGCGCCCGGCGAGACGATCGTCGCGGCGACCGGAGTCTCGAACGGCGACCTGCTCCGCGGCGTGCGCTACCTCGCGGACAGCGCGCGGACGCATTCGATCGTGATGTGCACGCGCTGCAACTGGGTTCGCTTCGTGGACGGCATCCACTTCTTCCGCCGGCAGAAGCGCGAAGAAGTGCGCCTGTACGGGCTCTAGGCCGCGGCCGCGACGATGAGGCAGCGCGGGAGTCTCGCGCGGGCGGCGGTCGTACTCGACGAGGCCGGAATCCAGCGCGGATCGAAGCGCAAGGATCGAGGCGGTGCAGAAGTCGGTGCCGCTCCCGCGTTCCAGCTCCTCGAGCGCCTCGTCCAGGCTCATCGCGTCGCGGTAGACGCGCTGCGTCGTCATGGCGTCGAGTGCGTCCGCGACGTGGATGATCCGTGCGGCCAGGGGAATGGCGTCGCCCGCGAGACCGTCCGGATAACCCTGGCCGTCCGGGCGCTCGTGGTGGTGCCGGATCGCCGGAACCACGTCCTCGAGGTAGCCCAGCTTCGCGATGATCCTCGCGCCCTCCTGCGGATGGCCGCGCATCAGCAGCCACTCGGCCTGGTCGAGCGGGCCGTTCTTCAGGAGCACACCGTCCGGGACAGCGATCTTGCCGATGTCGTGCAGCAGCGCCGCCTGGCTGAGCGTCTCGAGCTCCGCGGACGAGAGCTCGAGCTGCGTGCCCATCGCGACCGACAGATCGCGGACGCGGCGCGAGTGGCCGGCCGTGTACGTGTCGCGCGCGTCGACGGTCGCGGAGAGCGCCTCGAGCGCCGCCGTCGACCGCTCGATGACGATCTGGCTCGTTTCCACGAGCCGGTCGTTCTGCTCGTGAATCGTCTCGGACGCGACCTCGAGCTGGTGGGATGCGCGCTGCGTGAAGTGGATGAGAGCGAGCGGCGCGAGTGCGAGCGCGGCCAGCGCGTAGCTGTACCGTCCAGAACGCCGCGAACGGGACGGCCATCGCTGCGAGGACGAGCTCGAGCGCGAGATCGTCGCCGCGGAACAGCCCGCTCGCGCGCACGCTCAGGCCGCGACCCAGCGGAGAGCATCCCGGCCAGGAGGACCCGGTTGACGCCGACGAAGACGAACACCGCGACGATTCCGACGAGAGCCGCGCGGCTGCCGAAGCCCGCGCTCATCGGGACGGCGCGCGCGGCCAGCGCTGCGCATCCTCCCGCGAGCACGTAGTTCGCGATGTTGAACGGCTGGATGTACCACGAGTAGCGGTGCTTGAGCCAGTCGGGCACGTGCTGGAGGACGCACATGAACACGAGCTGCTGCGGGCGTCAGCAGCAGCGCGCCCGCCACGACGAACACGATCGCCGGATGGAAGACGCGCTTGCGCGTGAGCTTCACCGCCGAGAACTGCGCGACCGAGGCTGCGGCGGTGAGGATCGCGAAGCGTCCCCAGTCGTCTGCGTGCGACAGCGCCGGCGCGGAGACGGCGAGAGTGCCGGCCGCACTCCCGACGACCGCCAGCCAGTAGCCCCAGGCGGTCGTCGAGAGGTGCATCACCCGCGGCCGGCGCCGGACGGCGCCTTGGCCGGGGCCGGTCAGTAGCGCGGCGACCGACACGTTAGGGAGGTGTCAGACCGAAGTCGGAGACGGAGCCGTCGGGATCGATCGTGATCCGCAGCTCGGTCTCCGCCTCGGACTTCCTGGGCCGCGTCGAGGAACTCGGGCGCTTCGGCATCGGCGGACGCGTTGTCGGCGTAGCTCGTGGCGTCGCCCCAGCTGGCGTCGCCCCAGCTGGCGTCGCCCCAGCTGGCATCGCCCCAGCTGGCGTCGCCCCAGCTCGCGTCGCCCCAGCTGGCGGTGCCCCAGCTCGCGGCGGACCAGGCGGTGTCGCCCCAAGAGGCAGAGCCCCACGAGGCGTCGCCCCACGAAGCATCGCCCCAGGACGCGTCGCCCCAGGAGGCGCTCGAGCGGGCGGCGCTGCCCCAGATCGCTGCGTCGAAGACGGGCGTCGTGCCGCCGTTCGGGTCGGCCACGACGAACCGGCCGAGCGCGAGGTTCGGGTTCGGCGGCGGCGTCGTCAGCCTGAGGGCCTGCGCCGCGTCGACCTCGCCGACGCCTTCGGAGTGCCAGACCGCGCTGGGCGTGGCCTTGGCGGTGAGCATCAACGCGCCCTTGACCTGATCCGGCGTCCAGCCCGGGTGCAGCGGCGAGGAGGAGCGCCGCCGTCCCCGCGACGACGGGTGCGGCGAACGACGTGCCGGACAGCTGGATGTATCCGGGTGAGACGACGCTCGTCGGACGCGTCAGCGCGAGCGTGCCGCCGGGCGACGTCGGGCCGACGAGGTAGCGGCCGGGCGCGGAGATGCTCGGGCTTCGCGAACCCGTCGAGCGTGTAGCCGTACGCCGACCACGGCGCCGCGGTGTCGTCGCGCGTCGAGACCGTTCCGGCGATGTCGTTCGCGCCGACGGTGATCACGAACGGGTCGTTGCCCGGCGCGTAGCGGACGCCGCTCGCCTGGCCGTTGACGGCGTAGTTGCCGGCTGCGGTGACCACGACGACTCCGGAGAGCCAGAGCTTCTCGACGGCGCGATCGAGCGGATCCCAGAACACGCTCGCGGGCGCAGTCGAGTGGAGCGAGAAGTTCGCGACGCGAATGTTGAACGCGTCCTTGTTCTGCCGGATCCAGTCGGCGGCGGCGATCACGTCGCTCGTCATCGCCGACGCCCTGGTCGTTCATGACGTCGAGCGAGACGAGGTCGGCAGTCGGCGCCGCACCGGTGAAGCCGGTCGCGCTACCGGCCGCGATGCCCGGACACGAACGTGCCGTGGCCGTAACCGTCGCCCGGCGAGTTGCCCGGGAGCGCCGTCATCGTGACCTGCTTGACGACGCGCGAGCCGAAGTCGGGGCGCGAGGTGTCGATCGCCGGAGTCGACGACGGCGATCGTCGGCGGATGCGGCAGGCGCCCGCTCGTCGCGGCAGGCCAGGCCTCGGCCACGCCGGAGACGTACGGCCACTGCTGCCGGTTCGAGAAGCCGGACGGCCTGACGACCACGTCGGGCGTGATCGCGGCGATCCCCGGTGTGCGCGCGAGCTTGATCAGTTCCTTGCCCGACAGCTCCGCGAGGCCGCCGTTGACGAGATCGAGGCGGCGGACCCACCCGCGCGACTTGCCCGGGTCGGTCGCGGTGGCATTGTCGACCGCCTGGTCCGGATGCTGGCCCGGAACACCCTGGACGATCACGCTGAACTTCGCCTTCGCGTCCGCCTGCGCCTGCGCGAGCAGCGGCGCCGGGACGAACGCGGTCAGCTTCGGCGCGGCTGGGGCCGGCGGCGCGCTCGCTGCTCCGACGAGCAGTGCCGCGCCGAGAGCCGCGACCGCGAGCGCCACCCGCCTCGTGCTCTTGCCGTGAATTCGATTGCGAGTGTTCAGCATGAGATCAGCCTCCGTCGTCGCCGCAGGGGAAGGGCCGTCTGACCTTAGGAGCGCGAGCACCGGAGGCATGCCCCGGGCGGGTGACCCCGCGCGGAATCCCCCTTTAGGTGCGGCGCGCGGCGATCGGGTCGGGCGCGCGAGAGGCCGGCGCTAGACTGGCCGGGTGCAGGTTACGAAGGAAGACGTCGTCGAGGCGCTCCGCCAGGTCGAGGATCCGGAGCTCGGGATGGACATCGTCGACCTCGGTCTCCTCTACGACGTCGAGGTCGAGGGCCCGAAGGTCAAGGTGATCCACAGCCTGACGTCGATGGGCTGCCCCGTCGGGCCGATGATCCAGGAGGACATCCACCGCGTCGCCTCCGAGGTGCCGGGCGTCGAGCAGGTCGAGGTCGACCTCACGTGGGACCCGCCGTGGACGCCCGACAAGATGTCGGACGACGCCAAGTTCATTCTGGGCTTCGGCTAATCGCGCGAAGTCCTGCGGACTTCGCGCGAGGAAGAACACTCGGCCGAGACTGGCTCTTCGCCAGTCGTCTCGTCGCTTTCAGTTGGGGATAGAAAGAACGATCTTGCCGAGCTGCTGGCCGGATTCCAGACGCTCGTGTGCGGCTGCCGCTTCGCCCAGCGGGAACACCCGGTCGATCACGGGCTTCACACGGCCTGACGTAACGAGGTCGTAGACGGCGGCGAAGTCGCCGGCCGCTCCCATCGTCGAGCCGTAGATCGTCAGCTGCTTCCACCACATGCGGTGGAGGTTCGCGGGCGGGTTCGGGCCCGACGTGGCGCCGCAGACGCAGATCCGGGCCGCGGGTCGCGCGACTGCGAGCGAGGTCTGCCACGTCTCGGCGCCGACGGTCTCCACCACGACGTGCACTCCGCCTCCCGTGAGCTCCTTCACGCGCGCGGCGACGTCCTCGGACGCGTGATTCACCATCGCGTCGGCGCCGAGCTCGCGCGCGCGCTCGAGCTTGGCGTCGGAGGAGGACGTGACGACGACCCGCGCCCCGAGCGTCTTCGCGATGGCGAGGGACGCCGTCGCCACGCCGCCGCCGATTCCCCAGACGAGCACCCACTCGTCAGGCTGGAGCGCCGCCTTGGTGACGAGCATTCGCCACGAGGTCTCGAAGACCAACGGAAACGCGGCCGCCTCCTCGAACGACACGTGATCGGGAATCGGGTGTACGTTCGCCTCCGGGACCGCGATCAGCTCTGCGTGTGTTCCCTCGGTGTGCTCCCCGATCGTGATGATCCTGTCGCCGCGCTCGAGCCCGGGGTTGATCACTACGCGCTCGCCCGTGTCGGTGCGGATGCCGGCGCCGTCCGAGCCGAGGATGTGCGGCTTCGGCACCGACGGCAGGCCCTTCCGCACCCAGACGTCGAGGTGGTTCAGCGACGCTGCCCGCAGCTCGACCAGCACCTCGCCCTCGCCGGGAACGGGATCCGGCGCCTCCTCGTAGCGAAGCACGTCGAGGCCGCCGTCCTCGTGGATTCGTATTGCTTTCACCGGCCGGGGCACACTATCGGGCGTGACCGCGCGGGATCTCGAACGAATCGCGGGAGAGCTCGGCCTCGATGTCGTCGGCGCGGCGCCCGCCGAGCCCTACACGGAGACCGAGGAGCACATCCGCGAGCGTCGCGCGCGCGGGCTCTTCGCCGGCATGCGCTTCACGATGGCGCAGCCGGAGGTGTCCTGCCACCCGGAAACGCTGCTCCCGAACGCGCGGACGGTCGTCTCGGCCGCGCTCTGCTACTACGCGCCGG
The DNA here is from genome assembly GCA_963708685.1 of uncultured Actinomycetes bacterium. GTDB lineage: Bacteria > Actinomycetota > Thermoleophilia > Gaiellales > Gaiellaceae > DASVFB01. The sequence continues at coordinate 69,342 of CAVPTP010000009.1, forward strand.
GACCGGAGCTGCAGCCCGGCGAGGGACGAATCCCGCGCTACGCCTGGAAGGATCCCTACGCGCAGCTACGGGCGAAGCTCGAGGAGCTCGGCGCCGCGATCGGCGGTGAGTATCGCGTGCTCGTCGACGCGAACCAGCATGTCGATCGCGAGGGAGCAGCCCGCTCGGGCGTCGGCTTCTACGGAAAGAACACGCTCCTCATCACCCGCCGCTTCGGGTCCTGGGTGGTCCTCGGCACGCTCGTCACCGACGTGGCGATCGAATCGACGAAGCCGCTCGCCATCGATTGCGGGTCCTGCCGCCTCTGCATCGACGCATGCCCGACGGGAGCGCTCGACGAGCCGGGCACGCTCGACGCGACGCGGTGTCTCTCGTACTGGACGCAGGCACCGGGCCCGATCCCCGAGGAGGTGCGCGCGCCGCTGGAGGACCGCGTCTACGGCTGTGACATCTGCCAGGACGTCTGCCCGTGGAACCGCGGGATCGAGAGGCGGCGCGCCGGACGAGCCGGTGCGCGGCGAGCCGGCCGTTTCGCTCGTGGAATGGCTCGAGGCAGACGACGTCGAGCTGCGCGCGCGCTGGCAGCACCTGTACGTGCCACGCAATGACGCCCGGCACCTGAAGCGGAACGCGATCGTCGCCCTCGGCAACACCGGCTCGGCGGAGCACGTCGAGGCGCTCGACGGGTTCGAGGACGATCCGCTGCTCGCCGAGCACGCCGAATGGGCGCGCGCGCGCATCGAGGAGCGAACGTGCACCTGACGCTCCTTCGCCAGACCGAGCGTGCAATCGCCTACCTCCGCGCGGTCGCCGTCGTCTTCGCCGTGCTCCAGGTGATCGTCGTCGACGACTACCCGCCGGGCTACGAGCGGAAGGCGTGGATCGTCACGATCGTGTTCGCGATCGGCTCGGCGCTGCTGCTCGCGCGCAGCCGCATCGACCTTCCGCGTCCGCGCCAGGTGGCGCTGTCGGTCACGTCGCTCGTCTTCGACATCGCGATCGTGTCCGCGTATCTGCTCGTCTACAACTTCGAGCGCGCGAGCCCGATCCGCCAGCTCTTCTACCTCGTCGTCGTCGAGGGAGCCGTTCGATTCGGCGTCGTCGGCGGCATACTCGTCAGCCTCGCCAGCGCGCCGGTGCTCGTGGCGTACGAGCACCTGCGCGTCGGACACTTCAACGGCGACTTCCGGACCGACTACGTCGCGCTTCAGCTCGCCGGCCAGGTGATCGTCGGCCTGATCGTCGGAACGCTCGTCGCGCGGCTGGCGCGGCAGTCGGCCGTGTCGGATGCGCGCGCGGCCGAGGCGGAGGAGTTACGTGACGCCCTCGGGCGGCGCGTGGACATCCTCGAGTCGGCCAACCGCTGCGCTCGCGCGCTCGCCTCGTCGCTCCGGCTCGAGGAGGCGTTCGACGCGTTCATCCGCGAGGTGCGGGGAGTCGTTCCGTTCGACCGGATCGCCGTCGTCTTGGTGGAGGGCGAGCGGCTCGAGGTCCTCGCCGTGGCGGGCGAGGGCGTCGGCGACGTCTTTCCGGCGGGCAGCTCCGGGCCCGTGGCGGGATCGATCTTCGAGGCGGTCCGCGGCGGGCGGACGGTCTACCGCCCGGATCTGACCGATCGTCTCCATCCGGAAGAGGACGAGTTGTTCGAGCTCGGGATGCGCTCGCGCCTCACCGCGCCGCTGCTCGTCGGCTCGACGCCGCTCGGTCTCATCTCCTTCTGCCGCCGCACGAGCCGACGCCTTCACGCCGGAGGAGGTCGAGCTCGTCTCGCTGATCGGACGCCTGGCCGCAACGGCCGTGCAGAACATCCGCGCCTACGACGCGGAGCATCGGACCGTCGCGGAGCTGCGGCGCCTCTCGGCGATGCGCGCCGACTTCGTGTCGCTCGTGTCACACGAGCTGCGCGGCCCGATGGCGGCCGTGATCGGATCGGCGCAGACGCTTCAGCAGCGCTGGCGCGACCTTTCGCCGGAGCACCGCGCGGCGTTTCTCGCGCTGATCTCGGACGAGACGAGCAGGCTCGCAGCCCTGATCGAGGACGTGCTCGACACGTCTCGGATCGAGGCGGGCGCCTTCACGTACAGCTTCGACGACATCGACGTCGGCGCGCTCACCGAGGAGGCCGTCGCGACCGCCTCGGTCGGACAGGACGAGGTGCCGGTGCGCGCGACTGTGCACCGCCCGCTACCGGCGGTGCGCGGCGACCCCGTCCGCCTGCGCCAGGTCGTGTCGAACCTGATCGACAACGCGGTGAAGTACTCGGACCCCGGCGCGGAGGTCGACGTGGAGGTGGCGGCCCTCGACGGCCACGTGCTCGTGCGCGTTCGCGATCGCGGTCCCGGGATCCCGCGCGACCAGCAGCGCCTCATCTTCGAGAAGTTCGGCCGCGTGCGAGGCTCCTCGAAGCCCGGAAGCGGGCTCGGGCTCTTCATCGCGCAGTCGATTGCCGAAGCGCACGGCGGGTCGGTCGACGTCCGGTCGGTGCTCGGCGAGGGCTCGACCTTCACCCTCTCGCTGCCGGTCGACGCCGAAGCGGCCTAGGTCGAGATGCGCAGGCGGTTGACGCCGAGCTCGGTCGCGAGCTGCTTGGCACGATCCCTGATGTGCCCGCGGAGATCCTCGGGCTCGAGGACGACGGCCTCGCCGCGGTACGAGAAGATCTCGCTCTCGAGCCACTCGGGACTGCCCGACGGGCAGCTCCGCGAGCGCGGTGCCGTCGACGAGCGGGCGCGCGCCGCGCTCGAGCGCCCAGCGCGCGACCTGCTTGGTGTAGAGGACCTGCGCGATCCGGGCGTCCCGCAGGCGGCTCGGCTCGAAGCCCTCTCGCGGGTCGAACGTCTGGTCGAGCAGCGTTGCGCTGCGCATGCGGTCGAGACGGAAGCTGCGCTCGCCGTCTCGCGTGCGGTCCCAGGTGTGCACGCGCCAGTTGGGCAGCTCGCGTTCGAGCGAGTACGGCTCGACCATGCGCGTCGACCATGTCTCTTCGCCTTCCTTCTGGTACTCGATCTCGACGAGCCGGCGCTCGCGAATCGCCTCGCTGAACGTCGAGACGAAGCGCTCCTCGTCCGTGGCCGACTGCGGCTCCGGCGTCTGGACGAGGTCGAACTGGCCGAAGGTGTCCTCGAGCTTCTTGCGCACCCGCTCGAGCGGCGTGTGCGACTCCGCCGCGATCATCGGACCGACGTATTCGAGCGCGAGCCGGATCGCGCGCGCCTCGAGCGGCGTGAGCCGCGGCGCCGCGCGGAACGTCTCGCCGTAGAGCTCCTTGTCCACGTGCACCTCGCCGTCGGTCAGCTCGGCGTAGACCGTGTAGCAGCCGCCGCCGAAGTTCACGAGGTTGAGCAGGGAGAGGTGATCCTGCAGGTCCTCGTCGGGGATGCGGAAGCGCTCGACGATCTCCGCCGCCTGGATCGTCGCCTCCCGATCCTCGCCGCAGCGCGCGAGCAGGTACGCGAGCAGAGCCTGGAGCACGGCGAACCGCTCCGGTGTCACCGGGCCCGCGGGCCGCTCGCCGGTGCCGTCCGCAGACGGAGCAGGCGCCTCGCGTGCGAGCCGGGGCGGCTCGCCGGAGTGGGCCGTGTTCACGGCTTTGAGCGCGCGAGCGACCTCGCGCCGCAGCTCGGGCGGATCGAGTGGCACCGCGCGGCCGTCCTGGCGGAGCACCCACGACGCGAGCATCGGCAGCGACGAGTAATCGGTGACGAAGACGTCGTCCTCGAATCGTCCGGTCTCGCCGTAGGCGCGCTCGAACCACCAGGCCGTGTCGCCGGTCACCTCGATTCGCGCCTCGCCCTTGAGCTCGCCGATCTGCCACGGTGGATGTCCGCGGTACTCGTCGATATCGAAGTCGGTCGGCGTGCGGAAATCGCGCTCGCGGCGCGTCGCGAACCGGATGTCGCCGCGGATGCGCGAGACGCGAAACTTCTTGCGCCGCTTGTCCTCGAGATCCTCGGCGACCACGTACCAGATGCCGTTGTCCGTCAGCAGTGCGTACGGGTTGAGGGTTCGCTCGGACTCGCTGTCGCGTGAGATCGAGTAGTAGGGAACCTTGATCGTCCGCTGTTTCGAGATCGCGCCCTCGAGCTTGGCCAGGCGGCCGGGCATCTCGGCCGAGTAGTCCGGGTCGAGCACCTCGACGCGCACGGCGGTCTCGGCTCGGCTGCTCGCTGAAGCCGGGACGGCCGAGCGCCAGGTTCTGGAGCGCGAGCCGCAGCGGCTCCGCATAGGCGAACTTGCCGTCGAGCAGGAAGAGCGCGGTCTGGAGCGCCGCCAGCTCGTCGTCCTTCAGCTCGAGCTTCGGCAGGAAGTACTGCTCCGAGCGCAGGGTGTAGAGCTCCTCGCCTGTGAACTCGTCCCGGTGCGAGTGGAGCGGGACTCCGAGCGCGATCAGCTCCGCTCGATCCGAGTAGAAGCGGCGGGCAAACGCCTCGTCCGACATCTCCGAGTAGCCCTCGACGTTCGTCTTCACGTCGCGCGCCGTCAGCGCGCGCCGCTCGGCCATCAGGTAGGCGACGAGCGAGAGCTGCCGGATGAGCTTGTCGGTGTCATGCGACATGGGACGTCGAGACTACCGCGGAGGGCCTGTGGAAAGGGCTGTGGCTTACTTTGTGGATTACGGCTCGACGAAGGCGCGGCTCAGCCGCGCCGACGGACGTGTCGTCGATCGACTCGCGGCTTCCTCGCGAAGTGCGCGCACTTCGGCGATACGCCGCGACGCGAGTCTCGAGGTGCTGGTGCGACGGGCAGTAGTCGCGCTCGGGCAGCGGCGTGCGCTGACACGGCTTGCCCTTGCGCGTCGTGGCGCGGCAGCGGGCGACCCCGCCGTCGAGCGCGCCGGCCTCGATCTGCTCCTCGATGAAGGCGACCGCAGCGGCGACGCCCTCCTGCACCGCCCAGGCCACCTGCGCCTGAACGGTGATCGGGAAGTAGCGGCGGATGTCCTGGAAGAGAGCCCGATCGGGCTTGGCGAAGTAGAGGGGATCCGTCGCCAGGCGCTCCATCGTCTGCTCGCAGCGGGCGAGCACCTCACGCCGGTATTCGAGCCGGTCGCTCGGTGTCACGTACGGGTCGATCAGATCTTTAATCGACCGGTAGATGGCTCGCGAGTACTGATACATGCAGTTACGAAGATGGCTGATGCGGTCGTCCATCAAGAGTGGTATCCGTTGCTCGTCATTGCCGTGTTAAATGCCGGGAAACCTGTGTTAACAACGGGTAAAAGGTCGGGCGAGACGTCGGCTGCGCGGGAGCATACAGACTTCTCGACTCTGTTACAAAGTCGCCTTTGCCGTTGTCGCTAGGGGAAACAGGGAGCCGCACCAACCCACGGTGGCTACCCGTTTCCCGCAGCGTCTACACATTTCGGTCACCGCGAGATCTCGCGCTCGTACGCGGACTGGAACCCGGCGCGTCTCGCGTCGGCGATGCGCTCGGCGGTGGATGCGGCCGAGTCGAAGACGCCGGTGAAGACCACCAGGAAGCCCGGGCGCCAGGCTCGAGAACCGCTGCGAGTCGATGATCCCGACCTGGGTCAGGCCCTTGGCCAGCGCGCGCCGCGCGGCCTGCCGAGCCGTCGCCGCGTCGCGTCGCGGGTACCGACTCGAGCACGACGGTGTAGCCGTCTGCCCGGGGCCACTGGATGAGGGCGGAGCGGTTCCGGGCTCGCACGCGCGGCTGGACGAGCGGTTCGACGTTCGCCGGACGTGTCGGGACGACCGCCGTCGTGGTCGGCGCCGGCCGCGGCACGAGGTGCACCAGCCGCACGCGCGTCGCCACGACCGTCTCGGTCTTCCTCACCGCGCGCGACCGCGACCGCGGCCAGAGCGCCGAGCGTTCCGAGGACGAGGAGCAGGAGCACGGGCCACACCCAGCTCCCCGGGGAGCGTACGCCGCGCGTGCGCCGAAACGTAGGCCCCGACCCCAGCGGAAGGCCGCAGTCGAGGCAGTACCTCTGGCCCGTGCGTGTGCGCGGCGCCGCAGCGCGGGCAGGAGTCGGATGCCCTCCCGTTCACGGGCCCGCAGGAGCCGCGAGCGCCTGACCGCAGCTCACGCAGAACCGGGCCCCCGCGTGGTGCGGCGTGCCGCAGGCCGGGCAGCGCACGCCGGGTGCCGAGCGCGACGCCCGAGCGCTGAGGAGCCGGTCGACCTCGCGGATCCGCTCCTCCAGCGAGACGATCTCGGCAGCCTGCTCGTGGACGACGTCCTGCCTGAAGCGATCCTGCCGGTACATCTCGAGCACGAGCCCACCGAGATCGCGCACTCGCTGCTCGTGATGCCGGAGCAGCGCGCTCCGCTCACGGCGCAGGCGGCTGGGCGGCGGCAGGTGCCGGCGACGCGGCAGCGTTCCAGCCTTCGCTCCGGAGTCCCCGCCCTGTCGTCGGAGGCGATTGAGCATCGCCCGCCGAATCTAACAGGGCTTCAGGTCCGAGGCTCGGCGGCCCGGCGGCCGACGCCTGCGACGTACAGGATCCCAAGGATCAACCCGACGATGCCGGCGGCGATGCCGACCCACGGGATGATGAAGAGGAGGATGACGCCGAGGACGATGAGTGCGAGTGCGATGCCTACCATGGCGCGCTCGTACCCACGCGCTCAGAGTTGAATCACGACGACCCGCTCCTCCGTGAGCTCGCGGACCGCGTACGCCGGGCCCTCGCGCGTGTTACCCGAGGCCTTCACGCCGCCGTAGGGCATCTGGTCGGTCCGGAACGTCGGCACCTCATTGATCGTGACGCCGCCGAATTCGAGCGCGCTCGCGGCTCGTAGAGCCGCGCCGATGTTGCTCGTGAAGATCCCGGCCTGGAGCCCGTAGCGCGTCGAGTTCGCGCGCTCGATCGCCTCGTCGAGCGATGAGACCTTCGTCAGCGTCACGACCGGCCCGAAGATCTCCTCGCACTGGACCTTGTCGCGCGGCGACGGCTCGGCGATCACGGTGGGGCGGATCAGACCGTCGTCGGTGGTGTCGCCACCCGTCAGCACGTTGCCGCCGGACTCGGAGATCCAGGCGAGGACCCGCTCGCGCGCGTTCTCGTCGATCAGCGGCCCCACGTCGGTGTCGTCGTCGGCGGGATCCCCGACCTTCAGCGACTCGACCTGCTGCACGAACTCGGGGACGAAGTCGTCCCAGGCGTCGTCGGCGACGTAGATGCGCTGGACGGAGATGCAGCTCTGCCCGGAGTACATGAAGGCGTTCTTCGCAAGCTTTGCGGCGGCGCCGTCGGGTGCGTCGGCGCAGACGATCGCGGGTGTCGCGTTGCCGAGCTCGAGGCCGACGTGCTTGCGCGGGGCGCGCTCCTTCAGCTTCCAGCCCACGTCGCCGGAGCCGGTGAAGGTGAGGGCGGCGACGCGGTCGTCCGCGACGAGCACGTCGCCGATCTCCGAGGACGAGCCGACGACGACGCTGAGCCAGCCGGCCGGCAGGCCGGCCTCTTCCATCAGCTCCGCGAGGAGCAGCGCCGAGAGCGGCGTCGCGGACGCGGGCTTGAGGACGACGGGGCAGCCGGCGGCGAGCGCCGGCGCGAGCTTGTGCGCCACGAGGTTGCAGGGGAAGTTGAAGGGCGTGATCGCGCCGACGATCCCGCGCGGGAGGCGCAGCGTGAAGGCGAGCTTGCCTTCGCCGGTCTGTGAGGCATCCATCGGCACCATCTCGCCCGCGAGCTTGCGGGCCTCGACCGCCGAGAACGTGTACGTCGACATCGCACGGGTCGCCTCGGTGCGCGCTGCCGTGATCGGCTTGCCCGCCTCGTCCGAGATCAACGCGCGCGACCTCCTCGTGCCGCCGGCCCAGCAGACCGGCGACCTTGACCAGGATCTCGGCGCGCTTGTGTGCGGGCAGCGGCTGCTCCAGCGCGCGCTCGGCTGCGTCGATCGCGCGCTTCGTCTCGGCGGCGCCGGCCCTCGCCACGCGGCCGACGACGTCACCGGAATAGGGCGAGTGCACCTCGAGCCAGTCGCCGGTCTCGATCCACTCGCCGGCGACGTACACCTTGCGTTCGCTCGCAGTCGTGGCCACGCGCGAAGTCTAGGGTTGATCCTGTGCCGACGGTCGCGCAGATCTCGACTGCTCCCGTCAAAGGATTCGCGCTCGATCATCCAGCTGAGGTCGAGCTGACCGCACGGGGCGTCGTCGAGAACCGCCGGTTCCTCCTCGTCGACGGCGACGGCCGCCGGCTTCGCAGCTCGCTCACGCCGTGGCCGATCGTCGTGCGCGGCGCGTACGACGCCGAAGCCGAGACGCTCCGGGTCGAGTTCGCGGACGGCGAGGTCGTCGAAGGAAGCGCGCTCGGCGGAGGCAAACTCGTGCGGCCGGAGTTCTCGCACGGCGTCGTCGAGGCGCACGTCGTCGAGGGGGAGTGGAACGCGAAGCTGTCGGCGCTTGCGGGCCACCCGGTGCGGGTCGCGCGGCCGCGCAACGCCGGCGACTGCCATTCGCGCATCGTCTCTCTCCTGTCCACCGCGTCGATCGCACGGCTCGACCGCGAGGCCGGGCGTCCGGTGGATCGCCGGCGTTTCCGGCTGCTCTTTGCCGTCGACGGCTGCGACCCGCACGAGGAGGACGATTGGATCGGTCGACGTGTGCAGATCGGCGGGGCGATCGTCAAGTTGCTCGGGCCGATCGATCGGTGCGCGGTGACGACGCGGCATCCCGAGACCGGCGTCAGGGATCTCGACACGCTCAGGCTGATCAAGGACTACAGGGTCTTCGCGACGGCAAGTACGTTCGACTTCGGCGTCTTCGGCGACGTCGAGCGTGCCGGGCGCGTCCGCGTCGGTGACCCGGTTCGTCCGCTGGCCTCGGAATAGCGGGCGCCTCTACTCTGTCGTGGGATGACCGACGCGTTGATCGTCGACGCAGTCCGCTCGCCGATCGGCAGGCGGAACGGCGCGCTTTCGAAGCTGCGCGGCGACGAGCTCGCGGGGCAGGTCTTGAACGCGCTCGTCGCGCGGCACGACCTCGATCCGGGGGAGGTCGAGGACGTTCAGCTGGGCTGCGTGACGCAGATCGGCGAGCAGGGCTGGAACATCGGCCGGATGGCTCCGCTCGTCGCCGGCTGGCCCGACACGGTCTGCGGCACGACCGTCGACCGCCAGTGCGGCTCGTCGATGCAGTGCAACTTCAACGCTGCGACGGCGATCCAGTCGGGCCAGCTCGACGTCGTCGTCTCGGCCGGCGTCGAGATGATGTCGCGTGTCCCGATGGGGTCGAACGGCGGCGACCTCTCCGATGCGCTGCTCGAGCGCTGGGAGATCGTGCCGCAGGGGATCTCGGCGGAGGTGATCGCCGAGGAGTGGGGACTCTCGCGAGAGGAGCTCGACGCGTTCTCGCTCGAGTCGCACCGGCGGGCGATCGCCGCGATCGACGAGGGCCGCTTCGCGAACGAGATCGTTCCGGTCGAGGTGACCAATCCGCACGTCGGCGCGCTCGTCGGGGTGGACGAGACGCCTCGACGGGACACGTCGGCCGAGGCGCTGGCCGCGCTGAGCCCGGCCTTCGTTCCCGGACGGCAAGATCACCGCGGGCAACTCGTCGCAGATCTGCGACGGCGCCGCCGCGGTGCTCATCGTCTCGGAGTCGGCGGCGGGTCGGCTCAGGCTCGAGCCACGCGGCCGGTTCGTCTCGTTCGGCCTCGCAGGCGTCGATCCTCATCGGATGCTGCACGGCAATCCCGCGGCGTGCGCGAAAGCCCTCGCGCGTGCGGGGCTCACGTGGGACGACATGGCGGTGATCGAGGTCAACGAGGCCTTCGCGTGCGTCGTCCTGCAGTTCGCGCGCGACGCTGGTCTCGAGGATCGCTGGGACGACATCAACCCGAACGGCGGCGGCATCTCGCTCGGGCACCCGCTCGGCGCGACGGGGGCCCGGATGACGGCGACCTTGCTCAACGAGCTCGAGCGGCGGGACGCGCGTTACGGGATCGCCACGATGTGCGTCGGCTTCGGGATGGCGATCGCCGGCATCGTCGAGCGGCTCTGACGCACTGGCTGCTCGTCCGCGGGCGCGGCGGAACAGCCGCTCGGTGCGACCGTTCGGCCCGCGGAGATACGAGCGCACCATTCTTCGAGGCGTCCGACGGTCGCGTCGGGCGATCTGGCGATTCTCTACGCCTCGGTGTGGCAGGCGATCTTCGGCGTCGTCGAGGTCGTGGGCGCGCCGGAGAACGATCCGGAGCTCGAGCGCTGGTCGTGGCGCTTTCCGATCCGTCCGCTCGCCCTCGTGCGCGACCTGCACGACGCTCCGCCTGTCGAAGCGGCCGGCGTCTTCCCGCAGAGCATCTGGCGCCACTCGTACATCCGGCTGCACACGCGAGCAGTTCGAGACCGCGCAGGCGCTCATCGAGGCGGCGGAGTGATGCGTCGGACGCAGAGCACCGGCGGGGATCGGGGTCACGTTCGACACGGCTCGAGCGCCCACGGCCTTTGGTCAGACCAAGCGCACGTAAGTGTGTCGCGGGTGTGACGAGAATCAGCAGTCCCGCTTCGGGACGGGCACCCGCGCTTCGAGGCTCTTGTCAGACCAACGTGTCCGCGGCGCTACGAAAGGCTCACGCAGGTCGCGCGACGAGCACCGGCCGGCGGCCGCGGACGAGCTCGACGAACGCGCCCAGCACGGCGAGGAGGACGAGGATCACGAGGAGCGCGAGCTTCATGTCCAACAGGACGGGCGGGCGCCGGGCTTTCTTCCGTAGGATCGCCGCCGTGAAGGTCGGAGTCGTCGGACTCGGCACGATGGGCGCCGGCATCGCGCAGATCAGCGTGACCGCCGGCCACGAGACCGTCGGGCGAGAGGTGACGTCCGAGCTCGCGGAGCGAGGTCGCGCGACGATCGACCGCTACCTGACGCGGGGAGTCGAGAAGCAGCGCCTGACGCCGGACGAGCGAGACGCGGCACTGGCCCGCCTGACGCTGACGACGCAGCTCGACGACCTCGCGGAGTGCGACCTCGTCATCGAGGCGATCGTCGAGGAGCTGGAGCCGAAGCGACGAGCTCTTCGCCGAGCTCGACCGCCTGACGCGCGCCGACGCGGTGCTCGCCACGAACACGTCGGCGCTCTCCGTCACCGAGATCGCGGAGGCGGCGACGGAGCATCCCGAACGCGTGGTCGGAATGCACTTCTTCAATCCCGCGCCGGTGCTGCCGCTCGTCGAGATCGTCCGCGCGCGCCGCTCGAGCGACGACGCGGTGCGCAAGGCGTACGAGTGGGCCGAGCAGGCCGGCAAGCGACCGGTCAACTGCAACGACACGCCCGGCTTCATCGTCAACAGGATCCTGATTCCCCTGTTGAACGACTGCGTCCGCGTCCTCGACGAGTCGAGCGTGTCACCCGAGGATCTCGACACGGCGCTGACGAACGGCGCCGGCTGGCCGATGGGCCCGTGCGCGCTGGTCGACCTCGTCGGCATCGACGTGCACGTGCATGCCTCCGAGGCGCTGCACGCGCAGCTCGGCGAAGCCCGAATGGCGCCGCCGGAGCGCCTCGTGGGGATGCAGCGTGCGGGCAAGCTCGGCCGCAAGAGCGGCGAGGGCTTCTTCCGCTACGGGAGCTAGGCCGCTTCGCGGAGGTCCGCGAGGACCGGGCGGCGCCGCTCTGCCGCCACAGGCGTCTCGCCCGCCGCGAGCACACGCGCCTCGAGCGCCACGGCCTGCACCGTCGCCACCGACGCGGCCTCGAGCAGCCTCGTCACCGCGGGCGCCGCTGCGCCGGACCGTTCGGCGGCGGACGCCAGCGTCGGCGAGCCGGGCCGTGAGCGCGGTGGTCGATCTTCATTCGCCCCAAGTTAGGCGGCGCGTCGGACGTTCCTGCCGCGTCAGCTCTCGGGCGCGCGTACGTCGCGCATCGGCACGCGGCAGAGCGACGCCGCGGCCGGGATCGTCGAGCCCTGAACGAGCACCGAGAAGAGGACGACGACGAAGACGATCCCGTAGAGCCTCTGCGCTCCATCGACCTCGGCGAGAACCGCGAGGGCCGCGAGGAAGATCGGCACGGCGCCCTTGAGCCCGCCCCACATGACGAACAGCCGCTCGCCGATCCGCAACCGTGCCGGCAGGAGCAGCGCGCCGACCGCGAGCGGACGCGCCACGAGCGCGAGCACGAGGGCGAGGACCGCGCCGTCGCGCCACACCACGCCCGGAAGGTTCGTGATCTCGATGGTCAGGCCGAGCCCGACGAAGACGACGATCTCGGCAAGGCTCGCGAGCGACGTGAAGAAACGCTCGACGTCCTCCTTGTGGTGCGCGGGCTCGTCGCCGACGAGGATGCCCAGGACGAAGACGGCGAGAAAGCCCGATCCGTGCAACACCGAGGCCGCGCCGAAGACGATGCCCGCCGACGCGAGCGTTCGCAGCGGGTACAGAGCGGGATCCGAGAACGTGAAACGTCGCAGCGCGAACAGCAGGAGGTACGAGCCGACGACGCCGACGACCAGACCGATCGACATCTCGAGAGCGAACTCGCGGACGACCGACCAGAGCGTCCCGTTCCCGGACGTCGCGAACTCGATCATCCCGATCATGAGCGCGATGCCGACCGGGTCGTTCGCGCCCGACTCGGCCTCGAGGATCGTGCCGGTGCGCCCAGCCGACCTCGCGCCGCCCGAGCACGGAGAACATGACGGCGGGGTCGGTGGGCGAGAGCGCGGCGCCGAGCAGTCCCGCGAACGTCCACGAGAAACCGAGCAGCCAGTGCCCCGCGAGTGTGAGCAGGCCCGCGGTGGCGAAGGTCCCGATCACGCCGAGCCAGAGCACGGGCACGATCGCGGTCCGCATGCGGCGCAGGCCGATCCTCGTGCCGCCGTCGAAGAGGATCACCACGAGCGCGGCGGCCGCGATCCGCTCGACCGTCAGCGTCGAGATCTCGCCGAGACCCGGGGAACGCGTCCGAGAGCAGCGCCGCGGCGAGCAGGAACAGGGCCGGCCCGGGAATGCGCAGCCGCTCGCTGAGACGGCTCGACGCGACAGCGAGCGCGAAACCCGTGGAGACGAGCAGCACGACGACGCCGAAATCGTGCGCCTCGTTCATTCGGGCGACTCTATGGACGCAGAAGCGTCGTCGTCCGTCGAGCGGCGGACCGAAATCGCTCTGGAGCGATCAAGGTCGGCCGGCGCCGGAAAAGCGTCAGGCGTGCGGTGAGCCCGCAACAACACCGGATTTGGAAATGCGGCGCGGTGCCTTACACTTCCTTAACGTGCCGCTGAACAAGAGCACACCCGCTGTGTTGATAATCGTACGGCGGTGAAGCGCTTCGCTCTTTTCGGCATGCCCGGCTTGCTCCTCGCAACGGGAGTCGTGCTGCTCCTCGCAACTGGATCCGCAGGTGCTGGACCGCCTGTTCCGACCGACGGCACGCTCATCGTGAGGGACGGCGATCGGGCACATCGTGATCAACGCGAAGGGCGGCGTGATCGGGCGCTTCGACAAGGGCCAGGTCACCATCAAGGATCCGATTCCCGGCGACGGAACCGGCCCGATCGTCACCGGTGCCGAGGCGGAGCACAGCATCAACGACACCACGACGCGCTACTCCGGCGCCAACGTGCGGTTCCGGATCATCGGCGGCAAGTTCTCGATCACCGTCGATGCGACGAACGTCGATCTCTCCGCGATCGGAAACGGCACGCGTGAAGATCGACGGCAAGGGCACGAGCGACGACGGGGATTACTCGATGAACGGCGGCCCGGCGCAGCCGTTCCCCAGCTTCGTCTTCACGTTTGCGCTGGCGCCGCCTCCGCAAGTCGGCGGCTGAATTTCGCCGACCGCCGGCTCTGGCAATCTGACCTCGATGGAAACGGGAAAGACGCAGATGGTTCTGGTGGTCGAGGACGAGGCCTCGATCGCGTCGTTCGTCGCGCTCTACCTCAAGAACGCGGGCTACACCGTGAAGACCGCTGCGACCGGCAGCGAGGCGCTCGCGCAGGTGATGTCGGCGACGCCGGCGCTGATCGTGCTCGACCTCAACCTGCCGGACATCGACGGCATCGAGGTCTGCCGCCGCATTCGCAAGACCGCGGACATCCCGATCCTCATGCTCACCGCGCGGGACGAGGACGTCGACAAGATCATCGGACTCGAGGTCGGCGCCGACGACTACCTCACGAAGCCGTTCAACCCTCGCGAGCTCGTGGCTCGCGTGAAGTCGGTGCTTCGCCGCTCGACTCCGGACCGCAAGGACCTCGAGTCGGCCGTCCTCACCCACGGCGACCTCACCGTCGACGCCGGCCGCCGCGAGGTCCGGGTCGGCGAGGAAGAGGTGCAGCTCGCGCCGAAGGAGTTCGACCTCCTCTGGGAGCTGCTCGACCATCGCGGGCTCGTGCTGACCCGCGACCAGCTGCTCGAGCGCGTCTGGGGATACACCTTCGCGGGCGACACGCGCACCGTGGACGTGCACGTGCGCCAGCTTCGCCGCAAGCTCGGCGACGCGTCGCCGATCGTCACCGTCTGGGGCGTCGGCTACAAGGTCTCGCCCGCGCGCGAGCCCGCTCCCAGCGCGTAGTACCTTGGACGCGGGCGTGTTCCGCTCCCTCCGTTTCCAGATTCCGGCGCTCTTCTTCGTGGGTGTGGTCGTGTCCGGCCTGGTGGCTGCCGCGATCGCGTTCCAGCTCATCGAGTCGTACACGCTGAGCCGCGCCCGGGCGGATCTGCGGCGCGAGGCTCGCGGGATCACCCGCCTCTACATCGAGCAGGCGAGCGGGTCGAACGACCCTGTTCCGGCGCCGCAGCTCGAGGCGGCGACCGGCGACCGGATCTACTACGTGCCGCCCGCGCCGGGCTTCTACCTCTTCCCGGGAAAGAAGTCCCAGCTGCGCCTGCTGCCCAAGAAGGCGATCGACTTCGGCGCCGTCGCCGGCGGCCGGATGCTGCAGTTCGAGCTCAAGGTGCCCGACTCCGGCAAGACGTGGCTCGCGGTCGGCCAGCGGATCAACCTCGGCAAGGGCCGCGCGCGCACGCCCTGGGGCGCACTCGTCGTCGCGAAGCCGAAGGACCAGCTCACGACGCGCGTCGTGCCGCTCCTCGGCCGGCTCGGGCTCGCGCTCCTCGGCGGCCTCATCGTCTCGCTGAGCCTGGCGGCCTACCTCTCGCGGCGGCTGACGCGGCCGGTGCTCGACCTCTCGCGCGTTGCCGACGAGGTCGCAGGCGGCAACTACGAGGTCGAGGTGCCCGCGGTGCCGGGTGGAGGCGAGATCGGCCACCTGGCGGAGCGCTTCCGGGACATGGCGCGACGGCTCAGCGAGGCCGAGCAGCTCGAGCGGAACTTCCTCATGTCGGTGTCGCACGAGCTGCGCACGCCGTTGACCGCGATTCGAGGCCACGTCGCCGCGCTCCGGGAGGGGCTCGTCGAGGACGCCGACGCGCGCGACCTCTCGCTGGACATCGTGGCCGCCGAGACGGAGCGGCTCTCGCGGCTCGTCGGCGACGTCCTCGACCTGGCGAAGCTCGATGCGCGCCGCTTCACGCTGCACCCCGAGGAGGTCGACATGGAGCAGCTCGTCGAGCGCGCCTACGCGACCTTCCACGAGGAGGCGCGCAAGCGCGGGATCGACTACCGCAGCGAGCTGCACGCGCACCCGGTGCTGATGACCGACGGCGACCGCGTGCTCCAGATCATCACGAACCTCCTGTCGAACGCGTTCCGCTGGACGCCCGACGGCGGCCGGATCGAGCTCGGGCTGACGCAGGACAACGGCTCGATCGCCGTGACGGTCGCGGACACGGGACCGGGGATCGCGGCGGCCGAGCAGGAGCGGATCTTCCGGCCGTTCTGGTCGCGCGACGGCGGCGGCACCGGTCTCGGCCTGGCCATCGCGCGCGAGCTGGCGCAGGCGCTCGGCGGGCGGATCGACCTCGACACCGACGTGGGCCGGGGGTCGACGTTCGAGCTGGTTCTGCCGAGCGGCTCGTGATGCGGCCGGAGCCGGCGCCGGTCGTCGCGCTTCGGCCTCGCCGCGGCGCCTTCCTGGCGGCGGTCGTCTCGCTCCGCCCGCGGCAGTGGCCGAAGAACCTGCTCCTGTTCGCGGGGATCGTCTTCGCGGCGGAGCTCGGAGACGCGGCGCGTTGGGCCGAGGCGGCGGCGATCTTCGTTGCCTACTGCGCGGCGTCGAGCGCCGCGTACCTGGTCAACGACCTGCGGGACGCGGCGGACGACCGCGCGCATCCCGTCAAGCGCGACCGGCCGATCGCGCGCGGCGAGCTCTCGTCCGAGCGCGCGCTCGTGCTTTCGGCAGCGCTCGCCGCAGGCGCGCTGGTCGTCGCCGCTCTGCTCGGCTTCGCGTCGCTGCTGTTCATCCTCGGCTTCGTCGCGCTTCAGCTCGCGTACAGCCTTGGCCTGAAGCGCATCGTGCTCGTGGACGTCGCAGTGATCGCGGGCCTGTTCGTCATCCGCGCAGCCGCGGGCGCGGCGGCGGTCGACGTCCGGATCTCGCCGTGGCTGCTCGTCTGCACGGCGCTGCTCGCGCTCTTCCTCGGTCTGGCCAAGCGTCGCGGCGAGCTCGTGCTCGTGCGGGGCGACCGCACGCCGGGGCGGCCGGTGCTGGATGGTTACTCGCTGCGGCTCGTCGACCGCCTGCTCTACGGCGTCGCCGCCGCGACGGTCGCCGCGTACGCGGCGTACGCGCTGACCGCGCACTCGCCGTGGATGGCGCTGACGATCCCGTTCGTCGCGGGTGGGCTCGCCCGGTACCTCGTGCTCGTCCACCGGCACGACCTCGGCGAGGAGCCGGAGAACGTCCTGCTCGCCGATCGCGTGATCCTCGGGTGCGTCGCGGTCTGGGCCGTCGTCTCCGCGGTCGTGCTCGCGGCGACGTAGCGGCTACGAGACGCTGCGGAGGCGGGGCTGCTCCAGCTCGTCCTCGATCTTCGCCAGCCGCCGGTTCACCGACTCCCACCCGGAGGCGACGAGATCGACGAGCAATGCGAGGTCGTCCACCCGTGCGTGCCGCTCCGCGAGCAGGTCGCCCTCGATGCGCTCGAGCCGGCGCATGCACCTGGTTCATGAGGCCGCGCACCTCGGCGAGGTGGCGAGCGCTCGGACGGAAGTGCTCCTTGAGGCCGTCCTGAATCGCGTCGGGGAGACCTGTCTGCAGCTCGGCCGACGACCTGGGACAGCGACTCGATCGCCTCGCGCGCGCGCTCGAGCGCGGCCTCGACCGCCGCCGGCGAGACGCGCCCCTCGGCGGCGTCCGCGATCCGCTCGTTCGCCCGTTCGATTGCGCGCCCGACCGCTTCGTCCACGGCGACGACAATACGCCGAGCACCGGATGAACATCTCGGAGCTCGACTACGACCTGCCGCCGGAGCTGATCGCTCAGCACCCGGCCGTCCGGCGCGACGCGTCACGCCTGCTCGTCTACGACCGTTCGACGCGGCGAGATCCGCCACCGCGTCTTCTCCGAGCTGGAGGAGGAGCTGCACGGGGAGCTCGTGGTGGTCAACGACACGCGCGTGTTGCCGGCGCGGATTCCGCTCGAGCGCCCGCGCGGCGAGGTTCTCCTCCTCGAGCAGGTCGAGGACGGGATCTGGGAAGCGCTCGCCCGCCCGACGAGGCGGCTGCACGCCGGGCGCCGTTACGGCGAGGTCGAGCTGCTCGAGCACCTCGGCGAGGGGCGCTGGCGCCTGCGTCTCCACGGCGATCCCGCGGGCGAGACGCCGCTTGCCGCCGTACATCACGGAGCCGCTCGAGGATCCGGAGCGGTACCAGACCGTGTACGGGCGAGCGCTCGGCTCGGCGGCCGCTCCGACAGCCGGGCTCCACTTCACGCCCGAGCTGCTGGCGAGGCTGGACGTCGAACGCGTGACGCTCCACGTCGGGCTGGACACGTTCAGACCGGTTGCGGTGGACGAGCTCGACGACCACGAGCTGCACGGCGAGCGCTACGAGCTGTCCCCGGACGCGTGGGAGCGGATCGAGCGTGCCGAGCGGGTGCTCGCGGTGGGGACGACGACGGTCCGCGTGCTCGAGACGCTCGCACGCGGCGCGCCCGATGGGCGGGTCGAACGAGCCTCTTCGTCACGCCCGGCTTCAGGTTCGAGCGCGTCGACGCGCTGCTCACGAACTTCCACCTGCCGCGTTCGACGCTGCTCGCGCTGGTGATGGCGTTCGCCGGCGTCGAGGAGACGAGAGGCCTGTACGAGCTCGCCGTCGCCGAGCGCTACCGCTTCTACTCCTTCGGCGACGCGATGCTGATCCTTTGAGCCATGGCAGGGGTCTGACCCCGGCCATGGCCGGCGACCAGGCCGGCTCGCGCCGCCTGACCGCTCACCGGCCTGTCCGCCCGGGACATGAGAGGGGTCTGACCCCGACGAGGCCCTGTCCTCGCGAATCAGCGACGATTGGACGCAGTGGGGCACTTCACCGTCACCGCGACCGACGGCGCGGCGCGCACCGGCAGGCTGCGGACTGCACACGGCGACGTCGCGACGCCCGCGTTCATGCCCGTCGGCACGAAGGGAACGGTCAAAGGCGTCGATCCGACCGAGCTGCGGGCGCTCGGCACGTCGATCCTGCTCGGCAACACGTACCACCTGCACCTCCGGCCCGGGGAGGATCTGATCGCCGAGCTCGGCGGCCTCCACGAGTTCATGGCCTGGGACGGGCCGATCCTCACCGACTCGGGCGGCTACCAGGTCTTCTCGCTCCGCCACACGATCGCGCGCGTCGACGACGACGGCGTGACGTTCCGCTCGGTGTACGACGGCGACCTCGCGCAACTGAACCCGGAGATCGCGGCGGCGATCCAGCGCAAGCTCGGGTCCGACATAGCCATGTGCCTGGACCAGGTCCCGCCGCCGGGCGTGACGACCCACGCCCTGGAGGATGCCGTCCGCCGCACGACGCTCTGGGCGGCGAGGCAGCGCGCCGCCGAACGGGCGCCCGGCCAGCTCGTCTTCGCCGTGACGCAGGGACACACGGACGACGAGCTGCGCCGCCGCTCGATCGCCGAGCTGACGGAGCTCGACTTCGACGGCTACGCGCTCGGCGGGCTGGCGATCGGCGAGGACCGCGACCAGATGCTCGAGACGACGGCGTGGTCGGCGCCGCTCCTTCCGCTGGAGAAGCCGCGCTACTTCATGGGCATCGGAGACCCGGCAGGGATCCTCGAGGTGATCGAGCGCGGCATCGACATGTTCGACTGCGTCTGGCCGACGAGGCTCGGGAGAACGGGAACGGCGCTGACGTGGGAGGGGAGGCTCAACCTGAAGAACGCGCGCTTCACCTCCGACGCGCGCCCGCTCGCCGAGATTGCGGATGTCCTGCGTGCGAGCGCTTCTCGCGCGCGTACCTCCGCCATCTCGTCAATCAGAACGAGCTCCTGGGGCTCCGGCTGCTGAGCCTGCATAATTTGCGCTTCCTGCTCGACCTGACCGCGGGAGCGAGGGACGCGATCGAAGGCGGAACGTTCGTTGCCTACAAGCGCGAGGCGCTCGCACGCATGACACGTTCTTCGGAGGAGGCTGCATGGGCTCGTTGATCGTGATCGTCGTTCTGTTCGCGCTGTTCTGGATGGTGCTGCTGCGGCCGCAGCGGCGGCGCGCCGCCGTCCAGCGCGCGCTGCTCGACAGCCTCGAGCCGGGCGACGAGATCATCTCGACGGGCGGCATGTTCGGCGTGATCAGGTCGATCGACGAGGAGGAGTTGCACGTCGAGGTGTCGGACGGCGTCGTCGTGCGGATGGCGCGCCGGGCCGTTGCGGGGATCGTCGAGCCGGAGGACGAGCTGGAGCCCGAGGACGAGGAAGCGCCGGCGGACGAGCGCGACGGGGCAAATTGATCCGCTTGAGTCTGGTTCAGAACCCGCCAAGCCAAGCTAATCTGGTCGCTCGGTGTCCGAACGCAAGAAATATCTCATCCTTCTGACGGTCATCATCGCCGCCCTGGCGGGCGTCGTGTACATGACCGTGCCCTCGTCTCCAGGGCACAAATCGGTGCGCGAGGGCCTCGACATCCAGGGCGGCGTCGAGGTCGTTCTCAAGGCGATCCCGCCGAAGAATCAGAAGATCGATGCCAGCCGCATGTCGATCGCGCAGAACATCATGCGGAACCGCGTCGACAAGCTGGGCGTCTCCGAGCCGGAGGTGCGGAAGCAGGGCACCGACCAGATCGTCATCCAGCTCGCGGGCGTCCACGACACGCGCGCCGCGCTCGGCCTGATCGGCAAGACCGCGCAGCTCGAGTTCTACGACCTCGAGAACGATCTCACCGGGCCTTCGAAGTCGCTCCAGGGCCAGCCGAACCCGGAGCCGAACATCTACTCGCTGCTCTCCGGCCAGCAGGCGCTGGTGAAGGAGAAGGGCGCGAGCAAGTGGTACCTGTTCGACCGTAAGACGAAGAAGCTGATCGCGGGGCCGGTGAACACGCGCCAGCTGCTGCTCGCGTCGGCTGCGGCGAAGAAGCTCAAGATCACCGCGGACTCGCTGTCGGCGGCGGAGACGAAGACGACGGGCAAGAAGACGAAGTCGTCGTATGTCGCGTTCGGCGTGCCGAAGAACACCGTCGTCGTGTCGTGCGGCACCGACGCCGTCGTCTGTCCGGGCACGGGCACTCCGGCGAGCACGACCTGGTACCTGTTCAAGACGAACAACCCGGACGACCCGAACAACCAGAACCCGGTCCCCGAGCTCACGGGCAAGGACCTCAAGCTCTCCGGAACCCGCGCGGATCTCGACCCGAGCCGCGGCGCCGTCGTCCTCATGGACTTCACCGGCGCCGGAAGCAAGAAGTTCCAGAAGATCACGCGTGCGCTGTATCAGCGCGGAAGCGTCCTCAACACGCCGCAGCACTTCGCGATCGTCCTCGACCGCGAGATCAAGTCGTTCCCGCAGATCGACTACACCGACAGCTCGCTCGCCAACGGCATCAGCGGCAGCGCGCAGATCACCGGGCTCAGCGGCTTCAGCGAGGCGAAGAACCTCGCGCTCGTGCTCCAGACGGGCTCGCTGCCGTACGACTTCAGGACGCTCGAGAGCACGAACGTCTCCGCCACGCTCGGCAAGGACTCGCTGCAGCAGGCGAAGAAGGCGGCGATCGGCGGCCTGATCGCAGTCGCGATCTTCCTGCTCCTGCTCTACCGGTTCATGGGCGTCGTCGCAGTCCTCGGCCTGGGCATCTACGCGGCGCTTCTGTACGGGGCGATCCTCGTGCTCGGCGTGACGCTCACGCTGCCCGGATTCGCCGGACTGATCCTCACGATCGGCGTCGCGGCCGACGCGAACGTCGTCGTCTTCGAGCGGATCAAGGAAGAGGTGCGTGCGGGCAAATCGGTCCGGGCCGCGATCGGCGCGGGCTACTCGAAGGGCTTCCACACGATTCTCGACGCGAACGCCGTCACGTGCATCACGGCGCTCGTGCTGTTCGCGGTCGCCACCGCGGGCGTCAAGGGCTTCGCCCTGATGCTGCTGATCGGAACCGTCATCTCGTTGTTGACGGCGGTCGCCGCGACGCGCGCGATGCTCGGCCTGCTCGCCGGCTTCCGCTGGTTCGACAACCCGACGTTCATGGGCGCGCACGGCACGCAGGGATTGAAGTTCCTGCACATCGACTTCATGCGCCGGCGCAACCTCTGGTTCGCGATCTCCGGCGTGATCCTGCTGATCGGCGCGATCTCGCTCGGCGTGCGCGGCCTGAACCTCGGCATCGACTTCAAGGGCGGCACGCAGATCGCGTTCCAGACGCAGAAGGCCGTGCCGATCGGCGACATCCGCGACAGGATGGCAGCGATCGGCAGCGGCGACGCCGTGGTCCAGGGACGTGGTGCATCGACGGGCGGCGACGCGTACAAGTCGTTCCAGATCCGGGCGAAGTCGCTTCCGGGGCCGACGCTGTCGCAGTTGCAGCGCACGCTCGAGAACTCGGTGCAGGCGAAGGCGTTCGGGGTCAAGAACGTGTCGTCGAGCTTCGGGCGCCAGATTGCGAAGGACGCGTTGCTCGCGGTCTTCTTCTCGCTCTTCCTCGTCGTGCTCTACGTCGCGATCCGGTTCGACCTGAAGTACGCCATACCGGTGATCATCGCGATGGTCCACGACGTGCTCATCACCGTCGGCGTGTACTCGATTACCGGCCGGGAGGTGACGACGTCGACGGTCGCGGCGGTGCTGACCGTGCTGGGCTATTCGATCTACGACACGATCATCATCTTCGACCGGATCCGCGAGAACATCCCGCTGATGCGGCGCGCCTCGATGGCGACGATCACGAACATCTCGCTGTGGGAGACGATCCGGCGCTCGCTCGCCACGACCTTCATCACCATCCTCCCGGTCATCTCGCTGCTGCTCTTCGGCGGCGCGACGCTGAAGGACTTCGCGTTCGCGCTGCTCATCGGCGTCGTGTCCGGTGCCTACTCGTCGATCTTCATCGCAGCGCCGGTCCTCGCCATGTGGAAGGAGCGCGAGCCGGAGTTCGCCCGCCGCCACGACGAAGTGGAGTTCGTGCCCGCCGGCGGTGACGAGACGTTGCTCGTGGCCGCCGAGGAGGCGGCCGCGGCGGCACCCGCGCCCGATCTGTCGCCGGTCGCAGCGGTGGAGCGCGCAGTCGCGAGTGCGGACGCAAAGCGCGAGCGGCGGCGGCAGCGCCGGCGGTCGAGGCCGCATGGCAGAGCCAGGTAGGGAGGTGCCGCCGCCGAGGGAGTCGCGCGACCTGGTCGCGCAGCTCTTGCTCGCGGGAATCGGAGCGGCCTCGCTCACGGCGGAGCGGATCGAGGAGCTCGTCGACGCGGTGGCCGAGCGCGGCAGCGCGCAGCGGGACGAGACGCGCGCCGCGATCGAGAACGTCGTCTCACGCTGGCGCGGCGACGTGACGCGCGTCACCGAGCGCGCGGGCGCCGGCATGCACGGCATCCTGCGCGAGTTCGGCCTCGTCCTGCGCTCGGAGCACGAGGAGCTCGAGCTGCGGGTGGCGCAGGTCGAGCACCGGCTCAGGCTCGTCGAGAACGCCACGGAGCCGACCGTGGTGCCTCCGACAGCGCCCTAGCAGGCCCGGCGGGGCATCGTGCAAGACTGAGGTCCGTGGCGGCGGAACCGAAGCAGCGCAACCTCGGGCGCCTCTCCGAGATCGCCCAGGTGGCCGTCCGCCACGGGTTCGGCTACTTCTTCGAGAAGCACAAGCTGAACGACCTGCTGCCGTGGGGCCACCACCCGTCGGTCGAGACGCAGTCCGCCACCACCCGCGGCGTCCACCTGCGCGAGATGCTCGACGAGCTCGGGCCGTCGTTCGTGAAGTTCGGCCAGCTCCTCTCGACGAGGCCGGACGTCGTGCCGCCCGACATCATCGCCGAGCTGCGCGGGCTGCAGGACGACGTGCGGCCGTTCCCCTTCGAGCAGGTCGAGCAGGTCGTCGAAGCGGAGCTCGGCCTCTCCCTCGAGCGGGCATTCCTCGACTTCGATCCGACGCCGATCGCCGCTGCGTCGATCGGCCAGGTCCACCGCGCCACGCTCCCGAACGGGAGGCAGGTCGCCGTGAAGGTCCAGCGTCCGGGCGCGCCGCGCCAGATCGAGGCGGACCTCGCGCTCCTCTACCAGGCCGCGCGGCTCGCAAAAGAGCGCATCCGCGCGCTCGACTTCATCGACGCGCGCGACCTCGTCGACGAGTTCGCCAGGTCGATCCGGCTCGAGCTCGACTACCGATCCGAGGGCCGCAACGCCGATCGCTTCCGTCGCGACTGGGCCGGCGATCCCCACGTCCAGATCCCGATCGTCTACTGGAGCTACACCCGCGAGCGGGTGCTGACGCTCGAGTTCCTCGACGGGATCAAGGTCGCCGACGTCCGTCCGGCGACGCACCCCGTCGAGGACCGCCGCCGCATCGCGTATCGGATGAGCCAGACGTGGATGGCGATGATCTTCCGCCACGGCTTCTTCCACGGCGATCCGCACCCCGCCAACATCCTCGTGCTCCCGGGAGACCGCATCGGGCTCGTCGACTTCGGCCAGGTCGGCAAGCTCACGGACAACGACATGTCCAAGTTGACGCGTCTCTTCATCGACGCGGCGAACGAGAACGTCGACAACCTGCCGAGGCGCCTCGCCGATCTCGGCGTCACGTATCCGCGCGAGAAGGAAGACGAGTTTCGCTCGCGGATGCGGGAGCTCTACTACAAGTACTACGGCGCCTCGCTCTCGGACGTCGACCCGATCCAGGTCATCCGCGAAGGCTTCGACCTCATCTACTCGATGAACCTGAAGGTGCCGACGCGCTTCGTGATGCTCGACAAGGCGATCGCGACTCTGGGCTCGGTGGGTGTGGAGCTGTACGAGGACTTCAACGTCTTCGAGGTGGCGACGCCGTTCGCCCGGTCGCTGATGCGCGACCGGCTGAGCCCGCGCTCGCTCGCCCGGCAGGGTCGTCGCGAGCTCTTGAGCCTTGCGGCGATCGCACAGGAGTTTCCGTACCAGCTTCACGACGTGATGGAGGAGTTGCGCGACGGCCAGATCGAGGTCGGCTTCGTGCACAAGGGGCTGGACGAGTTCATGGGACGGCTGTCGGCCGCGCTGAACCGGCTCGTGGTCGCGCTCGTCGTGGTCGGCGGCCTGATCGGCTCGAGCCTGATCGGCATCTTCGCGACGAACGGGCCCCAGTTCGCAGGCGTGAACATCCTCTCGGTGATCGGCTTCGCGCTCAGCGGCCTGCTCGGCGTGTGGCTGCTGTGGGGCGTGATCCGCAGCGGCCGTCTTTGAGTCGCGGCGCCTTCGGTGGGCGTGTCTGCGGCGGCTCGGCCCGGAAGGCGCCGTGTGAATTGTTCGTCCACGTTCCGGCGCAAAGGACATCTGGCCGTCGGCGGACCGGCGCGTTAGCTTCCACACCGATGTCCGCTGTCCTGATCGCCGAGCCCGAAGCCGGAGTCCGCGGCTTCCTCGAGCGGCATCTCGCGCAGGACGGGTTCGAGGTGATCGGCACGGACGGTCGCGAGAGCGCGCAGGAGCTGGCCTCGCGGGAGCGTCCCGACCTCGTCCTGCTCGGCGACGCCTCTGCGGTGGACGCGTTCGAAGACGTGCCGGTGATCGTCATCGGCGGCGAGCAATCCGACGCGATCGACCGCGTGCGGGCGTTCGCGAAAGGGTGCGACGACTTCGTCGCGCGGCCGTTCGTCTACGACGAGCTGCTCGCGCGGATGAACGCGGTCCTACGCCGGGCGAGGCCTGCGCAGCCGATGCGGCTCCTGGCAGGATCGATCTCGGTCGAGCACGTCACGCGCCGCGTCCGCGTCGACGGCACGCGCGTCGACCTCGCGGCCAAGGAGTACGACTTGCTCGTGCGGCTCGCGGCCGAGCCGTACCGCGTCTTCACGAAGGAGGAGCTGTTGCGCGAGGTGTGGGGCTTCAGGTCGCTCGGGCGGACGAGGACTCTCGACTCGCACGCGTCGCGCCTTCGGCGCAAGCTCCAGGCGGTCGCGCCGGGACCGTTCGTCATCAACGTCTGGCGGGTCGGCTACAAGCTTCTCGATTGAACGCAGATCTCGCCTTCGCGCTCTCCCTCGCCGACGAGGCGGACGCTCTCACGCTGCAGCGCTACCGCGCCGCGCGACCTCGACGTCGCGACCAAGGACGACCTGACGCCGGTCACCGACGCCGACCGCGCCGTCGAGCAGGCGTTGCGCGCGCGCATAGCGCGCGAGCGCGGTGACGCCGTCGCGGGCGAGGAGTTCGGAGTCGACGAGGGCGAGGTCCGCTGGTGGCTCGATCCGATCGACGGAACGAAGCAGTACGCGCGCGGGCTCCCGATCTGGGCGACGCTGATCGCGCTCGAGCGCGGCGGCGAGACGTCGTCGGCGTCGTCTCGGCTCCGGCGCTCGGGCAGCGCTGGTGGGCGGAGCGGGGTGGAGGCGCGTTCCTCGACGGCACGCCGATTCGCGTCTCGCAGGTCGCCGCGCTCGAGTCCGCGTACGTCTCGACGACGAGCCTTCGCGGGCTTCCGCGGTTCGCCGAGCTCGCCGGTCGCGTCGCCGTCGCGCGCACCTACACGGACTTCTGGCAGTACATGCTCGTCGCCGAAGGAAGGATCGAGGCCGCGAGCGACACGCTCGCTCAGTGCGTGGGACATCGCGGCGCCGCGCCTGATCGTCGAGGAGGCAGGTGGCCGCTGGACCGAGGATCCCGGGCTGTACCTCGCCTCGAACGGCCGGCTTCACGACGAGGTCAGAGCAGCGCTCCTTCCAGCCTGAGCAGCGTCTCCTTGCGGTCGAGCCCGCCGGCGTAGCCGGTGAGGCTGCCGTTCGCCCCCACGACGCGGTGACACGGGAGCACGATCGGGATCGGGTTGCGGTTCATGACGGTGCCGACCGCCCTCGCGGCGCGCGGATGCTCGACGCGCCTCGCCAGCTCGCCGTACGTCGTCACCTCTCCGTACGGGACGAGCGCGAGCTGCGTCGAGCACCGGCGCGAGAAGCCGACGGCGAGGCCGAGATCGATGTCGAGGTCGAAGGTCTCGCGGCGCCGCTCGAAGTACTCGTCGAGCTGCCGCCGCACGGCGTCGACCGGCTTCGGCGAGCGCAGGACGCGCGCGCCGAGCGTGCGCGCGAGCGCCCTGAGCGAAGCGCTCGGGCTCGTCGTCGTACGAGATCCGGCACAGACCGCGCGGCGTCGCGGCGACGAGCAGCTTGCCGATCGGCGTGTCGACGACGTCGTAAGCCACGTCGAGCAGGCCTGAGGCTGCGGCCGCCTCGCGGAAACGCGCGTCCAGATCCGGCGAGACCTTCATGTCCATGCGACTCCTTCCTTCTTGCGCAGCCGTCGGATCCCCGACGATGCCGCCTGGCGCGCTGCGTCCGCGTCGAGCCGAGCGCCGTGCCGATCTCGTCGTAGCCGAGGTCGTACCCGTAGCGGAGGACGACCGCGGCGCGCTCTGTCGGCGGCAGCTCCTGTGCGAGGTGCTCGAGCTCGAGGTAGGCGGGCCTGGAGTCCTCGACGGCGGCCTCCTCCTCGCCAAGTGACACGTTGTCACTTGACCTCGTTCGGTACGCGTCGACGGCGACCCTCGCGGCGATCGTGAACACCCAGGCGCGCAGCTGACGGCCGTGCTCGAGGCGGTCGTAGCGCGCGCAGCGCGCGGAGGAACGTCTCCTGGAACGCGTCCTCCGCCGCCGGTCGGCCGAGCCGTCGCGCGAGGAAGCCGAACACCGCGTCGCGGTGCTCCGCGTAGAAGAGCTCGAACGGCGGGATCGACTGCCACGGCCTCCATCATCGTGTTCCAACGCGCGCCGGACGTGAGAATGTGAGATGTGCGCGCGGCCGTCGTGGGACATGTCGAGTGGATCGAGTTCCTCCGCGTCGAGTCCGTGCCCGCGCCGGGAGAGATCGTGCACGCGTCGGAGAGCTGGGCGGAGGCCGCCGGAGGAGGTGCGGTCGCCGCCGTGCAGCTTGCGAACCTCGGCTGCGACACGTCGTTCTTCACGGCGCTCGGCGACGACGAGCTGGGGCACCGTGCGCGGTCGGAGCTGGAGGCCCGCGGCGTGCGCGTGTACGCGGCCTGGACTTCGGAGCCGCAGCGCCGCGGCGTCACGTTCGTCGACGACGCGGGCGAGCGAACGATCACGGTGATCGGCGAGAAGCTCCGGCCCGAGGGCGACGACGCCACGCTTCCGTGGGAGGAGCTGCACCACACGGATTGCGTGTACTTCACCGGCGGAGACGTGCAGGCGCTCCGCAAGGCCAGGCACGCGCGCGTCCTCGTCGCGACGGCGCGCGAGCTGCCGACGCTGAGCGCCGCCGCCGTCGAGCTCGACGTGCTCGTCGGGAGCGCGACCGACGTCGGCGAGCGCTACGAGCCCGGCGATCTCGATCCGCTGCCGCGGTTCGTCGTCGCCACGTCGGGTCGCCTCGGCGGCTGGATCCAGCCCGGCGGCCCGTACGCCGCCGCGCCCGTGCCGGGCCCGATCGAGGACACGTACGGCGCCGGCGATTGCTTCGCCGCCGGGCTGACGTTCGCGATGGGCCGCGGCGACGAGCCGCTCGCGGCAGCCGCGTTCGCCGCCCGCTGCGGCGCGATGGTCGTCACCGGCTCGCGGCCCGTACGAGCGCCAGCTTCGAGCCGGCGAGTAGCTACACGCAGGGCTGCGTCGAGAAGCCGGCGTGGCCGCGGCCGGCCTGGCAGCTGTACGTCAGCCTTCGCGGAGCGCAGCCGCCAGTCGCTGCTCGGCCGCTCGAGCTCCAGCTGGTAGCGCGGCGGCGCGAACCGAGTCGTCGAGGAGCCCGTCGAGCGTCACGACGACGCTCGCCTCGTCGCGAACCTCGCCCGGCGCCGTCGAGACGATCGTCGTCTGCCCGGCGTCGATCTGGTCGAGGCGCAGGAACTCGGTCGCCGCCAGCACCGGCGACGCCGCGAAGGGTTGACCGTCTCCGGCGAGGAAGTCGTTGAAGTCGCCGACGGCGAGCGTTCCGTCGGCGGCGGCCGGAGCCGGCCCGGACCACTCGGCCTTCGGGCCGCTGGTGGAGCCGCAGCCGGCGAGGGCGAGCACGGCGACCACGAGCAGGAGCCGTTGCACGTCCAGCGTTATACCGCATCCTTGACAAGTGGGTTTGCGTGGGGCAAAGTGGGGAAGAGTGGTAGAGCGAACCAGGACCCCAGATGCTCCTCGGTACCTACGAGCACACGATCGATGACAAGAACCGTCTCACCCTTCCTGCCAGGCTCCGCGAATCCTTTGCGGACGGGATCGTCGTCACACGGGGGATCGAGCGCTGTCTCGACGCCTACCGTCGTGAGGATTGGGTTCGACACGTCGAGTCTCGACTCGCCACGCTGGATCCGCTCAGCAAGGAGACGCGGAAGCTCCAGCGGCTACCTCTTCTCGGGAGCGTCCGAGGCCCAACTCGACAAACAGGGCCGCGTGATGATCTCCGCGCCGCTCATCGAGCACGCGGCGCTGCGCGCGAGACGTCGTCGTGGTCGGAATCCGCGACCACCTCGAGATCTGGGATCGCGACGAGTGGCACCGCGAGCTCGCAGAGGTCGAAGGGAGTGCTGAAGATGTTGCCGAGCGTCTTGCAGCGAAGAGCGACTGATCACATCCCCGTGCTCGCCGAGGAGGTCCGGCGACTGCTCGCCGTGCGTCCGGGCGAGACCGTCGTCGACGGCACGTTCGGCGCAGGCGGCCACGCTGCGCTGCTCGCGGCCGACCTCCAGGGCAGCGGCCGCTACATCGCGGTCGACCGCGACCCGACGGTGCGTCCGTACTTCGACGAGTTCAAGCTCCTCCACGCGAGCCTCCAGCCGCGGCTGCTCCGCGGCGACTTCTCGATCGTGCTCCGCCAGCTCGCGGACAACGACGTCGAGGCAGATGCGGTGCTGCTCGATCTCGGCGTGTCGTCGATGCAGATCGACCTGCCCGAGCGCGGCTTCTCCTACGCGGTCGACGCGCCGCTCGACATGCGGATGGATCCGTCGACCGAGCCGAGCGCGGCCGACCTCGTCAACGAGGCGCCCGAGCGCGAGCTCGACAGACATCTTCCGGCGCCTCGGGGAAGAGCGCTACGCGCGGCAGATCGCGCGGGCTGTCGTCCGTCGCCGGCCGCTGACGACGACGTTCGAGCTCGTGGACGTCATCCGCTCGGCGATTCCGCGGCCGCAGAACTTCGGCGCCGGCCATCCGGCCAAGCGTGTCTTCCAGGCGCTGCGCATCGCCGTCAACGACGAGCTCGGCGCGCTGGAGAGCGCCTTGCCCGCGGCCCTCGACGATGCTGCGTCCGGGCGGCCGCCTCGCCGTGATCAGCTTCCACTCGCTCGAGGACAGGATCGTCAAGGAGTTCATGCGCGAGGGCGAGCGCGGCTGCACGTGTCCGCCTGACTTTCCGATCTGCGTGTGCGGGAACGAGCCGATTCTTCGCGCCGTGTCGCGCCGTCCGATCCGGCCGAGCTCGGACGAGGTCGTGCAGAATCCGCGCGCTGCCTCGGCGAAGCTCCGGGTCGCGGTGAAGGTCTGATGGCTTCCTGGTCGGCAGCCGCGGATGCCGAGGCCGCCGCGGCCGCCCGGACGAGAACGCGCCCACGCGCAGTCGCCTCGCGCCGAGCCGTCAACCCGATGCGCAACGGAGTCACGACGATCGTCGTCGTCGCGCTGCTGCTCGCGGGGCTCGTGGCCGTCAACGTCGGGGTGCTCGGGCTGAACGTCCGCCTCGACCGGCTCTCCCGCGAGCGCGCCGAGCTTCGCGACCAGAACGCGGCTCTCGCGTCACAGCTATCGAGCGCGAAGGCATCGCCGCTCATCGAGGCCCGCGCGCGCACGCGTCTCGGGCTCGTCCAGCCCGGGCCGGACAAGATCACCTACGTGGAGCTCGGCCACTAGGCGTGGGTCGAAGGCGCCGGAGCCCTGTCAACCGCAGGATTCGGCTTCTCCTGGCGTTCCTCGTCCTCGGCTTCGCGCTGCTCCTCGGCCGCGCCGCCTGGCTGCAGGGCGTCCAGGCCGGATCGCTCGGAAAGCTCGCCGCGAGGCAGCACCTCGAGACGGTCGTCCTGCCCGCCTCGCGCGGCACGATCTTCGACCGCACCGGCGTCGAGCTGGCGATCGGCGAGCAGGCGACCACGGTCTACGCCGACCCGCGGCGGGTGCGCGATCCTCGCGGCGTCGCAACGGCGGCGGCACGAACGCTCGGCGTCGACGCCGACGCGCTCTACAAGCAGCTCACGAACCGGAACAGCCACTTCGTCTACGTCGCGAGGAAGGCGGATCCCGCGAAGGCGGCGCTGCTCGAGAAGCGCAACCTCGACGGGCTCGGCTTCTATCCGGAGGAGCGGCGCTTCTACCCGCAGGGCGCGGTGGCCGCACACGTCCTCGGCTACGCGGGAGTCGACAACCACGGCCTCGCCGGGCTCGAGTTGAGACTCGACAGCAAGCTCTCCGGCAGGCCCGGCGGCGAGACGCGGGTGATCGACGCGCTCGGCAACGTGATCGACGTCCGCGATCAGACGGCCCGAGCGCGACGGCCGCGACGCGTACCTCACGATCGACCACACGATCCAGGCGAACGCCGAGGCGGTCCTCCGGCAGACCGTCTCGACGTGGCAGGCGAAGGGCGCCACCGCCGTCGTGCTCGACCCGCGAACGCGGCGAGGTGCTCGCGATGGCGGACGCGCCGGGCTTCGACGCGAACGCCTTCGGCTCGACCCCGCCGCGCATCACGCGCAACCGCGTGACGACCGACGTCTACGAGCCCGGGTCGACCTTCAAGCTCGTCACCGTCGCGGGCACGCTTTCGGACCGGCTCGTCACGCCGCAGACCAGCTTCGTGCTCCCGGGCTCGATCGCCGTCGCCGACCGCGTCATCCACGACGCGGAAGAGCGCGGCACCGAGACGATGAGCGTGGCGAAGATCCTCTCGCACTCGTCGAACGTCGGCGCGATCACGCTGGCCGAGAAGCTCGGCAAGGATCGCCTGTCGCGCTGGATCGCGCGCTTCGGCTTCGGGCGCGCCACAGGCGTCGGCTTCCCCGGCGAGAGCGCCGGCTTCGTCCTTCCGCCCGACAAGTGGTCGGGCTCGACGATCGGGAACGTGCCGATCGGCCAGGGCATCGCGGTGACGCCGGTCCAGATGGCGGCGGCGTACGCGGCGATCGCGAACCGCGGCGTCTGGGTGCGGCCGCATCTCGTTCGGCGCATCCAGGGCAAGCGCCCGCCGCACGTGCGCAGGCGGCGCATCGTCTCGCGCGGGATCGCCGCGGAGCTCAACGCGATGCTGCAGAACGTCGTCGTCGGCGGAACCGGCACGTACGCGGCCGTCCCGGGCTACAAGGTCGCGGGCAAGACCGGGACCGCGCAGAAGCCGGACGCGCACGGCGGCTACTCCAGCTCCGCGTACGTCGCGTCGTTCGTCGGCATGGTGCCGGCGTCGAAGCCGCGGCTCGTCATCCTCGTCACGGTCGACGAGCCGCACGGCCAGATCTGGGGCGGCGTCGTCGCTGCGCCGGCCTTCGCCCAGATCGCGGGTACGACCTGCAGTACCTCGAGGTACCGCCCGACAACGTCAAATCGTCGGGCTAGCCTAGAGGCGTGCAGCTCGAGCGTTTCGCCCAGGCGCTCGATCCGGCGCGCATCGTCAACGCCGCGCTCGGCCGAGATCGCCGACCTCGCGTACGACACGAGAGCCGTCGTTCCGGGCGCGCTCTTCTTCTGCGTTCGCGGCCAACACGCGGACGGACACCTGCTCGCGCCCGAAGCGGCGGCGCGCGGCGCCGCGGCGCTCGTCGTCGAGCGCGAGCTCGAGCTGCAGCTCCCGCAGCTGATCGTCGCCGACACGCGGCGCGCGATGGCTCCGCGCAGCGGTCGCGTTCTTCGGCGACCCGAGCCGCGAGCTCGACGTCGCCGCCGTCACCGGGACGGCCGGCAAGACGACGACGGCCTACCTGGTCCACGAGATCCTCAGCGCGGCCGGGCCGCAGGCCCGGCCTGCTGACGAACATCGAGCGGCGCGTCGGCGACGAGGCGCGGCCGGCGGCGCTGAACACACCGGAGTCGATCGACCTGCAGCGGCTCTTCCGCGAGATGGTCGACGCCGGGAACACCGCCTGCGTGATGGAGGCGACGTCGCACGCGTCGGCGCTCGGCCGGCTCGACGGCGTGCGGTTCGCCGTGCTCGTGTTCACGAACCTCGCGCACGAGCACCTCGACTTCCACGGCTCGATGGAGGAGTACTTCCAGGCGAAGCGCCGGCTGTTCGCGCAGGCGGAGCACGCGGTCGTGAACGTCGGCGACGAGTGGGGACGCCGGCTCGCGGCAGAGCTTCCGCGCGCGATCACGTTCGACGCGTCCGCGACGCGCTCGACGCGGAGCTCGGCCTGCACGGCCGGTTCAACCTCGAGAACGCGCTCGGGGCCGCGGCGGCGGCTCGCGCTCTCGGCGTCGGCGAGGATGCGATCCGCGAGGGCATCGAGCGCGTGCGCGGCGTTCCGGGGCGGCTCGAGTTCGTCGACGAGGGACAGCCGTTCTCCGTGATCGTCGACTACTCGCACAAGCCCGCGTCGCTGGAGCGGGTGCTGCTCGCAGCTCGCGAGCTCGCGCGCGGCCGCGTCCTCTGCGTGTTCGGGTGCGGCGGCGACCGCGACCGCGAGAAGCGTCCTCTCATGGGCCGCATCGCGTCGGAGCTCGCCGACGTCGCGATCGTCACGTCGGACAATCCACGCAGCGAGGATCCGCTCGCGATCATCGACGAGGTGCGTCGCGGGCGCGCCGGACGCTCGATGTCGAGCCCGACCGGCGCCGGGCGATCGCGCGGGCACTCGAAGCGGCGCGCGACGGCGACGTCGTGCTGATCGCGGGCAAGGGCCACGAGCAGGGACAGGAGATCGCGGGAGTGAAGCACCCGTTCGACGATCGCGAGGTCGCGCGCGAGCTGTTGCGCGCGTTGCAGCCCGCGTGATCCCGCTCTCGCTCGAGCAGGTGGCGGAGCTCGCCGCGGGAGAGCTGACGCCCGCCGTCTGGGCGGACGAGATCACCGGAGTGCAAGGTGGACTCGCGGCGGATCGACGAGGGAGATCTCTTCGTCGCGCTCGGCGACGGCGCCGACTTCCGCAGGCATGCCTTCGCCCGCGGCGCCGCGGCCACGCTCGTCCCCGACGACCCGCACGCCGCGCTTGCCGCGCTCGCCGGAGCCGTGCGCGACCGGAGCACCGCGCGCTTCGTCGCGATCACCGGCTCGATGGGCAAGACGTCGACGAAGGACATCCTCGCGGCGATCTGCGCCGGCCAGGCGCGAACGGTTGCGGCGGAGCGGAGCTACAACAACGAGATCGGCGTGCCGCTGACGCTCTGCCGTGTCGAGGCCGACACCGAGATCTGCATCCTCGAGCTCGTCCATGCGCGGCTTCGGACAGATCGCCGCGCTCTGCGCGTTCGCGCGTCCGGAGATCGGCGTGATCACGAACATCGCTCCCGTGCACCTCGAGCAGGTCGCGACGCTCGAGGGCGTCATCCGTGCGAAGACGGAGCTCCTCGACGCGCTGCCGCCGCGCGGCACCGCGATCGTCCCGGCGGGCTTCGCCGTTGCGCGCGACGACCTCGATGTCGTCCGCGTCGGCGAGGACGTGACTCTCGATTCGTTCGACCCGCCGCTGCTCCGCACGTCGCTCGGGACGGTCGACGTCAACTTCACTGCGCGGCACCTCGCGCTGAACGCACTGACCGCCTTCGCCGCGGCTCGCGCGCTCGGACTCGACATACCCGAACAGCTCGAGGTGACGTTCGCGGAGTGGAGGAACCAGGAGCTGCCGCTCGCGGGCGGCGGCGTCCTGCTCAACGACGCCTGGAATGCGAACCCGGTCTCGATGCGCGCCGCGCTCGAGCATCTGCGCCAACTCGCGGCCGGACGGCGTCGGCTCGCGGTGCTCGGCGAGATGGCCGAGCTCGGCGACTACTCCGACGAGGCGCATCGCGAGGTCGCGCGCGCGATCGAGGAGATCGGCGTCGACGTCCTCATCTCGGTCGGCGAGCGCGCACGAGTGTACGGCGGCACGCTCGTCGCGGATGCGGACGCGGCGACCGAGGCCCTTCGGCGCGAGCTCCGGCCGGGCGACTGCGTGCTCCTCAAGGGTGCGCGCGCGCTCGGACTCGAGCGGATCGCCGATTCGGCTGCGGGCGTCACCGCATGACGCGGGTGCTGGTCGCCGGCATCGTGGCCGGCGTCTTCTCGATCGTCGCCGGGCCGCGCTTCATCGCGTTCCTCCGCCGCAAGGAGCTCGGCCAGCAGATCCGCGCGGAAGGGCCGGCGGGGCACGTCACCAAGCAGGGCACGCCGACGGCCGGCGGTGTCCTCATCCTGCTCGCGGCCGCGATCGCCTTCTTCTCGCTGTCGAAGTACCAGCTCACCGGGTTGACGGTGATCTTCGTGACGCTCGCCTGCGGCGCGATCGGGTTCCTCGACGACTTCATCAAGTTCACGCACAAACGCTCGCTCGGGCTCTCGGGACGGTGGAAGCTGCTGCTGCTCGCGGCCATCGCCGCCGTCACCGGCTATCTCGCGCACCGCGCAGGTCTGAACAACCTCACGTCCGTGCTCATCCCCGGGACCGGCTACCGGCTCGAGCTCGGGCCGTTCTGGTACGTCTTCATCTTCCTCGTGATCGCCGGCGCCTCGAACGGCGTCAACCTCACCGACGGGCTCGACGGCCTCGCGGCCGGCACCGCGATCATCTCGCTCTTCACGTTCACCACGATGGCCGTGCTCACGTACATCCGCTCGTCGCCGACGCCGAGCCTGCGCAACCCGGAGAGCCTCGACCTCGCCATCGTCGGCGCGGCGCTGATCGGCGGGGCGATCGGATTCCTCTGGTACAACGCCTTCCCCGCGGAGGTCTTCATGGGCGACACGGGGTCGATGGCGCTCGGCGGCGCGCTCGCCGGGTTCGCGATCGTGATGAAGGCGGAGGTGCTGCTGCTGTTCATCGGCGGCGTCTATCTCATCGAGGCCGTCTCGGTGATCATCCAGGTCTTCACGTTCAAGTACCTCGGCAGGCGCTTCTTCCTCATGACGCCGATCCACCACCACTTCGAGATGAAGGCGTGGTCGGAAACGAAGATCATGGTGCGCTTCTGGATCCTGTCGGGGATCCTGTGCTCCGTCGGCTTCGCTCTCTTCTACCGGTACTACCTCAAGTTCCGCGTTTGAGCCGGACGCTCGTCTACGGCCTCGCGCGCTCGGGCGTCGCGGCCGCGGCGGCGCTCGAAGCGCAGGGCGACGAGATCGTGCGCGTCGACCGCGAGCTCGGGAACGAGGACGACCTTTCGCTGCTCGACGGCGTCGAGCTTCTCGTCAAGAACCCGGGTGTTCCCGGCGAGCGTCCGCTCGTCGTCGAGGCCCGAGCGCGCGGCATTCCGGTCTGGTCGGAGGTCGAGCTGGGATACCGGCTGTTGCGTCCGCGCCCGTTCGTCGGCGTGACGGGGACGAAGGGCAAGACCACGACGTCGGAGCTGCTCGGCGCGATCTTCCGTGCCGCGGGTCGCGAGGTCGTCGTCGCCGGGAACGTCGGCCGTCCGCTCAGCGCCGTCGAGGCGCCCGAGGACTCATGGATCGTGTGCGAGCTCTCGTCGTTCCAGCTCGAGGACGTGCACGAGCTGGAGCTCGAGGTCGCGGTCCTGCTCAACCTCGAGCCCGACCACCTCGACCGGCACGGCACGTTCGAGCGGTATCGCGCTGCGAAGCTCCGCATCTTCGAGCGGGCGCGGCACAAGGTCGTGCCGCACGGGTCGGGGCTCGAAGGGGTCGAGTTCTCGGCCGACGATCAGCTGCCCGCCGAGCCGCTGATCCCGGGCCGCCACAACCGCGCCAACGCCGCGGCCGCAACCGCCGCGGCGAGAGCGGCAGGCGTCGCCGACGACGCGATCGCCGAGGGAATCCGCACCTTTCCGGGAGTGCCCGCACCGGCTCGAGCTCGTCCGCGAGCGCGCCGGCGTGCGCTGGGTGAACGACTCGATCGCCACGAACACGTTCGCCGTACGGCGCGGCGTCGAGGCCTTCGACGCACCCGTGCGACTGCATCCTCGGCGGACGCGCGAAGGGCGAGGACTTCGGGCCGTTCGCGCAAGCGCTGCCGCCGAACGTCGCGTCGATCCACCTGGTCGGCGAGGCGTCCGACGAGCTCGCGGCTGCGCTGGACGCCGCAGGTCGCGACTACGAACGCTCCGGGACGCTCGCACGCGCAGTGGAGCAGTCGGCCCGCGAATCGCAGCCCGGCGACGTCGTTCTCCTCTCGCCAGCGTGCGCGAGCTACGACCAGTACGCGAACTTCGAGGAACGGGGCGAGGACTTCCGCAGGCTCGTCGCGAACCTCGATTAGGACGCCTCGCCGGCAGCGCGGCTTTGCCGCGCTGCTCAACCCCGATGTGGGGACGCTCGAAACCTTCCAAGTACGGTTCCTGGAACCACCCGGACGAAGTGCAGAGCACTTTGTCCGGTAGAGGGCGAGGATTTTCGGAGGTTGGTGGCGAACCTCCCCTAGGTAGTGGGGAGAAAGGTGGAGTGGCACATCCTGGCGCTCGTGACGCTGGCGCTGACCGCGTTCGGCATCGTCATGGTCTACAGCGCCACCTCGGCGCCGGCTGTCGTCGGCGGCGCGAACCCGACGTCGTACCTCGAGCGTCAGGCGACGTATGCGCTGCTCGGCATCGCGGGGATGCTCGTCCTCTCGCGCTGGAACTACGCGCGCCTGCGCACGCTTGCGCCGACGCTCGTGGTCTGCTCTCTGGTCGGGTGCGCGGCCGTGCTCGTCCTCGCGCATCCCATCAACGGCGCGCGCCGCTGGATCAGCTTCGGCCCGGCGTCGTTCCAGCCGTCGGAGGTGGCGAAGCTCGCGC
Organism: uncultured Actinomycetes bacterium; assembly: GCA_963708685.1. GTDB lineage: Bacteria > Actinomycetota > Thermoleophilia > Gaiellales > Gaiellaceae > DASVFB01. The sequence continues at coordinate 106,600 of CAVPTP010000009.1, forward strand.
TCGCGGTCTGGCTCGCCGCGTACCTGACGAAACGCAAGCCGCCCGTCCTCGTTGCACGAGCTCTGGAAGCCGATCGGCGCACTGCTCGCCGTCTTCCTCGTTCTCCTCCTGCTCGAGCCGGACCTCGGCACGTCGATCACGATCGCGGTGATGGTCGGCGCAGTCCTCTTCACGTCGGGGACGCGCCTGCGGACCCTCGGCGCCGGATATCTCGATCCTCGCAGGGCTTGCACTGATCGTCGTCATGAGCAAGGCGTACATGCGCGCGCGGCTCCTGAGCTTCATCGATCCCTGGCAGGACTCGCAGGTCGGCGGTTACCAGGTCGTGCAGGCGCAGATCAGCCTCGGCTCCGGCGGCATCTTCGGCGACGGGCTCGGACAGAGCGTCGGCAAGCTCCACTTCCTGCCCGAGGCTCACACCGACATGATCTTCGCGGTGATCGGCGAGGAGCTCGGGCTCGTCGGGACCGGGTCGCTGATCCTCGCGTACGCGCTCTTCGCGTGGGCCGGATTGAAGGTCGCGCTCGAGTGCGTCGATCCGTTCGGCAAGCGGCTCGCCGCCGGGATCACCGCTCTCGTCGCCTGCCAGGCCGCGATCAACCTCGCGGCGGTGCTCGGGATGGCGCCGCTGACGGGAATCCCGCTCCCGTTCGTCTCGTACGGCGGTTCGAGCCTCGTGGTGGAGCTCGTCTCGGTGGGCATCCTCCTTAACATCGCGGGGAGTGGCGGTCGAGCGGCAGCTCAGGTGTCTGATCGCGGCCGGGGGGACGGCAGGACACGTGCTGCCGGCACTCGCGGTGGCGGACGAGCTGCGCAGCCGCAACGTCCACGTGACGTTCGCCGGGTCGCCGGATCGCGTCGAAGCGCGGCTCGTTCCTGACGCGGGCTACGAGCTCGACACCTTCCGCGTGACGGGGCTGCCCCGCCGGCCGTCGCCGGCGCTCGTCCGCGCAGCGTTGCTGGCCGGGCGCGCGCCTCGTGCGTGTGCGCGAATCCTCGAGCGGCGACGACCGGATGTCGTGCTCGGCGGCGGAGGCTACGTCGCCGGACCGATGGTCTACGCAGCCTGGCGGAAGCGAATGCCGGCGGCGCTGACGGAAGCGGACGCGCATCTCGGGCTCGCGAACCGGCTCTCCGCGCGTTTCGCGAAGCGGATCTTCCTCGCCTACGACCTTCCGGACCGCCGCGGGCCCAAGTACCGGGTCGTCGGCCGGCCGATCCCGCGGAAGGCGCAGCCCTGGGACCGGGTGGCCGCCCGCGCACAGCTCGGGCTTCCGATGGACGGGCCGGTGCTGCTCGTCGCCGGTGCGCTCGCGGGCGCACGCTCGCTCAACGAGCTCGCCGTCGAGGCGTTCGCCGAGGTCGGGCCCGCGGTGCTGCACGTCAGCGGCGAACGAGACTACGAATCGCTCCGTCGGCGCGTGTCGCGTCCCGATTACCGGCTCGTCCCGGCGCTCGACGGGCTCGGTGCTGCGTACGGCGCCGCGGATCTGGCACTGATGCGCGCCGGCAGCACCGTCTGGGAGCTCGCGGCGGCGGGGCTGCCGGCCGTGCTCGTGCCGTACCCGTTTGCAGCCGCCGATCACCAGACCCTCAACGCGCGCTACTTCGAGCGGGGCGGCGGCGCGATCGTCGTGCAGGAGACGGAGCTCGGCCGTGTCCCGGAGGTCGCGCGCTCGCTGCTCGGGAACACCGAGCGGCTCGTGCGTATGGGCGAGCGGATGCGGGCGCTTGCGAAGCCGAGTGCTGCGCGCGTGATCGCGGAGGAGCTGATCGAGCTTGCCGCCGCTTGACGGACGCCGGATCTGGTTCGTCGGCATCGGCGGGGCGGGCCTTTCGGCGTACGCCACGATCGCAGCGGCCTGGGGCGCCAAGGTCGGCGGTTGGGATCGTGTCGAGACTCCCTATCTCGCCGGACTTCGCGCGACAGACATCGCGATCGCGCCCGATCCCGTCGTCCCCGAGGGTTGGGAGGTGGTCGTCTCGTCGGCGTGGTCGGCGCGCGTGAGCGGCCGCTCGCGGGCCGACTTTCTCGCAGAGCTCGTTTCCCTGCGCGACGCGATCGTCGTCGCGGGCGCGCACGGCAAGACGACGACGACGGGAATGATCGCGTACGTTCTCACCCGTCTCGGCCGCGACCCCGCGTATGCGATCGGCGGCGAGATTCCGCAACTCGGCGGGAACGCCGCCGCCGGCGAGGGATGGTTCGTCGTCGAGGGCGACGAGTCGGATCGGACGATTGCGTCGCTGCGGCCGAAGATCGCGATCGTCCTCAACGTCGAGCTCGACCATCACACGGAGTTCGGTTCGCTCGCGGAGGTGCAGGCGTTGTTCGACGAGTGGCTCGAACACGTGCCGCACGTCGTCCGCGCCGAGACCCTCGCGCCTGTCGATTTTCCGCTCTCGCTGCCGGGCGAGCACAACCGGCGGAATGCAGCCGCGGCGCTTGCCGCGCTCGAGCACGCGGGGGTCTCCCGCGCGCAAGCCGAGCCGCACGTTGCCGCGTACCGGGGAGCGTCGCGCCGGTTCGAGCTCCGGGGAGAAGCAGGCGGCGTTCGCGTCTACGACGACTACGCGCATCATCCGACCGAGATCGCGGCGACGCTGGCGACGGCGCGTGAGGCGGGGGCGCGCCGCGTTCTCGTGCTCTTCCAGCCGCACCTCTTCTCGCGCACGCGACATCTCGCACCCGAGCTCGGCGCGGCGCTGGCCGCGGCCGACGCCGTCGCAGTCGCCGACGTCTACGCAGCGCGCGAGCAGCAAGAGGACGCGGTTCGAGGGAAGCTCGTGGTCGATTCCGTGGCAGACGCGCGGCACGGAGCGCGTGTCGCCTGGATGCCGTCGATCGAGGACGCTGCTCGCTGGCTCGCGCGGTTGGCCCGGCCCGGCGACGTCGTGCTGACGATCGGAGCCGGGGACGTCGACAGGGCCGTGCCGCTCCTGCTCGGAGCGCTCGAGTGAAGTTCGACGAGGGCGTCCCGCTCGCACGCCACACGACACTCGGCACCGGCGGGCCTGCGCGGTTCTTCGCGCGGCCGGAGACGCTCGGAGAGCTCGAGGAAGCGCTGCGGTTCGCGGACGACCGACAGGTCGGGGTCGCAGTCGTCGGGCTCGGGTCGAACCTCCTCGTCGCCGACGACGGCGTCGATCGGCTCGTGCTCAGGCTCGGCGGCGAGCTCGCGTCCGTCTCGGTCGACGCCGAGCGAATCGTCGCCGGCGGCGGCGCGCCGAACGCCGTCGTCCTGCATCGGGCGCGCGAATCCGGCCTCGGAGGCTTCGAGTTCGCGTGCGCAATTCCCGGGACGACCGGCGGCGGCGTCTGGATGAACGCCGGCGCATACGGCGGCGACTTCGCGCAGGTGCTGGAGCGGGCGCTGGTCGTCAGCGCGGCCGGCTCGAGCTGGCTGACGTCGTCGCAGCTCGGCCTCGCCTATCGCCGCTCGGACCTGAAGCACGGTCAGGTCGTCGCACGCGTCGAGCTCCGGCTGGTTCCGCGGCCGCCCGACGAGATCAAGGCTACGACGGCCGAGCTCCAGGCGCGGCGAAAAGCCGCGCAGCCGACGAACAAGCGCACGTTCGGCAGCGTCTTCAAGAACCCCGGCCACGAGCTGACGGCAGGGCGGATGCTCGAGGCATGCGGGCTGAAGGGCCACCGGATCGGCGGCGCGCAGATCTCGCCCAAGCACGCGAACTTCATCGAGAACGCCGGCGACGCGCGCAGCGAGGACGCGCTTGCTCTGATGACCGAGGCGCGGAGGCGCGCGTTCGAGCAGTTCGGGGTGGAGCTGCGCCACGAGGTCGAGTTCCTCGACCTGCCCGAACTGCCGCCGGTCGCGTAGGAGCCGCCGCCGCCGCGGCGAAGTTCGGACCGATGAGCAGGACGCTGCGACGGCCGGGTGCCGCGGAACCCGTTGCCACGCTGCCCGACCGGCGCGGCGGCCTGCGGTTTCTTCCCTCGGCGCGTTCGCTCGTCGCGGGCCTGGCCGTCGCTGCGATCGCGTTGCTCGTCTACCTGGCCGCGCGCCAGACCTCGGTGTTCGCAGTCCGGTCGATCGAGGTGCAGGGGGTTTCGCCGCAGCTCGCGGCGAAGGTCGAGGACGCCCTCCAGCCGCTCGAGGGCCGCAGCCTGCTGAACGTCGACGCCGCGAGCGTCTCGAGTCTCGCCACCGCGCTTCCGGGTGTGGCCGCCGTCAGCTACGACCGCGCGTTCCCGCGCACGCTGCGAGTCCAGGTCGAGCCGGAGACGCCGCTCGCAGTCGTCCGGCGCGGGGTAGAGGCCTGGCTCGTGGCGGACAGCGGGCGCGTGATGGCGCGGATTCCGCAGCGGACGCACACGGCGCTCCCGCGCATCTGGCTGCCGACGAGCGTCGACGTTCAGCTCGGCGCGACCCTCGCGCCGGGCGGAGGCGCCGAGGAGGTCACCGCCCTCGCACCCGTGCGCCACACCGGCCTTCCCCAGCCGATCGCCAGAGTGCGCGTCTACAAGGGCCAGTACACCTACGTGCTTCGAGGAGGCTTTGAGCTCCGCGTCGGCGCCCCCGAGAACCTCGCACTCAAGCTCGAAGTCGCACGGCGGATCCTCGCCCAGACGCCCGTCTTCGGCTACCTCGACGTCAGCGTAGTCGAGCGTCCCGTGGCCGGTGTCGACCCTAAAGTGTCAGGTTGAGGTCTAGAGTTCTGCGACGAATGATGTTGACAAGTGAGACAGCACCGCCTACATTGAGGCGTTGCACGGCGCTCGACTGCCCCTATCCTCCACTACAGCTTGAGGTCGAGGCGACTTGAGATGAGAGAACAGACCGGCAATTACCTCGCCGTTATCAAGGTCGTCGGCGTCGGCGGCGGCGGCACGAACGCGGTTACGCGGATGGTCGAAGCGGGCCTGTCCGGCGTCGAGTTCATCGCGGTCAACACCGACGCGCAGGCGCTGCTGATGGCCGAATCCGACATGAAGATCCAGATCGGCTCGCAGGGCACGCGCGGCCTCGGCGCGGGAGCAGACCCGACCGTCGGGCTCGCTGCCGCGAGCGAGAGCCGCGACGAGCTGAAGGAGACGCTCAAGGGCGCGGACATGGTGTTCGTCACGGCCGGAGAGGGCGGCGGCACCGGGACCGGCGGAGCGCCCGTCCTCGCCGAGCTTGCGAAGGAGGTCGGCGCGCTGACCGTCGGCGTCGTGACTCGTCCGTTCTCCTTCGAGGGACGCAGACGCGCGGAGCAGGCCGAACGCGGCATCGACGAGCTCCGCGAGCGCGTCGACACTCTCATCTTGATCGAGAACGACCGTCTGCTCCAGGTCGTCGAGAAGCGGACGTCCATCGTCGACGCCTTCCGGATGGTCGACGACGTCCTGCGCCAGGGCGTCCAGGGGATCACGGACCTGATCACCGTCCCCGGCCTCGTCAATCTCGACTTCGCGGACGTCCGGACGATCATGACCGACGCCGGATCTGCCCTCATGGGCATCGGCAGCGCCTCGGGCGAGAATCGCGCGGCCGAAGCGGCGCGCGCGGCGGTGTCGTCGCCGCTGCTGGAGGCGTCGATCGAGGGCGCCACCGGAATCCTGCTGAACATCACCGGCGGCCCGGATATCGGCCTGTTCGAGGTGAACGAGGCGGCCGAGGTCGTCACGAGCGCGGCCGATACGAACGCAAACGTCATCTTCGGCGCCGTGATCGACGAATCGAAGGGCGACGCCGTCTCCGTGACGGTCATCGCGACGGGATTCGGCGGGCAGCGCCGGCGGAGACGGCGTATGGAGACGCCTTCGCTCCTCGGCGAGGAGCCGATTCGCCCCGCGCGCCGCGAGGAGACGTTCGAGGCCTCGGACGAGGTTCTGGACGTTCCGAGCTTTCTCAGGGAGCCGTAAAGAAAAAGTTTGGAAAAAATGTTTAGGCCGAGGGCTAGGCGGTCAGAAGGAGTCTTGCCCTCATAGGGCCAACGCCGCAGTTGGCCCAACGACCCGGTCCAGCCGCCCCGGTTGTCTCTCGTCTCTGGCGAGGAATGGCCGGGGCGGCCCATTTCAGTCCCCTCGCCCGCTTCGCTTTCCGCTCGGGGGCTCGCGCCTTCGGCGCTCGCATTGGATGGCCGCCTGAGGGGAACGCTGCTTCGTTGATCGACTGTGAGCGCCGCGGCATGCGCCGCGCCGCCGGCGTGAGGCAGCAGACGGCTTGGCATAGGGTCCTTCACTAGAGTCGCCGTCGTGGCGCAGACGCTTCAGCGGACACCACTGTTCGAGCGGCACGTCGCTCTCGGTGCGCGGATGGTTCCGTTCGCAGGCTGGGAGATGCCGGTGCAGTACGAGGGCGTCATCGTGGAGCACCGGGCCGTCCGCGCCGACTGCGGGGTATTCGACGTCTCGCACATGGGCGAGCTCGAAGTCGAGGGGATGCACGCGTTCGACCTGCTCCAGTCGCTGCTGTCGAACGACGTCGCGCGGCTCGAGGTCGGAGCTGCGCAGTACACGCTGCTCACGAACGAGCGCGGAGGAATCGTCGACGACCTGATCGTCTACCGGACGGAGGAGTACCGCTACCTGCTCATCGTCAACGCGTCGAACCGCGACGCCGACTACGCCTGGCTGAAGGAGCGCGAGATCCGGGGATCGGACGTGCGCGACTTCTCGGACGAGTACGCGCTGCTCGCGGTGCAGGGGCCGCGGTCGCTCGAGCGGCTCGAGTTGGGCGACGCCGCGCCGTTCACGTGGGAGATGGGCGAGATCGACGGCGTCGAGGTGATGGTCAACCGAACGGGCTACACGGGTGAGCGAGGTGTGGAGCTGATGTGTCCCGCGGAGGACGCGCCGGCACTGTGGGACGCAGTCGTCGAGCGCGGCGCCACGCCGTGCGGCCTCGGCGCGCGCGACACGCTGCGGCTCGAGGTCTGCTACCCGCTGCACGGCAACGACATCACGCCTGACACCGATGCGATCTCCGCCGGCCTCGGCTGGACCTGCGCGCTCGAGACGGAGTTCACGGGCGCGGAGGAGCTGAGGCGAATCAAGGCCGACGGCCCGGAGCGGAAGCTCGTCGCCTTCGTGATGCAGGAGAAGGCGATCCCGCGGCAAGGCATGGCGGTCGAAGGCGGCGGCGTCGTCACCTCCGGTTCGCACTCGCCGATGCTCGACGTCGGCATCGGCATGGGCTACGTCTCCGCCGAGACCGCGGAGCCCGGCGCCGACCTGACCATCGACGTTCGTGGGCGCGCACGCGCCGCGCGGATCGTCAAGAAGCCCATCTACAAGCGAGAGGAGACGTAGCCGGTGGCGGCGCACGAGTCCTATCCCGACGACCTGAGGTACCACAGCGAGCACGACTGGGCGCGCATCGTGAACGGCGAGGCGGTCCTCGGCGTCACCTGGTTCGCCCAGGACGCGCTCGGCGAGCTCGTCCACTACGAGCCGCCCGACGACGGCTCGACGATCGCGAAGGACGAGTCCTACGGCGAGGTCGAGTCGGTGAAGGCCGTGTCGGATCTGATCTCGCCGCTGTCCGGTGAGGTGCTCGAGGTGAACGCGAAGGTCGTCGACGAGCCCGAGACCGTGAACGAGGATCCCTACGGCGAGGGCTGGCTCGTGCGGATCCGTCTGAGCGACCCGTCCGAAGTCGACTCGCTGCTCGACGCCGCCGCGTATCGCCGGCACGTCGAAAGCCAGTGAGCTACCTCTCGCTGACCGACTCCGACCGCGAGGCGATGCTCGCGGAGATCGGCATCGATTCGATCGAGGAGCTTTTCCGCGACATCCCGGCCGGCGTTCGCCTCGACCGTGAGCTCGACCTCGAGCCGCCGCTGACCGAGGCGGAGCTTCAGCGCCACCTCGAGGGACTGGCCGCGCGCAACGTCGACACCACGCGGGAGCTCTCGTTCCTCGGCGCCGGGATCTATGACCATTACGTACCGGCGGTCGCCGACGCGGTCGTCCAGCGGGGTGAATTCCTGACGGCGTACACGCCGTACCAGCCCGAGATGAGCCAGGGCGTGCTCCAGGCGATCTTCGAGTACCAGACCGTCGTCTGCGAGTTGACGGGGATGGACGTCTCGAACGCGTCGGGCTACGACGGGACGACGGTTGCCGCCGACGCGTGCTTCATCGCGAAGCACGTGACCGGCCGGTCGAGGATCGTCGTCACCGAGGCGACGAATCCGCAGGTTCGCCAGGTCGTCAAGACATACGCGCCCGGCTTCGGGCTCGACGTCGTCGAGGTCCCGCACCGCAGCGGCGCAACCGATCCCGACGAGCTGGGCGCAGCGGCGCAGGACGCAGCCGCAGTGATCTTCCAGCAGCCGAACTTCTTCGGCGTCCTCGAGCCCGCTCCCGACCTCGCGTCTGCGGCGAACGACGCAGGCGCGCTCGCGGTCGCGCATGTGGATCCGATGTCGCTCGGCGTGCTCGAGGCGCCCGGCAACTACGGCTGCGCGATCGCGATCGGCGAGGGACAGGGAACGGGCAACTATCCGAGCTTCGGCGGCCCGCACTACGGCTTCCTCGCCGCGCGCAACGACTTCATCCGCCGGATGCCCGGACGCATCGTCGGCGAGACGACCGACGCCGACGGCGATCGCGCCTACGTCCTCACGCTCCAGACGCGCGAGCAGCACATCCGCCGCCAGAAGGCGACGTCGAACATCACGACGAACCAGACGCTGCTCGCGCTCCAGGGCCTCGTCGCGCTCTCGTGGCTCGGGCCCGCAGGGCCTGCGCGAGGTGGGGGAGACGTGCCTGAGCCTCGGCGCGTATGCGAGAGGAGCGCTCGGCCTCGAGCCGGTGTTCCCGGAGCGCACCACCTTCAAGGAGTTCGCCGTGCACGTGGGAGGAAGCGCGCGCGACGTGATCCGCGAGTGTCGCGCCCGCGGCGTTCACCCCGGGTACGCGCTCGGGCGCGACTACCCGGGGCTCGACGACGCCCTTCTCGTCTGCGTGACCGAGAAACGGACGCCGGCCGACATCGACCGGCTTGCCGAGGTGCTCCGCGAGGTCGCCGCGTGAAGCTCATCTTCGAGAAGTCGCAGCCCGGCCGCAGGGGTGGCGAGCCGCCGCGGCGCGACGGGCTGCCCGCCGTCGAGGTTCCCGAAGAGTTGCGCCGCGCGGAGCCTCCGCGCCTGCCCGGAGCTTTCCGAGCCCGAGATCCTGCGGCACTTCACCGAGCTGTCGACGCGCAACTTCGGGATCGACACCGGCTTCTACCCGCTCGGCTCCTGCACGATGAAGTACAACCCGCGGATCAACGAGCGGCTCGTCGGCCTCGCCGGCTTCGCGCACCTGCATCCGCTCCAGGACGAGGACGGCGCCGCAGGGCGCACTCGAGCTGATGTGGCGCCTCCAGGAGATCCTGGCTGAGGTGACCGGGCTGCACGCGGTCTCGCTTCAGCCCGCGGCCGGTTCGCAGGGCGAGCTGACGGGGTTGATGCTGATGCACGCCTACTTCGCGGATCGCGGCGAGGACGCGCAGCGCACGAAGGTCGTCATCCCGGACACGGCTCACGGGACGAATCCCGCGAGCGTGACCATGGCCGGCTACGAGTTGACGCCGGTGCGGACGGACGGGCGCGGGAACATCGACGTCGAGGACCTGCGCGGGAAGGTAGACGAGCAAACGGCAGGGCTCATGTTGACGAACCCGTCGACGCTCGGGCTCTTCGACGAGAACATCGAGGAGATCGAAGGGATCTTTCACGGCGCCGGCGCGCTCATGTACTACGACGGCGCGAACCTCAACGCCGTGTGCGGAATCTCGCGCCCCGGCGACATGGGGTTCGACATCGTGCACATCAACCTGCACAAGACGTTCTCTCAGCCGCACGGCGGCGGCGGCCCGGGCGGCGGCCCGATCGCCGTGCGCGAGATGCTCGAGCCGTTCCTTCCGGTGCCGGCGGTCGTGCGAAACGGCGAGTCGTTCGGCCTCGATCACGACCGGCCGAAGTCGATCGGCAAGGTACGTGCCTTCACCGGCCCGTTCGGTGTCTTCGTGCGCTCGTACGCTTACATCAGGACGTACGGACCGCGCCTGCGCGAGATGTCCGAGGTAGCGGTTCTGAACGCGAACTACCTGCTCGCGCGCCTACGCGACACCTATGACCTGCCGTTCGACCGGCTCTGCATGCACGAGTTCGTGCTCTCGGCCCGCGGGCTCAAGCGCGAGCACGGGATCACCGCTCTCGACGTCGCCAAGCGCCTGATGGACTACGGCTTTCACCCGCCGACGGTCTACTTCCCACTCGTAGTCCCCGAGGCGCTGATGATCGAGCCGACCGAGACCGAGGCGAAGGAGACGCTCGACGCTTTCGCCGACGCGATGCTCGCGATCGCGAGGGAGGCAGCGGAAGAGCCCGACCTGGTGAAGAGCGCGCCGATGTCGCGGCCCATCCGCAGGCCCGACGAGGTGAAGGCGGCGAAGCAGCCGATCGTGCGCTACCTCTTCGAGGAGCACCCATCCACGGCGGAGCGTCGGGAGCCGGCCGAGGCTACGCTCGAATCGTGACGCGCGTCCCGAGCCGGACGTGCGCCATCAGGTAGCGGAGCGCAGTCGTCTCGGCGTGGAGGCAGCCGGCCGAGATCGCGCCGAAGGCGCCACCGTGGATCGCGATCCGCGTGTCGGCGCCGGCCCACCCCGGCGGGGGGTGCGGTTGGTTGCCGGAGAGAGCGAGGATGCAGCATCCGTAGACCGAGCTGATCTCGGCGCCCGGGAGCTTGTCGGTCACGGCGAAGCGTCCCGTCGGCGTGGGCGTTCCTGCCCGACCGATGCCGACCCGGAAGCGGGCGACGACCTTGTTCCTGCGGAGGACGATCAGCCTGCGCGCGGAGAGCGACACCTCGAGCCTCAGAGGCACCCTCGACGTCCTGACTGCGCGCGCTTCGACCCAGCCGAGCCGCCCGTTCGGTACGCCGGGCGCGATCACGCCGAGCCACCGGCCGCGCCGCTTCGCCACCGAAACGACGACCGGCGAGCCGAACGGCGTCCGCCTTCCGAGCCGCACGAGGACATCACCAGCCGGCGTCTCGCGAACGATCAGGCCGCGCGCCACGGGGCGCGCCACGACCGCCGCGTACGACCCGACGGCCGGAGGAAACGACGGAGGCGGGCAGCCGCCGACCACCCACGCGAGGTTACCCTGGCCGTAACGAAATGCAAGTCCGGGAGACGATTGGGCATGGAGAAAACAGACAAGACCAGAATCGAGAAGACGGACGAACAGTGGCGCCAGGAGCTGACGCCCGAGCAGTTCCGCGTCCTGCGTCAGAAGGGCACCGAGCGTCCCTTCACCGGCGAGTACGACCACGTGTTCGAGGCCGGCACCTACCGCTGCGCGGGTTGCGGCGCCGAGCTGTTCGGCTCGGACGCGAAGTACGACTCGGGCTGCGGCTGGCCGGCCTTCTACGCGCCGGCGAGCGAGCAGGCGATCGACGAGGAGACGGACACGACCTTCGGGATGGTTCGCACCGAGGTGATGTGCGCCGCGTGCGGCGGGCATCTCGGCCACCTGTTCCCCGACGGGCCGCATCCGACGGGCATTCGCTACTGCATCAACTCGGCCGCGCTGAAGCTGGAGGAGGAGTGAACAGGACTGCGACGTTCGGCGCCGGATGCTTCTGGGGAGTCGAAGCGGCGTTCCGGCAGCTCGACGGCGTGATTCGGACGCGCGTCGGCTACGCGGGAGGCCACCTCGAGAACCCGACCTACGGCGACGTGTGCGCGCACACGACCGGTCACGCGGAGGTCGTCGAGGTCACGTACGACGAGGGCGCGGTGTCGTACGACGAGCTCCTGGACGTCTTCTGGCGCAAGCACAACCCGACGCACCGAAACCGGCAGGGCTGGGACATCGGCGATCAGTACCGCTCGGTCGTCTTCGTCCACGACGAGGAGCAGCGGGCGAGCGCGGAGGCGTCGAAGGCGCGCGAGCAAGCCGCCTACCGCAAAGCGATCGTCACGCAGATCGAGCCGGCTCCGACGTTCTACGAGGCCGAGGACTACCACCAGCAGTACCTCGAGAAGCGCGGACGCTCGTCGTGCACGCCCGCGCTGGCCCGGACGGCCTGACGACCGACCACCGGCAACTCGGAATCGACCTCTTCAACGAGGTCTGGCGCCTGATCGAGACGCGTGAGGACGACGAGCGCATGCTGCACGCCGCCCACGCGTCTCGGTTCCACTGGGGCGAGGCTCCGGAGTGCAAGCCGGAGAACCTCGCCCGCGGCGAGTGGCAGGTCTCGCGCGTCTACACCGTGCTCGGCCTCGCCGAGCCGGCGCTTCGGCATGCGCGCAGGTGCCTCGACATCTGCGAGGCGAACGCGATCGGCGACTGGGATCTCGCGTACGCCTACGAGGCGGTCGCCCGTGCGTACAGGACGGCCGGCCTGCAGGCCGAGGCCGCGGCATACCGGAAGCTGGCCTCGGAGGTGCCGGTCGCCGACGAGGAAGACCGCGAGCACCTCGCCGAGGATCTCGCCACGCTGTGAGTCGCGGCGACCCGCCGATCAGCGAGTCGCGGCGAGCTGGCCGCATGCCGCGGCGATGTCGCGCCCGCGAGTGAGCCGCACGGTCGCGGGGAGGCGCTCGCGGTCGAGCACGCCCTTGAAGGCGTCGATCGCCTTGCGCGTCGAGCCGTCGAACGCTCCCGTCGGGTTGTACGGGATCAGGTTCACCTTGAAGACCTTCGGATCGAGCAGGCGTGCGAGCTCGGCGGCCTGCTCCACGCGATCGTTGACGCCGCCGAGCATCACGTACTCGACGAAGACCTTTCGCCCGCGCAGCTCGAAGTAGCGGCGACACTCGGCCAGCACATCCTCGAGCGGGTAGCGCTCGTTCACCGGCATGAGCTGTCCGCGGAGCACGTCGTTCGGGGCGTGGAGCGAGAGCGCGAGGCGGATCGGCTGGTCGACCTCGTCCACGAAGCGGCGCAGGCCGGGAAGCCAGCCAACCGTGGAGACCGTGGTGTGCCGGTGCGTGACGCCGAGATCGGGCAGCCGGCGCGCCGCTTCGAAGACGTTGTCGAAGTTCAGCATCGGCTCGCCCATGCCCATGAAGACGACGTGGTCGACTGGCTCGATCCGGCGAAAGTGGAGCGTCTGGTCGAGGATCTCGGACGCGGTGAGGTTGCGGCGAAACTGCATCTGTCCCGTGGCGCAGAACGTGCACGTCAGCGGGCAGCCGGACTGCGACGAGACGCAGACCGAGCGCCGCCCGTCGCGGTAGCGCATGAGCACCGCCTCGACCGGATGGCCGTCGCCCGTGCGGAACAGCGCCTTCACCGTCCCGTCGCGCGCGTGCGCCTCGTGCTCGACCGTCAGCGTCGAGAACGGGACGTCCTCCTCGAGCCGCGCGCGTAGCGCGGCCGGAACGTTCGTCATCTCCTCGTATCCCGCAGCGCCTCTCGCAGTCCACTCCCAGACCTGACGGCGCCGGTAGGCCGGCTCGTCGGCGAGGGCTCGTTCGAGGAGCGTCGTGTCCATCGGGACACGGTAGCGCCCGACTCTTCGGGAACAACGGTAGATTCCGTCGCATGGTCGACCTGCGCTCGGACACGGCGACGAAGCCCACGCGCGGCATGCGCGAGGCGATGGCGAACGCCGAGGTCGGCGACGACCAGAAGCGCGAGGATCCGACCGTGCTCGAGCTCGAGCGGCGGGTCGCCGAGCTGCTCGGCCAGGAGGACGCGGTGTACCTGCCGACCGCGTCGATGGCGAACCAGATCGCGTGCCTGATGCTCACGAAGCCGGGCGACGAGCTGCTCGCCGAGGAGAACGCGCACCTTCTGCTCTCGGAGCAGGGCGGCCCGGCAGTACATGCAGGTCTCGTGACGCGGCCGATTCGATCGCTCGCCGGGCGCTTCGGCGGGGACGACGTCCGCGCGCTCATGCGCGACCGAACGTCGATGCACATGTCGCGCACGCGGCTCGTCTCGATCGAGAACACGCACAACTCGTCGGGCGGTCGCTGTTGGCCTCTCGACGAGGTCGACGAGGTCGTGGCGACGGCGCGCGAGCTCGATCTCAAGGTGCACCTCGACGGCGCGCGGCTGCTGAACGCGGCCGTTGCGACCGGCGTCCCGGCGGCCGAATACGGACGACGCTTCGACTCGGTGACTCTGTGTCTGTCGAAGGGACTCGGCTGCCCGCTCGGCGCTCTCCTCGCGACGTCGTCCGAGCTCGCCTGGCACGCGCGCCGCGGAAAGCACCTGATGGGCGGCGCGATGCGCCAGGCCGGGATCGTCGCGGCCGCGGGCGTCTACGCGCTCGACCATCACGTCGAGCGGCTCGCGGAAGACCACGCACGCGCGCGGCGGCTCGCGCTCGCTCTGGACGAGGCGGGCGTGCCGGTCGAGCTCGAGCAGGTGGAGACGAACTTCGTCCAGGTCGACGTCGGGCCGCTGGGGATGAGCCGCGGAGAGGCAGCGGCGCGGATGAAGGAGGAAGGCGTTCTCCTGTCGACGACCGTCTGGCCGACGAAGCTGCGCGCGGTGACGCACCTCGACATCGGCGACGACGACATCGACGCGGCGATCGACGCGATCCCACGCGCGCTCGGAGTCCTTGCCAGCGCCTGAGGGACTTGCGGCGGAGCTTCGCGCGGTCGTCGCGAAGGCGCAATCCGAGCAGAGGGTTCCCTCCGTCGCCGGCGCGGTGGTGCGCGGCGGCGAGGTGGTGTGGGCGGACGCGGTCGGCCTGGCGGACGCGGAGCAGGGCGAGGCGGCGACGCCCGACCATCAGTACCGCATTGGCTCGATCACGAAGACGTTCACGGCCGTCGGCGTCATGCAGCTGCGCGAGGCGGGAAAGCTCGACCTCGAAGATCGGCTCGACGCCCACGTCGATGTGCCTGCGCGCGGGGACCTGACCCTGCGCCGCATGCTCGCGCACGGATCGGGGCTGCAGCGCGAGATCCCCGGCGACGTGTGGGAGACCCTGGAGTTCCCGCAGTCGACCGCCGAGTTGCTCGCGTCACTCGAGCAGGCGGAGGCGGTGCTTGCGCCCGGCGAGCGCTGGCACTACTCGAACCTCGCGTTCATCTTGCTGGGCGAGGTCGTCGCGCGGCTGAGCGGCATGCCCTACGAGGACTACGTCGAACAGCGGATCCTGCAGCCGCTGGGGCTGACGCGAACGAGCTTCTCTCCCGAGCCGCCGACGGCGCTCGCGTATTCGGTCGAGCCGTACAGCGACGTCGTGCGCCGCGAGCCGATGCTCGTCGAGCGGAAGGGCGGCATCGCGGCGGCCGGACAGATGTGGTCGACCGTCGGCGATCTCTGCCGCTGGGCGTCGTTCCTCGCGGATCCCGACGCCGACGTGCTCGCGCCGGAGTCCGTCGAGCTGATGACGTCGGTGCAGACGATGGCCGATCCGTACCGCTGGTCGCTGGCGTGGGGCGTGGGCCTGATGCTCGCGCGCAAGGACGACCGCATCTACTGCGGCCACGACGGCGGTATGCCCGGTTACGTTGCGAACGTCCTCGTCGACCGCGAGGAGCGGCTCGGCGCCGCGGTGCTGGTGAACGGCGAGAACGTGGATCCGGCGGAGCTGTCGCTGGCGCTCATCGACAAGACGCGTGAGCGCTTCCCGCCGGAGACGCAGCCCTGGGCGCCGCAACCGGGGCCGCCGGCGGAGCTGGCCGGTGCACTGGGTCGCTGGTGGTCGGAGGGAACGGAGTTCGTCTTCCGCTGGCACGACGGGCGGCTCGAGACGCGCGCGGCGGACGCGCCGGCCTGGCAGCCGTGGACACGTTTCGAGTCTCTGGGCGACGACCGGTTCCGGACGGCTTTCGGACGCGAGCGCGGCGAGCTGCTGCGACTCGTACGCGGCGCGGACGGTGCCGTGACGCGGATGTACTGGGCGACGTACCCGCTCAGTCGCGCGCCCGAGGTGACCGGCACAGCGCCGTAATTCGGCGCAGATTTGGCACACGCGCGGTGCGGTTGCGGCGCTAGTTTGAGCCCCCGCCCTTTACAGGGTGGGGGGCGGGTTCGTGGGGCACCGGGGACGCCCGGAACCACGCCGCTCGACCGGGACGGTCATGGCGGACGCGAGGCGAGGGCGCAGGTGCGCTACTCGTACTGCAGCGCCTCGAGGATGTTCAGCCGCGCGGCGCGTCGCGCCGGGAAGATCGCGGCCAGTATCCCGACGACGACCGTCGCGACCGCGAACACGATCAGCTGGGTCACCGGCAGCGTGAAGATGATGAATTCGACGCGAGCCGCGAGCAGCCCGCCGAGCACGAGCCCGAGGGCGATGCCGAGGGCGCCGCCGATGAGCGCGGTGATCACGCTCTCGTGGCGGATCATGCGGCGGACCTGGCGCCGGGTCATTCCGACAGCGCGCAGCATTCCGAGCTCACGGGTCCGCTCGAACACCGTCAGCACGAGGGTGTTCACGATGCCGAAGAGGCTGACGATGACGGAGAGCGCGAGCAGCACGTAGAGCACGTTGAGGATCGCGTTCAGCGGCCCGATCTGATTCTCGATGAACTCCTGCTTCGTCTGCACCTTCGCGTTCGGGAACGTCGAAAGCTGCTGCTCGAGTGCCGCCTTGTTCGCATCGGTCTCGCCGCCCTTCATCTGCACGAACGAGAAGATGTTTTGCGGCTGGTCGTAGATCTTGTCCCACGCCGAGTTGGAGATCGTGACGCGCCCGAACGGGGAGCCGCCGGTCGGCGGGTCGAAGATGCCGTGCACCTCGAGTGGAAGCTGCGCGCCGTTCGGCGACGTCAGGGTGAGCGGCGAGCCGACCCCGAGTTTGTGGCTTTTCGCATAGTCCTTGTCGACGAAAGCCCCGTGTGCGCCGAGGTTCCCGAGGACCTGGTCCGAGCCGTCCGTCCACTTGAGGGTGAAGATCCCGACGGACTCGGGGTTGACCGCAGTCGCCGCGATCACGTGTCCAAACACGAGTGCGTCGCCGGCGCGAACGTTCGCGATTGCTTCCACGCCGGGCGTCTTCCCCGCCGCCTCGCCGGCTGCGACCGGAATCGGTGAGAAGTTGTTCACCGCGGTGACCGCGTAGCCGTTCGTCCAGAGGTCGTTGACGGCACCCTTGAAGCTCTTCGTGATCCCGGCGGCGAGCACCGCCACGACGGTCACGAGCGCGAGACCGATCATGAGGGCGGACGCGGTCGACGCGGTGCGCTGCGGGTTTCGTCGGGCGTTGTCGCGCGCGAGCGTTCCGGCCGCGCCGCCGATCTTTGTCGCCGGCCAGCCGAGCAGGCGCGCGAGCGGCCGCGCGAAACGCGACGACAGCAGAGCCGTGCCGAAGAAGAGCAGCAGAGTTCCGAGGCCCATGTAGACGAGAACCTTCGTCGTGCCGAGATCCTTGCCGAAGAGCCCGTACGCCAGTGCGGCGAAGCCGGCGAGCGTGAGCAGCGTGGCCGCCGGCAGACGGAATCGCGCGAATCGCGACTCCGGCAGCGTCGCCCCCTCGCGAACGGCCGCGATCGGCGGCACGCGCGTCGACCGGATGGCCGGCCGGAGGCTC
Organism: uncultured Actinomycetes bacterium; assembly: GCA_963708685.1. Taxonomy (GTDB): domain Bacteria; phylum Actinomycetota; class Thermoleophilia; order Gaiellales; family Gaiellaceae; genus DASVFB01. Next base: position 124,052 of record CAVPTP010000009.1, read on the forward strand.
GCGAGGAGAGTGACGAGGACGCCGACCAGCAACGCGACGACGACCGTGCGCGTGTGCAGCACGAGCCCGTTGTTCGGCAGCGTGAAGCCGACCGCGTCGAACAGCTTGAACAGTCCTGTGCCGAGCCCGAGGCCGACCAGGATGCCGACGATCGACGAGAGCAGCCCGATCACGAGCGACTCGACCATGATCGACCCCAGCACTTGACGTCGCGACGCTCCGAGCGTCCGTAGCGTCGCGAGCTCGCGCGTCCGCTGCGCGATCGTGATCGACAGCGAGTTCGCGATCACGAAGCTGCCGACGAACAACGCGATGCCGCCGAAAGCCAGCAGGAAGTCCTGGAGAAAGTTGAGGAAGCTCTCGGTGTCTTTCGCGTCCTCGCGCGCCTGCGCCTCGCCGGTGCGCACCTGCGTGCCCGGCGGCAGGACGGTCTGGATCTCGCCGGCGAGCTGCTGCGGCGTGGTGCCGGGCTTCGCCGCCGCACGGATCTGGTCCAGCTTGCCCGGCTTCTGGAAGAGGTTCTGCGAGGTCTCGAGGTTGAAGCCCGAGAGCGTGGCGCCGCCGAGGCTGGCTGCGCCGCCGAACTTCACGAGGCCGGAGATGCGCATTTGCTGTACCGGCCCGTTCGCCTGCACGCCGATCGTCTGGCCGACCTCGAGGTCTTTCTTCTTCGCCGTCGACTGGTCGATGACGACCTCGTTCGCCGCCGGCCACGAGCCGTTGATGAGCTTCAGGGTGTTGAAGGCCGGTCTGGCCGGGTCGACGCTGAAGCCGAGGTTCGGCGCGCCGCCGAAGACGATCACCTTGCCGTTGCGCCCGATCAGGTGCGCCTCGCCGCCGACGCCGCCCACGGCGTCCGCGACGTCGGGCAAGGTGCGCACCTTGTCGAGCAGCGACTCGTCGAACGGCGGTGCCGTCGTGTTGTTCTGGTCGGTGAGGTCGAACGCGGACTTACCGGTGATCGTGGCGTCGGTGCCGCTGTAGATCTCCGTGAAGATGCCACCGAAGGCGCCCTTGATCGAGTCCGTGAGGATGTAGGTCCCCGTGACCATCGCGACGCCGAGCACGATGGCGATGCAGGTGAGAACGGTACGCAGCTTCCGGCCCAGCAGGCCTTTCAACGCAAACGCGGTCACCCGATGTTGAGCTCTTCCATCACCCGGAGCACGTCGTGCGCGTTCGTGCGTCCGAGGTCGTGCACGATCAGGCCGTCGGCGAGGAAGAGGATCCGGTCGGCGGTCGCGGCGGCGCGAGCTTCGTGCGTGACCATGACCGTCGTCTGGCCGTAGCTGTCCACCGACTGGCGCATGAGCTCGAGGATCTCGCCGCTCGTGTTCGAGTCGAGGTTTCCGGTGGGCTCGTCCGCGAAGACGACCGTCGGCCTCGAGACGAGCGCGCGCGCGATCGCGACGCGCTGCTGCTGGCCGCCGGAGAGCTCGGCAGGGCGGTGCGTCCTGCGGTCGGTGAGCCCCACGTCGCGCAGCAGATCCTCGAAGAACTCCTTCTCCGGCTTCTCGCCGGCGATCGAGAGCGGAAGGAGCACGTTCTCCTCGGCGTTCAGCATCGGCAAGAGGTTGAAGAACTGGAAGATGAAGCCGATGTGACGCCGCCGGAGCTTCGTCAGCTCCGTGTCGTTCAGCCTCGTGATGTCCGTGCCGTCGATGAAGACGTCGCCTGACGTCGGCTTGTCGAGGCCCGCGAGGATGTGCATGAGCGTCGACTTCCCCGAGCCCGACGGGCCCATGACGGCTGTGAGCCGGCCGCGGTCGATCGCCAGATCGATGCCGCGGAGCGCGTCGACGGCGGTGTCGCCCGAGCCGTAGCGGCGGGTGACGCCGCGCGCCTCGACGACGGTCTCGGTTGCCTCTGCGGTGGCCACCCCGGTCATCCCTTCAGACTAACGATCCCCTACGAGGAAGACCCAGACGACGAACGCCGATGTAGACGCCGATGAGGAGCGTGCCCTCCCGGCGGCGCGAACGACCGTCGCGGACGACGAAGCTGACGACCGCGGCGGCACCACCCATTCCGATCAGCTCGACCGGCCGGAACGAGAGCGGCAGCCCCGGCCCGACCAGGAACGAGAGCAGCGCGACCGCCGGGATCACCAGCAGCCCGACCTGCGCGCTGGACGAGATCGCGATCTCCGAGGCGAGCCGCATGTTTCCGCGGTGCGCGATCACGACGGCACCGCCGTGCTCCGCGGCGTTGCCGACGATCGCCACGATCACCACCGCGATGAAGAACTCGCTGAGCCCTGCGGTCTCGGCGAACCCCGCCAGCGAGTGGACGAGGATCTCGCTGATCAGCGCGGTGACCAGCGTCGTCGCCCCGAGCACGGAGAGCGCGCGCGGCAGGCTCCATGCCTGCGCGCTCGCCTCGGCCGTGTGCGCCGCGGCGTGGCGCTGGAGATTGAAGATCGTCGTCCCCACGTAGAGGCCGAGCAGGACGATCGCGACGGGGATCGTGAGCAGGACGAGTGCGTGTCGCTCCGGATCGCCGTGGAATCCGGGAACCGACGGCACGAGAAACGCGAGGACCGCGACGAACACGAGCCCGAGCTGGAGCGCGAGCGAGCGACGGTCGAGCTCGCCGTCCCCTCCGACGAACATGGCGAGGCCGAGCACGAGCAGGATGTTCGACACGACGCTGCCGGCGAGCGACCCGCGGACGACGTCAGGCAGTCCGTCGGCGATCGCGAACAGCGCGATGATCAGCTCCGGCGCGTTGCCGAAGCTCGCGTTGAGGAAGCCGCCGATTCCCGGGCCGGTGTGCTCGCCTGCGTGCTCGGTCGCCTCTCCGATCAGCCACGCGAGCGGGATCAGCGCGACCGCGGCGAGGACGAACAGGAGCGTGTCGCCGGCGTGGAACACGAAGCGCGCCGCGATCGCGATCGGCGCGAACACGAGCGATCCCCAGAGGAGCTTCCGCGCCACGCGGCAAGCCTAGACGGCCGCGCCGAGGAAGCCCGATACCACCAGCGAATCGTTCCGTCAAGGCTTGCGTTGCGTCGGATTGGGTACTCACAATCCCACTTGATGGACACACCAGTCGACACCCAGGTGCAGACCGCAAAGCTGCCGCTCCGGCCACAGGACGAGGTCGAGTGCCGGCGGTGCGAGGTGCATTGCGACAAGGTCGTGTACCCCGCGGCGTGTGTCGCGAAGAGCTGTCCCTTCCTCTACGCGGTCGACGAGTTCGGGCACCGCTACGTCGGTTGTCTCCAGAAGATCTTCGACGTCGAGATCGACAGCACGCTGCTCGCGGCCGGCGAGCGCACGCGCAACGGCTTCGGCGCGGTGAAGACGATGCGCCAGCCGCTGCCGATGTGCACGACGGCGGTCGACGCGTGTTACGAGAACCGGACCGACGAGCTCGGTTGCGTGAACCCGGAGTTCCACGAGCTGCCGGTCGGCGAGCCGACGTTCCGGATCTTCGCGCAGATCACCGCCTAGCCTAGAGCTCGGCCAGCGGTCGCAGCAGCACCGCTCCCGCAAACGAGCACGCGGCAGACGCCAGGAAGGCGGCGCGCCACGATTGCCCCGCGACGAGCGCCGCGAAGCCGATCGGAATCGCGATTCCGCCGATGCCCAGCACCGTCTGCTGGAAGCCGATCGCCGCGCCGCTCCGTCGCGCTCCCGCGGCCTCGGCGGCGGCCGCGAACGACAGGCCGTTCCAGCTCATGCCGAGCACGCCCGCGACGACGAGCACGGGCACGAGGACGAGCAGCGGGCCGTGCACGAGCAGGGCAGCGGCGGCGACCGCGACCGCCAGGGCGCCGCTGAGCCGGATGAAGAGCGGAATCCGCCGCCCTTCGCGGTCCGAGAGGCGGCCGACGACGACGCGAGCGATCGCGCCGCCGACCTGAACGGCGGCGAGGACGAGCGCGGCGTGCGCGGTCGACAGGCCGCGCGCGTCGTGGAGGAACAGGACGACGAACGCCATGATCGCGAGCTGACCCGCGAGCACGAGCCCGCTTGCCGAGCAGAGGACCCACATGCGCAGGTCGCGAAGCGGGCTGACCAGCTCCTGCGCGATCTCTTCGTCCACGTGGCGCTCGCGCAGGACGAGTCCCGCGAGGATCGCCCAGACGATCGAGTTGACCGCCAGCGCGGCGAACGCCGCGTGAACGCTCCAGCGCGACACGATCGCCGGAAGCGCGAGCGCTCCCGCGAAGCCGCCGAGCGGGATCGCGGCCTGCCGGATCCCGAGCGCGAGACCTCGCTCGTCCGGCGCGAACCAGTGCATCACGGCACGTCCGCTTGCGGAGTTGACCGAAGCGCCGAGCGCTCCGGTCAGGGCGAGTGCGACCACGAGCGCCGTGAATCCGTTCGCTCGTGCCGCGAATCCCAGCGACACGGCCGAGCCGACGAGCCCGATCACGATCGCGAGCCGCTCGCCGATCCGGTCGCTGACGATGCCCCACGCGAGCAGCGTCACGGTCATCCCCGCGGTGGTGGCCCCGAGGACGACGCCGATCTGGCCGATGCTCAGCCCGTAGTGCGTCGCGCAACTCGGGTGCCATCGCGCCGATCCCGATCTGCACCGCGGCGAGGCTCGTCGAGGCGAGCGTCCCCGCGGCGAGGATCAGCCAGCGGTAGTTCTGCACCAGCGCTTGTGGAGCCGGCGGACCTTCTTGAGCTCTTCGGCGTCGGGGCCGTGCCCGTCGGTCCCGGGCACCTCGAGGAACGCGGGCAGGCCCTGAAGCTTCGGGTGCGAGAGGAACACGCCGAGCTTGCTGCCGATGACTCCTTTGCCGATGTTCGCGTGGCGGTCGAGGTTCGAGCCGAGCTTCGCTGCCGAGTCGTTGACGTGCAGCGCGCGCAGCCGGTCGAGCCCGATGCGCGCGTCCAGGTCGTCGAGCAGTTCGTCGACGGCCGAGCGTTGGGTGATGTCGATTCCGGAGACGTACAGGTGGCACGTGTCGAGGCAGATGCCGAGTCGCTCGTGTCGCGTCGCAGGCATCGAACAGCGCTGCGAGCTCGTCGATCGACCGCCCGATCGTTCCGCCGGCTCCCGCCGAGTCCTCCAGCAGCAGCCACGTCGTGTCGCTGCAGAGCTCGAGCACCTCTTTGAGCGCGGGCACGCACCGCTTCATCCCGGTCTCGATGCCCGCTCCCAGGTGCGAGCCGACGTGGATGACGACGCCGTCGGCGTCGATCGCGCAGGCGACCTTCATCGTGCTCCGCAGAACGGCGCGCGACTTCGCGTAGATCTCGTCGTCGGGCGCTGCCAGGTTCGCGAGATAGATCGCGTGCGCGAGGACGCCCCCGGGCGCGATGCCGAGCTCGGCGCGGCGCTCCTTGAACCGCCGGAAGTTCGCGGGATCGTGATTCGTCGGCCGCCACATGCGCGGGCTCTGCGTGAAGAGCTGCACACCGTGCGCGCGCATGGCCTCGGCCCGATCGAGTGTCGTGTGGATGCCGCCGGAGGCCGAGACATGGGCGCCGAAAAACACGCGACTACGATAGGGGGACGATGGCTTCCCCCGTCAGGGTTCGGATGGCGCCGTCGCCGACGGGCTTCCTGCACATCGGCGGCGTGCGAACGTTCCTGTTCAACTGGCTCTTCGCGCGGCAGCAGGGCGGCGATTGCCTGCTGAGGATCGAGAACACGGACACGAGCCGAGAGGTTGCCGAGTCGGTCGAGCAGATCCAGCGCTCGCTCGACCTGGCTCGGGATCGACTGGGACGGCCCCGTCACGTTCCAGCTCGACGTGATGGACGACTGCCGGGAGGCGGCGCGCCGCCTCGTCGAGGAGGGGAAGGCGTACGAGGACGAGGGCGCAGTCCGGATCCGCATGCCCGACGAGGGGACGACCGGCTGGCAGGATGCCGTCAAGGGCTGGATCGAGTTCCCGAACGAGCAGCTCGAGGACGTCGTGCTCGTCCGTTCAGACGGCCGCCCGACGTACAACTTCGCCTCGCCGTTCGAGGACGCGAAGGACGGGATCACGCACGTCATCCGCGGCGATGACCACGTGTCGAACACACCCAAGCAGATCGTCATCCTGCGGGCGCTCGGCGCTGACATCCCGGTCTATGCGCACGCGCCGAGCCTGCTCGGCCCGGACGGGAAGAAGCTGTCCAAGCGACACGGCGCGCAGTCGATCGACGAGTTCCGCGACGCCGGCTACGTCGCCCCTGCGCTCATGAACTTCCTCGCGCTGCTCGGCTGGAGCTTCGACGACAAGACGACCGTCATGTCGCGGGACGAGCTGATCGAACGGTTCTCGCTCGAGCGCGTGCAGCCGTCCCCTGCCACCTTCGACTACCAGAAGCTCGACTGGCTGAACGGCGTCTACCTCCGTGCGCTGTCGCCGGACGACTACGCGCACCAGTTGGTGCTCTGGCTCGGCGAGCACGGCTACGACTGGGACGCGGAGCTGGTTCGTCGGACGGTGCCGCTCGTTCAGGCGAAGATCACGCGCCTCGGCGAGTACCCCGACTACGCGGGGTTTCTCTTTCGCGACGTCGCGCCGGACCCGACGCTGCTCGACCAGGACGTTCTGTCGCGGGCCGCCGAGGTACTCGAGCCGCTCGACGAATGGTCGGCAGCGGCGATCGACGCGGCGCTGCGGGAGCTCGCTGAACGGCTCGGACTGAAACCGGCCAAGGCCTTTCAGCCGATCCGCGTCGCGGTCACCGGCTCCAACGTTTCACCGGGTCTGTTCGAGAGCCTCGAGCTGCTCGGCCGCGACGAGGCGCTCAGCCGTTTGCGTCGCGGGGTTTCCGCAGCGGCTTAGGCGGCCCGAGAGGGTCCAGCGCGCGCTGAAAGCGCAGCCACGACTTCTTACGAAACGAGGCCGTCGGCGCAAGCATCGATTCCTTTGACGTTTTCGGCCGTTTCACAGCTCTCGTCCATCTCCCTCTCCCGCTTTGCTCTTTTGTAAGAGGTAAACGGCGCCGGGTGAGGATGCGTTACGGCCTGAGGAGGACTGCCGCCGCACCGGTGCCGGCGAGCACGAGCGCAACGAGCAACCAGAGCCCCAGCAGGGCGGCGAACAACACGAGGCCCGATCCGACGGCAACTGCGCCTGCCGCGAAGAACGGGACAGGCTGGCCGACGGGCGACGCTCCAGCGGGTGCCGGCGCCGCGACCGGCTGCGGCCGCTCGAGCCGTAGGCGCGCGAGGCGCACGCGGAAGAGCACGCCCCGCCATTCCCAGACGAGCGGAGCGGCCGCGTCGACGCCGCCGTGGTCGAGCGCCTCGGAGATGTCGGCCGTCGTCTCGCGCGCCTCGGCCAGTGCGTCCGAGAGCTCCTCGTGCACGAGCTCGGAACCGGTCGGAGGCTCCAGGCCGGCGACGAGCTCGGAGGCGCGATGAAGGTCGTACTGGAGCGTCGGAAGGGTCTCGCGCTCGTCGTAGAGGACGTCAAGGTCCCCGGCCAGGCCGTCGAGGCGCGCGAGGGCGCTGCGGAGGTCGATCCAGAGACCGGCCATCGCAACCGCATACGTGCGCGGCGACTCGCTGCCGAGCGTCTGCCTCATCAGCGTCGCGATCATACCGCCTTGTAGATTTCTCGTCGATGAGCGTCGCCGAAACCGTCCGCAGCCCCGCCGAATACGAGGAGCGGCTCCAGAAGTACCTCTACGAGCGCTCCGAGGAGGGGCGGGCCGTCCGCGTCGGCGAGAAGGAGGTCTCCGACCAGGCGACGATCGTCGTGCGGTACGCCGATCTCTTCTCGCGGTCCCAGCTCGAGGCGCTGCGCGAGTGTGAGGATGAGGCGGCGGACGGAGACGAGCGCGAGCGACTCTACCGCCTGCGGAAGACCTGCGAGGGCGGCCTCGTCGCCGCCGAGCTCGCCGAGCCCGAGGACGAGCTGGAGAACAGGCTCCTCGCGGAGCGCATCAGCTGGAAGGGCGAGGAGATGCCGCTCCGCAACGCGCAGGCGATGCTCGCGGTGCTGGCCGACTATGCGGAGCGCGAGCAGCTCGGGGAGCTCCAGGCCGAAGCGTCGGCGCGATTCAATCCCGACCGCGTCGAGCTGCTGGCGAAGGCCGAGGCGCTCGAGGCCGAGGTGAGCGGTATTGCCGACCCCGTCGCTCGAAATGAGGAGGAGAAGGGGATCTCGGTGCGCCAGCTCGAACGCGCGCTCGCGGCGGCGAGCGCGGCGGCCGACGAAGCGTGGACGCAGATGCGCGAGCGCTGGTTCGAGCGGCTGCTCGGCGCCGAGCGCGACGAGGTCCCGGCAGCGTTCCACAGCTCGTACATGCGGCGGCTGTCTCCGCTCGAGTCGACGTATACGAAGGAGCGCGCGGTCGAGGTCTGCATGGCGACGCTGAGGAGCCTCGGCTTCGACATGGAGAACGACGAGAACATCCGCCTCGACCTCGACGACCGTCCGCAGAAGTCGCCGCGCGCGTGCGTGATCGCCTCGGACCCGCCGAAGGTCGTCCACCTGATCACGCGCGCGATGGGAGGTCTTCACGACTACCAGGCGTTCCTGCACGAGGCCGGGCACGCGCTCCACTACGCGGGCTGCGATCCGTCGCTGCCGTACGCGTTCCGGCGGCTCTCGCGCGATCACGCGCTGACGGAGATCTACTCGTACATCCTCGAGGCGATCACGCACGAGCCCGACTGGCACGCGCAGTACTTCGGGCTCGATGATGCGCAGGCGGTCGAGAACGCAGGCGCGACCCTCTTCCTCGAGACGCTCCTCTACCGGCGTTACGTCGCGAAGCTCCAGTACGAGCTCGACTTCTGGTCGCGCTACAACGACGTCGGCGCGAAGCCCGACGGGTATGCGGACCGGCTGACGAACGCCGTCGGCCTGCGTTACCGGGAAGACGCTTTCCTGACGGACATGGACGCAGGCTTCTACTCCGCCGATTACCTGCGTGCCTGGATCCGCTCGGCGCAGCTCCGCGAGTACCTGCAACGCGAGGTCGGCGAGGACTGGTGGCGCAATCCGGTGACGGGCGAGCGGCTGCGCGGACTCTTCTTCGAGGGCACGCGTCCGTCGAGCGAGGAGATCGCGGCGAGGATCGGCTTCGAGCCGCTGGACACCGGCGCGCTCGTCGCCGAGCTAACCGCAGCCGCGTAACGCCCGGCTACACTGCCCGGCGCCGGGCGCATTCGTCTAGTGGCCTAGGACACCGCCCTCTCACGGCGGCGGCACGGGTTCGAATCCCGTATGCGCCTTTCTACGACAGAGTGCGTCCGTTTGGGCTTATCTGAGCGGGTTATTTGCGACAGGCGTGCCTCGGAAGCGCGTCGCGTGCAGACCCTCCTGCATACCTCGGCGCGTTGCCAGCCTTTGTCAGGGCCAGCCTCGTGAACGGCGGACTCCGGACACTCAAGCGTAAGCACGCTTGCGCAGCCGAGCGGCGTCGGCCTAGGCCTCACCCGCGCCAGGCGGCAGCAGCCCGAGCCGCATGACCATGCCGAGATCGTCGCGCACCGCCGAGTGCTCAACGACGCGACCGTCGTCCGCGAAGCGGAACAAGTGCACGTGCTTGACGGCGATCGGCTTGTGTGTGGCAGGAACGCCCGGCGGAAGGCCGCCTTCGTGGGTCCCGTGCATCGTCACGTACGCCGCAGCCATGTCACCGTCGATGAAGACCCGGTGGATCTCGTATCGCAGGTTGCCGAAGCACGACCGCAGCCACACGCTCGTCGCGGCCGCGCCGCTCGGCCCGGTTCGCCGCTCCGGCTCTGCCTCGTTGTTGACGAAGTCTGGATGCACAAGCTGCTCGGCGAGATCCGTCTCGCCGCCTGCAAGCACACGCGTCATCAGCGACTCGACAGCGCTGCGCATCGTCGCGGCGTCAGCCATGGCGCGAGTCTACGCTCCACCGCCTGCCGCGCCTCTGTGCCGCGTCCGCATCCAAGCCTCGTCGGGCGCCATGAGCAAAAGCTGGCGCAGCCGAGCGTCAGCTTGTCCCTTTCCCTACGCGTCACGGCTTCCGTTCAGGGGTCATTCCGGAACACTGGCCCAGCCGAGAATCTCGACTTTCAGCCCGCGAATCGCGTCAGCGCGGGCCAGGCGGCGCGAAGGCTCTCCGGCTCTAGCCGGGGAGGAGGCCGAGTTGGCCGAGGAAGTCCATCTGGTCGAAGAACAGGTGCTCGGACTTGAGCGTGTCGCCGTCGGTGACGTAAAGCGCCGCCCACCGAAGCTCTACGGCTCGTCCTGTCGGCGCGACATCGCCGTTGGGGGTGTGAAGCACACCCTTATGGGTGCCCGTGAGGGTCCCCTCGGCCGCTGCGGCCGGCCCGTCAGCGAGGAGGTGCTCGATCTCGAGGCGGAGGTCTGGGAACGCTTCCTGGAACACGGCGAGGAAGCCGATGACATTGTCGCGGCCGCTGACCTGGGCGCCTGGCGCTGTTATCTCCGCATCGGCGGCCCACGGATCGGCGTCGCTGTCACGGCCGTTGAACGCGTCGATGTGCTTGAGGATCACGTCTCTGGCGCTGGGCATCTGCTCTCCGATTGTCGTTGGGCGTGCCATCCTCTCAGAAGTGGACTTTCGCCTCGGACGAAAGGCAGAAGTGCCGTGACCCAGGCACATTCCTGAACCGCCGGCCGCCGCGACGAAGCGATCGCCGCCTGGCACGAGGCGCTCGAGCGCTACGAGCGCAAGCAGATAGTCCCGCTCGCCCGGCGCGTCCGCGACCGACTCTCCTCCCTCACAGAGACGCCCAACTAGCCGAACCGCTCAGGGGTCTGTGAGAGGACGCTCGCCCAACCCACCGACTACTCGGCTAAGTTCGCCGGCCAAACCCGCTTCTCCGCGAACATGAATGGCGGCCGAGGATGGCGTCAAGCGCAAGTTCGCGTGCCGCTTCTCATCGCCCGACGAGCCGCGTCGGAACCACGTCACCAAGTAATTCCGGCGCGGCTCCTCAGTCGCGCCAGTTCAGGTCCAGCCGACCAGCAAGTGCCGTATCGCTTCGTCGGTGGCGGAAGTCGACGAGGCGGAGCTTTAGACCACGAAGAAGACGCCGCGCATGCCGATTCGCGAAGCGTCGGCCTTGACGGTGCTCCGATACGGAATCGCGCCGCGCAAGTCCATGTAGACCGAAAGGATGGCTGTCTGGCCCGGCTTGAGCGCGGGCGTGCTGAGACCGCTATTGCTAAGGCTGAGCGCACCTCGTCCGGCGAAGCCGAAGCTGTGCGGCTTGGTGCCAGTGTTTTTGATGTGCAGGGTGACGCCTTCGCCTCGCTCAGCCCTCCGCTCGCTCAGCACGATCTTGCGATCGGTGATCGTGACGTTCACATCTTGATAGACCTCTGGCTCGGTCGTCTTCGCGCCGGCCGCTCCGCTCGTCGCGCCATGCGCAAGTGGGACGAGCGATACGAGGACGGCGGCCAGAACTGCGACGACGCTTAGCAGCCGGAGACTCATCGAAAATTTACGATAGCAGAATGAGAATTGGGGATATCATCGCTCTTCGATGTTGCGGCGGTGCGCCCTCGCTTTCCTCTTCTTGGTCGTGCTCGCCGTGCCGGCTGGCGCTAACGGGCGAACGACCGACGTCGCGTTCGGTTGGGCCGTCGCGGACTTGCCCGGAGGGCAGAAGTGGATCCGTGTCACCAATACGGACGACGAGACCCCGATCCGGCTGGTATCGGTTCACGGGATCAGCTTCAACATCACCTCGGTGGTCAGCGTCCGGGCGAGCGGCGCGCAGACGCCGAGCTGCGCGGTCTCGACCGCCCCCGCCACGTTCCAGTACCTCTACTGCAACGGCGAGCTTCCCCCGGATTCCACATTGCTCGTCGTCGTCGGCACCACGGGCAGCGGCGACGACTTCGAGATCGCCGCGTCCGACTCGGTCGACCCGAGCACGCTCCAATACGCGCCCGACACCGATATCGGTCCGCTCCTTCCGGTCACGGCCAGCTTGACGAAGACTCCGACAACCGAACAGGTCAGCTTTACGAGCGGCGGCCACGCCTACGACGAGATCGAGATCCTTCCTCACGGATTCACGATCACGAAGGTCAACTCGATCGCACCGGCCGGCTCCGAATGTGACCTGGAGGGGCCGGGACTCGACTGCACCGTCGCCCTCCCGGCGAACGCGACCGGCACGGTCACCTTCGAAACCTCGGGCGCTACATCCGGCACGCCAACCGCAGACGTGATCATGAGCGGCGAGGACGGCTCCGGCAACGCCTTCGTCACGCAGACGCAAGGGCCGGCCGCAACATACGACCTCCTCACGAAGGCGCGGCCGAGCGTCGTCACCTACAAGCGCGGACAGAAACTCGCCACCCATCCGATTCGGTTCACCGTGACGAACGCCGGCAACGCGACGATCGCGAGTTCGCCCGCCACAGTCACCCAGACGATCGCAGGAAACGCGACAAAGCTCCTCCGCGCGCGATTGTCATGCCAGCCCAAGATCCGCACGGCGCCCTCACTCGCCCCGGGCAAGTCCGCGGCCGCATGCACCCTCGCTCTCGCACCGACACGCCCTATCGCGCGAAAGGCAGGCAAGCTCAGCGTAACGGTGGCCGTGGCGTGCACGGCCCCCGAAACGAGCTGCGCGAACAACCGCGCCCGCGCAACGATCGTCATCAAGTAGGCGTGACCACAAGCGACCGGCCGAGCACACGCGCGCCGCGACGCCATCCACGAGCGGGCCGCCCTGGCGGGGGAAAGCAACGGCGCCAGCCAGTAGACCGCGCCCACGCAACCCGTAGCACTTCAGTTTTCACGAAGCGAAGCAGCGGCACTTGCGCAGGGTCTCTCGTTTCGACCGGTCGAGTCCTGATGTGATCCTGACCAACGACGAGATCGAGGTCGCCTGTGACGCGCTCTGGTCGGTGAAGCTATGGGGTGCTTGGGAGGACGCCCAGGAGCGCCTCTGGACGCGGTTGCAGCCGATTCGCACGGGTGATTTTGGTGGCTCGGCGACGATCGACCTAGAGCCCGAAGAGGAGGCGGCCGTCGCCCGCGCGCTGCGTCGCTGCGCCGAAGAGATCGAGCTCGATCAGGACGAGCGCCGGCTGCACGCGCGTCTTGACGCCGCCGATGACGCTGCGTGACGTCATCGCCCGCCTCGACCAATTCGAGGACGATGAGACGATCTTCGCGCAGTCGGCGACACCAACGGCTCGGGCCGTAGTCGCCCCTGAAGCCGCGGATGGCTCCCCGCCGAGCACCGCGGTCAGACTGCAATACCTGCTGGAAGTCGCCTCGCGCGGGAAGCGGTCGATGTGTGGCAGGCGTGGCGGCCGGGCGAGAGGCCCTCGCTCGACGACAAGCTCGCGGCGATCATCTACTACGCGGAGAATGACGCCTGGCTCCCGATCGATTAGCAGGGTTCGAAGGGAGACACTCCCGAACTCACTGTTCAAGGCCACGTCCAAGTCACAGGGTTGAGGGCCTCGAAGACGTCGATTGAGCATGCGCGCGCTGTCGAGCTTGGCCTCGATGTGTCGATGGCGCCGACTGACGAGCCCCGGTAGAGCTGGAGCAGGAAGATCGCCACTGCGCACCTGAGCAGGCGCGAGAACAAATCGGTGCGACGCGAGCCCCCCGTGCCTAGGTCCGCGGCCGTGCGAGCGCGGCGACGACGGCCAGCGCTCCGACCGCGGCCGCGACGCCGAGGAGGTCGATGGCGACGCCGCTCCCGAGATCCACCGACGTTGCGGCGAGGACCAGCCCTCCCGCCGAGATCGCGAGCAGCGCGAGCACCGCGATCAGCGCGGCGCGCCGCTCGGTCAGGCGCTCGGCCTCGTGCGCCCGCCCGCGCAGCTCGACCGACCAGTAGGCGAGCTCCGCGACGGTGAGCAGGCCACCCGCGTAGACGGGTGCCCACGGGTCGAGGCTGCCGTCGCCGAGCTTCCATGCATAGGCGCCGGCAAGGACGACGAGCGGCCACGGCAGCAGCGACGGGAGCGGCCAGGCGAGCCCGAGCGCGAGGAGGACGACCGCGGCGGCGGCCACACCGCCGAGCTCGAGCCGATGCGCCTGCGCGGTCAGCGCGATCGCGACGCCGATCGCCGCCGCACCGGCAAGCGACGCGAGTGCCGCGGCTACGCGCGCGAATACCTGGCTCGACGCCTGAATGCTCCCGCCTCCACGAGGGCCGCTTCGAGCGGCAGCTCGTCATGCCATTCCACGACAGTGATTCCCATGCGCCGGTACCGCGCGCGAAGCGTCTCGCGCTGCAGCTGCCACAGCCGGTGCGCAAGCTCCTCGCGCTCGCCTTCCGCGGCCGTCGCGAACGGCACGGGCGACACCTCGATCACGACGAGGTCGAAGCCGCGCGAGCGGAGGTCGAGCAGCGTGGTCACGGCGCGCTCGTCGAGCAGCGGCGAGATCGCGAGGACGAGCGCCTTGGGCGGGAGCGTCCGCGCCGGGATCACGTCCACGCCCTTCCACGCGTAGCTGAGGATGATCTGCGTGTCGAGGAGCGAGTCGATGATCCGGTAGAGCTGCACCAGACCGGAAGACGGCAGGAGCCAGTTGAGATACCCGCCGAAGCCGACGAGCCCGACGCGGTCCTTGCGCTCGAGGTAGCGATCGGCGAGCGTGGCGGCCGCGCGAACGGCGAGGTCGAGCGTCGACTCGTCCCGCTCGCGGGCCTCGACGAAGGTGTCGAGGAAGATGATCACGTCGGTGTTGCGTTCCGGGTGCGCCTCGTTCACCCACAGCTCGCCGCGCCGCGCGCTCGCGCGCCAGTTGATCCGCCGCAGCGAATCCGTGGCCTCGAAGCGGCGAAGGTCGGCGAACTCGATGCCTTCTCCCTTCGTGCGCGCGACCTGATTGCCCGTGAACACCTGCGTCTCGAGCGGGGCGATGAGCGAGCGCAGCTGCTCTGCGCGCGGGTAGACCTTGAGCGCGTGGCGACGCTGAACGGTTCCCTCGTAGCCGAAGAGGTCGAGGCGGTCGTGGGCGCGCAGGAAGATCTCGCCGATGGAGTACGCGCCCCAGCGGTTGCAGCGGACCTTCAGCTCGAGCGTCCGCGTCTCTCCGATCGTCGGGTGGAGCGTGACCGGGTTCGCACCGTCCAGGACCTCGAACGTCTGCGGAAGGTCCACGTGCAGCTCGAGGCGCTCGATCGAGGTTCGCGCCTCGAGCTCGATCTCGAGCACGAGCTCGTCCCGTTCGAGGGCGCGCTCGCGATCGATGGTGAGCGCGACGACGAAGTCCGGCTCGCGTGCGGTGGCGAGACCGACGAAGAGGATCAGCGCGAACGGCGTGGCGAGAACGGCGAGCTCGGGTCGTCCGAGGACGAGCGCGGCGAGCAGGCCGAGCGCCGAGAGCCCCGCATAGGCGCCGAGCTTGGGCGAGGCGGTGCGCTTCATCGAGCCGCGGGAGGCGTCACGCCTCGGCGGGAGGCGTGGGCACCGACTCGAGCGCCTCGCGCACCAGGTCTTCGCCGCGCACGCGCTGGACCCAGAGCTCCGGGCGCAGCGTCAGCCGGTGCGCGAGCGCGGGAATCGCCACCGCCTTCACGTCGTCCGGCGTCACGAAGTCGCGGCCGTTGAGCGCCGCGCGCCCGCGCGCGAGCTTCAGCAGCGCGAGCGTCCCGCGCGGAGAGGAACCGACCTGCACGCGCGGCGACACCCGCGTCGCCGTCACGAGGTCGACCATGTACAGGCCGACCTGCTCCGACACGTGTACCTGCTCGAGCGAACGCTGCATCGCCAGGAGCGTGAGTCCGTCGACGACCGGCTGGAGCTCGATCTCGTCGACCTCGCGCTCCATCCGCCGCGCGAGCACCTGCCACTCGTCCTCGCGTTCCGGATACCCGACGCCCAGTCGCAGGATGAACCGGTCGAGCTGCGCCTCGGGCAGCGGGTACGTCCCTTCGTACTCGATCGGATTCTGCGTCGCCAGGACGAGGAAGGGCCGGTCGAGCGGACGCGTCATGCCCTCGATCGTGACCTGCCGCTCCTGCATCGCCTCGAGCAGCGCCGCCTGCGTCTTCGGCGGCGCGCGGTTGATCTCGTCCGCGAGGAGCAGGTTCGTGAAGACCGGGCCCGGCCTGAACTCGAAGTCGGAGGAGCGCTGGTTGTAGATCGACGAGCCGGTGACGTCGGACGGCATCAGGTCGGGCGTGAACTGGATGCGCGAGAACTCCAGCGTCGTCGCCTGCGCGAACGAGCGCGCGATGAGCGTCTTGGCGAGACCGGGGTAGTCCTCGAGCAGCACGTGGCCGTCGCCGAGGACGCCGAGCAGGATCAACTCGAGCGCGTCGCGCTTGCCGATGATCGCGCGCTCGACCTCGTCGAGCACGCGCGACGAGAGCTTCCCCACCTCGTCGATCGACAGCCCGGTCGTGGCCACGTTCAGATCCTCTCAAGCGCGTCGACGACCGCGCGAAGCTCGCGCAGCGGCGGCCCCGGCGCCCAGCGGTCCTTCGGCGCCTCGAGGTCTGGTCGCAGCATCGACCACGCCTCCTCGCCGAGGAGCTCCTCGGCGGCATCCGGCTTCGCGTCGAGGTCGATGCCGTGTCGCGTGAGCAGCCGGTTCGCGGCGATCTCGCGGAGGATCGGGCGCAGTCGGTGGTGGAGGTAGAACGACGTGCCGCACGACAGGTAGACGTCGCGCTCCATGCGCTCGAGGTCGGACGGGCGCTCGGGCAGCACGTCGAGCGGATCGGCGAGCTCGGCGGCGAGCGACGGCTCGTGCACGTCGGGGCTTGCCGCACGCGTCGCGCGAACGCCGGCGGCGAGGCCGAGCCCGCCGAGGTAGAGGACGAACACGTCGAGTGCGATGTGCCGCCGGCCCGGTGCGAAGAACGACACCGCGGCGAGCGCGATGATTCCGCCGACCACGAGTGTCGTCCACCCGCTCAGGAGCAGGCGCTTCACGCGACATCCTCGATCCGGCTCGCGCGCAGCTCGTCCCGCACCTGGATGAGCGCGGCGATCGCGTCGTTCCGCATGGAGTCGTCGACGTCGTGCGTGCTGAACTTCGCGCGCTCGAACAGGCGGGTCAGGCGGCGGAGCGCCGAGCCGCTCGCGCGAAGCTCCGGCAGGACGCGCTCGAGGTACTCGACCGGCGCCTCCGACGGATCGCGTGGCAGGCCGAAGCTCCCGAAGAGGCGCTCGACGCGCGCGTAGGCGGCGATGATCGCGCGCCGTGGGTCGGTCTCGCCGTACAGGTCGGCGAGCGTGTCCTCGAGCAGCTCCTCGAACTCCTGCTCGAGCAGGAAGCTCTCCTCGAGCCCGCGGCGCTCGCGTCTGAGCGAGCGGGCGCCGACGACGCCGAGCGCGACGAGCGCGCCGCCCGACGCGAGGACGACGGGCAGCCACTTGAACTCGGGCGCCCGTTCGCCCTCGCCGGGAGGCTTCGCCCCGCTCGTCCGCGCGCCGTTCCCTTGCCCGAGGTTCGGCGTTCGGCTGCCGCGGAGCTCCGCGTGCACGCGTGCGATGAGGGCGCCGGCGAGCGCGAGCGCGAGCAGGAACGTCAAGGCGCGCAGCGTCCCCTTCTGGTTCTGGTGGTGCTCCACCAGCACGTCGCGCTCGGTCAGCCACGCGTAGATCAGTACGAGCGCGAACCCGACGACGAGGACGGCGAAGATGCTGAAGAGGTAGTCGCCGACGGCGGCCGGCGGCGTGTGGCCGCCTCCGTGGCCGCCGGGGGTGTGATGTGCGCGACTCGCCGCGGCGACGAGTCCGAGCAGCACCAGCACGGCGGCTCCGAGCGCGATGGCTCGTCCCGGCGAGGAGGGCCGGAGGTACCGGCGGGGGCTGTGGTTGTCCTTCGTCATCGGCGGCGGCACGCGCGCACCCGGTGGACCGGACCGCCTACGCGAATATGACTCGGCAATCGACGGGAAGTTGAGCGCCGATCGTGCCGGAGCGGCGTCGGAGGTGCAAACGGCGGCGGTGTCCGTCAAGATCAGTGGTTCGTGGCAACTCGTTCGGCTGCGCAGGAAGAGAGGCGGCGTCAAATCCTGGACGCTGCTGTGCGCGCATTCGCAAAGAAGGGCTACCACGCCTGCCGCGTGAGCGACATCGCCGAGGAGGCTGGCGTCGCCTACGGCCTCGTCTACCACTACTTCGACTCGAAGGACGCGGTGCTCGAGTCGGTCTTCCGCGAGATGTGGGGAATGATGGTCGGCGCGATCAACGCGATCGAGCAGATCGAGGAGTCGCCGCGCCAGCAGCTGCGAAAGAGCTGCGCGATCGTCCTGCGCACCTGGCGCGATTACCCGGACGTCGTGCGCGTGCTCGTGCGCGAGGTCGCGCGGAGCGGCGAGCAGCTCCAGCGCGAGGTGGAGGAGATCGCGCATGCGTTCGCGGCGCTGCAGCGGATCGTCGAGCGCGGCCAGGAGCGCGGCGACTTCCGCACCGACCTCTCGCCGCAACTCGCCGCGTGGATCATCTACGGCGCCCTCGAGGAGATCCTCACCGGCTGGGTGCTCGGGCGCCTGCCCGGCGAGGAGGAGGACGTGAAGGAGGCCGAGCGCGCCGTCGTGGGGATTCTCTGCGACGGGCTGGTGAGCGACTGACAATCGGGCTACGCTGGGATCCTGTTCCGGGTCCTGCGTGCTTTCGCGGCTTCGGCCGCGTTCCTGGCTGTTGGGGGTTGGTGGGCGTCAGCCGCACCCGCCGCCGCGACCCCGACGGCCTGGTGCGGGGGAACGAGCGCCGTGCAGGCGGATCGGAAGCCCGACCTGCTGGCGGGGCGCCTCGTCGACGTCCTGTACGCGCACCCGTCCGACAGCTGCGAACCGCTTCGCCTCGCTGGTGACGCCGATCGTCAGCGACGTCGCTGCGATCGACGCCTGGTGGCGCAGGCTCGATCCGGGTAGGACTCTTCGCTTCGACCTCTTCCCGTTCGCCAACTGCACGTCGACGATCGGCGCTCTCGACGTCGCCGACGTGACGCTGCCGCAGCCGGCGGACACGTTCGCCGATGACCCGTTCCAGCGGATCGTGCTGGGCCTGTCTCAGCCGCCCTACCGCGCAACGAACCGGCAGCGGAAATACCTCGTGTACTGGGACGCGCCGGTCTCCGACGCGCGCGTCTGCGGCCAGGCGAGTGCGACCGGCATCGCGATCATCTACCTGCGTGCGTGCGGGCTCGCAGTGGGGAGCGGCGACCTGAGCGCGGCCGCAGCGGCGCACGAGTTGATCCATTCCCTCGGCGGAGTCGGCTTCGGCTCGCCGCACGAGTGCCCGCGTCCGAACGAAGGCCACGTGTGCGACGACACGACCGACATCCTCTATCCGTTCCTGAATTTCGGCCTCGACGCGCTGCTCCTCGACGTCGGTCACGACGACTACTACGGGTTCGGCGGCGCAGGCGACCTTCGCAACTCGCCGTGGCTCGAGCGACTCGACGTTCCCCAGCTTGCGCTCTCGGTCGCGACCGGCGGCGCCGGCAAGGGGCGCGTCACGAGCGACGCCGGCGCGATCGACTGCCCGGGCGCCTGCACGTCGGCCCAGGAGCAAGGCCTCACGATGACGCTGACCGCGAGCGCGCAGCCGGGCAGCCGCTTCACGGGGTGGACCGGAGCGTGCACCGGGACCGGCCCCTGCGCCGTCACCCTCGATGCGGCGAAGGATGTAACAGCCACGTTCGCTCCGGCCGCGCCGGTGGCGCTGAAGGTGTCGATCCGCGGCAAGGGACACGTCGTCTCCACGCCGTCGGGCGTCTCGTGCCCGGGCCGCTGCTCCGGGTCGTTCACGGCCGACGGGACGGTGGCGTTGCGAGCGATTCCCGCGAAGGGCTACAAGCTCGTTGCGTGGAGCGGCGCGTGCCACGGCCACACCGCGTGCAAGGTCGTCGCCCACGCGGCCTCGTCGGTGCGGGCGACGTTCGCCAGGAGCCAGAGCTAGCGCCAGTCCTCGCGCGTGATCGCCCAGCGCTCGTGGTCGCGCCAGCGGCCGCCGATCTTCAGGTAGCGCGGCGAGAAGCCCTCGTACGTGAAGCCGGCCCGCTCGGCGAGGCGCTTCGAGCGCTCGTTGCCCGGCTGGATGTTCGCCTCGAGGCGGTGGAGCTTCAGCCTCTGGAAGCAGTGGCGCAGCACGAGCTGCAGCCCGTCGGCCATGAGCCCCGCGCCGGCCGTCGGCGCGAAGCCGTAGTAGCCGAGGTACGCGTTCTGGAAGAACCCGCGCGCGATCTGGCTGACCGTGTAGACGCCGACCAGCGCGTCGTCGTCGTTCCGCCGGACGAGCAGGCAGCGGTCCGATGGACTGCGGCTCCGCGTGACGAAGGCGGCGAACTCGCGCGGCGTCTCGGGCGGGTAGACCCAGGGCCGGTGCAGGGTGCGGCTCGCGCGAACGAGGCGCAGGAACTCCTCTTCGTCCGTCGCTCGCGGCGAGCGCAGGTAGACGCGACGCCCCTGCTCGATCACGCCGCCTGACACGTCAGCGGAGCTGCGGGGCAAGGATTCGAACCTTGACTACTCGGTCCAGAGCCGAGCGTCCTACCATTAGACGACCCCGCAGTGCGGGCGGCAATTGTAGCCGGAGCCGGGCCTCGCGACACTTCGGCACTCGCCTAGATCTCGAGCCGGTACATCGGGACGAGCCGCTTCTCCGCCTCCGTGTCGATGTGCGCCACGACCTCGACGTATGGCTCGAGTCCGGAGCCGCGCAGCTTCGCCTTCAGCAGCCCGTCGACCTGGTAGATGCCCGACGAGTTGTTCATGACGATCTCGATCAGGATCGGCCGCTGCTCGCCGTCCTTGATCTCGACGTCTTCGATCGCCGCCGCCGAGAGCGAGTGGATCGAGACGGAGCCGCGCTCGAACGGGATGCGCGAGCGGCCCTTCGCCATGTCGAGGGCGTCCGCGACGCGCACGATCCCCGCTTCGATCGTGAGCGGCTTGCCGTATTCGCGGTGGCTCGTGATCGCCTGGAGCACCTCCGACGTGATGATCGTCAGGTCCGGTTCCTCGTAGATCCCGTCGAGCAGGGCGCGCATCTTCGGCTCGGCGAGGAAGAGCGAGAAGTCCTCGTGGCCCTCGCGGTGCACGGCCATGCCGACGCAGTGCAGCAGCGCGCCGAGCACGACGACCACCTCGGCGTCGTCGCTCGACATGCCGTAGTCGCGGACGAGCGACGGCTCGATGCGGTGCTTCGTGAGCTGGCGCAGAAGCTTCAGCGCGATGTTGGTGACGATCTGGATGTGCACCCAGGAGTGGTCGTTGATCTCCATCCGCACGACCGCGTTGACGTTCGCCGCGTGCCACCAGGCCTTCAGCTGGCGATCGGCGTTCACGCGCTCGATGAGCGTGCGCAGGTTGCGGTTGCCGCGGACCGGCACGTTGATCCGCATCTGCTCGACCGCCTGGGACGGAGTCAGCCTCGTCTCCCGGCGCGCCTCCTCCGGGATCGGCTCCTCGATTCGCTCCTCGGTTTCCCTGTCCAGCGTCACGCGCGAAGCGTACGCCCGGCGCGCGTCAGGGCGTCGGCTCGGCGAGCTGCGGCACGTGTTCGGTTGCCGTGCGCGTGAGCTGGAAGTACGCGGTCGTCAGGGTCGCCGCCGCGAACGGAACCGTCAGGCTGTGCGCGACGAGCGAGCCGAGCCAGTTGTCGAGGAAGCCGGGGAGCGGCGAGAGGATGAGCCTGATCACGGCCGACGAGATTCCCACGAGCAGGAACGTGATCAGGATGAGCCCGAACACGCTCCAGCCGTTCCCGCGGACGACCTCGCGCGAGCGCGAGAAGGCCTCTCCCGCGGACCGGCCCTCGATCACGATCACCGGCACGAGCATCGACCAGATCGTCAGCAGGAAGAGGCCCGGCACGATCAGCAGCAGGAATCCGATGCCGATGCCGATCGCTGCGAGGACGCCCGCCGCGATCACCGCGGGCAGCCGTGGCTGGACCGCGCGATACGTCTCTCCGATGCGTCGCGATCCGCCCGCCCGTCGCGGACGTCCTGCACGAGCTCGACGAGCGCGGCCTGCACCCAGAAGTAGCCGACGACGCCGATCGTCAGGGCGATCACGCCCCAGAAGACGCCGGCAAGGACGCTGTCACCGGCCGCGGAGGCCGCGAGCGCGGAGAGCAGGTCGAGAACGGCGAAGACGACGAGCGCGGTCATGAAGAACTGCCAGAGGAAGCGCTTGTACAGCGCCCACGCTTCGCCGAGAACTCCGCCGATGTCCACGCGGGGACTCTACGCCTGTTACGCGACCTGTGCAGCCCAGTCGCCGTAGAGCGACGTGTACAGGCCGTTGCGCCGGAGCAGCTCGTCGTGCGTTCCCTGCTCGACGATCTGGCCGTGCTCGAGGACGACGATCAGGTCGGCGCCCCTGATCGTCGAAAGGCGGTGGGCGATGATGAATGCCGTCCGGCCCGAGAGCAGGAGGCGGAGGGCGCTCTCGATCTTCCGCTCGGTTCCGATGTCGACCGCCGAGGTCGCCTCGTCGAGCACGAGGATCCGCGGGTCGGCGAGCAGCGCGCGCGCGAGCGCGACGAGCTGGCGCTGTCCGCTCGAGAGGCGGGTTCCGCGCTCCTGGAGATTCGTCTCGTAGCCGTCCTCGAGCTGGACGACGAAGTCGTGCGCGCCGACGGTCTTCGCGGCGTGGACGATCTCCTCGTCCGTCGCGTCCGGCTTGCTGAAGGCGATGTTCTCGCGGACCGTTCCGGCGAAGAGGAAGCCCTCCTGCGGCACGACCCCGAGCTGGCGGCGCAGCGATTCCTGCGTGACGTCGTTGAGGTCGTGCCCGTCGATCGTGATGCGGCCTGCGCGCGGCTCGTAGAACCGCGCGAGCAGCTTCGCAATCGTCGACTTGCCCGCGCCGGTGTGGCCGACGAGCGCCACCGTCGTGCCAGCCGGAACGTCGAGCGAGATGCCGTGGAGCACGTCCGCGCCTTCCTTCCCGTAGCCGAAGCGCACGTTCTCGAAGCGGACGTGCCCGGCGACGCTGCGGCAGCTCGACCGGCGTTCGGCCGGTCGCGCACCTCCGGCTCCTCGTCCAGCACCTCGGTGATCTTGTCGAGGGCGGCAACCGCCGAGAGGAATGTGTTGTAGAGCTGCGAGAGCTGCTGCACCGGGTCGAAGAAGTTGGACAGGTAGCCGACGAACGCGAAGAGCGTGCCGACGGTCATGTTCCCGTCGAAGACGAGGTAGCCGCCGTAGCCGAGCACGATCGCCGTCGCCACGGCCGAGAGGAAGTCGACGAACGGGAAGTAGAGGCCGTTGAGCACGATCGTGCGCTGGTTCGCCGCCCGGTAGCGCATGTTGACGTCACGGAAGTTCCGTTCGTTGACGGTCTCGCGCGTGAACGCCTGCACGACGCGCATGCCCGCGATGTCCTCGGCGAGGGTCGCCGTCACGAGGCCGAGCCGCTCGCGGACGGCGCGATACGCGCGGGCCGAGTGCTTCCGGAAGAGCGCCGTCGCGATGACGAGCGGCGGCAGGATCGCCATCGTCGCCAGCGCGAGCCGCCAGTCGAGGAAGAAGAGGATGATCGCGGTGCCGACGAGCGTCAGCGAGTTCTGGACGAGGCTCGTCACTCCGTCCGTGACGAGCTGGTCGAGCGCCTCGACGTCGTTCGTCAGGCGGCTGATGATCACGCCGGCGCGGTTCCGCTCGTAGAAGCCGAGCGACAGGCGCTGGATGTGGCGGAAGAGCGTGTTGCGCAGGTCGGCGAGGATGCGCTCGCCCGTCCAGCCGGTGAAGTACGTCTGCGCGGAGGCGGCTGCGATCGTGCCGAGGCCGGCGACGACGAAGAGCGCGACGATCGCGTACAGGGCCTGCGCGTCGTCGCGCGAGGATGCCGTTGTCGATCGCGAGCTTCGCCAGGTACGGCGGCGCCAGCGAGATCGCGGTGGCGAGCAGGAGCGAAGCCGATCGCCAGCGCCGTTCGCGCCTTGTACGGCTTCGTCAGGCGCGCCAGCGTGCCGATCCGCCGCGCCGTCGCGCGCCACGACCAGTCCTCGACCTTCGCGCCCCGCGCGCGTGTGAGGTAGCCGCCGGGCTGGTGGACTCTCACGCCGTGCGCGCGCTCCTCGACGCGCGACGCGAACTCCCGCTCGAGCAGACCGTGCTCGTAGATGTCGCGGTAGACGCGGACTCGTCGCCAGAAGCTCCTCGTGCGTGCCGCGGGCCGCGATCGTTCCCGAGTCGAGCACGACGATCTCGTCGGCGAGGGAGATCGTCGAGAGCCGGTGCGCGATGATGATCGTCGTCCGGTTGCGCATCACCTCGCGCAGCCCCTGCTTGATCTGGGACTCGGTCGTCGCGTCGACCGACGCCGTGGCGTCGTCGAGGACGAGCACGCGCGGGTCGACGATGAGCGCCCGCGCGATCGCAATCCGCTGGCGCTGACCGCCCGAGAGCGTGATCCCGCGCTCGCCGATCATCGTGTCGTACCCGTCGGGCAGGCGGTCGATGAACTCCTTCGCCTGCGCGAGCTCGGCCGCTCGTTCGACCGCCTCGTCCGCAGCGTCGACGACTCCGAAGGCGATGTTCTCGCGCACGGTTGCCGAGAAGAGGAACGGGTCCTGCGAGACGACGCCGATCGCCCGCCGGAGCGAGCTGAGCGTCACGTCGCGCACGTCGACGCCGTCGAGCTCGACGCGGCCCGCGCTCGCGTCGTAGAAGCGGCCGACCAGTGCCGCGAGCGTCGTCTTGCCGGCACCCGTGTGTCCGATCAGCGCGGTCGTCGAGCCCGGCTCGAGCTCGAGGTCGATGCCGTGCAGGACGACGCGGCCCGGCACGTACTCGAAGCGCACGTCGCGGTAGTCGACGCGGCCCGGCCCCGGCGGCAGCTCGACCGCGCCCGGGCCGGTCCGCGACCTCGTCCGGCTCGTCGATGATCTCGAAGATCCGCTCGCCGGACGCGGTCGCGCGCTGCGCCTGGCCGATCCACATGCCGAGCATCCGCAACGGCATGACGAGCATGAGCACGAGGATGTTGAACGAGAAGAACGACTGGTAGGTCAGCGTCCCGTCGATGACCATCCGGCCGCCGACGAGCAGCACCGCGCCCTGCGCGAGCAGCGGCAGGAACGAGAGGAGCGGCACGTAGACCGCGCGCTGCCGGTTCGCCGCCACGCTCTGCCGGAAGACCGATTCCGAGGCGCGCTCGAACTTCGCCTGCTCGGCGCGCTCCTGCGCGAACGACTTGACGACGTGGACGCCGACGATGTTCTCCTCGGCGACGGTCGCGACGTCGGCCATCTTCTGCTGCACGTCGCGGAGCAGCGGGTGCGAGACGTGCGAGTAGCGATAGGCGAGGCCGATCAGCAGCGGCGCGATCCAGAGCGCGACGAGCGTCAGCTTCCAGTTGACGAAGAACATGACGGCCGCCGCGCCGACGAGGGTGAGCGCGTTCTGGAAGAAGAAGATGAGCCCGTACCCGAGGAAGAAGCGCACGGTCTGGAGGTCGACGGTCGCGCGCGACATGAGCTGGCCCGTCTGGTGGCGGTCGTAGAAGCCGAAGGAGAGCCGGAGCATGCGCGCGTACAGCGCGCTCCGCATGTCGAACTCGACGCCCAGCGCCTGCCGCCCCGAGATGAGCCGCCGTCCGATCATGAAGAGCGAACGCGCGAGCCCGACGACGAGCACGGCGAGGACGATCAGCTTCAGCGCGCTCCGGTCGTTGCCGTTCACCGCGTGCGCCAGCCCGGCGCCGGTCAGGAACGCGGTGGCGAATTGCGCCGCCTGCGAAAGGACTGCGAGCACGATCGAAACGACGAGCGACCACCGGTACGGCCGCAGGAACCCGAGCAGACGGACGAACGTGCGCCTGTAGGGAACCGCGGACATCCTCCAAACTTAGCCGTGGTGACGACGCAGCCCAGACATCCGCTACGCGAAGAGCGGCGACGTCTCGATCGCGTACGCTGGTCCTGGACGGGACCGGGCCGGACCTCGTGTTCGTGCACGGCTTTGCGGGCAACCTGGAGATCGAGCTCGAGACCGACTACTACCGGCGGTTCCACGATCGCCTTGCGTCGTTCTCTCGCGTCGTGCTCTTCGACCGGCGCGGCACCGGCCTTTCGGACCGGATGCGCCAGGCGCCGACGCTCGAGACGCGAATGGACGATCTCCGCGCGGTGCTCGAAGCGGTTGAGTCGGAGGCGGCATTCCTGTTCGGAACATTCGAGGCCGCGTCGATGTGCCTGCTGTTCGCCGCGACGTATCCGGAGAGGACGCTCGGGCTGATCCTCTACGACCCGATCGCGAAAGGCACTGCCACGCCCGGTTATCCGTTCACGAGCTGGACCCCGGCGCAGATCGAGGCGACCGTCGCGAACTGGGGCACGCTCGAGGCAGCGGCGGCGCAGGTTCGCACGATGGCCCCCTCGAAGCTCGGCGACGACGATCTGATCCGTCACATCGCGAGAGGTCATCGTCTGGGCGCGAGCCCGGGCGCCGCCGAGACGATCATCAAGATGGCGACCGACGTGGACGTGCGCGACGTCCTGCCGGCGATCCGCGTTCCGACGCTCGTAGCTCACATGCCGAAGGCCACCGCCGAGCTGAAGGGCGTGCCGGGCGAATGGAGGCTCTATGCCGTCGCAGCGTGAGACGCGCTACGCGGTGAGCGGCGACGTGTCGATCGCGTACCAGGTCGTGAGCGACGGGCCGTTCGACGTCGTCTGGGTGCCGGGAGCCGTCTCGAACGTCGAGCTGCTGTGGGAGAACGAGGCTGCGGCCCGGTTCTACAGCCGGGTGGCGTCGTTCTGTCGCCTGATCCTCTTCGACAAGCGCGGCACCGGCCTCTCGGATCGCGTGTCGGGAATCGCCGACCTCGAGACGCGGATGGACGACGTGCGTGCGGTGATGGACGCAGCCGGAATCGAACGTGCGGCGATCGTGGGCGCATCCGAAGGCGGCCCGATGAGCGTCCTCTTCGCGGCGACGTATCCGGAGCGGACGCGCGCTCTCGTCGTCTACGGCTCGGGGCCGCGCTTCACGCGAGCGCCCGGCTTCCCGTTCGGGCCGACACGCGAGGAGACCGTCACGACGAACGACAGGGACCAACGGCTGTGGGGCACCGTCGAGCTGGCGCGCGAGTACCTCGGCGCGGATGCCCCGTCCGACGAGGTGGATCGATTTGCGTCGCGGATGCGTCAAAGCGCGAGTCCCGGCGCGGTGCGGCAGCTGGATCGCATGAACCTCGACATCGACGTCCGCGGCGTGCTGCCGTCGATTCGCGTGCCCACGCTGGTGCTGCATCGGACAGAGGACCACGTGCCCTGTCGAGGGCGCGAGGTGGATGGCGGAACGGATCCCGGGCGCGCGCTTCGTCGCGCTCCCGGGCGGGCCGCACATGTCGTGGCTACGGCGACTGGGAGCGCATCGTCGACGAGATCGCCGGATTCCTCGTCCCGATCTGCTCCGGGGCGGACGAAGCAGCGGAGCCCGAGCGCGTGCTCGCCACCGTCCTGTTCACGGACATCGTCGGCTCGACGGCGAAGGCAGCGGAGCTCGGCGACCGCGGTTGGCGGGAGCTGCTCGAGCGGCATCACGCGCTCATCCGGCAGCTGCTCGCGCGCTTCCGCGGCTCCGAGATCGACACGGCCGGCGACGGCTTCTTCGCGCGCGTTCGACGGACCGCGCGCGCGATCCGGTGTGCGGGTGCGATCGGCGAGGCGGTGCGCGGACTGGGGATCGACGTGCGCGCGGGGCTGCACTCGGGCGAGTGCGAGGTCGTCGACAACAAGGTCGCGGGGATCGCCGTGCAACATCGGCGCGCGCGTCGCCGCGGAGGCGGGCCCCGGCGAGGTGCTCGTCTCGCAGACCGTGAAGGACCTCGTCGCGGGCTCCGGGATCCTGTTCGAGGACCGCGGCTCGGCCGAGCTGAACTTTGCGGGGGGCGGGACGACTACCGCGCCCAGAGCAACGAGGATCGCATCGAATTGTTCTTCAACGGGGGCGACGGACGGTCGACTCCACCTCGAGCACGGCGAGTACACGTTCCAGTGTGACCCGCATGCGCTTCTCGGGATGAAGGGCACGTTCGACGTCGGGGGCGTCGGACAGGTCTAGGCGACTGGCGGGAGCTCGGGCGATCAGGCCGTCGCCGACGCGGCGGCCTGAAGCTCCGGCCCGAGCTGGCGCAGCAAGCGCGAGGAACGCCGCCGTGGCGCCGAGCGCCTCGCCCGCGTCGCGCCGCCTGACGGCGACGATCGGCCGGCGCGGCGGCACACGGTCGGCGATGCCGACGATGCGCAGGCGCCCGCTTCGCACCTCGTCCGACACCGCGACGTGGGGGAGGAACGCGACGCCGAGCCCGAGCTCGACCATCTTCTTCGCCGAGTCGACGTTGTCGAGCTCCATGACGCTGCGCGGCGCGATCCCCGCCTCCAGGAACATCGCGTTCGTCAGCTCGTGGTAGCTCGAGGCGCGGTCGAAGAGGACGAAGTGCTCGTTCCGGAGCTCGGCGAGCCGCACGACCGTGCCGCATTCGTGCGCCGCGTGAACAACGAGCACGAGCTCGTCCTCGTAGAGCGTGAACTGCTCGACGACCGGATCGTCGAACGCGCGGAGCAGCCCGACCGCGACCTCGTCGCGCTTGACGAGCTCGATCATCTCCTCGGAGTGACCGGTGCGCACGGCGACCTGCACCCCGGGATGCGTCTCCGAGAACCGCTTGAGGATCGTCGGCAGCGCGTACGTGGAGACGATCGGCGAAGCGCAGACGGCGACGTGCCCGGCGACGCCGCGCTCGAGCTCCGTCAGGACGTCGCGCCCGTCCGCCACCGCCTGCAGCGCGCGCTCGGCGTAGGGCAGAAAGGCGCGGCCGGCTTCCGTCAGGCGCACGCCGCCGCGCCGGCGGACGAGCAGCGAGACTCCGACGTCCTGCTCCAGGGCGTTCAGCCGCGCCGTCAGCGCCGGCTGGGTGACGAAGAGCGCGTGCGCGGCCTCGGTGACCGAGCCGCGGCGAACCGTCTCGACGAACGCCTCGAGCTGCGGATGCATAGACAGAGGTTATGCAATTGATCGACAAGAACGATTCGACTTTGGTTGAATGCGCTGAGATGCTTCGGAGGCGATGGGCATGACGGCGACCACGGGGATTTCGATTGCAGGACCCGAGGCGGCGCGCGCGTCCGACATCCTCACGCCCGAAGCGCTCGAGTTCGTCGCCCTGCTCCAGCGCGAGCTCGGCCCGCGGCGCCGCGAGCTCCTGGCCGCCCGCGGCGAGCGCTGGGCACGGCTCCGTGCCGGCGAGCTGCCCGACTTCCTGCCCGAGACGCGCGAGATCCGCGACGGCGACTGGCGCGTGCCCGAGGCGCCGCCCGATCTGCGCCAGCGCCGTGTCGAGATCACCGGCCCGGTCGACCGCAAGATGGTGATCAACGCGCTGAACTCCGGCGCGAGCGTCTTCATGGCCGACTTCGAGGACGCGAACTCGCCGACGTGGGCGAACGTCGTCGACGGCCAGGGGAACGTGAAGGACGCGGTCGCGCGGACGATCTCCCTCGAGCAGGGCGAGAAGAGCTACTCGCTGAACGAGCAGATCGCGACGCTCGTCGTGCGCCCGCGCGGCTGGCACCTCGTCGAGAAGCACGCGCTGCTCGACGGCGAGCCGGTCAGCGCGAGCCTGTTCGACTTCGGCCTCTTCGTCTTCCACTGCGCGCGCACGCTGCTCGAGTCCGGGAGCGGGCCGTACCTCTACCTGCCGAAGCTCGAATCGCACCGCGAGGCGCGGCTCTGGCACGACGCGTTCGTGCTCGCGGAGGATCGGCTCGGCATCGATCGCGGCTCGATTCGCGCGACGGTGCTCATCGAGACGATTCTCGCCGCGTTCGAGATGGACGAGATCCTGCACGAGCTCGGCGAGCACGCGACCGGCCTGAACGCCGGGCGCTGGGACTACATCTTCAGCGTGATCAAGAAGCTCGGGCACCGCGAGGAGTTCCTCCTGCCGGACCGCGGCGAGGTGACGATGGCGGTGCCGTTCATGCGCGCATACGCCGACCTGCTCGTGCAGACGTGCCATCGGCGCGGCGCGCACGCGATCGGCGGGATGGCGGCGTTCATCCCGTCGCGGCGAGATCCCGCCGTGAACGAGGTCGCGCTGGCGAAGGTGCGCGAGGACAAGCAGCGCGAGGCCGGCCAGGGCTTCGACGGGACGTGGGTCGCCCATCCCGATCTCGTTCCGATCGCCCTGCCGGAGTTCGAGCGCGACAACCAGCTCGACGTGATGCGCGAAGACGTGCAGCCGAACGCTGCGGCGCTGCTCGACGTCGCCTCGACGCCGGGGTCGGTCAGCGAGGCCGGCCTGCGCCAGAACGTGAGCGTCGGCATCCAGTACATCGCGTCGTGGCTGAACGGCGTCGGCGCGGCTGCGATCTACAACCTGATGGAGGACGCCGCCACGGCCGAGATCTCGCGCTCGCAGGTGTGGCAGTGGCTGCGCCACGGGCGCGTGAGCTTCGACGAGGTGCGGCAGGCGATCGACGAGGAGATGAAGGAGCTCGACGGCGGCGCGCGGCTCGACGAGGCGCGCGAGCTGTTCGAGCGCGTCGCGCTGGACGACGGCTTCGTCGAGTTCCTGACCATCCCGGCGTACGAGCACATCGACTGAGCGGGAGGCGACGATGACGGCGCAGGAGCTCGAGCGCGAGTGGGCGGCTGACCGCTGGCAGGGGATCAAGCGCGACTACTCGGCCGAGG
This sequence comes from uncultured Actinomycetes bacterium, assembly GCA_963708685.1. GTDB lineage: Bacteria > Actinomycetota > Thermoleophilia > Gaiellales > Gaiellaceae > DASVFB01. Next base: position 154,564 of record CAVPTP010000009.1, read on the forward strand.
ACGTCCTTCGGCTGCGCGGCTCGCTCACCATCGAGCACACGCTCGCGCGGCGCGGCGCCGAGCGCCTCTGGTCGCTCATGCACGAGCGTCCGCACGTCGCCGCGCTCGGCGCGCTGACCGGCAACCAGGCGGTGCAGCAGGTCAAGGCCGGGCTCGAGGCGATCTACCTCAGCGGCTGGCAGGTCGCCGGCGACGCGAACCTCGGCGAGACGACGTACCCCGACCAGTCGCTCTATCCGGCGAACTCCGTGCCGGCCGTCGTGCGCCGCATCAACAACGCGCTGCGCCGCGCCGATCAGATCCAGTGCGCCGAGGGGAAGCAGGAGCGCGACTGGTTCGCGCCGATCGTCGCGGATGCCGAGGCCGGCTTCGGCGGGCCGCTGAACGCCTACGAGCTGATGCGCGCGATGATCGAGGCGGGCGCTGCGGGCGTCCACTTCGAGGACCAGCTCTCGTCGGAGAAGAAGTGCGGCCACCTCGGCGGCAAGGTCGTCGTGCCGACGGGTCAGTTCATCCGCACGCTGACGGCGGCGCGGCTGGCGGCCGACGTGGCCGGCGTCCCGACGGTGCTGATCGCGCGAACCGACGCGCTCTCGTCGAAGCTGCTGACGTCCGACCACGACCCGCGCGACCGGCAGTTCCTCACCGGCGAGCGCACCGCCGAGGGCTTCTTCCACGTTCGGGACGGGCTCGAGCCGGTGATCGCGCGCTCGCTCGCGTACGCGCCGTACGCCGACGTGCTCTGGTTCGAGACGTCGACGCCGGATCTCGACGAGGCGCGCGCGTTCGCGGCGGCGATCCACGAGGAGTTCCCCGGCAAGCTGCTCGCGTACAACTGCTCGCCGTCGTTCAACTGGCGAAAGCATCTCTCCGACGAGCAGATCGGGCGGTTCCAGCAGGAGCTGGGCGAGCTCGGCTACAAGTTCCAGTTCGTCACGCTCGCCGGCTTCCACGCGCTGAACGAGTCGATGTTCGAGCTCGCGCGCGGCTACGCCGAGCAGGGGATGACGGCCTACGTGAAGCTGCAGGAGCGCGAGTTCGAGCTCGAGGCGCAGGGCTACACCGCGACCCGCCACCAGCGCGAGGTCGGCGCCGGCTACTTCGACGAGGTCGCGCAGGTGATCTCGGGCGGCCTCTCCTCGACGCTCGCGCTCAAGGGCTCGACCGAGGAGGCGCAGTTCGAGCAGGAGCTGGAGGGCGTCCTACACCCGAAGTCCGAGACGGTCTAGCTCCGCGACGATCGTTCGCGCCGCCTCGGCGACGCGCGCGCGGTTCGCGGGATCGTTGAGCCAGCCCGGAGGCGCCGGACGGGTGCGGCAGCGGAATCGCGACCGCGCCGTCGACCTCGTAGCGAACGCCGACGCACTCGGTGACGCTCTTCACGCCGAGCAGCCGCCTCGCCGCGAGACCGCCGACGGTCACGATCAGCCGCGGGCGCATCAGCTCGAACTCCCATTCGCGCCAGAACGCGCAGAGCTCCTGTTCGCGCGGGGTCGGCGTGCGGTCGCCGCGGCCCGACGGCGCGCGGCCCGGATAGCAGCGCGTGACCGACGCGCAGTAGAAGGTTGCGTAGAACGCCGCCTCGTCCATGTCGAGCCAGCGCCGCAGCGTGCGTCCGGCGCGGCCTCGCCAGGGGAGGCGCTCCTGTCCCTCCTGGATTCCGGGCGCCTGTCCGAAGACGTACGCGCGTTGACCGCTGTACGGCTGCGCGATCGGCAGCGACTCGAGCGGGTAGCCCGCCTCGACGCACGCGCGGCAGACCCGCGCGTCGCGCTGCAGGGACGTGATCGCGCGGTAGCGCGAGCGGCGCCGCGTCACGCGCGGACGACGACGAACCAGCGTCCGGCGAACAGCGTCTCGCCGCCGCCGAGCTCGTCTGCGAGCTCGTCCGGATCGAAGAAGCGCTTGTAGACGGTCCAGCGCGAGCCGTCGTCGAGGATGCGCTCCTGCACCTCGTCCGAGACAGGGCTGTGGCTTCGCGAGGCGTCGACGACGACGAGCTCGTCGGCGACGCGACGCGCTTCGGCGACGAAAGCGGAGGCGGTCGTGCTCGTAGAGGTGCCCGTAGAAGTGTCCGGTGATCACGCGGTCGAAGCTCCGGTCGGGGAACGGCAGCTCGAGCCCGTCGCCCCGAACGAACGTCGCGCCCGGGCATCCGCTCCTGCGCGATCGCGAGCATGCGCGCGCTCTGGTCGAGACCGGTGACGTCGCCGCGCAGATGACGCGTGAGGAACCCGGTGCCGCAGGCGACGTCGAGCGTCCGCTTCGCCGGTAGCCGCTCGATCACGCCGATCAGCTCGGCGAGCTCTTCCTCCCAGCCGGGGCGGTCGCGATCGGCGAAGCGGCCGAGCCCGAGATACCAGTCGTCGTACTCGGGCGCGCGCGTGTCGTAGTACTCCTTCACCGCTCCTAGAGTAAGCGGGTGCGCGTGCTCGAGTCGGTGCCGAACTTCTCGGAGGGGCGCGACAGCGCGACGATCGACGCGATCGGCCAGGCGCTCGCCGCAAGTGCACGGTTGCTCGACGTGCACAGCGACGCCGACCACAACCGCTCCGTGTTCACGCTCGTCGGTTCGGAGGACCAGCTCGTCGCGGCGCTCGTCGACGGTGTCGCGGTCGCGCGCGAGCTGATCGACCTCCGGGCCCACGAGGGCGCGCACCCGCGAATCGGCGCTGCCGACGTCGTGCCCGTGGTCCCGCTCGTCCGCGGCGACATGGAGCGGGCCGTCGCGTGTGCGCGCGAGGTCGCGCAGCGGATCGGCCGGGAGCTCGAGCTCCCGGTGTTCCTGTACGGCGAGCTCGCTCCGGGGCGAGGGCCGGCGTTCTTCCGCCGCGGAGGGATTGGAGAGCTCGCGCGGCGACTCGACGAAGGCGAGCTCGCGCCGCACTTCGGCCCCGCGCGGCTCGACGAGCGAGCCGGCGGCGTCATCGTCGGTGCGCGGCGACCGCTCGTCGCCTTCAACGTGAACCTGCGCGGCGCGACCCTCGAGGCGGCGCAGGAGATCGCGTCGGTCGTGCGCGAGCGGGACGGCGGCTTCCCCGGCGTGCGGGCGCTCGGTCTCGATCTGCCGCGGGCGGGAGTCGCGCAGGTGAGCATGAACATCGAGGACTGGGAGGCCGCGGCGCTGCACGAGATCGTCGCGCGGATCGAGGCCGAGGCGCAGGCGCGTGGCGCCGAGGTGCTGGGCTCCGAGCTCGTGGGGCTGCTGCCCGCAGGTGCGGCGGCCGCCGCGGCGGGAGCAGCGTTGCGGATCGACGGCTTCGACGCATCGCGCGTGCTCGAGCTCCGGCTCGCCGAAACCGATTCTTGACACCTCGCACGGAGTCGGCACGCGCGCGTGACCCCGTCGGTGTGCCCGCCGCGTTAGGCTCGACGCGGGGAGGAGGTTGGGTCTACCGCGGGTGACGTCTCGAAGAGGCGTGTCCGGCGTCACGCCGCCGCAGGAGGGCGAGCGAGACCGCGGCTCCCGCGAGGCCGACGAGCGGCAGCGCCACCGCGGCCGCTGCGAACACCGCGCGCGGGGCGACGAACGCGAACAGCGGCGCCACGAGCAGGACGCCCGTCGCGTGTGCTCCGCGATGCGTCAGCGAGATGAACCCGAGCACGCGGCCGAGCAGCGAATCGGGAACCTCCTCCTGCGCCGCCGAGCTCAACAGGACGACCGCGGCGCTCTGGCCGAGCGCCGCGGCGAACGCGCCCGCGACGGCGATCCACAGCGACCCGGCGAGCGCCAGCAGCCCGTATCCCGGCAGGTAACACAGCCACGTCAGCTGGCTCGCCAGCGCCTTGCGCCGCACGGGCACGCGCGCGAGCACGACCCCGCTGACGATCGCGCCGAGCGCGTAGCCGACGAGGACGATCGAGAAGCCGCCGGCGCCGTGGTGGAGCGAGTCGCGGACGAGCGTCGGCACGCCTCCGATCCAGGTTCCCGCCGAGATCGTGACGGCGACGCCGAGCACGACGACGCCGACCGCGAGCACCGGCCGCGGCGTGAGCGCGGCGAATCCCTCGCGCAGCCGCGGCGCCTCCTCGGCCGCAGGCGCGCGCCGCGTCCGGATCCGCGCGATGAACGCCGCCGAGATCGCGAACGAAGCCGCGTTGATCGCGAAGAACGTGCTGACCGGAAGCACCGCGACGAGCAAGGCGGCAACGGCCCAGCCGCCGACGAGCAGCGCCTGCACGGTCGCCTGCACGAGCGCATTCGCCTGCTGCACGTTGGCGCGATCGACGAGCGCCGGCACGAGAGCGCCGTACGCTGGCGCGAAGTAGCTCGTCGCGGTCTCGAGCAGGAACGCGGCGACGACGAGGCCGGCGAGCGGCAGGTGTCCCACCAGGCCGGCGACGGCGACCGGCACCAGCACCGCCGCGCGCGCGAGGTCGGCGCCGATCATCGTGCGCCTCCGGTCCCAGCGATCTGCGACGACGCCGCCGTGCAGGCCGAACAGGAGCGCCGGCACGCTGTCCGCAAGCCTCACCGCGACGACGCCGAGCGGCCCGCCCGCGTCGAAGGCGAACCACATCAGCGCGATGTAGTGCAGCGCCGTGCCGAGCTCGCTCGCAGCGACCGCGAGAAAGAGGCTGCGAAAGTCGTGGCGCCGCAGCAGATCGAGTGCACGCGCCGGTGGCGGGGTCGCCGCGACCAGCCCTTCTTCGGCCACGGTTGCAGGCTCGGCCACGCGCTGATCCTGCCCGAGAGCGACCGGGCTAGACTCGACCGATGAAGCGGCTCAGGTGGGACTCGCCTCGGCGAGACGGGTCAGTCCCGAAGCATCCGTACCGCGACAGTGCGCTCGTCTATGCGGGGCTCGCCGCGCTGGTCGTCGTCCTGGCGCTCGTCACCGGCGGGAGCGTCGTCCGCGCGATTCGTCGCCGCCGCGTTCGTCTTCGTCGGCGCGACCCTGTGGAGCTGGCGGATCTGGCGAAACCGACTCCGCGAGAGCGATGCAGCGTCGAACGAGGAGTCGTTGTGACGGCGCGCAGGGCGCTACCGTAGCCGCATGCCGTCGAAGAAGCAGCGTCGCCGCCGCGAGAAGCTCAAGCGCCACCAGTACGAGCTCGTCCAGGTCGACGCCGAGGGCAACGAGATCCCGGTCGAGACGACCGAACGGAAGAAGTCCGAGCCGAACGGAAAGGCGACGCCGTCCGCGACGCGGCGCGCACCCCGCGAGAGGTGAAGCCGCCGTCGTGGAGCAGGTCCGCGAAGCGCGCGGCGATCTTCGTCCCGTTCCTCTACATCTTCCTGTCGATCGGCAAGAACCCGCCGCCGCTCCCGGCACGGCTCGGCATCTCGCTGCTCTACGCCGTGGTCTTCGTGCCGATGTTCTTCTTCGTCGACCGGCTCGCGTACCGCGGCTACAAGCGGCGGATCGGCGGCTAGCCGGCGGGTCGATCGTCCGGGTGGTAGTGGCCCTTGCCGGGCCACGGCGCGAGCAGCAGGAGGATGCGCGCGCCCTCGTCCGTCGAGATCGACCGCCGCTCTCCGGCCTCGAGCCAGGCGAGGAAGCCCTGGCCGGCGTCGACGGCATCGGCGCCGCTCTCGATGCGGACGCTCCCCTCGAGCACGACGATCCAGGAGCGCTCGTGCACCTGGTGATCGCCGAGCGCCTGGCCGGGATCGAGGCTGATCAGCACCGCGCGCGCCTCGTCTTTCGTGTCGAGCACGACCGGCGAGCGGCTGCCGCCGGGCGTGTCGATCTCGTTCAGGTTCCAGCTCTGCACGAGGGCGGAGTATGACGCCGCCGTTAGACTCCCGCGACGTGACGCTCGTCGTCGACCGCTACGAGCTGGGGCCGGTCGGCACGAACTGCTACGTCGTGCGGGCCGACCGCGGCGCGCCGGACGCAGTCGTCGTCGATCCCGGCGGAGACGTCGCGTCGCTGCGACTGGAGCTCGCGCGCACCGGTGCGCGCTGCGCGGCGATCTTCGTGACGCACCGCGACGCCGACCACGTCGTCGGCGTCGCCGACCTCGCCGAGGGGACCGGAGCGCCGATCTATGCGCCGCCGCGCGACCTCATGCCCGAGGAGCGCGCCTCCGGCTGGCTCGCCGTTCGCCCGTACGACGTGGACACCGAGCTGACCGGCGGCGAGACGATCGACGTGGCAGGCCTCTCGTTCGAGGTCGTCGCCGTTCCCGGCCACGCGCCCGACCACGTCGCCTTCCACACCGACGACTCCCTCTTCTCCGGCGATCTCATCTTCGCCGGCGCGGTCGGACGAGTCGACCTGTCGGGCGGCGACTGGGACGACGCTGCTCGAGTCGGCCCGCGCGCTGACGGAGCGCTATCCGCCGGAGACGAAGGTCTACCCGGGGCACGGCCCGCCGACGACGCTCGGCGCCGAGCTCGCGCGCAACCCGTACCTCGCGGATCTGCGCGCGTGACGCCGAAGTTCGAGGCGCCGCGCGGCACGCACGACATCCTCCCGTCCGAGCAGCCGCGCTGGCGCTGGGTGACCGCGACGATGGAAGAGGTGTGCCGCGTCTACGGCTACCGGCCGATCCAGACGCCGGGGATCGAGGACACCGACCTGATCATCCGCACCTCGGGCGAGGGCTCGGACGTCGTGCAGAAGGAGACGTACACGTTCACCGACCGCGGCGGCCGCTCGCTGACGCTGCGGCCGGAGGGCACCGCGCCGATCGCGCGCGCCTACGTCCAGCACGGCCTCCACCGCGAGCCGCAGCCGCAGAAGCTCTACACGATCGGGCCGTTCTGGCGTTACGACCGGCCGCAGAAGGGCCGCTACCGCGAGCACTGGCAGCTGAGCGTCGAGGCGATCGGCAGCGCCGATCCCGCGATCGACGCCGAGGTGCTCAAGCTCTACGACGAGCTGCTCCGCCGGCTCGGCGATCCCGAACTACACCCTCGAGCTGAACTCGATCGGCGACGCGAACTGCCGCCCCGCGTACATCGAGCGGCTGAGCGCGTGGCTCGACGAGCGCGACGCGGACCTCGACGAGGAGGCGCGCGCGAAGCGCGCGACCTCGCCGCTGCGGGTCTTCGACGTGAAGAGCGAGCGCGTGCAGGCCGTGCTGCGTCGACGCGCCGAAGATCGGCGACTCCCTCTGCGACGAGTGCCGCGAGCACTTCGCGCGCGTGCGCGCGCACCTCGACGCGGTCGGCGTGAGGTACGAGATCGTGCCGACGCTCGTGCGCGGGCTGGACTACTACACGCGCACGACCTTCGAGTTCAAGGACGAGGCGATCGGCGCGAAGGACACGATCTGCGGCGGCGGCCGCTACGACGGGCTCGTCGAGGCGATCGGCGGGCCGTCGACGCCGGGCATCGGCTTCGGCGCCGGGATCGAGCGGCTGCTCCTCTCGGTCGGCGACCGCGAGCTGCCGCGCGCCGCGAGATCGACGTGTTCTTCGTCGTCGGCGACGGCGCCGACCGATCGCAGCGTGCTCACGACGATGGCGCGCCTGCGCGCGCGCGGGCTCGCCGCCGACACCGACTATGCCGGCCGGTCGAAGAAGGGACAGCTCACGCAGGCGGCGCGGCTCGGCGCGAAGACGACCGTCGTCGTCGACGGTGACGGCGTCCGCGATCGTGCGTCCCGGCGGCGACGAACCGACGACCCTCGAAGAGGTCGCGGCTAGTCTCGGGGCGTGAGCAGCAGAGACCTCCGGAACGGCGAGCCGCGGCCCGAGCACGAGGGCCGGACCGTCACGCTCGCCGGCTGGGCGGCGCGGCGCCGCGACCACGGCGGCCTCGTCTTCGTCGACCTGCGCGACGAGACCGGCGTGATGCAGCTCGTCGTGAACCCCGAGCACGCTCCCGACGCGGCGAGCGTCGCGCACGGCGTCCGCAACGAGTTCGTTCTGGAGGCGCGCGGCACGATCGTGCGCCGCTCGCCCGAGACGGTGAACCCGAAGATGGCGACCGGCGAGGTCGAGCTCCAGGTCGAGGAGCTGACGGTCATCTCGACGGCACCGCCGCTGCCGTTCCAGCTCGACGAGGAGAACGTCGACGAGGCGCTGCGGATGAAGTACCGCTGGATCGATCTGCGGCGCGACCACATGCAGCGGAACATCCGCACGCGCGCGCAGCTCGTCCGGATCATCCGCGAGGAGATGGAGCGCGAGGGGTTCGTCGACATCGAGACCCCGATGCTCTGGAAGCCGACTCCCGAAGGCGCGCGCGATTTCCTCGTCCCGTCGCGGCTCCAGCCGGGCAAGTTCTACGCGCTGCCGCAGTCGCCGCAGATCGCGAAGCAGCTGCTCGTCATCTCCGGATTCGAGCGCTACTACCAGATCGCACGCTGCATGCGCGACGAGGATCCGCGCGCCGACCGGCTCCAGGAGCTGACGCAGCTCGACGTCGAGATGGCGTTCCCGGACCGCGAGTTCCTGTTCGCGCTGATGGAACGGATCGCCGTGCGCATCTGGGGCGAGTGCATCGGCGTGCAGCTCGAGGCGCCGTTCCAGCGGATGAGCGTACGACGAGGCGATGCTGCGCTTCGGCATCGACCGGCCCGACCTGCGCTTCGGGATGGAGATCCAGGAGGCGACCGAGGCGACGCGCGGCTCCGAGTTCGGCGTCTTCGCGAACGCGCAGACCGTCCGCTACATCTCGGTCCCGCGGGAGCTCTCGCGGACGGAGGTGCAGGCGCTCGAGAACCAGGCGAAGTCGTGGGGCGCGAAGGGCCTCGCGTATGTCGTCTTCCGCGCCGACGGCGAGATCGGCTCGCCGATCGCGAAGTTCCTCGACCCCGAGCTGCTCGAGCGCTGGCGCGAGCCGGGGCACACGCTGCTCTTCGTCGCCGACGAGCCGCGCATCGTCGCGAAGGTGCTCGGCCTGCTGCGCCTGCAGCTCGGCCGCGAGCTCGACCTGGTCGACGAGTCGCTGTGGCGGTTCCTCTGGGTCGTCGACATGCCGTCGGCCGAGTGGGACGAGGAGAACGGGCGCTGGATCGCGGCGCACCATCCGTTCACGCGACCGACCGACGACAGCATCGAGATCTTCAAGACCGACCCCGGTGCGGCGCGCGCGGTGGCGTACGACCTCGTCGCCAACGGCATCGAGCTGGCCGGCGGGTCGTTCAGGATCCACGAGCCGTGGCTCCAGCAGCAGGTCTTCGACAACCTCGGGATCGGGCCGGAGGAGCAGCGTGAGAAGTTCGGCTTCCTGCTCGACGCGCTCTCGATGGGCGCGCCGCCGCACGGCGGGATCGCCTCCGGGATCGACCGGCTGACGATGGCGCTCCTCAACGAGCCGTACATCCGCGACACGCAGGCGTTCCCGAAGAACCAGGCCGGCTACGACTACATGACCGAGGCGCCGATCGAGCTGAGCGACGAGCAGCTCGACGAGCTCGGTCTGCGCGTCGTCGTCGAGTCGGAGGTGCCCTGAGCCCGGCGCTCGGGGCCGGCGGCTCCTCGGCGCTGCTGTGGCGTCGCGCTCGCGGCGGGAGTCGTCGCGCTCGCGGTCACGCGAGAGCGGTCGGACTCGAATGCGAGCGCTCTGCCGGTCGCGGCCCCCGCGCCGGGCGGCGGCTGGTACCGGGCGCGCGCCGCTGCGGTCAAGGCGCCGAGGAAGAGGCGGACGACCGACTGCAGCGTCGCGATCTCGGCGGAGACGATCGGCGTGTCGCATCCGGTGCTTCCGTGCCGCGTGCAGCTCTACGTCGAGTTCGAGGGCAACGCGCGTGCTGACCCGGGTGATCGGCCGCAGCCCGCGCCGCGGCACCGAGTTCGGTCTCACGCAGGCGCTGGCCGACGAGCTGGGCGTGCACGGCGCCCAGCAGATCCGGTGGCGCTTCGCAGCTGCACCGAGCTAGGACGCCGCTGGCTATGGTGTCCGCAGCCCGACCCTGTGCGTGTTGCTGCGCGTAAACGTGAACCAACACCACGTAAAAGGGAGCCCGTGTCCGTCCGAGGCGTTGCCAGAGGATGGCAAGGCACCCACCTGGCTTGCCAGGTTCGCACCCGCGCAGCCGAGAAACGGCAGGGTGGAGCAAAGCGGGGCCCCGAAAGGGGCCCTGCGTTTTTCCCGTAGCTACCCTTGGCGCGATGGTCGAGGTCGTCGGAGACTCTGCGCGCGGCGCGGAGCTCGCATTCGTTCGCCTCACCGTCGACGGCGAGCGGATCGTCGCGGCCGACGCGCCCGGCCTCGCGCGCGCGCTCGAGGGGCTGACGCTGCTCGAGGCGGCGGCGGTCGGCGGCGAGACGCTGGCCGTCGATGCGCTGGCGAACGCGCTCGCGCAGGTCTTCCGCGCGGAGCCGCATCCCGAGCGCGTCGCGGTGGCGATGAGCGGAGGCGTCGACAGCGCCGTCGCGCTGCTGCGCGCCGGAGAGCACGCGCTCGGCGTGACGCTTCGACTCTGGACGGATCCCGCCGGACCGGACGGCGAGCGCGCCTGCTGCTCGCCGAGCGGCCGTGATCGCGGCACGCGAGACGTGCCACGCGCGCGGGCTGCCGCACGTGACGCTCGACAAGCGCGAGGAGTTCCGCCGCGCGATCGTCGGTCCGTTCGTCCGCGGCTACGCGCGCGGCGAGACGCCGAATCCGTGCATCTCGTGCAACGGCTCGTTCCGCTTCGCCGAGCTGCTCGACTTCGCGGAGCGCGCCGGAGCACGGCGCCTGGCCACCGGCCATTACGCGCGCGTCGTCCGTCACCGCGGGCGCCTCCTGCTCGCCCGGGGCGCGGATGCGACGAAGGACCAGAGCTACATGCTCGCGCGTCTCGACCCGCGCTTCCTCGAGCGATTGTGGTTTCCGCTCGGCTCGCAGACGAAGGACGAGACGCGCGCCGAGGCCGCGCGTGCCGGCCTCGCCGCCGCGCACAAGCCCGAGAGCCAGGAGGCGTGCTTCCTCGCCGGCGACGACTACCGCGCCTTCCTCGGCCGGCACGGCCTCGCCGCGGAGCAAGGCCCGATCGTCGACGAGGACGGACGCGAGCTCGGAACGCACGACGGCTTCTGGCGCTTCACGCCGGGCCAGCGCCGCGGGCTCGGCGTCGCGTCGGCGGAGCCGCTGTACGCGCTGCGGACCGACGCTTCGACCAACACCGTCGTCATCGGGACGCACGACGCGCTGGCGACGCATTCCGTCGACGCGCGGGGGCGGCTCTACGTGGACGCCGAGCGCGTCGAGGCGAAGTTGCGCTATCGCTCTCCCGCGGTTCCGGCGACCGTGACGAAGCACGACGCCGGATTCCGCCTCGACCTCGACCAGCCCGCGTACGGCGTTGCGCGCGGCCAGGCCGCGGTCCTCTACGAGGAGGGCGTCGTCGTGGGCGCCGGCCTCATCGCCTAAGATCGCGCGATGCTGGCCACCAGCTCCGGAGACGTCGTCAACATCGCCCTCGCGGTCTTCCTCCTGCTGGTCGGGCTGGGGATCGCGTGGGTCTCGCTGACGCTGGGCGGAACCCTTCAGCGCCTGTCTGCGTTCATCAAGGGGACGCAGGAAGAGGTGCTGCCCGTCATCAGCAAGACAGGGACGACCGTGGATCACGTGAATGCACAAATGACAAAGGTCGATCGGATCACCGACAGCGCCGTCGATGCCGCGGACGCGGCCGATACCGCTGTGCGTGCCGTCAGCCTGGCGGTGACGCGGCCCGTGCAGAAGGTCGCGGGTCTCGCAGCAGCCGTCACCTACGGGTTCGCCGACCTCAAAGTGCACCGGAACTGGCGCGGCGCAGTTGCAGCCGCGAAGGCCGCAGCCGCAGCTCGCGAGCGGGAGCTCGCAGAGGAGCTGCGGGACGCAGGACGCGAATGACCGACGTCGTAACGCTTCAACTTCCTCGGGATCGCGAGTTCCACGGGGTCGCGCATCTGGTGCTCGGCGGGCTCGCCGCGCGGCTCGACCTGACCTATGACGTGCTCGAGGACATGACGACGGCGATCGACGAGCTGCTCGAGCGCCGCGACGCCGACGAGGAACTCGACCCTCTCGCTCGAGCTCGAGGACGGGGCGATCGTGACCGTCGTCGGTCCGTTCAGCAGCAGCATCGGCGACGAGTTGCACGCTTCCGACGAAGGGCTCGGCCTCCGTCGCGTGCTCGAGACCGTGGTCGACCAGGTCGACGTCAGCGACCGCGACGGCCGGCAGTGGGTCGAGTTGCGGAAGCAGCTGGAGGGGCGAGGCTGATGTCGGGGAACGATCGCGAGCTGCTCCGGCGCTACCACGAGCACGGCGACCTCGCCGCGCGCGAGCAGCTGATCGAGCAGTACATGTCGCTCGTCCGCTCGCTCGCGCGGCGCTACTCGTACCGCGGCGAGCAGCTGGAGGATCTCGTCCAGATCGGCGCGATCGGGCTGATCAAGGCGATCGACCGCTTCGACCTCGAGTCGCGGCGTCGAGCTGACGACGTACGCGACGCCGAACATCATCGGCGAGATCAAGCGGCACTTCCGCGACAAGGGCTGGTCGGTGCGCGTGCCGCGCGGGCTCCAGGAGCTCAACGTCCAGCTCTCGCGCCTCATGGAGCAGCTCACGGTGCAGTACAGCCGCTCGCCGACGATCGCGGAGCTGGCCAAGGCCGCCTCGGTCGAGGAGGAGGAGGTGCTGGAAGCGCTCGAGTCCGGCCGCGCCTACTCGTCGCTTTCGCTGTCGAGCGGCGGCACGCAGGAGGACGGGGAGGAGCTCGATCCGCTCGAGTCGATCGGGACGGAGGAGCACCAGTACGAGGTCTCGGAGGACCGCGCGGTGCTGGCGCCGGGCTTCCGCGTGCTCGACGAGCGCGAGCGGAAGATCCTGCACCTGCGCTTCTTCGAGGGCCTGACGCAGTCGCAGATCGCGCAGCAGATCGGCATCTCGCAGATGCACGTGTCGAGGCTCATCCGTCGCTCGCTCGAGAAGATCCGCGACGAGATCGCCGTCCGAGGGCGAGATTCCCGCCCGGCGCGCCGCTCGCTGACCGAGCGCCGGCCCGCGAGAGCGGACGACCGAACGAACGCCGAGGCACCGACCCTACAATCGAGCCGTGCGCACCTCAGCCGAGATCCGCGAGGGATTCCTCTCGTTCTTCGAGTCGAAAGGCCACCTGCGGCAGCCGTCGGCGTCGCTGATCCCGCGCGCCGACGACCGTTCGACGCTGCTGACGAGCGCGGGGATGCAGCCGCAGATGCCGTTCTTCCTCGGCCGCGAGCAGCCGCCGGGGCTGTTGACCGTGACGGTGCAGAAGTGCTTCCGCACGCCCGACATCGACGAGGTCGGGCTCGACACGTACCACCTCACGTTCTTCGAGATGCTCGGCAACTTCTCGTTCGGCCAGTACTTCAAGGAGGGCGCGGTCGAGTACGCGACCGAGTTCATCCGCGAGCATCTGAAGCTCGACTGGGAGCGCGTCTGGGTGAGCGTGCACGCGGGCGACCCCGAGCTGAAGCTCGGGCCGGACCAGGTCGCAATCGACCTGTGGGAGAGGATCGGCATGCCGCCCGAGCGGATCGTGCCGCTGCCCTCGTCGGAGAACTTCTGGTCGGTCGGCGGCCCGGGGCCGTGCGGCCCGGACTCCGAGATCTACTGGGACTGGGGCGAGGAGACGGGCTGCGGAGAGCCGGATTGCCTGCCCGGTTGCACGCGTTGCGAGCGCTTTCTCGAGATCGGCAACCTCGTCTTCATGGAGTACGAGCTGCACGCCGACCGGACGCTGACGCCGCTCCCGACGCAGAACATCGACACCGGCTGGGGCCTCGAGCGCGTCGCGCGCGTCCTGCAGGACGTCCCTTCGGTCTACGACACGGACGGCTACCAGCTGATCATGCAGTGGATCGCCGGGCAGTCCGGCGTCGCATACGGCGACTCGCCCGACGCGACGAAGGCGCACCGCGTGCTCGCCGACCACGGCCGCGGGATGACGTTCCTCGTCGGCGACGGCGTCACGCCGTCGAACGAAGGGCGCGGCTACGTGCTGCGCAGGGTGATCCGCCGCGCGGTTCAGCACGGCCTGCGGATCGGGATGCAGGCGCCGTTTCTCACCGGTCTCGCCGACACGGTGATCGAGCAGATGGGCGACGCGTATCCCGAGCTCGTCGAGCACCGGCGCGAGATCCACGAGACGCTTGCGGCCGAGGAGCAGCGCTTCGCCGAGACGCTCGAGCGCGGCATGGCGCTGTTCGAGGAGGCGGCGTCCGACGGGCACATCAGCGGCGACGACGCCTTCACGCTCCAGGCGACGTACGGGTTCCCGATCGAGCTGACGCGGGAGCTCGCGCGCGAGCGCGGCCTCGAGATCAACGAGGAGGACTACACGCGCCTGATGGAGCAGCATCGCGAGATCTCGCGCGCGGGCGTGCCCGGCGGAAATGCCCAGCGCGCCGCCGACTTCGCGGCGAACGCAGGCTTCCGCAGCGACTTCGTCGGCTACGGCAAGACGGAGGTGCTCACGCAGATCGGCGCGCTCGAGCAGCTCGACGGCGATCTCTTCCTCGTGAAGCTCCGCGAGTCGCCGTTCTATCCCGCCGGCGGCGGCCAGGTCGCCGACCCCGGGCGTCATCGAGAAGGACGACGGCTCGCGCGCCGAGCTGCGGGAGGCGTACCGCTTCGAAAACGACCAGGCGCTGCTCTTCGAAGGCTCCGGCTTCGCGGCCGGCGATCGGGTGCGCGCGTCGGTTCCCCGGCAGGTCCGCTTCCCGACGGCGGCGAACCATACGGCGACGCATCTGCTGCACAAGGCGCTGCAGGACGTGCTCGGCGATCACGTCCGCCAGGCGGGGTCGGCGGTGCGGCCCGACAAGCTCCGCTTCGACTTCACGCATCCTCAGGCGCTCACGCACGAGCAGCGCGAGGAGGTCGAGCGGCGCGTGAACGAGAAGATCTTCGAGAACCTGCCCGTGCGCACGTTCGAGACGCCGCTCGAGGAGGCACGCAACCTCGGCGCGATGATGCTCTTCGGCGAGAAGTACGGCGACGTCGTGCGCGTCGTCGAGGTACCCGGGTACTCGCGCGAGCTGTGCGGCGGGACCCACGTTCGCTCGACTGCGGAGATCGGCGCCTTCACGATCCTCTCCGAAGGTTCGGTCGGCTCGGGCGCGCGCCGGATCGAGGCGCTGACGAGCGGCGAGGCGTTCGCGTGGCTGCGCGAGCGCGCGCACGAGTCGGAGAGCCTGCGCGACGGAGCTGGAGCGCGTGCGCAAGGAGGCGAGCCGGCCTCGCGCGCAGGCCGAGACCGACTTCCAGATCGTCGAGAAGGAGGGAAACGTCCTCTTCGTCGCGACGAAGGCTGCTGAAGGGCGGCGACCTGCGTGACTTCTCGGATCGGCTGCGCAAGCAGGAGAAGGCCGACGGCGCGATCGTCGCGTCGGTCGACGACGGCCGCGCCTACCTCGTGGTCAACCTCGCGGAGTCGCTCGTCGGGCGTGGCCTGGACGCGACGCAGCTCGTACGCGAGCTCGGCAAGCACATCGGCGGCGGCGGCGGTGGGCGGCCGACGCTCGCAGAAGCGGGGGGGAAGAACCCGGCTGGAGTCGACGATGCACTCGCGGCGGGCAGGAAGGCTGTCGCCGCCGCGTTATCCGCGTGAAGGTGCTGGCCCTCGACTTCGGCTCGGCGCGCACCGGCGTCGCCGTCTCCGATCCGACCGGCACGCTCGCGCGGCCGCTCTGCGTCGTCGAGCGGGCCGCGACGGACGCCGGGCTCGAGCGGCTCGTCGCCGTGATCCGCGAGGAACAACCCGAGCGGGTCGTCGTCGGGATGCCACTGACGCTGCGCGGCGATCACGGCGAGCAGGCGCGGGAGACCGCCGGCTTCGCCGAGTCGCTGCAGGCCCGGATCGACGTTCCCTGTCGAGACGTTCGACGAGCGATTCACGAGCGTGCTCGCGGACGGCGACGACGCGAAGGCGGCGGCTCATCTGCTTTCCGGTTACCTCGAGTGGTCGAGCCGCGTTCGCCCGTGAGGCGGCTGCTCGTTCTCGCGACGTGCGCGCTCGCGCTCACGGCGTGCAGCGGTACCAAGGAGGCCGCGACCGTCCCGGTGGCCGCGCCGCCTCCACCGCCGAAGCCCCTCCGCATCATCTTTCCCGAGGGATTCACGCGGCGCGAGATGGCCGAGCGCGTCACGGCCGTCGACAAGATCGCCGTGCAGAAACGGCACGTGCACCCGAGGCTGTCGGCGCGCGTCGTACCTGCGCGCGACGAACGGCAAGGTGCGTTTCGCCGCTTTCGGAAAGAAGCGGTATCCGTTCGAGGGCTTCCTCTTCCCGGCGACGTACGACTTCTTCAAGAAGACGACGTCGAAGCAGCTCGTCCGCCGACCAGCTCGACGCGTTCAGGAAGAACTGGGCGCGCGTGAACCTCAGGTACGCAGCGAAGAAGAACCTGACGCCGTACGACGTGCTGACGATCGCGTCGATGATCGAGAAGGAGGCGCAGGCTCCGCGCGAGCGGAAGCTCGTCGCGGCGGTGATCTACAACCGCCTCCACCTCGACATGCCGCTGCAGATCGACGCGACGATCCGCTACGGGCTCGACGTTCCGCCGACCGAGTCGCTCCACCAGTCGCAGCTCGACGACCCGACTCCGTACAACTCGCGCCTCTACAAGGGCCTGCCGCCTACGCCGATCGCCAACCCGGGCCTGGCGGCGATCGAGGCGGCGGCGCATCCGGCGAAGGTCGACTACCTCTACTACGCGCGCAAGCCGGATCACGTGCACCACTTCTTCACGGCGAGCGACGTGGAGTTCGAGAACTACCTCGCCGCGCACGGCTACGGATGATCGGCGGCGAGACGCGCGTCGTCGCGCTGCTCGGTCACCCCGTCGCGCACTCGCTCTCGCCGCGTATGCAGAACGCCGCGTTCGCCGCGCGGGCGCTGGACTGGACGTACGTCGCGCTCGACGTCGCGCCCGAGCGGCTCGGGGACGCGGTGCGCGGTCTCGCCGCTGCGGGCTTCGTCGGTGCGAACGTGACGGCGCCACACAAGCTCGCGGCCGCGCAACTCTGCGACGAGGCGGACGCCGAGTCGGTGAACACGCTCCTCTTTCGGGACGGCCGCATCGTCGGGCACGAGCACCGACGCGGCCGTGCTGGACGGACTCGCCTTCGAGCGGCCGGCGATCGTCGGCGACGGCGGCGCCGCGCGCGCGTTCGCGGCGGCGCTGCCGGGCGCGCGCCTGTTCTCGCGGCGCGGCGAGTGGCCGCCGGACCTGCGCGACGCAGACCTCGTCGTGCACGCGACGTCGGCGCGCGACGAGCGTGCTGTTCGAGTTGCGCGAGGGCCAGACGCTCGTCGACCTGCCGTACCCGGAGAGCGCGAGCGCCGTGCGGCCGGCGCCGCCGGCGCGCGCGTGATCGACGGCCTCGAGGTGCTGGTCCGCCAGGGCGCCGCCTCGTTCGAGCTCTGGACCGGCGTCCCGGCGCCGCTCGACGTGATGCGGAACGCCGTACGCTCTGCGCCGTGACTCTCTCCCTCGCAACCGCCGGCGAGTCGCACGGCCCGGCGCTCGTCGCGATCGTCGAGCGGACTGCCGGCGGGGCTGATGCTCGACCGAGCGGCGATCGACGCCGACCTGCGCCGGCGCCAGCAGGGCTACGGCCGCAGCCCGCGCCAGCAGATCGAGACGGACGAGGTCGAGGTGCTCGCCGGTCTCCGGCACGGCCGCACGCTCGGCACGCCGCTGGCGCTCGTCGTGCGGAACCGCGATCACAAGAACTGGACGTGGGGCATGAACCCATGGCCGCCGGAGGGCGAGCCGCAGGGCAAGGGCACGGAAGCCCGTGACCCTGCCGCGGCCCGGGCACGCCGACCTCGCGGGCGTCCTGAAGTACGGGCTCGAGGACGTGCGCGACGCGCTCGAGCGGGCGAGCGCGCGGCACACGGCGGTCATCGTCGCCGCGGGTGCCGTCGCGAAGGCACTGCTTGCGAGCATCGAGATCGAGGTCCACGGCGCCGCGCACGACGAGGAGGATCTCCAGCGGCGGATCGACGCGGCGCGCGCCGAGCGCGACACCGCCGGCGGCGTCGTCGAGGTACGCGTACGCGGGCGTGCCGCCGGGGCTCGGCTCGTACGCCTCGCGCGAGGTACGCCTCGACGCACGGCTCGCCGCCGCGCTGATGGGGATCCAGGCGGTGAAGGGCGTCGAGATCGGGGAGGGCTTCGCGCTCGCACAGGTTGCGCGGTTCGCAGGCGCACGACGAGATCCTCCCCGGCTACGTCCGCGGGACGAACCGCGCCGGCGGCATCGAGGCCGGCGTCTCGAACGGCGAAGAGATCGTCGTCCGCGCGGCGATGAAGCCGCTGCCGACGCTGATGAAGCCGTTGCGCTCGGTCGACCTCCAGACCGGCGAGCCGGGCGAGGCGCTCGTCGAGCGGAGCGACGTCGCGGCGGTCGAGGCGCTCGCGGTCGTCGCCGAAGCGTCGGTGGCGTTCGAGCTCGCGCGCGCCGCGCGCGAGAAGTTCGGCGGCGACGCGCTCGGCGACTTCGTCGGCGCGTGGCGCGCGTACCTCGAGCGCATCCCGTGGGCCCGAACGCGCTAGAGCAGCACATCGTCCTCGTCGGCTTCATGGGAGCCGGCAAGACGACGGTCGGCCGAGAGGTGGCGCGGCGGCTCGACCGGACGTTCTTCGACCTCGACGAGGTGGTCGAGCAACAGCTCGGCTCCTCGATCCCCGAGCTCTTCGTCGAGTACGGGGAGGACGGCTTTCGCGCGCTCGAGACGCAGATCCTCATGGAGGAGCTGCTGCTGCGGAACCGCTACTGGTCGGTGATCGCCGCCGGCGGCGGAATCGTCGAGACGTCGTTCGCGCGCAAGGCGCTGGCGGACCTCGCCTTCAACGTGCTCCTCGAGGTCGACGTCGACACCGCGTGGGAGCGCGTTCGCGACAGCGACCGGCCGCTGGCGCGCGACGAGACCGAGTTTCGGCGTCGCTACGAACGGCGCGTGCCGCTGTACGACGAGGTCGCCGACGCGCGCGCGCGCGACGCCGAGGACGTTGCGCTCGCCGCGGCAGGCGTGCATGTCGAGATCGGGCGTCGCTCGAGCGGCTGGGCGAGCTCGTCCCGGGAGGTCCGGTGGCGCTCGTCTCCGAGCCCGTCGTCGCCGGCATCTACGGCGCCGACGCGCAGCTCGCCCTCGGCGATCGGCTTGCGGAGGTGCACGAGCTGCCGACCGGCGAGCGCGCCAAGAGCGTGCAGGAGGTCGAGCGGCTGTGGCGTTCGCTGCGCATCCAGAGGAAGGACGTGCTGCTGGCGCTGGGCGGCGGCTCGCTGACCGACGCCGCCGGCTTCGCCGCCGCCACCTTCGGACGCGGCTGCCCGTGGGTGCCGGTGCCGACCTCGCTCGTCGGCCAGGTCGACGCGGCGATCGGCGGCAAGACGGCGATCGACATTCCCGAGGGCAAGAACCTCGTCGGCGCCTTCCACTGGCCGGCGCGAACCGTCGTCGACCCGGCCCTGATCGAGACGCTGCCGGCCCACGAGCGCCTGAACGGGATGTCCGAGGTCGTGAAGACCGGGCTCCTGATGGGCGAGCCGGTGTGGACGCTGCCGGACGCGGAGCTCGTCCGGCGCTGCGCCGCCTTCAAGTCGGCCGTCTGCCTCCGCGACCCCCACGACGAGGGGCCGCGCCGGGTGCTCAACCTCGGGCACACGTTCGCGCACGCGCTCGAGGCCGCCGCGGGCTACGAGCTGTCGCACGGACACGCCGTGGCGCTCGGCCTGCTCGCCGCGCTCCGGCTCTCCGGCCGCGACACCGAGCCGGTCGACGAGCTGCTCGATCCGAAGCCGGTGGCCGTCGACCGCGAACGCGCGTGGCAGGCGCTGCAGCGCGACAAGAAGGGACGGATGCGCATCGTTCTGCTCGACGACGACGGCGGCCGCGTCACCGAGCTGCCCGAGGCCGACGTGCGCGCGGCGCTCGACTCGCTGATCGCCCGATAGATTCCGCCGATGCGCATCCTCGTCCTCAACGGCGTGAACCTGAACGTGCTCGGCCAGCGCGACCCGAAGCTCTACGGCGGCTGGTCGCTCGGCGAGCTCGAGTCGCAGATCTACCAGTGGGCGCGCGACCACGACTCGAGCGCGCAGTGCAAGCAGACGAACCACGAGGGCGAGCTGATCGGCTGGATCCACGAGGCGCTCGACTGGGCGGACGGCGTGATCGTGAACCCGGGCGCGTGGACTCATTACAGCTATGCCATCCGCGACGCGCTCGAGCTGATCGAGGCGCCGATCGTGGAGGTTCATCTCTCGAACGTCGACGAGCGGGAGGAGTGGCGGCGAAAGTCGGTCATCTCCGATCTCGCGCGCATCGGATAGTCGGGAAAGGCCCGATGGGATACAAGGAGGCGATCGAATGGCTGTCGCAGAACGAGTCGACGAACGCGTAGCCCGTCTACGCGAGACGCTCGAGGAACCGCTGCTCGTCACGAGCGGCAACGAACCTTCGCTACCTGATCGGCTTCGAGAGCTCGAACGCGGCGCTGCTCGTCGACGAGGAACGCCTTCTCCTCTTCACCGACTTCCGCTACGCCGAGGCCGCGCGTGCGCTCGACGGCGTCGAGTTCGTCCAGTCGCAGCGCTCGCTGTTGAAGACGGTCGGCGAGACGATCGACGGGCGCGTCGGCTTCGAGGCGCCGGCGCTGACGTATCAGGGCTGGCAGGCGCTCGACGGCGGCGGGGCTCGAGCTCGTGCCGCGCGACGGGCCTCGTCGAGCGGCTGCGCGCGGTGAAGGAAGAGCACGAGCTCGCGGCGATCCGCGAGGCAGTGCGCATCACCGACGCGGTCTACGCGGCGTTTGCGCGAGGAGCGCTTCGTCGGCCGGACCGAGCGCGACCTCGCGTGGCGCATGGAGCAGCTCTTCCACGAGCACGGCGCTCACGCGGTCGCGTTCGAGATCATCGTCGGCTCCGGCCCGACCGGCGCGCTGCCGCACGGCCGGCCGACCGATCGCGTCGTCGAGGCGAACACGACGGTCGTCGTGGACGCCGGCTGCGTCGTCGACGGCTACAACTCCGACTCGACGCGGACGTTCGCTACGGGTGAACTGCCCGACGATCTCGCCGAGGCGTACGAGGTCTGCCGTCGCGCGCAGCTCGCGGGTCTCGAGGCGATGCGCGCCGGCGTCACGGGCGCGGACGCCGACGAGCGCGGCGCGGAGCGTGATCGAGGACGCGGGCCTCGGCGAGCGGTTCGGCCACGGTCTCGGCCACGGCGTCGGACTGCTACGTGCACGAGGCGCCGACGCGCACGACCGGAGTCGGAGGACGTGCTCGTGCCGGGCAACGTCCTCACGTGCGAGCCGGGCGTCTACCTGCCGGGGCACGGCGGCGTCCGGATCGAGGACATCGTCGTCGTCACGGACGGCGATCCCGAGGTTCTCGGCTCCTACACTAAGGAGCTCGTCACCGTCCAGTAGACGACAGAGGAGGCCCGCATGCCCCCTGATCCGATCGCACCCTTCCCGCTGGTCCGACGCGGCGACAGGGTCTTTCCCGTGCGCACGCTCCAGCAGCTCCTGTGCGCGCGCAACCACGACGTCGCCGTCGACGGGATCTTCGGCCCGCAGACGGAGTCGGCGGTCAAGGCGTTCCAGCAGGAAAAGAGCCTCGGCGCCGACGGGATCGTCGGCCCGGCGACGTGGTCGAGGCTCGATCGTGCAGGTGAAGCGAGGCAGCACCGGCGACGCGGTCCGCGGAGTGCAGGAGGTGATCAAGTTCCACGACCAGTCGGGCGGCGAGGCGCCGCCGGTGCACGTCGACGGCGTTTTCGGCGCGCGCACCGACGCGTTCGTGCGCGGCTTCCAGCAGGCCGTCGGTACGCACGACGACGGCATCGTCGGCCCGATCACGTGGCGCGCGCTGGTCAGCGGCATGCTCGCGGGGTAGCGGATCGACGCGCTCGTCGAGGCGGTCCCGACCGCGCACTGCATCCACGTCACGTCGGCGGCGCTGCGCGATCTCACGCGGTGATCGTCGACTGCGGCCTTCGCTACCTGACGACCGACCTCTACCGCGTCTGACCGCAGCGGGCGAGGCCCGCGACGCTAGTCCGACATGCGGAACGCGACGTCGTACTTCGTGACCGACGAGCGCTGACCCGGGGTCTCGCCGGATGGCATCGCGTTCAGCGCCTCGTCGCCCTGCCGGTAGTCGTCCTCGTTGTCGAAGAAGAGAATCACGACAGACTTCGCAGCGTCCGGATCGTGGAGCACGACGATTTCCTTCGCCGGGACGTTCTCCGGGCGTCCGGTTCCCTGCATCTCGCTCTGCATCTGGGCCATCCGGTCGGCGTCGACGCCGTCGAACGTTACGACGCGTGCAAGCGGCATGACTTCCTCCTTGTCGGGGATTTCGACCGACTCTATTACTCGAGCACGCGGTTAGCTTCTGCATGTGCGAAGGGTCTTGGTCACCGGGATGTCCGGCACCGGGAAGTCCACGGCGCTGCTGGAGCTCCAGCAGCGCGGTTTCGACGTCGTCGACACCGACGAGCCGGGGTGGAGCGAGTGGAGCGACGCCGACGGCGGCTACGTCTGGCGCGAAGAGGCGATGGCGGAGCTTCTCTCGCGCGACGGCGGGCCGACGCTCTTCGTCTCCGGAACGGTGTCGAACCAGGGCAGGTTCTATCGGCGCTTCGACGCGGTCGTCCTGCTCAGTGCGCCCGCCGAGGTGCTGCTCCAGCGGATCGAGCAGCGGAGCACGAACGACTACGGCAAAGCGGCCGAGGAACGGGACCTGATCCTCACCCACATCGCCGAGGTCGAGCCGTTGCTCCGCGCCACGTGCACGCACGAGATCGACGCAACACGCGCGATCGACGACGTGGTGGCGCTGCTGATCCTGATCGGCGAGGCATCGTGAGCAGGGTGCTCGCGCGCTGCGGGGTCCTCGACTCGATCGAGAAGTCGCGCGATCGTCGCTCGCTTCCACGACACGTCACCGCCGACCACAGCGCGAAATCCACTGCGGCGCGTCGACGATCGAATACCGGGAGGCTCCTGGCGCTAGAGTCGGCGCGGTACCACGCGGAGGAGGCTCAGGAGGTTGGCGGACATCTTGATCGTCGACGATGAATCGAGCATGCGCTTCCTGCTGCGCATGACGTTCGAGCTGGCCGGACACCACGTGTCGGAGGCCGCGGACGGCCTGGCCGCCGTCGAGCAAGTCGAAGGTGGTCGCTTGCCCGATCTCGTCGCGACGGACTTCATGATGCCGCGGATGAACGGAGGCGAGTTGATCGCTCGCCTGCGTCGCAATCCCGACACGGCCCCGATCCCGATCATCCTGGTCAGTTCGAGCCCCGGGTCGGAGAACAGAACCGAAGCCGACGCCTTCTTCCGCAAACCGTTCAATCCGGAGTCGCTTACTCAGTGCGTGACGCAACTCCTCGAGAAGAGCGCGTGATCGACAGGCTCTCGACCGGAGACGCAGGTCTCGACCAGGTTCTCGGCGGCGGTCTTCCGGTCGGGTCACTCATCATCGTCGCCGGGCCGCCGGGCAGCGGCAAGACGATTCTCGCCCAGCAGATCTGCTTCTCGAACGCGACCGCCGAGCGCAACGCCGTCTACTACACGACCTGGTCGGAGCCGCACGACAAGATGGTGCGGCATCTGGAGCCGTTCAGCTTCTTCGACCTCGACGGTCTCGGCGACCGCGTCCAGTTCCTCCACCTCGCCGAGCAGATCGGCACGGAGAGCAAGGACGCTTTCGCAGCGGCCGCCGACGAGATCCTCCGCCGCGCGTTCGAGACGAAGCCGGTGATCATCGTGATCGACAGCAGCAAGGCGCTGCACGACATCGTGGCGCCGGACGAGTTTCGTCGCGCGATCTTCGATCTGGCGAGCAAGGTCGCCTACAGCAATGCGGTGCTGATCATGGTCGGCGAATACTCCGCGTCGGAGACACGCTCGCGGCCGGAGTTCGCAGTCGCCGACGGGATCCTCCAGCTCGAGAACGAACCGCGCGGGCCGATCGACCGGCGGTGGCTGAGGGTCCGGAAGATGCGCGGCGCCGAGGTCGCGGCCGGCCAGCACAGCTTCCGGATCGGCGGCGGCGGCGTCGAGGTCTTCCCGCGCCTCGAGACAACGCTGCCCCAGCGCGTCCCGACCCTCGATACCCGCGCGTCGTTCGGTCTCGAGAAGCTCGACAACGCGATCGGCGGAGGCATTCCCCGCGGCGACTCGACGCTCCTCATCGGCCCCTCGGGGATCGGCAAGACGCTGCTCGCGCTGCGCTTCATCGCCGCGGGCCTGGCCGAGGGAGAACGGTGTCTCCATCTCTCGTTCCAGGAGAACGAGGCGCAGGTCAAGGAAAAGGCGGCGGCCGCCGGGTGGGAGTGGAAAGACCTCGACGAAGATCGACTGATCGTCCGTCACGTCGCTCCCGTGGAGCTCGATCTCGACGAAGTCGGAACCCTGATCCGCCGCGAGCTGGCCCGCGGCGACGTCAAGCGGGTCGTCGTGGACAGCCTCGCGGAGCTCGCATTCGCCGCGCGCGAGACCGAACGGCTCCCCGCCTACGTGTGGGCGCTCGGCGGCTTCGTTCGTGCCGCGGGCGGGACGTCGATCTTCACGAACGAGATGGCCGCGCTCGGGCGAGGCGCCGATCTCGGCGGCCTCTCGTTCATCTTCAACAACGTCTTCTTCCTCAGGTACCTCGAGGTTCAGTCGGAGCTCCGCCGCGGCCTCAACATCCTCAAGATGCGCCAGAGCGACCACGAAAAAGGACTGATCGCGTTCGAGATCGACGCCGACGGCATCAGCTTCGGCGACCGGATCGAAGGCCTCAGCGGGATGCTGGGCTGGAGCGCTCTCCGCGGCGAAGACGGTTCGATCGACGGCCTCTGACGTTCGGCGTAATCCGTCTAGAAGTCGATGCGCATGACGACGCGGCGCACCGTGGGATCGTTCTGACTCAGGGTGGCCGCAGTGTGTCTGCGCGCGCAGCCGGCTCGCAACCCGGCCCCGAGGTCGGCAACTCGCTTGCGGCGGGGCCGATTTCGACGTCGGGCGTCATCGGCGCGGCCTCGTCAGCGGATGTGCGCGAGCAGACCCGACGCACGTTCGAGGTAGCTCGGATCGAGCAGCGATGTGGGGAGCAGCGAAAGGTTGAGGATCACGTGATCTGCGCCGGCGTCCCTGTACCGCATCACGGCCTCCGCGAGCTCCTCGACGGTGCCGGTCACCACCGTGTCCGCGAGACCGCCCCACAGGACGGGGGGCGGATCGGGACGGAGGCGCTCGAGGCGCTCGGCGAGCCGTCGTCGTTCGGCGCCGGTGACGGGGATCATGCGCACGCCGACCGTGATCTCGATGTCCCGGCCCGGCTTGCCGAGACGCTCCTGGGTGTCGCGTAACGAGCGGAGCGCCTTCCGGAACGCGTCGACGTCCTGTCCGTACCAGGCGGTGTTCCAGCCGTCGGCCGCCTGAGCCGTGAGCTCGAGCATCCGCGGGCTGAACGCGGCGATCCAGAAGGGCGGGACGGCCTCGGGGAGGAGGAGGTTCGCGTCCCGCAGCCGGACGAACTCTCCCTCGAACGTGACGGTCTCGCCCGCGAGTAGAGCCCGGACCACCGTCAGGGTCTCGCGCAGCCGTTCCACGGGTCGCGTCCCGGTGGAAGCCGAAGGCGTCGTGCTCGGTTACGCGTCCGCCGGTGCCGAGGCCGATGACGACGCGACCCGGCGCCAGATGGGAGAGCGTGGCAACTTCCCGGGCGAGCTGCGCCGGCGCGCGGAAGGGGTTCGCCAGCACGAGTGTGCCGAGCGTGATGGTCGTCGTCCGGGCCGCGAGATACGCGAGAGCGAGCAGAGGGTCGTGCCGCCCACCCGCGCCGCCCGGAGCGAGGTCGTCTCCATGGAAGTGATCGGAGGCCCAGACCGAGTCGAAGCCGAGGCGTTCGGCACGCGAGGCGTAGTCGGCGACCTCGGCGATGGCGAGCGTCCGGCCCGAGGCATCGTGATTCGGCAGCATCACGCCGACTTTGATCCCACGTTCGGCTGCGTTCGTCGCCGCCACGCGCTGACCGTACCGAACGCTCGCGAGGACGAATGCCGCAACCCGGAAGGGGGATACTCCGGCGGATGTCGCAGGAGAGCTATGCGCTCGCAAACCAACCGTCGGAGCTGGAGCGCCTGCAGCTGCAGTCGGTCGTGTGGGAACCCGCCGGGCGGCAGCTCCTCTCGAAGCTCGGCGACGGATCCGGCCGCTACGTCCTCGACGTCGGCTGCGGAGTCATGGGCTGGCTGCGGATCCTCGGCGAGTGGGTCGGGCCCACCGGCCGAGTCGTCGGCACCGACGTCGACGAGAGCCTGCTCGGTGCCGCTCGTTGTTGAGCGACGACGAACTTGCATCGCTCCGTCGCGAAGCCGAGGTCGAGTTGGCCGAGTCGGGCAGATGGGGCACGACCTTCACGCTGATCCAGAGTTGGGCCCGGCTCGAACGCCGACGTCGGCCTGCCTGCGGCCGTGCCGCCGCTGCGATCCGCGTTACCCGGCTCGGCGGGGTCCGCGCGATTAGCAGCGACGAAGCGGGAACGACGTTCGTCGTGCGACGTCTCGCCTTCCACGCCCTGGTCTGGATCACGTTCCCGATCTTGCGTGCGACCGTGCGGGTGGCGCGCCTCGTCGAGCGCGCGCGCGAAGACGGCGAGCACGCGGTGGCGACGCTCGTGCTGCTGCTCGCCTGGGCTCCCTGCCGCTGCGCATCGCTGGCGCTGTTCGCCGCGTGCAACGCGCTTGCACGGGCGTAGCGTTCCGCGAACGCCGGCGCTCGTTGGGCTCGAATGACGTCGGAGGATCTGGCGCGAATCGGCTTTGCCCCGGCGCGCGACGGTTGTAGTGTGGCCGGATGCGGCCGCTGTTTCGGCTCGCCGTGTTGCTCTCGATCGCCGCGGCCCTGTGCCTCGGGGCGATCGCCTCGGCGGCGCCGCGGGCGCGGCTGGACGTCGGCGTCTACGCGAGCGACGTCGCGCGCTTCGACCGGCTCACAGGCCAGCACAGCGATTCGTCGGCGACGTTCCTCGGCTGGGACCAGGGTCGCACCTGGGGCTCGCAGTACAGCTACTTCCTCGACTCGCTCGGGGACACGCCGCACATCGAGCTGAAGGCGAAAGGCGCGGGAGGGGCGATCAGCACGAAGGCAATCGCCCTCGGCCAGGGCGACGCTCACCTGACGGGCCTCGCGCAGGCGATCGCGGACTCCGGGAAGCCGGTGATCCTGCGCCCTCTCGGCGAGATGAACAACGAGCTCAACGTCTACTGCGCCTGCCGCGGAGGACCTACGAACTCGACCGCGTGGTACCGGCGCGCGTTCGAGCGCATCTACATCATCATGCACGGCGGCTCGGCGGCGGCGATGACTGCGAAGCTCCGCTCGCTCGGCATGCCTGCCGTGTCCGTCGACGTCCCGCCGAACCCGTATCCGCACTTGACCGTCGTCTGGAACCCGCTGGCGGTGGGCGTTCCCGATGTCCGCGGCAACAGCTTCCGCGACTACTACCCCGGCGGCCGGTACTTCGACGCCTACGGGAACGACTACTACGACTTCGGCACGTACGCGTTCGCGCGCACGACCGACCTCTACGAGGCGTACCCGGACAAGCCGTTCGTGATCCCGGAGTGGGGAATGGCCGTCGACGACCCGAGCTTCGTCCGCGCGTTCGCGGACTTCGTCCGCGGCCATGCGCGCGTGAAGTTCATCAGCTTCTTCAACGGTGGCACGGGCGGCGAGTTCGACCTCGGCCGAAAGCCCAAGAGCCTCGCCGCATACAAGCGCTACATCGTCCCGCTCACGCGTTAACAGCCGAGTGGGGCTGGGCCGGCGTCCGGCGAATGACGCCATAGGATTGCACCGTGCCGTTCACGCTCAGGAACATCAAGGAGGATCTCGAGGACATCGGCCCTCGGTTCGACGGCGCGCCGGACTTGGAGTTCCGCGCGGCGACGAAGGCGCTCGAGCTCGAGAAATCCGCCCTGAGCTACCAGCGCGTCCCGCCCGGCCATCGCTTTCCGTACGGCCACACCCACGCGGCGCAAGAGGAGGTGTACGTGGTGCTGCGCGGGACGGGGCGGATGAAGGTCGACGACGAGATCGTCCAACTCGAGGCATGGGATGCGGTGCGCGTCCCGCCCGGCATGTGGCGAGGCTACGAAGCCGGGGCGGAGGGCCTCGAGATCCTCGTCATCGGCGCGCCCAATCTCGGCGAAGATCCGCGCGAAGACGTCGACGGCCGGCGCGACTGGTGGGCTGACTAGCGCTGGCGCTTGGCTGCTTCGGTGTGCGCGAGGACACTTCGAGCTCAAGAGCGAGGAGTGGCGATCCTGAGGCGGTTGCCGTCCGGGTCCTCGACGTCACACTCACGGCCGGCGAGCCCGTTCTCGTCGACCAAGACCCCGAGTGCGGCCGCGATCGAGTCGATGTCATTCACATTCAGGTGAATGAGCGTGTTCGGAGTCGCGTCACCCGTGTGCTCTGAGAGGTAGATCCTGAGTCGCCCGCGCGCAATCGACACGAACAGCGGAAAGCCCGGCTCGAACTGATGCTCCCACTGCTTCTGAAATCCAAGCTGCTCGTACCACGCGATCGCCCGTGCAGCGTCTTCGACCCGCAAGACGGGAATGACTTCTTCCTCCATCGCCGAAGACTGTACAAACCGTGAGGTTGGGCGAAAGCCCGCACGCTGCGCGAGTGCTCACGAAAGGCCTCCGAGCGAGGTACGGGATGTGGTGTGCGGCGCGGGCTCATGGGCGCGTGGAGGTCGAGCTCACTCGTGTCAGCGACGAACTCGGTTCGCCCGCGCACTTGTAGGCGCTACGGCTTTCCTGACCACACTGGGGCGGCTGGATTACCGGCCTTCCAAATTTGGATCCTGTCTCGGAAGATCGTCACGTGGTGGCGCGCGTGCCCGGGCCGAGCGCAAAAGAGCTCCGGTGCGCGACCCTCCATGTAAACGGCACAGAGCTGACCTACGGCCGGAATCGTCACCCTGTCGCCGACGCGCAGTGTGTAGATATGTGCTGGCGATGCTTCCGCGGCGGGTGCCGTAGTGATCTTCCCGATGCCGAACCCGATCAAGGCGGTGACGGCAAGGACCGCGGCCAGACCAAGACGATGGTGCGCTTTCACTGGGGCGACCTCCTCGAAGTAACCACCAGTGTGGCCGAGAGAGCGGTTCCCGCCGCAGTGCCAGTTAACCAGCCTGCTTTCCCAGGACTCCGCGTGAGGGCGGCGCCGGCCCGTCCTCGGCTTACAGGGTTCATCCTGCAGCCCCCGTATAGTCACCCGGCGCCGCCACTTCGCGTGCCGACTAACCGAAGGGAGAAGAACCGCGCATGGCCGACCGCAGAATCGGGGGGATTTCGCTTGGCGGAATCCTCGTCATCGTCGGAATCGTCCTGATCATCGTGTGGAGCTTCTGGATCGGGTTGATCGTCGCGCTCATCGGACTGATCGCGTTCGGCGGGTTCGCGAAAGGAAAGTGGTACTGAGAGTTCGGGCGGACACGCCGCACCTGTCCGACCTCCCCTAGCTTCGCGGCGGCGACGCCTTCAGGGTCGCGGTTACCTGGCGCGTTCCGTTGGCGTGCGTCAGTGCGCGGGCATACACCCCGAGGGATCTGGTCGTCGCCTGTCGGGGATGCCAGACGCGGGCGCGAGTTCTGCGCTCTCACGCGATCGAAGCACCCAGACATGCCAACGTGACTCAAGCCCGGCTTCGTCGGACTCGACCAGCTCTGACGCACCGAGGCTCGGGTGCGCGAGCGTCCTCTCCCGCGGCGAACGTCGGCGGCGTGAGCTAGCTCGACGTCGTGTGCCAGTACGACGGGAACGAGGTGCCGTTCCAGTTCGGCGTGGCGGGGCCGCCGGTCTCCGTGATCCTGGTGAAGCGGTGCGGCGTGCGGCCGAGCCACAGGAGCTGTCCCTCGCTCCAGCGGCCGGGGAACGACGCCCAATCGGGAAGCGGCTGGGTCAGCTGGACCAGCTCGAGCTGCGTCGTTTTGGGGAGGCCGGGCGCGCCGGAAGCGTGCGCTGTTCCCGTCCGATCGACGAGACGCTCCTCCGTCGCCTTGACGATCGCCGTCGCGTGCGCGAGCTCGGGGCGGTCGAGGTACTTGCGCAGGCATTGGGAGAACTTCGTCGAGGTCGGCGCGTTCGTGAAGTAGTTCGCGTGCGAGCCGAGCCCGACGTATGCGACCGGATGTGTACCCGCGCGCTTCTCGACGGGCGCCCAGGCGCGGATCGTCCCCGTGCAGTGCTGGCTGTAGGCCGCGAACAGCGGCTGGAGCGTGCTCGAGATCCCGACGGTGATGCTCTCCCAGTCGCCTTCGTGCGCCTGCCAGAGACGCTCGCGTGCGGTGCGCCAGTCGTCGAACTCGTAGAACAGCCAGTACCGGACGAGATACCGCGGCGCCGTGAAGCCGGGCGGCGGCGGCGTCCCCGAGGGAACGGTCAGGACGCGCCCGTAGATGACCGGCCGCTTCCAGTCGGTGATCGTCGCGCTCGTCTTCTCGTAGCACTCGTCACCCGACTGCAGCGAGCACGGGAGGTTCATGCGGTAGCACGGCGTGAAGGCGCAACCGCGCGTATTCGTCGGGAGCGGCTTCGGCACGGACGACCATGCATCGCGCGTCACCTGCTTCTCGACCCGCGCGCGGGACACGAACGCGTCGGCCCGCTCGGGAGCCCAGTCCTCCTGCGGATGAAAGAGAAGCACCGGCTCGAAACGCGTGAGCAGCTTCGCCGGGTCGATCGGTTCCTGCGCCCGCGTCGACGGCGCAGCCCCGGCGAGGGCGAGCGCGAGTGTGCACGCGGCGACCGCTGTGATTCGAAGAGCCATCGCCGCAGGCATTCCCGCCGACGCGCCGCGTAACGCCTGTTGCGTTACGCGCGAACGAGCGGCTTGTACTTGATCCGGTGCGGCTCGAGCGCTTCGGCGCCGCGCGTCTCGGTCACCCACTCCGCGTAGGCGCCCCACGGGCCCTCGAACCACGTCACCTGCGAGTCGCCCTCGAAAGCGAGGATGTGCGTCGCGACCCGGTCGAGAAACCACCGGTCGTGGGTGATGACGACGGCGCAGCCGGCGAAGTCGAGCAGCGCGTCCTCGAGCGCGCGCAGGGTGTCGACGTCGAGGTCGTTCGTCGGCTCGTCGAGCAGCAGGACGTTGCCGCCGCTACGCAGCAGCTTCGCCAGGTGGACGCGGTTTCGCTCGCCGCCGGACAGCTGCCCGACCGGCTTCTGCTGGTCGCGGCCGCGGAAGTTGAACCAGCTCACGTACTGGCGCGAGTTGATCTCGCGCCGGCCGAGCTCGATCGTGTCGAGGCCGCCGCTGATCTCCTTCCAGACGTTCTTCGCGGGATCGAGCCCGCCGCGCGACTGGTCGACGTACGCGAGCTGGACGGTCTCGCCGAGTCGCAGCGAGCCCGAGTCAGGTTGCTCCTCGCCGGCGATGAGCCGGAAGAGCGTCGTCTTGCCGGCGCCGTTCGGCCCGATCACGCCGACGATGCCCGCGGGCGGGAGGGAGAAGCTCAGGCCTTCGAACAGCAGCCGGTCCTCGTAGCCCTTCGCAAGCGCGTCCGCCTCGATCACCAGGTCGCCGAGCCGCGGGCCCGGCGGGATGTGGATCTCCACCCTGTCGAGCTTCACGCGATCCTCCTCGGCGAGGAGCTGCTCGTACGCCGAGAGGCGCGCCTTCGACTTCGCTTGCCGGGCGCGCGGGCTCATCCGCACCCACTCGAGCTCGCGCGCGAGTGTGCGGCGGCGCGCCGACTCCTGCTTCTCCTCGACCGCAAGCCGCGCCTGCTTCTGCTCGAGCCACGACGAGTAGTTGCCCTGGAACGGAAGGCCGCGGCCGCGATCGAGCTCGAGGATCCAGCCGGCCACGTTGTCGAGGAAGTAGCGATCGTGCGTGACGGCGACGACGGTCCCCTTGTACTCGGCGAGGAAGCTCTCGAGCCAGCGCACCGACTCGGCGTCGAGGTGGTTCGTCGGCTCGTCGAGCAGCAGCAGATCGGGCGAGGAGAGCAGCAGCCGGCAGAGCGCCACGCGGCGGCGCTCGCCGCCGGAGAGCGTCGTCACGTCGCGATCGCCTTCGGGCAGGCGAAGCGCGTCCATCGCCCGGTCGAGCGTCGCGTCGAGCGTCCAGCCGTCGCGGCGGTCGATCTCCTCCTGCACCTTCGCCTGCTCCTCGAGCAGCACGTCGAAGTCGGCGTCGGGCTCGGCGAACTTCGCCGAGACGGCTTCGAAGCGATCGAGCAGGTCGCGCAGCTCCCGGACGCCGTCCTCGACGTTGCCGCGGACGTCCTTTTCGGGGTCGAGGTCGGGCTCCTGCTCGAGCAGGCCGACTGTCGCTCCCGGCGCCAGCTGCGCCTCGCCGCTCGAGGTCTCCTCGCGTCCGGCCATGATCCGCAGGAGCGTCGACTTGCCTGCGCCGTTCGGCCCGAGGACGCCGATCTTCGCGCCGTGGAAGAACGACAGCGAGATGTTCTCCAGCACCTGGCGATCGGCCCCGTAGAACTTGTTGGCCCGGTACATCGAGTAGATGTAGTCGCTCACGCGGCCACCTTAGTCACAGCTCGTTTGCAACCCGGCGGCGAAGCGTTCGACCGAAGATATTCGCCGCAGACGGCCTAGAGTCCGCGAGCAAAAGACGAGCTGCGAGGGGTCGCCTCCGGGCGGCCCTCGTCGTTCTCCGCCACACCGTGCGCTAGCCTTGGCCGCCGATGGCAGACACGGTCTCCACGAACCAGTTCAAGAACGGGATGCACATCGAGCTGGACGGCGGGGTCTGGCGGATCGTCGAGTTCCAGCACGTGAAGCCGGGCAAGGGCGGCGCGTTCGTCCGCACGAAGGTGAAGAACATCGACACCGGCGCGGTCGTCGAGCGCACTTTCCGAGCGGGCGAGAAGTTCGCGCGCATCTACACCGAGACGAAGAGCGTCCAGTTCCTCTACGACGACGGCTCGGACGTCCACTTCATGGACGAGGCGACGTACGAGCAGTTCTCACTGCCGCACGCGGAGCTCCAGAACGAGCTGCCGTTCATGCAGCCGTCCTCGAGCGCCCAGGTGCTCGTCGTCGGAGGGAAGCCGTCTGGCGTGCAGCTTCCGGCGTCGGTGGAGCTGACCGTGACGGAGACGGAGCCCGGGAGTGAGGGGCGACACGGTCTCGAACGTGACGAAGCCCGCCACGCTCGAGACGGGGGCCGTCGTCCAGGTGCCGATGTTCGTCAACCCGGGTGAGCGGGTCAAGGTCGACCCGCGCGAGGGCCGCTACATCTCGCGTGCGTAGCGCCGCGCCCGCGGGACGTTAAGGTCCTGCCGTGCCAGCGCTCGTCGATACGACGATCCGGCTCCTCGGGCAGGATCCTCTCGCCGAGCGGATCCCGACGGCCGACCTCTTGCGGGTCGCCGAGGTGCTGGACGGCGCGGGATTCCGGTACCTCGAGGTCTCGGGCGGAGGCGTCTTCGACAGCGCGGTGCGCCGGGGCGTCGAGAGCCCGTGGGAGCGCATCAGGGCACTGAACGCGCGCGTCACGACTCCGCTTGCGATGGCGCTGCGCGGGCGCGTGCTCGTCGGGTCCCGGCCGGTCGACTCCGACTTCGTGCGGCGGTTCATCGAGTCGGCGGCGCAGAACGGCATCGACGTGTTCCGGCTCAGCGATCCGCTCAACGACGTGTCGAACCTCAGAGAGGCGGCCGAGTCGATAGCCGCCGCGGGCGCCGAGTTCGCAGCGGGGCTCGTCTACAGCTCCGGGCCGACCGGCGAGACCGAGCCGCTCGTCGCGCAGGCGCGCAAGCTGCCCGACCTCGGCGCGACGCGCGTCGTGCTGCACGATCCCGACGGGATCGCTCCAGCCGCATCGCGCGCAGGAGCTCGTCACGCGCCTGCACGAGGCGAGCGGACTGCCGGTCGGCGTCTACTGCCAGGGGTCCGGCGGCAACGCGCTCGCGGTCGCGCTCGAAGCCGCACGCGCCGGCGCCGACCTGATTGCGACCGCCGTCTATCCCGTCGCGCTCACGCTGCACCGCGTGTCGGGCGAGAGCCTCGCCGAGGCGCTTGCAGGTCTCGGCCTCGACTCGTCGGTGGACGTGCAGAAGCTGTGGCAGGCGTCCGACGTGATCGACGAGCACATCGGCGACGAGCCGGTGACACCGCTCGCGCCGCGGATCGCCGTGCGCGCGGCGGAGCACGACCTTCCGGCCGGTCTCGTGGCGGCGCTGGACAAGAGCCTCCAGAGCCAGTCGGCCGCAGACCGGCTCGACGAGGTGCTGGCCGAGGTCGTCCTGGTTCGGACCGAGATCGGCTCGCCGCCGCTCGCCGCGCCGATCGGCCAGATCCTCGGCTCGCAGGCGCTGCTGAACGTCCTCTCGGCGTCGCGTTACTCCGTCGTCGTCGACGAGGTGCGCGCGCTCTTCGAGGGCGAGTGGGGGACGCCTCCCGGAGCGGTCGACGCGAACGTGCGCCGCGCCGTCGGGCTCACGGGCGACGCGCAGGCAGCGCCGCTGCACATCCCGGCGCTCGACGAGGTGCGCGCGCAGGCCGAGGGGCTCGCGTCGAGCGAGGAGGAGCTGCTGCTGCTCGGGCTGTTCGGCGAGGAGGCCGAGCGACTGCTGCGTGCGATCCGCGGGCGGGGCGGCGGCGGCGACCAGCTCGAGACCGCCCTCGAGCGCGCGCGGTCGGAGCGAATCCGCGAGGTCGTCCGGATCGTCCAGGAGACCGGCGTCGGCGAGGTCACGATCGAGGAGGAGGGAATGCGCGTCACCGTGCGGCGGACGCAGGAGACGGAGGCGGTGCCCATCACGATCGGCGGCGCCGACGACCTGCGCGCTCCGGTGGCTCCGAGCGGCGGTTCGTCGAACGGTCTCGTCCCGGTCGAGTCGCCGATGATCGGCGTCTTCTACCGCGCCCCCGAGCCCGGCGCGCCGCCGTTCGTCGAGGTGGGCGACGCGGTCACGACCGGGCAGACGCTGTGCCTGCTCGAGGCGATGAAGCTCTTCAACGAGCTGAAGGCGGAGTCGCAGGGGCTCGTGCGCGCGATCCACGCGGAGAACGGCCAGCCGGTCGAGTTCGGCCAGCTTCTGTTCGAGCTCGAGCCGTTCGTCGGCGCGCCGCTCGACGCCCTCTGATGGCGGCTCACCACTGATGTTCTCGCGCGTGCTCGTAGCGAACCGTGGCGAGGTGGCGGTGCGCGTGATCCGCGCGCTGCACGAGCTCGGCTGCGAGGCGGTCGCCGTGTACTCCACGGCCGACGCCGACGCGATGTTCGTTCGCATGGCCGACCAGGCGCTCCGCATCGGACCGCCCGCGGCCGCGCAGAGCTACCTGAAGATCCCCTCGCTGATCGCGGCCGCGACGACGACCGGGTGCGAGGCGGTGCACCCGGGCTGGGGCTTCCTCGCCGAGAACCCCGCGTTCGCACGCGCGTGCGAGGAGAACGACCTCGTCTTCGTCGGGCCGACGCCGGACGTCATGGCGCGCATGGGAGACAAGGCGCAGGCGAAGCACGAGATGCGCGCCGCCGGGGTCCCGCTCGTTCCCGGCACCGACGGAACGGCGACGATCGAGCAGGCGCGCGCCGCGGCCGACGACCTCGGCTTTCCCGTGCTGCTCAAGGCGGCGGCCGGCGGCGGGGGTAAGGGCATGCGGCTCGTCGAGTCGCAGGACGAGCTCGAGGACGCGTTCGGCTCGGCCGCGGCCGAGGCGCTCGCGGCGTTCGGCGATCCCGCGCTCTACGTCGAGAAGGTGATCGAGCCGGCGCGGCACGTCGAGATCCAGGTGCTCGCGGACTCACACGGAGGCGTCCTCACGCTCGGCGAGCGCGAGTGCTCGATCCAGCGCCGCCACCAGAAGCTGATCGAGGAGTCGCCGTCGCCCGCGCTCGACGCCGCGTCGCGCGAGGAGATGGAGGCCGCGGCCGAGCGGGCGGTTCGCACGATCGGCTATCGCAACGCCGGCACGTTCGAGTTCCTCGTCGGCGTCGACGGCTCGTTTCACTTCATCGAGCTGAACGCGCGCCTGCAGGTCGAGCACCCGGTTTCGGAGCTGTGCACGGGCATCGACATCGTCCACGAGCAGCTTCGCGTCGCGGCCGGCGAGCCGCTCAGCGTGACCGGCCGGGCGCCGCGGCGCGGGCACGCGATCGAGATCCGGATCAACGCAGAGGACCCTCGACGGAACTTCACGCCGGCACCCGGCGTCGTCAGCCGCTTCCGGCCGCCGCTCGGGCCGGGCGTGCGCGTCGACACGGCCGTCGAGGACAACTCGGTGGTGCCGCCGTACTACGACTCGCTGATCGCCAAGGTGATCGTCTGGGACGCCGACCGCCGGTCGGCGATCGCGCGCGCACAGCGAGCACTCGGCGAGCTTCAGGTCGACGGCGTGCCGACGACGCGAGAGGCAGCCCTCGAGGTCCTCGCCACGGAGGCGTTCGCGAGCGGCGAGTACTCGACGGCGTTCCTCGAGGATCTCTACGCCGAGGTCGCTTCGTGAGCCGGACGGCCGACGGGGTGACGATCACCGACGCGGCGCTGACGCAGATCGTCGTCGGCGCAGCCGAGCAGGTCGACGGCGCGCGCGTGAGGAAGCGCGGCGTGGAGCTCGAGGAGGAAAGCGTCGCGATCTCGCTCGCAGCGCGTTACGGCGTGGTGCTCCCCGACCTGGCACGCGACGTGCAGCAGCGCGTGGCCGAGGCTCTTGCGACGATGTGCGATCTGAACATGCGAGTCGACATTTCGCTCGATGAGATCGATGAGTAGGCGAGGCGCCCGCAGGAGCGCGCTGTTCGCGCTCTACAAGTGGGACCTCACCGGCAAGCTGGAGCTGGACCCCGACGCGGACGAGTACACGCGCCGCACCGTCGCAGCCGTGCAGGCGCGCTCTTCCGCGCTCGACGAGCGGATCACGGCGAGCGCCGAGGGCTGGACGGCGAACCGGCTCGGCGTCGTCGAGCGCAACGTCCTCCGCATCGCGATCGAAGAGATCGAGACGGGCGCCGCGCCGGTCGAGGTGGCGATCGACGAGGCGGTGACGCTTGCGAAGCGCTACGCCTCCGAGGACGCCGGCAAGCTCGTCAACGGGATACTCGGCCGCGTGGCGCGAGAGGAAGCCGCATGATGTTCGCGCGAGGTGCTTCGCACTTCCCCCGAGGAAGATTCGCCGTAGCCAGTGGGTTTGCGCCTGCGAAGCCGCGCCTTGAACGAGCTACGCCCTTGACAGAAAGCGACAAGCATTGGCTTCCGAAGAATCGCTGAAGCGGGTCGAGGTGCTGCTCGCGCGGGTCGAGGAGGTGCGCGCGCGGCTCGAGGCGACGACGGATCCGCAGGAGGCGGTCGACGTCCTCGCGGAGCTCGCGGAGATCGCGAAGCAGGTCGAAGCGGAGGTCGAGGTCGCGCGGCAGGAGGCGGAGAGTGCGGGCGCCTGACGAGCTGAAGGCGATCGTCGAGGACTACCTCGAGCAGCTCGAGCTCTGGCCGGAGCTGCACGGGCAGGCGGAGTCCGCGCGTTACGCGTTCCTCGAGATGGGAGGCAAGCGCGTCCGTCCCGTCATCTGCCTCGCCGTCGGCGAGGCGATCGGCGCCGAGCCGGAGCAGGTGCTTCCCGCGGCGGCCGCGCTCGAGCTCGTGCACAACTTCTCGCTCGTCCACGACGACCTGCCGTCGCTCGACGACGACGAGGAGCGGCGCGGCAAACCGAGCGTCTGGGCCGCGTATGGCGAGGGGAAGGCGCTGCTCGCGGGCGACGCGTTGCTCGCGGAGGCGTTCCGGCTCGCTGCGTCGTACCCGTCGTCGGCGGTCGTGCGGGAGCTCGCGGAGGCGACGCTCGGGATGATCGGCGGCCAGTACCTCGACACGATGGAGCCGGCGACCGATCTCGAGACCGTGCACCGGCTGAAGACCGGCCGCCTGTTCTACGCGTCGGTGACGCTCGCGCTCCAGGCCGCTGAGCTGCCGGCGCACGCGCAACGCTCGTGGCGCTCGTTCGCGGACGAGCTCGGCATGCTCTTCCAGGTCGTGGACGACATCCTCGACGGCGACGGCTTCGTCCTTGCGCGTGGCGTGGACGGTGCCCGCCGCCTCGCGGACGACGCGGCCGCGCGTGCGCGTGCAGCGCTCGACCAGGTCGACGGCGACACGTCCGTGCTCGCGGAGATCGTCGACGGGCTCGCCGTGCGAACGGCCTGACGGCCGCCGCGGTGAAGAAGCGCCTGGACGTGGTGCTCGTCGAGCGCGGGCTGGCCGAGAGCCGCGCGCAGGCGCAGGCGCTGGTCCTCGCAGGGCTGGTGCCGGGGTACGACAAGCCCGGGACGCAGGTGGCCGACGACGCGGACCTCGTCGTCGAGTCGCCGCCGCCGTACGTCTCGCGCGCGGGGCACAAGCTGGCGAACGCGCTCGACGCGTTCGGTCTCGACGTGGCCGGCCTCGACTGCTGCGACGTCGGCGCGTCGACCGGCGGCTTCACCGACGCCCTCCTCCAGCGCGGCGCGCGGCGCGTGATCGCGCTCGACGTCGGCTACGGGCAGCTCCACCCGCGCCTGCGCGGCGATCCGCACGTCGTCGTCATGGAGCGGACGAACGCGCGCCACGTCACGGAGCTCCCGTTCGCGCCGCAGCTCGTGACGTGCGACGTCTCGTTCATCAGCGCGAAGCTCGTCCTGCCGCCGATCCTGCGTCTGGCGTCGCCGCGCTGGGAGGCGCTCGTGCTCGTGAAGCCGCAGTTCGAGGCCGGTCGCGGCGAGACGACGAAAGGCGTCGTCCGCGAGGCTTCCGTGCAGCGGCGCGTCGTGCGCGAAGTGGTCGAAGCGGCGGTCGGGTGGGGAGCGGAAACGGTCGGCGTCGTAGACTCGGGCCTGCCCGGGCCGAAAGGCAACCGGGAGTTCGTCGTCTACCTCGTGCAGCGACAGGAGCCTCGCCTTTCCGACGACATCGACAGCCGGATTGCCGCAGCCGTTGGCTGAGCCTGTGCGCCGCGCGAGGCTTTTTCTGCGCGACCGCGACGGGTTCCAAGACGCCGTCGAGCGGGTGCGGGCCGTCGCGGCAGCGGCCGGCGCCGAGCTCGTCGAGGACGACCCGCAGCTCGTCGTCGTGTTCGGCGGCGACGGAACCATGCTGCGCGCCTTCCACGAGTTTCTCGGGCGCGTGCCCGTGATCGGCATCAACTTCGGCCGCTTCGGCTTTCTCGCTTCGATCCAGCCGGACGAGCTCGAGAGTGGGCTGCGGCGCGCGCTCGCCGGCGACTACGTCGTCATCGAGCTGCCGACGCTCGAGTTCGAGCAAAAGGGTGCGAGTGCCGTCGCGGTCAACGACGTCGTCGCCGCGAGCGCCGTCACGGGACGCCTCGTCGAGCTCGAGTGGGCGATCGGCGGCGAGCCGCTCGGAACGGTTCCCTGCGACGGAATCATCCTCGCCACTCCCGGAGGCTCGACCGCGTACAACCTCTCGAACAACGGGCCCGTTCTGATGTGGGGAATCGATGCGATGGCGGTCAGCTTCGTCGCGCCGCACTCGCTCCACGCGCGGCCGCTCGTCGTGCCGCGCGGGCGGGACATCGTCGTCACGAACCGCACGCCGGACATCTCGCTTGCGCTCATCGCCGACGGGCAGCGCGTCGGGGCGATCGAGCCGGACGGCACCGTCACCGTGCGGCTCGGCTCCGAGCGAAGCCTGCTGGCGACGCTGCCCGACGCGACGTTCCTCACCCGCTTCCGCTCTGCTTTCGGCTAGCCGTCGCTACGTCGACCGGGCCGGATCACCGCGACCGTCGTCGGCTCGCGCGCGCTACCGCTCCGACCGGGTCAGGTAGTCGGGCAGGTCGACCTTCGGCGGGATGCTCGAGTCCGGCTCCGGCGGATCGAGCACGAGGCGCATCGGGACGACTCCGCTCCAGACCGGCAGGTCCAGATCCGCGTCGAAGTCCGACGGCGGTCCCCGGCGGATCTTCGCCGACGCCTCGTCGAGCGCGAGCGCCAGGACGAGCGTGCCGGCGAGCTCCTTGTCGCTCGGCCCGCGTGCGTCGCCCGACCTGCCGGGAACCATGTGCTCGACGATCGTCGCGACGGCGGCGAGCTTCTCGTCCCGGTCGGTCACCTCGCGCGCGCGGCCGAGCACGACGGCCGAGCGGTAGTTCATCGAGTGGTTGTAGACCGAGCGCGCGAGGACGAGGCCGTCGAGGAGCGTCACCGTCGACGCAGACATCGACGCCGTCGGCGAGCGTGCGCAGCATCCGGC
Organism: uncultured Actinomycetes bacterium; assembly: GCA_963708685.1. Classification (GTDB taxonomy): domain Bacteria; phylum Actinomycetota; class Thermoleophilia; order Gaiellales; family Gaiellaceae; genus DASVFB01. Next base: position 194,667 of record CAVPTP010000009.1, read on the forward strand.
TGGCGGGCGAGCCGTGGAGGTAGAGCACGTCGCCGGAGCGCGCGTGGATCGTCGGGATCACGAACGGGCGCCCGTCGTGGACGAAGCCGAGGTGACACACGAACGCCTCGTCGAGGATCGCGGCGATCGTCTCCCTGTCGTACGCGCCGCGCTCCGGGTGGCGGCGGACGCGAGTCGGCGCGTCGTTGGGCGGTGTGGGATCCATCGCGCCCACTGTGCCATGGCTGTGAGCTACGACGCCGCGCGCCGCAGCAGAATTGACGCGGTCGGATGCGCGGGCCGCGCGGCCCTTCGTGCGAGACTTTCCGCCGTGCTCCGCAGGTTGCGCATCGAGAATCTCGTCCTCATCCGCGAGGCGGAGCTCGACCTCGCTCCTGGCCTGAACGCGATCACGGGCGAGACCGGCGCGGGAAAGACGATCCTCGCGCAGTCGATCGGGCTCCTGCTCGGCGCGCGTGGAGACGCGACGATGATCGGTCCTGCCGGCGAGGAGGCGTACGTCGAGGCCGAGCTCGACGGAGAGCCGAACGAGGCGCTCGCGGAGCTGCAACCGTCGGCGGAGCCGGGTCTCGTGCTCGCGCGGCGGATCTTCGCGGACGGTCGCACACGCGCCTACGCCTGGGGTCGTGCGGCAGCGCGTGAGGACGTGGCCGCGGCCGCCGAGCAGGCGATCGCGATGTCCGGCCAGTTCCAGCAGCGCCGGCTCGCGAGGCCGTCGCACCAGCTCGATCTCCTCGACGCTTTCGCCGCGGCGACGCCGCTTCGCGCGCGAGCGGCGACTGCGTGGCGCGAGCTCGCGGCGGCGCGGAAACGACACGACGAGACGGCGGCGAGCGCAGCGCGGACGGCGGAACGGCTCACGGAGCTGCGGGCGCTCGTCGAGGACACCGAGGGGCTCGAGCCGGAAACCGAGACCGAGCTGCGCGCGCGCCGCGAGACGCTGCAGCACCTCGAAGAGCTGGTCGACGGTGCGGCCGCGGCCGCGGAGGCGCTGGCACCCGAGGAGGGCGAGGGCGCTGCGCTGCTCGCCGCGCGCGCCGAGCGCGCGCTCGCTCCGCTCGAATCGCTCGCGCCCGAGCTCGCACGCGCAGGCGACGAGCTCCGCGACGTCGAGCTGCGCCTGCGCGAGACGGCATCCGATCTGCGCGGCTACCTCGCCACGCTCGGCTCCGAGCCCGAGCGGCTCGAGGAGACCGAGGCGCAGCTGGAGCGGATCGCCGACACGAGGCGCCGCTTCCACTGCGAGACCTACGACGAGCTGCTCGCGCGGGCCGCCGAGGCGCGCGCGGAGCTCGCCGCGGTCGACGCGGGAGTCGATCCGTCCGAGGCGGCCGCGCAGGCGCTCGTTGCGGCCGAGGTGCGAGTCCAGGAGCTGGCCGCGGAGCTGCACGCCGTGCGCGAGGAAGCGGCGCAGCGCTTTGCGCAGGCGGTGTCGGCCGAGCTCGCGGGGCTGGGCCTCGGGGACGGCGAGTTCCAGGTCGTGGTCTCGTCGCGCGACCCCGGTCCGACCGGCGGCAACGAGGTGCAGTTCCTGATCCGGCCGAATCCGGGCCTACCGCTCGCGCCGGTCGCCGACACGGCGTCGGGTGGCGAGCTGTCGCGGATCGCGCTGGCGATCGCGGTCGTCGCCGGCGGGGACACGCTGGTCTTCGACGAGCTCGACGCGGGAATCGGAGGCGAGACCGCCAACGCCGTCGGACGGGCGCTCGAGCGCGCGGCGGAGCAGGCGCAGGTGATCACGATCACGCACCTTCCGCAGATCGCCGGCCTCGCCGCGCGCCACTTCAGGGTCGAGAAGGTTCCGGGCGATCCGACGCACACGCGCATCGCTCAGCTCGACGAGGACGAGCGCGCGAGCGAGCTCGAGCGGATGCTCGGCGGGGCCGCATTCCTGGAGACGCTGAAGCGATGAGCACCGTCGAGTTCACCGGACCGGCGCGACTCGACCGGATGACGAAGCGGCTGACCCGCCGGCTCGAGCCCGGCGACATCGCGATCATCGACCACCGCGACATCGACCGCGTCTCGGCCGAGGAGCTGCTCGACTCCGGCGCACGGGTGGTCGTCAACTGCTCGCCCTCTCAGTCCGGCCGCTTCCCGAATCCCGGGCCGCTCCTGCTCGTCCGCGGCGGCGTCGAGCTGATCGACGTCCCGGACAAGGAGCTCTTCGAGGCGGTGAGCGAGGGTGACGTCGTCTCGGTGCGCGGCTCGAGCGTCTTCCGCAACGGCGACTGCCTCGCGTCGGGTCGAGCGTTGACCGCCGACGAGCTGGCGCGCGCGCTCGCCGAGCAGCGCGGACGCGTGACGCAGGCGCTCGAGGACTTCGCGGAGAACACGATGCGCTACCTGCGCGACGAGGGCACCGTCCTCGCCGGAGGCGTCGACTTCCCGCCGCTTCACACGAGCTTCCGCGACCGTCACGCGCTCGTCGTCGCGCGCGGCCCCGGAATGAAGCGCGACCTGGCGATCGTGCGCGGTTACATCCGCGACTTCAAGCCGGTGCTCGTGGCGGTGGACGGCGGCGCCGACGCGCTGCTCGAGTTCGGCCTGCGGCCGCACGTGATCGTCGGCGACATGGACTCGGTCTCCGACGAGGCGCTACGCTCCGGCGCCGAGCTGGTCGTCCACGCGTACGCGGGGAACGGGACCGCACCCGGCTCCGCTCGGCTCGAGCGACTCGGCCTGACCTACCAGCCGGTCGCCGCGCCGGGGATCAGCGAGGACCTCGCGCTGCTGCTCGCGTACGAGAAGGGCGCCGAGCTGATCGTCGCCGTCGGCACCCACCTGAACCTGATCGAGTTTCTCGAGCGCGAGCGCGCGGGGATGTCGTCGACGTTCGTGACGCGGCTGAAGGTCGGGGAGATCCTCGTCGACGCGAAGGGCGTGTCGCGGCTCGTCAGCCGGCGCGTCGGGGTCTGGCCGCTCGTCGTCTTCGCGCTCGCGGCCTTCGGCGTGATCGTCACTGCGGTCCTGGCGTCGCCGCAGCTCCGGCACGTCATCAACCTCGTCAGCCTGCGGATCCAGAGCCTGCTCGGGCTCTAGCCGTGCCGACGTACCAGGCAGAGCGCGAGCTGCTCGCGCCGCGCGCCGATGTCTGGGCCTTCCTCGCGGAGCCGTTCAACCTTCCGGACTGGTGGCCCGGAATCGGCGGCCTCCAGCCGGACCGCCGCGGCCTGGCGCCCGGCGCGCGCTGGCAGATCGTGGGCGAGAACCGTCCGTCGCTCTTTCGCAGGCCGAACATGAGCGGCACGCTGCTCGTCCTGGCAGTCGAGCCGTACGAGCGGTTCGCGTTCCAGCTCACCGGCGAGCGGCTCGACGCCGAGCTTCGCCTGGCGGCGCCTCAGCCGAACCGGACGCTCGCCCACCTGACGGTCTCCGGCCCGGCGCTCGTCGGCCTCAAGCGGTCGATGCCCGAGAAGGCGCTGACCCGCCTGCACGCACTCGTGCAAACAGCGGCAGACTTGTAGCCGGCCATGTTCGACCTCCGCTACCACGTCGCCTCGCTCGCGGCCGTCTTCATCGCGTTGATCGTCGGGATCCTCGTCGGCGTCGGTCTCGCCGGGAGCGGCGTCACGAAGGAGGCGGACCTGAAGGTCGCGCGCGAGGAGCGCGACAGCGCGCGCCGTGACGCCACCGCGCGGGCAGCGCAGCTAAAGCAGCTCGGCGCAACCGCGAACACGCTCGAGAGCGCCTTCCAGCAGGCGTACCCGGAGGTGATGCGCGGCCTCCTGAAGAACAAGCGCGTCGCCGTTCTCTACGTCGGTCCCGTCGACGGAGGCGTGAGCCAGGCGGTCGAGACGACGCTGCTCGACGCGGGCGCAGCGCCTCCCGTGCGCGTGCTCTCGCTCAGCGTCCCCGTCGACAACAAGGCTCTGGACAGCACGCTCGCGGAGGCCGGGCCGCAGTTCGCGAAGTACGTCGGCGACGACAAGCTCGGAAGTCTCGGCAGCGCCCTCGGCACGGAGTTCGAGGCCGGCGGTGCGACGCCGCTCTGGAAGGTGCTCGGCGGCGAGCTGATCGGCGAGCGAAGCGGTGACTCGAAGAAGCGCGCGGACGCGGTCGTCGTCGTGCGCACGGTGAAGCCCCAGCCGGGCGACACCGCACGCCTGCTGCGCGGCCTCTTCACGTCGTTGGCCGCCGGCGACGTGCCGGCCGTCGGCGTGGAGGAGACCGGGACGACTCCCTCCGCCGTGCCCGTCTACCACGACCGTGGCCTGTCGAGCGTCGACGACATCGACCAGATGACCGGCCGCGCCGCGCTCGCTCTCGTGCTCGCCGGCGCGCCGAGCGGCCAGTACGGTACGGCCGACGGCGCCGACGCGGTGCTGCCTTCCAGGCAGAGTGGCTGAGCCGATGACCGTCCTCGTCGCTGCGCGCGACGAGGAGGAGTCGATCGCCGAGACCGTCGCCGCGCTTCGCCGCTCCTTCCCCGACGCCGGGCTGATCGTCGCCGACGACGGCTCCCGCGACGCGACTGCCGAGCGGGCCGACGCGGCCGGAGCCACCGTCCTCCGCCTCCCGCGCCGCGGCAAAGGCCAGGCGCTCTCCGCCGCCGAGCGAGCCGCGCCGCCTGGCGCGCTCCTGCTCGCCGACGCGGATCTGCGCGGTGACCTGACGCCTCTCCTGCCGGCTGACGGCGTTTCACGAGGCGTGCGGATCGCGGTGTTCGCACGAGCGCCAGGGAGGCGGCTTCGGGATCGCGAAGCGCGCGGCCCGGGCGCTGATCCGGCTGCGCACGGGGTTCGAGGCGGAGGAGCCGCTGTCGGGACAGCGCGCGCTTTCCGCGGCGGCACGAGCGGCTGTCTTTCCGCTCGCGCCGGGCTTCGGCGCCGAGACGCGGATGACGATCGACGCCGTTCGCGCGGGCCTTGCGGTCGAGGAGATCCGCCTGCCACTCGAGCACCGCGCCACGGGCCGGGACGTCAGCGGATTCGTCCACCGCGCTCGCCAGTTCGTCGACGCCTTGCTGGCAGCAGGCCCGCTGCGTGTCAACTACCGCGGCTCGCGCCTCCCGCTCGTCGGCTGGACGGCGCTGGCGCACGAGCCGCTGATCACCGCGATCGGGCTTGCCGACGACCGCTGGAGCGGGGCCGAGCGCGGCTTCCGCGAGCACCTGCGCGCGCGGCGCACGACCGGCGTGCTCAAGCTCGGAGGCATCCCGTTCGTCGCGCTCGTTCGGACGCGCTCGCTCTCCGGTGCGTTGCTCGTCGCGCTCTGCGCGAACGCGCTCAACCAGCTCGACACCCGCCCCGGCCGCGCGCTCAAGGCGTATCTCGCCGCCGCCGTCGTCGTCGACGCGCCGCTCGCGCTCGCCGTCCTGCTGCTTCCTTACGATCTCCGGGAGATGGCGATGCTGGGCGACGGGGGATCGAACGGGCTGGGCGCGCTGCTAGGGTCGAGTTCCGTGAAACGTTTCACGGGACGAGGCCGTTGGGTTGCGATCGGCGCCCTCGCAGGCCTCACTCTCCTTGGAGAGACCCGCTCGCTCGGCGAGCTGATCGAGCAGACGCCGGTCCTGCGCGAGCTCGACGCGCTGGGGCGGCGGGCGTGAGCTCGAAGCAGACGAAGTACGTCTTCGTCACCGGCGGCGTCGTCTCGGCGCTCGGAAAGGGCATCGTCGCCGGCTCGCTCGGCAGGCTGCTGAAGGCGCGCGGTCTCGAGGTGCAGGCCCAGAAGTTCGACCCGTACCTGAACGTCGACCCGGGAACGATGAGCCCGTTCCAGCACGGCGAGGTCTTCGTCACGGAGGACGGCGCCGAGACCGATCTCGACATCGGACACTACGAGCGGTTCATCGACGAGAACCTGTCGTCGGCGTCGAGCCACACCGCGGGCGCGATCTGGGAGACCGTCCTGCGCAAGGAGCGCAAGGGAGAGTTCCTCGGCGCGACCGTGCAGGTGATCCCGCACATCACGAACGAGATCAAGCGCCGCATCCGCAGCGCGGCCGAGGCGTCGACGGCCGATGTCGTGATCAGCGAGGTCGGCGGAACCGTCGGCGACATCGAGTCGCTGCCGTTCCTCGAGGCGATCCGTCAGTTCCGCCGCGAGGCCGGGCCCGAGAACGTCCTCTATCTCCACGTGACGCTCGTTCCGTTCATCGAAGCCGCGGGAGAGCTCAAGACGAAGCCGACGCAGCACTCGGTGAACGAGCTGCGCCGCATCGGAATCCATCCGGACATCGTCGTCGCGCGCTCGAGGGGCGAGCTGTCGCACGACATCAGGGACAAGATCGCGCTGTTCGCCGACGTCGACGTCGAGGCGGTGATCGCGTGCCCCGACGTTCGCGACGTCTACCTCGTGCCCTCGGTGCTCGAGGAGCAGGGCCTCGACACGCTCGTTCTCGACAAGCTCCGGATCGCAGCCCCGAGCGGCGCCGATGACGAGTGGCGCTCGCTCGTCGAGCGGATCGACGGCCTCGAAGGCGAGGTTGAGATCGCGCTCGTGGGCAAGTACGTGAAGCTCCACGACGCGTACCTGTCGGTGCACGAGGCGCTCAAGCATTCGGGCGTCCACCACGGCTGCAACGTGCGCGTGCGCTGGTTCGACGCCGAGAACATGACGCTCGAGGAGGCGGCGCGCGAGCTCGAGGGAGTCGACGGCGTCCTCGTGCCGGGCGGCTTCGGCTCGCGCGGGTGGGAGGGCAAGATCCTCGCCTGCCGCGTCGCGCGCGAGCGCGGGATTCCCTACCTCGGCATCTGCCTCGGAATGCATGTCGCCGTGTCGGAGTTCGCGCGTCACGTCGTCGGCCTCGACGGGGCGAACTCGACCGAGATGGATCCCGAGACGCCGTATCCGGTGATCGATCTCCTCCCGGAGCAGAAGGAGGTCGAGGATCTCGGCGGCACGATGCGGCTGGGCGCGCAGGCCGTCGAGGTCGCGCAGGACACGGGTGCCGGTGCGACCTACGGCGAGGCGGTCGTGATGGAACGGCACCGGCACCGCTACGAGGTGAACAACGCGTTCCGGCCGCGGCTCGTCGACGCGGGTCTCGTGGTGTCGGGGACGTTCCAGGCGGGACGGCTCGTGGAGATCGTCGAGCTGCCGGACCACCCGTGGTTCGTCGCTTCGCAGTTCCATCCGGAGTTCAAGTCGCGCCCGACCCGCCCGGCTCCGCTGTTCCGCGATTTCGTCGGCGCGGCGCTCGAGCGCGCGCACGAGCGCGGGACGGTCGGTCTCGCTGCAGCGCGCTCGCTCTAAGATCGCCTGATGCCCGAGGTGCTGGAGCTCTTCACCGAGCTCGCTGCCATTCCCAGCCCGTCGGGGGAGGAGCGTGCGGTCGCCGACGTCGTCGCCGCGTACCTCCGCGACTGTGCGGTGGACGTCGACGAGGACGACACCGGCCCGTCGATCGGCTCGAGCGCCGGCAATCTCTACGCGCGCGTCGAGCCGACGGCTCCGGGCACGCCGATCTTCCTCTGCGCCCACCTCGACACCGTCCCGCCGACCTCGCGAATCGAGCCCGTGGTCGACGACGACGGCATCGTGCGGAACGCCGCGGGGACGATCCTCGGCGCGGACGACAAGTCGGCGGTCGCCGTGATGCTCGAGGCCACGCGCCGCGTTCTGGCCGAGCGGCGCCCGCACGCCGGGATCGAGCTCGTCTTCACTCCGAAGGAAGAGGTGGGCCTGATCGGCGCCAACGCGTTCGACACGTCGCGGCTCTCGGCGCGGCACGGGTTCGTGTACGACCAGGCCGCGCCGATCGGCGAGGTCGTGCTCGGCGCGCCGTTCGCGCAGTCCCTCGTCGTCACGTATCACGGCCGCGCGACACACGCGGGGATGTATCCCGAGGACGGCCGGAACGCCATCGCCGCCGCCGCTCGGGCAATCGCCGAGCTCCGCCTCGGACGCGTGGACGAGGACTCGACCGCGAACGTCGGCGTGATCGAGGGCGGCGTCGCGACGAACATCGTCGCCGAGCTGTGCACCTTCCACGCCGAGGCGCGGTCGCACGACGAGCGGAAGCTCACGGACCTCGTCCAGGAGATGCTCGACTCGTTCTCGTTCGCGGCCGAGGCCGGCGACTGCCGGGTCGACGTCGAGTCGCGCAAATCGTACGGCGGCTACCGCTTGAAGCGCGAGGACGAGGTCGTACGGCTCGCGGTCGCGGCGCTCCGCAGGAGCGAGGTGGAGCCGAGCTTCGTCCTCAGCGGCGGCGCCGCCGACGCCAACGTCTTCAACGGGAAGGGCATCCAGTGCCTCAACCTCGCGAACGGAATGGTCGACATCCACACGCCCGACGAGCGAATCGCTGTTGCGGACCTCGAGGCGATGGTCGACGTGACGCTCGCGCTCGTCGATGCCGCTCTCGCTTAGGCGCGGCACGGTCACAGCGATCGTCGAGCAGCACGAGGAGCTCGTGCGCCTGGAGGTGAACGATGTTCCCTGCGTTGCGTATCCGCGCCTGACGGGTCCCGTGGAGCTGGCCGACGAGGTTCTCGTGAACGTCCAGGCACGCGAGCTCGAGCTCGGCAGCGGTGGCTTCGACGTCCTCTACGCGAATCTCACGCGCGGTCTCGAGCTCGACGCCGAGCCGGGCGCGCACGTGATGCTCCTGCCGTACACGCCGCTGCAGCACGCGCGCCTGTACGTCGAAGAGGAGGGTGAACGCGACGCGTCTCTCGCCGGCATGCCGGTCGTCTGCTGCTCGCTGCACAGCCAGGTCGCGCCGGTGTGCGCGGCGCTCACGGGCCTTCGCGTCGCGTACGTGCAACTGGCCGGCGGAGCGCTCCCCGTTTCGCTCTCGGACACGTTGCGCGCATTGCGGGAGCGGGGCCTGGTCGCCGTCACGGTCGCCGTCGCGCCTTGCTTCGACGGCGACGTGCAGTGCGTGACGACGGCGTCGGCGCTCGCGTGGACGCACGAGGGTCACGACGTCGTCGTCTGCGCGATCGGCCCGGGAATCGTCGGCACGGGTACGCGGTTCGGGCACGGCGGCCTCGCAGCCGTGGACGCGGCGAACGCGGCGAGCGCGCTCGGCGGACGTCCCGTCGTCGCCGTACGCGGGTCGGAAGCAGACGAACGCGACCGCCATCGCGGGATCTCGCATCACACAGCCGCCGTCCTGAGTCTCGCCCACGGCGAACCGCTCGTCGGCGGCACGACCGCAGAGGGCTGGCGCGACGCGTGTGCCGGGCTGCCCCTGTCGCACATGGGCCGCGGCCCTGACGACGATCCGGCGTTCTTCGAGGCCGCGTTTGCCGCCGGTGTTCTCGCGAGAAGCCTCGTCACGTGAGCGAAGAGCCCGACGCCGCACACCTCGTCTACGACGGCGACCTCATCGACGTCACGCTCGAGCGCTGGGGAGACCACGACCGCGAGATCGTCGAGCATCCGGGCGCGGTCGCGATCGTCGCCGTCGACGACCAGGACCGCGTCGTCCTCGTGCGACAGCTACGCGAGCCCGCGCGGAAGTCGTTGCTCGAGCTGCCGGCCGGAGCGCTCGAAGACGGCGAGGAGCCGCTCGCGTGCGCCAGGCGCGAGCTGACCGAGGAGACGGGCCTGCGCGGCGGCGACTGGAGAGCCGGCCCGTCGTTCTGGACGACGCCCGGCTTCTGCCGCGAGCTCATGCACCTGTTCTTCGCAGAAGGCGTCGCCGAGGGCGATCAGGAGCTCGAGGACGACGAAGCGATCGAGCTCGTGCGGATCCCCGTGCAAGAGCGTCCCGTCGCGCGTCGACGAGATCGAGGACGCGAAGACCCTCGTCGGTCTCCTGCTCCTCATGCGCGCCCGCGGCCTCTGAACCGCGCGACGGCCGAACTTCGAGGCGAAAGGGGTAAGGTTCGCGCGCCTTGAAGATCGGCGTCGCGAAGGAGATCAAGACCGACGAGTACCGCGTCGCCCTCACGCCGGCAGGGGCGCTCGAGCTGACTCGCCGCGGTCACGACGTGCTGGTCGAGACGGGCGCCGGACAGGGGAGCGCGTTTCCCGACGCTGCGTACGCGAACGTCGGCGCGCGGATCGGCTCGGTCGACGACGTCTGGAACGACTCGGAGTTGCTGCTCAAGGTGAAGGAGCCGATCGAGGAGGAGTACCCGCGGCTTCGCGACGGGCTCGTCCTCTTCACGTATCTGCACATCGCCGCGGACGAGCCGCTGACGCACGCGCTCGTCGACAGCGGCGTGACTGCCGTCGCCTACGAGACCGTCGAGACCCCCGACGGTCGCCTGCCGTTGCTCGCGCCGATGAGCGAGATCGCCGGCCGCCTCGCGGCTCAGGCGGGCGCGTACTTCCTCGAGAAGCCGCTGGGAGGACGGGGGCTACTGCTCGGTGGCGTTCCCGGCGTTGCGCCCGGGCGCGTCGTCGTGATCGGCGGAGGCATCGTCGGCTACAACGCCGCCGTCATCGCGATCGGCCTCGGCGCGAACGTGACCATCCTCGAGCGCTCGATCGACCGCATGCGCCACCTGGACGAGATCCTCTCCGGTCGCGTGAGCCTCGTGATGTCGTCGAGCCTTCAGATCGGCGAATCGGTCAAGGACGCCGACGTCGTGATCGGCGCGGTACTGATCCCCGGCGCGCTCGCGCCGAAGCTGATCACGCGCGCGATGCTCGGCGACATGAAGGAGGGCTCGGTCTTCTGCGACGTCGCGATCGATCAGGGCGGGTGTGCCGAGACGTCGCGCCCGACGACGCACACCGAGCCGGTGTACGAAGTCGAGGGAGTCACACACTACTGCGTCGCGAACATGCCCGGCGCGGTGCCGATCACCTCCACCAAGGCCTTGACGAACGCGACGCTTCCCTATGTCGAGGCGATTGCGGAGCACGGTCTCCGCGAGGCTGTCGCGCAGCGACCCGGCGCTCGCCTTCGGCGTGAACGTCGTGGACGGAAAGATCACGTACAGCGCTGTCGCCGAGGCGCACAACCTCGACTACACGCCGCTCGACGACGTCCTGCCGCTCGCGCCGGTCTAGGTCTACGCCTCGGCGGTGGGCTCCGGCGGCGCCGGCGGCTTTGCCGACTTGGCCGGCGAAACCTTGACCACGAGCCACGTCACGCCCGCTGCCAGAGCGATCACGCATGCGCAGAAGACGAAGATGCCGATGAGGCCGAGGACGTTTTCCATCGCGCGCCGTAGGATAGCCGCGTGCCCAGAGCTTGCGTCATCGTGCTCGATGCGGTCGGTGCCGGAGCCCTTCCCGACGCTGCCGACTACGGCGACGAGGGATCGGACACGCTCGGCAACGTCGCACGCGCCGTCGGCGGCCTCGACCTGCCGAGCCTGGAGGCGATCGGCCTCGGCAACATCGAGGAGCTCGAAGGCTGTCCGCCGCAGCCGGGCGCGCCCGCGATCGCGGGCAGGCTCGTCGAGCGGTCGAAGGGCAAGGACACGACGACCGGCCACTGGGAGTTGATGGGCGTCCTCACGCCGACGCCGTTCCCGACGTACCCGCACGGATTTCCGCACGACGTGATCGATCCGTTCATGCACCGCACGGGCCGCGGCGTCCTCGGCAACAAGCCGGCGTCGGGCACCGAGATCATCCAGGAGCTCGGCGAGGAGCACCAGAAGACGGGCAAGTGGATCGTCTACACGTCTGCCGACTCGGTCTTCCAGATCGCGGCGCACGAGGAGACGGTGTCGCTCGAGGAGCTGTACGAGGCGTGCAGGAGCGCGCGCGAGACCTCCTCGCCGGCAAGCATGCCGTCGGCCGCGTGATCGCGCGTCCGTTCGTCGGCGAGCCCGGGAACTACGAACGAACCCCCAACCGGCACGACTTCTCGTTGCAACCGAAGCGTCCGAACTACCTCTCGCTCATCCGCGAGGCCGGGCATCCGGTGCACGGCGTCGGCAAGATCAGCGACATCTTCGCGGGATGCGACATCGACGAGTCGCATCCGACGAAGTCGAACGTCGACGGGATCGCGCAGACCGAGCGGCTCCTGCGGGAGCTCGACGACGGCTTCGTCTTCGTGAATCTCGTCGAGACCGACATGCTCTGGGGCCACCGCAACGACCCGGTGAACTTCCACCGCTGCCTCCAGGACTTCGACCGCCGGCTCCCGGACCTGCTCGACGCGCTGCGGCCCGGGGATCTCTTCATCCTCACGTCGGACCACGGCTGCGACCCGACGACGCCGTCGACGGATCACTCGCGCGAGCACGCGCTGCTGCTCGCGTACGTCGAAGGCCGCTACGCCGGAGGCGCGAAGCACGACGGCGACTTCGGCGACGTGGGCGCGACGGTGAACGCGTGGCTCGGCGGCAAATCGCCGCGGCGCGGGATTCCCGGACAGCCGATCGTCACGCCGTGACGATCCATCCCGCCGAGCTGATCCAGCGCAAGCGCGACGGCGGCGAGCTCGCGCCACGACGAGCTGCGCGAGCTGGTCCTGAGCTACGGGCACGGCGAGGTGCCCGACTACCAGCTCGCGGCGTTCCTCATGGCCGTCTACTTTCGCGGCCTCACGAGCGCCGAGACGCTCGCGCTGACCGAAGCGTTCATCGCCAGCGGCGAGACGGTCGATCTTCCGGCGCTGCTCGGGCGGCGCGTCGTCGACAAGCACTCGACCGGCGGCGTCGGCGACAAGACGTCGATCGCCGTCGGCCCGATCGTCGCCGCGTGCGGTGTGCCGTTCGGGAAGATGAGCGGTCGCGGCCTCGGCCACACCGGCGGCACGCTCGACAAGCTCGAGTCGATTCCCGGCTTCCGCGTCGAGCTGGAGCTCGACGAGTTCGTCGCCCAGGTACGCGACGCGGGGATGGCGATCATCGGCCAGACCGCCGACCTCGTTCCGGCGGACAAGAAGCTCTACGCGCTGCGCGACGTGACGGCGACCGTCGACAACGTGTCGCTCATCGCCGCGAGCATCATGTCGAAGAAGATCGCCGGCGGCGCGGATGCGATCGTGCTCGACGTCAAGGTGGGGGACGGCGCGTTCATGAAGACGCTCGCGGACGCGCGGATCCTTGCCGAGGCGATGCTCGATCTCGGGATGCGCGCAGGTCGCGAGGTCGTTTGCCTGCTCACCGACATGGACCAGCCGCTCGGCCACGCGGTCGGCAACGCGCTCGAGCTGCGCGAGGCGATGGAGACGCTGCGCGGTGCAGGACCGCCCGACTTCACGGAGCTCGTGCTCGAGGCTTGCTCGCGGCTGCTCGCGCTCTCGGATCTCGGGATCGACGAGACCGAGGGGCGCCGGCGCGCCGAGGAGGCGATGGCCGACGGCTCTGCCGTCGCCGCGTACGAGCGCTGGATCCGTGCCCAGGGAGGCGACCCGAGCGAGGAGGCGCTGCCGCGGGCTCCTGTCGTCGTCGAGGTCGAGGCGCCGCGCGCCGGCCACGTCATGCGCCTCGGCGCGATCCAGATCGGCCTTGCCGCGCTCCACCTCGGAGCGGGTCGCAGGACGAAGGAAGACGAGATCGACCACTCCGTCGGGGTGCGTCTTGAGGCGCAAGCGCGGTGACGAGGTCGGCGCCGGCGAGCTGCTCGCCGAGGTCCACGCGAGGGACGAGGCGTCGGCGGCGGAGGCCGTGCGCGAGGTGCTCGACGCCTACGACGTCGGCGACGAAGATCCGCCGAAGCGGTCGATCCTCATCGACGTCCTGTCGTCGCGCTCGCCGGCCGCGGCCTGACGATCGAGGCGGCCGGTACCGCCGCGACTACGCTGGACACGTGCCCGAGCTGCCCGAGGTCGAGACGGTTCGGCGCCGCCTCGAGCCCGTGCTCGTCGGCCGGCGGTTCGACCGCGTCGAGATCGAGGACGCACGCCTCACGCGACCGGAAGACCCGGCCGAGGTCGCCGCCGAATTGACCGGCGAGCGCGTCGCCGCGGTCGACCGGCGTGGCAAGTATCTCGTCGTCCGGTTCGAGAGCGGGCGCGTCCTCCTGATCCACCTGCGGATGACCGGGAATGTCCTCCATGCCCCGGCCGGTGACGTCTCGCACCGCCGCGCGGTCGTGAAGCTCGACGACGGATCCGACGTCGTCTACCGCGACGTCCGACGCTTCGGCACGTGGCTCGTCGTCGAGCCGGGCGAGCTCGATCCCTATCTGGGCACGCGTCTCGGCGGCGAGCCGCTGGGGCGAACGTTCACGACGAAGTCGCTCGCTGCGCGGCTGGCGAATCGCAAGGCGCCGGTCAAGGCGGCTCTCCTCGACCAGCGGACGGTCGCCGGCCTCGGGAACATCTACGTCGACGAGGCGCTCTGGCGCGCGCGCATCCATCCGCTGAAACCCTCGCGGGAGCTCGAGCCTGGAGAGGTGCGGGCGCTACGCGAAGGGATCAAGCGCGCGCTCGATGCCGGCATCAGGCGACAGGGCGCGACGCTGCGCGACTACCGCCAGCCGGACGGGAGCCGCGGCTCGATGCAGAACGAGTTCAAGGTCTACGGCAGGACGGACGAGCCGTGCGACCGATGCGGCACGCCGATCGTGAAGACGCGCGCGGGCGGGCGGGGCACGTGGTACTGCCCGACCTGCCAGGTGCGCTGAGCGTCAGGCTGCGAGCTTCTCCTGGAGCAGGCCCGACCGGTCGAGCTGCCAGAGCTCGGTGTAACCGCCGATGATCTCGTCGCCGATCGCGATCTGCGGAACCGTCCAGCCGCCGGTCAGCTCGTGCAGGGTCTCGCGAAATGACGGATCGTCGTCCAGCAGGATCTCCTCGAACGGGAGCCCGCGCGAGCGGAGCAGCGCCTTGGCCCGCACGCAGTAGCCGCACCAGCGCGTCGTGTACATACGAATCGGCTGCATATGCCGTACAACGGAGAAGCCGCCGGAAGGGTTCCCGCGGAGGCCCTCTCTAGACTGACCGCGTGGCGCGCACCTACTCGACGGAAGCCGTGGTCCTGAGGTCGCTGCGGCTCGGCGAGGCCGACCGGATCGTCCACCTCTACACCTCCGACCGCGGCCGCGTCGGCGCCGTGGCGAAGGGCATTCGCAAGACGAAGTCGCGGTTCGGCGGACGACTCGAGCCGCTCTCGCACGTCGCGCTCCAGCTCCACCAGGGCTCGGGCGAGCTGCAGACCGTCACCGGCGTCGACCTCGTTCGATCGCACAGCGTCGTCCGCGAGGACTCGTACCGGCTGAACGTCGGCCTGATCGGCGCCGAGGCAATGCTGCGCCTGTTCCCGGAGCAGGAGCGGAACGAGCGCGCGTTCACCGCCGTCACGAAGTTCCTCGAGGCGCTGGACGATGCCGATTCCCGGGCGAGCCGCCCCGCGCTCGACTCGCTCGCGCTCTCGTTTCAGCTCAAGCTGCTGTGGCTGTCCGGCTACCTCCCGCACATGACGAGTTGCGCCGAGTGCGGAGCCGACGACGTGGCACTGGTCGGCTATTCGCCGCAGGCGGGAGGCGCCGTCTGCCGCGCCGACGCGAACGGCGCGCTGTCGCTCAGCCCGGCCGGCGTCGTGGGCATCGAGGCTCTCGTGTCGACGCCGCTGGCGGATGCCTACGCGGCGCGTCTGAGCGAGCGCGCGGCGCGCGACGCGCTCCGCGTGGTCACGGCGTCGTACGAGTACCACGGCGGCTTCCGGCTGCGGACGCTCAGCGCCTGACTGTCTACGTCGGCCAGCGCCGGCGAAACGAACGTCGGCGCCCGACGGCCTTTGAGCGCTTCTTGAGCGACTCGGTGCAGGCTCGCCGCGACATGATGTTCACGCGCAAGGGAGCGTGCGGCGCGCTCCGGGAAGGATCGAAGATGCGAGCCGTCGTTGCTCTTCTTTCGCTCGTCCTCGTGGCGCTCTCGGCGCCGTCTTTCGCTATCGCCGACGAGCCGCTGCCGCCGGCGCCCGCAGCGGCAAGCGACGGCTACGTCGCTCCTCAGTGCGGCGACGCCGACGTCGACACGCTCGCCGCCGCCGATTGCGCAGGCGTCGAGCCGGTGCCGTCGCTCGACCCCGATGAGGTAGGGAACCTTCCGTCGGTGCAGGAGCTTGACCGCGAAGGCCGACGCTGTCGCGTCGCTCGAGCCGAGCCCGGCCGACCTGCCGGCGTACTGCCGACTCCATGCCGACGTCTATTTCTACACGTCGGCCGACTGGTTGCGGCTGGGCGAGGCGCTCCAGGCGGACGCGTCGCCGTGCGCGGATTACCACATCTCGATCCCGGGCCTGGCCGCGGACAAGACGCAGCTGCGCTGCGCGCAGGACGATCTGCTTCGCGCGCTCGGGCCCCGCTTCCACCCGGTCGTCGAGTTCCACTTCCAGGACTGGCGCGACTGGTGGATCAAGAACGGCAAGACCCCGGCCGACGCTGCGCACGAGTTCCTGCGCAGGGTGCGCGACTGTGGCTACGACTTCTCGCGCGGCGAGACGTGGTCGCTGAATGAAATGCACTCGGGCATCTACCAGAACCTCCCGGGGGCGCGCGCGAACATGCGCATGCTGCTCAACACGCTGCACGCAGGTCTGCCCGAGATGCCGGAATCGCGCGGGATCGTCTGGGCGATCGGCGTCGGCCACGGGTCGCAGAACCTCGGCCCCTACAGGTCCTTCGTCGAGGCCTGGCTCCAGGACGCCCCGTTCTGGGAGGACATGGCGCGCGACATTGCAGTGTGGGGGCAGGAGGCATACGCAAGCATGCCGTTCTGGGGCGTGACCGAGGCGTCACGGAACGAGCGGACGCGCAATCTCAGCCTCTTCCTCGAGCATCCGCTGCTGCTCGCCGAGGGCGGCCCCGCGACCGCCGGGACGGCGCTCGACTACCTCGAGCACACGTACGTGCCGCTCGCGAACGCCGGGTGGCCGTACAAGACCGGCTTCGGGAACACGTTCTTCCCGGAGGACGAGATGAAGCGCTTCGTCTCGGAGCAGACGTTCGCCGTGAAGCATTTCGCGCAGTCGCGGCCGAAGGCGGCGCCCGACGCGCGCATCGCGTTTGCGTGGGCGCCGAACACGCAGTGCGGCACCGAACTCTGCAACCCCGCGAGCGTCTTTCGCCAGCGAACCGGAAGGATTCTCGAGCGGCTGGCGAGCGCGATCCGCGAGTCGTACGAGCAAGGCGGCGGCTCGCAAGAAGGTGCCTGTGGGCCGTCCGGCGACCACACCTGGTGCAGCGCCGAGATTCCCAACGCGGCGTTCAACCCGCTCTGGCTGACGTTCGGCGAATGGTGAGCGCCTGCAGCGGCTCGACGCGCTAATCTCCCGCGCATGCTCGGCAGGCGGGCGGCGATCTTCACGGCGGCTTCGGCATTCACGCTCGTGGGAGCCGCGGCGCACGCGCAGCCGGTGGACATCGTCGTAGCCCACAAGTCCGCGTCCGGCAAGCACGCGCAGGCAATCGTGCTGGGCGAGACCATCCGCGTCACGAAGTTCGCCGTGCGGGTCACGGCAAAGCCGAACCAGCGCGTCAGGGGCTCCTGGAGTTATCACTGCCACGTCGGCGTCACGATCGGCGACCGTGATGCCGACAACTTCGCGCGGAAGACGCCGTTCACCGTCCAGATGCGGTCGCCGAGACTGGGCACGACTCTCTACGCGTGCAACCTCGTCGGGAGTGCGCAGCTCTCTCAACGTGGACGCGTGACAGTCGAGCTGCTCGCGCGCTCGTAGCGCGTGTTCTAGCGGCGGTCGAGCTCGAGCCGCAGGCCGGCGCTGGCGAACATGTACACGACGAGATACGCGGCGTTGAGCAGGAGCGTCATGGCGAGCACGAGGAAGAGCAGGCGCGGATTCCCGAACGGGTCGGCCAGCCGGCGAGTGGTGAGCGAGACGAGCTCGTGCGGCCGCGTGAGCGCGTCCCAGCTGTTCAACCTGAGGAACCGGCCGAGGTAGATCCCGATGCTCGACAGGGCGAGCGCTCCGCCTGCGACGCACCACGCGAGGCGCGTCCCCACCGCTCGTCGTACGACGCTGTGGACGAGGCACACCGAGCCGAGGCCGAGCAGCAGCCCGACGCCCGCGAACGAGGCGATCGTGATCCCGTCGAACCAGAGCGGCGCGAGCGGATCGCGCCCGAGGTGGACGAAGTCCGTGACGATGTACGGCGCGTTCGGCAGGAAGATCAGCCAGAGGCCGCCGAGCACCGCGACTCCCAGAGGCCCTGTCTCTCGTCGTCGCGAGTCATAGAGGAGGATCGCGAGCACGAACGGGATCCACGCGAGCGCCAGGTTCCACACGAGGTATCCGAAGTGCGGAACGCCGGTGTACGAGAAACGTACCGCGACGAGCGCGCAGCAGCCGAGCGACGCGAGGACGAGCGCCGCGAGAGTGGCGATCCTGCGGCCGCTCGCGTTCATCGTTCCAGTGTACGCAGCGGGTCGCGGCCGACCCGGAGGTCACGCGCTTCCGTCCTCCTCGATGTCCTCGGCGACGAGCTCCTTGAACGGCTGGAGCTTAGCGAACAGCTCGTCTGCGGGTATCTCGCGCTCGACGGCGTCACCGGCGAGGAGGTAGGGCGCGGCCTCGATCGCCGTCCTCCAGCCGACCTCGTCGGCGGCGTGCGGAGCCGCGTCCTCGGCATCTTCGGCCAGCGGCTCGACCTCGTCGAGATACACGTTCGTGAAGCCGTTGCGCTGCTGCTCGTGGAACTTGATCCGCGCGCGCTTGCCCTCTGCGGCGAGCGCCGAGCGCGCGATCTCCTCGCGGAACGTCGTGTACTCGTTGCCGTCGCCGTCGCGCAGGACGTAACGCACGTTGCCGGACTTCGTCTTGAACGCGTTCACCTCGGCCACTGCGACTTCTGCTTCGGGCATGCGGTGAAGGTTCCCCGCCGCCGCCCGGCCCACACGTGCGGAGCTACCCCGCCTTCGGCGTCGTCCACGGTCGCTCGAGCGCGTCGGCGAGCCAGCCGCGAACAGCCGCAAGCGGCAGGCGCTCCTGCGCGAGCGAGTCTCGGTCGCGCACCGTCACCGTCTCGTCCTCGAGCGTCTGCTCGTCGACGGTGAACGCGAACGGCGTCCCGATCTCGTCCTGGCGGCGATAGCGCCGGCCGATCGCGCCGCCGTCGTCGTACTCGACGATCCAGCTCTTGCGCAGCTCGTCCTGGAGCGAGCGCGCGCGCTCGACCATCTCGCTGCTCTTGCCGATCAGCGGCAGGATCGCCGCCTTGACCGGCGCGATGCGCGGGTGGAGGCGAAGCACCGTCCGCTCGCGTCCGGCGACGGTCTCCTCGTCATAGCCGTCGACGAGGAACGCGAGCAGGATCCGGTCGATCGACACCGCGGGCTCGACGACGTGCGGCGTGTAGCGCTCGCCCTCCGCGCCGACGTACTCGAGCTTCGTCGTCGAGTGCTCCGTGTGCTGCGTCAGGTCGAAGTCGCCGCGGTTCGCGATGCCCTCGAGCTCCGACCAGCCGATCGGGTACAGGTACTCGAGGTCGGTGGTGCCGCTCGAGTAGTGGGAGCGCTCCTCCGCGCCGTGCTCGCGCTTGCGCAGGTGCGACTCGCGCAGCCCGAGGTCGAGATACCAGCGGTAACGCGCGTCGACCCAGAAGCGGTACCACGTCTCCGCCTCGTCGGGCGGCACGAAGAACTCCATCTCCATCTGCTCGAACTCGCGCAGGCGGAAGAGGAAGTTGCCCGGCGTGATCTCGTTGCGGAACGACTTGCCGACCTGCGCGATTCCGAACGGCGGCTTCCGCCGCGCGATCTGGAGGACGTTCTTGAAGTTGATGAATATGCCCTGCGCCGTCTCGGGCCTCAGGTACGCGCGCGAGCTCTCGCCCTCCAGCGCGCCGACCTGCGTCTCGAACATCAGGTTGAACTGGCGCGCCTCGGTGAGGTCGCACTCGGTGTGCTCGCCCGGACGCTTGCTCGGCCGCTTCCCGCACTGCGCCTGGTCGAGCTGATCCGCGCGGAACCGAAGCTTGCAGGTGCGGCAGTCGACGAGCGGGTCGGTGAACCCGGCGACGTGGCCCGACGCCTCCCACACGCGCGGGTTGAGGATGATCGCGGAGTCGAGCGCGACGATGTCGTCCCGCTCCTGCACCATCGCCTGGAACCACGCCGAGCGGATGTTGTTCTTGGCGAGGACGCCGTAGTGCCCGTAGTCGTATGTCGACCCGAGGCCGCCGTAGATCTCCGACGACGGGAACACGAAGCCGCGCCGCCGGCAGAGCGACACGATCTTGTCCATCGTCACGGCCTCGGGCTCTGCGGTCTCCGTCACGTGCGGGAGGTTACCCTCGCTCCCGATGGGGACGTCCTTCGTCGAGCTTCACGTCATCTCCGACTCCACGGGAGAGACGGCGGCGCGGCTCGTCCTCGCGCTCGAGGCTCAGTTTCCGGACACGGAGTTCGAGGTCGTCCGTCATCCCCGCGTGGAGTCGGTCGACGATCTCCAGCTTGCCGTCTCGCGCGCCGCCGACCGTCCGGCCGTGATCGTCTACACCCTCGTGGACACGGAGCTCCGCGACACGATGCGTGCGCTCTGCAGACGCGACGGCCTGCACTGCTCCGACCTGCTCGGCCAGCCGATCGAGCAGGTCGCGATCGTTTCCGGCAGCGCGGCGAAGATGGAGTCGGGACGAAGGCCGCCGCTCGACTCGCAGTACTTCAAGCGGATGGCGGCGATCGAGTTCGCCGTGAAGTACGACGACGGCATCGGCGCGGGCCTCGGTGATGCGGACATCGTGCTCGTCGGCGTCTCGCGCACGTCGAAGACGCCGCTCTCGATGTACCTCGGGTACCTCGGCCACAAGGTGGCGAACGTCCCGATCGTGCGCGGGATCGACCCGCCGAAGGAGCTGTTCGAGATCGATCGCGCGAAGATCGTCGGCCTCACGATCGACGCGGAACGCCTCTCGCAGATCCGCCAGGTGCGTGCGCGGCTGATGCGGCTGTCGCGGCGCTCGTACTCCGAGCTGGTCGAGATCTACGAGGAGCTCGAGCAGGCGGCCGCGGTGCACCGGCAGCTCGCATGTCCCGTCGTCGACGTCTCCGAGCTCTCGATCGAGGAGACGGCGCAGCGCGTCCTTCGGCTCGTCGAGCGTCGCAAGGCCGAGAGCGCGGCACCGACGGCGTGAAGCAGAAGGAGCCGGTTCCGCTCTGGCGGTGGGCGACGTGGTGGGCGTTACTGGCGCCGGCGCTCGTCCTGTTCTACGTGCTCTTCCTGCCGATCTGGCTCGGCATTCGGCTCGTGCGGCTTTTTGCGCAGGCACGATCGCGGAAGACCACGGAGGCGTAACCACCCCGCACCTGGAAAGATCATTCGGAATGGCATCCGACTTCGTCCACGACTTCGACGACGTCTCGACCGCAGGCAATCGCGAGCTCCTCGGCGGCAAGGGCGTCGGGCTCGCGGAGATGACGCAGATCGGCGTCCCTGTCCCGGGCGGGTTCACCATCACGACCGACGCGTGCCGCGCGTACATCGCCGCGGGGAAGCGTCTCCCGGACGGTCTCGAAGACGAGATGGCGCGGCACGTCGCGCGTCTGGAGGAACGGAGCGGCAAGCGCTTCGGCGATCCCGAGGACCCGCTGCTCGTCTCCGTGCGCTCGGGTGCCGCGGTCTCGATGCCCGGGATGATGGACACGATCCTCAACCTCGGGCTGAGCGACGTCTCGGCCGAGGGGCTCGCGCGCACGGCGAACGCGCGGCTCGCCTACGACTCGTACCGGCGGCTGATCCAGATGTTCGGCGAGGTCGTCGAGGGGATCGACGCGCAGCGCTTCGAGCAGCGGCTCGCGGACCTGAAGCGCGCGAAGGGCGTTCAGCAGGACACCGACCTCGACGCCGACGACCTGCGCGCGCTCGTCGACTCGTTCAAGGCGATCTACGAGGAGGAGGCCGGGCATCCGTTTCCGCAGGACGCACGCGAGCAGCTCACGCGGTCCGTGCGCGCGGTCTTCGAGTCGTGGTCGAACCCGCGCGCAGTCGTGTATCGCCGCGCGCATTCGATACCGGAAGACCTCGGGACAGCCGTGAACGTGATGCAGATGGTCTTCGGCAACCGGGGCGACACCTCCGGCACCGGCGTCTGCTTCACGCGCGATCCCGCGACCGGCGAGCAGGGCCTGTACGGCGAGTTCCTCCAGAACGCGCAGGGCGAGGACGTCGTCGCCGGGATCCGGACGCCGCAGCCGATCGGCGAGATGCAGTCGCTGCTACCGGACGCGTTCGAGCAACTCGTCGAGACGATGGCGACGCTCGAGCGTCACTACCGCGACATGCAGGACATCGAGTTCACCGTCGAGGACGGAACGCTCTTCCTGCTCCAGACCCGCAGTGCGAAGCGTACCGCCGCAGCCGCGCTCAAGGCTGCCGTCTCGATGGTCGACGAGGGTTTGATCACGCGCGAGGAGGCCGTCGCGAGGATCGATCCCGACACGCTCGACCAGCTCCTGCACCCGCGGATCGACCCGAAGGCGGAGCTCGTGGTTGCGGCGCGCGGCCTGAACGCGTCGCCGGGCGCCGCGAGCGGCGGCGTCGTCTTCGACGCGGACACCGCGGCCGAGCGCGGCGGCGCCGGCGAGGCGGTCATCCTCGTGCGCTGGGAGACGACGCCCGACGACATCCACGGGATGCTCGTCGCGCAGGGCGTCCTCACGGTGCACGGCGGCATGACCTCGCACGCCGCGGTGGTCGCGCGCGGCATGGGCAAACCCTGCGTCGCCGGCGCCGAGGGCGTGACGATCGACGAGACGGCGCGCACCGCGCAGATCGGCGGCACGACGGTCCGCGAGGGTGACGTGATCAGCCTCGACGGCGGAACTGGACGCGTCTTCCTCGGCGCGATCGAGCTCGTCCCGCCGCAGATCAACGAGGACTTCGAGACCGTGCTGGGCTGGGCCGACCAGCTCCGGCGGCTCAAGGTGCGGGCGAACGCCGACACGCCCGAGGACGCGGCGAAGGCGCGCGAGTTCGGCGCCGAGGGAATCGGCCTGTGCCGGACGGAGCACATGTTCTTCGGCGAGGAGCGGCTGCCGCACGTGCAGGAGATGATCCTCGCCGAGGACACCACCGGCCGTCAGGCCGCGCTCGACCGGCTGCTGCCGATGCAGCAGTCGGACTTCGAGGGGATCTTCGAGGCGATGGCCGGGCTGCCCGTGACCATCCGTCTGCTCGACCCGCCGCTGCACGAGTTCCTCCCGTCGGAGGAGGACGCGCGCGACGACAAGATGCGGCGCCGCATTCGCGCGCTCCACGAGTCGAATCCCATGCTCGGGACGCGCGGGTGCCGGCTCGGCCTGATGTTCCCCGAGATCTACGAGATGCAGGTGCGCGCGATCGTGCGCGCGGCGCATGCGGTGAACGAACGAACCGGAGACGCACCCCTGGTCGAGATCATGCACCCGCTCGTCGGCTTCGCCGAGGAGCTGCGGCAGCTGCGCGAGCTGACGGTCCACACCGATCGAGGAGGAGGGCGAGATCGACTACCTCTGCGGGACGATGATCGAGCTCCCGCGCGCGTGCATGCGAGCCGACGAGATCGCCGAGCACGCGGACTTCTTCTCCTTCGGGACGAACGACCTGACGCAGACGGCGCTCGGCATGTCCCGCGACGATGCCGAGGGGAAGTTCCTCACGTACTACCTCCAGAACGACGTCCTGGCGGAGAACCCGTTCGAGACGATCGACCGGGGAGGCGTCGGCGACCTGATGCGTCTCGCGGTCGAGCGCGGGAGGGGAGTCAAGGACGACCTGAAGCTCGGCATCTGCGGGGAGCACGGCGGCGAAGCGAGATCCGTCGCCTTCTGTGACGAGCTCGGCCTCGACTACGTGTCGTGCTCGCCGTACCGGGTGCCGCTCGCGCGCCTCGCCGCTGCTCAGGCGGCACTGGCCGCGGCGGGGTCGCCGCAGTACGTCGCCGCCGGCGGCTGACGCGGCTCAGGCATAGCCGCGGACGCTCCATAACGCGATCGCGACGCTCACGACGCCGACACCGATGAGCGCCGCGACGCCGACGAGGCCGGGGCGGCCGTAAGACGCGTGCGTCCGGCCGAAGCGCGAGAGCGCGAGCATCGAGGCGATGCCGCCGATCAGTCCTCCGATGTGCCCGCCGACGGAGATGCCCGAGAACGTGAACGAGAAGACGAGGTTGAGCACGATCAGCGAAAACGCCTGTCCCGCGATGCTTCCCGTCTGCTGGTACTCGATGATCAGGAGCGCGCCGAGGATCCCGAAGACGGCGCCGGACGCGCCGACGGTTTGGGCGTTCGGAGTGACGATGAGAGCACCTGCGGACCCGGCGAGCCCCGAGACGATGTAGATCCCGAGGTAGCGGAGGTGGCCGACGTACCGCTCGACGGGGCCGCCCGAGCCAGCCGATCGCGAGCATGTTGAGCGCGATGTGCGCGATGTTCGCGTGCAGGAAGGCGGCGGTGATCAGCCGCCACCAGTCGCCCTGCGCGACGGCCGGCCCGTAGAGGAGCCAGTCGTTGAACAGCTTGCCGCCGGGGCTGTTGATCCCGAATCCCTGCGCGACCGTGACGAGGTAGACGAGGACGTTGGCGCCGATGAGCGCCCACGTGACGATCGGCTCGCCGCGGCGCACCGCGAAGGTGACCCTGCGCTGGGCCCGCACCGGAGCCGGCGCCTGGCGGGACGGCCGCCCCGTCGTCGCGTGGTCGGGGCAACGGGGCCCGACGGGCGTCATCCGCAGGCATTCGGTGCAGATCGGGCGGTCGCACTCGGTGCACGAGAGGCCGGTCTCGCGGTCGGGATGGCGATAGCAGGTCGGCACCCGGTTAGCCTAGTAGCCGGGTGCGCGCCCACGTTGCGTTCGCCCGCGCGAGGAGGCGCGGGCGCCGCTAGCGCTCGTGGACCTGGATGTCGCCCGACGACAGGAGGCCGGAGCGCGAGTAGCCGAGACCGGTCTTGATCGCGAACCGATCGCGGCCCGAGGCGGGCTCGCCGAGGTCGTCGATGTCGATCGTGAACGTCGTCAGCGTCCCGTTCTGTCTCGCCGTACCGCTGAACGTCGCGTGCGTTCCGACGACGACGAGCGACGTGATCGTGACGCAGTCGATGCGCGTCGCCTTGCCTTCCGTGACGTTGCAGTTGCCCTTGAGGCCGTTGGCGTCGGCGTCCGCGGTGAACGCGAAGTAGACGGACTTCTTCAGGATCGTGCCGCCGCCCGTGACGTGCCCGTTCGCGTACTGGTACTGGTACGCCGCGCCGAAGGCACTCGCGCGCCGCGGTCGGCTGCGCGAACGCGCCGATCACGCTCCAGGCATACACCACGCAGGCCAAGCCCACGACCACGAGGCCGCTCGCCGCTTTCATCGATCGCCTCCTATAGATCTGTCCGCAGTAACGCTGCAATAACGCCGCGCCCAGAAGTTAGAACATGAGCCGGACAAGGGTCAAGGGGGAGCGAGAGGATTCAATACCCGGACCCGCGCGTCGGCCTCGGCCTGCTCGCGGCCGCTCGTCAGGTACGCGAGCTGGAACCAGCCCGTCCACTCGCGCGGATCCTTCGCGATCGCCCGGCGCGCGCTTCGCCGCGCCGCCCGTGTGTCGCCGAGCGCACGTTCGGCATCCGCCCGGACGCGCCACGGCTCCGCCGCCCACGGAGCCCAGCGCGATGCGCGCTCCGCGGCCCGGAGGGCGTCGCCGTTGCGGCCGTCGCCGAGCAGAGTTGCCGCGTCGGCGGCTGCGTCGTTGCCGCGCTGAATCGCGACGGCGACCGCCGCCAGCGCCACCGCTGCGCCGATCAGGAGAGGTCGCCCGCGGACGCGAACGGTTCGAGCGTCCGACACGGCGAGCAGCGCGCCGCAGACGAGCGCCGTGAGCGTCAGCGCCGGGATCTCCCAGTCCCAGTCCGCGGCCGCGTGCACGAGATACGCGGCGTACGCGCCCGCAAGCGCCGGCGACGAGCGGACGCTCGCGGGCGGAGCGAACGGCCGCGAACGGCGCCGCGAGGGCGGCGAGCAGCAGCGCGAGGCCGAGCGGGCCGAGCTCTGCGAGCGTCTCGACGTACAGACTGTGCGCGTCGCGTGCACCCGTCCCGAACGGCCGGTCGCGCGTCCAGTAGAGGTCGTAGGTTCCGGCGCCGGAGCCGAGCGCGGGGTGGTCGCGGTAGTCGTCCAGCGCGACGCGCCAGTAGGTCGTCCGGTCGTGCCCCGAAAGGCTGAAGAGGTGCGAGCGCAGGCCGGTCTGGCCGAACGGCGTGGGCGCGCGAAACGCGTCGTACGCCTTGCCCCCGAGGACGACCGCGGCCAGCGCGCCGCCGACGACGGCCACGGCGGCGACGACGGCTACCGCTCGCGGTGGGAGATGCGGCAGGCGCGGGAGCCTGGGCGCGACGACGTCCACGACGAGCGGTACGAGCAGGGCCAGGCCCACGAGGAGCAGCAACGCGACCGCGAGCCGGTGTCCTTCGCGCGCCGCCGCGTCGAGCGACGAGGGCGCATCCGTCAGCTCGCGCGAGCGCGCCGCGAGCAGCCCGGCTGCTGCGGCCGGTAGAGCCACGAGCGCGCAGACGAGCGCGAACCTGGCGCGTTCGCGGTGCAGCGCGAGCGCGACGACGAGCCCCGCCGCCAACGCGATGGCCGCTCCTCTGCTGACGGAGAAGACGAGCGTCGGCACGAAGACGACAGGCGCGGCCGACGCGAGGGCGCGAACCACCCGAGACCGCGCATCGCTCGCGAGTCCGAGCGCGAGCAGCGTCCCGATCGCGGCCAGCGCTCCCATCGCGTTCCAGTAGCCGAGCGGCCGCGCGAGTCGGTACGCCGAGTCGACGTCGAGCCCGTACCGGTCCGGGAACAAGCGGGTCACGAGCCCCGCACCACACACTCCGACCGTCGCTGCGACGATGCCGGCCGTGAGACCGAGCCGGTTGCGTGGCAGAGCGAGCACGGCGCCGACGGCGGCCACGTAGACGAGGTCGCGCTCGAGCTCGTGGACGGTCCGCGGGACGCTGTCCGTCCACAGGAGAGAGGCAGCCGTCCAGGCGACGAGCAGCCCCAGGAGAATCGCGAACGCCGCGGCCGCGCGCGTCGTCCGCACCTCTCGCTGAACGACGAGCGCGGCTGCCGCGACCACGGCCGGACCGAGAATCGCCCAGCCCCACGTGCGCGGGAGATAGCCGCCTCCGGCCGCCGCGGTGCCCGCGAGCGCGACGCAGACGACGACGATGACGATGTGCCGCGCGTCACGCACGCGAATGGCCACGTCGGGAGCGTAGGCGTTCGGCTTCCGAAGCCGCGGCTACGCTTTCGACTCGGTGCGCTTTGCTCTCGCCACCATCGCCGCAGTCCTGCTCGTGATCGCTTGTCCCGGTGCCGCCGACGCGTCGGCGTCTGTTCGCTTCGGCATCCAGGACGACGCGTGGCTCGCGTTCGGGCCGGGCACGCTCGACTCGCGGCTGAAGACGCTCGATCAGCTCGGCGTCAAGCTCGTGCGCTACACCATCCGCTGGGACGAAGTCGCGCCCACGCGACCCGACCAACCGAAGTGGTCCGGCGATCCGGCCTACCGCTGGGGCAGCTCCGACGCGGTGCTCAAGGCACTGCGCGCGCACGGGATCGACGTCGTGCTCGAGATGCGCTTCACGCCGGGCTGGGCGAACGGCGACACGGGCCGAAACGGCATTCCCACCGACGGCGACGACTTCGCGAACTTCGCGACCGCCGTGCAGAACCGGTTCCCGTGGATCCGCGACTACCTGATCTGGAACGAGCCGAACAAGCCGCTCTTCCTCAAGCCGCTCTCGGCGGAGCAGTACGTCAAGAAGATCCTGAACCCGGCGTACGCGGCGCTGCACGCGGTGAGCAAGTCGGTTCGCGTGGCCGGCGGGATCACGGGGCCGCGGGCAGGCCCGGGCGGAGTCTCGCCGATCGACTGGATCCATCAGATGAAGGCCGCCGGCGCGCGCCTCGACGTTTACGCGCACAACCCGTACCCCGAGCAACCGCAACGCGAGACGCCGACCTCGGGCGCGTGCAAGAAGTGCCCGTCGATCACGATGGCATCGCTCGAGAAGCTGCAGGTCGAGGTGCAGAAGGCGTGGCCCGGCAAGCACATGTGGCTGACGGAGTACGGCTACCAGACGAATCCTCCGGACAAGAAGCTCGGCGTGTCGTACGCGCTCCAGGCGCAAGTACATCGGCGAGGCTGCGCTGCGTGTCTATCGCGCGGCGCGCGTCGACATGCTCATCCACTTCATCGTCCGCGACGAGCCCAACCTCGCCGCCTGGCAGAGCGGCTTCATGACCACGAAGCGGAAAGAAGAAGCCGTCGTACGACGCGTACCGCTTCCCGCTCGACCGGTCGCGTCGCGAAAGGGCACGACGGACGACTCTGTGGGGCCAGATCCGGCCCGGCAGCGGGAAGCGGACGTACCGGCTCGAGAGCTTCAGCGGCGGCCGCTGGCGTCCGCTCGGCGGCACCGCGAAGACGAACACGGGTCGGGCTACTTCACGCGCACCGTGACGCTCGCGAAGAAGGCGCGCGTCCGCGTCTACTCGTGCGCGACCGCGGCGTACAGCCCTCCGCTCCAGCTGAGCTGACACCTGCGGGTGTCGATTCGAGGCGCGCCCGTTCGTCGTGAACGGACAACGTCCTCGAAAGGAGAAGTCATGGCGAATCAGGTCTCGTGGTTCGAGATCAGCGGCAAGGACGGAGCGAAGCTCCAGAAGTTCTACGGCGATCTCTTCGGCTGGAAGATCGACGCGAACAACCCGATGAGCTACGGGATGGTCGAGGGCTCGGACGGCGGAATCGGCGGCGGCATCGGCCAGAGCCAGGACGGCGGGTCGCACCTGACGTTCTACGTCACCGTCGACGACCTCCAGGGCTACCTCGACAAGGCCGAGCGGAACGGCGGCCGCACCGTCGTGCCCGTGACGGAGATCCCGAACATGGTCACGTTCGCGCAGTTCGCCGATCCCGAGGGCAACGTCGTCGGGATCGTCAAGCCGCAGGCGGCGTAGAGGCAGGCGGAGGCGAGGGTCCGGCCGGGCGGACCCTCGCTCACGCCTGCGCACCTGCGGCTCTCTACGAGTGTTTGAAGCGAGCGCGCATCGGACGCTTCGCACAAACGAGGCCGGGAGCCCTAGACCCTGTCTCTCGGCTGCGCGCAGAGTTACTTCTGTTCGCGGCTTGCTGGCCTGGGCGACGGTCCCCGAAGAACTCGCGCCGCCAGGGAGTGCGAACGTCGGCGCCCTGCAGCGGTGCGCTTCATGCCAGCGCCGATGGCCGGCTGTTCATTCTGCGCCTCGATCTGCTCGGCGAAGCTCGCCTGGTTTCTTCGGTGGCATGTGTTGAGGTTCGCTCGTGAGTCTGCTTGAGGGGGTCGTTCGCGAAGCTTGCTGAAGCCGAAGAACACGCGTCGGTGCTCTGAGGTCACCATTCAAGAGTGGATCGACCTGAAGCCATCAGAGGCATCAACGATCCTGCCTACTGGACAATCATCGAGAACTCGCAGCCGTGGAAGAACCGCGATGGATACGAGCTCGATGAACTTGGATCGTTCACGAGCTTGACCGAATCGACAAACATCGGATCGTCCATCCCGTCTTGCTCTCTCTGCTCGGCGCTGAGGGCTCGGCGAATATCACCTACCTTGACGGGCGACGTCACCCGCCGCCCGTCTTCGAGCAACACTGCCACTGCCGTTCGAGAGGCAACGGTCAGCTTTCGCAGTACTTGGCCAGTGCGCCATCTCATAGACATGCAGGTGGAGTACAAACCTCCAGGATCGGCATCGACTCGAACTTGACGAGCGGCACCTCGGAGGCACGCATGACATCCTCGACCGCCTTACGAAGCGCGTGCGCGGGCCGAGGAGTTCCGGGACGCTGGCCTCTAGCGCATAGAGCGTCAGGAGCGTCACGGCCGGAGGCCGTAGACGCGTAAATCGCCAGCATCCGCCTCTTGCGATTGATTTAGACCTTACCCCGCTGACGGGATAGCTGCCGTTGCAGGAGAACGTACGTTCTGGTAGAACATACGTTCCCGTGATCGCCTGTCTCGCCATTCCAGGGTTCGAGCTCAGGGCAGCGCTGCGCCGGCGCCCGCGGGTCGCGCTGCGTCCGGCGGCGCTCGCGCCGGCCGAGGGGACGGAGCCGCTGATCGGTCCCGTCACGGCGGCCGCCGAGGCCGGCGGCGTCAGGCCGGGGATGCGTTTGGGGGAGGCGCTCGCGCTCTGTCCGTCGCTCGTCCTCGTCGAGCCCGACCCCCAGGGGGTCGAGCGCGAGTGGGAGGAGATCCTGCTCCGGCTCGAGGACGCGGGAATCGCGGTCTCGCCGACGGCGCCCGGCTGCGCCTTCTTCGAGACGCGCGGCGTGGAGCGGCTCTACGGCGGCGTCGAGCCGGCGCTGAAGCGCGCGCTCGCGGCCGTCGGTCCGACGTGGGACGCGCGGATCGGCGCGGCAGAGCGGAAGTTCGCGGCGCTCGCGGCGGCGCACGTCGCGGGGCCCGGCCAGGTGGTCGTCGTCTCGGACGAGCGGACGCGGGAGTTCCTCGCGCCGCTGCCGCTCGCGCTGCTCCCGCTCGCGGAGGAGCAGCAGCAGGAGCTGAAGGAGCTGGGAGTGCGAAAGCTTGGAGAGCTTGCCGGGCTTCCGGGTAGTGCCGTTGCCGAACGTCTGGGGCCGGACGGCCGGCGCGCCTGGAGCCTGGCGAGAGGAGGGGAGAGGCGACGCGTCCGCGGCCGTCGCCCTCCCGCCGAGCTCGTCGAGCGGCTCGAGTTTCCCGAGGCGGTCGGCAACGAGCTGACGCTGCGGCGCGCGTTCGGCGTCCTGCTCGACCGGTTGCTCTCGCGGCCCGAGCGCGAGGGGCGCTTCGCACGCAAGGTGGCGATCGCCGCGAGGATCGTCGGCGGGGCTTCGTGGCGGCGGACGATCACGCTGCGCGACCCGACGATCGAGCGGGACCGGCTCCGCGCCGCGCTGGCGCCGAAGCTCGCCGAGCTGCCGGCGCCGGTCCTCGAGCTGCGGCTCGAGCTCGTCGAGCTCACGGAATCTCGAGGCCAGCAGCTCGAGCTCGTGCAGTCGCTCGGAGCCGAGCTCGACAACCGGCTCAGCGAGAGCCTGCGTCAGGTGCGGGCGAGCACCGGCTCGGGCTCCGTGAACACCGTCGTGGAGGTGGCACCTTGGTCGCGCGTACCGGAAGCACGCGCGCTGTTCGTTCCGCGGGACGACTGAACGCGCCCAGGCCGGCGCTCGTCGAGGCGAACGGGTCAGGCGTCCCGCGGCTCGTGAACCGGCAACCGGTCGCGCTCGTGCGCGAGGAATGGCGCGTCGTCGACCGCTGGTGGACCGAGGAGCCGATCGTCCGCCGCTACTTCGAGCTCGTGCTCGACTCGGGCCAGAACAGCGTCGTCTTCCGCGACGAGGAACGCGGCTGCTGGTTCACCCAGAGGGCATGACTGCGCGAAGTGCGCACTTCGGCGGCGTCCACGCGGTCAAGCCGCGCTCGAACGACGTGATCGAAGATGACCCTCTCGTCGGCAGCGCGGCTTGGCCGCGCTGCTCAGCGACGGCAGTCGAAAGCAACTCGCTCACAACAACGCGTTCTACCCGCGAAAAATGCGCCGCATTTTGCGCGGCTAGGCGGTGAAGGAGTCGTAGTCCGCAGGATCGGGATCGTCGTCCGCGTCCATCCGCCGGATGTACTCGTCGAAGCGCATCCCGGGCGTGTGCACGTTCAGAAAGCGCACGCGCTCGGAGCTCGCGTTCCTGAACGAGTGTCACGGCCGGCTCGACGTGAACGAGGTCGCCCGGGCGCGCGTGCACGACCTCGCCCGCGACGGTCAGCTCGAGCTCGCCTTCGACGACGTAGAACGAGTCGACGTGCTGCTTGTGGAAGTGCGCGCCTGCGCCGTCCTTCTTCGGCGCCATCTCGAACTCGAACGCGACGATCTCGTCACGCGAGACCTTGACCTCGGCCCTGCGGCCGGGGCGCTCGAGGACTTCGCCCATCAGCCCCCGCCGCCGGCGTATTCAGCGCCGCTTCGGCGAGCGAGGACCATTCGGTGCTTAACGCGTTCGGCACCACGACCCACTCCTTCATCTGCCGGCCCGCCATCGGCTCGAAGAGGTGCGCACCCTCGAGCGCGAGCGCGCGCGCGTGATCGTCGCCGCCGAGCTTGAAGACCATGTCTTCGCCCCTCTGTCCGGCGAAGAGCTTGCCGTTCGCCTTCAGAGACGGCATGCCCATCATCTTCGTCGCCTGGACGCCGCGTTCCGCGCGACGAGGTCGTCGACGAGCTCCTCGTAGGTCACCTAGATGACGCGACGGACGTGCAGCTTCGTGTCCTCGACCGCGCGGATCTCGAACATGTGCCCGTTGCAGGGGACGAGGTCGCCGATCTCCCACGACGCCTCCTCGCTCGTGAGGTCGCCGAACCGCTCGCCGTCTTCGCCGACGAGCTCGTACCGAAAGTCACCTGCAACCGTCCGCTCCACCGCGGCCACCCTACCGCGCTTTTCGGCCGATGACGACGAAATACGTCGAGCTCCACGCGCATTCGGCGTATTCCTTCCTCGACGGCGCTTCGCTGCCCGAGGAGCTGGCGGTCCGCGCGGCCGAGCTGGGCTACGAGGCGCTTGCGCTCACCGATCACGACGGCGTCTACGGCTCGCTCGAGTTCGCACAGGCGGCCAAGGCGTTCGGCGTGCGGCCGATCACGGGCGCCGAGGTGACGCTGACCGGTGGGTCCCACGTGACGCTGCTCGTCGAGTCGCCGCGCGGGTACGCGAACCTCTGCCGGCTGCTCACCGCCGCTCATGCGCACACGCGTCCTCCGGGCCGCGAGACCGAGCCGGTGCCGCCGGCGCTCGACCAGTCGCTGCTCGAGGAGCTGAACGAAGGGCTCGTCTGCCTCTCGGGCTGCGCGCGCCACGGCCTCGCAGTGCGCGACCCCAACGCGGCCGCGCGGCTCGCGCAGGCGTTCGGGCGCGAGCGGTTCTTCGTCGAGCTGCAGCGTCCGTACGAGCGCGGCGACGTTCGGCGCAACGCGGCGCTGCGCGATCTCGCGGAGACGCTCGGAGTCGCGACCGTCGTCACGGGTGATCCTCACGCCCACGCGTCTTCGCGAGTCGGCCTGCAGGACGCGCTCGTCGCGATCCGCAATCGCACGTCGCTCGACGGCTGCGAGCGCGAGCGGCGCGGCAACCACGAGTCGGTGCTGGTCTCGGCCGCGGAGATGTACGAGCGGTTCCCCGACGACCGCGCAGCCGTCGCGCGCACCGTCGAGCTCGCCGCGCGGCTCGAGTTCGATCTGACGGAGGAGCTCGGCTACCGCTATCCCGACTTCTCCGACGGCGAGGAGCCGGCGGACGCGCAGCTGCGCGCTCTGTGCGACCGCCTGTTCCTCGAACGCTACGCGTCGGCGAACGGCCACAAGCGCCGCGCGCGACAACGGCTCGACGAGGAGCTGGCGCTGATCGAGCGGCTCGGGCTCGCCGGGTTCTTCCTCCTGCACTGGGAGGTGCTCGAGCTCGCGCGCGAGGTCGCGGTCGAGGTGCGCGGCGCGTCGGTCGCGCGGCAGGTGCTGCCGCCCGGGCGCGGCCGCGGCTCGTCCGTCGGCTCGATCGTCTGCTATCTGACCGGCCTCTCGCACGTCGATCCCGTCGCGGCCGACCTCTCGCTCGGCCGCTTCCTCAACGACGAGCTGTCGTCGGTGCCGGACATCGACCTCGACTTTCCCCGGGACATCCGCGAGAAGCTGATCGTCCGCGTAACCGAGAAGTACGGGCGCGAGCACGCGGCGCTCGTCGCGTCGTTCGCGACGTATCGCTCGCGCGGCGCGATCCGCGACGTCGGCAAGGCGCTCGGGCTTCCGTTCGCCGACCTCGAACGACTCGCGCGGATCACGGACGGCTGGAACGCGACGCACGTCCGCGACGAGCTCGCCGCCCTGCCCGACGCCGAGGCGAAGCTCGGCTCGCCGCGCTGGCGCGCGTTCGTGGACCTGTGCTCGGAGATCGCCGGCCTGCCGCGCCACATCTCGCAGCATCCGGGCGGCATGGTGATCTCGTCACGGCCGCTCGTCGAGCTCGTCCCCGTGCAGCCGTGCGCGATGGCCGGCCGGCAGATGGTGCAGTGGGACAAGGACTCGTGCTCCGACGCGGGCTTCCTGAAGATCGACCTGCTCGGGCTCGGGATGCTCTCGGCGGTGGAGGACTGCGTCGAGCAGGTCGCGCGCGTGCACGCCAAGACGATCGACCTCTCGCGCATCCCGTTGCAGGATCCGGACGTCTACGCCGAGATCCAGAACGCCGACACCGTCGGCACGTTCCAGATCGAGTCGCGCGCGCAGATGCAGACGCTGCTGCGCACGCGCCCGGAGAACCTCGACGACCTCACGATCCAGGTGGCGATCATGCGCCCGGGGCCGATCCAGTCGAAGTCGGTGCACCCGTTCATCGACCGGAGGCAGGCGCTGCGCGAGGACCCGTCGTACGTTCCGCCGGTCGAGCATCCGCTGCTCGAGGAGCCGCTGCGCGAGACGCTCGGCACGATCATCTTCCAGGACCAGGTACTCGACGTCGCGATGGCGGTCGCCGGGTTCTCGATCGGCGAGGCGGAAGGGCTGCGACGCGCGCTTTCTCGGAAGAGAAGCGAGGCCGCGATCGAGGCGTTCCGGGAGCGCTTCGTCGAAGGCGCGATGAGCAAGGGCCTCGACGAGCCGCTCGCGCACGAGATCTACGACAAGGTCGCGGGGTTCGCGGGCTTCGGCTTCCCGAAGTCGCACTCGGCCGCGTTCGCGCTGCTCGCGTACCAGTCGGCGTGGCTGCGGCACCACCATCCGGCGGAGTTCCTCTGCGCGCTCTTGAACGAGCAGCCGATGGGCTTCTATCCTCCGGCGTCGCTGGTCCGGGATGCCCAGAGGAGGGGCGTGGAGGTGCGGCCGCCGGACGTGAATCGAAGCGGGGTGAAGGCGCGGATCGAGGACGGCGCCGTGCGGGTCGGCCTGAACTACGTCGCGCAGGTGTCGGACGAGGACGCCGCGGCGGTCGTGGCGGCGCAGCCGCTCGCGGACGTCCGCGAGCTCGTGCAGCGGACCGAGCTCGCTCAGGGCACGCTCGAGTCGCTCGTCGCCTCCGGCGCGTGCGACTGCTTCGGAAGCCCGCGCCGCGTGCTGTTCTGGGAGCTCGGACTCGCGCCGCGGTCGGAGAACGTTCCCGGCTCGGGCGGCGAGGAGCGGCAGCTCGCGCTCCCGCTCGATCCGACGGTGGAGACGCCGATGCTGCGCGAGCAGACGTCCTGGGAGCGGATGCTGGCGGACTATCGAATGACGAATCTCTCCGTCGACGTCCATCCGCTCGAGCTGCTGAGGCCGCACCTGCCCGACGGCGTGCTCTCGAGCGTCGAGCTCGCGCAATGCCGGAACGGACGTCGCGTGCGCCTGGCCGGGATGGCGGTGGCGCGGCAGCGTCCGTCGACGGCGAACGGTGTCGTCTTCATGCTGCTGGAGGACGAGCACGGGCAGATGAACCTGATCGTCCCGCCGCCGGTGTACGAGCGCCACCGCGCGCTCGTCCGCGGCGAGCCGCTGCTGCTCGCGCACGGTCGCTTCGAGCGGCGCGACCGCAACATGAACGTCCTCGTGGACAGGCTCGAGACGCTCGGCCCGCTCGCGCGCAGAGTCGCGGAGCTCGACGTCGGCGACGCACTACCGCGCGCGCACCACTTCGGTCACCGCTAGCTCTTCGACCCGCCGACGTTTTGCGCAGCGGCGTTGCGGCCTTCCGGGACGGTCCTTGGGACCAGTCCGCCTGCTGCCAGGCACTGAACCGCGTTGACGTTTCGTCACAGGCGGGACGGCCTGAGACTCAGCTCTCCTCGATCGTCAGCGCAAGCTCGCGCCAGCGGCCGACGACGGCGTCGTTGAACTCGCGCACGTACTGCTCGGCGTCGGCTTCCTCCAGTGCCGCGTGCATACGTGTCGCGCAGCTCGGCGAGCCGGTCTGTCGCCGCCTCGATCGCGAGCTGGTAGTCGCCGTAGAGCTCCTCCGCGTCGTCGCGGTCCGCGCGGTCATAGGCCTCGAACCTGCGGTCGACCTCGTCGAGCAGATCGGCGTCGTCCTCGACGAAGAACCCGAGCTGGCGCTCGATGACGTCGCGGAACCTTCGGCGGCGGAACACGTCGTCTCGTACAGTAGGCCGCCGTGCTGATCCGCACCTGGAACGTCTTTCACGGCAACACGAGCCCGCCACAGCGTCGCGCGTTCCCCGCCGACGCGGTGCGCCTCGCCGTCAAGGACGATCCGGATGTCGTCTGCCTGCAGGAGGTTCCTGCCTGGTCGCTGCCGCGGCTCGCCGCCTGGAGCGGATATGACGCAGTGCCCGTGCTCGCGCAGCCGCCGACGCTCGGTCCGCTCCCGTCGACGGCCGAGATCGGGCGTGCCGTCACGTCGCTGCACCCCGGGCACCTGCGGTCGGCGTTCTCGGGCCAGGGCAACGCGATCCTCGTCTCGCCCCGGCTCGCCGTTCGCGACCGTCACGTGTGCACGCTCAATCCGCGCAGCTTCCGGCGCGCGCAGACGAAGTGGCTCGCGCTCGGGCCGCTTGCGCAGCTCGCGTGGGCGAAGGAGCGGCGCGTGTGCCAGGCGGTGCGCCTCTGGGACGGCAGCCGCACGATCGTCGTCGCGAACCTGCACGCAACGAGCTACCCGCCGGAGCAGCGGCTCCCGGACGCCGAGCTCGCGCGCGCGTTCCGTTACGTCGACGGGCTCGTGGAGCCGGGCGAGGCGGTGGCCGTCGCGGGCGACTTCAACGTCAGCTTCGCGCGGTCGCGGACCCTGCTCGACCTCACGCACGACGGGTGGGGCTCCTCGCGGATCGGCCCCGGCATCGACCACATCCTCGTCCGGAATCTCGACGTCGTCTCCGGCCCGACGACGTGGCCGCTCGAGCGGCGCGAGCTCGGCGGCGCCGTTCTGTCCGATCATGCTCCCGTCGACCTGGAGGTCGAATGACGTTCGAGGAAGCGCGGGCGCTGTTCCCGGTGCTCGAGCGGCTCGCGTACCTGAACGCGGGCACGTTCGGACCGCTCGCGCGCCCGACCTCCGACGCGGTCGCCGAGCAGCTGAGGCGCGACCTCGAGCGGGGCCGCAGCGGCAAGGCGTACATCGACGAGGCGGTCGCGGCGCGATCGCGGGTGCGCGACCTCGTCGCCGACCTCGTCGGCGCAACGCCCGAGCACGTCTCGCTCACGTCGTCGACGACGGACGGCTGCAACATCGTGCTCTCGGGGCTCGGCCTCGAGCCGGAGGACGAGATCGTGACGACCGACTCCGAGCACTTCGGCCTTGCCGGTCCGGTGTTCGCGTCCGGAGCGACCGTTCGGGTCGCGCGCGTCCAGGAGCTCGGCCCGGACGAGGCGCTCGAGGCGATCGTCGCCGAGGTCACACCGCGTACGCGCCTGCTCGCGGTCTCGCACGTCCTCTGGACGACGGGCATCGTGCTCGACGTCCACGCGCTGAAGGAACGCACAGGGCTGCCGATCGTCGTCGACGGCGCGCAATCGGTCGGAGCGATCCCCGTCGAGGTCGGCGCGCTCGACTACTACACCGTGTCGGGACAGAAGTGGCTCTGCGGCCCCGAGTCGACCGGCGCGCTCTACGTCGCCGACGTCGAGGCGCTCCGCGTGGCGCGGCCGGCCTACTGGGCGCAGGAGTCGTTCGAGCCGGGCGGGCGCTACGTCCCGCGCGCCGGCGCGCAGCGCTTCGACCCGGGCTGGATCCCCGTCGCGTCGCTCAAGGGGCTCGCGACCGCGCTCGACCTCGCGCCGGACTGGCGCTACGACCGGATCGGCGAAATGGCCGGCGCGGTGCCGCGAGGCGCTGGCCGAGCACGTGCAGGTCGTGACGCCGCCGGGCCAGGCGGGGCTCGTGACGTTCGAGACGGACGGCGACCCGGAGCAGATCGCCGCGAAGCTGTTCGAGCAGGGCATCGTCCTTCGCAACCTGCCCGGCACGCCGTGGCTCCGCGCCTCGTGCGGCTGGTGGACGAGCGAGGAGGACGTCACACGCCTGGCCGCGCAGTTCCGCTGAGACAATCGACCGCGGCGTATCACTCGACCAGACGGCGCCGAACAGCATCTCCGGCTCGGTCACCACGAGCGGCAACGTCTGACGCCGACTCCCCGGTGACACTTCGTCACTTGGCCCTGGTGCGCCGGTCACACGGCCGGCGCACCGGCGGGCCCGCGCCTACGCCGGCGTGTCGGACGTGCGCAGGCCGAGCTCGCCCGCGATCGGCTGGAGCGCGGCGACGACGTTCGCGATGTGCTCGTCCAGCTCGACTCCGAGCTCCTCGGCGCCCTTGTAGACCTCGTCGCGGTGCACGCCGGCGGCGAACGACGGCTGCTTGAGCTTCTTCTTCACCGACTTCGGCTCGAGGCCCTCCAGCCCCGTCGGGCGGACGAGCCCGCAGGCGTGGACGAAGCCGCTCAGCTCGTCGCAC
Organism: uncultured Actinomycetes bacterium; assembly: GCA_963708685.1. Classification (GTDB taxonomy): domain Bacteria; phylum Actinomycetota; class Thermoleophilia; order Gaiellales; family Gaiellaceae; genus DASVFB01. The sequence goes on from CAVPTP010000009.1 coordinate 232,910, forward strand.
GCGAAGAGCGTCTTCTTGAGCAGCGTGTCGCGCGGCATCGCGAGGTGCTCGGCGTGGGAGAGGACGGTCTCGACGACCTCCTCCGGATAGCCCTCCTCGCGGAGGATCGGCGCGCCGTCCTGCGGGTGCTTGTCGAGGGTCGGATGGATCTCGTAGTCGAAGTCGTGGAGCAGCGCGGCGACGCCCCAGAGCTCCTCGTCCTCGTCGAACTTGCGCGCGTAGAAGCGGGTCGAAGCCTCGACCGCGAGAGCATGGCGAAGCAGCGACTCGCTCTTCGTGTAGCGCGTCAGCGTGTCCCAGGCCCGGTCCCGTGTCGGATTCACGCGCGCGGGTAGGATAGCCGCCTCTCCGGGCCGAAAGAGTCCGTTCGGAGGCCAGGCCGATGCAGACAACCGCAGTCTCCGACGCGCTCATGGAGTCCTTCGTCATCGAGGGCGGCCACCGGGTATCAGGCACCGTCCGGGCCGCGGGAAACAAGAACGGCGCGCTGCCGATCCTCGCGGCGTGCCTGCTCACCGAAGGGCCCGTGACGCTGACGAACGTGCCGCGCATCCGCGACGTCGACACGATGGTCGCGCTGCTCGCCGACGTCGGCGCCGAGGTGGAATGGACCGGGCCGAACGAGGTGCGCGTCCGCACGCCGGAGATTCGCAAGCGGGACCTCGACGAGGAGCTGTGCAGCCGGATGCGCGCGTCGTTCCTGCTCGCCGGCCCACTGCTCTCGCGTGTCGGCGGCGTCAGCGTGCCGCCGCCGGGCGGTGACGTGATCGGACGTCGCCGCCTCGACCCGCACATCCATGCGTTCGCCGAGCTCGGGGCCGAGATCGACATCGGCTACCGCTTCGAGATGACCGCTCCGCAACGGCCTGCGCGGCACGAGTGTCTTCCTCGACGAGGCCAGCGTCATGGCGACCGAGAACACGATCATGGCCGCCGTTCTCGCGCCGGGCGAGACCGTGATCGGCAACGCCGCGTGCGAGCCGCACGTCCAGGATCTCTGCCGCTTCCTCGTCTCGCTCGGCGCGAACATCGCGGGAATCGAGTCGAACGTCCTCCGCATCGAGGGTGTCGAGTCGCTGCGCGGAGGCGAGTGGCGGATCGGCACCGACCACATCGAGGTGGCGTCGTTCATCGGCCTCGCCGCGGTGACGGGCGGCGGCATCACGATCGAGGGAGTCGAGAAGCCGCACCTCATCTCGGTCCTGCCGGCCTTCAGGCGGCTCGGCGTGCAGGTCGAGGTGGGGGAGACGAGCGTGCACGTCCCGCCGAACCAGCAGCTCGTGATCGAGGACGACCTCGGCGGCTACATCGCGAAGATCGAGGACGGACCGTGGCCCGCGTTCCCGGCGGATCTCACGTCGATCGCGGTGACGGTCGCGACGCAGGCCTTCGGCACCGTGCTCATCTTCGAGAAGATGTTCGAGAGCCGCCTCTTCTTCACCGACAAGCTCGTGTCGATGGGCGCGCGGATCATCCTCTGCGACCCCCATCGCGTCGTCGTCAGCGGCCCGACCCAGCTCTTCGGCCAGCGCATGGAGAGCCCCGACATCCGCGCGGGCATGTCCATGCTGCTCGCGAGCCTCTGCGCCGAGGGCCAGTCGACGATCGGCGCCGTCTACCAGATCGACAAGGGCTACGAACGGATCGACGAGCGCCTGCGCGCGCTCGGCGCACGCATCGAGCGCGTCACCGGCTGATCAGGGCTGCGTGACGGAGACGATCCGCGCGGTCCACGAGCCGCGCGGCGCCTGAACCTCGACGGAGTCGCCCTCGCGGCGCCCGAGGACTGCGCGGCCGAGCGGGGAGTCGGGCGAGACCGTTCCCGCTCCGCCGACGCTCGAGATCTCGATCTCCATGCGGGTGCCGTCGTCGTCGTCGATCGCCACCCGGGAGCCGACGCCGACCTCGCCGGCGTTCAGCATCGACTCGTCGACGAGCACCGAGTTCTCGAGCCGGGAGCGCAGCGTCCGGATGCGCGCCTCGAGCAGGCCCTGCTCGTTCTTCGCCGCGTGGTACTCGAAGTTCTCCGAGAGGTCGCCGTGCTCGCGCGCGGTCTTGATCGCCTGCACCACCGCCTGCCGGCTCGGGCCCTCGAGCTCGGCGAGCTCGGCCGCGAGCGCCTCGCGCTGCGCGGCTGTCAGCTGGTCGACTCTCGGCTCGGTCACGGACGACAGCATAGGCCGCGTTCGAGCGGACTAGCCGCGGACCGGCCGCTTGCGGCAGCGTGACGGTGACGGGACCGCTCGTCGCCGGCGCCAGATCGCCGGCTCCCGGCCAGCGCGCCCGAAGCTGGAGGCGGCCGACGAGTGTGAGCTTCGGCCGAAGGGCCGCCTTGCCCGTCGCATTCGTCCGCGCCGTCCCGACACGTGTCCACGAGCCGCTGCGCAGAACGTCGACGGCGACCCGCCGCGACGAGAGCGAGATCGCGGGAACGATCGACGAAAGGGTCGCCGTGAGGCTGAGCTGCCGGCCCGACTGTGCGCGCGCCGAGTGACAGCGACGAGCGCGCTGCGGGTGCGCGGACGGTGGCCGCCCGTTCGACCGCGGCCGCGACGTCGATCACGCCGTATCCCAGCTCGGGAGACCAGTCGCCGCGGCCGGACGCCGTCTCCTTGAGGATCGCGGCGACAGCCTCGGCGTCGAGTCGCGGATTCGCCGCCATGACGAGCGCGGCCGCACCGGCCACCTGCGGCGCCGCGAACGAGGTTCCGCTCCCGTAGCCGTAGAAGCCGCCGAGCGATCCCGGAAGCGCGACCCGTGGAAAGAGCGCCTCCGGCGACGTCGACGAAACGGCCGAGAAGACGCGGTCTCCGGGGGCGGCCAGCGAGACGTACGTGCCGGTGCTCGAGAACGCAGCGCGCTCACCGGTGGCGTCCGTCGCGCCGACCGCGAGGCCCTTGCCGCCGAGGCCGTTCGACCCCAGCGGCTGGACGAGCGCGGCGGGATACATCGTCGGATTCCCCCCGGCGAAGTCGTTGCCGGCGGCCGCGACGACGAGCACGCCGTGCGCCGCCGCGTAGTCGACGGCGCTCGCCTCCACCGTGGACGTCGACGTTCCGCCCAGGCTGAGGTTGACGATCCTCGCGCCGTGGTCGACGGCATACGCGATCGCGGACGCCTCGTCGACGTCGGTGAACGACCCGTCGCCCGTCCCGGCCTTGACGATCATCAGCTTCGCGTCTCCGCCGAAGCCGGCGATGCCGTCGCCGTTCGTCACGGAACCGGCCGCGAGCGCGGCGACGAACGTCCCGTGGCCGACGGTGTCGCGGACGTCGCTCGTCCGGGCGCGCGTGCTGAACGTCGACCGGTCGCTTGGCGGCGAGATCGGGCGCGCTGACGTCGGCGCCGGTGTCGACGACGGCGATCGTCACGCGCCCCGGCGGCGCGCAGGATCGACTCGGGGACGACGTCCGCGTGCGTCGTCGCGTACTGCCACTCCCACGGAACCGTCGGTCCCGGAGGCGAACGCGAGCGCCGGCTCGGCCGCCTCCCGACGCAGTGCGAGGCGCTGGACGAAGGAGATGCCCGGGTGTCGCGCGAGGCGCGAGGCGAACCCGGCGCGCGTCGAGCGAACCTCCGCCACGCGAAGCGCCGGGATCAGGCGGACGACGATCGCGCCTTCCTCTCCCGCCGCATGCCGCAGCGCGCGCACCGACTCGTAGCCGACGCTGTAGGCGACAGTCGGCGGTGCCGCCGCGTCCGGCCAGGCCGATGCAGACGCCGGCACGAGGAGTGCGAAGACGCAGCAAGCCACCGAGATGCGGACCCGGCCCGACACCCGCAAGCCGACCGTAAGGCCTGCGCGGCCTCGCGTGAAGGGCCGTTCGGCCCATTTTTTGAAGCCGTAAAGCCTTGCGCTACGCTCGCCTCACGTGAGCGCACCCGAGCCGATACAGCCCGCACGCGCTCTGGTGCGGGTGGCAATCGACGGCAGCGGCTCCTCGAACGTGGCCACCGGCGTCTCGGTTCTCGACCATCTGCTGGGGTGCTCGTCGAGTACGCGTCGTTCGACCTCGCGCTCGAGATCGCGCCCGGGGACGTGGAGGACGAGGTGCGGGAGGCCGGCCGCGCGTTCGGCGAGGCGCTGGCCGAGCCGTTGCGCGCCGAGGGCGTGCGCGGCCACGGCTCCGCGGTTCTCCCGTCGGCCGAGGCCCTCGCGCACCTGACGCTCGAGGCGAGCGCCGAGCCGCTGCTCGTCTCGAACGTCGACCTCTCGAGTGCCCGGCTCGGCGGGATGGGAACCGACGTCGTCGCGGCCTTCCTGCGGGAATTCGTCCAGGCCGCGTCGGTCACGCTCCACGTGCGCCTGATCGACGGGTCCGATACGCATCACGTCCTCGAGGCGATCTTCAAGGCCCTCGGCGTCACGCTCGCTCAGGCGTGCCGTCCCCGCCGGCGAAAGGAGTAAGCGCAATGCCCGCACCGACCAGCGTCACCACCGAGGCCGCGCCGGCGCCGTTCCAGGGAGCGCCGTACTCGCAGGCGATCAAGGCCGGAGAGCTCGTCTTCGTGTCCGGCCAGCTCGGGCTGAAGCCGGGCGACACGGCGATCTCGGGGTCGATCCAGGAGCAGACGGAGCAGGTCTTCCAGAACCTGGCGGCGATCCTGGAGGCCGCCGGAAGCGGGCTCGACCGGCTCGTGAAGACGACCGTCTTTCTCGCGAGCCTGTCCGACTTCCAGGCGATGAACGAGGTCTATGCGAGCCGCGTCGGCGCCAACAAGCCGGCGCGCTCGACCGTCGAGGTCGCCGCCCTGCCGTCGGGCGCGCTCGTCGAGATCGAAGCGATCGCCTCCGTCTGACTTGCTCCGGCGGGTCGAGGACTACGTCGGCTCGCTCGGGCTCGACGCGTACCTCGTGGGCGGCGCGGTGCGCGACGAGCTGCTGGGGCTCGTGTCCAAGGACGCGGACTTTCTCGTCCTCGGCGTCGACTTCGACGGGCTGCGCCGGCTGCTCGAGCCGCACGGCCGCGTCGAGGAGCTCCAGGTCGCCGGCCGCCCCGTCGGCGTCCGCCTCCGGCCGCGCGACCCCGAGCTGCGAGAGCTCGCGCCGGGCGGGATCGAGTTCGCGCCGCCTCGCCGCGAGCGCAGCACCGGGCCGGGCCGGCACGACTTCGAGATCGTCGTCGACGCGTCGGCACCGGTCGAGGAGGACCTGCGGCGCCGCGACTTCACCGTGAACGCGATCGCGCGCCGCGTCGGCGGCGGCGACATCGTCGATCCCTTCGGCGGGGAGGAGGACCTCGAGAACCGGGTGCTGAGGACGGTGTCGCCGCACTCGTTCGCCGAGGATCCGCTGCGCCTCGTCCGCGGGCTGCGCCTCGTCTCGCAGTTCGACCTCGCCCCCGACGACGAGACGCAGCGACAGATGATCGACGAGGCCCCGAGCGTCGGCCTCGTCTCGGCCGAGCGCATCGGCGGCGGCCTCGCCGCGGACGGGATGGGCGAGCTGTCGAAGCTGCTGCTCGGCTCGCAGCCGGCCAAGGCGCTGCGTCTCGCGCGCGACACCGGTGTGCTCGTCGCGATGATCCCCGAGTTCGCGCCGGCGATCGGGTTCGACACGAAGAGCAAGCGCCAGGGAACGACCCTCGACGAGCACATCTTCCGCGTGGTCCAGCACGCACCGAAGTCCCTCCCGGTGCGCCTGGCCGCGCTCCTGCACGACCTCGCGAAGCCGCTCGGCGACGTGGGGGATCACGCGAAGGGCGGCGCGCAGATCGCCGACGAGGTTCTCGAGCGGCTGCGCTACCCGACGCGCCTGCGCCGCCACGTCGTCGCGCTCGTCGCCGCGCACGCGTTCGACCTCGACGACGTCGGGGAGCTCTTCGTGCGCCGGTTCCTGCGCGAGCACGGCGTCGAGCTCGCGCGCGACCTGGTCGCCCACAAGGACGCGGACCTGCGCTCGAAGAACGTTCCGGAGCCGGAGCTGGCGGCCGTGATCCGCATGCAGGCGCTGCTGGGGGAGCAGGCGTCGCATCCACACCACGTGTCTCAGCTCGCCGTCGACGGCTCGGACCTGCTCGACGTCGGTTACTCGGAGGGCCCCGACCTCGGCCGCACGCTCGAGCGGCTCCTCGATCTCGTCGTCGAGGATCCCGCTCGGAACGACAGAGCTCGGCTCCTGGAGCAGGCGAAGGCGTGGCAGAAGTGACGTTCCTGCGCTGGGACGCTCCGGGGCCGTACGACGTCGTCTTCACGACGCGCATCGGAGGCGTCAGCGAGGGCGAGTACGCGTCGCTCAACCTCGGGCGCAAGACGGGCGACGACGTCGATCGCGTCGACGAGAACCGCCGCCGCGCGTGCGCCGAGATCGGCGCCGGTCCCGAAGCGGCTCGCGCTCAACTACCAGGTGCACTCGGCGACGGTCGTCCGGGCGCGGGCGGGCGCGCGCGGAGAGCGCGCCGACGGTCTCTGGACGGACGAGCGCGACCTGCCGGTGCTCGCGATGGGCGCGGACTGCCTGCCGATCGCGCTCGTCCGCGCCGACGGCGACGTGCCCGCGGTTGCCGTCCTCCACGCCGGCTGGCGCGGCCTGCTCGCCGGGATCGTCGAGAGCGCCGTCGCGACGCTCGGCGCCGGCAATCTCGCGGCGGCCGTCGGACCGGGCATCGGGCCGTGCTGCTTCGAGGTACGCGACGACGTCGCGGGCCCGTACCGCGAGCGCTTCGGGCCAGAGATCGTCGACGGCGGTCGCGTCGACCTCTGGCGCGCCGCGGAAGAGTCGTTGCGCGCCGCCGGCGTCGCGCGCATCGAGCGTCTCGACGCGTGCACGGCGTGCGAGCCCGAGCTGTTCTTCTCGCACCGCCGCGACGGGAAGCCCCACGGCGTCCAGGGGGTCGTCGCGCGTGTCGCCTGACGAGATCCGCGAGCGGTACGAGCGGATCAAGGAGGAGGTCGGCCCGGGCGTCACGGTCGTGGCCGCGACGAAGTACGTCTCCCTCGACGACATGCAGTCGCTCGCGGATGCTGGAATCGAGGTCGCAGGCGAGAATCGCGAGCAGGACCTCGCTGCGAAGCACGCGCGCTACGGCGACGCGTTCCGCTGGCACTTCATCGGCCACCTCCAGAGCCGCAAGGCGAAGACGGTGAGCGAGCTGTGCGAGCTGTGTCATTCGCTTTCATCGGAGTCGGCTGCGAAGCGGCTGACGATTCCGGCGTTCGTCGAGGTGAACCTCTCCGGAGAGCCGACCAAGTCCGGCGTCTCGCCCGTCGAGCTGCCGCGCTTCCTCGGGCTCTACGACGAGGTGCGCGGCCTGATGACGATGCCGCCCGCGAGTGACGACCCCGAGGCTTCGCGACCGTACTTCCGGCGCCTGCGCGAGCTCGCAGAGGCGCACGGGCTGAGCGGGCTGTCGATGGGGACGTCGCAGGACTACCGCGTCGCCGCCGAAGAGGGAGCGACGCACGTCCGCGTGGGATCGATCCTCTACGCGAAGTAGCATTTGGCAACTTCATGGCCATCGGAGATCTGTGGAATCGGACGCTCGTCTACTTCGGCATTGCCGAGGAGGACGAGTGGGACGACGACACGGCCGCTGCCGAGGAGCTCGAGCGGAGCTACGAGGAGCGGCGCGCCAACGTGCGGAGGCTCTCTCCTCGCAAGCGCGAGCGCGACTACGACGACTGGACCGACTCGGGCACCGCGGTGAGCGCGAGCAGCGCGAAGGGCCAGCCGAGCACGCGCCTGCGCCGCGTGGATGCTCCCGCGCCCGCAGGCCCCGCGCCTGCGAGCGTGCACCTCGTCGTGCCGCGTAGCTTCAACGACGCGCAACAGATCGCCGACAAGTTCAAGGACGCGGTGCCGGTGATCCTCAACCTCCAGAGCTCCGACGCCGAGCTGTCGAAGCGGCTGATCGACTTCGCCAGCGGGCTCACCTACGCGCTCGAGGGCGGCATGCAGCGCGTTGCCGACAAGGTCTTCCTCCTCACGCCGCGCAACGTCGAGGTTTCAGCCGAGGAACGCGCCCGCCTGCTCGAGGGCGGCGGCTTCTTCAACCAGGCGTAGGAACGACGGCGTTTGCGCCGAACGCGATCTTGATGGGCGTCACGCCGGACTTCGCGCTGCTCGCGGACACGATCTCGACCGTCGAGAGCTTCGTCGACGTCTTCATCGGCGTGTACATCCTCCTGATCCTGGCCTACATCATCCTGTCCTGGATCAGGCTCCCGTACTCGTTGTGGCTGAGCCGGATCCAGCGGTTCCTCTACGACGTGTGCGACCCGTACCTGCGCCTGTTCCGGCGCATACTGCCGCCGTTCGGGCCGCTCGACCTGTCACCGATGGTCGGCGTGATCGTGCTCATCGTCCTGCAGCAAGTCCTGCACACGATCCTCGACCGGCTGGCCTGAGAAAGGGAGGTTCCACTGTGGCGCTGACACCCGTGGAGATCAGACACATCACCCTGAGTCGCGGCCTCTTCGGCTACAACCGATCAGTCGTCGACAAGCTGCTCGAAGACATCGTCGACAGCTTCGAGCAGGTCTGGCGCGAGCGCGCCGACCTCGCCGACAAGATCGAGCGCGTGGAGGAGGACCTCGTGCGCTACCGCGAGCTCGAGACGCTGCTTCGGACGACGCTCGTCTCCGCAGAGCGTGCGTCGCAGGAGCTCAGAGAGCAGGCACGGCGCGAGGCGACGCTCGTCGTCGAGGAGGCGCATGCCGAGGCGCGAAAGGTGAGGCGCGACGCCTTCGCCGACCTCGAACGCATGCGCACGGAGTCGGCGCAGATCCGTTCACGCCTCGGCGCTGCACTCGCGACGCTCGACGACGGCAACGGCCGGAGCGAGCTCCGCGAGCAGGACGAGGCCAAGGCCGCCTAGGGCTAAGCTGAATCGGTGAGCGCGGCGAAATCACGGCTCAAGCTGCGCGTCTCCCCGCGGTCGCGTCGGCCCGGCATCGCCGGCCGCCACGGCGACGCCTGGAAGGTTCGCGTGGCCGAGCCGCCCGAGGACGGCCGCGCGAACGAGGCGGTTCTGGATCTCCTCGCCAGGACGCTCGACATCCCGCGGTCGCGGTTCGCGCTCGTTTCCGGGCAGTCGAGTCGGGAGAAGATCGTCGTGCTGGAGGGAGTGGAGCAGGCACAGACCGAGCGCCTGCTGGACGCGGCGGGGAGGACACGATGACGATCGACGTCGAAAAATTTCGAACGGCCTTGCTCGAGGAGCGCGGTCGCCTCGAGGACGCGATTCGAGTACCTCCACCGCGAGACTCCCGGTTCGCTCGAGGACGAGACCGAAGAGGTGCTCGGCGCCTCGGACAACCATCTCGGCGACGCCGCCGCCGGGACGCTCGACCGCGAGATCGACTACTCGCTCGAAGAGCACTCGGAGCAGGTCGTCGAGCAGATCGACGCTGCGCTCGCACGCATCGACGCCGGGACGTACGGCACCTGCACGAACTGCGGGAAGCAGATCTCCGAGGATCGGCTGGAGGCGCGTCCGTGGGCGAGCCTCTGCATCGACTGCCAGCGGGACGCGGAGCGCGGGTGACCGAGTCGACGACGCGGGGTCCGGTGGACGTTCGCGTCGGATCTGCGACCGACGCGCTCACGCCGTTCTCGACGGTCGAGCGCTCGCTCGCGGCCGGAACGGCCGAGTGGCTCGCGCTCGGCGCGGTCGCGCTCGCCGCGATCGTCGCGGATCAGCTGACGAAGCACATCGTCTCGTCGCAGCTCGCTCTCGACGACGAGGTGAAGGTGCTTGGCCCGCTCTCGATCCACCACGTGCAGAACTCGGGCATCGCGTTCGGCTTCTTCGCGAGCGCGACGTCGATCGTCATCGTCCTCACCGCGTTCGCGGTCGGCTGGATGCTGCTCTTCTTCGCGCGGTCGGGCTCCCGCCACCCGGTGCTTCCCGTCGCGCTCGGCCTGGTGATCGGCGGCAGCATCTCGAACCTCGTCGACCGCGTGCGCCTGGGTCGCGTCACGGACTTCCTCGACCTCGAGTCGTGGCCGGCGTTCAACCTCGCCGACACGTTCATCGTCGTCGGCGTCGCGATCCTGCTGCTCGCGCTCTTCGCGGCAGACCGTCCTGCGCGTTCGCGTACCTGACGACGCAGCCGGCTCGCGGCTCGACGCGTTCGTAGCGACGCACGTCGGCTCGCGCTCCGCGGCCACGCGAGCGATCGATGCCGGGATCCTCGTCGACGGCGCCGCCCGGCCGAAGTCGTGGCGGCTGGAGGGAGGCGAGGAGCTCGAGTTCGAGGCTCCCGCCGAGCCCTCGCCGCCTGAGCACGAGGCTCGTCGATCTCGACGTCGTCTACGAGGACGAGCATCTGCTCGTGATCGACAAGCCTGCCGGGCTCGTCGTCCATCCGGCGCCGGGTCACTCGGAGGGGACGCTCGTCCACGCGCTCGTCGGCGTCGCGGGAGGCGGCGACGCGGAGCGGCGAGGAATCGTGCACCGGCTCGATCGCGACACCTCGGGGCTCCTGGTCGTCGCGAAGAGCGAGCTCGCCTATGCCCGCCTCCAGTCGCTCGTCAGGGAGAGGGCGCTCGAGCGGGAGTACACGGCGGTGGTTCACGGCCGTCCGCGCTCGCTGCGCGGTCGCATCGAGGCGCCGATCGGACGCGACCGCCACGATCCTCTGCGGCACTCGCTCGACACGGACACGCCGCGCGCTGCCGTCACGCATTTCGAGGTCGTGGAGCTCCTGGCCGAGCACACGCTGCTGCGGGTGAGTCTCGAGACGGGGCGGACGCACCAGATCCGCGTCCACCTGGCCGCGATCGAGCTTCCGGTCTCGGGCGATCGGCTCTACGGCGTCAGGGGCGACCTCGGCCTGTCGCGGCAGTTTCTCCACGCGTCGCGGCTCGCGTTCCCGCACCCGATCACCGGGCGAGCGGGTCGAGTGCGAGTCGCCGCTGCCGGACGACCTGGCGGCAGCGCTCGACCGGGCGCGCCGCGGCGGCTGATCCGGACGTCTCCGCAGCACCTCGTGCCTGGCGCTCCGGCTACACTTCCGGCGCTTCTGTCCCACTCCCCGACGGCTCACAAGGGCGGGGGTGCCGGCTCGTTCCGGCCGGTTCCGTCCAAGCCCGTCGGCTTACCGAACTTCAACCAGAGAGAGGAACCCCATGGCAGTTGTCTCCATGCGCGAGCTCCTGGAGGCCGGAGTCCATTTCGGCCACCAGACGCGCCGCTGGAACCCGAAGATGAAGCGTTTCATCTTCGCCGAACGCGGCGGCATCTACATCATCGACCTCCAGCAGACGGTCGTTCTGCTCGAGGAGGCACACGCCTTCGCCCGCAACCTCGCGGAGCGCGGCGGCACGATTCTGTTCGTCGGAACGAAGAAGCAGGCGCAGGACGCGGTCGAGGAGCAGGCCAAACGCGTGGGCATGCCGTACGTGAGCCATCGCTGGCTCGGCGGCCTGCTGACGAACTGGCGCACGATCTCCGACCGCATCGACCGCCTGCACGACCTGCGCCGGCAGAAGGACGACGGCCAGCTCGACCTGCTGCCCGCGAAGGAGCGCATCGCCATGCTCGCCGAGCTCGCGAAGCTCGACGCGAACCTGGGCGGCGTCGCCGACCTTCGCCGCCAGCCCGACGCCGTCTTCATCATCGACCTGCGCAAGGAGCAGCTCGCGGTGCGCGAGGCGCGTCGGCTGGGACTGCCGATCATCGCGCTCGTCGACACGAACTGCGATCCCGACGAGTCCGACTACGCGATCCCCGGCAACGACGACGCCATCCGCGCGTGCAGCCTGATCGCCCGCGTGATCGCGGACGGTATCGAGGCGGGCAAGAACAAGGTGTCGGCGCAGGAGCTCGCAGCGCCCCCGGCGCCCGAGCCGGCCGCCCGAGCCCGAGCCGACCGCGGAGCCCGCGCCGACCACCGAGCCCGAGGCCGCAGCCGCCGCAGCCGCCGCGAGCCGCCCGCCGAGCCGCAAGAGCCGCAGCCCGAGCCGACCCCTGCCGCAGCGGCGCCGGCAAACGAGCAGGCCGGCGACCAGGATGCGCCCGCCGAGGAGGAAGCGTCCGTGGATCCCTCGCAACGCCAGGAGGTGACGGCGGAATGAGCGCACCTGCGATCTCGGCAAGCCTCGTCAAGGAGCTCCGCGAGCAGACCGGCGCGGGGATGATGGACTGCAAGCGCGCGCTCGAGGAGACGGGCGGCGACATCGAGGCTGCACGCGTTCTCCTCCGGGAGCGTGGCATGGCGCAGGCGGCGAAGCGCGCCGGCCGCGAGACGACCGAAGGGATCGTCGGCTACCGCATCTCCGACACGCACGGAACCATGGTCGGCGTCGGCTGCGAGACCGAGCCCGTGTCGAAGAACGAGGAGTTCCAGGCGTTCGCGAAGAAGGCGCTCGACACGGTCGACGCGGACGGCCTTGCCGCGCTCGAGGGACTCGACGAGGAGCGGCAGGAGCTGATCGGCAAGCTCGGGGAGAACATCGTCGTCGCCGGTGCAGCGCGCTTCGAGAAGGTGGAAGGCGGCGTGGTCGAGAGCTACGTGCACCCGCCCGCCAACAAGCTCGGCGTGCTCGTGCAGATCCGGGGCGGCGACCAGCAGCTCGCGCGCAGGTTGGCGATGCACATCGCCGCGTCGGCGCCGCAGTGGATCGGGCGCGAAGACGTCCCGGCCGAAACCGCGACCGCCGAACGCGAGATCTACGCGAACTCCGACGAGGTGCTGTCGAAGCCGGAGCAGGCGCGTGAGAAGATCGTCGAAGGGATGCTGAACAAGCGGTTCTTCGCAGCGCAGGTGCTGAACGAGCAACCCTGGATCCACGACACCACGAAGACGGTTGCCCAGGCGCTGGCGGACGAAGGCGTCGAGGTGCTCGAGTTCGAGCGCTTCGCGCTCGCCGGATGAGCGTTCCCGACACGAAGCCTGCTCGAAGCGAGAGATCCGCTCCCGCCTTCGAGCGGATCCTGCTCAAGCTCTCCGGCGAGGCGCTCATGGGCGAGCGCGAGTACGGCATGGACCTGCCCACGATCGACGCCATTGCGGCGGAGATCGTCGACGTCCACGCAAGCGGAGTCGAGATCGCGATCGTCGTCGGCGGCGGGAACATCTACCGCGGAATGGCCGCCGCCGCGGAAGGGATGGATCGCGCGACGGCGGACTACGCAGGAATGCTTGCAACGCTGCTCAACGGGCTCGCGCTCCAGGACGCGCTCGAGCGGGCGGGCGCGAACACGCGGGTGCAGTCGGCGATCGAGGTGGCGCAGGTCGCCGAGCCGTACATCCGGCGCCGCGCGATCCGCCATCTCGAGCGAGACAGGATCGTCATCTTCGCCGCCGGAACCGGCAACCCGTACTTCACGACCGATACCGCTGCGGCTCTGCGGTCGCTGGAGATCGGCGCCCAGGCGATCCTCATGAGCAAGCACGGCGTCGACGGCGTCTTCGACGGCGACCCGAACACCGATGCGGACGTGACGCTGCTCCCCGCGCTCACGCACCTCGAGGCGATCGAGCGCGGCCTGAAGGTGATGGATACGACCGCGTTGTCGCTTTGCATGGACAACGACATCCCGATTCACGTGTTCGCGCAGTCGCCCGGGAACATCCGCCGCGTCGTCCTGGGCGAGCGCGTCGGAACGATCATCTCGAGTGAAGGAGGGCGTTGAATGCCAACGGCAGAGGAGTTCATCGGCGGCGCGGGCGAGCGCATGGACAAGTCGGTCGAGCACGCGCGAAACGAGTTCACCACGATCCGTACCGGCCGCGCGTCGTCGGGCCTGCTCGACCGGATCACCGTCGACTACTACGGCACGCCGACGCCGCTGAAGCAGCTCGCGACGATCAACGTCCCCGAGCCGCGCATGCTGACGATCCAGCCGTTCGACCCGAGCTCGATCAAGGCGATCGAGAAGGCGATCCAGGAATCCGATCTCGGCCTGCAGCCGTCGAACGACGGAAAGCTCGTGCGGCTGCCGGTTCCGCAGCTCACGGAGGAGCGGCGCAAGGAGCTGGTGAAGGTCGTGCGCCAGATGGCGGAGGAGCACCGCGTCGCCGTCCGCGAGGTCCGCAGGGACGCCTTGCGGCATCTCCAGGAGCTCGTGCGAAACGGTGACGTCGGCGACGACGACGAGCGGCGCGCGGAGCAGGAGGTGCAGAAGCTGACCGACGCGCACACGAAGACGATCGACGACCTCCTGAAGCACAAGGAAGCGGAAATCATGGAGGTCTGAGCTGCGCTCCGAGCCTGCGATGAGCGCACCGGACGAGACGATGGTCACCACGCCGCCGCGCGAGGCGGTGGCGCGACGGGTCGCGATCATCATGGACGGCAACGGCCGCTGGGCCAGCGGGCACGGGCTTCCCGTCTCGGAGGGTCACAGGGCGGGGACGAGGGCCGTCCGCCGGACGGTCGAAGCGGCGATCGACCTCGGAATCGAGTCGCTGACGGTGTACGCATTCTCGACCGAGAACTGGGCGCGGCCGGCGGACGAGGTCGGTGCGTTGATGGAGATCTTCGGCGAGACGATCGAGCGCGAGCTTCCGGATCTCTGCAAGCAGGGCGTTCGTGTCCGCTTCATCGGGCGGCGCGACCGCGTCCCCGAGGGTCTGCGGCCAGAGGATGGGCGAGCTCGAGTCGGAGACCGCCGACAACACGCGGCTCGACCTCTGGGTTGCGTTGAACTACGGCGGCCGCGCGGAGATCGTCGACGCGGCTCGGCGGATCGTCGAAGACGGTGTGCCTCCGGACGAGGTCGACGAGCAGGCGCTGGCGTCACGGCTGTACGCGCCGGAGCTCCCGGACCCCGACCTGCTGATCCGCACTTCGGGCGAGGTTCGCACCTCGAACTTCCTCCTCTGGCAGCTCGCGTATGCAGAGCTCGTGTTCGTCGACACGCTGTGGCCTGACTTCGGGGCCGAGGATCTGCGTGCCGCGCTCGACGAGTACGCGAGGCGCGGCCGCCGCTTCGGCGGACGCTGAGGCCCCGCTGAAAGACTTCCTGAGCCGGATCCTCGTCGTGCTGCTCGGAGCTCCCGTGGTGCTCGGCGCGATCTGGCTCGGCGGCTGGTGGCTCTTCGCGCTCGTCCTCGCTGGCACGCTCGTCGGGCTGCACGAGTTCTACGCGATGGCGCGTCCGCTCCGGCCGCTCGTCCTCGCCGGCTACGGCGGAGCCGTGGCGATGCTCGTCGGGACGGAGCTCGGCGGGGTGGAGTGGATGGTCGGCGGGTTCCTCGCGACGCTGGTGCTCGCGTTCCTGCTGTACCTCGTCGCCTCGACGCGCGCGCCGGCGACGGCTGCGGTGAGCAGCACGGTGCTCGGCGTCACGTGGATCGGCTTCGGCCTGGGCTTCCTGCTCCTCCTGCGCGACCTACCCGAGCACGGCAGGCTCGTGACGTTCGCAGTCGTGATCGCCGTGTGGGTCGGCGACACGGTCGCTTACCTGATAGGTCGCGCGGTGGGCCGGCACAAGTTCTCGCCGGCGATCTCGCCGGCCAAGACCTGGGAGGGCTTCGTCGCCGGAACCCTGGGTGCGATCTTCGCGGTCTTCGTCGCCCTCTACGACGATCGTGCGACGTTCCTGTCGATCCCCGAGGCGCTCGTCCTCGGCGCGATCGTCGCCGTCGCCGCGGCGCTCGGCGACCTGCTCGAGTCGGCGTTCAAGCGCGACCTCCAGGTGAAGGACAGCGGCCGCCTGCTCGCCGGCCATGGCGGCGTGCTCGATCGCGTGGATGCGTTTCTCTTCGCGCTGCCCGCGGCGTACTTCACCGTTGTTGCGCTGACCTAGACTGACGTAGTGAAAAAGCGGATTGCAGTTCTCGGCGCGACCGGGTCGATCGGGCGCCAGACGCTCGCCGTGATCGACGCTGATCCGCGGCTCGAGCTCGTCGCCGCCTCGTCCGCGACGACACCTCTGGATGACATCGACGCGCCGCACAAGATGGTCGGCGGCGACGCGATCGAGCTGCTCGAGCGCTCCGAGCCGGACGTCGTGCTGAACGCGATCGTCGGCTTCGCCGGACTGCGCGCGACGCTCTGGACCCTCGAGCGCGGGCTCCGGCTCGCGCTCGCGAACAAGGAGAGCCTCGTCTCCGGCGGCGAGCTCGCTCTGGAGGCTCGGCGGCGCGGCCGAGGTGAGCTGATCCCGGTCGACAGCGAGCACTCGGCGCTCTTCCAGCTCGTCGAGGCCGCCGGCCGGTCGACCCCCGCGGGATACGTACTCACCGCTTCCGGCGGGCCGTTTCGGGGCTGGAGCGCGGAGCGGCTGCAGTCCGAGGAGATCACCGTCGAGGACGCGCTCGCGCATCCCACGTGGTCGATGGGGCCGAAGATCACCGTCGATTCGGCGACGCTCGCGAACAAGGGCCTCGAGCTGATCGAGGCGCATTTTCTGTTCGGCGTGCCGTACGACCTGATCGAGGTGGTGGTGCACCCGTCCTCGATCGTCCATGCGATGCTCCGCCTGGAGGACGGCGCTGCGCTGATGCACGTCGGCTATCCGGACATGCGGATCCCCATCTCGTACGCACTCAACTACCCGGAGCGCGGCAAGCAGTTCGTGCCGCAGCTCGACTTCTCGCAGGGCCTCGCGCTGGCGTTCGAGCCGCCCGACCTGGAGGCGTTCCCGCTGCTCGCGCTCGCACGCGAGGCGGGCGAGAAGGGCGGCACGTATCCGTGCGCCTTCAACGCCGCGAACGAGGTCGCGGTGCAGGCGTTCCTCGAGGGGCGGCTCCGGTTCGCCGAGATCGCTGCTGCGGTCGAGGACGTTCTGGCGCGCGTCGACGGCTCTCCCGCCCGCGACGTCGAGGAGTTGGTCGAGGAAGACCGAAGAGCGCGAGATCTCGTAGCAGTGGCATGAGCATCTTCATCGCGATACTCGGGCTGGCGTTCCTGATCCTCATCCACGAGGCGGGCCACTTCTTCACGGCGGTCTGGGTCGGGATGAGGCCGCGCAAGTTCTATCTCGGTTTTCCGCCTGCGCTCGCAAAAGTACGGCGGAGCGGCATCGAGTACGGCATCGGCATGATCCCGCTCGGCGGCTACGTGAAGATCCCGGGGATGCACCGGCCCGCGCCGCGGGACCTGGATTTCCGGCTCCAGCAGGCGATCAAGCAGGCGCCCGAGCTTCTACCGCCGCTCGAGGCGGTGAAGCGGCAGCTCGAGGCCGGCGACTACGCAGCGGCCGAGGTCGCGCTCGACGAGCTCGACGCGGCGCTGCGGGAGGCGGGACAGTCGACCGACGTGCTCACCGACGTGCGCGACGCCCTGGCGCCCGACGCGTACTGGCGGCAGGTCGTGTGGAAGAAGGTCGCCGTGATCTTCGCCGGTCCCGGCGCGAACATCCTCTTCACGCTCGTCCTCTTCTCGATTCTGTTCATGATCGGCGGCGGCAAGGCGACGTCGACGATCGCGGAGGTGCTGCCGAAGTCGCCGGCGGCGCGCATGGGCGTTCAGGCCGGCGACCGAATCCTCGAGATCGACGGGACGCGGGTCCGGAGGGCATCCGACATCCCCCGTGCGATCTCGGGCTCCGGCGGACGGCCCGTCTCGCTCCTCGTCGAGCGCGGCGGGTCGCGCGTGACACTGGGGCCGAGGCGCCCGATGAGGACTGACGGCGTGTACCGGCTCGGCTTCTTGCTGAAGGGACAGGGGCTCGGCGCGTTGGCGGCAACGAAGGAGTCGTTCCGCACGACGGGAGTCGTCTCGCGCGACATCGTGACGTCGCTCGGCAACCTCGTGCACGGGCAGGGCCGCAAGGACATCTCGAGCCCGGTCGGAATTGTCCAGGGCTCGTCGGCCGCGGCACAACAGGGCGCCGAGAACTACCTCTGGGTCCTCGGGCTGATCAGCCTCTCGCTCGCGTTGCTCAACCTGTTGCCGCTGCTGCCGCTGGACGGTGGGCACATCGCCTTCTCGTTGCTGGAGGCCGCCCGCGGTCGCGCGGTCGCGCGGGAGGTGTACGAGCGCGTCTCGGCGATCGGGATCGCGCTCGTCCTGATGCTCTTCTTCATCGGTTTGACGAACGACGTCGGTCGCCTCGGCGGCGGTTGAGCCGCCGCCCTCGGCCGGCCGTGTCTCGCACGGCCCCGTGCTTTGGTCAGACCAACGTTAAGAAAGTGTAAGGAATGCGCGATGAATGGCTTGCCAGTCGCACTTTTGCTTGGTCAGACCAAGGTGACGGCGGCGTGTCGCCTTCGCGCCGGCGGCCGCGCGCGGGGCGTCTAAGCTAGAACGCGATGGCGAGCGAACGCCAGATCGCGGTCGGCGGCGTGAAGATCGGCGGCGGCGCGCCCGTCGTCGTCCAGTCGATGACGCTGACCAAGACGCACGACGTCGAGGCGACGACCGCGCAGATCGCCGCCCTCGCGTCGGCAGGCTGCGAGCTCGCCCGCGTCGCCGTGCCGAAGAACGAGGACGCGGCGGCGCTGCCGAAGATCGTGCGCCTGTCGCCGATCCCGGTCATCGCCGACATCCACTTCAACGCCTCGCTCGCGCTGAAGGCGATCGACGCCGGAGTCGCCGCCGTTCGGATCAACCCGGGCAACATCGGCGGTCCCGACAAGGTCGCCGACGTCGTTCGCGCGGCGAAGGCGAAGGGAACGCCGATGCGCGTCGGCGCGAACGCCGGCTCGCTGCCCGACCACCTCCAGGAGCTCGCGCGGCACGACACGGCCGAGGCGCTCGTCGTCGAGGCGCTCGAGCAGGTCGAGCTGCTCGAGCGCCTCGAATTCCGCGACTTCAAGATCAGCGTCAAGGCGTCACACGTGCCGACGATGATCCGCGCGTACCGGATGCTCTCGGCGAAGGTGCCGTACCCGTTGCACCTCGGCGTGACCGAGGCCGGCACGCCGTTCGCGGGCTCGATCAAGAGCGCAGTCGGCATGGGCGCACTGCTGATGGACGGCATCGGCGACACGCTTCGCGTCTCGCTCACGGCGGATCCTGTGAAGGAGGTCGAGGTCGCCTGGGAGATCCTCAAGGCACTTGGCCTGCGCGAGCGCGGCCCCGTCATGATCGCGTGCCCCTCGTGCGGACGGGACAACGTCGGCGTCGAGAAGCTCGCGCGCGTGGTGGAGGAGCGGCTCGTGAAGTACCCGCAGGCGTTCGAGGTCGCCGTCATGGGCTGCGCGGTCAACGGCCCCGGCGAGGCTGGAGACGCGGACTTCGGGATCGCCGGCGGCCGCGACGTCGGCTTTGTCTACGCGCACGGCCGCGTGCTGAAGAAGGTCTCATCCGACATTCTGATCGACGAGTTGTTCTTCGAGATCGACCGCTGGATCGAGCAGGGAATGCAGCGCCCGAAACGCCTGAAGATGGCGAAGCCCGCGGCACTCGCGATGGCCGAGGCTTCGCTGATCCCGCTCGAATAGTCTGCCGGGACAACGCGTGATCGCCCGGGCCTCACAGCTCTTCCTCCCAACGCTTCGCGACGACCCAGCCGACGCCGAGGCCGTCTCGCACAGGCTGCTCGCCCGCGGCGGCTTCATCCGCCAGGTCAGCGCGGGCCTGTGGACGTTCATGCCGCTGGGGTGGCGCGTCCACCGGAAGGTCGAGCAGATCGTCCGCGAGGAGATGGACGCGATCGGCGGCCAGGAGATGCTGATGCCCGTGCTGACGCCGGCCGAGCTCTGGGAGACGACCGGCCGAATCGCGATCCCGGAGATCTTCCACGTCGAAGATCGGAGCGGCCGCCAGTTCATCCTGCCGCTGACGCACGAGGAGACGGTCACGCTTCACGCGCGCGAGATCCAGTCGTACAAACAGCTGCCGCAGCTCTGGTACCACTTCCAGACGAAGGATCGGGACGAGCCGCGGCCGCGCGGAGGGCTCCTCCGCGTCCGCGAGTTCATCATGAAGGACGCGTACTCGTTCGACCGCGACGAGGACGGCGTCAAGCGCAGCTTCGAGGCGAATCGTGCGGCGTACAAGAAGATCTTCGCGCGTTGCGAGCTCGAGACGTACGACGTCCAGGCGGAGAGCGGGATCATGGGCGGCAAGTTCAGCGTCGACTTCCTCGCTCCGTCGATCTCCGGCGAGAACGTGCTCGTCACGTGCGAGAACGGCGACTACGCGGCCGACGGCGACATCGCACAGGCCGTTCCGCGTGCGCCCACCTTCCCGGATCCGCTGTCGGCGCCGGAGCAGCTCGAGACGCCCGGCGTGACGACGATCGAAGGGCTGGCAGAGCTCCTCGGCGTCGACCCGGCGGCGACGTCGAAGGCGATGCCGGTGACGAAGCCGGATGGGACGGTCGTGCTCACGCTCGTGCGCGGCGACGACCGCCTGAGCGAGATGAAGCTGTACGACGCGATCCCGGGCGAGTCGCGCCCGGCGACCGACGAGGAGATCCGCGCCGCCTTCGGCGCCGGCGGCGGCTCGCTCGGGCCGGTCGGCTTCGACGGGCGAGGTGATCGCCGACGAGGCGCTGCGCGAGGGGCAGTTCGTGGCCGGCGCGAACCGCGACGGCTTCCACCTGCGCGGCGTCGAGGCGGGCCGCGACTATGAGCCCCGCTTCGCGGACCTGCGCGAGCCGAAGAGCGGCGACACGTGCCCGAACTGCGGCGGCGCGCTCCGCTTTCAGACCGCGGTCGAGGTCGGCCACATCTTCGACTTCGGCAGCTTCTACTCGCAGCCGCTCGACGCGACCTTCCTCGACGAGGACGGGCGCGAGAAGCCGCTGCTCGGCGGCTCCTACGGGATCGGCCCCGGGCGGGTGGTGGCGGCGGCGATCGAGCAGCACCACGACGACCGCGGCATCGTCTGGCCGGCCGCGCTCGCCCCGTACGACGTGCACATCGTGGCGCTGCCCGGCGCCGAGGAGATCGCGACCCGGGCTGCGGACCGGCTTTCGGCCGCCGGCAAGGACGTGCTCCTCGACGACCGCGACCTGCGGGCGGGCGAGAAGTTCGCCGATGCCGACCTCATCGGCTGCCCGGTGCGCGTAACGGCCGGCAAGAGGAGCCTCGAAGACGGCGCCGTCGACGTGCGCGACCGCGCGACCGGCGAGGATCGTCGCGTGAAGGTGGAGGACCTCTGACATGGCACGCAGACGCCGCTTCAGCGAGGAAGCGTTCGGGCCGACGATCCAGGGCCTGATGAACGAACGGAACGTCACCTACCGCGCGCTCGCCGACCAGACCGGTCTCTCGGCCGGTTACCTGAACCACCTCGTCCACGGCAACCGCCCGGTGCCGTCGGACGACGTGATCGCCGCACTCGGCAAGGCGCTCGGCGTCCAGCCCGAGCACTTCCGCGAGGTGCGGGTCCGGCGCATCGCCGAGCGGCTCGAGACCATGCCCGAGCTGATCGACCGGCTCTACCGCCGGCTCGGCTGAGCCCGCCCCGAACCGAGGAGCCGCGTCGGCGCGAAGACCTCGGCGTCGAGCCACGGCGGAGCCTCCCCCGTGAGCGCGAAGGACGCGGCCGCTTCGCCCGCTGCCGTCGTGTAGCTGCCGCCGTAGCCGCTGAAGCCCGCGGCCACGACGACGCCTGGACGAAGCGGCCCGACCGCCGGAAGCTGGTCGGGCGTGAAGCCCATCGGCCCGATCCACTCCGCCGAAGGCGGCCGGCCGCGCAGCTCGGGGTAGAAGCCGTCGCGGAGCTCGAGCAGCAGCCGGTGCACGGCGCCGGAGCGGCGACGAGAGCGGGGGTTCGCGAGCGGCCGGTCGTCTCCGCCGCCGAAGAGGAGGGGCGCGCGGGCGGCTGCCACGTCCGAGCCGCGGCTGGTGGAAGTAGACGGGTCCTTCCTCCGAGGTGACGATGCGGCCGCGCGTTCGGTTGGGGACGTGCTCGGTCAGCATCACCTGGCTCTGGAACGGGACGATCGGGAGCTCGGGGAGGAGGTCGCGCGTGAACGCGTTCGTCGCCACGACCACTCGGCGAGCGGCGACCCGGCCCTCCGGGGTCGTCGCATCGTGACGGTCGGACGCCTGTGAGACGAGCTCCAGCACGGGGAGCCGCGTGTAGAGCTCGACGCCGCGGCGCAGCGCGCGGTCGAGCAGCCCGCAGGCGTACCGGTACGGGTGGTAGCTGCCGTCTTCGGGCAGGTAGCGGGATCGAAAGCGCGTCGTGAACCCGAGCTCGGCCCGCACGCGCTCCGGCGACCACAGCTCGACGCGCGCACCGTGCGCCTCGATGAGCTCCGCCTCCTCGACGAGCCCGCGCTCGAGGCGTTCGTCGTGCGCGAGGAAGAGCCACCCGGCCGGAGAGAAGTCGCACTCCAGCGCCTCCGTCTCGACGAGCTCGCGCAGGCGCCGCCGGTTCCGGAGCGTGAGCCGCAAGACCGCAGAGGCCTGTCGCTCTGCGAGAGCGCTGCGCTCCGCGTGCGACGCCCGCGGCAGCGTTCGACTGACGAACTTCAGCCGCTCCGCGCGCGAGCCCGCGGTACTCGCCGATCGAGTTCTCCGGGACGAGCTCGAAGTGGCCGCCGTTCCGGCCGCTCGCCTCGCTCGCCGGATCTCCCGCGTCGACGACCGCGACACGCAGGCCGCGCCCCGCGAGGTGGTAGGCGGTCGACGCTCCGGTCAGCCCCGCGCCGATGACGAGCACGTCGACGACTCCGTCGAGCCGTGGTCGCGTGCGCAGGCCGGCGAGCGGACGGTCGCCCCGGAGCCAGTAGGGCGTCGCGTCGAGCGGCAGCTCGATCGGCAACTCGGTCGCCACGCCCGCCCGGGCGAGCACTCCCTGGAAGGCGCGACGCGCGGCGGCGCTCATCGGCAGCGCGTCGATCCGCCGCAGCTCGTCCGTGAGCGCAGGCCCCGCGCGGCCCTGGACCTGCGAGGAGATTCGCTCGACGTGGAGCTGGGTCAGCCGCTCGACGTCGGCGAATCGATCGGTCAAGCCGGACCGTGGACGAGGAACGTCGAGAACTGCCAGACGTCCTCGTCGGCCGGACGCGGACGGCCGAACCCGACGAAGGGATCCGACCAGCGCTCGAGCGGCGTCCAGTCGGTTCGTTGCGAGGCGATCGGCCCCAGGTACGGCTTCGCCGCGGCGAGGATCTCCTCGTGCGGAAGGTCGTCGGGCAGGCGCACCCCGCGCCGCGGGTTCTCGATCAGCCACTGCACGGCTCCGAGCAGCGCAGCAGCGACCTGCAGCGTCGTCGCGTTCTGGTGCGGCGCGAGCCGACGCGCCTCGTGGATGTCGAGCAGCGAGCCGTACCACCACGACGTCAGCGCATGACCCATGAGCAGCACGCCGAGCTCGTCGCGGCCGTCGACGATGTCGTCGTTCATGATCCGCTGCTTCGGTTGCAGCGCGTCGCCGCGCATGTGCAGCTCGTGCAGGCTGGCGATCGCGGCGTCGGCCGGGCAGTACGCGTAGTGGACGGTCGGCCGGTAGACGGCCTCGCCGTTCTCCTCGACGGTCAGGGCCTCGGAGATCGAGAACGCCTCGCCGTGCCGGATCACCATCCCGACGATGTCGCCGCACGGCACCCACGAGCGGACCCACGTCCTGCAGCCGGGGTGCGCGAGGCAGATCTGGTTGCGCGGCCCGCGGTCGTGCGTGAAGGCGAGGCGCGGGAGCTCCTTCTCGTGCGTCCCCCAACCCAGCTCGGCGGGCGCGACGCCCTCCTCGTAGAACCCCTCGACCGACCACGTGTTCACGAACTCGTCCTCGCGCTTCGGCTCGTTGCTGATCTGCGTGTCGCGCTCCGAGATGTGGATCGTCTTCACGCCGAGCGCCTGCGCGAGCCGGTTCCAGGCGCCGTCCGTGCGCGCGGCCGCGATTGCGTCGCGCGTCGCGTCACCAACGTCGCCGTCGTCGAGGCAGGCGTCGGCGATGTCCGCGAGCGCCGCCTTCGTGAAGTGCGAGACGAGGCCCGGGTTGGCGCCGTGGTCGAGCACCGCCGACGGCCCGTCGTTGTCTCCCCAGCGCGCGATCCGATCGCGGAGCTCCATGTGCCGCGCATAGAGCGTCCGCTCCGGCGGCGGGCTCGTGCCCAGGCCCTCGTACGGGTCCCACACCTCGAGCGACGCGTTCACGAAGCGGACCTCGTGAGCGCGGCACCATTCGAGGAGGTCGGCGGTGCCCGTGTTCCAGCCCAGGTCGACGATCAGGTCGCCCGGCCCGACGTGGCGGGCGAGCGTCTCGCCGTAGGTCGCGCGCTCGATTCGCTCCGGCACGAAGCGGGCGCCCTGGTCGGTCACCCAGCGTGCGTGCGCCTCGACGTCGCCGAAGTCGAGCACGGTGTATTGCGACCGCCGCGCCGGCACGTGGTCGAAGAGCAGCGGCAACGTGCAGCGAGACACCGCACCGAGTCCGATCACCAGAATCCGCCCGTCGAACGCCGTCACCTGCGACCCCCTGTTCGATTTCCGCGTCTTCCACATCCTCTGCGAAATTGGTATAGACGTGGGGTGGAGGGGGATCTGCCGGGGCTCTCGGACGGGCTCGCGCTCGACCGCGAGACCATGCGCGAGCTGGGCTACCGCACGGTCGACATGCTCGTCGAACGGCTGCTCGACGAGACGGTGCCGCCGCTCCGCCGCGCGTCACCGGCGGAGATGCGCGAGCGTCTTTCCGGCCCCCCGCCCGCGAAGCCGCAGCCGTTCGACGAGCTCCTGCGCCGGCTCGACGACGACGTGCTCCCGTTCACGAGCCGGGGCGAGCACCCGGCCTTCCTCGCGTTCGTTCCGTTCGCGGGCACGTGGCCCGGCGCGCTCGGCGACTTCATCGCGAGCGCGTGCAACATCTACGCGGGGTCGTGGATGGAGGCCGCCGGCC
Organism: uncultured Actinomycetes bacterium; assembly: GCA_963708685.1. Classification (GTDB taxonomy): domain Bacteria; phylum Actinomycetota; class Thermoleophilia; order Gaiellales; family Gaiellaceae; genus DASVFB01. The sequence goes on from CAVPTP010000009.1 coordinate 257,547, forward strand.
CCACGCAGCTCGAGCTCGAGGTGCTCGAATGGTTCCGCGGCTGGATCGGCCTGCCGCACGGCGCGGGCGGAACGCTTCTGAGCGGCGGCTCGGCGGCGAACATGACGGCGCTCGCCTGTGCCCGCGAGTCGACGGTCGGCGCGATGAACGAGCGTCTCGTCGCGTACGTCTCCGATCAGGCGCATTCGTCGCTCGCCCGCGGCGCGCGCGTGCTGGGTTTCCGGCCCGATCAGATCCGCGTCCTCCCTTCGGGCTCCGACGGCCGTCTCTCGGCCGCGACCCTGCAGCGCGCGGTCGAAGCGGACGAGCGGGCCGGGCGGCTTCCGTTCTTCGTCTCGGCAAACGCGGGCGCGACGAACACCGCGGCGATCGATCCGCTCGACGAGTTCGCCGACGTGTGCCGCGAGCGCGGCCTCTGGTTCCACGTGGACGCGGCCTACGGCGGGTTCGCGACGCTGACCGAGCGCGGACGGAAAGCTCTCCACGGGATCGGCCGCGCAGACTCCGTCACGCTCGATCCCCACAAGTGGCTGTACCAGCCGTACGAGTGCGGCTGTCTGCTCGTGCGCGACGTGGCGCTCCTGCGTCGGGCGTTCGAGATGACGCCCGCGTATCTGCACGACGCGATCCCCGAGCCGGAGGAGGTCAACCTCGCCGACCTCGGGATCCAGCTGTCGCGCACGTCACGCGCATTGAAGGTGTGGCTCTCGCTCTGCGCCTTCGGCGTCGACGCCTTCGCCGCCGCGATCGATCGCTGCCTCGACCTCGCCGAGCAGGCGAGGATCCGGATCGAGGAGTCGCCGGCGCTCGAGCTCGCCGTCGGCCCGTCCCTCTCGGTCCTCTGCTTTCGCCGCCGCTTCGACTGCGACGAGGACGAGGAGGATCGGCGCAACGCCGCGCTGGTCGCGGCGCTCGAGCGGAGCGGCATCGGCCTCATCTCGTCGACGCGCGTCGAGGGGCGCTACGTCCTCCGCATCTGCATCCTGGGACACGCGACGACCTGGGACGCGGTGGAGAGGGTTCTGTCGTTCCTCGAGCGAGCGGAGGTGGACGCGGGCGAGCCTGCTCAGGCGTACGAACGGCACCCGGACGTCGCGCGGAGCTGGCTGGCCGGCGCGCACTCCGGCGTCGCCGACCTCGGCCGGCTGCCCGTCTTCCGGCCGCTTCGCCGCGGCGAGCTGGAACGCCTCGCGGGAGCGTCGACCCTGCGTGAGGCGGAGGGCGGCGAGACGATCGTCGAGCAGTGGGAGACGTCGAAGGACTTCTACGTCGTGCTCGGCGGAACCGTCGACGTGCTCGTCGAGGGCGAGCGCGTCCGCGAGCTCGGGCCGGGTCAGTTCTTCGGCGAGCTGGCCGCGCTCGACTGGGGAAGCGGCTTCGGCTATCCGCGGCTCGCCACGGTGGTCGCGGCGACGGACGCCCGGCTCCTCCGCGTCCCCGCAGAGGTGCTCAACGAGCTCGTCCGCGGCAACGCCGACCTCGAGCGCGCGATCGGCCACGCGGCGCGCGAGCGGCTGCGCGTCTCCTCGACGTGATCGACCCCCTCGAGCGCTGGCGCGAGCTCGGCGACAAGCCCGACTACGCGGGATTGCTCACGTTCGGGGGCCTGCCGTACACGCAGGACCCGGCCGAGCTCGACGGCGTCCACGTGGCGATCGTCGGCGCGCCGACGGACGATCTCGTCTCGGACCGGCCGGGCGCGCGGTTCGCGCCGCGCGCGATCCGCGCCGCGAGCTGTCCGCCCGGGCCGCATCTGGAGGCGAAGGTCGACGCGACCCGCGTCCTCCGCATCGTCGACTTCGGCGACGCTCCCGTCATCCCCGCCGATCCGGTGCGAACCCACGAGGCGATCGAGCGAACCGTCGCTCAGGTCGTAGCGGCAGGCGCGGTTCCGATCGTGCTCGGCGGCGACCATTCGATCGCCGAACCGGACATCCGCGCGTGCGCGGCACCCCACGACCAGGTCGCGCTCGTCCACTTCGACACGCACACCGACACCGGTACGGAGGTCTTCGGCGTCGAGCGTTCGCACGGCACGCCGATGTACCGGCTGGTCGAGGACGGAATCGTCGACCCGCAGCGCTACGTGCAGATCGGGCTCCGCGGCTACTGGCCCGGCGAGCGCGAGTTCGCGTGGCAGCGCGAGCGCGGGATCACGAGCTTCTTCATGCACGACGTGCGCGAGCTCGGCATCGACCTGGTCGTGCAGCGCGCCGTCGCCATCGCGGGCGACGGGCCTGCGTTCCTGTCGGTGGACGTCGACGTGCTCGACCCCGCGTTCGCTCCGGGCACGGGTACGCCGGAGCCGGGCGGGATGACGAGCGCCGATCTCCTCCGAGCCTGTCGCGAGCTCGCCACGAGGCTCGACGTCGTCGGGGCGGAGGTCGTCGAGGTGATCCCGACCGCAGTCGGCTCGACCGACATCACGGCGCTCGTGGCCGAGCGGGTCGTCCGCGAGATCCTCACCGGCCTGGCGTTGCGGCATCTCGCTGCCGGCGAGGGGTAGTGGTAGCTCGACCCGCAGGAGGGCTGGCAGCAGGCTGTCTCTAGCGCGGGCGCGGGCGTACATTGGCCGCGATGAAGCTGTTCGGCGCCCGCACCTGGAAGGAGACGCTCTATCTGCTGCTCGACCTGCCGGTCGGCGTCGCCGGATTCACTCTCGCGGTGACCGGGCTCGCAGGCGCCGCCGGTCTGCTGATCACGTTCGTCGGCATACCGCTGCTGACTGCGACGCTCCTCCTGGCACGCGCCGGGGGTCGCGGCGAGCTGGCGCGTGCCCGCGCGCTCCTCGGCGTCGAGCTTCCCGCGCCGCGCGCGCTCCCCCGTCCGGACGGGCTGATCGCGCGCCTGCTCGCGCCCATCAGGAACGGCGCGGCGTGGCGGGCGACCCTCTACTTCGTCCTGATGCTTCCGGCGGGGATTCTCACGTTCACCGTGGCCGTGACGTGGTGGGCGACGGCGCTGGGTGCGTTGACGCTGCCCGCCTGGGCCTGGTCGCTGCCTCACGGCGGTCCCGAGCTCTGGACGGGCCACTACTGGAGCCGGCCCTGGCAGCTCGCGGTGTCGGCGGCGGTCGGGCTCGCCCTGACGCTGCTCGCGCCGTACGTCGTCCACGGGCTGACCTTCGTCGACCGCGGCCTGCTGCAGCTGTTGCGGCGGGCGCGCAGCGACGAGCGGATCCGGACGCTCGAAGAGACTCGGGCCCGCTCGGTCGACGCGGCGGTCGAGGAACGGCGGCGGATCGAGCGCGATCTCCACGACGGCGCGCAGCAGCGGCTGGTCGCGCTCGGTCTCGACCTCGGGCTCGCGTTGGAGAAGTTCGAGCAGGACCCGGCGGCCGCGCGGGATCTCGTCGGCGGGGCACATCGCGAGACGCAGCGGGCGATCGCCGAGTTGCGCGACCTCGTGCGCGGCTTCGCGCCGGCCGTGCTCGAGGACCGAGGCCTCGACGCCGCCCTCTCGGGCCTCGCCGCCCGCTCGCCGGTTCCGGTTCGGCTGCACGTCGTCGTTCCCGAGCGGCCGCCTGCCTCCGTCGAGGCCAACGCCTACTTCATCGTCGCGGAGGCGCTCACGAACGTCGCTCGCCACGGAGACGCCCACGCGGCGACCGTCGACGTGCGCCGCGTCGACGGTCGTCTTCGCATCGAGGTGGCGGACGACGGCGCCGGCGGCGCCGACCCGGCGCGCGGAACCGGGCTCGCCGGACTCGCGGCGCGCGCGGAGGCGGTCGACGGAACGTTCACGCTCGAGAGCCCGCCGGCCGGCGGAACCCGGATCGTCGCGGAGCTGCCGTGCGCGTCGTGATCGCCGAGGACTCGGTGCTCCTGCGGGACGGCCTCGCACGGTTGCTTGCCGAGCGCGGCCATCAGGTCGCGGCCGCCGCCGGCGACGCCGCGGAGCTCGTGGCCGCGGTGGAGCGCGAGCGGCCCGACATCGCGATCGTCGACGTGCGCATGCCGCCGACCTTCACCGACGAGGGCGTCCGCGCCGCCTTCGAGTTGCGCGCGCGCCGGCCGGAGCTGGCAGTACTCGTCCTCTCGCAGTACGTCGAGGAGCGGTACGCAAGCGAGTTGCTCGCCCGCAACGCGCGTGGCGTCGGCTATCTGCTCAAGGAAAGCGTCACCGACACGCGCGAGTTCCTGGACGCCGTCGAGCGCGTCGCCGGCGGCGGCACGGCGATCGACCCGGAGGTCGTCTCGCAGCTGCTCGCGCGCGTCCGCGCGTCACAGCCGCTGGACGAGCTCAGCCCCCGCGAGCGCGAGGTGCTCGAGCTGATGGCGCAGGGCCGGACGAATGGAGCCATCGCGCAGCAGCTGGTCGTCACCGAGCGCGCCGTCGAGAAGCACGTCCGAGCGATCTTCCAGAAGCTGCGGCTACCGCCCGCCGACAGCGACAACCGCCGCGTGCTCGCCGTCCTCCGGTTTCTCGAGACCGCGCGCTAGCCATTTTGCCGACGCGTTTGCATTGCGCGTCCCGCCGCAGCTGCCGCGGTTTACGCTACGCCGCTGAGTGGCGTCGGCGGTTCTGCGGACAGACGGCTACGCGCCGATCGGCGAGTACGCCGCGATCGGCGACGGAAGAACGGTCGCACTCGTAGCGCGCGACGGGGCGATCGAGTGGTTGCCGCTGCCGGCGCTCGACGGGCCCGCCGTCTTCGCGTCGCTGCTCGATCGGGAGCGCTGCGGGCGCTTCGACCTCGCCCCGATCGCAGAGCACACGAGCGAGCGCCGCTACCTCGACCGGACGAACGTCCTGGAGACGACGTTCAAGACAGAGGACGGCACCGTCGCCGTCACCGATGCCCTCAGCCTCCAGGACGGCGGGCAGCTGTCCTGGATCGAGCTCGTGCGTCGGGTCCGCGTCGTGCGCGGAACGGTTGCGATGCGGTACACGGTCCGGCCTCGCTTCGACTTCGGGTTCGAGAAGACGAGCATCGAAGCGTCCGGTCACGCGTTCCTCGCGGCCGCCGGAACGCAGCTGATGGCGCTCCAGGCGTGGGATGCGGGTGAGCCGGCGCATTCCGCCGGCCAAATCGCCGGAGAGTTCGAGCTCGCCGAGGAGTGCAGTGCGCTGCTCGTTTGCGTGTTCGTCGACAGTGAGCCGCTGCCGCTTCCGCCGCGCCCGGAGATCGAGGTGCGGCTCGACCGCACGGCGGAGGCGTGGAGGCGGTGGATCGACTTTCACACCTACCGCGGTCCATGGCGGGAGGCGGTGACCCGGAGCCTGCTCGCGCTGAAGCTGTTGATCCAGGCGGAGACCGGCGCCGTCGCGGCGGCCGGCACGACGTCGCTTCCCGAGCGACTCGGCGGCGATCGAAACTACGACTACCGCTACTCGTGGGTCCGTGACTCGGCGCTGACGCTGGACGCCCTCGGCGCCGCGGGTTACCGCGAGCAGGTGCACGCCTCGCTCTCCTGGCTGCTCGACGCGACCGAGCCGACGGACCCGCGGCTCGAGCCGTTCTACACACTCGATCGCCGGGTCTCCGAGGGCGAGACGCACCTCGACCTTGCCGGCTATCGCGGCTCCCGTCCCGTCCGCAAGGGCAACAGCGCCTCCGGGCAGCTCCAGCTCGACTGCTACGGAGACCTCGTCGAGACGATCGAGCTCTATGTCCGCCACGGCAACAGGCTCGACCCGCAGGCGAGCCGCCGGGTCGTCGACATCGCGGATCACGTCTGCCGGATGTGGCGGCACGAGGACTCGAGCATCTGGGAGCTCTCCGACCTGCGTCACTACACCCTCTCGAAGATCAAGTGCTGGGTCGCGCTCGACCGCGCAATTGCGCTCGCCCGCGCGGGACACGTGCCCGACGGCCGGGTCGAGGCGTGGCTCGGCGAGGCGCAGCGAATTCGAGCATGGATCGACGCGAACTGCTGGTCGGAGCGCCGCCGCAGCTACGCCTTCCACGCAGGCACGGACGATCTCGACGCCGCGGTGTTGCTCGCCGCACGGGTTGGCTATCTCGACGGGCACGATCCTCGCCTGCACGCGACGATCGACGCCGTCCGCGGGGAACTCGGCGCCGGCGGGCCGCTCCTCTACCGCTACACCGGGCAGGACCGGCACGAAGGCGCCTTCGTGGCGTGCTCGTTCTGGCTCGTCGAGGCGCTCGCACGCACGGGTCGCCTCGACGAGGCGCGACGCACCATGAACGAGTTGCTCGCGCTGTCGAACGACGTCGGCCTCTTCTCCGAGGAGATCGACCCGGCAAGCGGCGCGTTCCTCGGCAACTTCCCTCAGGGCCTGAGCCACCTGGCGCTCGTGAACGCTGCGCATGCGGTCGCGGCTGCCGAGAACGACGAGGCGGGAGCCGCCGGGGGCGGCGTCGGCGCTCGTTCAGGCTGACGAGTCGGGAAGCAACTGCCTGGCAGTTTCCAGGTCTGCCTCTCGCACGAGGATCTCGAGTGACCCAGCTGTCATGAAATCTTCGAGCGGCGAGTCGATTGCCTCCGTCCTGCGATAGGCGCAGTCGATGTCCGCGGAACGGAGCAGGCCGCACAGCACGTCGGCCTCGGGCTCGCCCGACACCACCGTCAACACCACTCCCTCGCCCGGTTCCATGGCCGCAGGCTACTCCACCGTCGCCGGCTCGTGAGGAAGCGGCGGCCGGCAGACGTATGGTGGGAGCGGTACCGATGGATATGCAAGAGGTCGTGGTCGACGGTCGGCCGGTCCGGTACAGGGTCACGGGTACCGGCCCACCGCTGGTGCTCGTGCACGGCCTCGCCGGTTCCTGGCGCTGGTGGTCCCGGCTGCTTCGGCCGCTCGGAGAGCGACGGCGCGTTCACCTCGTCGATCTGCCGAGACTCGGGCGAGGCGTGGACGGGGCGGAGCTGACTGCATGGCTCGGGCGGTGGCTGGACGCGGCCTCGCTCGAGCGAGTCGACCTCGCCGGTCATTCGCTCGGCGGGCTCGTCGTCGCCGACTTCGCCGCGCGCCGGCACGAGCGGACACGGCGGCTCGTGCTCGTGGCACCGGCCGGGATCCCGTGCGGTCGCAGCGTTCCGGCAAGAGCCGTTCCCCTCCTCGGTGAGCTCTACGACATTCGCGCGTCGTTTGCGCTGGTCGCGTCCGATGCGCTCCGCTCGGGGCCCTTCGCGCTCGTTCGAGGGACGGCGTTCGTCTCGACGCGCGACCTGCGGGCGGAGCTGCCCGCGGTTCGCGCGCCGACGCTACTCGTCTGGGGAGTACGCGACCGCCTGGTCCCGGTCCGCATCGCGGCGGAATGGCAGCGCCTGCTGCCGGCGTCTCGGCTCGTGTGGCTTTCCTGCGGGCACGTCCCGATGCTGGAGGCGCCGCGCGAGCTCGCCCGGTGCATGCTCGGCTTCCTCGACGAGGAGCTCGCGGACGATCTGGGCGACGACGTCGGGACGCGTGTAGTGGACCGCGTGGGGCTCGCCGGGAACGACGACGAGCCGGCCTCTCGGTAACAACGCAGCGACACGCTCGGACCACTCGCGGCTGACGAATCCGTCCTGGTCGCCGTGGACGACGACGGTCGGCTGCTCGATCAGCGGCAGTCGTTCCTCGATCCGATCCGCAAGAGCGACGCGAGCAGTCGAGACGAGAGCTCTCATGCCCGACGCTTGCCTCGTCGCGCGCCGCCAGCGCGACCAGAGAGAGCGGCTCGCGGGCGAGGTCTCGCAGGGCGGCGAAGACCTGGCGGCGCGCGGCTCGCCGTGCCGGATCGATCGTCGGCCCGACGAGGACCATCGGCCCGACCTGCTCCGGTCGGGCCGCGGCGAGCTCGGTCACGACCTGGCACCCCATCGAGTTGGCGACGACGGCGGGACGGGAGAGACCGTTCGCCTCGAGCCAGCTCCCGAGTGCCGCGGCCAGCGACCCGAGGGTCGTCTGCCCCGGCAGCGGGCTGCTTTTCCCCTGTCCCGGCAGATCGGGTGCAAACGCCGAGAATGACGACCCGAGGACGCGGGCGAGGGGCAGCATGTACGTCCCCGAGACGCCGTAGCCGTGAAGCAGCACGACGGGCGGGCCGGCGCCGATCGCAACCGCGTGCATGCGCGATCCGGCGACGTCGGTCCACAGCGTCCGCGGCTCGAGCAACGGCTGGTCATCCACGGGCATGCGCTTCCATGATCGCGGAGCATCGCCGTCCTGCGTCGCCCGATCCGGACGAAGACGAGGAAGACACGAGGGAGCGCTACCCTGCCGCGATGGCTCGCCCGAGCATCACGCGCGTGTCGTTGGGTGCACGCGCCTCGTCGGTGGGCAGGAGCGCGGGCGCGAACGCCCACGACGCGAGCGAGGCACTCGTCCACGCCGTCAGCGGGCTCGTAGACCGTGCGATCGACCGGACGCTGCTCGGCGACGATCGCGTCACGTCCGCCGCAGCGGGCAAGCGGCTCCTCGCCGGCGAAGAGGACAAGGAGGCGGTGACGAGCGACATCCAGCGGATCGTCGTGCTCTCCGCGCCCGTCGTCCGCAGGCTCATCCGCGGCGCGCGCTTCACCAAGGTGCCGTGGGTGATGATCGCTTCGAGCGCGCTGTCCGTCGGAGTCAGCGTCCGCACCGGCGTGCGCGAGCTGCGGGTGCTCGCGTCGCTCGTGGCGCACCGGCTCGAACAGGCCGGCGCCCCCAGCGACCCGGCACTCGTCAAGAAGCTCGCGATCGACCTGTACCTGCATCCCAAGCGGACTCCTCAGGTGACCGACGACAGGCTGCGCCTCGTCCGGCTGACGCGGAAATGGGTGCTGGGCGGCGCCTTCGGCCGGAAGACGTCGAAGCGCGCGGCGAAGGCACTCGACGCCGCCGAGCGGCTCGACGCAGCGGAGCTGGCGGCCCGCTGGGCCGAGCTGCATCCGCGGCCGCCGCCGACGATCTGCCGACGCAAGGCCGCGGCGTCTTGACCGTCTAGTCGCGCTACGTCCGGGCCGGCGCGCGGTTGCGTGCGGCCTCGATGAACATCAGAGCCTCCGCCTTGTTGCTGAACCCCCGCGTGGTCACCTTCTTGCGCTCGAGGTGGCCGTACTGCTCGAAGAAGTGCTCGATCTCCTCGCGGTACTCGGGCGCGAGGTCGTGGATGTCATAGACGCGCGACCAGGCGGGGTCCTTGAGCGGCACGCAGATCACCTTCTCGTCCGGCCCCTTCTCGTCGGTCATGTGGAACACGCCGACCGGCCGAACACGGATCCGGCAGCCGGGGAAGGTCGGCTCGCCGACGAGCACGAGCGCGTCGAGCGGGTCGCCGTCCTCGCCGAGCGTGTCCTCGATGAAGCCGTAGTCCGCCGGGTAGGACATCGAGGTGAAGAGGCGGCGGTCGAGCACGATCCCGCCCAGCTCGTCGTCCCACTCGTATTTGTTCCGTGAGCCCATCGGGATCTCGACGAAGGCGACGAAGTCTTCGGGGTCGGCGCTCATGCGTCTACAGACTAGGCACCGGCGCCCGCTCCGGGCGCGCCGGCCGACGGAGACACTGCGTCGCCCACGCGCACCCGGCCGCGCGCGACCACGGACCCGTAGATGCCGAACGGCAACGGCTCCGTACGGCCCTCGGGCCGGTAACGCACGAGCGCGGCGAGCGTCGGCAGGTCGATCGCGCCCGTGTCAGGCTCGCGGGAGGTGACCACGCAGCGACCCACGTCTCCGTTGAAGGCGACCATCGCATCGCCGATCCGCACCTCGCGGCCGATCCACTCGTCCTCCTCGTGAGCCGCGACGCCGTCGATCTCGAACAGCATCCGGAAGCGCCGTCCGTCGACCGGGTCCTCCGTTTGCGCCTCGCGGCGAAGACGCTCGAGCGAGGCCTGCGAGACGAGCGAGACCGGTCCGTCCTGCGGCGTCCGGTCGACCGCTCCCTCGTCGGCCCAGAGCAACGTCAACGGCCTGCCGACGAAGCGGGAGATCGCTTCCTCCCACGGACCGAGCACGCGACGCGCAGGTCGAGGCAGCCCGTACAGCTCGGCGTCGACCGGCTCGCCCAGCTCGACGGTGCCCTCGGCGCGCGTACCGTCGGGGAACGCGAGCGCGAGCTCCCGGGTCGTCTCGCTCCAGGCAGGGCGGATGCGGAGCAGCTCGCCGTCACGCTTCCCGCCGTACAGCGCGCCGCTCCCGTCACGGAGCCAGAAGCGCCGGTCGCCCGCGACTCCCCGCTGCTCGAGGAGCACCTCGTCCGGATGGACGAGGCCGAGCGACTTGACGGGTGCGATCGAAATCCGGACGACACGGGTTGTCATGCGGCCGACAGCTTACGAACGACGAAGTACGCTGCCCGTCGGGACGCTCGAGAGGGGGTGCTGGTGCTCGTCGAGGTGAGGTCCACGGCATTGCGTCGAGCCCGATGAGCGAGCTCGTCGTAACGCGTGCGGGCGTCGGCGCGTCGAGCGGCGCGGTCGACGCCGACCCGGTCACGACGGAGGTGATCCGGCACGGGCTGAACTCGGCCGCGAGCCAGATGAAGCGAGCGCTCGTCCGCACCGCGTTCTCGCCGATCATCTACGAGGTGCTCGACTTCGCGGTCGCGCTGTACGACGACCGCGTGCGGATGCTCGCGCAGGCGCCGAGCCTGCCCCTGTTCATGGGTCGCCTGAGCTTCTGCGTCGCGAACGCCGTGGCCGCGATCGGCGGCGCGGGCAAGCTCGAGCCCGGCGACGTGCTGCTCTACAACCACCCGTTCGGCACCGGGTCGCATCCGCAGGATGCGGCGGTCGTGATGCCGATCTTCCTTGCTGACGAGGAGCTGATCGGGTACGCGGCGATCAAGGCGCACTGGCTCGACATCGGCGGCAAGGAGCCGTACGCGACCGACACCGTCGACATGTTCCAGGAGGGAACGATCTTTCCCGGCGTCAAGCTCGTGTCGCGCGGCGAGATCGTGGACGACGTCTACCGCATGGCCCTCGCGAACTCGCGGGTGCCGAAGGCGGTCGCGGGCGACATCAACGCGGAGCTGGTCGGCGTGCGCAAGGGCGCGTCGGAGACGCTTCGGATCGTCGAGCGCTACGGGCTCGACAGCTTCCGGGCGTCGGTCGAGCGCATGTTCGACCACGGCGAGTCGGTCGTTCGCAGCTGGTTCGAGCGGATTCCCGACGGTGTCTACGTCGGGCGCGGCACGCTCGACAGCGACGGCGTGGTGGAGGGGAGGATCGACTTCGACGTCGAGCTGCAGGTCGACGGGTCGTCCGTCCGCGTCGACTACAGCGGAGCGCCGGAACAGCGGGCGGGGCCGGTCAACAGCGCGCTGCCGAAGACGGTCTCGGCGACGCGCGTCGCGATCTCGATGCTCGCCGGCGGCGGCGAGTGGCCGAACGAGGGGCACTTCCGCCCGATCGAGGTCGTGACCCGCCCGGGCTCGCTCTTCCACCCGCTGCGAGCCGGCGCCGACGTTCATCGGCGGCTGGGCGGCGATCGGAGCGATGGACGCGATCTTCCGCGCGCTGGGCGAGGCGGCGCCGGAGACCGTCCCGGCCTCGAGCGGCGGTGACATCGCGGGGCTCGTCTGGTGGGGTCGGCATCCCGACGGCGAGCCCTGGGCCGACGGCTCTCCCCACCCGGTCGGGCAGGGAGCCCACGCGCGCGGCGACGGAGCGCACGCGGTGATGCACGTGTCCGAGGCGTCGACTCGCATTGCGCCCGCCGAGGTCTGGGAGAGCCGAAATCCGTGGCTCGTCGAACGCGCAGAGCTCGCGATCGACTCCGGCGGCGCCGGCGAGTTCCGCGGCGGCAACGGTCTCGACCTCGACATCCGGCTGCTCGAGGATGCAGAGGTGACGTCGGTGGTCGATCGCACGACTACGCCGCCCGCAGGTTTGTCCGGCGGCGGCGTCGCCCGGCCGAATGCTGCGCACCTGCGCCTCGCCGATGGAACGCGGGTCGAGTGCGCGAAGGCGACGCGGCTGGCCACGCCGGCCGGCAGTGTGTTCGAGCTGCGGACCGGCGGCGGCGGAGGCTTCGGCGACCCGCGACGGCGTGACGCGGCGGCCGTCGCCGCCGATATCCGCGAGGGCTACGTCTCCGAGGAAGCAGCCCGGGCGGACTACCGCGCACGCCTTCGACGGCGAGCAACGCGGCGGCCGGTGGACTCCGCTAGCGTCCCCGTCCGTGGCGAAGAGCGTCCTGGTCGTGAGCACGGTCGAGCACCCCGAGGAGGCTCTGCGGGAGCATGTGGGAGACGCCGACGCTGTGAAGGTCGTCGTCCCCATCGTCAGACAGGGAATCCTCGATTGGCTCGCCAACGACGAGAAGGCGTACGTCGAGGCGCAGGAGGTCGCGGATCGCACGGCCGATCAGCTACCCGGCGAGGCAGTCGATGCCTCTCCGGCCGAGCCCGACATCGAGCTCGCGATTCGCGACGCGCTGGCCACCTTCCCCGCGGACGAGATCCTCGTGGCCGTGCATCCCGACGAGGACCAGGGCGCGCTCGAGTCGAGTGCGACCAGCAACGCGCCGACCCGGTCCTTCGACGGGATCCCGGTGCGCTACGTCGTCGTCAGTGCGTAGCGCAGAGCGCGGCGGCGATTGAAGCGCTCGATGCGATCGCCGCTCGCGGCGGTTCGCTGCACTCCCGTGTAGGCGGGGTGGCAGTTCGAGCAGACGTCGACCGAGAGCGCCGCCGTTGTCGAGCGGATGCTGAAAGTCGTGCCGCAGCTCGCGCAGGCGACTTCGACGAGGTGTGTCTGTGGGTGCTTGGTCATGAAAGTTCCTTTCTAGTGGTCGTCAGGACTGCGCCGGGGCGGGCGCAGCGTGAAGGGCTTGCGGGCGCGAGGGACGCGTGCGCCACGCTTCGAACGCCACGACGAGCGCGATCGCGGCGACGACGCTGCCGAAGATCTCGAACGTCGCCCCGAGCGAGATGTAGGTGACGACGATGCCGGCGAGGACCGCGGGCACGGAGAGCGAGGCGTAGGCGGCGACGTAGAACGCCGAGAGGACGGCGCCGCGATGTTCCGGTGGAATCGCTGTGACGAGCGCGCGCAGCCCGCCGAGAAAGGCGGCGCCGAAGCCCGCGCCTCCCACGATCGAGCCGATCAGGAAGAGCGTGCTCGATTCGATCCCGGCCGCCACGACGATCATGATCGTCCCGCCTGCGAGCGCAATCGAGCCGGCGCTTGCCGCGACCCACGGGGCGGTGCGGCCGGTCGCCAGCTGGGCGACCGTCGCGGCTCCGGCGAGAGCGACGATCCCGATCCCCGAGACGATCACGTTGGTCGTGTCGAAGAGGTGCGCGGCGAGCTGGGGACCGAGCGAGAAGAAGAGCGCCCCGATCGACCAGGAGGAGAGGACCGCGAGCGCGGCGAGCACGAAGGGACGCCGGACGGCGTGCGGCACGCTGGGGCGAGCGACGGCGAGCCGCAGACGCGACCGATCGCGTACCGGCTCCGGCATCCAGAAGGCGCCGGCGAAGAGGACTGCGATCAGCACGAGCAGGACGAGGTAGGGCAGGAGCCGCGGCTCCCACCCGATCTGCACGAGCGACGACGAGACGAGCATGCCGAGGCCGATCCCGCCTGCCGCCGCGGTGGCGTTGGCGAGTCCGACAGCGGCGGGGTCACGGCGCGGATGCAGGTCGAGGAGCGCTGCGCTCGCGGAGCTGAGAGCGGCGCCGGTGGCGAGCCCCTGGAGGCCGCGCGCCGCGAAGAGCCAGACGGCCGAGTCGGCGAGCAGGAACAGGAGCGTCGATCCCATCAGTCCGCCGAGCGAGGCCAGCAGGACCGGCCGACGGCCGACGCGGTCGGAGACACTGCCTGCGAGCAGCAGCGTCGCGAGGACTCCGAAGGCGTACGTCGCGTAGATCAGGGTCAGCGTCAGCGGCGAGAAGTTCCACAGGACGCTGTACGAGCGGTACAGCGGAGACGGCGTCAGCGACGCGTATAGACCGAGGCCGATCACGCTCGCGACGAGCGCGTACGCGACCCGGTTCGGCAACGTGCGGCGCCGGTCGTTCGCGAGCTCGAGAGCCTCCATCTCTACCTCCTGTTGGTTGCTTCAAAAAACTTACGGGAGCGTAGCAGAGACCGTTGCTTGACGCAACTTTCGGTGCTACGGTGAGGGCGTGTTGAAACGCGACTACGAGGGCCAGAACTGCTCGATCGCTCGGGCGCTCGAGATCGTCGGCGAGCGGTGGACGCTCCTGATCGTCCGCGACGTCTTCCTGGGAAAGCACCGCTTCGACCAGCTGCAGGCGAGCCTGGGAATCGCTCGCAACGTCCTTACCGACCGCCTCAACAGGCTCGTCGAGGAGGGGATCCTGCAGCGCGTCCGCTACAGCGAGCGGCCTGACCGCTTCGAGTACCGGCTGACGCCGAAAGGGCGCGACCTCCAGATCGCGCTCGCCGGTCTTCGTCAGTGGGGCGACAAGTACCTCAGCGAGAGGCCGCCCCGGATCATCCGCCGCAAGTCCGACAAGAAGCCCGTCGTCGCGGGGTTCGTACCCAAGGGCACCCCGGTGCTTCGGGCCGACGAGATCGAGATCGCGCTGGGCCCGGGCTCGTAGGCTCCGAATCCGCTTGATACCGTGTGCCGGTCGCGGGGCGTGGCGCAGCCTGGTTAGCGCGCCAGTCTGGGGGACTGGAGGTCCCGAGTTCAAATCTCGGCGCCCCGATGAACGTAAAGCCCCGCTCTAGGCGGGGTTTTCGTTCTCAGGGCGTCGGCCGTTTTGGCGCTCGCGACCTCCGTGCTAACAGCGGTGCTAACGGACTCGCCGAATCCGTGCGCGAGCATCCGTGCGCGCGCCTCGTCGCGCTGCGCCTTGCCGTAGTCGCCGGCGTAGTGGCGGGTGAACACGTCGAGCGAGTGTCCGGTCATCCGCGCGGCTTGCACCGGGTCGACGCCGCGGCGTGCGGCGAGCGAGCAGAACGAGCGTCGGAGGTCGTGCGGCGCGACCTCGCCGAGTCCGGCGGCGGTCGCGGCCTCGGCGAGCGCTCGGGCGACGTTCCGTTGCGAGAGCGGCCGTCCGGTGCGCGTCGAGAGCACGTAGTCGCCGTCGCGTCCGCGTGCGCGCTTCGAACTTCGCGTCGAGGTGCGCGGTCAGGCGTTCGGCGAGAGCGGGGAAGACGAGCGCGGTGTACGGGGCAGCGCCGCCCTTGCGCGGGACGATGCGCGGCGGGCTCGCCGCGGGTGACGCGGGTGAGCTGCCCGCGGATCGCTGAGCTCGGAGTCGACGAGGTCGACGTCCTGCCAGCGGAGAGCGAGGCCTCGGAGATTCGGCATCCGGTGTAGGCGAGCAGCGCGAGTCCTTCGCATCGCCCACCAGCGCACGTGCAAGAACGCGAGCAAGACCGCGCTCGAGAGCGTGAACGGGTGCACCTGCGACAAGGGCAAACGCGCCTACTACGTCCCCCGCGCTCGAGAGCGTGAACGGGTGCACCTGCGACAAGGGCAAACGCGCCTACTACGTCCCCTGGCGCGACCCCTCCGGAAAAACAACAAAAGCCCGCGCCTGCGCGACCGGCGCGAGGCAGACAAACTGCTCCGCGCGAAGCAGGTCGAGCTCGACCAGGGCCGCGCCGGGCACCGCGCCCAAGCGGAACATCGAGTTCCCCGCCTGGATCGACGAGTACGAGACGATCCTCGCCTCGCGCCCCGGGATCAAGGGCGCAACCTGCCGCAGTTACGGGAAGACCCTCGTGATCGCCCGCGAGGCGATCGGCTACGTGAACGTGCGCGACCTGGGCAACCCGGAGCTTCGCCGCTTCCACGCCGCGATCGCGCACACCTCGCTGTAAACAGCGGGTTTTCTTTACCCGAGTGTTGCAGGGTTTCGCGCTTGATATGGCGTGCGAGATCGGTGTGAGATTCGGGGCGGCGGTGGAGTTGTCGTGAGCGACTCGGCGGGGCCATCCGGGCACGCTGAGGGTTGCGGGTGTGTCCGCTGCCGCGGCTTCGAGCCGGAGAACATGCTCGGTCGGCGGCACGGCGCCTATGGGGTCGTGTCGCTCGCCGGCCGATCGGCGGAAGTCGCGGAGGCGATCACGAACCTGATGATCCGGGAGGACATCTGGCGTGATTCGTTCGCGCCGACGGTCGAGGCGATGGCGATGGTGCTGGTCCGGCTGGAGCGCGCGGAGCGCGCGCTGGAGGAACTGGAGCAGCAGCTGGAGGAGCGCGGCGAGTCGCCGCTCGCCGCCTACCTGGCGACCGGCAAGGCGGGTGCGCTGCACTTTCGGTTGCGACAGGACTCGCGCGGCTGGGCGAACACGCTCAGGGGCTACCTCGCTGATCTCGGCCTGTCGCCGTCGGCGCTGGCGCGGATCTCGAGGGATTCGGGGATGGGTCGTGCGGCGCGTGCGTCGGCGGCGATCCGGGCGTTGGAGGATCGACCCGCTACGCGGCGGGGCGCTCGACCGTAGTTTTGCCCCGGATCGGCGGCACCCACGGCGACCTCGCGCAAGCACTTGCGATCGCGGGCTTGGAGCACGACCAGTACGCCTCGCACCCCGTCCGCGCCAAAATCGGACGCGCATCCGGCCCGCGAATCGAGCAAGGATCGCTCTCCGGCGGCAACGATGCGGAGGTGCTCGGGCGCATCTTCAATATCGCGCCCGGGAACATCTACGGCGGCCGGCGATGACCAGGCTCCCCCTCGACGTCGTGGTCGCCTCGCTGCCGAAACGCCGCGGAGGTGGCGCGGAGGTCACGCCCGCGCGACTTCGCCGGCAGCCTCTACGAGATCTCCGTCCAGGCGGCGGGCGTCGAGGCCGGCAACCAGCTCGTCCGTTGCGCCCGGGCCTGCGAGCGCGAGCGGCACAGCCCGGGCGAGCCGGCGGAGGGAGGCGGCTTGCGCCTCGAGCAGGGCGGCGTCGAAGCTCGAGACGACGACGAGTGCCGGCGTTGTCGTCTCGGCCGCGTGGGCGAGTGTTCCGATCGGCGTGTCCGCGCCGAGAAAGAGGATCCGCCAGGAGTGAGAGCGCAGGACGAGCGCGAACGCGAGCAGTGTGATGTCGTGCATCTCGCCGGGTGCACAGGCAAGAAGAGCAAGCGGGCCCGTTCCGCGGCCCCAGAACCGGGCAAGCGCAAGCAGCCTGCCGCGGATGAGGTTGCTCGCGAAGTGCTCCTCGCTGATCTCGATCTCGCCCCGCTTCCAGCCGTCGCCGACCTCCTTCAAGACGGGCAACACCACGTGGCGCAGCGATTCCTCGAGGCCGAACGCGGCAAGGCTCTCGTCGAGCACCGAGTGCGCGGCGGCCTCGTCGTAGCGGCTGATCGCCGCAAGCAGGCGAGCGGCGAGGTCCTCGAGCATCCCCTCGGACGGCCGCTCGTCCTCGAGTGCAGCACGCGCGGCCTCCGCGGCTGAGAGACCCTGCTCGAGCCCGCGCCGCATCCGCTCCACGCGAGCGGCGTCGGCCGCCGTGTAGAGCCGGAAGCCGCCCGGCGAGCGAACCGGCCGCGTGAGCCCGTACCGGGCCTCCCACGCGCGCAGCAACTCGGGCGCGACGCCCACCCGGCGCGCGAACTCGCCGATCCGAAGCTGGCCGGGATCCGTCCGCATCGCGGTGACTATACAGACACTCGACAAACATTTGACGCCAGCGCCTTGGATCGCTACTCTACAAACACTCAACAAACTCTAGACAAGGAGTGGATGAATGCACACAGCTCAGAGCCGTATCACCGAGGCTCGTGCCGCGTCCAGCGAGGCACGGGCGAGGTACCTGATCCTGCTCGCCGCAGGCATCTCGTTCGCGCTCTCGGTCACGCTCTGGTTCGGCGGCCACGAGCTCCAGGGCATCTTCGTCGGGCTCTGGGTGCCGTCGATCCTCTCGCTCGGCGGGGTCGTGCTGAGGCGCGACCGGCCGTGAGCGCCGTCGGCCTCTTCGCGATGGGCCTGGTCGTGACGCTCATCGTCTGTGCCGCTCTCGCACTCCTCGTCTACGGCGCGATTCTCGACGGCCGCGACGCGACGGAGCACGACGCAGCCGAGGTGCCTCAGCAGCCGCCCCGCATCGTCGCGGGCCACCGGCCCGCAGCCTGAACGTCAACCAGAAAGGACGGAGCAAATGCCGCGCAACATCGTGGAAACCGCAAGGGAAGCGGGGTCGTTCCAGACCCTGCTCACTGCCGTCGATGCCGCCGGCCTCCGCGACACCCTCGCCGACGGAGGCCCGTTCACCGTCTTCGCGCCGACCGACGACGCGTTCGCGGCGCTGCCGCAGGAGACCGTGCGCGACCTCCTCGCAGACCCGGAGGCGCTCAACCGGGTGCTGACGTATCACGTCGTGCCGGGCCGGATCACGTCGGCCCAGATCACCCACGACGGCGAGCAGAAGACGGTCGAAGGCGGCGTGCTGACGATTGCCGTGAACGGCGGCGTGACCGTCAACGACGCCACCGTGACCCACGCGGACATCGAAGCCGACAACGGCGTCATCCACGTCATCGACCGAGTCCTGATCCCCGCCGCGTAGGCGGACCCCACCACCGAGAGGAACCTGACATGAAGAGGATAGGAACAACAATCGCGATCGGTGCCGCGGCGCTCGCAGCCGCCGCCTCGATCTCGGCGGCGTCACCCGCCAAGTCGGCGGCCATGGGCCAGAAGAACATCGTCCAGACCGCGGTCGCCGCGGGCAAGTTCAAGACGCTCGTCGCGCTCGTCAAGAAGGCGGGCCTGGCAGGCACGCTCTCCGCCCCGGGCAAGCTGACCGTCTTCGCGCCGACCGACCAGGCGTTCGCGAACCTGAAGAAGAGCAACCCCGACCTCTACAACAAGGTGGCCACCGACAAGAAGCTCCTCCGGTCCGTGCTCACCTATCACGTCGTCGGCAAGCGCATCCCCGCCGTCGCCGCGCTCGCTGCGGCCAAGAAGGGGCTGAAGGTCAAGACCGTCCAGGGTGAGTCGATCGCGCTCTCCTTCAAGGGCGGCAAGATCGTCCTCAACGGCACGTCGCGTGTCGTGATCCCCGACGTGAAGGCCTCGAACGGAGTCATCCACGCCGTCGACGCGGTCCTGGTGCCGCCGTCGCTGTCGCAGGCGCCGGCTCCGACGCAGTCGATCGCCCAGATTGCGACGAGCAAACCGGACTTCTCGACGCTCGTCTCGCTCGTCCAGAAGGCCGGCCTCGTCGACGCGATCTCAGCCCCCGGCTCGCTCACCGTCTTCGCGCCGACCAACGAGGCCTTCGCGAAGCTCGCGAAGACGGCACCGGCAACCTACGCGGCCGTCCTCGCCGACCCTTCGCTGCTCGCCAAGGTGCTCACCTACCACGTGGTGGCCGGCACCATCAAGAGCGGTCAGGCGATCGCCGTCGCGCAGCAGAGCGGCACCGTCAAGGCACTCGAGGGCGAGCCGATCTCGCTTTCGCTGAAGGACGGAAAGCTGACCCTCAACGGCAGCGCCACCGTCATCAGCGCCGACATCCTGGCGACGAACGGAGTCGTCCACGCGATCGACACCGTGATCGTCCCGCCCAGCCTGTCGGCCTAGCTCGCCGGCCGGGGACATACTTCCCGTCCAAGACGGCAGCGGGTCTCGCGTCCACACCCAAACCGGGTGTGACGCGAGACCCATGCCCCTCTCCCCAAGTGCGCGTCCAAACACGGCAGGAGGCTCAGGGCATGGACAACAGGGCGCTTCGGCGCGGCAACGCCCTGCTGGCGGCGCTCCACGCGGCGCAGGCGGTGGTGATCCTCGCGCTTTCGACCGACTTCTCGCTTCCCGTCACCGGCGCCTTCATGGAGGGCCAGCCGGGGAGCGGACTGCCGAAGCAGGACCTGCTCTTCGACCTCCGAATCGGCCCGCTCGTCGGCGCATTCCTGTTGCTCGCAGCCTTCGACCACGCTCTCGTCGCGCTCCCGCCGTTCCGCGCACGTTACGAGCGAGGTCTCGCAGCGGGCGTCAATCCGTTCCGTTGGCTCGAGTATTCCCTGTCGGCGTCGCTCATGGTCGTCCTGATCGCGATGTTGAGCGGCATCGCCGACTACGTTGCGTTGTTCGCGCTCTTCGCCGCGAACGCGGCGATGATCTTCCTCGGCTGGCTGATGGAGCTGCTCAACCCGCCGGACCGTTCGCGGACGCGCTGGCTGCCGTTCATGCTCGGCTGCATCGTCGGCGTCGCAGCGTGGATCGCCATCGCGGTGCAGATCGGCGTTTCGGCGGAGCGTGGACATGCACCGCCGACGTTTGTCTATGTGATCTTCGTCTCGCTCTTCGTTCTGTTCAACAGCTTCGCAGTGAACCAAGCCCTGCAATACAAGCGGGCCGGGCGCTGGCGCGACTACCGCTACGGCGAGCGCTGGTATCTGTGGCTCAGCCTCGTCGCGAAGAGCCTGCTCGCATGGCAGGTCTTCGCAAACGTGCTCGTGCTCTGAGGCGTACGTGCGTGCGCGCGAGAGAAGGCCCGCACCCTCAGCCGCGTGACCAGCGACCAGGCCCCGCGTGCTTCGCGCTCGATGTGGGGGGCGGGCAGTCACGCCGCCGATGCGCTTCCTCGCGGACGTGCGTGCGCGCGAGGGGGCCGAGGGGCGGTGCCCGTGACCGGGCCCCGCGCCCTTCGAACCGTTTGCAGGGGAGGGCGGTACACACCCAGTGACGGCTCCTCGCGCGTACGTACGTGCGCGCGCAAGAGCGGCTGCGCAAGGATCGCGCCCCCGAAGCAGCAAGTCGCGCGTAATTCGAGCCTTTCGCGGGGGAGGCCGGCCACAGCCGGCGCGCTCCTCGCGTACGAGCGTGCGCGCGAAAACTGCACGGGGGCCTGGCCGACGAGGTTGAGGATTCTTATTGACCGCGAAAGAGTGGGCATTAGGCTCTTTGTTCAGGATGGTCTGTCCAAGCTGCGGAACCGAGAACCTTGCGGGAAAGAAATTCTGCAAGGAGTGCGGAACACCGCTCGCCGTGGCCTGCGGATCGTGCAGCGCGGCGCTCGTCGGCGACGAGAAGTTCTGCGGCGAGTGCGGTGCGCCGGTGTCCAGGGCTGAAGCGGTCAGCGCGCCGTCTGCGCTTGCCCGCGAGGCTTCGGCGTCCGAGCGTCGTCTCGTCTCGGTTCTGTTCGCCGACCTCGTCGGTTTCACATCGTTGTCGGAGTCGCGTGACGCGGAGGAGGTTCGCGAGCTCCTCTCCGGCTACTTCGACACGTGCAGACGTCTGATCGAGCTGTACGGCGGAACTGTGGAGAAGTTCATTGGGGATGCGGTGATGGCCGTCTGGGGCACTCCGGTGGCGACGGAGGACGACGCGGAGCGGGCGGTGCGGGCCGCGCTCGAGCTCGTCGCCGCGGTGTCGACGCTGGGGCAGGAAGTGGGCGCCGCGGGCCTTCGTGTGCGAGCTGGGGTGTTGACCGGCGAGGCTGCGGTGACGATCGGCGCGAGGGCCGAGGGGATGGTCGCTGGGGATTTGGTCAACACCGCCTCGCGGGTGCAGTCGGTCGCGGAACCCGGCCATGTCTACGTCGGCGACTCGACTCGGAGGTCGACCGAGCAGGCGATCGTCTACGAGGATGCGGGCTCGTTCGAGCTGAAGGGGAAGCAGGGCTTGACCCCGCTCTGGAAGGCGGTTCGCGTGGTCTCCGGCGTCCGCGGAACGCTCAAGTCGCAGGGGCTCGAGGCCCCGTTCGTCGGCAGGGACCGGGAGCTGCGTCAGATCAAAGATCTGTTTCACACCTGCGCAGAGGAGAAGAGGGCGCAGCTCATCTCGGTGACCGGCATCGCCGGGATCGGCAAGTCGCGCCTGTCCTGGGAGTTCTACAAGTACTTCGACGGGATCGCGCAGCTCGTCAACTGGCATCGGGGCCGCTGCCTCGCCTACGGCGAAGGAGTGACGTACTGGGCGCTGGCAGACATGGTGCGTTGGCGGTGCCGCATCGCCGAGGACGAGCAGCCGGGCTCGGCTCTTCCGAAGCTCCGGTCGACGCTCGAGGAGTACATGACCGACCCGGACGAGCGCCGGTTCGTCGAGCCGCGGCTCGCTCACCTGCTCGGGCTCGGCGAGCACGAGTCGCACGAACGGCAAGACCTGTTCGCCGCCTGGCGTCTCTTCTTCGAGCGGCTCGCCGACGTGTATCCGACGGTACTCGCGTTCGAGGACATGCAGTGGGCGGACGCGTCGCTGCTCGACTTCGTGGAGTACCTACTCGAGTGGTCGCGCAACTCGCAGCTGTGCGTGATCACCCTCGCCCGGCCCGAGCTGCTCGAGCAGCGGCCGACCTGGGGCGCCGGTCATCGCAATTTCGCTTCGCTCTACCTGGAGCCTCTCTCGCAGGAATCGATGGATGAGCTGCTGAGCGGTCTCGTTCCCGGTCTACCGATGCTTTTGCGGGAGCAGATCCTTGTCCGCGCCGAGGGCGTCCCGCTCTACGCAGTCGAGACGGTGCGGATGCTGCTCGACCGCGGCGCACTCGTCCAGGAAGGTTCCGTCTACCGCCCCGTCGGCGAGGTCGCGGCGCTCGAGGTGCCCGAAACGCTTCACGCGCTGATCGCAGCCCGCCTCGACGGTCTGCCGCCTGAGGAGCGACGGCTGCTGCAGGACGGGTCCGTACTCGGAAAGTCGTTCACGCGCGCGGCGCTAGCGGCGCTCACGGGGCTCGGCGAGGCGCAGCTCGACTCGCTGCTCCATTCGCTCGTGCGCAAGGAGATCGTCTCGCTTCAATCCGATCCCCGCTCGCCCGAGCATGGCCAGTACGGCTTCCTGCAGGACCTCGTCCGGCATGTGGCCTACGAGACACTCTCCAGACGGGAGCGAAGAGCGCGTCATCTCGCAGCCGCCGAGCACCTCTCCTCCCAGCCCACGGAAGACGAACTGGCGGAGGTCGTCGCCTCGCACCTCGTCGAGGCATACAGGCTCGACCCCGACGCGGTCGACGCGGCCGAGATCAAGCGGCGGGCCAGGCTGGCGCTCGTCAGCGCCGGCGAACGAGCGGCATCGCTTGCCGCTGCGGCCGAAGCGAAGCGCTACTTCGAGCAGGCGGCGGAGCTGACGGAAGAGCGGCTGCAGAACGCCGAGCTGCTCGGGCGGGCGGGTGAGATGGCCGGCCTCGCGGGCGATCCCGACACCGCACAGCGGCTAATCGAAGTGTCGATCGCGATCTATGAAGCCGAAGGCGACACTCACGCTGCGGCCCGAGGCGCGTAC
This sequence comes from uncultured Actinomycetes bacterium, assembly GCA_963708685.1. Classification (GTDB taxonomy): domain Bacteria; phylum Actinomycetota; class Thermoleophilia; order Gaiellales; family Gaiellaceae; genus DASVFB01. The sequence continues at coordinate 280,567 of CAVPTP010000009.1, forward strand.
AAGCTCGGAGGCGCCCTCTTCTTCACCGGTCGACGAGACGAAGGACTCGCGCGGCTCGAGCATGCGTACGAGATCATCTCCGAAGACGAGCCCGACGAGGACCTCGCGATGCTCGCCGCGATGCTTTCCCGCGGGTACTGGTTCAGCGGCGATCTCGAGCGGTCTGCCGCGAGAGCCGAGCTCGCGCTCGACATCGCCGAGGAGCCAGGGACTGTCGGAACGCTGGCGGCCGCGCTCCGGGCAAAGGCGGCCGTCTTGTTCAGCCGCGGCCATCGTGAGGAGTCGTTCGCGCTCATGAAGCACGCCCTGGAAGTCGCGCTCGAGCACGATCTCGCCGAGGACGCGAGCACTTGTTACTTCCTCCTTTCGGACCGCTGCTTCCGCCGCGACCGCTACGCGGAGGCGCTCGGCTACCTGGAGGAGTCCCTCGCCCTTGCGCACAAGATGGGAAGCCGCCCGCTCGAGTACGGGGTTCTGGCGGAGAGGACCTATCCGCTCTTCATGGCCGGCCGCTGGGACGACGTGGTGGCGACGACCGACGGGTTCACGCAGGAGCAGGTCGACGCCGGTGGGGTCGTGCTCGGCGTGCTGCAGTCCGGGGTCTACGTGCACATCGAGCGCGGCGAGCTCGACGAGGCCCGTCGGATCTGGTCGCTCTTCTCGCGGCTCGACGGCTCGACCGACGTCCAGGATCGAAGCACGTACCTGGCTGCCAGGGCCGCCCTGCGGCGGGCAGAAGGACGCTTCGCGGAGGCGCTCGCCGACGGCGCCGCCACGATCGAAACGGCGCCTACCCTCGGTTCCGACTTCCAGGGGGTGAAGCACGGGGTGGTCGACGCGCTCGAGGCCGCGTTGGCGCTCGGCGACTCCGCGAGTGCACACGAGCTCCTCGCGTTCATCGACGGCCTGTCGCCGGGGATACGGCCGCCCTTTTTCGAGGCGCAGGCGCATCGCTTCCGCGCTCGGATGGCGGGTGACGCGGCGGGCCTGGAACTTGCCGCGCACCTGTTCCGCGAGCTCGAGATTCCGTTTTCGCTCGGCGTGACACTTCTCGAGCACGCCGAACTGACGGGAAACGATGCGTCACGCGTAGACGCACGCGAGATCTTCGAACAGCTCCGCGCATCGCCCTGGCTTGAGAGAGCCTCGGCAACCGTACCCCAGCGCCAGTCGCAGGTTCCCGCGTGAGGATCTGCAATGGGGATGGCCGCGGAACTCGCGCGTAAGTGCATGCGCGCGCGAACGGCCGCACCCGCGTCAGGACGGGAGGATGCGCCTCAGAGCCTGATCGTGTTGCTCGTCCCGGCGAGGTAGCCGGTTCCGGCCTGCCCCGCGGTGAGGTAGACGCGGAGTCGCGTTTTCGTCGGGAGACTGCGAACGCTGTAGCTTGCCTTCGAGACGATCGTCGGCACCCCGGCGGTCGAGTGTAGGACGGCACGTCGACGGAGCGTCAGCCAGCGGTGCCGGCGCGCAGACCAGTACTGCACGAGCGCGGTATGCCGATTGAGTGGGTTCGTCTCGTAGACGTGGATCACGACGATGTTTCTGCTGCTGAGATCGAGGCGTACGCGCGGGCGGACGAACACCCTTTGCGTCGCGCTCGTCGCGCCTGCAAGCTCGGCCTGGTACGTGGTCTGCACTTTCGGCTGAACGACGATGCTGAACGCGCCGCCGCCCGTAAGCGTCGCGAGGATCGTGTGCGCTGACACGGTCTTCCCGACCGGCGTGGCGACGATCGTGACTTTGTCGCCTGCCTGGCCGGCGGGAACCGTTCCCGCGAGGCGAGTAACGCTGCCGTAGTGGACGACCGTGGTCGAGGCATGCAGCGAGATGCGAGCGGCGGCGGTGACGATGCCGGTGGCTTTGGAGTTCGCGTACCCCGGCCCGAACGCGTTCGCGGCTCTGACCTGGACGATCAGCGTGTGTCCGACGTCCGCCGCCGTGACCGTGTACGCCACCGCCTGCGCGCCGGCGATCGGTGCGCAGTTCAGTCCCTGGTTGTCGCAGCGGGCCCACTGGTAGGAGAAGCTCATCTGTCCCTGGCCCGCCCAAGCGCCGGTGCTCGCGGTCAGAGTCTGCCCGGCTTGTGCGGTGCCGGTGACAGAAGGCAGGGCCGTGTTCGTGGGTGCGCGTGAGGCGACGAGCGGTGTGGCGGCCGAGTAGGCGGTGCTCGCGCCTGCCGTGTTCGATGCTGTCACGGCGGAGCGCACGGTGTGGCCGATGTCTGCCGTCGTGAGTGTGTGCCGGGAGCTGTTTGGAGCGGCGATCGTCACGCAGTTGCTGCCGGTTGCGTCGCAGCGTTCCCATCCGTAGTGGAACGTGAGCGGCGTTGTTCCGTTCCAACTGCCGTTGCCGGTGCTCAGCCGCGTACCTTCCTCTGCCTTGCCCGTTACCCTCGGTGGGGAGGTCATCGCCGGAGCAGTCCCGGCCGCGGCGACGATCGCGCTCGGGCCGGACGTGGCCGTGCCCGTCCCGTCGGAGTTCGTTGCCGTGACCTTCACTCGTACCGTGTGACCGATGTCGGCGGTGATGAGCGTGTATCCCTGAGCGGTCGCTCCGCCGATCGACGTGCAGGTGCTCCCGCGCGAGTCGCAGCGGCTCCACTGGTAGCCGAAGCGGATCGGCTGCACACCGCTCCACCTGCCCGTGCCGGCGGTCAGCTTCTGCGACGCGCGGGCTGTCCCGGAGATCGTCGGCGGCGACGTATTGAACGGCGCTTGCTTCGCGGCGATGACGACTGTCGCCTGGGACAGCGCCTCGCCCGCGCCGGCGGTGTTCGTCGCCGTCACGGAGACGCGGAACGCGTGACCGACATCCGCCGAGGTCGGGACGTAGATCTGATTGGTTGCGCCGCCGATCGAGGCGCAGCCGGCACCGGCGGGATCGCACCGCTTCCACGAATACGAGAAGACGATCGGCGTCGTTCCGCTCCACGAGCCGCTCGATACCGTGAGCGTGTGCCCTTCGCGCGTGGTTCCCGAGATCGTCGGCGGTGCGCTGTTGGTCGGTGGCGTCGCCGTAGCGCGCCCGGTGGCTGCGAACGCTGCCGCCGATCCGCTCGCGCCGATGACGATCGCGACCACCACCCCCAGGACCGCGTTCGACAGCGACTTCGAGCGTTCGGGTTCACGGCGCTGCATCTTCATAACCCCACCTCCGCAACGTTGCTCGTTCGACCGTCGAGGCGCGACGCCGAGCCAAACGTCCGACCTGGCCGGTCTGCGTCGTGGAGAGGTATATCCGTGCCATGCGCGTGTTCATGTAAGCGGGCTGTTAAAAAACTCGCAGTGCGACGCATCCGAACGCACCCAGGCCCCGCGACTGTCGAGGCTCCGCGCGAGGGAGGGCCCATCCGTTCGCAAGAGTGGGGCGCGTCGCGCGCACGTGCGTGGGCGCGCGAGGGCAAAGGCAAAGGCGCCCGTGGCGGGACTTCGATCTGCGCGGCCACGTCCAGGGGTACCGGGCACTCGGTAGCCCTTCACCGCCTGGTGGAGGAAAAGAGGACGGTGCTGGTGTGCGCGCAGATGTTGTCGAGCGCCTGCTCGCCCTCCTCCGGGGTTAGGTGCTCCAGCACCTCGATGCACGTGATCAGGTCGTAGTCGCGGGGGAACGGCTCGGTCAGCGAGGCGACGCGGCAGTACGGCTTGACGTCGTCGCGCACCTCGCCAATCGCATACTTCGAGACGTCGACGCCGTATGCGTCCACGCCACGGTCGCGCAGCGCCTCTACAAGGAACCCCATCGCGCAGCCGGCGTCGAGGACCGTCTGCGGCTCGGCTCGCTCGACGATCAGGTCGGCGACGTGCCCGAAGAACGACAGCCAGACGTGGCTGCGCTCGTACGGCAGCGGGCCACAGGAGTGCTCGAAGTATCCAGGGTCGAAGCGCTGCTGCGTCAAGAGTCGCGCGAATGGTAGAGCGCCGCGTCGACGCCGGCGACCCGCGTATGTGGCTCTTTCGGGCTCGAAGTGTTGCGGGCGCAGGCTCACGTCACAGGTCGGTGTCCTCGGGGAACGGTGATCGCAAAGCACCCCTTTTCGTGAGTTCGGTCGGTGCATCGCGCGCGATTGACCAGCTTGGGTGACACACCGCACGCGTACTGCGCGATACCGTCGTCTCGAGTGATTTAGGGCAACCCGCTACGTCACGACTGTCCGCCCGCGTCTCACGCGGCGCACCGGAGTTGGGTGACGCGGCCTCAAAAAACAGAGACGAAAGGAAGGCGCATGAAGCGTCTAGGTATCGCTGCGCTCGTGGTGGCCGTAATCGGCGTCGTCGGGGGCGCACTCGCACCCACTGCCCCCGCCGCTGAAGGGTTGACCCTGAGCCAGCTAAACGGTCCACCCCTTCCGCCCTCGTTAACGTCCGCACCGCAGATGATCGAGTCGGCCGTGCCGCCGCCGAACGTGACGCGGTCCGAGATTCAGGCCCAGGTGAACTATTCGGGTGGCACTTTCACGTCGTCGGGACGCACGCTCCGCATGTACCTCTCCGACAGCTACAAGACCGACAACGCCTGGCTTCAGGGCTGGGCCGACTGGATTACGCACACCCTGATTTACGGCAGCGAACTGGAAGCCGCAACGTTCTACTTCCTGACCAACTCCGAGGTTGCCGAGTTGTGTGGGTCGAACGCGTACGCCTGTTACTTTCCGAGCAGCCAACTCCTCGTCCTCCCAGGCTCCAGCCCCGCGGACGGGACAACGATTCAGGCTGTGGTAGCCCACGAGTACGGGCACCACATCGCGCGTAACCGAAGCAACGCGCCGTGGACGGCATCCGACACTGGTCCCAAGAGGTGGGCGAGCGCGATGAACGTCTGTTCGCGGACAGCCGATGGCACGGCGTTCCCCGGCAACGAAGGCGGGAACTACTGGCTGAACCCCGGCGAGGCCTTTGCTGAGACGTACTCGAAGCTGATCATGGCGCTCGCGGCAGTGGACGACCTGGGCAGACCGGCCATGGAATTACAGCGCGATCTTCACGCCCACCGAAGCGACTTACGCAGCGGCGAAAACGGACGTTCAAGTGCCGTGGCGCGAAACGCCCACGTCGATGTCCTGGGATGAGCAGATCGTCCGCTCCAAGGTCGCGTACACGGTCCGGGTTCCGCACAAGGTGACTGTGCGCCACCCCGTGAAGGTGCGGTATCGAGCGAACGTGAGAGGCAATTTGGTCTGGCGGTGTCCCTGACTTACCACGTGAGGCCGTCCGCCTGGACGGCCTCACGCCATCAGGCGGTCCCGCTGACGATGCCCATCGCAATCGACTCGCTTTCGGTAAGGCCCCTCGCGCATGGTCCGTCGCTCCACACGAGGCGCAGCGCCTCGCGCGTACGTGCGTGCGCGCGCGAGCGGCTGCCGCTGACGAGGATCGGCGGATGCCGGGCCGGTATCGGCGCCGCTCTGTTGCTTCCCGCTAACCTCGGGCGGGAGGAGGCCTGAGCTCGATCGCGGACGTGACCACAGACTTCTTCCAGGCGCTCGCGTCGGGCGGGCCCTACCCGGAGCTGGAAAACGCAAAGGGCACGCTTCGCTTCGACCTCAGGGACGCCGGCGAGCGGATCGCCCGTTGGCTGGTCGCGCTCGAGAACGGCGCGGTGACAGTGTCTCGGCGCAACGCCAAGGCGGATTGCGTTGTGCGTGCCGGCAAACCGATCTTCGACCGCGTCGCGAGCGGCGAGCAGAACGCGATGGCGGCCTTCCTGCGCGGCGCGGTCGAGTTCGAGGGCGACGGGGCCCTGTTGCTCTCCTTCCAGCGCCTCTTTCCCGCACCGCCGAGGAGTACGTGATGAGACGACGCGTGCGGTGTCTCCGTCAGGATGTACGGGCTCTGCCTGGCCTCCGTTGCTGAGGCGTCGACTTGGCGACGTCGCTTGGGGCGTGCGACTTGCTCGTACGGCCGTTTGCTTGCCGAGACGTTCGGATTCGGGGGTTTGCGTAGTGAGCGACGGCCTCGTCCAGATCCTCGACGGCAACACGTTCGTGGTCAGCGACTCGCGCGGCGACATCGAGGCCTCGTCCACCGATCCGACCGGCCTTTTCTCCTTCGACACGCGCTTCCTCTCCACCTGGGTGCTGACCGTGAACGGCGAGCGTCTGAACCCGCTCTCGGTCGACGATCTCCAGTACTTCGAGACCCGCTTCTTCCTCGTCCCCGGCACGGGCACGGTCTACGTCGACGCCAAGCTCTCGGTGATCCGCGAGCGCGCGGTCGGCGACGGCTTCCACGAGGAGCTGACGATCCTGAACCACGACGAGGAGCCGGTCGAGCTGACGGTGCGGATGGAGGCGGCGAGCGACTTCGCCGACCTCTTCGAGGTCAAGGATGCGCTCGAGAAGAAGGGCCGCTACTCGACCCGGGTCGAGAAGGGAAAGCTGCTGCTCGGCTACGAGCGCGAGACGTACCGCCGCCTGACCACGATCTCCGCCTCGGCGCCGGCGGAGGTCGACGAGAAGGGGTTGACGTTCAGCGTGCGGATCGAGCCCCACGGCGAGTGGACGACCGACCTCGACGTCGTCACCGCGGCCGGCGCCGGCGGCAGGTTCGTGCGCCCCAAGTACGAGCGCGGCCAGAAGGGCGCGCGCCCGCACATGGGCCGCAGCCTCGAGCGCTGGTTGCAGGATGCGCCGCGGCTCGAGTCCGACTCCGACTCGCTGAAGGCGACCTACCGGCGAAGCCTCGTCGATCTGGCGGCGCTTCGCTTCTCGCCACCTGTGGCCGGGCGCGGCAGCAGCCTGCCGGCCGCCGGCCTGCCCTGGTTCATGACCATGTTCGGCCGCGACAGCATCTTCACGAGCCTGCAGGCGCTGCCCTTCGCGCCGGAGCTCGCGGCGACGACGCTGCTGGCGCTCGGCGACTGGCAGGGCAGCCGAGTGGACGACTTCCGCGACGAGGACCCCGGCCGCATCCTCCACGAGATGCGCTACGGCGAACTGACCGCCTTCGAGGAGCGGCCGCACTCGCCGTACTACGGCGCGCCGATGCGACGCCGCTCTACGTCGTCCTGCTCGACGAGTACGAGCGCTGGTCGGGCGACCGCCGGCTCGTGCGCGAGCTCGAGCGCGAGGCACGCGCGGCGCTCAACTGGATCGACGAGTACGCCGACCTCCAGGGCAACGGCTACATCTCCTACCAGCGCCGCAACGAGCAGACCGGTCTCGAGAACCAGTGCTGGAAAGACTCCTGGGACTCGATCTCTTACCGCGACGGGCGCATCCCCGGCTTTCCGCGCGCCACGTGCGAGCTGCAGGGCTACGCGTACGACGCGAAGCTCCGCGGCGCACGACTCGCGCGCGAGATCTGGAACGACTCCGACTACGCCGACCAGCTGGAGCGGCAGGCGGCCGACCTCAAGCGCCGCTTCAACCGCGACTTCTGGGTCGAGGACGGCGAGTACTTCGCGCTCGCCCTGGACAACGAGGGCAAGCAGGTCGACGCCTTGAGCTCGAACAACGGCCACCTGCTCTGGAGCGGCATCGTCGACAAGTCGAAGGCGAAGGCCGTCGCCGGCCACCTGCTCGGGCCGAGGCTCTTCTCCGGCTGGGGCGTGCGCACCCTGGCCGAGGGCGAGGGCCGCTACAACCCGATCGGCTACCACGTCGGCACCGTCTGGCCCTTCGATACCTCGTTCATCGCCTGGGGCCTTCGCCGCTACGGCTTCAAGCAGGAGGCCGCCGTTCTCGCCGGCGGCATCCTCGACGCCGCCGAGGTCTTCGAAGGGCGCCTGCCCGAGGCCTTCGGCGGCTACGAGCGCGGCGTGACGAAGTACCCGGTGCAGTACCCGACCGCCTGCAGCCCGCAGGCCTGGTCGACCGGCGCGCCGCTGCTGCTCCTGCGCACGATGCTCGGCCTCGAGCCGCTCGGCGACCATCTCGTCGTCGATCCCGCGCTGCCCGAGAGCATCGGCCTGCTCGCGCTGCTCGACATCCCCGGGCGCTGGGGCCGGGTCGACGCCTTCGCGCGCGGACGCTTTCAGCTCGACGAGCCGAGGCGCGCACGCGCACGGCAGCATCTCTCAGGTTGACGGATTCTCAGCCACGACCGTCGAACCATCGCGCGGCGGTCTCCCGCCGACCGGAACCTGATCCCCGCCATTGGTTCCCCGCGGCACTCGGCTAACCCCTTTACGTAGGAGTCAAGCGCCGAGCGCGTTGCGACCGACTCCAGCTCCGAGTTGTCGCGCTCCCGTATGCGAATGTGCTTAGCCAGAGGCGCCGAGGTCGGCGCCGCCGAACTCAACACGCGTGCTAAGGATGGCAGCGGCAAAGCCGTCTGGAGACAGACGGCGACAGATGCGGCCTGACGGTGCGCGCGCTGCTGATCCTGGCGGCTGCAGGCTGTGACTGCTTGGGCGCGCAGACGATCTGACCGCGCCGCAGGCGCAGGCGCTCATGCACTGATGTCGCTGTCCCCGTATGACTTTACGCCGTGGCCCTACTTGAGTCGGCGTTTGAGGAGAAGCACCCGCGCGTAGGCGGTTCGAAGCGTCGCCGTTGGGAGCCGACTCGATAGAGCGGCCGCAACGAGCGCGCTGTAGGTAGCCGTCGAGACGCCGGCGTTGAGCGCGCTCCTCGCCGCTTCTGGTGGTGAGAAGAAGTGGGTGACCGCCGGCGTCTTCAGCGCGTCAGTGACGACGCCTCGCAACGCCGCCACTCCGCTGCAGCGACCACACACGGTCCCTACGGTGACCCGACGCCGCCGAGCAAGTCGATCAGAAGTGACGGAGTTTCCGTCAGACCAAAACGATATGTCCGGCCGTACGAGGCGCTCAAGCCCGGTCGGTCGGTCGGCGGAACACAGCTTGGAGTTGCTCGACTTGCTGGCGGATCAGTGCGCTCGAATAGTTGAGTTGCTCCTCGCTCGGCGGAGGGGAGCTGAGGCGCAGGTTTCTGTCCGCCTCGAGAGTCGCTGCCAGATCGTCGAGCCGCGCGCGCAGGAGGCTGGCCGATGCCTTCGACGCCTGTTCGGGCGCGCGTGCCTCGAGCGACTTCGCCTCGGCGGCGAGCGCCTGCACCTTTCCCGTGACGATTGAGCCTTGAGCGAGGACGTTGTCCATGGCGAGCAGGCTGCGCTGGTCGAGATCCTCCTTTTGTGCCGCCCAGGACGCGTGGCTGGACTGCTGTCGCCGCCAGAGGATGAACCCGATCGCCAGGGCCCCAAGCAGTGCGATGGCGAGCGCCATCCACGCCCAGTTCGAGGTGCTCGAGGAGGACGCGGGCGTCACGGTGGTCGTCGACTCGATGCTCACTGCCGGCTCGACGCTCGTCGTCGTCGGTGAGGGGCTTGTCGTGGTGGTCGGCCGAATGATGATCGCGGTTCGCGTCTGCGTGGCTGTCTCTGTCTCTGTCTGCGTCGTGGTGATCGTCACCGGTGGGGGGGCGAGTTCAGGCGGGGTCGTCGTGGTCGCGGCCGTTGTCGTCTCGACGACCTCCGCGGTTCTCGTCGTCGTTCGGGCGAGTGTGCGGATCGGCGTCGTCGGTTCCACTGTCTCGCCGGCTTCCGTGGAAGCGGGGCTTGTCGGAGCCGGTCTTGTGGCGCTCGGGCCGGTTCGCGTGTTCAGGGCGTTTTCGCCGCCTCCTCCACAGCCCCCGAGCACTAATCCGGCGAGGGCGCCGAGCGCGAAGAGCGCGCCGAACCGGACGAGCACGTTCAGTATTCTCGCGCTGCTCATCAGCGAAGGTTCGTCAGGCCGCTGTCTCGCCGCACCACCCCAATTGGATGATCGGCGCCGTTTCGCACGCGAAAGGTGGTCCGACGCGATGGACAGCGATCCCCGCGCCGTTCAGGCGCTTATGGTGCAGCTGGACGCTGCGATGAACGCCGGCGGCGAGCTGGTCGATACGTGGGCAGTGCCTCGCGCCGCGCAACCGCGGGAGTCCGACCGCGCAACTTGGCCGGCTCACCTATGAAGTCCACGCGAGAAACACCGCAGAGGGTCTCGCGCTGAGAGAAGGAGAACGGAGCCCGGGGCCTGACGCCTTACCTCGGAAGGCAGCCCGCCGCAGACCCCCATCGACGCTTTCGGCACCCGGACTCTGTAGTTCACGGTACGGCGTCGGCGCGGAGGCCGGCTTGATCCCTTTGGGTTATTCGGAGCGAGGTGGGGACTGGCGACTATGTCAAGCGACGTTCCGCTACCTGCTTGTTCTGCCTGACGACGAGCCGAACGACCCTGCGGCGTTCATCACTGCCGTGCCGAACTGGAGTGTCGGCGAGGCGATCATGGTCGGCGAAGGCGAACAACTGCGAATCCGGGGCGTGGATGCGTCGCTTGAAGGACGAGGGCAAGTCGATTCCTGCTCAACCGTACTTCGACAGGGCGATGCTGGCCTTCAGCAACGCGGAACTGCGAGCGCTCGCGGCTGAGCCGCACGCCCCGCGCCCCTTGGCTCCAGAGCCCCGTGTTTTGAGGCGGCGTACGCGGCGTTCTCAATAGGCCATCCCGCCCATAGCTCCGCGCGAGCCGTGTCTCCGCTGTTGGCTACGTCCGGGCTGGCGGCGGCAGCGGCGCTCCTACGGTCGGTCGCGGAGGTTCCTTGCGAATCCGCTTCCAGACGGCGTCGAGGAGTACCGCCAGCGCAGCGATCGCGACGATGGCCGCGAAGGTCTCGGGTGCGTTACGGAGCGTGTCGACCGCGAAGAAACCGAGCACGACGACGGTCGCCGTCATCCCGAGCAGGACGATCGGGCCGCGGGCGCCCGTCGACGACCGCAGCCGGTAGCCGGCCATGCCGACTAGCAGGAAGATCACGAGCGAGCAGGCGCTGCCCACGGAGGCGATCGCGGAGAGATCGACGAGATTGGAGACGACGAGCACGATCGCGGCGGTGATCAGCAACCCGGCCTTCGAGCCAAGCGGTGAGCCGCGTCCGAAGAAGGGTGGGAACTGGCCGACGTCGGCCAGCATCGCGGTCAGGCCCGAGGAGGCGTAGAGCGTCGCGTTCACGGACGATGCCGTCGCGAGCAGCGCGGCGACGGCCATGATCGTGAAGCCGGCGTCGCCGAGGGTCGGTCTCGCGGCCTCGGCGATCGCGGTCTCGCCGTAGCCGACGACCTCGGTGACGGTGAGCGTGCCGAAGACGCCGAGCGCGATCAGGACGTACGTGACCGAGGTGACACCGAGTGCCAGGTACATCGCTTTCGGCAACTCGCGGTCCGGGTCGCGTAAGTCTCCGACGGCGAAGGTGATCACGCTGAAGCCGAGGTAGGCGAAGAAGGTGAGCGCGACGCTGGCGATGATGTCCGAGACGGGCGGATAGCCGCTGAAGGCGAGCAGGTGCGGGTCGATGTCGACGAGGGTCGCGACGATGAAGACGGCGAAGACGGCGAGCAGGACAACCACGATCAGCGACTGGGCGCGGTCGACGAAGCGCGCACCGATCAGGTTGATGCCGGCCATCGCGACCACGATCCCCGAGGTGAAGATGTTGTCCCAGCCGGCCGCCGCGTCGTTGCCGATGAAGAGTGAGGTCGCGTAGCTTCCGAAGGCGACCGCCACCATCGAGCAGACGATCACGATCGCCGCGAAGTAGCCGAGCCAGGAGGAGATCCCGACCAGGCGCCCGTTCCCGAACCCCTGAAGCAGGTAGGCGATCAACCCGCCCGAGGACGGATAGCGCACTCCGAGCTTGACGACGTTGTAGCCGAGCAACGCGGCGACGATGCCGGCGAGCAGGAACGAGAGCCAGACCGCCGACCCGGCGACGGCTCCCGCCTCGCCCAGCAGCGCGAAGATGCCCGCGCCCACCATCGCGCCGATGCCGAGAAAGGCAGCACCGCGGACACTCATGTCATGGAGTTCCGTTCATGCGAATCTGCAGCGCGACGCGGGAGGCTGGCGGGCGCGGTCTACGTCAGCGTCGGTGTGGTTTTGGAGGTCGCAGTTTTGGTGGTACGAGTCCGCGTCGAGAGCGTCGGAAGCGTACGTGTTTGGGAGGTCCGTGTCGAAATCGCCGTACCGCCGCGCGCACGACGAAAGGGGCCGAGGATCGCCGCCGCTGCCAGCCCCGGGGTGACGGTGACGTGCGCGTCACAACCATGACTGTGCACGGACGAGATGCGTGCGCATCACCTGACTGGACGAACGTTCACTGACGTGTGGCGGATGCAGGTGGTCGCGCGTGCTCACTGGCAAAGGAACTTGATTTGCTACTAGTGGCACCCGGCTGTAGCCGGGGCGCTGCTTTGGTGCGGGGTTGGATCAGACGACAGGCGCCGGAACCGGAGTGTTCAGGATCGTGACGGTTTTCTTGCCGACGTTGGCCTTCAGCACGTCGACGTCGAAATTGAAGTTCTCCGCTGCTCCAGCTCGACAATGTCACCGATCTGGACGGGCGGGGGAGCCGTGTGAGGCCGAGGTCGTCGTCGTCAGGGGAGAACATCCTCACCAGGACGCCGGCCGTCACAGGCTGGATCGTGCCACTGGGAGGTCCGGGGCGTCGGCTCCCACGCCACCGGTGCTACGCGGCCCCGGATCAGCCACACTTCCGTGATGGCCACTGGCCTGGCAGTCGGCGGCGACGTCGAGCAGGCTCTGGAAAGCGTCGGCGTCCCGAGCTACGTCCTCGACACACAGGGAGTCATCCGCTGGCTCAATCCGGCAGCCGAGCGGCTCGTCGGCGACGTTCGCGGTCGCCAGTTCACCTCCGTCGTCGCGCCCGAGGGCAGGGAACGCGCCCGCGAGTTGTTCTCCCAGAAGGTGATCGGCTCGCAGGCCACAGACGCGACCGGCGTATTTGTGTCGACCACCGGCGCACGGGTGGCCGTGGAGGTCAGCGCGGTGCCGCTCAAGAGCGGCGAACGGGTGGTCGGCGTCTTCGGGCTGTTCGAGGAACACCCCGACGACACGGCCACAGCGCCGCCCCCGCATCTCACCCCGCGTCAAGTCGACGTGCTTCGCCTTCTGGAGCAGGGCCGCTCGACGAAGCAGATCGCCGCCGAACTCCACCTGAGCACCGCGACGGTCAAGAACCACGTCCGCCTCCTCCTTCGGGCACTCGGCGTCCACTCGCGGCTCGAAGGCGTCGCCGCCGCTCGGGACGGTTAGCCAGTCCTCGCGCTTACCTTAAGGTGCGGGTGGCCGTCCGGCCCCGGGGAGGAGAGACCACCATGCGGGGAAGCAGCAAACCGGACTGGCGGGCGGGGAAGCGGCGGTACATGGTTCATTTCTCGACCGGAGACGCCGCCATGCGCTGGTAGGACGAGCAGCCTCAACGTGGTCGAGACCCACAACACGGACAGGCCGCAGGACTCCTGGAAGCGCGGTGCCGTCGAGGTGCCGGAAGGGGATCACCTCATCCAGCGGAACGGCTCGACGAACGTTGTCGAGTTCATCATCAAGTCCAGCACCCTCTCGACCCCGAGACCGGCAAACGGAGCTTCAAGCTGGAACCGACCGAGAAGTGGTTTGCCGACGATCTCCGCTCGGTCCTGGGCAACGAGGTCAGCTTCAACGTCTTCTGCTTCGACATCACACGCTAAAAAGTACGGCGCTTCGCGTGCCGTCCTGATCCCCCCATTTCCCCACAACGGGCACACCCCCGGCCCCGAGCGTCGGGGCGTAGAGACTCGAAGAGTAAGGCGGCTGTTCGGCTCGGGTTCCACGGTGACGCCCAGCCGCGCTGCGTTCTGCGTGTCTCAGGGAACTGCGCCGAGCGAGCGCGCAACGGCTTCGAGCGACGACGACATTGGGCCGAACAGGGCGTAGCCGGCGATCACCACAACGGCGGCGACGACGGCGAAGACCATCAAGCCTTCGTAGCCTCGAAGGCGCCTGAGCTCACGTTCGGAACGAGGGGCGGGAAAGGCGCCGAGCGGCGCTTCCTCCGAACTCATCTTTGACTCGTCCATCACTCGCTGCGGCTTCGATAAAGTTCGTCGTCGTTGAGTGACGCGACCCGCGCGCGTTCGCTCATGTTGGTGGCTTCCACGACGACCAGATAAGCAGTCACCCCCTCCGGCGGTATGGCACAAACGGGTGGTTCCCGCGCACCCACTGGTCGTTCCGGAAAGATCGCGGCGCTTCCGTCAGCGCCCAGGCCTCAGGTACTGGGTTCATCGTCACGAACGCCGGCAGCGCCACGATCGCCAGTTCCCCCGCCACAGTCACCAAACGATCTCAGGAAACGCGACAAAGCTCCTCCGCGCCCGCCCCCTCACTCGCGCCGGGCAAGTCCGCGACCGCATGCACCCTTGCTCTCGCACCGACACGCCCAATCGCGCGAAAGGCAGGCAAGCTCAACGTAACGCTAGCCGTGGCTTGCACGGCTCCCGAACTGGTCACGCCGAGTCGGCCGCTGCGTGAGAGGGTGACTTCCGCAACTGGCGTCAGTAGGGTCCGCACATGCCTGCGGACGAGCAAACTTGCCGCGAGATCAGGGCTCTTGTCGACGCGACCTACGAAGCGATGTCGACGCCGGGATCGAATGTCGGCGAGATCTTCGGTGCGGCTGAAATCGCGATCGCGGGGTCCGGGCAGGGCGAGCTTTGGTCCGAGCCGGACGAGGTAGTTGCTGCAGCAACCGTGGTGTCGTCGTGGGGCTTCCGCTGGACGCCGGAAAAGGTGACGGTCTGGCGACGTGGTGAGGTCGCCTGGGCGCAGATTCTGGGATCGGTTCGCGTAGTGCGAGGCGGCGGCGACGAACTCGTCCCGTATTGGACGACCGGAGTGTTCCTCCTCGACGGTGGCGGCTGGCGCTGGCTCTACTGGGGCGGATCCGAACCGCAGGAGTCCCCGAAGGTCTGAGCCACAGCACGATCGCCTGCGCCAGTGCTGCTCCTATGTCAAGCGGAGCTCTCGGCGTCGCCACTGGCGCCCGTCGTTCCAGGCGCGCGCGGGCCGACCGGGTCCCCGCGTGCTTCGCGCTGGTTGTGGGGGGCGGTCACCCGGTTCGTCTCCATACCTCGCTCGTACGTGCGTGCGCGCGCGAGGGCCAAAGGCGTCGGAGGCTCGCATCAGGGGCAGCATCGGCCGCCTCCCCGCCCACTCGTTCCGACTCTGCACTCCTTCACGGATGTGTTCCGTCGGGTTCCAATTGTCGAGTTTCGGCGCTGGTGCCGTCGAGGGTGAGTACGTTGGCGCAGGCTTAGCTTCAGCTGGCGCTTGCGGCGCAGTGGGTTTACCGTCGTAGGATCACCGACGCGCCGCTTCCTTCCGCGCTCGACGAGGCCGTCGCGACGCGACGGGTTGTAGTCCTCTGCGGCGCCGGTGTCTCTGCGGGGCCGCCCTCGTACCTGCCGGGCTGGTGGTCGCTGAACGAGATCGTCTTTGACGAGGCTCGGCGGGCTGCGCTCGCGGCGTTGCCGTCTTTGCCGAGGGACGTGCGTCATGCCGTGGTCGGCCTGTCGGTCGACGACCTCTCTGTCACTGTTTTCTCGGAGTCGCTGGTGCAGACCTTCGCGGGCGATGCGTGGCTGGACGTGCTCGGCGTCGTCGACGGTGAACAGCCGACGGCCACGCATCGTGCGCTCGCCGAGCTCGGACGTCGTCGTGTCGTCTCCGCGATCGTCTCCACGAACTTCGACACGCTGATCGAGCGTGCGTTTCGGGACGAGGCGGTGCCGCTTGCTGTCTTCGCCGACCCGGCGGACTATCAGAAGCTCGGGGTGCCCGGGACCTGCGCGTTGTACAAGATCCACGGTTCGGCGAAGGAGACGAGCACGATCGTCGACACCGTGGGGCAGAAGCTCCGCGGGCTCGCGCTTCCGGTGCGGTCGCGGATCGCCGAGCTGGCAGGGCAGCATCACTTGCTCGTGCTGGGATTTTCCGGCGCAGACTTCGCCTTCTCGGACGACTACCTCGGGATTGCGGAGGAGCTGACGCGCGGCCGCGGGATCACCTGGCTGGTTCGGGCGGGGGACGCGACGCCGGAGCGCGTTGCCCGGCTCGTCGCGGCGGCTGGATCGGGCGGCGCGGTCGTTCAGGGCGTGCTTCCGGACTTCCTGCTGACGCTCCTCGGGGGCGAGGTCGAGGCTGCGGAGCGTAACGCGGACGCGGAGTCGCAAGCGGGCGCGCGTATCCGAAGCGCGGTCGCAGCGTGGCTCGCTGAGCCGACGATCGGGCCGCTGGCCTGCGCGGTCTGGGTCGCGCGACTCCTCGCGCTCACCGGCCGGCCGGAGATGGCCGCCGTCGTCAGCGAGCATGTCGCGCGCGAGGCAGAGCCGCCGGTCTCCTTCTCCGTCCCGGATCGGCGGGGCCTCGCCGCTGCGTTCGCAGGGCGGCAAGGCGTGGCGCCTGAGACGGTCGCGCTCGGCCAGTCAACCCCGGTCTCGCCTGCGACCGCCCGCGCGTACGGTGCGCTCGCGCGAGAAGCGCTGGCGCAGGGCGCCGTCGGCGAGGCGGTCGGCTGGCTCGACCGGCAGGAGCACGCGCTCGGCGGCATCGGCGAGTTCTACGCCGCACGGGGAATCGACACGCCGGCGCGGGTGGAGGGATATCGACAGCGCGCGCTCGTCGAGCTGTACGCGAGTCGCGCCACCTGCGCCCAAGCGGCGCACGACACGGAGGCGGCGCGGCGCGCGCTCGGGCAAGCGTCGCTTCTCGCGGAGTCCGCGGGCGACCTCGGCGCGCTCGCGGCCGTGCAGCTCCAGTTCGCCGGCATCGCAGCCGATGCATTCGACCTCGAGCAGGTCCTCGCGCGACTGGGGGTGGCGCGGACGTACGCGGATGCAGCTGGTGACGCGGCCCGGCTCCTCGAGATCGAACTCCTCGCAGGCGAGACGTATCTCGACCTCGCGGAATACGACGCCGCGAGCGACGCGCTCGAGCGGGCAGCGCGCGTCGCGGAGTTGAGCCCTGACCCGCAGCGCGCCGCGATGCTCCGCCACTTCCGTGCCTCCTTGCTACTTCGACGCGGACAAGTCGGCGAGGCGCTGCGGGAGCTGCAGGCCGTGGCCGCCGAGGCCCGCGCCCGCGGCGACCGCGCCCTCGCCCACCGCCTCGGCTGGATGCTGTGCGTGCTCGTCGCGACGTACGAGCCCGAGCGCGCGACGGTGCTCGCGCTCGTCGACGAGCTCCTCACCGAAGGCGGCGGGGAGCGCCTCCAGCGACTGCGCAAGGTGGTGGCCTCCGGAGGAGGCTCGCCGGTCCCGTTCCTGCGCGTCGTGCACGGGGACGAGGAGGAAGGCAGGCTACGGGGGCGGATCGAGGTGCTCGAGTACCTGCAGACGCTCGACGAGCTGCCTGCGGCCTTCGCCGAGCTCCGGTGGCTCGAAAGGAGCGGCCGCCCCGTCGTGCGCGATGTGGAGCTCGCCCGGGCCCAGTTCGCTGCCGCCGAGCGATCCGGCAGCCACGACGAGCGCCTGCTCGCGCTCAACAGCCTCGGCGTCGCGCACGACCTCGCCGACGAGCCCGAGCTGGCGATGACTGCATACGAGGCGATCCTCGCGGCGGATCCCCCGCCTCCACCGGAGGCCGTTCCGGCCGTGCAGCACAACCTCGCGATCACGCTGTCACGGCTCGGCCGCCTCGACGAAGCGACCAATCTGTTGACCGACGCCGCCACGCGACACGAGGCACTGGGCGACGACGTCGCCGCCGAGCGGTCTCGCCGGAAGCTCGCGCAGATGCAGACTCCGCGCGAAGGAGATGCGCCGCTCGGGCCGTCCACGGAATCCGACGCGGGCGCTCCCGAGGCCATGACGCCGGAGCAGCTCGGACAGCTCTCGCTGGCCGAGTGGAGCGCCGGTGAGCGTGAAGCAGCGTGGGCTACCACGCGGAGGGCGCTCGCCGCCTACAGGGCTCGGGGTGATCTCGTCGGCGCCTCACGCTGCCTCAACAACCAGGCCCAGTTTTCGGCGCTCTCCGGCGACCTCGACGAGGCGTGCCGGCTGAGCCGCGAGGCCGTCGCCGCGCGTGCGGAGGTCGGCGACGTGCCCGGTCAGGTGACGACGCTCGGCTGGCTCGCAGAGTACGAGCTCCAGCGCGGCCAGCCGCACGCCGCGGTCACGGCGGCCTCTCGCGCGGTCGCGCTCGCCGAGAGCGCCGGTCTCCGCCACGAGGCAGTCGATTCCGGGGTCGTCCTCGTTGCCGCACACGCCGAACTCGGAGACGACGCGGAGCTCGTCCAGACAGCGGAGCGGCTCCTCGAGATGGTCAGGGACGCCGACGGCGCGCGCATCGAGACGCTGCGAGCGTCGCTCGAGCAGATGCTCGGCCTCGCGCAGCCGACTGCCGCTCCGGCGCGCGATCACGACGCGCTCGGCGAGCTCTGGGCCGAGGCCGACCGCCTCTCCGCGCTCGGCAGGGTCGAAGAGACAGACGACGTGCTCGAACGCGTCGCAAGGGAGTTTCTGCTCACGCCCGCTCAACTCGGCCGGATCGAGGGAACGCGCGCGGTCGCCGCCCAGAGCGCGGGCAAGACGGGCGAGGCCGAGACGCTCTTCGACCACGCGATCCAGCTCATGGACGCTGCCGGCGACGACGAGGGCGCCGCCCTCGCCGAGATCAAGGTCGCGATCATCGCGCGACAAAACGGCCGATACGACAGATCCGCGGAGATCCTCCGGAGCGCGCTCGTACGGCCGGTCGCCCAGACGATCCGCCACGAGCTGCAGATCGTCCTGGCCAACACCCTCCAGGCCGCCTACCAGGCTGACCCGAGCGCACCGGATGTCCTCGCCGAAGCAGGCGCGCTCCTGACGCTCGTCGCCGACCAAACCGACGTGGTGGAGACGCGCGGGATCGCGCTCGTCAACCTCGCGATCAACCAATTCCTCGAAGACGACGCCGATACTGCCCGCGCGACGATCCGCGCCTCCCTCGACCTCCTCCGACGCGCCAACTCACCCCACCTCGCTACGGCCGAGCAGCTGTTGCAACAGCTCAGCTGACGACCTGTCGCGACCTCGGGCGTCGGCAGCGACCGGCCGTCGTCGACGAGGCCCGCCGGAGGCGGAGCACCTCATCTTGCTGGCCTCTCCGGAGTCGGCCCGCTCCGGTGGGTGCAGAAGGAGATCGCCCGGTGGCTGGGCCATCGCCCCATCGCCGACCGGGTTCCGCGTGCTTCGCGCTCGTCGTGGGGGAGGGCGCGCTCACCGTACGCGCGTGCGCGCGCGAAGGGCGCGCCGAAGACCGCCGCGTTAGACAACCAGACTCTCGCCCGCCGAATCGAACTGGGGCGAGGGTGGTGCGCCCGGCGGCGCAACCACCCTCGCCGCGATCGTTCTACGGCACGATCTTCAGCACTTCGCCGACGTCGGGCACGGTGCTGAAGTTGGCGACGTAGAGCGCGCCGTCGGGCCCGACCACGAGACCCGCCGGGTGGTTCAGCCGTCCCTGCGTGTCAACCGTCGTGCGTGTCCCGTCGGGGGCGATGCGAACGATCGAGCCCGGCCCGCCGAAGAACGGCGCCGCCCCGTGCTGGAGCACGTAGAGCGACCCGTCAGGGCCGAACGCGATGTCCGTGACCTGCGTCAGCCCGGCCGCGTAGACGCTCTTCGACCCGTCCGGCAATACGCGCCACACGAGCGCGCTGCCCGGGGTGAACGGCACGCCGCTCAGGTTCGAGACGTAGTAGGCGCCGTCCGGGCCGAGCACCACTTCCGTCGGAACCGGATCGGCCAGGACCGAACCCGCCGATCACCTTCGGGAACGTCGTCACCGTCGAGATCGAGCCGTCCGCGCGAACGTCCAGGAGCGAATTACCTCCGGCATCGGTCACAAGCTGATGCCCCGGCAGCGCGAGCACCGCATAGGCGTTCGTGTCGACCTGCAGGCCGTCCGGATTGCTTGCGCCCTCGTAGGCGCCGATGTCGGCGACCGACTGCACCACGCCCGAGGGCGTGATCTTCAGCAACTGCGAGAACCCGAGCCCGGGAAAGAGCAGGTCGCGTGTGCTCGGATCGCCGCCGAAGCCGACGGTCACGTACATGCCGCCGCGT
Source organism: uncultured Actinomycetes bacterium (assembly GCA_963708685.1). GTDB lineage: Bacteria > Actinomycetota > Thermoleophilia > Gaiellales > Gaiellaceae > DASVFB01. Next base: position 300,447 of record CAVPTP010000009.1, read on the forward strand.
CCCTGGAACGAGATGTGCTGCGGCCCTGCCGCCGGCCCCGCGAAGGCGGGGTTCTCCAGCGACGGCAGCCCCGACACGACCCGTTCCTGCGTCCCGTGCCAGTACCGCGAGATCGCGCCCGTCTCGCCGTAGCAACGCAAACCGAGATCCGGCCGCGGGCTCGTCCAGCAAAGCCCGGAAGCCGGACCGCCGCTGCCCCCCTCGGCAACGTAGAGCGCACCCTCAGGCCCGAATGCGAGCCCTTTCGCATTGTCCAGTCCCTGCATGACCTGTGTAATCGTCGACGCCGAAACGCCGGCGGGTATCGCGAGCGCAGCCACAGCCGCGCCCAGTACGAGCAACTTCCTCACAGTCCATCTCCCCTTCCGCAGTAGCCCCCCGGCTGCCTGCAGGCTCTCGCGATCGCGACGGGTTGTCAACGACGCGCGTGATGCACTGTCTCTGTCGCCGACGCAGCATGAGTCTGCGACCGCGCCTGCGCGAGTTCGTAGGACGAAGCCGTCATCCGAGCCGACCAATCCTCGGCGCCTCCAACACAGAGCCGTTCGTCAAAGCCGACGTGGGCCAGAACCCGGCAGGCCGGTTTGCCCCGCCCACTCGCAACACTGGTACCAGCGAACGCGAAGATGACGAGCATCGCTCCGTCATCGTCGCGACGAACGCCGGCACGATCATGACCGGTGGTACCAGGCCGCCGGGCACTCACCGCGGACGGCGCCCGAAAGGACGCTCGCCTCCGCGAGAATCGAGACGTAGGTGGGCCCTGCTCACGGGCGTTCCCTCGGCCTGATGGCGCGGTCCACGCGAGAATCACCGCAAAGGGTCTCGCACTAAGAGCTCCTTTCACAATGAGGGGGTCTGGGTCTTGGATGTGGAGTTCGGCGGGATCGGGTCTTTCCAGTTGCGGTCGCTGGGGTAGGTGTCGGAGGTAGTTCGTCGAGATTCGCTGTTTCTGAGCGCCGCGCTAGGCTCGGACGGTGGCTCGGGTTGGCGTGATTACGGACGCTCATGCGAACCTGCCGGCCACGATCGCGGTCCTCGACGCGCTTGCCGCTCGGGAGTGCGAGTCAGTCGTCCACGTGGGCGACGCGATCGGAATTGGACCGCACCCTCGAGAGGTGCTTTCTCTCCTGATCGAGCGCGGTGTCACCTGCGTGATGGGCAATCACGACCGGTGGTTTGCTTTCGGGCTTCCGTCGCCGCGTCCGGTCTGGATGTCCGAAGGCGAGCTGGAGCACCAGCTCTGGACGCACGCACAACTCTCGGCGGCACAACGAGACGCAGTAGCGCGCTGGCCGTACCAGCTCGAGATGCGTCTCGGGCTGAGGACGATCGCGTTCGTTCACTATGCACGCCGGCCGGACGGTGAGTTCGACTACATCAGGGAGCCGACCGCTGCCGATCTCGGCCGCCTCTTCGGCTCGGTGACCGCGGGACGTGGTCGTCTTCGGCCACGATCATCGGCCGTCCGATCTCAGCTTCAAGGGACGCCGCTTCCTGAGCCCTGGCTCGCTCGGGTGCCACGACAAGGCCGAGGGCCGTGCCCTGGTGCTCGGCGAAATGGCCAATGGAGACGTCGACGTCGAGCCGGTTACCGTCCGTTACGACGATGCGGCGCTGCTGGCCGACTTCGAGCGCCGCGCCGTCCCGGAGCGCGAGTTCATCAGGCGAACGTTCGTCACGCGTCCCTAGTGCTCTCTCGCGAGACTCCGTCGGCGTCAATCATCCACACTCAAGACCAGACCGCCAACGAGGTGTTCCTGAGTCGGCGGGTAGCAGACGATGCAGCAGCCGAGTGCGAGGAAGGCTTCGTGGATCTCGGCGCGCCGGTCGTAGCGCACGAGCAGTCGTTTGAACTGGTGCGACTTCCCAGCCTGCGGCCACCTGAAGGAATGGTTCTCGAATATCCCGCCGCAGCAGATGCGGTGCTCGTGCAATAACGAAGTCCACGCTAAGGCAGCTCGCGATCCAAATGAACGACGTCGATGTTGTCGCCAGTCGCCTGTGCGAGTGCGCGAGCAGGCTTCGCGTTTCGGCGTCAGAGGAGACTACGGCGGCGCGATCCGCGGGACGCGGCCAGCCTAAGCCTCCACCGCAACGAAGGCGAAGGCGGGCCCGGCGGTCGCTACCTGTGCTCCCCGCCGTAAGGCGCCGGGGAGGACGGCCCCACGTGCGCTTACGTACGTGCGCGCGCGAGAGGCCGTACCTCGCGGCCTCCCGTGGCGGCAGGTCCCGCTTCCCTTCGAGTCGTTCGCGGGGGAGGGGCGGTCACACCCGGGGCGTTCCTCGCGTACGTGCGGAGCGCGCACGAGGAGGGTCGGCTCGGACACCGCGCCCTGAGTCGGCGCTGCACGCGATCGTGAGCCTCGTCGACGACCGGTGGGCAACAAGGACCTCGACTCGACCACATGTTGGCTACTCTCGGCTTCCGTTTAGATCGCAATCCGTTGAAGTCTTCGGTCGCTGATGGAGGTGGCTCACACGCGGTCGGTCTTCTCCGGTTCCCGACGCCTGAGGACTGCAGGTTCGTTCCGCTGTGCGGCGGGAACGTCATGACTGTCTGACGACGGAGAAGGAGGGATTCCAGTGACGCGTAGTGCGCGAAGCGTTTTGATCGGACTGCTCGCGGCTGTTGGGATCGTCGCGGCCGGGGGTTCCCTTGCGCGACCCGCGGCGGCCGCGGCGAATGCGGCGCCGGAGGTGGTTCCGAGCATCAGGGAGTGGACCGGCGGCGCGGGAGATTTCGAGCTAGGTGCGAGCTCACGGATCGTCGTGGACTCGAGCGACCTGCTCGGCGAGGCGGAGCTGCTGCGCGCTGACTTGTCCGCAGTGACGGGCCTGGACCTGAAGGTCGCCACCGACAAGAAACCGCACACGCGCGACCTGTTCCTGTCCGATCAGGGAGCGCCGGTCGAGGTCGGGTCGGAGGGATACGTCCTCGAGATCGGGGATCGGGTCGAGTTGCGGGGCGGCAGCAGCGCCGGCGTGTTCTACGGGACGCAGACCGTGCTGCAGATCCTTCGCTCGACCCCGGGTCACCGCACGCTGCCCCGCGGCGAGGCGCGTGACTGGCCGCGGTTCCGCGAGCGCGGGTATCTACTCGACGTCGGCCGCAAGTACTGGTCGCCGGACTACATCGTCCAGACGATCAGGGAGATGTCCTACCTGAAGCTGAACACGCTGCAGCTTCACTTCTCGGACGACAACGCGTTCCGCCTGGTCAGCGACAGCTTCCCCTACCTCGCTGCGCCGCAGGCGTACACGAAGGGGGACATCGCCCGGTTCGAGGCGGCTGCCCGCAGGTACCACGTGACGATCATCCCCGAGATCGAGATGCCCGCGCACGCGGGGGCGATCCTCAAAGTGAGGCCGGACTTCGCGCTCAACTGCCTGAACTTCAACACGACGCTCGACGTGACCAACCCAGAGGTGCGCGAGTTCACCGCGGCCCTGATCAGGGAGTTCGCGCCGCTGTTCTCAGGCCCCGAGTTCCACATCGCGACCGACGAGTACCCGGGCCAGGTCAACCTGGACCGCTGCCCGACGCTCGTCGACTACGCCCAGCAGCACGGGCTCGGGTCGACGGCGGACATCTTCGTGAGCTTCATCAACGAGATGAACTCGGTCGTCCGCTCGCTCGGCAAGCGGACGGTGATCTGGAACTGGTGGGACGTCAACAAGAACCCCACGATCGCGCCGGACACGAACATCAAGGTCGAGACGTGGACCTCGCCGGCGACCGGTCAGAACGAGGACTTCGGCCCGCAGCGTTACCTCGACAAGGGCTACGAGGTGGTCGCCTCGCCGGGCGACATCCTGTACGTCACCCCGGGATCGAGGCTGCTGCCCGATCCGAGGTTCATTTACGAGGACTGGACGCCGCAGGAGGATCCGCACCTGTGGGGTTATCAGATCTCGGTCTGGGCCGACAACGCGATCAACCAGACTGAGAGCGCCTTCGACGCCTACCTCCGTCGCCCGCGCGAGGCATTCGCCGACCGCGTCTGGGGCGGACCGCGCCGCGGGACCGTCGCCGACCTCTTCGCGCGCGCCGATGCGATCGGCACGCCGGCGGGAGTGCCCGAGTACGTGCTGCCGGGCACGCTCACCGGCACGCCGTACGGGACCAGCCCGGCGTGGGGCAATCTGCCCAATACGTTCGACAAGGCCTTCGACGGCGATCTCGCGACCTTCTTCGACTTCGCCGAGCCCAGTGGCGGCTACACGGGGATCGACCTCGGTGCTGGACACTCCGCGGCCGTGGTCGCGATCCGGTTCGTCCCTCGGCTCGGGCAGATCGGCCGCGTGGTCGGCGGCCGGTTCGAGGGCTGCGCCACTGGACCCACCAGCGGCTGCACGACGCTTGCCACGGTGCAATCGACGCCGGCATTGGGCTGGAATGAGTTGGCGGTCTCGGACAGCGGCCGGTACCGCTGGCTGCGCTACGTCGGCCCTGACAACAGCTTCGACGACATCGCGGAGATTGAGTTCATCGGCGCCACGGACGACGTCACCGTCGCCGGGCCCGCGCAGCTGCGGCAACTCGACGAGAACCAGGTCGTCACGAGCTACCACAACAACGGAACGAAGCCCGTCTTCGACGTCCGGCTCGGCCTCAGTGCCTATGCCACGAGCGACCGCGCCGAGCGGACGGTGCAGCCGACGGGTCGGGAGAGCTTCCCGGTCGTGCAGCCGGGCGACACGGTGTCGACCGTATGGCACGTGGACGTCCCGCTGTCGGCGGCGACCGGCATCTACTACCTCGTCGGTAGTGCGAGCTACCAGCGCGAGCCGGGGAAGAGCCAACCTGTCGGATACGCGGGCGGGTTCAGCCGCTCGACGCTCGGCGAAGCGCTCACCGCGGCGCTGGATCCCGGCTTCGTCGGCCTCGGCGCGGGCGACTCGAAGGACACCACCCTGCGGATCAGCAACAACGCGGCGCGCGATGTCACGGTCGGCTGGAGCTACATCGCCGGACCGGCGAGCAACCCGGCGTTCACGCTCCAGCCGAGTACGGGAACGCTGACGATCCCCGCGGGCGGCACCGCGTCGGCCACGCTCACAGCGTCCGCGGCGCAGAACGCCGCCGGCGCAGGACCCGGTCCGGCGCGGGTCGACCTCACCGCCACGTCGCCGGGCGAGGCGGACACGAGGATCGGCTCCGTCGAGCTCAACGTCATCTGGTACCCCGGTGCGGCGCAGTCTCTGGCCGCCACCTACAACAACAAAGGGATCACCGACGACAACAACCCGCTCGCGGGAACGTTCGACGGCGGCGAGGCCAGCTACTCGGCGCAGGGACTGGCCGCAGCCGGCCTCGGCCGGGGCGCGACCGTCAACCACGACGGGCAGACGTTCATCTGGCCCGACGTGCCGACCGGCCAGCCCGACAACACCAAGACCGACGGCCAGGTGATCGCCGCGTCGGGCAGCGGCGCCAAGCTCGGGTTCCTGGGCTCCGCGGCGCTCGGCAACCAATCGGGAACGGTCTTCGTCACCTACACCGACGGCAGCATCGTCCAAGGGATGCTCGGCTTCACCGACTGGTACTTCAACGATCCGGCGCCCGGTACGGACATCGTGGCGATGGTCCCGTGGAACGTTCCGCCGGAGCACCCAGACCAAAACCACCTGGTCAGCATCTTCTACGGCTCCATACCGCTGGATCCGAGCAAGACGGTGCGCTACGTGACGCTTCCCGCGAATCCCAACCTGCACATCTTCGCGATGGCGATCGGCTGAGTCGGCAAGCGGGGCGCGGACGGCGTTTCCTCCGCGCCCCGCATCCGTGTAGCAGAGCCAAAGCCGCGCGAACGCCCGGAACGGACTGGAGGTCCCGAGTTCAAATCTCGGCGCCCCGACTAGCGGAGCGGCTGCAAGCGCGAGGATTGCGCCGCCTCGCCTTCGCCGGCCGCCGCCGCCGCGCGCTTCGGCCGGAGCTAGTGGTTGCTCTTCCCGTGTACCTCGCCGCCGTTTGCGGGAGGCGAGCCCTGCTTCCCCTTGTCACGCTCGTCGTGCTTGGTGGCGTCGGCCTCATCCTGGCCGGTCGTCCTCGCGGCCTCGACCTGATCGTGCTCGGCTTGTTTTGCCGCCTCCGCTTCGGCCTTCGTGGCTTCCTTCGTCGGGTCTTGCGCCTCTTCGGTCTGCGCTGCTTCTGTCGTAGCCGGCGTGATCTGTGTTCCGGTCTCGGCCTGCGGCGGCGGGGCCTTCTTCGCCGCGTGCTCCTCTCGACGCGCGGTTTTCTCATCGGCCTTCGCCTCCTGGCGCGCGGCCTTCTCTGAGGCCTTCGCCTGCTGCCGCTCGGCCGGCCCGAGCGTCTGCCTTTTCGTCTGGTCGGTGGTCGTCGGCGTCGTGGTCGCCGCCAGAGTCCGCACGGATGCGTCGGTGGGCGTCGGACTCGTGTCGGGGGTGACCGGGACAGGCGCCGTGGCCATCGGGCCTGCGCCCGGCGCCGGATTCGGCTGGGGCTCCGCAGGGATCGGAGTCGGAGCCGGCGTGGGAGCGGGAGCCGGCGTGGGAGCGGGAGCCGGAGTCGGAGTGGGGGTGGGTGCCGACCTCGGCCTCGGCACCGCCGGATGCTTCCGCGGTCGCTGCGTCGTCGGCGATCTGCGTGTCGACCTCGCTCTTTCTCGCGTGCACGGTCGCGGGATGACTTCCCGGGATCGAGGTTCTTGACGCTGTGACGGCCACCTGAACGAACGTCGAAGGCGGCGCCACGCGCAGCCGCGGCGCAACGCCGACATGGGGTCGCCGGTGCGGGGCCGATGCGTAAACGATCGGCGGCTCGGAGCTGGCGGACGGGGCGATCCGCTGATGCCGCGACCGGTTGGTCTCCAACAGAAGCGCGGGTAATGCGGTCGAGGCTCCGAGTGCGAGCGCGACGAAAAGCGCGCCGTACCTCGGGGTCAACCATTGGAGGCTGGGTGTGCGGCCGGCCAGGACTCACCTCTCAGAACGTGGGGCGGAAGTCAGCTTCGAGACAGGTATCGGCTGACGAGCCGCCGGCCTAAATACGAATTCACGTCAGCACCTCGGCATTGACCCGGTCCGGCCGCAGGAGGACACTCGCGTCGCGTGTAGACCATGTGCGGCGGCCGTTGAGACGATGGAACAAGTGCAGACGGAGACGGATGCCCGGAGCGTCAGGCGAAGCCACGGTCGCTCCGACGCCCGCGTAGCCTCCCCGAACGCGGGCCTGTGCTTTGGCGTCCTGGTTCTCCTCGCCGCGGCCGGCTGTGGAGCGTCGGCCCGGAACACGGGATCGGCCGACGGGTCGTTCGAGCGCCATTTCCGCGACGGCGTCGCCCAGATCCGCACCACCCACGACCGGAGGAAACTCCGTCGCGACGTGATCCGAACACTTGCCGACGTCCGCCGCGACGCGCCGACCACGCAAACCGCGCGACAGGCGCGACGTCTCGCGCTCGAGGGTTTCGAGGCGACGCTGAAGGGCGTGGAGAGCCTGCTCGACTTCAGCGAGAACGACAGCGGAAACCTGACCGCTGCGACGCGAGATGCGAGGCGAGCCGACCGCTACCTGACGCTCGGCGCTGACCGCTTACGCGCGGCCGGACGGATGCTCGGAATCAGCGTCGGAACGCTGAACCAGCACTGACGAACCGATCACTCGAGAACCTAGGACTCGTCGTCGGACGAGGCCGTTGCCTCGTCCTCGGATTCGTCGGCGTTCTCCGACTGATTCTCTTCGTCTTCCGGCTGCGGGGGCCTGGTCTCGTTGACGGGCACCGGCCCACTCTACGGGAAACGGCCGGGGTCGATCGAGCAGCGGGCTACACTGCGCGGCGTGCGGGTCGGCGCCTGCCTACTCGTCTCCCTCTTCGCGCTCGGCCCGGCCGCGGGAGCTCGTGTCCAGAAGGCAGCGCCCGTGGCGATCTTCTACTACCCGTGGTACGGGACGCCCGGGCAGGACGGCGCCTACCAGCACTGGCACCAGAACGGCCATGCTCCGCCGAGCGACATTGCGTCGTCGTTCTATCCTGCGCGTGGGGTCTACTCGTCGAGCGACCCGAAGGTGCTCGACGGACAGCTTCGCGAGATCGCCCGCGCCGGTATCGGCGAGATCGTGACGTCGTGGTGGGGGAGGGGTTCGGCCGAGGACGTACGGCTGCCCGCGGTGATCCGAGCTGCGCGCGCGCACGGCGTCACCGTGGCTGCGCACCTCGAGCCGTACGGCGGTCGAACGATCGCCGGCACAGGGCTCGACATTGCGTACCTGCGGACGCTGGGGATCCGAGACTTCTTCGTCTACCACGCGACCGACTTCCCCGCGACCGGCTGGCAGGCGCTCACGGCGACGCTCTCGGGCTGTCCGGCTGTTCGCGCAGACGCCGCTCGTCGGCTTTGCGAAGACGGGCGGTTTCCAGGGCGTCTACACCTACGACATCCTCACCTACCGCGGCCGAACGTTCGCGCGCCTGTGCAACCAGGCGCACCGGCAACACTTGCTCTGCGCGCCGTCGATCGGCCCCGGGTACAGCGCGCGGCGCGCAACGGGCGACGCCCGCATCCTCGCCCGTCGCGGCGGAAAGACATACGACGCGATGTGGCGGGCGGCGCTCCGCGCGCACGCGGACGTCGCGACGATCACGAGCTACAACGAGTGGCTCGAGGGAACGCAGATCGAGCCCGCGCGGAGGCGCGACGGCTACGCGAGCTACGACGGCGCATGGCAGAAGCACGGTCGAACGGCCGAGACCTCGTACCTCGCGCGCACGACGTACTGGTCGCAACGGTTCGTCGCCTCACGCTGAGCGATCGATACTTCCAAGAATGCGCCGTTGGGGGCGCATATCCTTGGCACGTGTCCGCGCCCGCAGCCACCGCGAGGCTGCAACAGCAGCTTCCGAACGCCCTCACGCTCGCGCGGCTCGTCGTCGATTCCGATCTTCGCGGTGCTCCTCCTCACGTCCGACGGAGGTCGCAGCTGGGCCGCGGCGATCGTCTTCGGCGCGGCCGGCGCAACGGATCAGATCGACGGCTTCCTCGCGCGGCGGTGGCGCGTCGAGTCTTCCTTCGGGAAGATCGCCGACCCGCTGGCAGACCGTCTGCTGATCGACACGGCAGTCATCCTGCTCTGGCACGCGGGGCGCCTTCCCTGGGTCGCGCTCCTCGTCCCGCTGCGTGACCTTTTGCTGCTCGTCGGGTACAAGCCGGCCGTGGACCGGGGTTATACGTTCGAGGTGAACACGCTCGGCAAGGTCGCAACCTGGCTGCTGTACGCGTCGCTCGGCTTCACGATGGTCACGGACAAGGGAACGGTGTGGCCGCGCGTCATCTTCTGGATCGGCTTCGCCCTGGCGCTGGCCGCGCTCGCCGCGTACCTGTGGAAGGCGCGGCGCGAGGTGCGCCCGTGAGGGCCTTCGTGATGGCCGGCGGTGAGGGCACGCGGCTCCGGCCGCTGACCTCGAACCAGGCGAAGCCGATGGTGCCGATCGTCGGCAAGCCGTGCATGGAGCACATCCTCGAGCTGCTGCGGACGCACGGCTTCGACGAGGTGATCGTGACGCTGGCGTTCCTGCCGCAGGCGATCCGCGGCTACTTCGGCTCGGGCGACGCGCTCGGCCTCGACATCGCGTATTCGGTGGAGGAGACGCCGCTCGGTACGGCCGGCTCGGTGCGCCTCGCCGCCGATCAGCTCGACGAGCCGTTTCTCGTCATCTCGGGCGACGCGCTCTGCGACGTCGACCTCTCGAGCATCGTCCAGGCGCACCACGACAAGGGAGCTGCGGTCACGATCGGGCTCAAGTCGGTCGAAAACCCGCTCGAGTTCGGGATCGTCGTCACGGACGAGGACGGGCGCATCGAGCGCTTCCTCGAGAAGCCGTCGTGGGGTCAGGTCTTCTCCGACACGATCAACACCGGCATCTACATGCTCGATCCGGAGGTTCTGCGGCACGTGCCGACCGATCGGCCGTACGACTTCGCGAAGGAGCTTTTCCCGCTGCTGCTCGAGATGGGTCGTCCGCTCTACGGCCACGTGATGGACGGCTACTGGCAGGACGTCGGCAACCTCGACCAGTATCGCCAGGCGAACTACGACGCACTCGACGGCAAGGTGCAGCTGAACATCCCCGGGATCCAGCTGCGCGGGAACATCTGGCTCGGGGAGGCGATCGACCTCGACGACCTCGACCAGATCGAAGGGCCGGCCTTCATCGGCACGAACTGCCGGATAGCGCCCGAGGCGAGCATCGGCGCGCACACGGTTCTCGGCGCGAACTCGACGCTCCGCGAGCGGGCGCGTGTCGAACGCTCGGTCGTCGAGGCCGGAACCCACATCGGCCGCAGCGTCACCGTCGAGGGAGCGATCATCGGCCGCTCGTGCGACCTCCGCGCGCACGCGCGCCTGCACGAGGGAGTGGCGATCGGAGACGAGGTCACGATCGGCGCCGAGAGCGTCATCTACCCGGGCGTCCGCATCTACCCCTACAAGGAGGTCGAGTCCGGCGCGCAGATCCACTCGAGCCTGATCTGGGAGTCGCGCGCTGCCTCACGCGTCTTCGGCCGCAACGGCGTGCAGGGGCTCATCAACGTCGACCTCACGCCCGAGATGGCGCTGCGGCTCGGCGCCGCTCTCGGCACCGCCCTGAAGCGCGGGTCGCGCGTCGTTACGAGCCGCGAGTCGCCGGCGGCGTGCCGGATGCTGAAGCGCGCGTTCATCACGGGCGTGCTCTCGACCGGCGTGGACGTCGCCGATCTGCGCATCCTGCCCTCGGCGGTCAACCGCCATCTCCTCAAGTCGGAGAACTTCGACGCCGGCGTCCACATCGGCGTGAACGCAGCGGATCCCGAGGTGGTGTCGATCCAGTTCTACGAGCGTCCGGGCATCCAGCTCACGGCGTCGCTCCAGCGGGAGATCGAGAAGAACTTCACGCGGCACGAGTTGCGTCGCGTCGGCGCGGGGGACGTCGGCACGATCTCGTATCCGGGGCGCTCGGCCGACAGCTACGCGGCCGACCTGCTCTCGAGCGTCGACGTCGAGGCGATCCGCGCCCGCAACTTCCGGATCGTCGTCGACTACGGCTACTCGGCGGCCTCGCTCGTGCTTCCGCTGGTGCTGGAGCCGCTCGAGGTCGAGGCGGTCGCGGCGCACACGTTCATGGTCGGCCACTACGCGCCGCGCATGACGTCGCTGCACGAGGCGATCGGCCAGACGAAGAACCTGGTCCGCGCCGTCGGTGCCGAGCTCGGCGTCGTCTTCGATCGCGCGGCCGAGCGGGTGTACCTCGTCGACGAGAAGGCGAGGCCTGTGCCGGTCGACAAGGCGCTCCTGCTCTACCTCCGCCTGATCAGCTCGGACGGCCGCCACGGCAGGCTCGCGTTCCCGATCACGGTCACGAGCCTCGTCGACCGGCTGGTGGAGGGAAGCGATCTCGAGGTGATTCGCACCCCCGCGACGCTCGCGGACCTCACGCAGGCCGCCGCTGAAGGCGGCGTCGTCTTCGCCGGAGCCGTCGGCGGCGGCTACGTGTTCCCGGACTTCCTTCCCGCCTACGATGCGGTCACGAGCCTCTGCAAGCTGCTCGAGCTCCTGGCGCCGGTCCAGCGTCCGCTCTCGGAGCTCGTCGCCGACCTTCCCGCGTCGACGCTCGTCCACCGGCACCTCCCGTGCCCGTGGGCGCTCAAGGGGACGGTGATGCGCCAGCTCACCGAGCGCTTCCGCGACCAGGACGTCGACCTGATGGACGGGATCAAGGTCTTCGAGGAGCGCGGCTGGGCGCAGATCCTCCCGGACCCGGACGAGCCGCTCGTCCACGTCTACGCCGAGGGACGCACCGAGGAGGAGTCCGAGCAGCTCGAGGCGGAGTTCCGTGCGCTCGTCGAGGAGATCATGCAGACGGAGGAAGAAGGGGCCGTCAGGTAGAATCTCAACCTGAGCTTGAGGCTCACCCGACCGACCGGGCAGCGGAGAGGACAGCGTCGGTCTCGACCGAAAGGACAAGAGTGGAGCCACTTCCGGACCTCGGCACGCTATCCGACGACGAGCTGAAGCGGCTCATCGACGACCTCACGCACGAGGAGCAGGAGGTCTCGTATCGCCGGCGCCTCCTGCACGGCAAGATCGACATCCTGCGCGCGGAGCTCGTCGCGCGGCTTCAGAAGTCGGGCGGCAAGAGCGTCCTCGAGCAGGTCGACATGGAGGCGCTCACCGACATTCTGACGGGCAAGGCCGCGCCGACCCCGTAGATGGCCAACGTCTACTGCCCGGAGTGCGGTTTCCAGAATCCGGAGACCGCGAACTACTGCTCGAAGTGCGGCACCGCGCTCGTGCGCGAGGAGAGTGGGGAGGCGACGATGGCGCTGACGCCCGACCAGCTCGACGAGAACGGCGCGGACGTCGCCGCGGCCGGGGTCAGCGGACCGGCGCTGGTCGTCCGCTCGGGCGGGGGTCGCGCGGGGGAGACGTTCCACCTCGACCGCGAGCAGACGACGATCGGCCGCTCGCCGGACTGCGACATCTTCCTCGACGACGTGACGGTGTCGCGGAAGCACGCCGTCGTGAAACAGGGCGCTGGGCGCCTGACGATCGAGGATCTCGGCAGCCTCAACGGCACGTTCCTCAACCGGCGGCGGATCGAGTCGGGAGACCGTGACCTCGCCGACGGGGACGAGCTGCAAATCGGGAAGTACAAGCTGACGTTCCTCCAATGAGCGCGGCTCATGCAGCCGAGCGCGAGCGCCTCCTCACGATCGGAGCAGTCTGCGAGCGGCTGAAGGCCGAGTTCAACGACATCTCGATCTCGAAGATCCGCTACCTGGAGGGCGAGGGCCTCGTCAACCCGCAGCGCACGCGCGGCGGCTATCGGCTCTTCAGCGAGGACGACGTCGAGCGCCTCGAGAAGATCCTGCGCCTGCAGCGCGACGAGTTCCTCCCACTGAAGGTGATCCGCGAGGAGCTTCAGAAGCCGACGTCGCCGGAGCGCCGGCGGAGCCGCGCGAGCGGGCTGCGCGAGAACGAAGGCGAGCTCGACCAGCGCTCGCTGTGCGAACGCGCAGACATCGAGCCGCGCCTCGCGCGCGAGCTGGAGGAGTACGGGCTGATCTCACCGCGCGTCGCCGGCGGCGAGCGGTACTACACCGAGACCGACGCCGAGATCGCGACGATCTGCGGGCGGCTGGCGAGCTTCGGCATCGCTCCTCGCCACCTGCGCACGTTCCGCACGTCGACCGAGCGGGAGGCCGGCCTGCTCGAGGCGGTCATCGCACCGGCGCTTCGCTCACGGAACGCCGAGCGACGGCAGCAGGGAACGCAGGACCTCCAGACGCTCGGCGAGCTCGCGCACGATCTCGCGCAGCGACTCTTCTGGCGCAGGCTCAGCCAGCTCGTCTCGTAAGCTAGCCCGCGTGGATCTGAGATCGCGGATTCGGGAGGTTCCGGACTGGCCGCAGCCCGGCGTCGGCTTCAAGGACGTCACGCCTCTGCTCGCCGATCCGAAGGCGCTCGACCAGACGGTCGAGGAGCTCGGGCGCTGGTCCGCAGCGAAGAGGCCGGACCTCATCCTCGGCGCCGAGGCGCGCGGGTTCATCCTCGGCGCCGCGATCGCGCGCGAGATCGGGTGTGGCTTCGTCCCGGCGCGGCGTCCGGGCAAGCTCCCGCCCGAGACGGTGAGCGCGACCTACCAGCTCGAGTACGGGACGAACGCGCTCGAGCTCCACCCGGATCTGTTTCCGGAAGGCTCCCGCGTCCTCATCCACGACGACGTCCTCGCCACCGGCGGCACCGTCGAGGCGATCGCCGGCCTCGTCGAGAGCCTCGGCAGCACCGTCGTCGGCGTGTGCTTCATCATCGAGCTGACGTTCCTGAACGGCCGGGAACGGCTGTCGAAGTACGACCTGCACGCTCTGATCGAGTACTAACTAGGCGAAAGGGCAGTTTTCAGCGTCCGGATCCGGCGGTACAACGCTCTGTAGAGTCATGTACGACCTACTCCGGAGCCGGTACACGTTCGGATGCCCGACCCGCGGCGAGACGTCCGTCGCGCTTTCGGCCTTCCGCCGGCTCGTGCGCCTTCCCGGCGCCAGCCACCCCGCGGTGTATCGCGATCGAGTTCGACTGCGGCTGCGGCGACCGGCACGTCGGCCTCGTCGCCGACGACGACCTCGACTGGGTGCCGCTCGGGCTCGGCGGCGGCACGTTCCTCAACCTCATGACCTCGACCTTCGACGGGATCGCGGACGAGCTCGCCGACGTATCGGTGCGGCGGATCCGGGTCGGCGACTGGCCGTGGAGCTTCTTCTGCTATCCGGAGGAGCGCCCGCGGCCGGTGTTCCCGTCCTCGTTCTCGCTCCTCGCCCCCGGCGGTTCCGCGCTCGGGCTCGCGGTTCGCTGTCCCGTTTGCGGGCGCGTCTCCGTGAACCTCGTCTCCGCTGAGCACGTCGACCTGCCGTTCCACAACGACCGCGAGGTCGGCGTCGTCGCCCACGTCTTCGAGGAGGATGCCTTCTCGGCGATCGAAGCGTTCCGGGACGAGCTGTACTCGTCGCAGTTCGACGTCCGCCGGCTGTCGCTGCAGTAACCGTCGGCGCCGCCCGAGCGTTCCCCTACCGGAACCAACCGGAGGTGATACCGCATGCGCATGTTCAAGAGACCGCCTGCTGACGAATCGACGACATACGACCCGGCGCCGGTCTACCCCCGGAGCACCGGCACCCGCGTCGCAACCGCGCGGGACACCGACGTGGCGACGGCGCCGGCCGCGGCACGGGGAGCTCCGGTGGCGCGGCGCTGGCACGGCCCGACACGGGCGTTCGCGACGCTCGTTGGCGTGGCAGTCGCCGGCCTGCTGGCCTACCTGACGACCAGGATCGGCGACGGGACGAACGGCGGCTACTGGGCCGAGTACGGAATCCTCGCCGGCGCAGGCCTGGCGATCGCGCTCAGCCAGCTGGTGGGCGGCTGGACGAAGTGGGGGAGGCCGCGCTTCTCTCCGTCCGTCTTCCTGCTCGCTTTCGTACCGACGCTGATCGTCGTGGGCTGGATCCTCGGTTTCCACCAGCCTGGTGCGAACTGGCTTCGCTCACACACCGTCAACTGGTCGGGCGACCTCGGGATCGCCGACGTCGTCACGGACATGAAAGAGCTGCTGACGATGCTCTCGTTCGGTCTCGGGCTCGTCTTCGGGCTGTGTTTCGACACGACGGGCGGCCGGGTCGCCGCCACGGATCTAGCCGCTTCGGACGCGGCGGTCGAGCCTGCAGCGTCCGAGCCGATGACCCGCGAGCGTGAGGTCGTCCGCTCCTGAATCGAAGCTCGAGGGAGTCGCCTGCGCAGATCGCCGGCGGCTCCCTTCGTTCGAGGGATCGCAGTCGGGCGTGGCCGAACCGATCTTCTTCCCGGTGAGGCCCGAGGGGAACACCCACGAAAAGGGAACGGCGAGCCTCGTCGCACACGTCCAGGCGGTTGCTTGCGACGTCGAGCGCTGCCGGACTCCCCGCGCAAGGCTGAGCGACCGCCTCGGCCCCGGGCTCGCAGATCTGCTGGTGCACGCCCTGGCGGGCGATCAGGGAATGCGCCGCCGCGGCCGCCGCGCCTGAGGCCGCGCGAGATCCTCTTCGCCGAAGATCCGAACGAAGAGAAAGATCAGCAGGCCGAGTACGAGCGCGAGGATGAACGCGATCGCCTGTGAGACCCCGACGGCCAGCATCCCGAACCACAGAAACAGAAAGAACACGACCGCCCAGATGAACGCCTGAACCCCGTGATCGACTGAAGGCGGCCGCAGGTGCATCGCCGAACCACTCTATAAATCCATCCCGCCGGCAGCGCGGCCTAGCCGCACTGCTCTCACGCAACCGGCGACTCTGCGCCGAAAGTGAAAGAGCCTCCCGAAGGAGGCCCTTTCAATTCGTCGAGCCGATCACGCTTTCGTCCACCTCACTCGCTGACTTTCGGCTTCCGCCTACGGCCTCCGAGTGGGGCCTCGACCTACTCACATCCCGTACTCGACGCAAGAGGGAGATTAGGGCTCGGCGGCGCGCCGTTCAAGAGGCGCGAAACGGAACACCGCGCATTTTGCGAACTTTCCTTTTATCAACATTTCCACAGCGATTCGTGCAACCTGTGGAGAACGTCGCAGGATCCTTCCACAGCGTGGGGAGAATCACCTCGCCGCGGGCAAGAGTGCCGCGTAGGGCACCAACGTCGCGGGGTCGACGTAGACGGCGCGGTAGGTAGCCGTGGTCGGACCGGCTGTCGGGTCGGCCGCGACGAAGGAGCCGTCGGCCGCGACGGAGAACGTTCCGACGGCGACGCGCGGAGCGTCCGAGCGCTCGCGGTACAGCGTGACGCGGCCGCCGGTGACGCCGTCGACGCGGCCGGAAAGGTCGCGGTTCAATGCGATGCGTACGCGAAGGTCGGTGGGCGAGCGGAAGAAGTCGAGCCCCAGGTCGCTCGCGAGCAGCACCGAACGCGACCCGTCTCGCGAGGCCGCGAAGCCGGCGACGACGCCGTCGAGGCCGGAGGCGCCGACGAGGCCCAGGCAGACGCCGTCGAAGCACCGGTTCGCCGCGAGCTCCGGGCCGTCGGGCGTGAACGCGAGCCCCGCCAGCACGGCGTTCTCGATCGCGACGGCGCTGCCTGCCGTCGACCCGTGGTGCGCCAGAACGACCGCCGGCGGCCCGAGCGTCGGGTACGCCTCCGTCCACGCCGCATAGACCGTCGAGCCCGACACGGCCGTGGCGACGGTTCCGACGGGAATGCCGAGCGCGCTCGAATGGACGAACTGGCCCAACCAGTCGCCGGGGATCGGGCTCCACTCGATCGCCGCCGGCGCAAAGGTCTCAACGACGCGGATCTCGCCCGACGGGAGCACCACCGGCGCGGCCCCGGCGAGCGTCGGGCTCGGCGGAAACCCCTTTCGCGTCACCGAGCGGGCCTGTCGTCGACCGCTGGCGTCGAAGCGGACGAGGCGGAGGAACGTCTTGTGCGACGGCCGCCAGAGCGCATATGCGACGAGTGGCCGGCCGGCGGCATCGAGGGCCAGCCCCGCGGGGCCGATCAGGTCGCGGGGCGTGTCCGGCACGATCATCCTCCAGAGCCAGCGGCCCGGAGCGACCTCGGCGGCGAGCGCCAGCCAGCTCCCGTTCGTCGACCGGAGCAGGACGCTCGTGCGGCCGCTCGCGCCGACGGCGAGCCCGTCGAGTTCGACCTCCTGCGACGGCAGGATGAAAAGCGGACGCGAGCTCCAGGTCGCGGTTGCCGCGTCCCGCGAGGCGACGGACAGCAGACCGTCGGCGACGTAGGCGACAACCGGCTCGCCGGACGGTTCGAGCGCGATCCGCGCGTCCGCCACAGACCCCGGATGGACGACCTCCGCATGCGCCGCCCCCGTCCAGAAAACGAGGAATGCGAGGGGGAGGGCGACCCGGCGCAACCGCCTCAGCCTACTTGCGGCGCTCGTCCTCCAACTTGACATAACACCGCTTATCGTGCATTGCCGGAACGGTAGGGGAAGCGCAATTGTTAAATCTGTGTTTCGATACGCGCCCCGGCGGATACACCGCCGTGAGCCAGATGCCGGTCGAGATCGAGTCCATCCTGCACCACGAGGACCTCCAGATCCTGCTCGAGACGGCAGAGGCCGCGGGCACGGTCCGGCAGAGCGAGCTCACGGAGATCGCCGAGACGCACGAGTTCGACGTCTTCGAGATCGACTTGCTCTTCCGCGAGCTCGAGACGCGCGGCGTCGACATCGTGGACGACACGCGCGAGATCGAGAAGGCGCCGCCGCCACCTCCGCCGCCGCCGGCCGCCGCGGCCGAGTCGACCACCGACGCCCTCCAGCTCTTCCTGCGCGAGGCCGGCCGGCACCAGCTCCTCACGGCCGCGCAGGAGGTCGAGCTGGCAAAGAAGATCGAGCGCGGCGACGCGGAGGCGAAGCAGCGGATGATCCAGTCGAACCTGCGCCTGGTCGTCTCGATCGCAAAGAACTACCGCAACCAGGGCCTGCCGTTCCTCGACCTGATCCAGGAGGGAACGCTCGGCCTGATCCGCGCCGTCGAGAAGTTCGACTGGCGCCGCGGCTACAAGTTCTCGACCTACGCGACCTGGTGGATCCGTCAGGCGGTGGCGCGGGCGCTGGCCGACAAGGCGCGGACGATCCGCATGCCCGTGCACATCGTCGAGCGACTGCAGAAGATGAATCGTGCCGAGCGCATGCTCTGGACGCAACTCGGGCGCGAGCCGACCCTCGACGAGATCGCCGAGGAGGCGAATCTCTCGCTCCAGCAGGCGAAGGAGGTCAAGGCGGCGGCGCGCGCGTCGACGAGCCTCGACCAGCCCGTCGGCGACCAGGAGGACGCCGTCTTCGGGGACTTCGTGGCGGGCGACGGGCCGCTTCCGGACGAGGAGGTCGAGGTGACCCTGCGCAGCGAGGCGCTCAAGCAGGCGCTGTCGTCGCTGCCGTATCGGGAGCGCCAGGTGCTGATCCTCCGCTATGGGCTGACGGACTCGGAGCCGAAGACGCTCGAGGAGATCGGCCGCCGGCTCGGCCTGACCCGCGAGCGGGTGCGGCAGGTCGAGGTGGAGTCGCTCAGGCGGCTCAGCAAGCTCCAGGAGATGGAGCGGCTCAGCCTGTAGCGGCGGCGGGCGGCGGCGTCAGTCGTTGCCGAGGTACAGGGCGAGGTCCGGAGCGACGAGGCGCAGCTCGCGGAGCGCGCGCGCTTCGAGCTGGCGGACGCGCTCGCGGGTGACACCGAGCTTCTCCCCCGCCTGCTCGAGCGTCGTCGCCTCGCCGCCTGCGAGCCCGAAGCGCAGCTCGAGCACGTAGCGGAGGCGCGGGTTCAGGTTCTTGAGCGCGGCGCCCAGCTCCCTGTGGCGGTGGTGCACCGCCGTCGTCTCGTCCGGCCGGTCGCTCGCGGTGTCCTCGATCAGGTCGCCGTAGAGCGACTCGCCGTCGCCCACCGGCGTCTCCAGGCTCACCGGATCCTCGACGAGATCGAGCAGCTGCCGGATGCGCTTCTCGGGGAAGCCGCTCTCCTTCGCCAGCTCGGCGGTCGTCGGGTCGCGGTTCAGCTTCTGGACGAGCGCCCGCCGCGAGCGCATCATCCGGCGAACCTGCTCCGCGACGTGAACGGGGAGCCGGATCGTGCGGCCCTGGTCGGCGAGCGCGCGCGTGATCGACTGGCGGATCCACCACGTGGCGTAGGTGGAAAGCTTGTAGCCCATCCGGTAGTCGAACTTCTCGACGGCGCGGATCAGGCCGAGGTTGCCCTCCTGGATCAGGTCGAGAAGCGGAACGCCGGCTCTCGTGTAGTGGCGCGTTATCGACATGACGAGGCGCAGGTTCGACTCGATCAGCTTGCGCTTCGCGGCCTCGTCGCCCTGATCCTTGCGTCGGGCGAGCTCGCGCTCTTCCTCGCGCGTCAGCAGCGGGCCGTCGCCGATCTGCCTCACGTACAGGCGTAGCGGGTCGCTCGTCGCCGCCGCGGGCGCGGTCTCTGCCTCGGCCTCCTCGGCGCCGTCGGCCTCCGTCGGCTCGTCGGCGACGATCTCGAGCGGCGCCTGCTCGTGCTCGATCGGCGACTCCTCGAAGTCCGGGAGGGGGTGCGGTAGCTCCACGGCCCTGGTATCGGTCGAACCCGGCCGCGACTTGAACGTTTGAGGTACCCCCGGCGAGGGATGCCATAGGGGATGAAGAACTTCAATGTTTATTTACGAACTTCTGTCTATCGTGAAGCGTCTACATATAGAGGTCGTCCGAAAGGGTTCTTAGCGTCTCGCTTCGTATGTGCGGAATAGCCGGCTACAGCCTGAGTTCGAACGCGACCGTCGATCGGACGCTCGCGGCTCAGGCCCTGCTCGCAGGGATCGCGGACCGCGGCGCCGATGCGGTCGGGTACGCGTACCGGTCGGCCGGCCAGGGCTTCTCCACGGTCGTGAAGCAGCGGACGCCCGGCCAGCGAGCCTGCTCGAGCGGATCGACGTTCCCCAGGCAGCCACCCACGCGCTCGTCCACGTGCGTGACTACACGAAAGGGCACCCGTCGATCCCGGCCAACAACCATCCCGTCCGCCACGGGCCGGTCGTCGGGATCCACAACGGGATCATCGTCAACGACGACGAGATCCTCGGCGAGTTCGACTGCTCCCGCTCGGAGCCGCGGATGACCGTCGACTCGGAGGCGATCTTCGCGCTGGCGGCCCACTCCCGCGCGAACGCCCGCGCGTTCGAGGATCTGCGCGGCTCGATGGCGACGGCCTGGTTCGACGAGCGGGCTCCGGACGTGCTCTACCTCGCGCGCGGCGCTCACCGGCCGCTCTGGCTCGGCCTCGGCCGGGTCGGCGCGTTCTTCGCCTCGACCAAGAGCGCGCTCGAGGTCGTCGAGCGGCACCTGCGCGTCCGACTCCGCAAGCACGACGTGCGCGAGGGAACCTTCGTCGGCGATCCGCGAGGGCGAGGTCGTGCGGCGCGACCGCTTCGAGCCCGATCACGCGTTCGTCGAGGCGGAAGAGCTTCCGGCCGTTCGCGCTCCCGGCGAGACGCAGGCTTGCCTCGTCGCGCTCGCCGCTCTCGTCGCCGCCTGAGCACGCCGCGCGCCCGGGTCAGCCGACGGAGCCGTCGGCCGCGACGTTCGTCCCCTCGGCGAGCAGGCGCTCGCGGACGAGGTACTGGAACGTGGCCCATGCTCCGCGCTTCGCGTCGAACATCCGGTAGACCTGCCACTCGGTGAAGAGCGCGTCGTCGCTTCGCCGCGCGTCCGCCCAGTCGGCGAACTTCGGGAGCCGGCCGAGCCTTCGCGCCAGCGCCACGCCCTGCTCCACGGCGCGCTCGATCCGCTCCTCCCCCACCGGGACGTCGAAGCCGGCCTCGCGCAGCGCATTCGTGAGCGAGCCGAAGGTGTGCCAGTAGAGAGACTTGGACGGAACGGAGCCCTTACGAGCGTCGAGGTCGCGTGCGGTCGGCGGGCGTCCAAGCTCGGCGCCGAGCTGTTCGAGCGAGCGGACGAGCTCGGCACGCGTCGCGAAGCGGCGCGGCACGAGCCCTGCCTCGCGCTTCGCGGCGTTCCAGCTCCCGAAGTGCTCGATCACGGTCTGCGGGTGCACCGTCGTCAGCGGATCGGCGGCGAACTCCCGCATCGTCGGCGACCGGCCGAGGCGGCCGGCGCTGGCCGTCAGCTCCGCGAGGATCTGCGCGTCGCTGTAGCGCTTGCGCAGACCGGCCTGGAACTCGGCGAGCAGCGCGGGATCGATCTGGCGTGTCGGCCTCGCGGCGGGCTTTCTGGGCACGCCAACAAGGATAGAGCGAACTGACGAATCCGCAAGTTAGCCCGAGCAGACCCGCCTCAGGCGGTCGTCGCGATCGCCGGCACGGCGAGCGCACGCTCGAGCGCGTCGACGCAGCGCGGGCAGAACTGCGTCCCGGCTCCTCGCCGAAGCTCCGCGATCGCCTCCTCGGCCGGGCGCGCGCCGCGGTACACGTGACTCGTCAGCATCGAGTCGAGCGCGTCCGCGACGAGGATGATCCGGGCACCGAGCGGGATCTCCTCTCCGGTCAGCCCGTCCGGATAGCCGGCGCCGTCGAAGCGCTCGTGATGGTGCTTGATCGCCGGGACGGCATCGCCGAGGAAGCCGAGCTGGTCGATGATGCGCGCTCCCTCTTCGGCGTGGCCGCGGACGAGGCTCCACTCGGAGTCCGAGAGGCTCGCCGGCTTCAGAAGAATCGCGTCGGGCACCGCGAGATTGCCGATGTCGTGGAAGAGCGCGGCGTGCGCGAGGAGGTCGAGCTCGGGCTGCGAGAGGTCGAGCTCGCGGCCGATGGCGAGCGAGAGCTGCCGGACGCGCCGCGAGTGACCGGTCGTGTTGGCGTCGCGCGCCTCGACGGTCGCAGAGAGCGTCTCCATCGCCGCCGTCGATCGCTCTCTCAGAAGTCGGTTCGCGTGCTCGAGCGAGGCGTTCTGTCCCTGGATGGTCTCCGCCGCCGCCCGCAGGCTGCGCGTCGCGTGACGCGCGTCCGATAGGTGGGCCGCCTGCGTCCTGCGCATCAGCAGCAGCGGCACGGTGAAGATCGCGAGCGCGTACACGCCGGCCGCGTCGTACGCGGTCGCCATCACCGAGCCGAGGAACCCGTAGACCGCGTAGTGCGGGAGGAGCCACAGAAACCGCTCCCTGAAGGCGACGCGCCACGCCTCCCCCCGCTCGGCCGCCGAGACGCGCGACCTGAGCCCGGCGTGGGCGAGAAAGTAGGCGGTTCCCGCGGCGACGCCGGCGACGACGAGGGCAACGGGCGAGCCTCCGGAAACGGTGAAGATGCCGGCGGCCGCGAGCGCAGCGAGCGTGAGCGCGCCGGCGTCGAAGAGGACGCGGCGCAGAGGTGTCCCGCGAGCGCTCCAGTCGACGACCACGATCGCGAGGGCGAGCGGAAGCGCCGTGCTCGCGCCGAAGAGTGCGGCGCCCGCGAGAACCCCGACGGCGCTGACGGAGATCGCTCGTTCGTCGGCGTCGAGGGCGAGCGCGCGTCCTGCGACGACGAGCACGAGCAGGACGAGCATCGCGAGTAGGTCGACGCTCGATCCGAGCAGCATGCCTGCGACGCCGGCGGCGAGACCTGCGAGGCTCACGAACGCTCCGAAAGCTGCGAGGCGAAATGACATCGGCGCCGCGGGCACCTCGGACTCCCGCCGCGGCGCGATCACCGGCGAACCGGTGGGGACGTGCGTCTCCTGCGGCCGGTCCTCGTCTCGCAGCGGAACCACGCGGAGCCGGCGCTGCCCGCCGCCGAGCAGCAGCGACTCTGCACTCGCAGCGACCGTGCGGTTCCGGCCCTGGAGTTTCGCGCTGTAGACGGCGAGGTCGGCCTGGTGGATCAGCTCCTGCGCGGCCTGGCCGTCGGCGGGGTAGGACGCGACGCCGATCGAGATCGTGGCGCTGATCGGGCCGGGGGACGTCTCGACCTCGAACCGCGAGGCAGCCATCGAGCGGCGGATCCGCTCGGCGATCTCGAGCGCCTGCTCGGACGACGTCTCCGGCAGGACGATCGAGAACTCCTCGCCGCCGAAGCGCGCGGGGATGTCGTACTGGCGAAGCTCGCGGCGGAGGACGTCGGCGACGCCGCGCAGCACCGCGTCGCCGGCGAGGTGCCCGAACCTGTTGTTGACGTCGCGGAGCAGGTCGAGGTCGAGCATCATCAGCGAAAGCGGCCGACCGAACCGCTGCGCGCGCGTGAGCTCCTCCTCCAGCGTGGCCGCGAAGTGGCGGGTGTTGAAGAGCCCCGTCTTCGGATCGACGCGCGCCTCGAGCTGGAGGGCCGGCACCGACAGCGACCGGTTGATCAACAGCAGGGGCGCGAGCGCGATCGGGATCAGCCATGGGTTCGAGTGCCAGAACGCTGCGACGCCGACGCCCAGCGCGGCGAGCACGAGCTCCGCCAGCAGAGATTCGGTCTCGAAGAGCCCCGAGTCCCCGGCTCTGATCCCGCGACCGAGCCGGAACATCGTCGCGAGGAGCGTGTGGTTCACCGCGACGAAGACCACGCACGCTGCGATGCCCGCGATCGCGGTGCGCAGCCCCGGAGGAATCGCGTCTTGCGCGGTCAGCCAGTGATAGACGCCGAGCGTCGCCAGGATCGTGATCGTGTAGTTGAAGATGTTGAAGGTCGCGATGTACCACCGCGTCCGCTTCCGCGCCCACTCGGGAACGTGCTGGACGACCGCGGCAAGCGCGGCGAGCGGCGGCGACACGAGGATCGCGATCGGCAGGAGGAAGACCGCGGTCGCGTGATACGACAGCGTTCCCTCACCGCTCTGTCCGCGGCGCGGGATCACGACGACGAACAGCTGCGCGACCGCCGCGCACGCGCCGAAGACGAGCCAGCGCGACCCAGCCGTCGTGCTCGTGCGCCAGCTGTCCCACGAACGGAGCTGCGGCCGCGATCGCCACGCCGGCCACGAGCAGGTAGTACGCGGCTGCAGCCAGGGGTGGGCGCGCTCTCGTGGCGGTGCGTTGCTTCTCGAGCGCGATCTCGGTCGGGACCGCGCTCACGCCGAAACGGCCTCCGCCGCAGAGACCAGGAGGTGGAGGTGGAGCACTACCGTGAAGCTAGGCGCCGCGCGGCTCCGGAACATCCCCCGTTCAAGGACGACCGGCGAAATCACTCGGACGGGTTACTCTCGCAAAGCATGAGCGTCCTGCTTTCAGCGGAGATCCTCGCCGCGCGCGCGGCCGCCGGCCTTTCGCGCCTGACCGGCCGCGGGGGCGGCACGACGGTGCCCGGGCAAGCTGCTGTGGAAGCTCGATCCCGCTGCGATCGAGCGGCTCGCGCGACGGCTCCCGCGTGGCTCCGCTCTCGTCTCCGCCACGAACGGAAAGACGACGACTGCCGCGATGGCTGCCGAGATCCTCCGCCCCACCTTCGCGCTCGCGCACAACGCATCGGGCGCGAACCTCGTGTCGGGCGTGGCTTCGACGTTGCTGGCGCGGCCGACCGCCGAGCTCGGGCTCTTCGAAGTCGACGAGGGCGCGTTGCCCGAGGTCGCCCGGCGCGTGCAGCCGCGCGTGGTCTGCCTCGGCAATCTCTTCCGCGACCAGCTCGACCGCTACGGGGAGCTCGAGCTGATCGCCGAAAGGTGGCGCGGCGCGGTCGAGACCCTTCCGGAGAGCGCGGCGCTCGTGGTCAACGGTGACGATCCGCAGGTCGGCGACCTCGCGCGGGTGCGGGCGGGTGCGACGGTTTTCGGGCTGGACGACCCGCGGCATGCTCGGCCGTCGCTCCAGCACGCGGCCGACTCGAAGTACTGCGTCTCGTGCGGCACGCCGTACGAGTACGCGGCGGCCTACGTCGGCCACCTCGGCGACTACCGCTGTCCGGCCTGCGGCCACGCCCGTCCGCCGCTCGACGTCGTCGCGCGCGAGCTCGAGCTGTCCGGACTGGACGGCGTCGCCTTCTCGCTCGTGACGCCGAGCGGTACGCGGCGCGTGCGCCTTCGCGTCCCCGGGCTCTACAACGTGTACAACGCGCTCGCCGCCGCCTCGCTCGCGGGCGCGCTCGGCGTCTCGCTGGACGACGTCGTCGCGGGCCTCGAGCGTTTTGCCGCGGCGTTCGGCCGGTTCGAGCGGATCGAGGTCGGCGACCGGCGCGTGCTGATGTTGCTGATCAAGAACCCGGCCGGTGCGAACGAGGCGATTCGAACGCTCGTCGAGGGCGGCTCTCCGCGGCTCGCGATCGTCGCGCTGAACGACGCGATCGCCGATGGGCGCGACGTGTCGTGGATCTGGGACGTCGACTTCGAGCCGCTGCTCGAGCGTGTCGAGACACTGGTGGCCACAGGCACGCGGGCGGCAGAGCTCGCGCTTCGCTTCAAGTACGCGGGCTTCCCGCGCGAGCGGATCGAGGTCGTGCCGGAGCTCGGCGATGCTCTTGCCCACGGGCTCGCGCTCGCCCGGCCGTCCGAGGACCTGATCGTCCTCCCCACGTACACGGCGATGCTCGCGCTCCGCAAGCTGATCGGCGAGCAGGGGCACGTGCGGCCTTACTGGGAGCGCGCCGCGTGAGGATCCGGGTCGGGCACCTCTACCCGGACTACCTCAACATCTACGCGGACCGGGGCAACATCGCGGTGCTCGCGCGGCGCGCTGCCTGCCGCGGCCACGAGCTCGACGTCACGCCCGTTTCGATCGGCGACAGCCTGCACGCCGGTGATTTCGACCTGCTCTACATCGGCGGCGGTCAGGATCGCGAGCAGGCTCTCGTCGCCGTCGACCTCGCGGCGAAGGGCGCCGCCGTGCGAGAGGCGGCGGCCGCCGGCTGCGTCGTTCTCGCCGTCTGCGGCGGTTACCAGCTTCTCGGCAGCTTCTACCGCGACCGTGACGGCGTCGAGCTGCCGGGGATCGGGCTGCTGCCGTTGCACACGGTCGCCGGCGAGCGACGGATGATCGGCGACGTCCTCCTCGACTGCGAGTGGGCCGGCCGGACGCTTGCGGGCTTCGAGAATCACGCCGGACGTACGCAGCTCGAAGCAGGTGCGCTTCCGCTCGGCCGTGTCGTCCACGGATTCGGCAACGACGGCGAGAGCGGGTTCGAAGGTTGCCGGTCGGGTCGCGTCGATCGCGACCTACCTCCACGGCCCGTTGCTTCCCCGTAACCCGTGGCTCGCCGACTGGGTGCTTGCCGAGGCCCTCGGCCACGCGTCGGACGGCGAAGCGCCCGAGCTCGAGCCGCTCGCGGACGAGCTGGAGGCGCAGGCGCACGACGTCGCCGCCGGCCGCGCCCGTGCGCGCGGCGGCCGCTTCACCTAGCGCGTGCACGGTTTTCTCCACGACACTCAGCGCTTCTTCGAGCACCTCGCGGCGGTGGACTTCGGCGCGCTCGCGATTGCGATCGCGTTTCAGGCGCTGCGAGTCGTGGTCAGAACGCGCGCGTGGCGGAACATCATCGCCGCGGCCTACCCGGACTCGCACGTCAGGTGGCGTTACGTGCTCGGCGCCTACCTCGGAGGCGTCGGCCTCAACGCCGTGACCCCCGCGCGAAGCGGCGACGTGCTCAAGCTCTTCCTCGTCAAGCACCGCGTCGAAGGGAGCACGTATCCGACGCTCGCCTCGACGTTGGTCGTCGAGACGATGTTCGACGCGCTCGTCGGGATCGCGCTGCTCGGCTGGGCGATCTCGCTCGGCGTGCTGCCGGACCTCGACAGCCTCCCGAACCTTCCGAACATCGACTTCCGCTGGGCGTTTCAGCATCCGACCGCGCTGATGATCGGCGCGCTGCTCCTCGGGATCGCGATCGGCGTGGGGCTCGTGTGGGCGACGAAACGCGTGCGGGCGTTCTGGCACCGGGTCGCCCAGGGCTTCGCGATCCTCCGGACGCCCGGCGTCTACGTCGGCCGGGTCGTGACGTGGCAAGCGCTGAGCTGGTGTTGCCGTCTCGCGACGCTTTACTGGATGCTGCGCGCGTTCCACGTCCCGGCGAGCCTGCACAACGCGCTGCTCGCGCAGATCGCGCAGAGCCTCTCGACGTTGCTCCCGATCACCCCCGGCGGTGCCGGAACCGAGCAGGGACTGCTCCTGTATCTCTTCAGCGGCCAGGCGCCGCGGAGCGCGCTCCTCTCCTTCAGCGTCGGCACGCACATCGCCGTCGTGCTGGTGAACGTCGTGCTCGGCGTCATCGCAGTCGGCCTGCTGACGCGCTCGCTCCGGTTCGGGCGGCTGCGGAAGGCGGCGAGCTCGGACGCCGCCGACGGTCCGGAAGCCCCGACCGAGACGGACGCTTACGGCACCCAGAGCGACCCGAGATAGGCGACGGGGTCGCCGGGCCGCCAGCGGCGGAGGAAGCGCTGGATCGGCGGGTGGAGGACGATCGTGTCGAGGTCGTCCACGTCGAAGAGGCGATGGCCGCGGACGGCGACATCCGCGGAGCGCACCGCCTCGAGCGAGCCGCCCGGGAGGTTGCCCGCGAAGACGATGTGCACGACGTGCTTCGACGAGATCGTCAATTCCGGCGAGATCGAGTCGACGATGCACACCGGCCCTTCGACCGGCACCTCGTCGTCGATGCCGAGCTCCTCCTCGAGCTCGCGCTGGAGCGCGTCCGTGAGGCTCTCCCCCATGTCGACCCCGCCGCCCGGAAGCAGCCAGTACTCCTTCCCCGGCTTCTCGTGCCGGCAGAGCAGGATCTGCCCGCGCCAGTGCAGCAGGGCCGAGACGCGGATGCGAGGCGTGCCCACTATGCAGCGGAGGAGCCGAAACCGCGCTCGCCGCGCTCCGAGACGGGCAGCTCGTCGACGACCCGCAGGTCGACGTGTGGCACCGCCAGCAGGACGAGCTGTGCGATCCGCATCCCGGGCTCGACGGCGAACGGGTGCTCGCGGTCGGTGTTGAGCAGCACGACGCGGAGCTCGCCGCGATAGCCGGAGTCGACGAGCCCCGGCGAGTTCACCATCGAGATGCCATGGTTCGACGCAAGCCCGCTGCGCGGCTGGACGTATCCCGCGTAGCCGCGCGGAATCGCTACGGCGAGCCCGGTGCCGACCGTCGCGCGCTCTCCCGGTCCGAGCACGACGCTCTCGCAGGCCGCGAGATCGAGACCGGCGTCGTCCGCGTAGGCGCGCTGGGGGAGGATCGCTTCGGGCCGCACGCGGCGGACGGCGAGCTCGATGCTCAGCCGAGCTCTCGCTTTCGTTCCGCGTCCGCGACGATGAACGCCGCGAACCGAACGAGCTCGCGGCGCGGCAGCCGCGCGCGGATGAAGACGCCCTCGGGCTCGTCACGGCGCTCGTCTACCGGCATCCCGAGCGCGTAGAGCTCTCCGAGCCGCTGGCCCTCGTCGTAGGGCACGAGCAGCCGCACCTCCTCGAACCGCTCGGAAAAGTGTGCGACGACACGTTCGCGCAGCTCGTCGAGGCCCTCGCCGGTGAGCGCCGAGATGAGCTGCGCGTTCGGGAAGCGGCTCAGCAGCCGCCGGCGCCCGAGGGGATCGAGCCGGTCGATCTTGTTCAGGACGAGCAGCACCGGCAGCGCGGACGCGCCGATCTCCTGCAGGACCGAATCGACGGCGCGCAGCTGCTCCACGAGCCAGTCCTCCGGCTGCGAGCCGTCGGCGACGTGGAGAATGAGATCTGCGACGAGCGTCTCCTCGAGCGTCGACGCGAACCCTTCGACGAGCTGGTGCGGCAGGCGGCGGATGAAGCCGACCGTGTCGGTGACGAGGTAGCGCCTGCCGTCCTCCTCGAACGCGCGCGTCGTCGGATCGAGCGTCTCGAAGAGGCGGTTCTCCACCGAGACGTTCGCGTCGGTGAGGGCGTTGAGAAGCGTCGACTTGCCCGAGTTCGTGTATCCGGCGAGCGCGATCGTCGGGACGGCGGTGCGAGCACGTTCCTGCCGCCGCGTCGCGCGCTGGCGCGACACCTCGGCGAGGCGCCGCTTCACGACCGAGATGCGGCGCCGCGCGAGCCGTCGGTCGGTCTCGAGCTGCGACTCGCCCGGACCTCGCGTTCCGACTCCCGCGCCGACGGTCCCGCGGCCGCCGCCGAGCCGCTCGAGGTGCTTCCACGCGCCGCGCATGCGCGGCAGGTTGTACTCGAGCTGTGCGAGCTCCACCTGGAGCTTGCCCTCGGCGCTGACGGCGTGCTGGGCGAAGATGTCGAGGATCAGCTGAGTCCGGTCGACGACACGCGCCTGGAGAGCGTCCTCGAGGTACCGCTGCTGCGCCGGCTCGAGCTCGTCGTCCACGATCAGCGACTCGGCGCCGAGGTGCTCGTACGTCTCCTTCAGCTCCTCGATCTTGCCCTTGCCGACGAAGGTGCGTGGAGCGGGTCGCGGTCGGTGCTGGACGACAGAGCCGACAGGCTCGACCCCGGCCGCGCGGACGAGCTCCTCGACCTCGGCGAGCTCCGCCTCGTCGTCCGCGCCGGGCGCGAGAACCGCCAGCACGAGCCCACGTTCGAGCTCCGTCGGCGGCGGCGTCTGCGTCACGCAATGATTATGCCGTGGAATCCCTCGCGGCCAGAGCCCTCGAGCTCGTGAACATCGCGTCGCCGAGCCGGCAGGAGGACGCGATCGTCGAGCACGTGCGCGGACTGATGCCGCAGGCGCCGGCGTACGACCACGACACCGTCCTCTACTACCCGGGCCGCGTCGTGCTCGCCGGCCACTACGACACCGTGCCCGCGCAGGACAACTTCCCGGGGCGGTCCGAGGACGGCTGGGTCCTCGGCCTCGGCGCCACGGACATGAAGGGCGGCCTCGCGGTGATGATCGAGCTCGCGCGCGCAGGCGCGCCTTTCGGCTACCTCTTCTTCGGCCGAGAGGAGCTGCCGGCCGGCGAGAGCTCGCTCCCGCGCTTCTTCGAGGGCCATGGTCTCGACGCGGACCTCGTCGTGATGCTCGAGCCGACCGACAACACGATCCAGGCCGGGTGCCTCGGGAACCTCAACGCGCGCCTCGTCTTCCACGGAACGAGTGCGCATTCGGCGCGGCCGTGGCTCGGCGACAACGCGATCATGCGCGCGGTCGAAGGACTGACGCCGCTCGCGCGGCTCGAGCCGCTCGACGTCGAGATCCAGGGGCTCGTCTTTCGGGAGGTGCTGAGCGTCACGCAGATCGACGGCGGCATCGCGACGAACGTGATCCCTGCGCTCGCCACGGCGACACTGAACTTTCGCTACGCGCCGAACAGAACTCCGGAGGAGGCCGAGGCGCGGCTGCGCGAGCTCGTCGACGGAGCAGGCGAGCTCGAGCTGCTCGGGAACTCGCCGCCGGGTCGTGTCGCGGCCGCGTCGCCGCTCGTGCAGTCGCTGCGCGACGCGGGCGATTTCGCCGTCCAGCCGAAGCAGGCGTGGACGCCCGTCGCGGAGTTCTCGGCACAGGGCCTCGATGCCGTCAACCTCGGGCCCGGTGCGACGCGCTACGCACACACGCGTGACGAGCGGGTCGAGGTGACGGAGCTTCGGCGGACGTACGAAGCGCTGCTGCGGTTCGCCGGTACGGTGGCTGCGTGACGGCGCTGTCACCGGTGCTCGCCTCGCTCCAGACGTATCCATTCGTTCGGCTCGACGAGGCGAAGGCAGCGGCGCGTGCACGAGGGATCGAGTTGATCGACTTCGGCATGGGCGACCCGATCGAGCCGACGCCCGAGTTCATCCAGCGCGCGCTCGTCGATGCCCTGCCGCTGACGGCCGGGTACCCGCGCGCGCCGGGGCTGCCCGAGCTGCGCGAGGCGATCGCCCGCTGGCTCTTGCGTCGCTTCGACGTGCAGGTCGACCCCCAGCGCGAGCTGATCCCGACGTACGGCTCGAAGGAGGCGATCTTCCTCTTCCCGCTCGTCGCGTGCAGTCCGGAGAAGAACGTCGTGGTGATCCCCGAGCCCGCGTACCCGGTGTACGAGCGCGGCGCGCAGTTCGCGGGCGCGGAGCCGCAGTTCGTGCCGCTGCGCGAGGATCAGGGGTGGCTCCCGGACCTCGATGCGATCGACGACGAGACTTGGGAGCGCTGCGCCATCTTCTGGGTGAACTATCCGCACAACCCGACGGGTGCCGTCGCGCCGCTGTCGTTCTACGAAGAGCTTGCCGAGCGGGCTCGCGCGCACGGCTTCTATCTCGCGTCGGACGAGGCGTACAGCGAGCTGTGGTTCGACTCGGCGCCGGCGTCGGCGGTGCAGCTTCTCGACCGGCGCGGAGTGGTCGTGTTCCAGACGCTGTCGAAGCGCTCGTCGATGACGGGCTACCGTTCGGGCTTCGTCTGCGCCGGGGCCGACGTGATCGACGGCGTTGCGTTCGTTTCGTCCGAATGCGGGGACGGCGCCGCAGGAGTTCGTCCAGCGCGCGTCGGTCGCGGCCTGGGACGACGAGGCTCACGTCGAGGAGACGCGCCGGCGCTACGCGTCGAAGCGCGCGCTGCTCGCGCCGGTGCTCGACCTCGCGCGGGGCTCGAGCGAGGCGACGTTCTACCTCTGGTTTCGCGTGCCGGACGACGAGTCGTCGGAGGAGCTGGCGACGCGGCTGCTCGAGCACGGCGTCGTCGTCGCACCGGGCTCGTACTTCGGGCCGTCCGGCGAGGGGTATGGGCGGCTCGCGCTCGTGCCATCGGTCGCCGAATGTGCGCGCGCGGCCGAGATCCTGCGCGCTGTCCTGTGAGCGTCGAGCAGACGATCGCCGCGCTCGACCGCGGCGAGATCCGCGTCGCCGAGAAGCAGGACGGGAGCTGGGTCGTGAACGAGGACGCGAAGGCGGCGATTCTCGAGTACTTCCGCGTCCGCGAGGTCGAGCCGCAGGAGCTGGGGCTCTTCGAGTACCGAGACAAGATTCCGCTCAAGCACGGCTACGAGGAGCTCGGCGTGCGGGTCGTGCCGCCGGCGACCGCGCGCTTCGGAGCGTTCCTCTCGCGTGACGTGATCCTCATGCCGAGCTACGTGAACATCGGCGCGTGGGTCGGGCCGCGGACGATGGTCGACACCTGGGCGACCGTC
Organism: uncultured Actinomycetes bacterium; assembly: GCA_963708685.1. Lineage (GTDB taxonomy): Bacteria > Actinomycetota > Thermoleophilia > Gaiellales > Gaiellaceae > DASVFB01. The sequence goes on from CAVPTP010000009.1 coordinate 332,359, forward strand.
GGCTCGTGCGCGCAGATCGGCGCAGACGTGCACCTCGCCGGCGGCGTCGGAATCGGCGGCGTCCTGGAGCCGATCGGCGCGCGGCCGGTGATCGTCGAGGACGGCGCCTTCATCGGGTCGCGCGCGGTGATCGTCGAGGGCGTGATCGTCGGCGAGCAGGCGGTGATCGCGCCGCAGGTCGTCCTCAGCGCGACGGTGCCGATCATCGACGTGACCGGGCCCGAGCCGGTCGAGCATCGCGGCTACGTGCCGCCGCGCTCGGTCGTCGTGCCGGGGACGCGGCCGAAGGAGTTTCCGGCGGGGACGTACCAGCTTGCGTGCGCGCTGATCATCGGCCAGCGGAAGGAGTCGACCGACCTGCGCACGAGCCTGAACGACGCGCTGCGCGAGTTCGGCGTCGGGACCGGCTGAGCTCGCCGCCCGCTGCTTCCCTCGGGGCACCCCTAGCCCACCACCCAGCGGCGATCCTAATCAGGAATTGTTGCCGTGTCCGTGCCGGCTTCGCGACGTGAGTGTGCCCGAGCAGAACTGCGCGTCACGCGAGCCGTCGCGCGGGGCCGGTGAGCCATGCGCATCCATGCGTCGAGCCGCACCACGAGGTCGCCGCCGGGGAACGAGACGATCACCTCGCCCTCGCCGTGCGTCGCCGCCGCGACCGCGACGGCGCTCGTTCCGGACGCGCGCGTCTCCCCCACTCCGCGTTCCCACACCCGCGCGGTCACGCGTCCCGGCCCGTCAACGCGAGCGACCTGCACGTTCGTACGGCGAGGAAAGCGCGGGTGCGTCTCGAGCAGCGGCCCGATCAGCGGCAGATCCGCGGGATCGCCGAGGACGACCGCGTGCGGGTTGCCGACGTCCACCGACGTCACCTCGAGTCCCGCGACGCGCTCGGGCGGGAACACCTTCACCTCGCCAAGCTCCTGCGCGATCTGTCCGTCACCCGTCCGGCGACCGAGCACCTCGCGCGCCCCGACGCGCACGCGCGTCCGCTCGGCGCCGAGCCACGCGGCGACGATCCGAGTTGCGTTGCCCGACATCTCCGCAGTCGAACCGTCGGGGTTCCAGATGACGACCTCCGCCCAGTCGTCGCCGCGCGCGAGTCACCTGGACGATCCCGTCCGCCTCCCCTACTTCGGCCCGCACGTCCTCTGCCGTCAGCTCGCGCTCGGCGACGAGGTAGACGTTGCCGTGCGCCTCCCAACGCTCCATCGTCAGAGCTCGTACACGTAGAAGCGGTTGTTGGCGTTCGGCTCGTAGGGGAACGGCGGCGGGTCGCGGAGTCTCGACGAAGCCGCACTTCTCGTAGAGCCGCGCTGCGCGTTCGTTGTTCGGCTCGACGGAGAGGCACACGCGCGCGGCGCCGTGTTCGCGCGCCCAATCGACGACGCGCTCGACCAATGCGCGCGCGTTGCCGGTCCCGCGCAGCTCCGGAGCTACCCACATCGCAACGAGAAACACGGTTGCGGGATCATCGGCAACGAAGCAGCTCACGAGCCCGTCGAACCGACGGTCGCGCTCGATCACGAAAGACGAGCGATCGCCGGCGGGCGTGGCGCGCTGCTGCCACAACTCGTCCGGGAACGCCGACGCCTGCGCGTGCGTCTCGAGAAACGCTTCGGGATCGTGAGCGAGCGCCCGCAGACGCACGTCGCGAAGCCGGTCCCAGTCCTCGCGGAGGACCTGGCGGATCATGCGCCAAGCATTCCACGATCGCGCGCCGTCGCCACGATCTCGGCAGCGACCTCGGCCGCGCCTCGATTCCCGTCGACCGCGACCAGCCCCGGTATGCGCCGCATCCACTTGCGTTGGTACCGCGCGAGCCGGCGGTTGTTCGCGACAACGGCCGCGCGTGCCTCGTTCGCGGGCAGTTCCGCGAAGTCCACGAGCCCCATCACCTTGCGCGCGGAACGCGAAAGCGGGCGCGCCAGCGCTGCGCGGGCCTCGTCGACTGCCCCATGCTCGAGCATCCAGTCCGTACGCGCGGCGATCCGCTCCTCGAGTACCTCGTCGGTCACGTCCAGGCCGAACACGAGCGTGGGCCGGCGCGTATCCGACGACCACAGCGCGTCTCCGGCAAGTGAGGACCCCGCGTCCGCCAGCTCGAGTGCGCGGACGACGCGGCGTCGATCGTTCGCATGCACGCGCGCCGCGGCTTCGGGATCGACCGTCTGCAAGCGGCCGTGCGCGTGCACGGCACCGTGCGCGTCGTAGAACTCCTGCCAGCGCTCTCTGGCGCCCTCGGCAGGGGGAGGCGGCAGCTCGAGATCGGCCAGCGCGGCGCGAAGATAGAGACCCGTGCCGCCCACGACGATCGGCGTCCGCCCCGCCGCGAGGACGTCGTCGACAGCCGCGAACGCGAGCCGCTGGAACTCGGCCACCGACACGTCGTGCTCGACGTCGAAGATGCCGACGAGACGCGCCGGATAGTCCGGGGCGGCGGTCAGCACCGGCAGGCCGCGAAAGAGCGCGGCTGCATCGGCCGAGATGACCTCGGCCGGAATGATGTCGAGCATCGCTCGGGCGACTGCGGTCTTGCCGCTCGCGGTCGGGCCGAAGAGCGCGAGGACGGCCTCAGCCACGAAGACGCGCGCGAACGAGCTTCAAGTCGTGCGTCGGTGAGACCGCTCCCGCAGGAGATAGCGGTCGACGCTTCCGTACCGTCCCCGAAGTTCCTGGAGGACGTCGAGGATCGACTCGGCCGGGGTCGCCGCGATACGCCGGATCCGCTCGCGCTCGGCCTCGCTGCCGGCTTCGGCCAACCACAGGTCGTGGCGGGGCTGCAGCCGCATCTCGCTCAGCGCATAGTCGGCGGCAATCTGCTCGTCGTCGACGCCTGCGAGGTGGAGCAACAGCGCCGTCAGCAGGCCCGTGCGGTCCTTGCCTCCGACGCAGTGGACGACGACCGCGCCCGTCCGGCGCCCGCGCAACCGCCGACATCGCGGCCGCGACGTTCGCGCGGAAGCGCTCGAGGAACACGAGGTACACCTCGCGCGTCGCCGCGGCCGTGTCGGGTGCCGCCTCGGAAACGGCTTCGACCTCGGCGAAGACCTCTCGATCGTCTTCGAAGAAGGAGACGTGCGCGACCTCGATCGGAAGGTCGGCCGGCGGATCGGCTTCGAGCTCGGCGTCGGTGCGCAGGTCGACGATGCTCGTGACGCCGTACGCGACGGCCGCCGCCCAGCCCGCGTCGGTCAGCTGGCGCACGCTGTCGGCGCGAACGATCGCGCCGTAGCTCGTCTCCGTCCCGTCCTCGGTGCGATGGCCGCCGAGGTCGCGGACGTTCAGGCAGCCTTCCCAGGCGAGCTCGCGCCGGTGCAGCGCCACCTACGCGGCGACCGCGGTGCGCTGCACGCCGTGCAGCGTCTGCGAGGTCGCCGACTCCACGAGAACGTCGACGAGATCGCCGGGCTGCGCCTCGCCCGCGAAGTTGACGGTCGTGTTGCGACGCGTCCGCCCGCGGAGGAGCTCCGGCTCCGTTCGTGACGGGCCCTCGACGAGCACCTCCTCGATGCGTCCGACGCGCGCCTCGTTTCGCCTGCGCGCCAACCGCCTGGACGACGGACACGAGCCGCTCGATCCGCTCGTGCTTCACCTCGTCCGGAACCTGCTCGACCATCGCGGCCGCCTCGGTTCCCTGCCGCGGCGAATAGACGAACGTGAACGCGCCGTCGTAGCCGACCTCCTCGACGACCTCGAGCGTCTCGCGGAAGTCCTCCTCGGTCTCGCCGGGGAAGCCGACGATGATGTCCGTCGTGAGCGCGAGGTCGGGGATCGTCGCGCGCAGCTCCTCGGCGAGCCGCACGTAGCGCTCGCGCGAGTACGTGCGGCGCATCGCCTTGAGGATCCGCGTCGATCCGGACTGCAGCGGAAGATGAGCGTGCTCGCAGACGGACGCGCACTCGGCCATCGCCTCGATCACCGGACGGCGAAAGTCCTTGGGGTGCGGCGACGTGAAGCGGATCCGCTCGATCCCGTCGACGGCATCGCAGGCGCGGAGCAGGGCGCCGAACTCGCTTCCGAGCTCGCGGCCCCACGAGTTGACGTTCTGGCCGAGCAGCGTGATCTCGCTGACGCCTTCGGCGGCGAGCCGCGTCACCTCGCCGATGATCTCGCCGGGTCTGCGCGAGACCTCGCGACCTCGAACGGCCGGAACGATGCAGTACGCGCACTTCGAGTTGCAGCCCATCGAGATCTGCACCCACGCCTGGAAGCGGCGCTCCCGGTGCATCGGCAACGCGGCCGCGAACCGCCGCTCGTCCGCGATGCCGAAGCTCGAACGCGGCACACCGAACCCACCCGCGCCGAGCCACTCACCGAGATGCGGGATCGATCCCGGTCCGAACGCGACGTCCACGTCCGGATAGAGCGAGAAGAGCCGCTCGCGCTGCGCCTCCGCGTAGCAGCCGCCGACGGCGATCACGGTCTCCGGGCGGCGGCGCTTCTGGGCGATAGCGTCTCCGATGTAGGCGGCGAATCTCGTGTCGGGCTTCTCACGGATCGTGCACGTGTTGAACACGAGGACGTCCGCCTCGTCACGCGAGCCGGCTTCGCCGAGACCGAGCTCCTCGAGCATGCCCTTGATCCGCTCGCTGTCGTGAGCATTCATCTGGCAGCCGAAGGTCGTGACGAAGTAGCGCCTGTCCACGCGCGAAAGGTAGCCGCAATCAGCGGTTCAGATCCGGAGTCGCCCGCGGATCTGCGCGGCGAGATCCTCTGTGCAGGGCGTCGGGATCGCGTGCCGCACACCGCCGCGAACGATCGGGCCGGCAATGGCGTCGAGCTCGGGCTCTCGTCCTGCCGCGACATCCTTCTGCATGGAGCTGCGGATGTCCGCCGGGGTGCTGTCGTGGAGCGCGCGCAGGGCTGCGCCGTCGATGCGCGCGCCCTCGGCCTCTGCGACCGCGAGCGCCTCCTCGCGGCAACCGGCGAAGCGCGCGTCGGCGCGCGCACCGCCGAGCGCGGTGGACAGCGCGGTCGTCGCGAGTGCGACCGGCGCGAGGAAGGCGAGCTTCTCCCAGAGGAGCGAGAGCTCGTCGTCGCGGATGCGGCACTCGATGCCGGCGCGTTGCAGCTCGGCAGCAGCACCGTCCGCGCCGGCGAGCTCGGCGCGAAGGAACGGAGAGCTCTGCCGCACGACGCCCGGCGCGACGCGCTCGGACTCGACACGGATCGCTCCTGCCGCGACGCGCGGGTAACGGCTCCGCAGCAGCTCGACATGATCGATGCCGTTCAGGAACGGGATCACGATTGCACCGCCCACGTCGTCGGCCGGCGCCAGTGCGAGCGCCGGCTCGAGCTGCGTCGCCTTCGTCGCCACCCAGAGAACGTCCACTTCGCGATCGAGCACCGAGGTCGCCGGCACCTCGACCTCGAAGTCGCCGAGGACGGCGCTCTCGACGCGGATTCGACCCGGGTACGCAACCGACGTCTCGGGCCGAAGCAGCAGGACGACATCCGCACCCGACCGCGCCAGGGCCGCGGCGACGAGGCCCCCGATCCCTCCCGCGCCGAGAACCGCATGCTTCATCGCGCGGAAGCTACAGGCACAATCGTCCGGTGGTCGTTCCCACGTTTTCGGCGCTCCAGCTTTTCGCCGTCGCGTCGATCGCGCTGTTGCTCGTCCCCGGCCCCGCAGTGCTCTACATCGTTGCGCAGAGCGCCGAGCAGGGTCGTACGGCCGGCCTCGCCTCGGTCGCGGGAATCCACATCGGGACGTTCGTGCACATCGCCGCCGCGGCCGTCGGGCTCTCGGCGCTGATCCTCGCGTCGGCGGTCGCTTTCAACGTCGTGAAGTTCGCGGGCGCGGCGTACCTCGTCTACCTCGGGGTCCGCAAGCTCCTCGAGAAAGAGCCGCCGGGCGAAGCCGAGCCGCCGCGGGCGCCGTTGCGCCACGTGTTCCTCCGCGGAACGGTCGTCAACGTGCTCAATCCGAAGACGGCGCTCTTCTTCCTGGCGTTCCTGCCCCAGTTCGTCGATGCGGGCCGCGGCGCCGTCTGGTCGCAGGTCGTCGTGCTCGGTCTCGTGTTCCTCGCTCTCGGCGTCGTCAGCGACTCGGCCTATGCGGTCGCGGGAAGTGCGATGGGCTCGCTGCTCCGCCGCCGCGCCAGGGCGATGCGCCGGATCTCCGGCTCGGTCTACATCGGCCTCGGCGCCGTCGCCGCGCTCGCCAAGCGAGGTTAGGCCGCGTCGATCTGGGCGGGCGCCGGAACGTCACGCCGGTTTGCGGCGACGTCGGTCGCTCGGCTCTCGCGGATCACCGTCACCTTGATCTGGCCCGGATACTCGAGGTGGTCCTCGATCTCGCGGGCGATCTCGTGCGAGAGCAGGATCGCGGTGTCGTCGTCGACCTCTTCCGGCTTGACGATCACGCGGATCTCGCGGCCCGCCTGCAGCGCGTAGACCTTCTCGACTCCCGGCCGCGACGACGCCAGCTCCTCGAGTGACTCCAGCCGCTTGATGTAGTTCTCGAGGCTCTCTCCGCGCGCGCCCGGCCGCGAGGCGGAGATCGCGTCGGCGGAGATGAGGAGCACGGCCTCGACGGTCTGCGGCTGGATCTCGTAGTGGTGCGCCTCGATCGCGTGCACGACCCCCTGCGACTCGCCGTAGCGGCGCGCGAGTTGCGCGGAGATGAGCGCGTGCGACCCCTCGACCTCGTGCGTCATCGCCTTGCCGATGTCGTGCAGAAGCGCGGCGCGCTTCGTCGTCTTCACGCCCGCTCCGAGCTCGGAGGCCATGACGCCGCCGAGGTGGACGACCTCGAGCGTGTGCTTGAGCACGTTCTGGCCGTAGCTCGTGCGATAGCGCAGGCGGCCGAGGATCTTGACGAGCTCTTCGTGGAAGTCTCCGCAGTTCGCCTCGAAGACGGCCTGCTCGCCGGCCTGGTGGATGTGGTCCTCGATCTCCGCCTTGGACTGGTAGTACATCTCCTCGATCCGCGCCGGGTGGATGCGCCCGTCCTCGATCAGCTTGACGAGGGTCAGCTTCGCGGTCTCGCGCCGGATGCCGTCGAACGACGACAGGACGACGGCCTGAGGCGTGTCGTCGATGATGAAGTCGACTCCGGTCAGATGCTCGAGGGCGCGGATGTTCCGGCCCTCCCGCCCGATGATGCGTCCCTTCATGTCGTCGGACGGAAGCTCGACGAGCGTGACGGTCGTCTCGGCCGCGTGTGAGGCCGCGACGCGCTGGAGCGCGTCGGCGACGAGGTTGCGGGCGCGGCGCTTCGCCTCGGTGCGAGCCTCCTCCTCCATCTGGCGCACCTGGCGCGCGAGCTCGTGGCGGATCAGGTCCTCCGAGCGCTCCAGCAGGTAGCGCTTCGCTTCGGCCACGGTCATCGCGAGACAGCCGCTCCAGCTCGCGCACCTCGCGCTGCTTCGCCTCCTTCAGCTCGGCGTGGAGCCGCTTGGACGCCTCCTCGCGGTCGGCAAGGCCCTGGTCGCGGCGCGCGAGCTCGACGAACTTCTGCTCGACCTCCTCCTCCTTCGCCTGGAGCCGCTCCTCGGTCCGCGCGACCTGGCTCCGCCGCTCCTGCACCTCCGCCTCGATCTCGGCGCGCAGGCGGACGGCTTCCTCGCGCGCTTCGACGCGCGCCTCGCGCCGCATCGCCTCGGCCTCTCGCTCGGCGTCGTCCAGGAGTTGCTGGCGGGTGCGCAGCGCCTTGTCGAAGCGGGATGCGCCGATCGAGCGGATCGCCAGGCCGCCGAGCGCGCCGCCGACGACGAGGCCGATCAATATGCCAGCGCCGATGAGCATGCGCTCTCCTCCGGTTGGAGCCGGCACGCGGACTCCGAATCTGGCAGAGCCGAACCGTGGCGGGTCGCGCCACGAGCGGTGTTACTCGTCTACGTCGTTAACGATGATCGGTTGGGGGACGTTTGCGATCTCTATCGGGTTCGGTCGTCTGATCCGGAAAATGTCTTGTGCAGGCAAATCGTCGAGTTATGACCCGTCATCCTACCGCTCACCACCCCTCGGATGCAAAGCCGCGGCGCGCGAGCCATCCGGCGCCGCGGCTCGTGAAGCGGCTCGCGCGCTCCGGCTCCGGCTCGAGTGCGGCGAGCGCGCCTTCCGACGGGAGGCCGCGTCGCTCCAGATCGGCGCGGATGTACGCGTCGCCGTAGCCTCGTTCGGCGAGCCGCTCGGCCCGAAGCGCCGCCGTTCGTTCGTCGTCGAGGTAGCCCAGCCGTTCGAGCGAGTCGAGCGTCTCGCGCCGCTCGGCCTCGTCGATGCCCTGTCGTTCGAGCCGTGCGTCGAGCTCGGCGCGCGAGCGGTCGGCGGCCCGTAGGGCGCGGAGGGCGACCTCCTCAGGCCTTCGCTGCGGCAACCTCTTCGCGCGCCTTCGCGGCATCGGCCGGCGTGGCCGTCGGCAGCAGCCTCGCGGACACGACCTGGTCGGCGCCGACCTGCATCTGGATCGCGGCGAGCATCTGCTGGGTGACGTCCGGGTGCTCGCGGAGGAACGCCGTCGCGTTGTGGCGGCCCTGGCCGAGGCGCTCCTCGTTGAAGCTGAAGTAGGAGCCGGACTTCTGGACGACCTTCCGCTCGAGGCCCGCGTCGAGCACCGTGCCCTCCCAGGAGATCCCGACCCCGTACATGATGTCGAACTCCGCCTGCTTGAACGGCGGCGCGACCTTGTTCTTGACGACCTTGACGCGGACGCGGTTGCCGATCGCCTCGACGCCGTCCTTCAGCGTCTCGATGCGGCGGATGTCGAGGCGGACCGACGAGTAGAACTTGAGCGCGCGGCCGCCGGGGGTCGTCTCGGGATTGCCGAACATGACGCCGATCTTCTCCCGGAGCTGGTTCGTGAAGAGGCAGATCGTGTCGGTGCGGTTCAGCGTGCCGGCGAGCTTGCGGAGCGCCTGGCTCATCAGCCGTGCCTGCAGGCCGACGTGGGTGTCGCCCATCTCGCCCTCGATCTCGGCCTTCGGCGTGAGCGCCGCGACGCTGTCGATCGCGACGACGTCGAGCGCGCCGGAGCGGATCAGGAGCTCGGTGATCTCGAGCGCCTGCTCGCCGGTGTCGGGCTGGGAGACGAGCAGGTTGTCGATGTCGACGCCGATCCGTCGCGCATACGCCGGGTCCATCGCGTGCTCGGCGTCGATGAACGCGCAGATGCCGCCGCGACGCTGCGCCTCGGCGATCACGTGGTAGACGAGCGTCGTCTTTCCGGACGACTCCGGGCCGAAGATCTCGACGATGCGGCCGCGCGGCAGGCCGCCGATCCCGAGCGCGAGGTCGAGCGAGAGCGAGCCGGTCGAGACGGCTCCGACCGAGACCGCGGCGCGGTCGTTCATCTTCATCACGGCGCCCTTGCCGAAGTTCCGCTCGATCTGGCCGAGCGCCGCCTCCAGTGCCTGTTCACGATCCACTATGTGCCTCCCAGACGCACCGATTCGAGGACGACGTACTCCGCCCCGGCCGGGCGCAGCACGGAAAGGTAAGCAGCAGCCTCGGACGTCACCACCGGGCCCAGCCGGGGCAGTTCGGGCCGGAGGTGAGGCCGGCTTGCTGAAGCGCAGGACGGTCACGTGCGGCAGCCACGTGTCACGTTCCGTGCTTCCGAGCAGCTCGCGCTGGAGCGTGAGCGCGAGCCGTCTCGGCGCCCTCGTCCCGCTGAAGACGAGCATGCCGACGCTGCGCGTCTCGCGGTATCGCTCCAGCTCGAAGACCGGCGGCTCGAGCTCGGCCGCGTGCGCGCGCAGCGCGTCGACGACCTCGGCCAGCCGCTCTCGCGGCTGCCAGCCGAGAAAGGCGAGCGTGAAGTGGAGGTTGTCGCGCGGAACGAGGCGGCCGCGGTCGAGACCGGCCTGCCAGGCGGCGATGTCGTCCGCGACCGGGTCCGGGAGCCGGAGCCCGCAGAAGAGCCTGAGCTTTGCATCGCTCTCGACCCTACCCTCGGCCGTCACGCGTCTTCGTCGACGACTCTGTGTCAGAAGTCGCCGCAGGAGGTGGAGCGACGACGACCGTCGCGCGGCGGCGGATCGACTCCCGGTCCTGGCCGTAGGTGAACTCGATTCCGTGCGCCGCCTCGGGTGTCACGGCGTGGATGTGCACGAGGCCGACCGGCTTCTCGGGCGAGCCGCCGCCGGGGCCGGCGATGCCCGTCACGGAGACCGCGACGTCCGCGCCCAGTCGCTCGCGCGCGCCCGCCGCCATCGCGGCCGCCGTCTCGGCCGACACCGCGCCGTGTCGCTCGAGCGTCTCCGGCGGCGACGCCGAGCTCGCGCTCCTTGACGCTCGTTCGCGTACGCGACGATCGCGCCCACGGACGACGTCGCTCGATCCCGGCACCGACGTCAGCCGCTCCGCGACCATCCCGCCCGTGCACGACTCCGCCGTGGCGAGCGTCCAGCCGCGCGCGCGGCAGAGCTCGAGCACGATCTCCTCGACGCCGCGCTCCTCCTCGCTGAACAGATGCCGCGCCAGGCGCGTACGGAACGTCTCGGCGAGGTCGCCGGCGGGCCCGTAGAGGTCGACGTGGATCTCGAAGTCGCGCGCGCAGATCGTCGCGACGACGCCCGGCGGCTCGCCTCCGGCGTCGGCGAGCGCTCGCGCCACCTCCGATTCGCTCGCGCCGAAGAAGCGCAGGACGCGATGCTCCGGCGGCCGCGCGCGTTCCAGCACCCGGCGCACCGGGTCGGTCTCGAGCGCTCTGGGCCAGAGCCGCTGCAGCTCGCGCGGCGGGCCCGGAAGGACGACGACGGCGGCGCGTCTCGGTCTGCAGCACGATCCCCGGCGCGGTGCCCGCGAGCCCGAGCGAGACGGCGCCTTCCGGCAGCGTCGCCTGCTTCACCACTCCCGTCTCGAAGTCGGCGTACGGCCGGTGCAGCCGTTCCGCGACCGCGCGGGAGATCCGCTCGATCTCGGCGTGCAGACCGTCGTCGAGGCGCAGCGGCACACCGGCGACCCGGGCCACGAGCTCCACGGTGCGATCGTCGTGCGTCGGGCCGAGGCCGCCGGTCACCACGCACAGATCCGCGCGCAGCCCCTCGGCCAGCGCGCGCTCGAGCTCGCGCTCGTCGTCGCCGACGATCGAGATCACGCGCCGGCTCGAGCCCGAGCCGCACGAGCTCGCGCGCGACGAACGGCCCGTTGCGGTCGTTCCGGTCGCCCCGCACGAGCTCGCTCCCGGTGATGACGAGGACGCTACGCAGACGCGAAGATGCCGCGCGCGGTGACGACGAACACCTGCGGCTTTCCGCCGGGCAGCGCGCTCCGCCTGCCGTTGACGACCACCCGCAGGCTCTCGGGCGTTCCGGTGTTGATCCACAGCTTCCGGCGCTTGAAGCGGAGCGACTGGCCCGGCGAGAGCTCCTTGTTCTCGAAGAGGATCTTGCCCTGCGGCCCCGCCTTGCGCACGGCGAGCAGGACGACGGGCGAGCGCACCGCGTGCAGCGTGATCGTCGGCTTCGGCGGCAGCGCGGGCACGGATCTCTTCGTCGGCTTCGCCGTTTCCGGCTTCTGCTTCGTCCCGTGCGGAGTGACGCCGACGACGTGCTGCTTCGACGGTGAGCCCGACGTCCACGCAACGATCACGAGCGCGGTGACGACGGCGATGCCGGCGAGCGCCGCGACGAGGACGCCGCGCTGCATCCGCCGGTGCCGCGGCTGGCGGACCGTCCGGCGCGCGCGGATCGGCTGCTCCTCGATCGCGACGTAGCGCGAGTTGTACTCGTCGACGTACAGCTGCCCGTCGAGGCCGAGGTACTCGGCGTACGTCCTGAGGAACCCCTTGACGTACGTCTCCTCCGGCAGCAGATGAAACTGCTCGTCCTCGAGTGCCTGCAGGTACTTGCCGCGGATCTTCGTCGTCGTCTCGATCTGCGGGAAATCGAGGTTCTGGCGCAGGCGCGCTTCCTTCAGGCTCGACCCGATCTCGAACATTCGCCCAGTGTAATCGGCCTTGCAAAATGCTCTGCATTTCGCAACGGTGAAGATGTTGTTGTGAGGGAGCTGGCCTCGGCACAGGCCTGTGAGGAGCGCGGCGAAGCCGCGCTCCCGGCGAGACGTCAAGCTCGACCGCGCTCATGTCACGACGAGAGGCGGTTCAAGAGCTCGTATACGCCGAGCGACACCGCTGCCGCGAGCGCGACGTAGATGCCGAGCGCGCCGAGGAAGCGCCCCAGCTTGGTGACGCGCACGCCGCCCACGCGGCCGATCGTGCGTTCCGTGCGCCTCCGCGCGCGGCGCGCGAGCGCGAGCGCGAGGAGCCCGAGCAGGATCCCGGGTGCGATCGCCCAGGCGGCGCGAATGAGCTCGATGTCCTCGTAGTGCGTGTACGCGATGGCAGCCGGGACCGCCGCAACGGAGGCGAGGCCCAGGAGGACCGCACCCCACGCGCGCCAGTTCGCTTTCCTACTGCTTCGTGTAGGGACGTCCATCCGCGGCCGGTGGAACCGTGCGTCCGATCACTCCGGCGACGGCGATCAGCGTCAGCACGTACGGGAGTGCCTGGAACAGCGTCGCGGCCGTCGCCGAGTAGACGGGCAGACGGTAGGCGAGCGCGGTCGAGAAGCCGAAGAGGAGCGCCGCGTAGAAGGTGCCGAACGGGCGCCAGTTGCCGAAGATCATCGCGGCGAGGGCGATGAAGCCGCGGCCCGCGGTCATGTTGTCGTTGAACGTCCCGCCGCCGAAGCCGATCGAGAGGTACGCGCCGCCGAGCGCCGCGAGGACTCCCGGAGAGAACGACGCACCCGTAGCGGATCGCATAGACGTTGATCCCGACGGTGTCGGCCGCGCGCGGGTGCTCGCCGCACGCGCGGATGCGCAGGCCGATCGGCGTCTTGAAGACGACGACGTACGACAGGACGACGAGCAGGAAGCTGAGCCAGACCATCAGGTTCAGGTGCCCGATCGCAGGGCCGAGGAAATGCAGCGTCCCCGATCCACGGAAGATCGACGCGCGGGATCGTCGAGATGCCCACCGGCACGTCCTCGCCGTGGTACAGCTGGAAGAAGAAGTAGCCGGTGATTCCGAGCGCGAGGAAGTTGACCGCGGTTCCGCCCACGATCTGATCCGCGCGAAGGTGGATCGCGAAGATGGCGTGCACGAGCGCGAGCGCGCCTCCGGCGACCATCGCCGACCACCACGCCGACGACCCAGCTCCCGCCCTTGTCGGCGCCGTAGACGCCGAAGAACGCGCCCATCAGCATCATCCCCTCGAGGCCGATGTTCACGACGCCGCTGCGCTCGGAGTACATCCCGCCGATCCCGGCGAACACGAGCGGCGTCGAGAAGACGAGCATCGACGCGATCAGCGACGCGGTGAAGACGCTGTTCAGGTTCTCGGTGCCCGAGCGGGTCGCGAGGATCCCGAGCCCGATCCCGATCGCCGAGAGGACGACCGCGCCCCAGCCGAGCCGGCGCAGACCGCGCATCGCCGTCCACACGCCGAGCACGGCGCCGACCAGTCCGACGAGGATCGGCCAGAGGATCGTGCGCGCCTCGATCGGCGGGAGCGAGAGGAACGCGGCGAAGACGCCGAGGAGCAGCGCGAGGATCCCGACTGCGCGCGGCGAGGCGAGTCGGAGGAGGGCCTCCCTGCTCTGCCGCTCGGCGGTGATGCTCATGCGGCGGAAGCTTCCGTGGCCGAGCCTTCCCTGCGGCGGAGGCGCCGGCGACTGTTCCAGACCGCGAGGATGAGCACGTCGGCGCCGACGAAGAGCACGATCAGCCCCTGGATCATGTACGTGAGGTTGCCTGCGGCCTGCGGGTCGATCGTGCTCGATTGGAGTCCGTGCGTCGTCCCGAACAGCAGCGCGCCGAACAGCAACGCGCCTAGCGCGACGCCGACGGCGGTGTTGCGGCCGAGCAGTGCGACGGCGATGCCGAGGAAGCCGATCGCGCGAGGTCGGGATGTCCGAGACGCCGTAGCGGTAGAGGTAGCCGAGCATGTCGAGCCCGCCGGCGAGGCCGGCGAACGCGCCCGAGATCGCCAGCGCGCGGACGAGGTTCTTCTTCACGTTGATGCCGCCGTAGGCCGCCGACTCGGGGTTGTAGCCGACCGCACGCACCTCGTAGCCGAGCGTCGTGCGGTTGAGGAGCAGGGAGAAGACGACGAGCGCGCCGATGGCGACGAAGAAGCCGACGTGCAGCCCCTGGAGGTCCTTGTCGCCCCAGAAGACGGGCAGCTTCGCGCTGTTCGCGACGTCGGCGGAGATCGGAACGTGCGCCGCCTTGTTGTCCGCGCCCTGCAGTGGCCCGCCGTCGCCGAACAGGTACGTGCCGACCCAGATCGCGATCCAGTTGAGCATGATCGTCGTGATCACCTCGTGCGCGCCGACGGTCGCCTTGAGGACACCGGCGATCCCGGCCCACACCGCGCCGGCCGAGGGTCGCCGCGACGATCCCGAGCAGGATGTGAGGCGCCGGTCGCCATGCCGGCGAATGCGTGGCCGATCCAGCGCGGCGACGAAGAGGCCGACGAAGTACTGGCCCTGGCCGCCGATGTTGAACATCCCGCAGCGGAAGGCGAACGCGACGGCGAGGCCCGTGAGAATCAGCGACGTCGTCTGGAGCAGCGTCTGCGTCAGGTTGTACGCGTCGTTTCGCGCCGTGTCGGTCGACGGATGGAAGAACCAGTTCAGGCCCGCGCCGTTGAAGATGTCGCGGTACGCGACGAGCGGGTTGTGACCGGTCGCGAGCACGACGAGGCCGCCGATCAGGAACGCGAGCAGGGCCGTGAGCGACCGGCACGGCGACACCGCCGGCGCGCTGGCGCAGCGCGATCCGCGAGGCGACCGTTCCGCTCGGTGCGACAGTCTCCGGCGGGAGCCCCGGGTCCGGGCTCGGCGGCGGCTCGACGCTCACGCCGCCTCCGGCTTCCGTGCGCCGCCGAGCATCTCGAGCCCGATCTCCTCCTCGGAAACGTCCTCGCCGCCCGTGTGCTCGCCGACGATCTCGCCTTCGTAGAGGACGAGGATGCGGTCGGAGAGCGAGAAGATCTCCTCCAGTTCGAGCGAGATCAGCAGGATCGCCCGGCCTTCGTCCACGCTCGTCGACGATCCGGCGGTGGAGGTACTCGATCGCGCCGACGTCGAGCCCGCGCGTCGGCTGCGCGGCGATGAGGACCTTCGGATCGCGCGCGATCTCGCGTGCGGCGACGACTTTCTGCTGGTTGCCGCCGGAGAGCCCTCCGGCCCGCGTGAGCGGCCCGCCGCCGCGGACGTCGAACTCCTCGATCAGCCCGCGCGCACGCTCGACGAGGCGCCGCGGAAACAGCCAGCCCCACTTCGCGTCGGGCGGCTTCGCGTAGTCGTGCAGCGCGATGTTCTCGGCGATCGTGAACTCGAGCACGAGTCCTCGCCGCTGGCGGTCCTCGGGGATGTGGCCGACGCCCGCGTCGAGCATCTCGCGTGCGCTCGCCCGCCGAAGCTCGCGGCCCGCGACCCGCACGACGCCGCTGTCGATCTTGCGCAGGCCGGCGATCGCGTCGATCAGCTCCGTCTGTCCGTTGCCGTCGACGCCCGCGATCCCGACGATCTCGCCGGCGCGCACCTGGAAGGAGACGCCGCGCACCTTCTCGATCCCGCGGTCGTCGAACGACGTGGAGGTCTTCGACCTCGAGCAGCACGTCCCCCGCTTCCGCCGGCGGCTTGTCGACGCGCAGCAGCACCTCCCGGCCGACCATCGCGCTGCGCGAGCGTCTCCTCGGTCGCGCCCTGCGCGCGAGAACGGTCTCGATCTTCTTTCCGCGGCGGAGCACGGTGATGCGATCGGCGATCTCGAGCACCTCGTTCAGCTTGTGGCTGATGAAGATGATCGAGATGCCCTCGCGCTGGAGCGTGCGCAGGATCTCGAACAGGTCTGCCGCCTCCTGCGGCGTCAGCACCGCCGTCGGCTCGTCGAGGATCAGGATGTCTGCGTTGCGGTAGAGCGCCTTCATGATCTCGACGCGCTGCTGCTGGCCGACGGTGATGCGTCGATGCGGGCGTGCGGGTCGACGGCGAACTTGAAGGTCCTGGCCAGCTCGGCGACGCGCGCGCTCGGCCGCCCGCTCGTCGAGCAGCACGCCGTTCTGTCTCGGCTCCGTGCCGAGGACGATGTTCTCGGCGACCGTCATCACCGGGATGAGCATGAAGTGCTGGTGCACCATGCCGATGCCGGCGTCGATCGCGTCCTTCGCGGACGTGAACGTGACGGGCTTGCCGTTCAGCCGGATCTCGCCCTCGTCGGCTTGTACAGCCCGTAGAGGATGTTCATCAGCGTCGACTTGCCGGCGCCGTTCTCACCGAGCAGCGCGTGCACCTCGCCCCTCGCCAGGTCGAAGTCGACATGGTCGTTGGCGACGATGCCCGGGAACGCCTTGACGATCCCGCGCATCTCGAGAACTGGGACGTCGGCCACCACGGTCACCGCGGTCGATCCTAACGCCGGAAAGACGAGGGGCGAGCCGTGTGCGGCCCGCCCTTCGATCGTTCTGCTGCTCAGTGCGTCTAGAGCGCCGCGGGAACCTTCAGCTTGCCGGCGATGATCCGCGCCTTGTACGAGTTCATCAGCTTGATGTACGCGCTCGGCACGGCCGGGTTGATCTTGCCGACCGCCATGCCGCCGTTCTTCAGGTTGAAGAGCAGGTCGCTGCCGGCGTCGAACTTGCCGGCCTTCTCCTGCGCGACCGTCGGGAAGACGCCGTTGTCGACGCGCTTGACGCCGCTCGTGAGCACGCGCTTCGCGTCGTTGTACTGGTCCTTGTCGACGCCGATGCCCCAGATCTTGGCCTCGTCGGCCGCCTTCAGCGTGCCGAGGCCACAGCCGCCCGCGACCTGGAACAGCACCTGCGCACCCTGCGAGATCTGGTTCTCCGCGACGGTCTTGCACTTGTCGGCCGCGACGAAGTCCTGCGAGTAGCCGATCTTGACGACGGTCCCCGGGACCGCCTTCTGCGCGCAGTACTGGTAACCGGCGATCCAGATGTCGACCGGCGGGATCTTCAGCCCGCCGACGGCGCCGATGACCTTCTTGCCGGCCTTCTGCGCCATCTTCGCCGCGAGCACGCCGACGAGACAGCCCGACTCGTTCGCCGCGTAGGTCAGGCCCTCGACGTTCTTGAAGAGCGGCTTGCCCTTCTTGTCGGCGAAGGGCGCCGCGTGAACCGTGTAGTCGGTGATCGCGAAGTGCGTGTCCGGGAACTTCTTCGCCACCGTCGCCGTGGCGTTCGCGAGCAGGAAGCCCGCCGAGATGACGAGGTTCGAATGCCCCTCGGATCGCCGCGTCAGGTTCGGGAGGTAGTCGCTGACCGAGTTCGACTGCTTCGGCAGGATGCTGACGCCGAGCTTCGTCTTCGCCCGCTTGAGACCCTCGAGCTGGGACTGGTTGAACGAACGATCGTTGAACTTGCCGATGTCGCTGACGAGCGCGATCTTGAGCGTTGCCTGCGCTGCCGCAGTACCCGGAATCGCTCTTGACGAGCGCGCCGCCGACCGCGAGCCCAACCGCAAGCAGGGCGACGAGCCGCCAGCATGACCCAACGAGAAACCTTCACTTGCCCTCCTAGTCCGAAAATATTGCGGTCCCAGAGGTTAGGGACGAGCGATCCTAACCCGAGGTTAGGGCTCGCGGTCTAGGAGTTAACACGCTCCAAATCTTCTTGGGCGACGAGCACTCGGCGCGGTTTCGAGCCTTCGTAGCCGGAGATGATCCCGCGGCGCTCGAGCATGTCGATCAGGCGTCCGGCGCGCGTGTAGCCGACCCGCAGGCGCCGCTGGATCAGCGAGACCGAGGCGGTCTGCGTCTGGACGACGATCTCGATCGCGCGGTCGAGCAGCGGATCCTCGTCGGGGTCGAAGTCGCCGCCCGAGTCGTCGTCCTCGCGCTCGAACACCTCGGGAGCCTCGAGCAGCGACTCGTCCAGCTCCTGCGCGCGCTGCGCGCGCGTCTGCTCGACGATCAGCGCGATCTCCTCCTCGCTCACGTACGCGCCCTGGACGCGCTGCAGCCGCGACGTGCCGAGCGGCTTGAAGAGCATGTCGCCCTGGCCGAGCAGCGACTCGGCGCCGTTGCCGTCGAGGATCACGCGCGAGTCGGTCTGCGACGAGACGGCGAACGCGATGCGCGACGGGACGTTCGCCTTGATCATCCCGGTGATCACGTCCACCGAGGGGCGCTGCGTCGCGAGCACGAGGTGGATGCCGACCGCGCGCGACTTCTGCGCGAGCCGGATGATCGCGTCCTCGACGTCCTGCGGCGAGATCATCATCAGGTCGGCGAGCTCGTCGATGACGACGAGCAGGTACGGCAGCGAAGGCTCGCCCCGCGCGCGGAGCGCGCGGTTCGCCTCGGGCAGGCTGCGCGCGCGGACGATCGACATCTTCTCGTAGCGCCGCTCCATCTCGGCGACGACGTTCGCGAGCGCGGCGGCGGCCTGCTTCGGCGACGAGACGACCGGCGTCAGCAGGTGCGGGATCGACTCGTAGTAGCCGAGCTCGATCCGCTTCGGGTCGATGAGGATCATCCGCACGTCGTCGGGGGTCGCGCGCAGGAGCACGGACGTGAGCATCGCGTTGATGCAGCCGGACTTGCCCGACCCGGTCGTGCCGGCGATGAGGATGTGCGGCATCCGCGCGAGGTCGGTCCAGACGGCGTTGCCGGAGATGTCCTTGCCCAGCCAGACCGAGAGCGGCGACGCCGTCTGCGGCAGGTCGTCGTAGATGTCGCCGAGCGTGACGAGGTTCGGCGAGAGGTTCGGCACCTCGACGCCGACGGCCTGCTTGCCGGGGATCGGCGCGAGGATGCGGATCTCGGTCGTGGCGAGCGCGTAGCTCAGGTCGTCCTTGAGCGCGGAGATCTTCGACACCTTCGTCCCCGGCGCGAGCTGCAGCTCGTAGCGCGTGACGCGCGGGCCGGCGATGCGGCCGACGAGGGTCGCCTCGATGCCGAAGTGCTCGAGCGTCTGGAGCAGCGCCTCGCCGACGCGGTCCGCGGCCGCCGGATCGACCTTGCCGGTCGACTGCGACTTGTGCAGGAGGCTGCGGTCGGGCAGCACGTACTCGCCGTGCTCCTGCACGTCGGTCACGTCGAAGAGCGTCGGCGGATCCTCCTCGAGGTGCTCGCGTCGGGACGAGCAGCGGCGGCGGCTCGGCGCCGACGACGTCGGGAAACGCGTTCGACCGCGTCGACCGGAGGCTTGGGCCTGGCCGCTGCCCGCTTCCGCGGCGGCGGAGCGGAAGCGGGCGCGGCGCGTGCGCCGCCTGGCCGCGGCGCTGCGGACGGCGGTGTGCGGACCGCCGGACGAAGCGCGCCCACCGACGCTCCGGAGAGCAGCAGCACTCCGATCACGAGCGCGAGGACGCCGAGGATCGGCGCGCCCGGGCCCGAGGAGCTTGCCGAGCCCGCCTCCGAAGACCGTGCCGAGAAAGCCGCCGTGGCCCGAGCCGAGCGTGGTCAGCAGTCCGAACGACGAGGACGGCGAGGCCCAGGCGAAAGGGGCGGAAGTCGACGAGCTCGCTGCGCGCGACCATCAGCCCGCCGACGACGACGAACGCGATCGGAACGATGTACGCGGCGAGACCGAGCAGCCCGTCCATCCCGTCGGCGATCGGCCCACCGACGATCCCGCCGTCCCAGCCGCCGTAGAGGACGATCCCGAGGAAGAGCCCGGCGGCGACGAGCCCGAGGCCCCAGAGCTCCGAATGGTGGCCGTGACGGCGCGTCGAGGGCTTGCGTCGCTTGACCCGCGACGGGACGCGCGGCTTCAGGCTGCGCTTCTTCTTGCGGGTCGCCGCCACGGACGAGGCTTCTGCGCCCCCGCGTGGAGTCCTGCGCTAGCGGTCGCTACGGCGTCCATCCGTGAAGACGAGCTGGCCGGGCTCGCATGGCTCAGGCAGCCGCGCGGTTCGCGAGAGAACGCGCCGGTCGAGCCGCCGTCTGTTGCAGACGCTTGCCGGACCTGCGTCGCAGACGAGCCTCGATCGGCCTCGGGGTCGGAACGCTGGCCGCCGAGCGCGCGACCGTCACGCAGCCGGCCCCGCGAAGCCGTCCAGTAGGCGGCGAGCGCGCGCAGATCCTCGAGCGTGCGCCCGAGCAGGTTCTCGCGCAGGTCGAACAGGCCGGCCCAGAGCGACGAGCGGTCCGGCGCGAGCCGCATCCGCACCGCGTCGCTCAGGCTCTCGAGCGCCCGCACGAACACGGCGAGCTCGAGGTACGTCTTCGCGACCCGGTTCGGGGAGGCGTGAACGCCCGCGCGGGTGAGCACCGGCTCCCAGTCGAGCAGCTCCGCGCTCGACGGCTGCGAGTACCACGAGCCGCCTTCGGCGTGCGTCGGCTGCGAGCTCGAGCAGGTAGCGCGCGAGCGGCTCCTCCAGCCCGCTGACGCGCGGTCTCGACCCGATCGGCCGCGTGCCGCAGCGCGGCCTCGCGTCCGCCTGCGGTCGGCGGCAGCGCCTCGCCGCGGTTCCAGCGCTCGAGCAGCCGGCAGAACGCGAGCGCCGAGGCCTCGCAGGCGCGGAGCTGTCCGATCAGGCGCGCCGCCGAACGCGACCTCGGCCGCGTTGTCGGCGATCACCTCGGGCCAGCCGAGCGTTTGTGGGGTGCGAAGCGTGCTCATCGCGGGTTCAGACTTCGACGATCACCGGAAGTATCATCGGCCGCCGGCGCGTTCTGTCGTAGATCAACTGCCCGACCGAGTCGTGCAGGTGCTCCTGGAGGAGCTTGATCTCGGACATGTCCTGGGCGAGGAGCTCGCCGAGGACGCGCTCGGCCTCGTCGCGCGTCTCCTCGATCAGCTCGTCGCGCTCCGGCGAAGCCTCGCGCGATCAGCTCGGGCCTGCCCGACCGCGCCGCCGTCCTCCGGCGCGAGCGTCGCGACGATGATCAGGACGCCGTCCTCGGACAGGCGGCGCCGGTCGCGGAGGGCCACGTCCTTCACGTCGCCGACGCCGAGCCCGTCGACGAACGTCACGCCGGCCTCGACCTGGTCGACGACGCGCGGCGCCGGTGTCGGTCGAGCTCGACGACGGCGCCGTTCTCGGCGAGCACGATCGCCGACGCGGGCACGCCTGCGTCGCGCGCGAGCTGTGCGTGCGCGGCGAGCATCCGGAACTCGCCGTGCACGGGCATCACCGCCTTCGGCCGGAGCAGCGCGAGGATCGTCCGCAGCTCCTCCGCGTTGCCGTGGCCCGAGACGTGGACCGGAGCGATCTCCTGGTGCAACACCTCCGCGCCCGACTGCGCGAGCCGGTTGATCGCGTCGTGGACGCGCAGCTCGTTCCCCGGAACCGGCTTCGCGGAGATGATCACGGTGTCGCCGCGCTCGACGCTGACGCCTGGATGGTCGTTGTAGGCGATCCGCGTGAGCGCCGACATCGGCTCGCCCTGGCTGCCCGGTGCAGATGATCAGCTGCTCGCCGGGCGGCAGCTCCCGCAGCTCCTCCGGCTTCAGCAGGATCGCCGTCGGGAACGTCCATGAAGCCGAGGTTGCGCGCGATGTTCACGTTCTTGCGCATCGAGCGGCCGACGACCGCCACCTTGCGGCCGAGGCCGGACGCCGACGTCGATCGCCTGCTGCACGCGGTGGACGTTCGACGCGAACGACGAGACGATGATGCGTCCCGTGCGCAGCGGGAAGATCTGCCGGAACGCCTCGCCGACGACGCGCTCGGACGGCGTCACGCCCGGCCGCTCGGCGTTCGTCGAGTCGCCGAGCATCAGGTCGACGCCCTGGTTGCCGAGCTCGGCGAGCCGGCCGACGTCGGTGTTCTGGCCGTCGATCGGCGTGTGGTCGAGCTTGTAGTCGCCGGTGTGGACGATCAGCTTTCCCTCGGCCTGGATCGCGAGCGCGGCCGAGTCGGGAATCGAGTGCGCCATGCGGACGAACTCGACGCGGAATGCGCCCGAGCTCGATCGGCTTCCCGATCTCGGCCTCGCGCAGCTCGGCGGCGCGCAGCAGTCCGTGCTCGTCCAGCTTCGACTTGATCAGGCCGAGGGTCAGCCGCGTCGCCCAGATCTCGCGCACCTGCGCCACGCGCAGCAGGTACGGCAGCGCGCCGACGTGATCCTCGTGGCCGTGCGTCAGGAGGAGCGCGCGCACGCCGTTCCGCTTCTCGGCGAGATACGTCATGTCGGGGAGCACGAGGTCGACGCCGAGGTGCTCGTCCCGCGGGAACGCGAGCCCGGCGTCGACGACGATCGCGTCGTCGCCCGACTCGAACACGGTCATGTTCTTGCCGACCTCGCCGAGGCCGCCGAGCGGAATGATGCGAATGCTCATGTGCGGCCAAGCATAGGCGGGGCAGGGAAAGAGGCGGAAGCAGTCTCGCGGAAGGTGCCGGGACGGGCTAGGCCGGCGACGAGCGCGCCGAGGCGCTCCAGGCACGAGCGAACCCGCGTCGATCTCATCGGCGTCCGCCTCGACGAGCGGCAGGCGCAATCCGCCGACGTCGTGGCCGCGCAGGTTCAGCGCGGCCTTGATCGCGATCGGGTTCGTCTGCACCTTCAGGAGGTCGAACGCCGGCGCGAGCTGCTCGTCGATCTCCTTCGCCCTCGCGGAGTCGCCGTTGCGGAAGGCGCCGACCATCTCCTTCATCTGCGCGCCCACGACGTGCGCCGTGACCGAGATGACGCCGACGCCGCCGAGCTCGAGGAACGGGTAGAGGAGGTTGTCGTCACCGGCGTAGAGGTCGAGGCCGAAGCCGGGTATCTGCCGTGCCTCGTCGAGATCGTCGTGCGCCTGCTTCACCGCGCACACCGTCGGGATCTGCGCGAGCCGCTCGATCGTCTGCGGCTCGATGTTGACGACGACGCGCGACGGGATGTTGTACGCGACGATCGGCCTGTCGGTCGCGGAGGCAATCGCCTCGAAGTGCGCGACGATGCCGCGTTGCGGAGGCTTGTTGTAGTACGGCGTCACGACGAGCAGGCCGTCGACGCCGATCTCGGCGGCGCGCTCGGAGAGATGGATCGAGTGAGCCGTGTCGTACGTGCCGGTCCCGGCGACGATCGTCGCGCGCCCGCCGAGCGCGTCGACGGCGGTCTCCCAGAGCTCGAACTTCTCCTCGTCGCGGAGCGTCGGGGACTCGCCCGTGGTTCCGCAGACGACGATCCCGTCGGAGCCGTTGTCGACGAGGAACTCCGCCAGCTCGCGGAAGCGGTCGAGGTCGACGCTTCCGTCCGCGCGGAACGGCGTCACGATCGCGGTGAGCACCTCGCCGAGCATCCGTCGATTCTACGGGTTCGTCGCGCCCGTCACGTACTCCTCTCACTCCGGCTGGTTGCCGGACGCGCTGCCCATCCGGAACGGCGTCGTCACGCCCTCGTACGCGACGTGGGTGACGAGGCCGCGCGCGGCGTGCCGAAGGATGTGGCAGTGCAGCATCCACACCCCGGGATTCGTCGCGAAGACGGCGACGTCGTACCGGTCGCCCGGGCGGATCTCGAGCGTGTCCACCCACCACGGCCGGACGCGGCGACCGTCGCGCGCGATGACGAGCATGTGGTGACCGTGCAGGTGCATCGGGTGCGCGGCGCCGGAGTGGTTCGCGAAGCTGAACTCGACCGTCTCGCCGCGCTGCACCATGAACATCGGCATGTGCGGGTACTTCTTGCCGTTGATCGTCCATTGCCAGCCGAAGCGCAGGCCGCCGCGGAGGAATCCGAGGCGCTTGCCGATGTCCACGCGGAAGCGCCGGTCGAACCGCTCAGGCACCACGACCGCCGGCGCGCCGTACGTCGCGGGATCGAGGTCCTGCGCCGAACTCGGCTTCGGGAGCCGCGCCCGGTCCCGGCGCGAGGACGAGATCGACGTGCTGTCCCTGCACCGCGAGCCGGACGGGGTCCGGCGGCATGGTGAAGGCGAGGTC
Organism: uncultured Actinomycetes bacterium; assembly: GCA_963708685.1. Lineage (GTDB taxonomy): Bacteria > Actinomycetota > Thermoleophilia > Gaiellales > Gaiellaceae > DASVFB01. Next base: position 356,152 of record CAVPTP010000009.1, read on the forward strand.
GTAGCGTCCGCCGGCCGGAACGGCGATCGTGGCGCCGGTCAGCGCCGTCCCGCCACGCTTCTCGCGCGCGTCGATCGCGACGACGCGGAAGCTCGTGCCCCCGAGCGCGAAGCGCCTGAGCGAGTCGCTGGAGTTCACGAGCCTCAGGCGGACCGGCGTTCCCGCGGCGACGCGTCGCCGCTGCTCGACGTCGCTGCCGCCGAGCAGCGCGACGCCGCCGATCGTGTGCGCGACCGCGACGAGGTCCAGCCGCCTCCGCCGAGCGCGCAGGCTCGACGACGAGCGCGCCGTAGAGCCCCCGCTCGACCTCGTCCGCCGAGTGCTGGTGCGAGTGGTACCAGTAGGTCCCGGGGACCGACGCGCGGAAGCGGTAGACGTAGCTGCCGCCCGGCGGAACGCTGTCCTGCGTCACGCCGGCGACGCCGTCCTCCGCGTTCGGCAGGTCGACGCCGTGCCAGTGGATCGACGCTCCTTCCTCGACGTCGCGGTTCACGAGGGTCACTTCGAGGATTTGCCCCTCGCGCACGTGAAGCTCCGGCCCTGGCAGCCGGCCGTTGAACGTCAGCGCGCTCACGCTCCTCCCCGACGGCAGCCGGACCTTCGCGTGCTGCGCCACGAGCCGGATGCGGACGTCCGGCGGCGCGGCCGGTCCGTGCAGCGCCGCCACGGAGATTCCGCGCGTGTGACCGCCGTGGTGGTCGCCGACGGCACCGCCGCCGAAGTCCGCAGGCGCGAGCTCGAGCGCGCCGAACTCGGCCGGGACACGGCTGGCGTTCCAGGCGATGCCGAGCCACGCGACGGCGACCCCGGCCGCGACCAACCCCGCGGCGAGGGCGAGCCGCCGCGCCCACACGGAAAGTCGGTGTCGAGCTAGACGGCCGGCTCGGCGACCGGCGCCTCCTCGCGCGTGGGCGACTCCGCGGTCATCGTCTCGGGAGCGCGCCAGAACTGCCACGAGAGGTAACCGACCAGGCCGAGCAGGAGGAACGCGTTCACGCGGATGGAACGCGGCGACCCAGCGGCCCGCGCCGGCGAGGATCATCTGCACGAACAGGAGCACCGGCAGGACGAGCGTGATCGTCCGCTGGCGCTTGTTCGGCAGCCAGGCGAGCAGTGCAACGATCAGCAGCAGCAGCGCGCCGGGCATCGTCAGGAAGAAACCCAGGCCGCGGTGCAGGTCGAGCGTCTTCGCGTCCTCGATGAACACGTCGTTGTCCCGTGCGCCGAAGATGCCCTCCCCCGCCAGGAACACCTGAAGGATCAACAGGGCTCCGTAGAGCGGAACGAAGTAACGCAGGATCGAGCGTGAGACGCGCCGCACCCCGGCCATGATCGAGACCTCCTAGCTTGTCGACATCGCAGTCCTGTTACTGCAGCACAGAACGGCGTTTTCTTCAATCGTCGGCGGCGAGATCCTTGCCCATGATGAGGAAGGCGCGGCCGGAGCCGAAGTCGAGGTGTGGGACGATCACCTGCCAGCCGCGGCCGGTGTAGAGGGCGATCGCCGGCTCGTTGTCGGTCTGCGTGGAGAGCACGGCGGTCGGCGCCTCGACACCGTCGAGCAGCGAGTCGTGCAAGGCGCCGCCGATCCCGCGGCGCCGGTACTCGCGGCGTACGTGCAGCTCCGTGAACTCCAGGTGACCCGGCGGGAGCCAGCGCTCGGTGCCCGCCGGGGCCGAGCTCGCTGGCGACGCGGTCGTGCCACCATTGGCCCGCCTCACCGCGGTAGCCGTAGACGAAGCCGACGAGCAGCCGGCCGGCGAAGGCGCCGAGGAAGCGGAAGCCGTCTCGCTCGGCGTGGCGCGGCAGGATCTCGTCGATGCGGGCACGCGACGCGTCGGGCCAGATCTCGGCGAGCGGGCGCTTGAGCGTGAGAACCTCGCGCCCGGCCAGCTCGCGGATCTCGACGCCGACGTCGATCGTCACGGCACGACCTCGTCCCGGCCGAAGAACGAGCTCGAGGCGACGTAGAACAGCGCGATCGCCGCGAACAGCGCCGCCGCGACCTCGGCGTTGAAGATTCCGACGACAGTCGACCCCGCGTACATCGGTACCCCGGGACGATAGCTGCGGGTGATGCCGTCCACCTCGCGTCGGTCGGCGTCGGCCCTCAGCAGGCGGCCGCCTCCGCCGATCGCGTAGCGCCACATCAGGTTGAAGAAGATCGCGGTGGTGGTGAGCGTGATCCCGTACACGACCGCGGCGGCCCTTCCGTCACCGGTGCGCACGTAGGTCGCCAGCAGGCGCGTCGGGAACGGGATGAATGCGATGCAGAGCAGGAAGAAGACGTTGATGAAGAGGAAGATGCGGTCGACGCCCCGGATCTGCCGGAGCACCGTGTGGTGGTTCACCCAGATGATCCCGATGGTGAGGAAGCTGACGGCGTAACCGACGTACGCGGGCCAGAGACGGACCAGCTCGTGCGCGAGGCTGTGCTCGTCGAGCTCGGGAACCTCGACGATGAGGATGAGCAGCGTCGCGGCGATCGCGAACACGCCGTCGGCGAACGTCTCCAGGCGGGCGGCGGACACGGCTTAGAGGAGCGTCTCGAGGCCCGACCGTCAGCCCCGGCGGCAGCGTACGCAGGCGCTCGAGCGCGAGCAGGACGCCGGGGACGTACGCCTCGCGCGAGAAGGCATCGTGCCGGATCGTCAACAGCTGTCCGTCGCCGCCGAGCAGCACCTCCTGGTGCGCGACGAGGCCCGGCAGTCGCACGGAGTGGATCGGCGTCTCGCCCGGAATCAGATCCGCCGTGGCACGTGCGGTGCCGGACGGGGCGTCGCGCTTCGCCTCGTTGTGCAGCTCGACGATCTCGGCGCGAGGGAGGAAGGCCGCGGCCTCGGCGGCGAGGCGCATCATCAGCACGGCTCCCACCGCGAAATTCGGCGCGAAGAAGACGGGCAGACGGCGTTCGCGCGCCCGCTCGTCCACCTCGTCCAGGCTCGCGCCGGTCGTTCCGATCACGCACGGCACCCCGGCGTCGAGAGCGCCGAGGACGTTCGGGACGACCGCCTCCGGCGTGGTGAAGTCGATCGCCGCCTCGGCGGTGTCGCGCTCGACGAGCTCGTGCCCGGCCGCCTCGAGCGCGGGTGCGAGCACGCGTCCCACCTTGCCGCCGCGCCCGAACAGGCAGACCCTCATGCAGCCGCGGCGCGCACCAGTGCTGGGTTGACCCGCTCGACCGCGGCGGAGAAGCGCTCGGCGTCCGGGCCGATCCCCGCGGCCGAGAGCTGCTCGGGCTGAAGGAAGACCGATGCGAGCTCCGCGATCTCGTCCTCCTGCACGGCGTCGATCTCCGCGATCAGCCGTTCGAGGGACAGCAGCTCGGTGTCCGTGATCAGCGACTTGCCGAGCCGGCTCATCCGGTTGGAGGTCGACTCGGTCGCGAGCACGATCCGCCCCTTCATGTTCTCCTTCGCGCGGGCGAGCTCGTTCGGGCGCAGGTTCCCGGCCGCGATGTCCGCGATCTCGTGCGCGGCGATCTCGAGGCACTCCGCGAGGTTCTCCTCGCGCGTGCCGACGTAGAACCCGACGTAGCCCGTGTCGGTGTACTGGGACGTGAAGCTGTAGACGGCGTAGGCCATCCCGCGCTTCTCGCGGATCTCCTGGAAGAGCCGCGACGACGCGGTGCCGCCGAGGATCGAGTCGAGCAGGGACGCGGCGAACCGCCGCCGGTCCGACCGGGCGATACCGGGTGCGCCGACGCAGACGTGGTACTGCTCCGTGTCCTTGCGCTGGAATCGCAGCCCGGGCGGCGGCGCGGTGACGAGAGGACGCCTGACGCGGACGCCCTTCGCCGGGCGCGTCGCCCGGCCGCCTTTGCGCGCGCTCGACGAGATGCACGAACGCGTTGTGGTCGAGGTTGCCGGCCGCGGCGAGGACGATGTTGCCGCCGACGTACATCGAGCGGTGGTACCCGGCGAGCGCGCGCCGGCTGACGGATCCGATCACGTCGCGGGTGCCGATCACCGGCCGGCCGAGCGGGTGGTTGCCGAAGACGGCTGCCGAGAAGAGGTCGTGCACGAGCTCCTGCGGCGTGTCCTCGTACATCGCGATCTCCTCCAGCACCACCTCGCGCTCGGCGTCGAGCTCGGCGAAGGTCGGCGCGAAGACCATGTCCGTCATCACGTCGATCGCCGTCTCGAGGTGCGCGTCGGGAACCCGTCGCGTACACGACCGTGTGCTCGCGCGAGGTGGCCGCGTTCAGCTCGCCGCCGAGCCCGTCGAAGATCTCGGCGATCTCCTGTGCGCTGTAGGACGACGAGCCCTTGAAGAGCAGGTGCTCGAGGAAGTGCGAGACGCCCGACCGCTCCTCCTTCTCGTCGCGGGCGCCGGCGCCGATCCAGTAGCCGAGCGCGACCGAGCGGACGCTCGTCACACGCTCGGTGATCACGCGCTCGCCGGAATCGAGCTCGGAGATCTCGTACTTCCGCACCGGAGCATCGTAGGGGATGGCGCCGGCGCGGCCGCTCGTTTGGGACCTGGCCGACCGGTGAGACCTAGGAGGAACGGCAAACGACGGAGGGAGACGAGCATGCAGCCACGCGTCACGGACATCTGGGCGTACACGGACACGACGTGGAGCCAGTCCGATCTGACCGGCTTCAAGGTCGAGGCGAACGACGGCGGCATCGGCAAGGTCGACGAGGCGAGCAACGAGGTAGGCAGCTCGTACGTCGTCGTCGACACGGGGCCGTGGATCTTCGGCAAGAAGGTCCTCCTGCCCGCAGGCGTCGTCCAGAGCGTCGACTTCGACACGGAGACGATCTACGTCGACCGGACGAAGGACGAGATCAAGAATGCGCCCGAGTACGACGAGAACCTGTTCAAGGAGCAGACGAACAGGGATCAGTTCGGCAGCTACTACGGCGGTATGCGCTCGTAGCTGCGGCACGAAAGGTTGGTGGGGGCCGTCGCCGCACGACGGCCCCCATGGCCCCCCTACCCCTGGCCTAGTTGCGAGGCCTGCCGCCGCCGCCGCGACCGCCGCGTCCCCGGTCGCGATCGCCGCGCGGGCGCTCCTCGCGCTCCTCGCGCGGAGGCGCGTTCTTCGCCCGCTCGATCAGCTCCTCGGGCGTGACGACGGCGCCGTTCTCGTGCTTGGCGATCAGCTTGAGGCCGATCCGCCCTCGCTCCTTGTCGACCTCCTGCACGACGACGTCGAGCACGTCGCCGCGGCTCATCACGTCCTCGATGTGCCCGACGCGGCCGGGGCCGACGTTCGAGACGTGGAGCAGGCCGTCCGTCCCCTTCTTCAGCTCGACGAAGGCGCCGAACTGCGTCGTCTTCACGACCTTCGCGTTGTGGTACTCGTCGCCGACCTCGGGGCTCTTCGTCAGCCCTTCGATCGCGGCGATCGCTGCCGACGCCTTCGTCCCGTCGGTCGCGTAGATGAGGATCGTGCCGTCCTCCTCGATGTCGATCTGCACCTCGTAGTCGGCCTCGAGCCCGCGAATGGTCTCGCCGCCCTTGCCGATGACCATCCCGATGAACTCGGGGTTGATCTTGACCGACGAGATCCGTGGCGCGTGCTCGGCGAGTTCGCCGCGCACCTCCGGAATCGCGTCCAGCATCTTGTCGAGGATGAACTCCCGCGCCCGCTTCGCCTGCGAGAGCGCGTTCTCCATGATCTCGCGCGTGACGCCCGTGATCTTGATGTCCATCTGCAGCGCGGTGATGCCCTCGCGCGTGCCGGCGACCTTGAAGTCCATGTCGCCGAGGTGATCCTCCGCCCCCTGGATGTCGGTGAGGATGACGTAGTCGTCGCCCTCCTTGACGAGGCCCATCGCGATGCCCGACACGGGAGCCTTGATCGGCACGCCGGCGTCCATCAGCGCGAGCGTCGAGCCGCACACGGAGCCCATCGACGACGAGCCGTTCGACTCGAGCGTCTCCGAGACGAGGCGGATCGTGTAGGGGAACTCCTCGGGCGGCGGGATCATCGCCTCGAGCGCCCGCTGCGCGAGCGCGCCGTGGCCGATGTCGCGGCGCTTCGGCCCGCGCATGAAGCCCGTCTCCCCGACCGAGTAGGGCGGGAAGTTGTAGTGGTGCATGTAGCGGCGCTCCTGCTCGAGCGAGAGGTCGTCGATCCGCTGCCCCTCCTTCGCCGTGCCGAGCGTCAGCAGGGTCATGATCTGCGTCTGGCCGCGCTGGAACAGCGCCGAGCCGTGCGTGCGGGGGCTGACCGAGACCTCGCAGTCGATCTGGCGGATCTCCTCGGTGCCGCGACCGTCCGGGCGGCGCTTCTCGACGGCGATCTTCGTGCGGACGAGGTTCTTGTAGACCGCCTCGGACGCGCGCTTCACGAATTGCTTGGTCAGGGCGTCCTTGACCGCCGGCGGCTCGCCGTCCACCGTCGCCGGACCAACCGGGAACGGCAGCTCGACGGTGTCGATGATCCGCTCGAAGAGCAGGTGGCGCTTCGCCGACTTCAGCTCCTTCGAGTCCTGCTCCGCCTCGGTGAGCGCACGGAGGTCGTTCTCGAACTGCTCGCGCACCGGCCCTTCGACGGCGCCGAGCCTTCCCTTCTCGAGCAGGGCGTTCAGGCTCGACCGAACCTGCACCTGCCTCGTGATGTCCTCGTCCGTCGAATCCATCGAGAGCGTCGGCGCGAGCTCGGCGAGCAGCTCGTCCACGACCGCGCCCGCCTCGCGTAGGCCGACCGACTGCACGCGCTCGCGGATCTGCTCGCCGTGCGACTCGTCGAGCTCCGTCGTCAGCTCGGGCTCGAGCCACTTCGGCTTGCCCGTCTTCTCACGCAGCTCCTCCTGCGCCTCGCAGAGCTTTCGGATCTCCGCCTGCGCGACGTCGAGCGCCTCGAGCAGCAGGTCCTCGGGCACCTCGTCGGCGCCGGCCTCGACCATCGTCAGCCCCTCCTTCGTGCCGACGACGATCAGATCCATCGACGCCTCCTCCATCTCCTGGAGAGTCGGGTTGACGACGAGCTGGTCCTCGAGCCTGGCGATACGCACTGCGCCCACCGGACCGAGGAACGGCAGCGGCGAGATCATCAGCGCCGCGGACGCGCCGTTGATGCAGAGGATGTCGTGCGCCGTGGTCATGTCGGCCGACAGCACGGTGCAGATCACCTGCACCTCGTTCCTGAAGCCCTTCGGCCAGAGCGGCCGGATCGGGCGGTCGATCATCCGCGCGGTCAGGATCGCGCGCTCCGTCGGGCGACCCTCGCGCTTGAAGAAGCCGCCCGGGATCTTCCCGGCGGCGTACATCCGCTCCTCGACGTCCACCGTGAGCGGGAAGAAGTCCGCGCCCTCGCGCGCCTCCATCCGGCCCTGCGCCGTCGCCAGCACGATCGTGTCGCCCGAGCGAATGACGACTGCGCCGTCCGCCTGCTTCGCAAGCTTGCCCGTCTCGAGCGAGATCTCCTTTCCGCCGACCTCGACGGAGACCGATGCGTGCCTTTCAGTGGCAATTGCCATATGTCGTCCCCTCCACTTTTCCTCGTGTACGAGGGTGGAGGTTTGAGTCAGCGGCTCCGACTCGCGCCAATGCCGGCCGCTCGCTCAAACTTCCACCCCCTATGGGTGAGAGCTAGCGCCTCAGCCCCAGCTCCTTGATGAGGGCGCGATAGCCCTCGAGATTCGTGCGCTGGAGGTAGTTCAGGAACCGGCGGCGACGGCCGACCAGCTTGAGCAGTCCGCGGCGCGAGTGGTGATCGTGCTTGTGCGTGCGGAGGTGCTCGGTGAGCTGGTTGATCCGGCGCGTCAGCATCGCGATCTGGACTTCGGGCGAGCCCGTGTCCGTGTCGGCGCGGCCGTGGGCCTGAATGATCTCCTGCTTCTCTTCCTTGGTGAGGCTCATGGTTTCCCCTCTCTTGTGCTGGTTCAACTGCAATCAGCGTGTCTCCGCTGTCCCAGCACGCCGCCAAGGAAGAAGGCGCACGGCCGAGGCTGCGGTCGGGGCCTAGGGTAGCTCATCGGGGCGAAATGCTGCGCATTTCGCCCCGGATAGAGCTGCTGTTGCAGGGTTTGCTCCTTCGACTATCGACGGTGAGCAGCCCGGCCTAGCCGGGCTGCCGGCGAGTCGTTCTCTGGGAAAAGTAGGGTCACCCGCGATGAGAGCTGGAATTGCTGCGGGCAATCCCGCTACTGCGGCGGCGGGTGCTCAGATCCTTGCGGCCGGCGGCAACGCAGCCGATGCGGCGGTCGGCGCGGTGCTCGCCTCCTGTGTCGCCGAGACCGTGATGACCGGACTGCTCGGCGGCGGGTATGCGATCTACTGGGACGCCGCCTCGCGGACGGCGCAGAACGTGGATTGCTTCTGCGCGGTGCCGTCCGGCGGGGGCGCAGACCTCGTCGAGCTCCAGGTGCCGTTCGGCGAGGAGCTCGTCCACTATGCGATCGGTCCGGCGTCGTTCGCAGTCCCGGGCGTGCCAGCCGGGATCGGCGCCTTGCACGCGCGGTTCGGGCGCCTGGAGTGGCGCGATCTCTTCGAGCCGGCGATGAGGCTGGCACGGGTCGGCGTCGAGATGTCGCCGGCGCAGGCCTCGTGTCTCGCGATGCTGGCGCCGGTGATGACCATGGACGCGGGCGCACGCATCTATGCGCCGCACGGAATGCTCGTCCAGGCGGGCGAGCTGTTGCGGCAGCCGGGGCTCGAGAAGGTGCTGGCCCTCCTGCGCGCCGAGGGAGCCGCGTCGGCGTACACGGGCTCGCTCGCGCAGGGGATCCTCTCGCTGATGCGCCGGCGTGAGGGCCTCGTCACCGGGGACGATCTCGCCTCCTACGAAGCCGTCTGGAGCGAGCCGCTCGAAATCGAGTACGCGGGCACTCGGGTGCTCGCGCGCGGCGGCCTCGCTCAGCTGCCGGACCTTCTGCCGCGACTACCTCGGCTGACCGACTTGAACGCGACCGAGCGCGTGCTCGCCCTGCTCCCCGCGCTGGAGACGTTCGGTCCCGAGACGCACACGACGAACACGACGGTCGTCGATCGCGAAGGAAACGCGTGCGTCTTCACGACGAGCCTCGGGCTCGGCTCCGGCGACTTCGTGCCGGGGCTCGACCTGCACCTCAACAGCATGCTCGGCGAGACCGACCTCGTCGTCGGCGACCTCGTCGCGGGCGAGCGCATGAGCTCGATGATGACGCCGTCGCTCGTCCTCGAGGAGGACGAGCTGGTGCTGGCGATCGGTGCGGCCGGCGGGACGCGCCTGCGGACGGCGCTCGTCCTCTCGCTCGCCGGAATCCTGGACGAGGGCCTCGAGCCGCAGGCCGCGGTCGACCGGCCTCGCTTCCACGCGACCGCCGAGCTCGTCAACGCCGAGGCGGGCGTCGACGAACGGGCGCTCGCCGAGCTGGAGCGTGCCGGCCGGACCGTCCGGCGCTGGCCCGGCCTGCACCACTACTTCGGCGGCGTCAGCGCGATCGGCCGCGGCGGCGAGGCTGCGGATCCGCGGCGCAGCGGCGGGGTCGTCACGGTCTGACCGCTCGGCGCGCGGCCTCCACGTCGGCGGCGATCGCGTCGATCAGCTCGGCCTCGCCGGCAAAGGCACGCTCGTCGCGCAGCCGCTCCCACAGCTCGACGCGCAGACGCGTGCCGTAGAGGTCGCCGTCGAAGTCGAGCAGGTGCGCCTCGACGCGCAGCACGGTGCCGCCGTAGTGCGGGTTCACGCCGATCGAGATCGCCGCCCGGTGATCCCGAGCGGCGCCGGCGTAGATCCCCTTCGGCGGCAGAAGCTGGTCCGGCGGCAGCTCGAGGTTCGCGGTCGGAAAGCCGAGCAGCTTGCCCCGCCGGTCGCCCTCGACGACGACCCCTTCGACCTCGAACGGGTGCCCGAGGACACGCGCCGCCTCGCGCAGGTCGCCGGCCTCCACGAGCCGTGCGGCTTCGTCGTTCATGCGAGCGCCATCCGCTGAAGCGCGTCCTTCGGCGCTCGCGCCTGGGCATCGGAGTCGAGCCGGGCGAACGCGTCGGCAGGGTCGATCAGCTGCATCGGATCCGAATCGTCCACCGAGAACGGTCCAACCTCCAGGCGGCGCAGCGTCCGGCAGTGGCCGCCGAGGGCGGTTGCGATCGCGCGGATGTAGGTGCCCGAGCTGACGTGGAGATCGAGCGTGGCCAGTCCGTCGCCCGAGCCGACGAGCTCGAGCGCATGGATCGTCGAGCGCCGCACCGGCATCTCCACCTCGACGCCGCGGCGTGCCAGCCGGTAGGCGCGCTCGCCGCCGATCTTGACGGCAGAGGCGGCCGGGATCGGCAGGTCTACCTCCCCGCGAAGCGCGTCGAGCCGCGCCTCGAGCGCGCTTCCGCGCCGGCGGCTCGTGGCGCTCGAGGATCGCACCCTCGGGATCGCCCGTAGCCGTGGTCACCGTGAGGTCGATCTCCGTCAGGTAGCGCTTGTCCAGCCCGACGAAGCACGGCTGGAGCTTCGTCGCCCAACCCGAGAGGACGACGAGCAGACCCGTCGCGAACGGATCGAGCGTGCCCGCGTGACCGGTCCGCGCCCGCGTGCGGCGGCGAACCTCGGCGACCACAGCGAACGACGACGGCCCCGCCGGCTTGTCGACGAGCGCGATGCCTGCGGGCTCAAGCGCCCGCGGCGGCATGGCCGGCCTGCTGGGCGCGGTATTCGCTGCGGACGAAGTCGGTGATCTGCTCGACGGACAGCTCGCTCGAGAAACCGGCCGCCTGCCGGTGACCGCCGCCTGCGGATTGGCGGGCGATCGCCGAGACGTCGATCTCGTCCGTGCTGGAGCGGAGCGAGACCCGGCGCGTCGGCCCGTCGGATCGCGGCGGCTCGCGGATCAGCACCGAGACGATCGCGCCCTCGACCGCCCGGAGGTAGTCGATGATCCCCTCGCTGTAGGGCTCGGCCGCGCCGACCTCCGCGAAGTCGTTGCGCAGGAGATACGAGACGACGAGCGCGCCGCCCTCGAAGACCTGTGCGCGCTCGAGCGCCCGCGCGAGCAGCTTCAGCTTCGCGAACTGGACGTTCTCGTACACGCCCTGGAAGACGCGGTGGATGTTCGCACCCGCTTCGACGAGCTCCGCGCCCAGCCGCAGCGCCTTCGGCGTCGTGTTCGCGTACTGGAAACGGCCGGTGTCGGTGACGAGCGCGATGTAGAGGGCCTCGGCGATTTCCGGCGTCAGCTCCGCGTCGAGCTCGCGCAGCACGTCGCGCAGCACCTCGGCCGTCGACGACGCGTCGGGAACGATCAGGTTGACGTCCCCGAAGCGCGTGTTGTCGTGATGGTGGTCGATGTCGATCGTGAAGGGGGCGCGGTGGAGGATCTCGGGATCCGGCCCCATCCGGCTCTCGTTCGCGCAGTCGACCGCGAGCAGCACGCGCTCGCCCGCGTCCTCCGGAACGTCACGCGCGAGGTCGTCCAGCGACATGAACCCGTACTCGCCGGGGAGCGGCGCGTGTCCGGCGAGGTACATCGTCGCGTCCTTGCCGAGCCCGCGCAGCGCGAGCGTCACGGCGAGGAGCGACCCGAGCGCGTCGCCGTCGGGGTTCTCGTGCGTCGTGACGAGGAAGCGATCGTGCGAGCGCAGCGCCTCGACGGCCGCGTCGAGGTCAGCCTTCTGCTTCGTCGTGGTCTGAGACGAGCTCATCGATCAATTTCGACATGCGAACACCCTCGGCGACCGACGGATCGTATTGAAAGGTCAATTGCGGCGTTCGCTTCATGCGCAGCTCCTTCGCGAGGCGTCCCTGGAGCACACCGTGTGCCGCGTCCAGCCCGGCCAGCGAGCGCTCGCGCTTGCGCTCCGATCCGAGAACGCTCACGAAGACGGTCGCGTGACGGAGATCGGTCGACGTCTCGACGCCCGTCACGGTGACGAAGCCGATCCGTGGATCCTTCAGCTCCCCGACTGCCTCGGCCAGGACCGCGCGCACCGCCTCGTTCACGCGCCGCATGCGATTACTCGGCAAGCGTCGTCACCCGCCGCTCGACGCGCAGGCATTCGAACTCCTGCCCGTGGAGATAGCGCTCTGCGTCGTCGAGCAGCCCCTCGACCCCGCTGTAGTCCCGCGCGACGCACGCAGCGGTGATTCGCGCCCGCTGCCAGAGATCGTGGTGATCGACCTCCGCCACCGACGCGCCGAAACGCTGCTGGAGCTGGGCCTTCACGGACTTGACGAACTTCCGCTTGCCCTTGAGCGAGCCCGCCTCGGGAAAGTGAAGCTCGGCGGAGAGGATTCCGACGTAGCCGGCGCCCACGGCGCGGACCAGCCGGTCAGGCGGTCGTCGCCGGGGACGCCTCGCTGAGGTCGGTCCTCTCGACCTGCCGCGTCTCGTACGCCTCGAGCACGTCGCCCTCTTTGACGTCGTTGAAGTTCTCGAGCAGGATCCCGCACTCGAATCCTTCCTGCACCTCGCGCACGTCGTCCTTGATGCGGCGGAGCGACGCGATGGTCGTCTCGTAGATCACCGTGCCGTCGCGGACCACGCGAACCTGAGCGCCGCGGCGAACGACACCGGTGGTGACCATGCAGCCGGCGATCGTGCCGATGCGCGATGCGCGGAACGTTGCGCGCACCTCGGCCTCGCCGAGCGTCGCCTCGGTCTCGATCGGCCTGAGCATTCCGACGAGCGCCTGCTCGATGTCCTCGGTGAGCTGGTAGATGACGCGGTACGTGCGGATCTCGACGCCCGCGCGCTCGGCGAGCGCACGCGCCTCGGCGCTCGGCCTCACGTTGAAACCGACGATCAGCGCGCCTGTCGACGTCGCGAGGTTCACGTCGTTCTCGGTGATCCCGCCGACGCCCTGGTGGACGACGTCCACGCGCACCTCGGGGTGCTTGATCTTCTGCAGCTCCGACACCGCCGCCTCGACCGAGCCGACGACGTCGCCCTTGAGGATGAGATTGAGCTCCTGCACGCCGCCGTCCTGCATCTGCGCGAACAGCGACTCGAGCGAGCCTCCGGCGGCGCTCCGCTGCGCGAACTGCTCGCGCCGCAACCGCTCCCCGCGGACGTGCGCGAGCTCGCGCGCCTTGCGCTCGTTCTCGACGACGCGTGCCGTCTCACCTGCGGGCGGCGGCTTGTCGAAGCCGAGGATCTCGACGGGAGTGCCGGGCGTCGCCTCCTTCAGCTTGTCGCCGCGGAAATCGTTGAGCGCCCGAACACGTGCCCACGCGTCTCCTGCGACGATCGCGTCGCCGATCTTCAGCGTCCCGCGCTGGACGAGCATCGTGGCCACCGGGCCGCGTCCCTGGTCGAGACGCGACTCGATGATCGGACCGGATGCCTCCGCGCTCGGATTCGCCTTGAGCTGCTCGAGCTCCACGTCCGCGACGAGGAGAACCTTCTCCAGCAGCTCGTCGAGGCCGAGGCGCGTCTTCGCCGAGACCTCCGCGACCTGCGTCGTCCCTCCCCACTCCTCCGGCTGCAGCCCCTCGTTCGCGAGGTCGCCGCGCACGCGATCGGCGTTCGCGTCGGGGAGGTCGACCTTGTTGATGGCGACGACGATCGGCACATCCGCGGCGCGTGCGTGGGAGATCGACTCCCGCGTCTGCGGCATGACACTGTCGTTCGCCGCGACGACGAGGACGGCGATGTCGGTGACCTTCGCGCCGCGGGCGCGCATCGCCGTGAATGCCTCGTGGCCGGGCGTATCGATGAAGGTGAGCCGGCGACCGCCGTGCTCGACCTGGTACGCGCCGATGTGCTGCGTGATCCCGCCGGCCTCGGTGTCGACGACGGCCGTCTTGCGGATCGCGTCGAGCAGCGACGTCTTGCCGTGGTCGACGTGGCCCATGATCGTCACGACGGGCGGACGCAGGACCAGGTCGGAATCCTCGTCCTCGTAGACCTCGGGCTCTTCGTCCTCCTCGGCGACGTGCCTGATCGTCACCTCGCGCTTCAGCTCGGCCGCGATCAGCTCCACCTCTTCGTCCGCGAGGGACTGGGTGGCCGTCTTCATCTGGCCGAGGCTCATCAGGATCTTGATCAGCTCCGGCATCGGCACGCCGAGCGCCTGCGAGAAATCGCGCACCGTGACGCCCGACTGAACCGTCACCGGCCCGGTCGGAGGCGTGACCTCGCGCGGCTGCTTGGGCGGCCCGACGTCCTGGCGGCCGCGGCCCTGGCGCGAGGGCGGCCCGCCGGGACGCGCTGCGCCCTGGTCGATGACCACGCGGCGCTTGCCGCGGGGGCTCGCGCCGCCGCGGGGTCTGATCGGTCTGTTCGGCCTATTCGGCATCGGTCGCCGTCCTAGTGTAGAGGCGCCTGAGCGCCGGATCGATTTGAACGCTTTTCCTGAGCACGCGGTTGAACGCCCGTCGCGACAGTGCGCGCTCGAAGCAGAGCAGCCGCCTGCACGTGTAGGCGCCGCGCCCCGGCAGCCGACGGCCCGGAGTCAGCGCGCCGTCGACCGCGGCGAAGCGCAGCAACTCGTTCTGCGGCGCCTTCCGACCGCAGCCGACGCAGCTCCTGACCGGACTGCTCACGCCGCAGGAGCGGTGCCCTCCGAACGGTAGGCCTCGGCCGCGACCGGCTCGGCCGGCGTGTCCTCGGCCTGCGCCGCGACCGGCGCGTCGGCCACAGCCTCGTCCACGCTCTCGTCGTCGTCCGTCTCGTCGGGCGCCGCGGAAGTCGGAGTGACCGTGTTCGGTGCGTACTCGCCCGTCCGCGCCTCGATCTTTGCGAGCTCCTGGTGCGCCGGCACGCCGCAGAAGCGCGAGCCCGGCAGCGACGTGTTCGGGCAGCGCTTTCCGTTGCCGAGGATCGCCGCGCAGCGGCCGCTGAAGTCCGCGTCGCCCTCGCCGCCGAACGCAGCCTCCGCCTCCTGCTGCGCGAACTCGGTGTCGGACACGATGTCGACCTTCCAGCCCGTGAGGCGCGCGGCCAGGCGCGCGTTCAGGCCTTCCTTGCCGATCGCGAGCGCGAGCTGGTCGTCCGGCACGACGACGGTGGCGTCGCGGGAGTCGTCGTCGATGTAGACCTCGCGGACGCGCGCAGGCGACAGGGCCTTGGCCACGAAGCGCGCCGGCTCGGTGTTCCACGGGATGATGTCGATCTTCTCGCCGCGGAGCTCCGAGACGACCATGCGGACGCGCGAGCCGCGCGGGCCGACGCACGCACCGACCGGATCGACGCCCTGCGCGTGCGACTCCACCGCGATCTTCGAGCGGTAGCCCGGCTCGCGCGCGACGCCGCGGATCTCCACGAGCCCGTCCGCGATCTCCGGAACCTCGAGCTCGAAGAGGGTCTTGATCAGCTCGGGATCGCGGCGCGAGAGGATCACCTGAGGGCCCTTCGTTCCGCTCCGCACCTCGGTGATGACCGCCTTGATGCGCGAGCCCTGCTCGTAGCGCTCGCCGTCGACCTGCTCGGACCGCGGGAGGAGCGCCTCGACCCTGCCGAGGTCGACGAGGACGTTGTTCCGGTCGCCCGCCTGCTGGACGATGCCGGTGACGACCTCGCTCACCCGGTCGACGTACTCCTCGTACATCATCTCGCGCTCTGCCTCGCGGATCCTCTGCAGGATCACCTGCTTCGCCGTCTGCGCGGCGATTCGGCCGAAGTTCTCGGGCGTGACGTCCGCACGCTTGATCTGCTCCTCCGGCACCTGCGACCAGTCGAGGTCGAGGTCGTTGTCGGAAAGCAGCGTGTGGTTCTTCTCGCCGCTCTCGGTCTCGAGCCGCTCGAGCTCGTCGAGCGCGCGCTCGCGCGCCTCGTCGAGTAGCTGCTCCTCGAGATCGGGGGGAATCTCCATCGAGTAGACGCGGAAGTCGCCCTCGTCGTCGAGCTCCACGGTCGCGTGGCGGGCCGCTTCTGGCGTCTTCTTGTAGGCAGCGAGGAGCGCGTCCTCGAGGGCCTGGATCAGCGTGTCGCCGTCGATGCCCTTCTCGCGCTCGATCGTGCGAACCGCTTCGATGATCTCTCGCGACATCGTCTACCTACCCTTCCTCGATCAAGTTGCCCCGGACGATCGTCTCGTACGGGATGGTCAGCGACTCGTTCACGGTCTGGACCGTGACCGCACGCTCGTCGGCGTCGACGACCTCGCCGCGGAAGCGACGCTTCGTCTCGGTGCGAAGCGCAACGCGGCGGCCGACGACGTTGCGGAAGTGCTGCGGCGTGCGGAGCGGCCGCTCGAGCCCGGGCGACGAGACCGAGATCTCCCATTCGCGCTGGTAGTCGGAGAGCAGGTGTGTGACGCGCGCGCAGAGCGCGTGATCGACCCCGCGAACGTCGTCGATGAACACGGTGAACCCGTCGGGCTTGGTGAGCTCGACGGCCAGCACTTCCGTCTCCGGAAGCGCGGTTTCGACCTTGAGCGCGATCTCGCGGGTCAGTTGCTTCTCCCTGTCGTGTGTTGCCGCCAACTCCTCATACCTCACAAAAAATGGGCCCGCGGGCCCATTTCGGAACTGCTCGAAATGCGGTGAAACGATGGTAGCAAGCGACGGCCGAGACCGCCCTGAGCGCTCTGAGCCACAGGTCGACGTCCGCGCTTCCGCTTCTGCGTGAGCTACGGAGAGGGTCGTATTCGCGACCCTCTCCGTGCGATCCGCTCGTCGAGCTTTACGGTGTCGGGACGAGCGTTGTCGTCGGCGGCGGCGCGATCGAGCAGAGGAGGCTGCCGAGGATGCCGCCGTTCGGGTCAGCCGTGATCTGCAGGTGGATCTGGTTCAGATCGACGATCAGTCCGAGCAGCTCGAGGTGCAGGGGACCGAGGACGAGGTCGACGATCGAGCACGGGCCGGGGGCGGCGGTTCGACCCTGCCGCGTCGGCACGCCGAAGCCGATTCCCTTGGTCGAGAAGCCACTGCGCTGAGCGGCTGCCGACAGCGTGCGCGCCGTCCCGGTCGTGGCGAGGCTGGTCTTGCCGTCCGCGAGGTTGCAGAACAGCTTGCCGAGGATGCCGCCGTCCGGGTTCGCCGTGATCGTGAGTATCACCTTGCTCAGGTCCACGTGGAGCCCGAGCAGGTCGAGCGCGAGTTGATCGAGCTGCAGCGTCAGCACCGGGCAGACCGCCGGCTGCTGGGCCTGCATCCCCCTCCGTGCCAGCCGCGGAACCGTGACGCGGGCCGAGAACGGGTGCGTCACGACCGTCGGCCTCCCGCTCTGCGGCGTGTACGTCGCGACCGCAGTCCCCTTGGCAATGAGCCTGGTCCCGCTCTTCACGAACTTGCTGACGTTCAGTTTCACGCCGACGGTGCCCATCGGCGAGCCGGCGACCGCCGCCTGACCGGAGTCGATGCCCGACGTCGCAACCGCAGTAACCGCACCGGCTGCCAGCAACGCTGCGAGCACGACCGTCGACAACGCGAGTCGCGTCATTCCACTCCTCCTAGATGACCCCTGGTGAACGAGTGAACCCGTACAAAATCTCCACTGCGATAACGCAGAAACATTCCGAAGCCGCTTGTGTCTAGGGAGTCAGGGCTCGAGCACGCCTGGGCGTAATATCGAAGCCGCCGAAGGCCTAAGACAACGTACGCGCCGCCTCGGCCTCGACGTCGAGGACGATCGTCACCGGGCCGTCGTTGACGAGTTCCACCTGCATCTTCGCGCCGAAGACGCCGGTCTCGACGTGGACGCCGAGCTCGCGCAGCGTCGCGCAGAAGTGCTCGTACAGCGGCTCGGCGACTTCCGGTCTCGCGGCGCCGGCGAACGACGGCCGGTTGCCCTTCGCGGTGTCCGCGATGAGCGTGAACTGGCTCACGACGAGCGCCGCTCCGCCGACGTCGAGGAGCGACCGGTCGAACCTGCCGGAGTCGTCGGCGAAGATCCGCAGCCGCGCGACCTTGCCTGCGAGCCGTTCGGCCTCGGCCGCCGTGTCCTCCTGCGCGACGCCGAGGAGGACGAGCACCCCCGCGCCGATCTCACCTCCGGGCGTCGACCGCGCCCGGGAAACGCGCTGCACGACCGCCCTCAGCTATCGAGGTCCTTGATCCGCGCTTCGTAGTGCGCTTCGCCGGGGCGGAGCGAGGCGGCGAGCTTGTAGTGCCCGTTCGCCTCGTGCGCCTTGCCCTGCTTCTCGAGGCTCCGTCCGAGCGCGTAGTGGGCGAAGTCGTCGGCCGGCGCGAGCTCGAGCATCGCGCGGAACTCCGACTCCGCCTCCGCCCATCGCTGGATGCGCAGGTAAGCGATGCCGAGCGCCTCGCGGATCGACGCCTTCTCGGGCTCGCGGCGCTTCGCCTTTTCGAGCGCGACCGTCGCCTGTGCCGCTCGGCCCTCGCCGAGCAGGGACTTTCCCTGTTGAAAGAGTTCGTAGGTGTCGGTCATCGGCTCAGATACGGAAAGTTCTCCCGGATCAGGTCTAGCGGATGCGTCAAGTCCCGCGTGCCCGGCACGACGACACCGCGAACCTCGACTCCTGCATCGAGCGCACGACCGAAAACATCGGCCAGCTCGTACGGCGGGCCGGGCAGGTCGTCGAGGAACTGAAGGAGGTCGGCGCCGATTCCCCAGAGCGGGACGCTCGTCAGGTGTTCGGACGCCGGGAGCGCCGGGGCGATCCGCGGGTCGAGGCCCGGCTTGGCCCCACTTCGCGGCTGTCCGCGGCGCGCGGCGATCGCGCCGGGCGCATCGCCCCACTCGGAGAGGAACGCTGCGATCGTGCCGGGCGCGAACACCGTGTCGGCGGCGGCGACGAGCACCGGCGCCGTCGCGCCGGCGGCGAGTGCGCAGCGGACCGCGTCGGCCGATCCGTCCGCGCGCGGCTGTCGCGCGTACGCGACGTCGACGCCGAATGCCGAGCCGTCGCCGACGAGCGTCTCCACGTGCTCCGGGAGATGACCGGTCACGACGGTGATGCGGTTGCAGCCGGCTCCACTCAGCTCGCGGAGGAGCGTGGCCACGACGGGACGCCCGTCGATCGGCAGCACCGGCTTGGGCCACGTCTCCGTGAGCGGGCGCAGGCGTCTTCCCTCGCCCGCGGCCATGACGACGGCATTCACTCGGCGAAGCCGAGCGACCGCAGCGAGACGAGCCCGCGCGCGCGCCGCAGGATCCCGAGCCGGCCGCGCATACGGGCGCGGACGCGGCCCAGTTCCTCGCGCGCCTTCTGCGCGGCCGGCTCCGCCTCGGCCGGCGGCCCGAACCGCGCGGCTGCGAGCGCCGCGGCGAGCGACGTCCCGTCCACCTCGAGCTCCTCGCGCAACAGGGCTGCCAGCTCGCCCGGGGCTGCGCTCGGCGCGAGGTGGATTCCCTGGTCGGTGAGGAAGTCGCGCAACTCGGCCCGGCATGCTCCCGCCTGCCGCCGCGGATCGGCGGCCGCGTAGCGCAGACGCCTGCGGATCGCCTTTACCGCAGCGAGCACCACGACTACGAGTGCGAGCGCCAGTGCCAGCAGCTTGCCGAGGCTGCCGCCGCGTTGCTGGAGGCCGAACGCCCCGCCGGTCGACTGCGTGCGCACGAGGTTCGCGCCGAGGAATGCGGCGCCCGCGTCCTTGTCGCCGAAGCTCAGATCCTGGTGGATCGACGCGGTGTTGAGCAGTGCGCCGGCGACCCGGCCGACGAGGCCCGCCGCTTCTGCCGGACGGAACCGGGGCGACGAGATCGAGTAGCCCGCCGAGAGGGAGCCCCGGCCGGGGGTCGGGTCGAACGGCAGCCAGCCGAAGCCGGCGAACCACACCTCGACCCACGCGTGCGCGTCGTGGTCGGTCACCGTCCAGGTCTTGTTCTCGAAGTCGTACGTTCCGCTCACGAAGCCCTCCGCGACGCGCGAGGGGATCCCGAGGTAGCGGAGCATCAGCGCCATCGCGCCGGCGAAGTGCTGGCAGTAGCCGCGCTTCGTCCGCAGGACGAAGTCGAGGAGAGGACGAGGCCCCGAGGCCGGCGGCTGGTTCGTGTAGCTGAAGCCGCCGGTCGTCCGCAGCCACGATTCGAGCGCGAGCGCGGCTCCGTACGGGCTGCTCGCGCTGCCGCCGACGCGGCGCGCCTTCGCGTACAGCGCGCGGTAGTCGGGATAGAGCGCGAGAAAGCGGGCGACCGCCGCGTCACGTCCGGCCGTGCCGTATGCGGGCGGCGGGTCGATGCCCGGTTGAAGCTGGAGGTAGCGCAGCACGGCATTCGGGTAGCGCGCCTTGACGGCCGCGAGCTGGGCGGGCGCCGGGTGCGGCGAGTAGCTCCAGGCCGGATAGTGGTCGCCCTTCTCCAGCGGGCGCGAGAGCGTCCCGACGCCGCCCTGCCAGAACCGCGCGCCGCCGAACTCCGTGCCGTAGGCGACCGGCACGCTCGGCGCGACGAGATGGTTGTCGGCGAGCGACTCGATCTCGACCTCCGCCTTGCTCCAGTTCGAAGGGTCACGAGCGGCCGCCGTCGCGAGCGGGTCCGCCTGCGTCAGGTCGAGACGCCCGTCGAAGAGGTCGGACTGCAGGGGGCTCAGCGATTCGACCCAACGCGTGCCGGTGAAGAGGTCGAGCGTCGTCGCGCGCCAGTAGAGCGAGCGCGGCGGCGCCTTGACCTTCAGCACGGTCGTCGTCTTCCGCGGCCAGCGAAAGCCGTCGTAGTTCGCGTCCCAGACGTAGCCGACGCCGACGGAAGGCGTCGGGCGGGTATATGGATCCCACGTCTGCCATCGGAGGAACTCGCTCTTCGCCACGGCCGGCTGCGTGGTCGCCGCGACCGCGCCGGCGACGAGGATCGCGCCGACGAGGCCGGCGCGGAAGAACGTGCGACCGGGGCCCGGACGAACTCCCGCCAGGAGCAGCAACGCGGCCGCGAGAATCGCGGCGCCGCGGAACAGGTCGCGCCCGTCGGTGAGGAGCGTCGCGGGCCAACCGGCGCCGACGACGAGCACGAGCATCGCCGCGACCGGGCGTCGCGCTGCTGCGACGAGCCCGAGGACGAGGGTGAACCCGAAGGCGGCAGCGAGCACGAGCTCGTGCATCTCCGGATGAAAGGAGCCGTTGAACGGCAGCCGCACGTCGTAGAAATCGAGGACGCCGTTCGTGAAGCGGGTGGCGGCCCGGCCCGGATGCTCGAGCGGCGCGCCCGATGCGAGGTAGCCGGCCGTGAGGGCCGCGACGGCGGCGAGCGTGAGCCGCTGCCAGAGTCGCGGCGCCGGCGCGGGCACGAGCGCGAGCACGACGAGGAGGAGAGCCAGGCCGAAGCCGTGTTGCGGACGCTCGAGCCGCAACCAGTTCTGCGCGATCACGAGCCCCGGGACGAGCGCGACGAGAGCCGCGCGCCAGTTAGGCATGGGCCGCCTCCTCGAGGGCAGGTGCCGACAACGATCGCCTGAGGTCGTCTCCCTCGCGCACGACGGCGACGGCGACGCCGGCGCTCTGGAGACGAAGCAGTGCGGGCTCGCGGCTGTGCGTCCCGTCGACGTAGACGAACGCCGCATTCCGCCCCGAGCTCGCGCGCTGGACCAGGCGTTCGACGAGCGGCGGGTCGAGACGCGGCGTCACCACGACGAGGTCGAGCGCGAGCGCCGCGGGGTTGCGCTCACCGGCGAGGAGACCCGCCGCAGACCCGACTCCGTCGGCCTCGGCTCCCGCGAGCAGGTCGAGCGCGCGCCGCCAGTCGCCCTCCGCCTGCACCCGCTGCACCTCGACTGCGGCTCCGCCGAGGACGAGCGCTGCGCTGCGGCCGTGGCGCACGTGCGCCTGAAGCAGGGATCCGGCCGCCCGCACGGCGATGTCGAACGTCGGCGCAGCGCAACCGCGCCAGGCGTCGAGCACGACCACGACGTCCTCGCGCGGCGAATCCTCGAGCTCCTTCACCATCAGCCGGCCGCGGCGCGCGGTCGTCCGCCAGTGCACCTTACGCAGCGAGTCTCCCTCGACGTAGTCGCGCACGCTGTGCAGGTCGAAGCCCGTCGGCCGCTGCAGGAGGAGGCGCCGGCCGCCGCGGGCGCGCGTGCCCGCATCGGAGAAGAGCCGCTCGAGCTCGACGAGGCGCGGGTAGACGACGAAGGCGGCGCTCTCGCCGAGCGGCAGCTCGCGGCGCTCGAGTCCGAAGGGATCCTCTACGACGGCAGCGGAGCGCTCGACGGGGTAGCGCCCGCGCGGCACTTCCGCCAGGACGTAGCGGGCCCATAGGCGACGGCCTTCGCGCCGCAGCTGCACACGGCGCTCCCCCAGCCTGGCGTAGCGGTCGACGAGCGTGACGCCCGCCGGCGCGAGCGCGGATTCGAGCTCGAGCTCGACGCGGATCCGCACGTCGTCACCCTCGAGCGGCGCGGTCTGCGTCGTGCGCCGCACCTCGACCGGACGCGCGGTCAATCGAACGCTCAGCCACGCGACGAGCACGGCGAGGAGCAGCCCGGTCGCGACGACGTCGAGCGGACGCGAACCGAACGCCCAGCCCGCGAGATAGATCGCGGCACCGAGCGCGAGCGCCAGGCGGCCGCGCGCGGTCACACCGGAACGGGTGTCTTCGCGATCGCGTCCCGGACGAGCTCTTCCGGTCCGAGGCCGGACGACCGCGCCTCGGGGGCCACGATCAGGCGGTGCGCGAGGACGGCCACCGCGATCGCCTTCACGTCGTCCGGAGAGACGAAGGACCGACCTGCTGCGAGCGCCCGCGCTTTCGCGACCCGGAGCAGCGCGATCCCCGCCCGGGGGCTCGCGCCGAGATAGAGACGCGGATCCGCACGCGTGTGCCGGAGGACGGCGACGACGTAGCGGTTGACGCTCTCCTCGACGTACACCGCCTTGGCGTCCTCGGCCACGGCGATCACGTCGTCGGCGCCGCAGACCGGTTCGAGCACGTCCTGCGGCGGATCCGAGGTCTGCTGCGTCAGCATGCGCGCCTCGTCGGCGAGCGCCGGGTAGCCGAGCGACAGGCGCATCGTGAAGCGGTCGAGCTGCGCCTCCGGCAGCGGGTACGTCCCCTCGTACTCGATCGGGTTCTGGGTCGCCGCGACCATGAACGGGCGCGGAAGCGCATACGAGACGCCGTCGACGGTCACCTGCGACTCCTGCATGCACTCGAGGAGCGCCGACTGCGTCTTCGGCGAGGCGCGGTTCACCTCGTCGACGAGCAGGAGATTCGCGAAGACCGGGCCGGGGTGGAACTCGAACTCGTTGGCGCGCTGGTCGAAGACGTTCACGCCCGTGATGTCCGACGGCAGCAGGTCCGGCGTGAACTGGATCCGCGAGAAGCGTGGAGTCGAGCGAGCGGGCGAGCGCCTTGACGAGCATCGTCTTCCCGACGCCGGGAAAGTCCTCGATGATCAGGTGCCCCTCGCTGACGAGGCAGAGCACGACCATCCGCAGGGTCTCCTCCTCGGCATGCACGACGCGCGCGACGTTCGCGACGAGCCGGTCGATGGTCTGCGCCGAGGAGTCGGCGTCGACGGGACGCGGGCTAGCGTCCATCCATGAGCGCGACCGCCTCGTCCAGCACCGCCGCCGCGATCCGCGACTTCGGCGCCTTGGCGACCCGCTTCTCCCCCTCGCGCGTGATCAGCACCACCTCGTTGTCCCTGGAGTCGAACCCGATGTCGGTTCTCGCCACGTCGTTGTAGACGACGAGGTCGACGTTCTTGTCTGCGAGCATCGCGCGCTTGCGCTCGAGCCCCTCCTCTCCCTGCTCGGCGCCGAAGGCGACGATCACCTGGCCGTTGTCGCGTCGCGCGGCGAGCGTCTTGACGACGTCCTCGGTCGGCTCGAGGGCGATCGTCCAGGGCTCCGCGTCCTTCGGCCGCTTCGTCGCGGACGTCTCCCGCCGGCCTGTAGTCGGCGACCGCCGCGGACATCAGCACCAGGTCGGCGTCTGCATGCGCGAGCGCCTCGCGCAGGAGCGCCTCGGCCGTCGGAGTCTCGACCACGTCGACGCCTGCGGGCGCGGGCACGGCCAGGTTCGCCGCGAGGAGCGTCACGTCGGCCCCGCGCCGCCGCGCTTCCTCGGCCAGCGCGACGCCCATACGCCCTGACGACCGGTTGCCGACGAAGCGAACCGCATCGAGCGGCTCGCGCGTGCCGCCGGCCGAGACGAGCACCCGCTTTCCCGCCAGGTCGGGCGGGCGGAGCAGCTGCTCGATCCGGCGCAGGATGTCCTCGGGCTCGGACATGCGACCCCGGCCGAGCTCGCCCTCCGCGAGCTCGCCCTCCTCCGGGCCGATCAGCTCTGCCCCGCGCTCGCGCAACGTCGCCGCGTTCGCCTGCGTCGCCGGGTGCTCCCACATCCGCCCGTTCATCGCCGGCGCGACGAGCAGCGGACCCCGATGCGCGAGCGCTGCCTCGGTGAGGATGTTGTCGGCGATCCCCTGGGCGAGCTTCGCGAGCGTGTTCGCGGTGCACGGCGCCACGACGAGCAGGTCGGCGCGCTCGAGGTGCGGATACGGATCCTCGTTCGCGGACCGCCGCGCGAGCGCGCCGAAGGTCTTTGCGGTGACGAACGTCTCGGCGCCGGGCGTGACGAGCGGAACGACGTCGTGTCCCGACGTGACGAGCAACCTCGTGAGCTCGCACGCCTTGTAGGCCGCGATGCCGCCGGTCACCCCGAGCAGGATCTTCGCCACGACAAGGATTGTGCCCGCTTTTCGACCCGCCGCCGGGCTCGCGGCCTCGGGAAGCGCCTAGCGCTTCTGGTACGCGTACTTGAGCTTGCCCTCGGCGATCTCTTCGAGGCTCATGGTCAAGTAGTTCTTCGAACGCGACTCCACCAGCGGCGGTGCGAAGTCGTCGAAGGTGCCCTCGCCGAGCTGGTGGTGGTAGTTGTTGATCTGCCTGGCGCGCTTGGCCGCGACGATCACGAGCGCATAGCGCGTGTCGACGTGTTCCATCAGGGTGTCGATGCGAGGGCGGATCACGGCCGCGACATGGTAGCTGTCCGATTCAGTTCTCGTTCGACGATTTGCGCAAGCTCCTCGGCCGCCCTCTCCCGGTGGTCGTTCTCGACGACGTGGTCGAACCACTCGGCCTGCGCGAGCTGGCGTCGCGCGAGCGCGATGCGCTTCTCGATGCTGCCGCTCGACTCGGTCGCACGCTCCGTCAGGCGCCGCTCCAGCTCTTCGACCGGGGCGGTGACGAAGATCGTCACGGCGCCGGCCACGTCCTCCTTGACCGCGAGAGCGCCCTCGGTCTCGAGCTCGAGGAGCGGCGCGCAGCCTTCCGCCCGGATCCGGTCGATCTCCGAGACCAGCGTGCCGTAGCGGTTGCCGACGTACCAGACCCACTCGAGGAACGCGCCGTCGTCGACCTTGCGCCCGAATTCCTCCTCGGAGAGGAACCAGTACTCGACCCCGTCCCGCTCGCCCTCGCGCCGGGGCCGCGTCGTGGCCGAGACAGCGGCCCGCAGCACGTCGAAGCGCGGGAGCACGAGCCCGATCAGGGTCCCCTTCCCGGCCCCCGACGGACCGGTGACTACGAAGACGGGACTAATGCCTCGCGAAGAGGCCAACGAGCTCCGCCCGTTGCCGCTCCGACAGGCCGCC
The DNA here is from genome assembly GCA_963708685.1 of uncultured Actinomycetes bacterium. Classification (GTDB taxonomy): domain Bacteria; phylum Actinomycetota; class Thermoleophilia; order Gaiellales; family Gaiellaceae; genus DASVFB01. The sequence continues at coordinate 381,457 of CAVPTP010000009.1, forward strand.
GACCGTCTTCGACTGGCTGATGCGGCACTGGTTGAGGAACCGCGCCGCCTTCACGCGCCCGAACTTCGGCACCGCCATGAGGATGTCGAACACCTTCGCGGTCGAGACGTACTCCGGCGGCTCGTTCAGGACCGCCTCGATCCTCACGCGGCCCTCCTTGAGGTCCTTCTTCAACTGGGCACGCCTGACGCGGATGTCGTTCGCTCGTTTCAGCGCTTCCATTCTCTGGTCCCGCGACCGCGCTGGCGCTTGTCCCTGGATCTTCGTCGACGAGACCACGAGCGAGCGAGTCTAACGCACTGACGCGCAGGGTCAATCGCCGACGCGCACGGGAGTGAAACGCATGTGTGCGAGTCCTCCGTCGTGCGCAATGTCGCGTGCTTCGTCGACGTCACGCAACCCGAGCGCGGCAATTTCCGCGTCGAGCTCGGCGCGAATTCGCGCCGGCGAATCGGGATCGCGAAACAGCGTCGTGCCGAGTGCGACGTCGCTCGCGCCGGCCGCTACGAGCTCCAGCGCATCGCGTCCCGTCATGACTCCGCCCATGCCGACGATCGGCAGATCGGTGACCCGTCGGCACGCGAGCACCGCCGCGAGCGCGATCGGCTTCAGCGCCGGACCGGACAGACCGCCGGACCACGTCCCGAGACGCGGCTCGAGCGTACGCTCGTCGAGCGCGGCGCCGCGGATCGTGTTCACGAGCGAGAGTCCGTCGGCGCCCGCTGCTTCCACGGCTTTCGCCGTCGTCGGAATATCCCAGTTAGCAGGGGAAAGCTTTGCGTAGAGCGGCAAGGGCGTAGCGGCGCGGCACGCGGCGACGATCTCTGCTGCCGTGTCCGCAGCCTCTTCGACGTTCGGGCACGAGAGGTTCAGCTCGATCGTCACGTCGTCGAGTTGCGCGCACGTCTCGGCATACTCGTCGGCAGAGAAGCCGCCGACGGAAACCCAGAGAGGCACGCCGAGCTCGCGCAGTCGCGGCAGCGTCTCGGCGATGAATCGAGTGCGTCCCGGATTTGCAAGCCCGATCGAGTTGAGCATCCCGACGTCCGTCTCGGCGATGCGCACCGGCGCATTGCCCTCGCGCGGCAACGGCGTTACGGTCTTCGTCACGAACGCGTCGAGGGCACGCGCGACGTCCGGCGCTGTCAACGCGTCGAGACATCCGCTCGCGTTGACGAGTCTCACGCGCGGTCGACCTCGCGCGCGAGTGTGCTTGTTGCGTTCACAACTGCGAACGACTCGGTGCGCGTTGCATCGCTTCGACTCGATAGGACCGGTCCTTCGACGCACAGTCGTTCGAAGTGTCCATTTATCTCAACGATGCAGCCGTAGCACGCCCCGAAGCCGCAGGCCATCGGCGCCTCCCACGCGAGCTGCGCATCGGGTGCGAGCGCGCGGATTGCTTCGAGCATCGGCTCCGGTCCGCACGCGAGCACGTCGCGATCGGACGGCATCGCTTCCGTGACGAGCACCGGGTCGATCACGACTTCGGCGTTCGGGACGAGCACCGCCGCCTCCGCATGCCACTCGCTGCGGAAGCCGAGCAGCGCCGGCGGAGAACCGAGCCAGTGCGACAGATACGGAAGCGGCGCGATGCCGATCCCCCCTCCGACGAGCAGCGGATCCGGGACGCGCCGAAAGCCGGAGCCGAGCGGGCCGAGCACGGCGAGCTCGTCGCCGGGCCGCGCAGCGGCGAGCGCGCGCGTGCCCGGGCCGATCGGGTCGACGAGGAACGAGAGCCCGCCCTCCGGCGCGAGGCAGAGCGACATCGGCCGTGGCAGCAAGCGCCCCGGTGCCTCGAGCATGAAGAACTGACCCGGCAGCCCCGGCTCGAGCCCGCCGCGCTCCACCGTGAGCAGCGTGTACGGCCCGAAAGTCTCCTTCGTCGCGACCCTAAGCTGTTCGGGCTTCAGCCTCGATCCTCTCTTGGAGGCTCAGCGTGACCTCGCTGCGGGCGCTGGCGATGGCGTGCACCGCGGCGGCGGCGCCCGAGAGGGTCGTGATGCAGGGGACGCGGTTCACGAGGGCGGCCTCGCGGATCGCGTAGCCGTCCGTCCGCGCGCCGTAGCCCTGGGGCGTGTTGATCACGAGATCGCACCGTCCGCGGCGGACGAGGTCGACGACCGTGGCGCCGACGCCTTGCTCGATCATCTTCCGGATCCGCTCGACCTCGAGCCCGGCCGCCTCGAGCGTGGCTGCGGTTCCCTCGGTGGCGACGAGCGCGAAGCCGAGGCCGGCGAGAGCGGCGGCGACGGGCACGAGCGCCGGCTTGTCGGCGTCGCGGACGGAGAGGAAGACGGTGCCGCTCGTCGGGAGGCGCCGTCCCGCGGCGCGCTCCGCCTTCGCAAAGGCGGTCGGGAGGTCGGCGGCGCTGGCCATTACCTCGCCGGTGGCCCGCATCTCGGGGCCGAGCACGGGGTCGCTGCCGGGGAAGCGCTGGAACGGCAGCACCGCGGCCTTGACGCTCACCTGCGCGGGTGGCCTCTCCGGCGGCAGCGCGAGCTCGTCCAGCTTCTCGCCGAGAGCGAGCCGGCACGCCGCCCGCACGAGGTTGACGCCTGTCGCCTTCGACGCGAAGGGGACGGTCCGCGACGCGCGCGGGTTCGCCTCGAGCACGAACACCTCGCCGTCGGCCAGCGCAAGCTGCACGTTCAGGAGCCCGACGACGCCGAGGCCGCGCGCGAGCGCGCGCACCGTGTCGGAGATCTCCCGCTCCTGCGCCGCCGACAGCGACGGAGCCGGGAGGACGCACGCGGAGTCGCCGGAGTGAACGCCGGCCTCCTCGACGTGCTGCATCAGCGCGCCGATGTACGTGTCCTGCCCGTCCGAGAGCGCATCCACGTCGATCTCGATCGCGTTCTCGAGGAAGCGGTCGACGAGCGTCCGGCCGTGAACGTTCGCGTGGAACGCGTCGACGACCTGCTTCGGCGTGTAACAGACGCGCATCGCGCGTCCGCCGAGCACGTACGACGGCCGCACCAGCACGGGATAGCCGATGCGATGCGCGAGCGCGTAGGCCTCCGTCGCGGACTCGGCGATCCCCCACTCCGGGCAGCGGACGCCGAGCGAGTCGACCAGCGCGCCGAAACGCTCGCGGTCCTCGGCGAGGTCGATCGCCTCGAAGGGCGTGCCGAGGACGCGGAAGCCCGCCTCCTCGATCGCGCGCGCCAGCTTGAGCGGGGTCTGGCCGCCGAACTGGATCACGACCCCCACCGGCTGCTCGCGCTCGAGCACCGACAGCACCTCCTCGACGCCCAGCGGCTCGAAGTACAGCCGGTCGGACGTGTCGTAGTCGGTGGAGACGGTCTCCGGGTTGCAGTTGACCATCACGGCCTCGTAGCCGAGCTCGCGGAAGCTCGTGACCGCGTGGACGCAGCAGTAGTCGAACTCGATGCCCTGGCCGATCCGGTTCGGGCCCGAGCCGAGGATCACGACGGAACGTCCGGGCGCCGGCGGCTGCTCGTCGACCTCGCCCCAGGTGGAGTAGAAGTAGTTGCTCTTGGAGTCGACCTCGGCGGCGACGGAGTCGACGCGACGGTAGACGGGCCGGCCTCGCTGCCCTCGCACCTCCGCCTCGGTCACGCCCCACGCCTCGGCGATGTGCGCGTCGGCCAGGCCGAGGCGCTTCAGCAGGCGGAGGTCGCGGCTCGTCGCCAGCGCATCCCGGATCCGCTCGATCTCTCCGCGGAACCAGGGATGGATCCCGTCGGGGAGGTCGTCCCACGCGCGCCAGGGCGTCGTCGCGCCCGCATCGAGCTCGCGTGAGCGGAACGCCTTGAGGTACGCCTCGGAGAACGTGCGGCCGATGCCCATCGCCTCGCCGACGGACTTCATCTGCGTGCCGAGCGTGGTGTCGGCTCCGGGAAACTTCTCGAACGCGAAGCGCGGGAACTTGACGACGACGTAGTCGAGCGTCGGCTCGAAGCTCGCCGGCGTCGTCTTGGTCAGGTCGTTCGGGATCTCCGGGAGCGTGTAGCCCACCGCCAGCTTCGCCGCGACCTTCGCGATCGGGTAGCCCGTGGCCTTCGAGGCGAGCGCGGACGAGCGCGAGACGCGAGGGTTCATCTCGATCACGCGCAGCTCGCCGGTCTCGCGGTGGCGTGCGAACTGGATGTTCGAGCCGCCGGTCTCGACGCCGACCGCGCGGATCACGGCGGCCGAGGCGTCGCGCAACTCCTGGTACGCCTCGTCGGGAAGCGTCATCTGCGGCGCGACCGTCACGGAGTCGCCCGTGTGCACGCCCATCGGGTCGAGGTTCTCGATCGAGCAGACGATCACGACGTTGTCGAGCGCGTCGCGCACGACCTCCAGCTCGAACTCGTCCCAGCCGCGGACGGATTCCTCGACGAGCACCTGGCCGATCGGCGACTCGCGCAGCCCCTGCGCGGTCTGCGCCCGCAGCTCCTCGGCCGTGTAGGCGAAGCCGCCGCCGTGGCCGCCGAGGGTGAAGGCGGGACGCACGACCGCGGGCAGCGCCACGCCCTCGAGCTCGTCGACGGAGTGCACGATCGTCGACACCGGCACCTGGAGCCCGACCGACTGCACCGCCGTGCGGAAGAGCTCGCGGTCCTCGGCGCGCTGGATCGCGTCCAGCCCGGCGCCGATCAGCTCGATCCCGAGCTCGTCGAGGACGCCGGTCTCCGCGAGCTGCGTCGCGAGGTTGAGCGCCGTCTGGCCGCCCATCGTCGGCAGGAGCGCGTCGGGGCGCTCGCGCTCGAGCACTCCGAGGACGCCTTCGGGGTCGAGCGGCTCCAGGTAGGTCCGGTCGGCGAAGCCGGGGTCGGTCATGATCGTCGCCGGGTTCGAGTTGACGACGATCGTGCGAAAGCCGTCCTCGCGGAGCACCTTGAGCGCCTGCGAGCCCGCGTAGTCGAACTCGCACGCCTGGCCGATCACGATCGGGCCGCTGCCGATCAGGCAGACCGACGAGATGTCGCTGCGCCTGGGCATTACGCGACCCGCAGCTCCTCGACGAACTCGGCGATGATCGGCCACGCGTCGTGCGGGCCCGGGCCGGCCTCGGGATGGAACTGCGCCGAGCGCGCGCGCTCCCGGGCGAAGTCGAGCCCCTCGACGGTGCCGTCGTAGAGCGAGACATGCGTCGCCTCGCGCTCCTCCGACGGCGCTACCGCGAACCCGTGGTTCTGCGTCGTGACGAGGACCCGGCCGGTGGCGCGCTCGAGCACCGGGTGGTTCGCGCCGCGATGCCCGAAAGGAAGCTTGTACGTCTTCATCCCCGCAGCGAGCGCGAGCAGCTGGTGGCCGAGGCAGATGCCCAGGATCGGCACGGTTCCCAGCAGCTCGCGCACCGTCGCGATCTCGGTACCGAGCGGCTCGGGATCGCCGGGACCGTTCGCGAGGAGCACGCCGTCGTGCGAAGCAAGCTCACCGACGTCCACGTCGTGCGGGTAGACGGTGACGGCCGCACCCGCGGAGGCGAGTCGCCCCAGGATCGACCGCTTCACCCCGTAGTCCACGACCGCGACCCGGACGTCGCCTGCGTCCGAGTAGACGTACGGCTCGGTCGTCGAGACGTCCGCGACGAGCGCCCGTCCTCCCATCGCCGGTTGCTCGCGGACTCCGCGCAGCGCCTCGTCGACAGACACTCCCTCGACGGCGACGGCCGCGGCGCGCATCGATCCGCCGTCGCGGAGCTTGAGGACGAGGCTGCGCGTGTCGAGATCCGACAACGCGACGATCCCGCGCTCGTGGAGCCAGTCCGTCCAGGCGGGACCGCGCGCCTCGCGCATCAGAGCCGCCCGCGCGTGCGGCCGCTTCGACTCCGAGCGAGCGGGCGCGACGCCGTAGTTGCCGACCATCGGCGCGGTGAAGCAGACGATCTGCTCGGCGTAACTGGGGTCGGTCAGTACCTCCTGATACCCCGTCATCGAGGTCGTGAAGACGGCCTCGCCGAACGCCCACCCCGGCGCCGCGACGGACTCGCCCTCGAAGACCGAGCCGTCCTCCAGGACCAGAAAGCCCGGGACCTGGTCCCTGCGCGTGGCAGCCGTCACGCCGCTCCGACTCCCGGGACCAGGTCCCAGACGAGCCTTCCGTCGGCGATCGTCGCCCTGACCCTTCCCTTCAGCGACTTGCCGAGCAGCCACGAGTTGACCGAGCGCGAGCGGAAGCCTCGCTCCGTCACCGCCCAGACCGCGTTCTCGTCCAGGAGCACGAGGTTGGCGGGCGCACCGACGGCGATCCGCGGCGGCTCGAGCCCGAACGCCCGCGCCGGTCCGGCCGACATCCGCTCGAGCAGCGTCGCGAGCGGGAGCAGGCCGGGCTCGACGAGGTACGTGTAGAGCGCCGCGAACGCCGTCTCGAGCCCGGTGACTCCGAACGGTGCCTCCTCGAACGGCACCTCTTTCTCGTGGCGGGCGTGCGGCGCGTGATCGGTGGCCACGCACGAGATGGTGCCGGTGCGGAGCCCTTCCACGAGGGCCGCGCGATCCTCGATGCCGCGCAGCGGTGGGTTCATCTTGAGGTTCGCGTCGAGCGAGCGAACCGCCTCGTCCGTGAGGCAGAGGTGGTGCGGCGTCACCTCGCCGGTCGCCTGGAGGCCGTGCCGCTGGGCGCGCTCGAGTGCCTCCACCGACTCGCGCGCGGAGAGGTGCATGAGGTGGAGCGGCTGACTCTCGTACTCCGCGAGCGAGAGGTCGCGCTCGATCATCAGCGACTCCGCGACCGAGGGGTAGCCGGCAAAGCCGAGCTCGGCCGAGACCGCGCCTTCGTGCATCTGCCCGTCGCGCGAGAGCGACGGCTCCTCCTCGTGCAGCGCCAGGCGCCGGCCGGTGATCGACGCGTACTGGAGCGCGCGCCGCATCAGTCCCGCGGACCGCACCGGCCGCCCGTCGTCGGTGAAGCCGGCTGCGCCCGCGTCCGCGAGCTCGCCCATCTCCGTCAGCTCGCGGCCCTGCTGCCCCTTCGTGATCGCCGCGAGAAAGCCGACGGAGATGTGAGCGTCGGCTCGCGCTTGCTCGATCAGCGAGCCGAGGACGGCAGCCGAGTCGACGACCGGCTCGGTGTTCGGCATGGCGAGGATCGTGCAGTAGCCACCTGCCGCGGCCGCCGCAGTGCCCGACGCGATCGTCTCCTCGTCCTCGCGCCCCGGCGTCCGCAGGTGGACGTGCGGGTCGACGAAGGCCGGCGCGAGCACGAGGCCGCTGCCGTCGATCACGCGGTGGCCGTTCCGCTCGAGCGAGATGCCGATCGCGGCGATCACGCCGTCGTCGACGCGGACGTCGACGGGCGCGTCGATCCCCTCGCCCGGGTCGAGGACGCGTGCACCCGTCACGACGAGCGACTCCTTCGGCGCCATCTTCGCGTGGAGGACGCCCATCACGCGACCTCGAGGGAAACCGGAGCCGGTGCGGCCGCCTCGACGAGCACGGGCCCGTGCGTGAGCAGGTCGTAGAGCACCGCCATCCGCACGACGAGCCCTGCCCGAACCTGGGACACGATCAGCGCATCCTGATCGTCCGCGACCTGGGGATCGATCTCGACGCCGCGGTTCATCGGGCCGGGATGCATGATCTTCTGCCCCGGCCGCAGCCGAGCCGGCGTAACTCCCCACCGCGCCGTGTACTCGCGCAGGCTCGGGACGAAGTTCGCGCCCTCCTCCATCCGTTCGTTCTGCATGCGCAGGACGTAGACGACGTCCGCCGCTCTGATCGTGCCGATGTCGGTCGTCGTCGAGCAGCCCATCGCCTCGATCCCGCGCGGGAGGAGCGCCGGCGGGCCGACGAGCGTCACGTGCGCTCCCATCAGGGTCAGCGCCTGGATGTTCGAGCGTGCGACGCGCGAGTGCAGCACGTCTCCGACGACGGCGACGTGCAGGCCCTCGACGCGGCCGAGCTCGGCCTGGATCGTGTAGAGGTCGAGTAGCGCCTGCGTCGGGTGCTGGTGCTTGCCGTCGCCGGCGTTGACGACGTGCGCCTCGGTCACGCGCGCCACGAGCTGCGGCGCGCCGATCTGCGGGTGCCGGATCACGATCACGTCCGGGTCGTAGGCGCCGAGCGTCAGTGCGGTGTCCTTCAGCGACTCGCCCTTGTCCACCGACGAGCCGGAGCTCTTGATCGTCATCGTGTCGGCCGAGAGTCGCTTCGCCGCGAGCTCGAAGCTCGACGACGTTCGCGTCGACGACTCGTAGAAGAGGTTCACGATCGTCCGCCCGCGGAGCGTCGGCAGCTTCTTCAGCTCGCGCTCGAGCGACCGCTCGAACGTGCGCGCGGTGGCGAGCAGCCGCAAGACGTCCTCGCGCGTGAGGTCTCGGATCGAGACGAGGTGCCGCCGCGGCGGCGCGACCGGCGGGAGCAGGTCGTCGCGCATGACCTTCAGCTCAGCCATGGTGATCCTCCTCTTCGGGCGAGGGCAGGAGCAGAACGCGGTCGACCTCGTCCACCTCGACGAGCTGCACCTGGATGCGCTCGTCGCGTGACGTGGGCAGGTTCTTGCCCACGTAGTCGGGTCGGATCGGCAGCTCGCGATGGCCGCGGTCGGCGAGCACCGCGAGCTGCACGCGCGCCGGACGGCCGTAGTCGAAGAGGGCCTCGACCGCGGCGCGGATCGTGCGTCCCGTGTAGAGGACGTCGTCCACGAGCACGACCGTCATCCCGTCGAGTGGGAAGTCGACCGTCGTCGAGCGGACGATCGGCTGCGCATGGCGAGGGGCCTCGCCGCCCCGCACCTGCACGTCGTCGCGGTAGAAGGTGATGTCCAGGTGTCCGAGCTGCAGCTCGGTCCCGGCGCGTTCGGCGACGAGACGGCGGAGGCGCTGCGCGAGCGGGACGCCCCGCCGGTGGATGCCGACGAGGACCACGTCCTCGAGCTCCTCGTTCCGCTCGATGATCTCGTGTGCGATCCGGGAGAGCGTCCGGTCGATCGCCTCGGCGTCGAGCAGGAGCTTTCCGGCCGAGACACTTGCCTGGCTCACGGCGCAGGCGCGGTCGCGGGTGTGCGGACGTGCGTCATTCCCAACTCCTTTCCGGCCTCGCTGGACCGGGATTAAAGGACCTGAGAGCCAAGCCTAGCGGCTCGTCCGGACGGCCGGACCGCTCGCTGGACGGGCGGCCTACTTCTTGCCGCGGCTGACCGAGAGCGCGACGGCCGTGCCGGCCGCGACCGACCGTCCCGGCTTCGGCTTGGCCGAGACGACGCGGCCGGTCTTGACCTTCGCCGAGCGGACATTCGTCACCCTGCCGGCCTTGCAGTGCGCCTTCGTGAGGAGCTTCTTCGCGCCGGCGAGGGTCTTGCCGATCACCTGCGGCACGACGCAGCGCGTACTTGCGGGCGTGGTGTTGGTGGTGGTCGTCGTCGCCGCGCCGGTGAGGGCGCGGACGTTGGAGCCGTCGGCATCCATCGCGAAGAGCGTGAACGCTGCGCCGGCGCTGCGCGTGAAGAGAATCGTCTTGCCGTCGGGTGACCAGCTCGGCTGGTGTGCGTTCTTCACGAGCTCCTTGTCTCCCGAGCCGTCGGCGTTGACGACGTGGATCGTGTCCTTGGTCGTGTCCCCGCCGAGGTCCTTGCGCTCGTAGACGAGCGCCGAGGCGTTCGGCCCCCACTGCGGCAGCGTCGAGGGCGGGCTGTAGGGCGTGAGCTGGCGGCGGCCCGAGCCGTCGGCGTTCATGGTGTAGATGGCCGACGCGGCTCCGGAGAGGTTGTTGTCGAAGGCGACCTTCGTGGCGTCGGGCGAGAACACGGCGTCACCGTCTCCGCAGGGCTGGTCGAAGTCGTTCTCGGGGCACTGGACGAACTTTTGCCGGCCGTTGCCGTCCGGATTGACCGAGTACAGCTGCACGTCACGGCCGAACGGGCCCTCCGACTCGTCGGTCACGACGAGCTTGCTCCCGGATGCCCATCCCGGAGACCAGCCGGTCGTCACCTTCGAGGCGTTGCCACCGGCGGCCGGCACGGTGTACACCGAGGTCGGTCCGCCGTTCATGGAGGCGTCGAACGCGAGCGTGTTGCCGTCGGGCGACCAGGCGATGCCGTGCGGCTGGAAGAGGCTGCCGCGGGTGAGCTGCCGGCGTCCGCTTCCATCGGCGTTGACGACGAAGATGCCCCACGAGCCCGCGGTGGTCGAACCGACGATGTCCGCGAATGCGATCTGCCGCCCGTTGGGCGACCAGACCGGCCTGACGCCGCTGATCGGCTCGTCTGCGCTTCGCGCGCCGACGGCCGTCCATGCCGTCGTCGCTCCGGTAAGGGCGAGCACCGCAACGACAAGGGCCTTCACCCACATGTGACCCCTCACGGGCGCTGACGGTAGCACGGCTTTGCGCGCCGGAGGCGGGCGTCTACGGCTCGGCGATCAGGTCGTCCGGCTCTGTGAGCGCCTCGATCGCGTCCTTCGCGTCGTCGAGCGACGCCTCCGGGACGACGACCGTCAGCGGCTCGTCGAGCGAGCTCTCGAGCTCGGATGGAATGCCGGCGGAGGTGAGGATCTCCTGGATCTCCTCGGCCTCGGTGATGTCCCCCGCGACGGCAAGCTGGACCATGCGCGTCATTTCGGCCCGGACGATACCGATTCCGGCGCCGGCTCCAAGGCGCCGCCCTTGACGAGCGCCGGCAGCCCGCGTTCCGGGAAGGGGATCTCGATCACGTCGAAGTCGCGCGGGACGACCGCCTCCGGAAACACCTCTCGCGCCTCGCGCGCGACCTCGGGCCCGAAGTACCGGGAAGAGAGGTGCGTCAGCGCGAGCAGCTTCACGCCGGCGGCGGCGGCCACTTGCGCCGCCTCGCGCGCGGTCGAGTGCGACGTCTCCCGTGCCCGCTCGCGCTCCTCCTCGCAGAAGGTCGCCTCGTGGACGAGCAGCTCGGCGCCTTGCGCGAGGTCGAGATAGGCGAGCGACGGCGCGGTGTCGCCGGTGACGAGCACCTTGCGTCCCGCGCGCGGCTCGCCGAGCACCTGCGCGGGCGTGACGACGGTGCCGTCGGCGAGCGCGATCGCCTCGCCCGACTGCAGGCGACCGCGCTCGCGCCCGCGCGGCACGCCGAGTGCGTCGGCGGTTGCGACGTCGAAGCGCCCTGGCCTCGCCTCCTCGACGAGCGCGTATCCGAGTGCGGGGACGCCGTGCGCGACCTTGAAGGTCTCGACGCGGTAGTCGCCGCGGTCGACGACGTCGCCCGGCTGGAGCTCGACGAGCTCGTACGGGTACGGCAGCTTCCCGAACACGCGGCGCAGCGATCCGAAGAGGTCCGCGAGCCCCCGCGGCCCGTAGATCGTGATCGGCAGCTCGCGGCCCCGCAGCGCGAACGTCTTCAGCATCCCCGGCAGGCCGAGGTAGTGGTCGGCGTGAAAGTGCGTGAGGAACACCTCGCGCAGCTCGACCAACCCGATGTTCGAGCGCATGAGCTGGCGCTGTGTCCCCTCTGCGCAGTCGATCAGCAGCCGGTCTCCCCCGCGGCGGAGCATCAGGGCGGTCGGCGATCGGCGTCCGGTCGGTGCCGAGCCCGCTGTCCCGAGGAAGACGACGTCGAGGTCCACGTGCTGATTCTGCCGACTCCGCGCTCCTGAGTCAGAGCGCCGCTCGTACGTCATCTCCGCCGCCTCGGCGACTCCGTGACTGCTAGCCCGGAACGAGCAGGCGCTGTCCGGGGACGAGCGTCTTCGAGGTCAGGTGGTTCCGGTGCTCGATCTTCCAGACCGCGGCGCGCGGGTCGCCGCCGTACGTGCGGACGGCGATCGCCCAGAGTGTGTCGTGCGGCTGCACGACGTAGACGCGCTCACGGCCGGCGCCCTCGGATGCACGAGCCGCGACGCCCCAGAGAACCAGAGCAGCGACCGCGACCAGAAGTACCTTCCCGAACATGTGTTCGCATGCTACAGCGAACGGACGTTCGTGTCAAATCGCGGCGGATGCTATTCGCGGATGACCGGGCGGATCTGCTGGATCTCGTTGTACGCGACGTAGCGCGTCTCGTTGTCCACCAGCACCCAGCCACTCGCGTACTTGCCGCGGCGGTTGAGCAGATCGTCGACCTCGGCCCCGAGCGCCTGGGCGTCGGCGACGTCCACGTGCACACGTGTCTTGTCCCTGAGCATCAACTCGATGTGCATCGGCCGGACCGTAACCGAGCCGCCGGACGCCGACTTCAGAGCCTGACGAGCTTCGGCGTCACCACTCCGGCGTCGACCTCGAGCACGAGCATCGCGTGCGACGGCGACGCGCGGCGCTCTGTGGGTGAGCCCGGGTTGAGGATCCACACGCCTTCGTCCTGGGTCGCCTCGGGCACGTGCGTATGTCCGTGGAGGATCGCGTCGCAGTCCGGAAACCTCGCCCGCAAGCGCAGCGCGCGGCCCTTGGCCGGGCCCGGGATGTGCACCATCCCGATCCGCGCGCCTTCGACCTCGACGATCCGGTCAGCCGGAAGGAGGGCTCGCAGCTCCGGTTCGTCCATGTTTCCGTGGACGCCTACCAGCGGCGGGCCGAGCTTCGCAAGCATCCTCCATACGCCCAGTTCGCAGACGTCGCCGCAATGGAGCAGCAGGTCGGCGCCGGCGCAGAGCTCGACGCAGCGCTCCGGCAGTCGGCGCGCTCCGCGCGGGAGGTGCGTGTCCGAGATGACTGCGATCCGCTTCACCTCGGGTGTTGGTGGTGGCCGCGGCGCCGCCGTACCGCGCCGCGGCCACCCGTGCCCTCTACGGCTTCAGCGTCGCCGTGCGCGCAGGGTTGAGGGCCGCCGCAACTTTGACCGTGAACGCGTAGGCAGCCATGTCCGCGAGCTTGATCCCGGGGAACTTGACGCCGGTGCCGAGGTACGCCTTCACCTTGCCGTCGACGCGGAGCGGCTTCGCGTTCGAGCCCTTCTTCCTCGCCGTCGCCGTGAACGTCGCGTCTTCGTTCGCCTTTACGAAGAAGAGGTAGCCGGCCTTCGACAGGAGATTGAGCGTCGCGCCGTCGACCGTCGTCGAGTGCATCCACGCGACGCTGGCGCCGGTGCAGCCCCCGTCGACGGCGTCTTTCACGGCGTCGGCGACGGGCTTTTCGGTGTCGTCGGCGCGGATCGCGCCGCTCTGGAAGCGATCGCGGTCGGTCTCGTCGACCCAGTGGAAGAAGAGCAGGGCCGCGACGCGCGGGTCGCACTCGAAGCGGCGCACGACCGAAGAGTGGTAACGAGCCTGCGTCGCCTCGTCCACAGAGGGCACGTTCTCCTGGCCGTTGTAGCCGACGACGTTCTGCGTGTTCGTCTGCCACCCCGCCTCGTCGAGGATCCACTCGACGGAGTCGACGAAGCCGGCCGTCAGCCAGCCCCCACCGGTCTCCTTGAACGTCGGCTGCGCCGTGCCGTTGAAGGCGTCCCAGAACGCCTGCTGCGCGCGGTCGAGGTTCGGCACGCCGGCATTCGGCCACGAGTAGCCCTTCTCGGGTGCGTCCGTGTTCACGTTCGGATACGGGTGAAGGGCCACGTTGTCCATGATCGGAAGCGACCGGCCGCTTGCGCGGTACGCCGCGCCGACGGCGTTGATGAAGCGGACGGGCGAGACCGTGTTCCGAGCGGATCCGGGCCGGTCGTCGCCGCGGGGTGAGACTGCGAGGCCGATCACGTCGATGTTGGGGTTGACCGCCTTCAGAGCGTCGTAGCTCGCCGCGAGCGCCGCCTCGTACGTCACCGCCGAGGCGATCGCGCCGTTCGCCTTGAAGGTCGGCGACCAGAAGCGTCCGAGGTTCGGCTCGTTGCCGATGATGAAGTCGGTCACGTCGGGGAAGGCGCGAGCCACGAGGGCCGTGTAGGTCGCAAATTTCTGGACGCCGCCGGGCACGCCGGTGACGTCGGTGCTGTGGCCCGGCGCGATCGACAGCAGCACGCGAACATCGCGCGCGAGCGCAGGCGCAATCGCCCGGCGCAGCGCGTCCTCCTGCTGCACCTTCGTCGGCTCCGAGGGCTCGTAGTCGACGGACATCCGGATCGCGCCGAGGCCGTAGAGCTGCATCTGGTCGTAGACGCCGGCGCCGCCGTCCTCCTGCCAGAGCGCGTGGTCTTCGGTGGCGCCGACGACGAACGAGGGAGGCCCGAGCGTCGGCGCTATCGAGGACGCCGAGGAGCTCGCGACGAGCACGAGCGAGATGACCCCCACGAGGCACAGACGCGGAAAGGACGACAAGCACGTTCTTTATCGCAGCCTCGGCGGATGTTCGATATGGGCCGGGCGGCCCATCTTTGCAAGCGATAAGTCCTAAGGAGCCGGAACCAGCGCGTCGACGAGCCGCTCCGCGCCGAAGCGGACCGGGTCGCCGGCCGGCAGGCCGGTCTCCTCCTCGGCAGCCTCGATCGCGTGACGCGCATCGTCCTCCTCCAGATCGCGCGTGTTCAGCGCGATGCAGGCGACTCGGGCCTGACGCGCGATCAGCGACATCCGCTCGTGCAAGTCCACGAGCTCGCGCAGTGGCGGAATCGGGAAGCGCTCGTCGTCGGCGACGTACTGCTGACCGGCCTTGTGGCAGAGGACGAGCAGATGCGGCGCCGACCCGTGGTAAAGGCCGAGGGTGACGCCCGAGTACTGCGGATGGAGCAGCGATCCCTGCCCTTCGACGAGCAGCAGCTCGCCCCCGCGGCGGTGTCCCTCGACGACCAGGCGCTCGGCTGCGCCCGCGATGAAGTCCGCCACCGCCGCGTCGACCGAGATGCCCCAGCCGGCGATTGCTATTCCCGTCTGTCCGGTCGGAACGAATTCGGACGCGACGCCTCGCCGTTTCGCCTCGCGGTCGAGCTCCAGTCCGACCGTCATCTTCCCGATCGCGCAATCCGATCCGACCGTGAGGACGATCGTCGCGGGCACCTCGAGGTTCTCGCCCGTCGGGACGTTCAGGTCGGGCGGCGGCTTGCGCAGGTCGCGCAGGGTGACATCGTGCTCTCGCGCGAGCTCGACGAGCTCGCGGTCGGCCGTCAGGAACTCGTGCAGGCCGTTGTCGACGTCGAGCCCGTTCGCGATGCAGGAGCGGATCTGGTCGAGAAACGCCGGCGGGAAACGGCCGCCCGCGGTCGCGACGCCGACGAGCGCGGCGTTCGGGCCGAGGGTCAGCGCCTCCTCGACCGCACCGACGATCGGGAAGCCCCCCTCGCTCTCGCCCGCGCGCTCGGTGTCGAGCAGCGCGACGACCTTCTCCGGCGCGTACCGCATCACCCCTCGCGCGGTCTTGCCGAAATGAGAGTCGCCCGATTTGCCCTCAGCCAGAATGAGATACAGCTGCTCTGACACCGAGTCCTGGCGAGGTGGAGGGAAGCTGAACGCCGTCGACGAAGTCGACCCCGGGCCACGGATCGTCCGCGATCAGGAGGTTGCCGTCGAGGTCGACGTGGTCGCAGAGCGACGAGATGTGTGCGCCCGGGGCGATCCCGAGCCCCGACTCGATCATGCACCCGAGCATCACGCCGAGCCCGAGCGCGCGCGCCGCGTGCGCCATGCGGACCGCTTCGCGGATCCCGCCCGACTTGGCGAGCTTGATGTTGATGCCGTGCCCGATCTCGGCGCACCGCGCGACGGTGTCGAGCGTGTGGCAGTCCTCGTCGACGTAGATCGGGACCGGCGAGCGGCGCTTGAGCTCGACTCCCTCGTCGGATCCGGCGGGCAGCGGTTGCTCGCAGTACTGGATGTCCATCTGCGGGAGGTATTCGAGCGCCTCGTCGAGCGTCCAGTACTCGTTGACGTCGACCTGCAGCGGCAGATCGGTGACGCTCCGCACCGCGCGGACGCGCTCGAGGTCGAGGCCGTCGCGGGCTCCGAGCTTGAGCTTGAGGCGGCGGAAGCGTCCCTCGGCGGCAGTCGTCTCGGCGCGCCGTGCCATGTCGTCGGGATCGCCCAGCCAGATCGTCCACGAAGTGGGCGGTCCCTCACGCCGCAGTCCCAGAAGTCGATGCACCGGCAGGTCGACGAGCTTCCCCTGGAGGTCGTGCAGCGCCGCGTCGATCGCGGCGCGGGCCGCGAACTGCTCCCGCGGAAGCCGATCGAAGATGTCGTCGAGCGCGAACGGGTCGTCGCCGAGCGCGTCCCCATGCGCCTCGACGTATGCGAGCGCCGACTCGGCCGACTCGTCGTAGCGCTCGATCGCCGCGGCCTCGCCGAATCCCGAGACGCCGTCGAGCTCGACCTCGACCTGGACGACGTCGGCCTCGTCGTGCGACTCGCGCGAGATCGTGAACGTCTGGGCGAGACGAAGAGTCGCGATGCGGGCGCTCACCTGCACCCGGGCAACCCTAACGGGTACCTCCGTGCGCGCTCAACTGGCGTCGAATGACGTTGCGCAGACGCCGAGTACACTGATGAGTCCCCGGCGCCCGTAGCTCAGGGGATAGAGCGCGCGCCTCCGGAGCGCGAGGTCGCAGGTTCGATTCCTGCCGGGCGCATATCGAGCCGCACTGCTTGAGGCGGTTCGCTCAACGCAGCGGGTCGGCCCTCTCAGGGTTGCCTCGAATGCTCGTGTCGACTATGCAGCGCTCGTACGATCAGCCGGAGACGGCGGAGGCTCGTAACGGCGGCTGGGACGCCACCAACCCGCCATGCCCAACTCGGGCGACTGCTGCGCGACCTGATCCATTCGTCGCCGCAGATCGTCCAGATAGTCCTGGGGGTCTCCACGAGAAGCAAGGTATGTCGGATGCAGTGCGAGCTTCTCGTCGATCTCGCGACGAATAGACGCCCAGTGCTCGGCGGCAGTGCGGTGCTTCTCGGCCCGCTCGCCGAAGCGGAGGAACGTCTGCAGACTTGCAAGAACGGCCGCAAGCACGCTGAGCATCCCGACCGCTACCTGAAGTCCGGTGTTGACGTGGTTCCTGGAAAGCGTCGCGAAGACGCTCGTTCCGACGACGGTAGTCAGCGCAACCACCGGAACCCCGAAGCGAATGTTGGACTTCGAGAGGCGGGTCGACAGATCGTAGTGTGCCTCCGAGCTCGCGGTTGCCCTGCCCTGCCAGTCCCGCAGGAGCTCGAGCACGGTGGCCGTCCAAGGACCCGGCGGCCTGCCACCTCGTTCCGCAGCTGCTACGTCTTTCGCCAGGAAGCCACTCCTTAGTTCGGAGCAGCGTCGCCGGAAACGACGGCCTTGTCAAGCATGCGTCTCGTGCGGACACGCCGGGTTTGCCTTGGAGACTCCGGGGGAGACGGCGGGTATGGCGACGAGGCTGCGAAACGGGACAACCAAGGATCGGCGCGTCGATGACGCCCGGACGGATTGGGGCGGCGTCGTGCGCCGGACGGTCGCGGAGTCGCGTGAGGACAACCTGCCGGACCTTGCGGCGGCGCTCACGTACTACAGCATCCTGTCGATCTTTCCCGCGCTGATTGCGCTCGTCTCGATCGCAGGCATCGTCGGTCAGTCTGCAACGAAGCCGCTCCTCACCAACATCGGCGCCTTCACGCCGAGCGCGGCGCGTGACATTCTCCGCAGTGCGGTAACGGGACTCACCCAGGGTCGCAGCAGCGCCGGCCTGGTCTTCATCCTCGGCCTCATCGGCGCGATCTGGGCCGCTTCGGCGTACGTCGCTGCGTTCATGCGAGCGGCAAACATCGTCTGGGACGTGGAAGAGGGCCGCCCGATCTGGAAGACGCTCGGCGTGCGCGTCGGTGTCACGCTCGTGACCGTGGTGCTGCTGACTGCGGCCGCAGTCGCGGTCGTGCTGACCGGAGGCGTGGCGCGCAAGGCGGGGACGCTGCTCGGAATCGGCGAGACCGGTGTCCGCATCTGGGACGTCGCCAAGTGGCCGGTGCTCGTGCTGATCGGGGCGCTGGTCTTCGGCCTGCTGTATTACGCGAGCCCGAATGTCCGTCACGGAACGTTTCGCTCGATTCTCCCGGGCGGGCTCACCGCCGTGCTGCTGTGGCTCGCGGCATCGGCGCTCTTCGCGGTGTACGTCGCAAATTTCGGGTCGTACAACAAGACCTACGGCAGCCTCGGCGCGATCGTCGTGTTCCTCGTATGGCTCTGGATCTCGAACCTCGCGATCCTGGTCGGCGCCGAGTTGAACGCCGAGCTCGCTCGGGGCCGGGCGATTGCAGAGGGGAAGCCGGCCGACCGTGAGCCGTACCTCCGTCCCCGGGGGATCCCGAAGACCTGACGCGGCCCCACTAACGACTCCGCCACCTGACGCCCGCCGATGGTTCCGACGGGCGCCAGATGCTTCCTCTCTAGCCGAGGGAGCGGGGCGACTACGGGTGCTGCTCTGCTGCCTCGCGGTTGGACTTGCGCGGAGCCAGGACGAGCCCTACCTCTCCCCGGCTCGGGCACGGGCTGCCGCGACCCGCTCTCCACCCTGGCTCCGTAGGCACACAGATGCCGCCGAGGGCAAAAACCTGCGTTGCGCTCGCGATGCTGGAGGGCGGCCGCTCGCGACCGCCCTCCTGTCGATCACGCGCTACGGCGTCGGGTCGGCGTACGAGCCGCCGTAGATGTCGGTGTTGCCGAACGTCGGCGGGCAGATGTTGTTCGGCGCCGGACGGGTCGCGTCGGAAGCGTCGCCGGCCGCGTCGCCGTCGGCGACAGCCTGGCGGTACGTGTCGATCGGCCCGCAGTCGGCTGCGTTCCGGGCGTCGTTCCAGACGGCGACGACGAAGTCGTTCGTGGCGAACGCGTAGTCGTAGTCGCCGAGGAACTCACCCGTCAGTGCGTTCGCGCTGGAGCCCCGCGCATCGCCCGGCTGTCCGCGGTTGAGATCGCTCCAGGCGCCGATCGCTCCGCCGGTGACGTCGGCGTGGCGGACGACTCCCTGGAACATCCGCGGCGCTGCGGTCGTCGAGAGCCACGGCTGCTGGAAGCTCATGTACGTGACGTACACGTCGGTTCCGTCCGGCGCGATCGCGATCGCGGGGAAGTCCGGCCGGTCGGTCGGGAGCGAGGCGATGCCCCCTGACGTCCAGCTCTCGCCGCCGTTCTGCGAGGTGAGCACGCGCACCTGCTCGTTCGGTCCCGGGTTGGTGTCAGAGGGTGTCGGGCCGTTCGACCATGCGAGGACGATCTGGTCGGTCGCGTCGTCGCCGAAGGGCGCTCCGTTCGCGATGTCCACCGTCGGGAACGAACCGTCGCGCGCGCCGGCGACGCCGTCGAACGTGAGGTCGCCGGACTCCGGGTCGACGATCCCAGTCCCGTCGATGTACGTGACGATCCGTTGCGCACGCTCGAAGTGCTTGCCGCCGTCGAAGGAGCGCACCATGAAGATCGCGAGCCTCTTCGTGTTCGCGTCGGTGCCGTCCCAGAAGACGTAGACCGTGCCCGTGCTGTCGGTGTTCACGGCGCAGTCCTGCCGGCCGCCGACGGTTGCGTTGTTGACCGCGGGAGAAGCCTGAGTCTGGCTCCACGTGTCTCCGCCGTCGGAGGAGCGATTGAGGACGATCGGCGCCGGACCCGACTCCTGCTGGCTCCGGAAGGCCGCGTCGCAGATGTAGACGTTGCCGAAGAACTGGCTCGACGACGCATCGTCGACGGCGATCATCTCGTGGTCGGAGAAGAGGGCGCTGTTCTGCCTCGAGACGACCACGGGGGCCTTCCACGCGTTGTTGACGCCCGCCTTGGCCGCGGCGTAGTCCACGTCGTCGAGACGTGAGACGGTCGCGGCTTCGAATCCCTTGAACGAGGCCTCGGACCGCTCGCCGCTGAAGTTCGACGCGATGTTCGCGTAGTAGAGCCGCCAGCCGTTCGTCCACGAGAACGTGCCGTTCGAGCCGGGTCGCGGGCCGAAGGCGACCGCAGGGTCACCGTCGTCGACGAGGCCGTTCTCGTAGTAGAGCGGGAGCGTGCCGATCGGCCCGACGTGCGGATCGCAGTTGTCGGCGGGGTTCGCCGGTTGCGTTCCGACGACGCCGAGGCAGTCCCTTGCCGTCCAGCCGGTGTACGTCGGCTGCACCCAGTTCGAGCCGCCGTTGTCGGAGAAGTAGATGCCTGACGTGCCGACGCCGCCCGTGAAGGGGCACGTCTTGTCGTCGCGGTTGTTGCACGCCTCGAGGTCGCGTTCCTCGTTCGCGCCCGCCGCCACGATCGACGGCGCGATCGGGTTGACCGCGACCGCAGGCTCGTTCTGCTTGTTCTGCGCGAACGTCGTCGGTGGGCTCGCGTTCGTCACGAGCGCGTCGGAGAAGTACGGAGTGGCCGCGGCGAGGCCGGACGCGACGGCCAAGACCAATGCGAGAGCGGCCGCCGCTCCCATCACCTTCCTCATGGTTCTCCCCTTTCGGTTGCTGCCCGCCTGGAGCAACCGAACCCTAGTACCGGATCGGGGATTCGTTGCGCCGCTACCGCCCCGGCGAGGCGCGAACGCGTCTATGCCTGTGCCGTCGCCGTCCTCGTGACCCAGCTCTTGTTGCGCACGGTGAACAGCGCCCACAGGTTCAACCAGTAGAGGACGCCCTCGTAGAAGAACATGTAGAGGAAGAGGCCGAACAGCTTCTCGGGTGCGCGCAGCGGCACGAAGATGTAGCGGATCAGGAGCAGCATCAGCCAGCTCGGCAGGATCGCCGTCACGAACAGCATCGGATTCGCGAGGACGACGACGATGAGCCCGACGCGCAGCCCGAACGCGAGGAACGGCGCGGTCAGATCCCAGACGAGGATCTGCAGCCACAGCAGCTTCTTGACGCGCCAGGCGTAGCAGAGCGTGTAGAGCGACTCGCGCACGTAGCCGCGCTTCCACCGGCGCTGCTGGCGCATGAAGCCGCGAACCGTCGCCGGCGTCTCGGTCCAGCTCACGGCTTCTGCGACGTAGACCACGTCGTAGCCGCGTTTGAGGATGAGGTTCGTCAGATGCCGGTCCTCGGAGTGCGTGCAGCGCTCGCCGAGGAACCGTTGCGCTGCGAACTCGTCGATCACCTCGCGCAGAAGCGTCGCGCGGTAGGCGGCAAGGCAGCCGCTGCAGCACACGACGCTGCGGATCACCGACTGTGCCTGCTTGTAGATGTTGAGGCCGACCCAGTAGTACGTGCCGATCATGCGCGTCAGCAGGTTCTGCTTCTCGTTCAGGAGCAGCACGTTGCCCGTCGACGCACCGATCTTCGGCGAGAGCAGCGGCTCGACCACCCGGACGAGGGCATCGGGCTCGAGGAGCGTGTCGCTGTCGATCGTCACGACGAAGTCGACGTCGTCGTCCAGGAGGTGCTTCGTGGCGTAGTGCAGCGCCTCGCGCTTGCCGGCGTTCGCCGCGAACTCGTGCAGGCAGATCGGCAGTTCGGCGGCGAGCTCGCGCAGGCGCGCCTGCACGCCGTTCGTCGAACCGTCGTCGATCACGATCACCTGCTTCGAGCCCTCGGCGGCGAGCACCGTCCGGATCGACTCCTCGACGAGCTCCGCGTCCTCGTTGTAACACGGGATCAGCACCGCGATCTTCTCGCCGCCGTATGCCTCGTAGCGGCGGGGTCGCACGTCGTGCGCGAGCAGCAGCGCGAAGAGGTACCAGGTGTAGACGACGAGCACGCCGACGTACGCGAGCGTGAACCGTTCCCAGAACCTCGTGCTCGTGAGGAACTGCGAGCAGAAGAGCGCGCCCGACGCGACGAGGACGCAGATCAGTGCCGCGTACAGCGCCGCGTGGACGCGCTCCAGCCTGCTCATCTCAGCTCGTCTGCGCGTCGAACGGGAGGTAGAAGACGTGCTTCTCCTTGACGAGCTTGCACCTCGCGTCACCGAGGATCGAGTGCACGTCGTGGTCGTTCGCTCCGGCGACCGTGACGAGGTCGGCGGGCGAGCCGTCGATCGTCACCGTCATCCAGCCGGTCTCGTACGCGGCATCGAGCTGCGCGAGCTGCGTCTGGTTGACGGAGCAGACCCGCTCGTCGCCGCCGGTCTTGATCACGACGCGCGGCTGATCGGCGCGCAGGCCTTTCGCTGCGCCGGCGTAGTCCGGCTTCGAGCCGGCTGCGGTCGCGGCGACGGTGAAGGTGAAGAACGAGAGCGCCGTGACGATCGTCAGCCACGTCAGCGTGAGTCTCACGCGGCTGCGCGAGCCGGGATTCGCGGCTGGAGTCCGATTGACTGCGGCAAAGCGTCGGTTGTTTACGGGCATGTTTCCTCCTGGGCAGTTCGTCATCTCCGGGTCAGCCCTCTAGATCGGCGCGCGGGCGCGTCGATCCCTCCCCCATCCGGAGGCTCTGCCCAACAACCCGGCCGCGATGTCGCTCGGACCTACCTGAAGCCGAGTCGCTCGTGGTTCGAACGGGCGTGGCCGCCGCCGCGCCGACGCGGCGGCGGCACACCCGATCGTCTCTACGGCTTGAGCGTCAGGAGGTACGCGCCACGGCCGTGCGTCGCGGCGTAGAGCAGGCGCTCGCCGGGCTTCTTGCCGTTCGCGAGCGTCAGGCCGGAGACGGTGACCGTCGGGATCCCGTCGGCGGCGTTGATCCACGTCTTCGTACCGGCCACGAGCCGGGCGACGCCGAAGTCGTGCGACACGTACACGTCGCCGGTCGCCGGATCGACGACGCTGTCGAGCGCCGGGAAGTCGCCGAAGTCGTTGGAGATGTCCGTCCACGCAGCCGTGCCGAGAGCCGGGATCGAAGACGACGTCGAAGACATGTCCGGGAGTCAGCGGCGTGGTCGTGTTGTAGCCCGAGTAGGTGACGATCGCATGGTTCGCGTTCGCCGGATCGACGGTCACAGACGTCGGGAAACGGCCCGGCGTCAACGGCGAAGCCGTGTCGATCCGCGTGAACGTCACGCTCGCGGGTGCGGCATTGGCGTTCTTCGAGACGAAGACCCTGCCGGTGGACGTGGCAGCCCACAACGTGCCGGCGTCGCTCGCGCGACCGAGTGCGGCCATGTTGCCGCCGCCTCGCGTCCCGAGCGCGGCCGCCGTCAGCGACGGCCCGATGGCGACGAAGTCGCCGCACTGGCCGGTGAAGAGCAGGTCGCTCGTCCCGAACTGGTTCGTCGTGTTGCAGTGCGCCTCGAGGAACGCCTGGTCACCGCCGAAGTCCTGCGTCCGCCAGACGTGCGAGGCGCCCTCGAAGATCGTCCCTCCCACGACCGGGTCCGCGACCGTCGGCGGGTACATGCGGATCGACTCGCCCGCCGGTGGGCTGGGGAAGAACTGGTCGCCGACCCAGAGCCACGTCGCCGGGTCGTCGCCGCGGAAGTTCACGTCGAGCCACCCGGGTAGTACGTGTGGAACTCGACGGTTCGGGTTCACCGCGTCGAAGCCGGAGTCGCCGCCGTCGCCGGTCACGCCGAGCAGCCAGGTCGGCTTGCCCGTGAAGTTGAGCGAGCCGTTGTCCTGCACGCCGGTGATCGCCTGGTCGCTGTCGTGCGGGCTCACCGAGATGCTGAACATCTGGATCGTGGACAGGCCGGAGTTGATCGGCTCGAGCGTCGTCGGCACGCGCTTCAGCCAGGCCTTGCAGTCGCTCGTCTCGACCGGGTCGAGACCGCGCGAGTCGCACTGGCTCGAGATGTCGCTGTAGGTGCCGTTCGTCCGGATCACGCCGCCGTCCGAGCCGAGGAACATCTGGTCGGGGTCGCCGGGCACGAACGCGATGGCGTGCTGATCCGGATGTTGCGACTCCTGCGGAACCTGCGAGTCACCGGTCTGATCCGTCCAGGTGGCGCCCGCGTCGGTCGAGAGCAGAACCGAGCGTCCGCTGGAGCGATCGGTGCCGGGACCGCCGTACGGCGGCAGCTCGTCGTAGTTCATGAGGCCCGAGAGGACGACCATGTCGGGCCGGTCGGCCGGCGAGAGGATCGCCATGTCGTAGCTGCACTGCCCGTCGCAGTAGCCCCAGCTCGCGAACCCGGGAGTGCCGGGGGTCGGGCTGGACAGGCGCGTCCACGCGGCGTTGCTCGATGCCGTCAGCGTTGCCGCGGGCTGGCCCGCGTCGTCGACGCGGTACGCCTGGCTCGACTGGCCTCCGCCGTTCGAGTCGGAGAGGTAGATCCGCGTCTTCCCGTTCGGGAGCTTGACCGCCGAGAACGAGTAGCGGCTGCGCGTGCCCGCGAAGATCTGCTCCCACGTCGTGCCGCCGTCGCTCGAGCGCCAGAGGCCGCCGCCGCCGAATGCGGCGTAGACGACGTTCGGATTCGTCGGGTCGAACTTCGCCTCGAACGCGGTTCCTGCGCGCGTGGGCGCCGCCGTGAACGTCACGCCGCCGTCATTCGACCGGTAGATCCCGGTCGCGGGGCCGGTGGGCCCGGTCGAGCCGCCGTTCGAGCCGACCCCGCGGTTCCCGGTGCGGGTGGCGATGATCAGGTGATTCGCGTTGGTCGGGTCGACCGCGACGGCGCCGATCGCGCGGTTGCCGGCTGCGGCGAGCGATCCCTCGAGCCGCGACCAGTGCGCACCGTCGTCGGTCGTCTTGAAGACGCCGAGGCCCGCGACGCTGTCGCCGCTCCCGTTCGCCTCGCCCGTGCCGACATAGATCGTCCTGCCCGTCGGATCGTTCGGGTCGACGGTGATCGAGCCGATCGCGTTCGTCGGGATGTCGTCCGAGATGAACTTCCAGGCGGGCGTCTTCACGAGCGCGTTCTTCGTGCGCCAGACGCCGCCGCCGGCCGCGCCGACGTAGAGCGTGCACTCGACCGCGGTGCACTTCGGACCGACCGCGAGCGCCGTGACACGGCCCGACCACTGTGTCGGCCGCAGGTACGTCTGCGTTCCGAGGCGGTCGACGTCGAGCGTGTTCGGGCCGAGGGCGTCCCACTTGCTCGTGAGCTTGGACCCCTTCGCCTCGAGCTTCTTCGCATCGGCGATCGCGCCGAGCGTCTGGTCGAACGTCACCTCCGTCGCCGGGTACGCGCGGCTCGCGTAGTCCTCTGCCGCCTCGCTGCCGGCGTTCTCGCCTTCACGCAGCGATTCGCGTGCGCGGAACAGCGACGACGCGTTCTTCGTCGCCAGTGCCTTCTGTGCCGTACTCGGTGCCGAGCCGCGGCCCAGCGTCGTCGCGAGCGCGAGCGCCGCGAGCACACATGCAAACGCGATCGCCGCGGCGACCGCCCTTCCCCTGATTCTCATCTCACCCCTTCGTCCGATGATTGACGTCGCTCTGTATCCGATCAACTGCCTCTAGTCAACTGATGAGCTCAACCCGACCGCGCGGGATCCACGCGCCACAGCTCCCCGTCGTTCGAGTTGGAGATCCAGGCGTCGTTCGCCGCCGACGCAACCGAGAGTGGCCCGCTTCCGACCTCGAGAGTAGCCCGGATCGCGTTCTTTGCCGGATCGATCACCGAGATCGTGCCACCGTCCAGGTTCGGCACCCACAGCTCCCCTGCGACCCATGCCGACCCGAGCGGGTTCGCGCCGACGCCGATCTTCGCGACGACCGCACCGCTCGAATCGAGGCGCACGACCTGACCGGCCTCGGTGGACACCCACAGCGCATCGGCCGAGGGCGTGATCCAGTCGGCTTTCGCAACGGCGACGCGCTTCGTGACGCGGTTCGTCTTCGGGTCGATCCGGACGACCGTTCCCTTGCCGAGGTCGGCGATCCAGATCGCGCCGAAGGCGTACACGACGCCGTTCGGCGTCTGCCCCACCTTGATCTTGGCGACGACGCGGTTCTTCGCCGGGTTGATCCGCCGGACCGTGCCGTCCGCCTCGCTCGTCGTCCAGACGCTTCCGGCTCCGAAGCCGACTCCGTAGGTGCTGAAGCCGATGGAGATCCGCTTCACCACTCGGTTCGTCCGCGGGTTGATCCGGGCGAGGACGTTGGCCGACCGATCTGCCACCCAGACGCTGCCGGCCCCGTACGCCAGGCCGAACGGTCGACCCGGGAGCGCGATCCGTTTCGTCACGGCGTTTTTCGCGGGATCGACGCGAACGAGTCGGCCGAGCGCGAAGTCCGTCGTCCAGATCGAGCCCGCGGCGGAGACGACGAGACCGGACTGCGCGCCGATCCTGACCTTCGCGGTGGGCTCGACCTTGGCCGAGGGAAGGAGCGCGCCGATCGAGAGCACGCCGACCAGCACGCCATACTTGGCGAGCGCGAGGATGCCTGCCATACCGACTACGACACCACCGGCGCAGAAAAGTTAGAACAAGGTTGCAGTAGTGGCGATCTCACGCTCGAGCCAGCCGACGATCCTGTTCGAGGTCTTCTGGACGCAGCAGAAGCGGAAGCGGCTGATCGAGAACGCGCTCGCCGAGGTCGACCTGCCGCCCGAGGACTACCCGGTGTACGTCCTGATCGGCGCCGAGGGGCCGTGGACGCCGACGGGGCTGGCCGAGCGGCTCGAGATGCCGCTCTCGACGGTGATCTTCCGCGTCAAGCGGCTCGAGACCCGCGGCCACGCGGAGCGCGTCCCGAACCCCGACGACGGCCGCTCGTTCCTGATCCGGCTGACGCCCAAGGGCCAGCGGCTGCTCGAACGCGCGCGCCCGGCATTCCGCGACTACGCAGAAGCGGTCGAGGCGCGGCTCGGACCGAAGCGGATCGACGAGCTGAGAGCAGCGATGATCGAGCTGCGGCAGGCGATCGACGCCGAGCTCGAAGCGCGAGCCGAGGAGACCGAGCCCGTCGACACCCCGGTCGGCTGAGCTCGCGATAGCCAGGACGGTCGCGCGATAGCCTCACGCGCTCGTGCGCGCGTACCTCCGCAGCCTGAATCCGCAGCTTCCGCGGCCCGTCTGGCTGCTCCAGGTCGGCGGCGTGATGAACTCGTTCGGAAACGGCGTCGTCTTTCCGTTCCTCGCGATCTACCTGCACAACGTGCGCGGCTTCGGCATCGCGTCGGCCGGAATCGCGATCGCAATCTCGTCGGTCGCGCAGCTCCTCACGGGCGTCGCGATCGGCCCGATCATCGATCGCGTCGGCGCGCGACGGGTGCTCGCCTCCGGGCTCATCCTGCAGGCGGCCGGCTTCGGGCTGCTGCCGCTCGTGCGCGCGCCGTGGCATGCGTACGTCCTCCTCGCGATCGAGGGAATCGGCAGCGCCGGGTTCTGGCCCAGCCAGTCGACGCTCATCTCCAAGCTCACGCCGAGCGCGCGGCTGCACGCTGCGTTCGCGCAGCAGCGCGTCACGATGAACCTCGGAGTCGGCCTCGGCGGGCTCGTCGGCGGTCTGATCGCGAGCGTGAGCTCTCCGGAGACGTTCACGGTGCTGTTCGTCTTCGACGGGCTGACGTTCCTGGCGTATGTCGCTCGTGCTCAGCTTCGTGCCGGAGCCGGCCGCGAAACCGCTCGAGAGCGGCGAGACGGCGGGCTCGTACCGCGAGGTGCTGCGCGACCGGCTCTTCCTCGGGCTCTGGACGCTCAACTTCCTCTTCGTCGCCGCCGGCTACGCGCTGATCAACCTGCTGCCGCCGTTCCTGCGCGACCACTCGCACGTCACCGAGCGTGAGATCGGCTTCATCTTCTTCTTCAACACGATCACGATCGTGCTCGTCCAGCTGCCGATGTCGCGCTGGCTCGAGGGGAAGCGGCGGCTGCGCGCGCTCGCGCTGATGCCGTTCCTCTGGGCGCTCGCGTGGCTCGGCGTGGACGCGACCGGCTACTGGCTCGTCGGGACGGCTGCTTTCGTCGTCGTGGTGGTGTGCGCGATCGCGTTCGGCGTCGGAGAGTGCCTCCATGGCCCCGCGCACCAGGCGCTCGTGGGCGAGCTCGGCACGGACCGGCTGCGCGGGCGCTACTTCGCGCTGCACTCCATGTCCTGGGGGCTCGGCGGCGCAGCCGGCCCCGCGATCGGTGGGTTGATCCTCGCCGCCGCGCCGTTCGCGCTCTGGCCGCTCGCCGCCGCGGTCTGCCTCGTCGCCTCGGCGGGAGCGCTCGCGCTCGACCGGCGCGTTCCGCGTCAGCTCGCCCGGATCCCGAGAGCGGCGCCGCCCGCGCCGGGCCTCGTCCACGGCGAGGCCGAGCCGGCCGAGGTCGGCGCGTAGGTTGCCGCGGGGGAAGCCGGGGTAGGATGGCGAACATGCCGGTGATGCCCGCGACCGACGACCCGCTCAGTACCGGTGCCGAGCCTGCCCCGGATCAGAAGCGCGCGCGGTTCGCGCGACCTCGCGGCCGCAGAGCCGTCTGAGCAGCGGCGCATCGCCGAGCTCGAGTTCGGCGGCCTGACCTGGATCCACCGCGACGCGCCGACCCAGGAGGAGGCTGAGCTGCTCGCCGAGCGCTTCGGCTGGCACGCGCTCGACGTCGAGGACGTCCTCTCGAAGCGCCAGCGGCCGAAGGTCGACGACTACGTCGACGACGGGTACCTCTTCGCCGTCCTCCACTTCCCGGTGTACGACAAGTCGATCGGCCGGCTGAACGCCGCCGAGCTCGACGTCTTCCTCGGGCCCGACTACCTCGTGACGCTGCCGACGGTCGAGCTGCTGCCGGTGACGCGCCTGTTCCGTCGCTGCGCCGAGGACGCCGAGCTGCGCGAGCGCCTCTTCACGAAGGGCTCCGGCCGGCTCCTCGTACGAGGTGCTCGACGACCTCTTCGACTACTGCTTCCCGATCCTCGACAAGATCGGCCACAAGCTCGACGTGATCGAGGACGACGTCTTCGAGGGGCGTTCCGAGGAAGTCGTTCGCGACATCTCCAACGTCAAGCAGGAGATCATCAGCTACCGCAAGATCATCAAGCCCGAGCGGCCGACGCTGCGCGTGCTCGAGGGCCACGTCGAGCGCTTTCTCCCGGAGGAGCTCGAGCTCTACTTCGACGACATCGTCGACGCGGCCGAGCGGATCTGGGACCTGCTCGACAACTACAAGGAGGTCGTCGAGGCGCTCGAGGACACGAACGAGGCGGTGATCTCGCACCAGCAGAACCGCATCCTCCAGATCCTCACGATCTTCAGCGTCGTGCTCCTGCCGCTGACGCTCATCTCGGGCATCTTCGGGATGAACGTCAACTATCCCGGGCTACGGCACGCACACCGCGTTCTGGATCATCGTCGGCGGAATGATCGTGACGATCGTCGGGATGCTCGGCTTCTTTCGCTGGAGGCGCTGGCTCTGAGGAGAACGGCTCAGCTAAGTGGCTGAGAGAGGCGACCGAGCTCCTGACCGATTGCCTAAGCCGAGGCTACTGCTCTGGCAAGAGGGCGGCGATGTGGATGCTTGGCCCCCGGGGTCAAAGGGGCTGCTGTCACACCGCCGCCGCTCTCGCTGCCACAAGCACCCGGGGGAGAGCACAGTGGCCAAGCGCCGATCATCAACCCCTGCTCATACGATTTCAAGAGAAGATTGTGGAGGACTTCGACAGTCTCGCCCGCTTTCGGGCCACGATCCCTCAGCCCCGCGCGACAGGCGGAGGGAGGCGGCGCGCCGCATCAGGTGAAATCGCCTGCGCCGCCTCCACTCCAGCAGTCTGACCCGCGAACGGTTGTGACCGAGAGGGCCGCTCGTTAACCACGACTTGACGGCCTTCCGTCTCGTCCTGGGCGGAGGCGGCGTGCGTTTTGGCACACACCGGTCAGGCGGTCAGGCTTATGCCGTCGAGGAGAACCCAGAACCCCCGCTTTCCTCGATCGCAGCGCCAGACATGTCGGTCCGCGATTAACCGCGCCGTGGCGGGCAACACTCAATTCAAGCCGAGGAGCGAGCGCCGCTGGTGCCCCCTCGGTCAGCGGTGTCGTGAGGAGCCCGTGCCCTCAAGCTCCCGGGCTCCTCGCAACCGCGTTCCAGCCGCGGAGCCTGTCTTCATTGCCGCCGACTCGAGCGCAAGCTGCGCGAGCAACTTCGCGTTTCGGACGTTCTCCTGGTGCCGGCGTAACTGAGAGCAGGAGCGAACCCACGGCTCGGATCATGGGCGCCGTCGTGGTTCCGCGACGAGGCTGCGGCGCTCGAGCCTCGGCTGCTCGGGGAGTCGAATCTCCTACCGACTTTCGCGGCGGGTCGTTCGCACGCGTCCGTCGGGCCTCGCGAGCGTCCACTCGAACCGGGCGCCCATGATTTGAAACCTGTTTCGTATGTGTTTGTAAGAGGTTTGCTCAGCCGAGCGTGCGGTAGGAGACGACCTTCTAGAAGCAACGGAACTCGACAGGAGGCTCTATGCACATGCTCAAGAAGAGCTTGGTCGCCATGCTGGCGGCACTCATGCTGGCGGGCGCGGCGCTTGCGGCTACCGCGACCGCCGCACCCAAGCCGGCGAACGTCCCCGTTCCGGTTACCGGAACGTTCACGGACGCGCTCGGCGGGACAGGCACGTTCACCGGCACGTACACGGTCAACCGCGTCGGCCAGAGCGGCGGAGCTCTTGCAGCCGTCGGCACGGTGACCGGCACCGCCGTCGACTCGGCCGGGACGACGCTCGGCACGGCCACCCAGGCCGTCACCGTCCCGCTCCAGGCGGCAGGCACCTGCGACATCCTGCACCTCACGCTCGGCCCGCTCGACCTGAACCTGCTCGGACTGGTCGTGCATCTCGACCAGGTGGTGCTCGACATCACCGCACAGCAGGGCCCCGGCAATCTGCTCGGCAACCTGCTGTGCGCGGTCGCCGGCCTCCTCGACCCGCCCACCGGTGGCGGCGGTGGCGGCCTGAGCGGACTTCTCCAGGGCATCATCGGGCTACTGAACCAGATCCTGGGCCAGCTCTAAAACCACACGACTCGAGCGTGCGAGAGGGGGTCCGTCAGGACCCCCTCTTGTTCCTGGAGGCGCTGCTCTGTCAGGCGAAGTTCGTGCCCCAGAGGCTGAACGGCCCGTCCGACCGGAGCGTGATCCGGCAGAGGCGCGTTCCCACCGGCTTGCCGACGATGCTCGGAACGACGAACGCCTTCGGTGCGTCGGCGGGTGCGTCGAGCCGGTCGTACGGGATGCCGTTCCGCAGCACGAGGATCTTTCGCGCCGGCGTCGCGGTGAGCATGCCCTTCAGCGCACCGCCTCTGCACGCGTAGACCTGCAGCTCGGCCTTGCGGTCGACCGTGCCGCCGGAGGCGATGCCGGACCACCATCGGCGCGCGCGCAACGGCTGCTCGGTCTTCCAGAGGACGAGACCCTGCGCGAGCTGCGCGACCGGCTTCCCTGCGAGCAGGAGGTCATTGGATGCGAGCGCGTACGGCGCGTCGACCTGCCGGTGCTGTGAATCGACGATGCGGCCGTCCTCGAGCGGCCCGACCGGGCGCAGCGGCAGACCGACCACCTGCGCGCCGCGGTAGCGGTCCGGGTAGCTGTCGGCGGCCTCGATCTTCGCGTTCCAGAAGAGGCTCTGCGACGGAGTCTCCGCGTTGAGGAACCCGGTTTCCAGATACGTGACAGGGCCGCGGGCGCTCGCGTCGATCCAGTCCTTCTTCGGGCCGAGCGTGAGCTTCTGGACGTTCCGCGACTCGCTCGCGATGAAGCGGCTGGCGGAAACCGACGCGGCGACACCCAGCACGACCAGGAGCACGGGGACCCCGACCGCGAGCACCCGTCTCGGGACGAAGCCGCAGACGGCGAGCAGTACGGCGGCGGCGAGCGGCACGGCCGTGTCGAGGTTCAGTCCGTCCGTCAACTCGTACAGCGGGATCTGCGTGAACGCGGACGGCGCCGCCGCGACCGTCGTGAACCGCTCGAGCGGGATCGCGATGAGCAGGGCGACGGCGACGAGCGCGGCAGTGAGCGCAGGCACGAGAGGTCGCGGCGCCCCACGCTGCAGCCAGAGCACGAGCGCGAGCAGGAGCAGCGGCACGAGCGGGAACAGGTTCCGCTCCGCGAGGTGTCCCACGTGCCGCGATGCGAAGACGCCGACTTCGACGACGATCCAGGCGACGAGCGAGATCGTCGTCGCAACGAAGGCGCGAACGTTCGGATTGTCCTCGCGTCCCTCGACGGCTGCGCCACGCGAGCACGAACAGCGCGCAGAACGGCACGACGCCGCTGATCAGCACGAGGTCGCCGAGGTGGTAGAGGACGTAGCGCGCCGCCTCCCCCGCGTCGTAGCCCGATTCTCCCGCAGCCTGGTACCCGCCGAGGACTTTCGTCAGCGGTCCGCCGTGCCGCAGCTGCCAGCCGCTCCACAGCACCGCGACGAGCAGCAGGCCGCCGAGCGCCGGAAGGTGCGCGCGCACGCGGCTCCGGTCGCGGTGGAGCCCGGCCTCGAGGGCGACCGCGGTCACGTACGCGGGCAGGAAGACGAAGGCCTGCATCCGCGCCGCGCAGACCAGCACGATCGCCCCGAGCGCGAGCGCCTGGCGGCGCAACGTCGGTACGGCAACGGCACGCGCCATTGCCCACGCCGCGAGCACGGCGGTCGGGAAGAACACGACCTCCGTCATGATCAGCCCCGCGTACGCGAGGCACGGCGCCGCGAGCGTGACCACGGCGGCGACGAGCGCCCAACGGCGCGACACGAGCTCGCGGCCCCACAGGTAGACGGGCAGCGCCGTCAGCGAGATGACGACGGCGTTCATCGCCTTCACGAGCTCGTAGCCGGTCTCCCGGTCGCCGAGCGAGAGCGGCAGCCCGGCGAGCATCGGATACAGCGCGCTGTAGAACGCGGTCGGCACGCCGAGGATCGCGAACTTTCCTGTTTGCCAGAAGCTCCGACCGAGCTCGGCGTAGGTCAGCTCGTCGGGCGCGATCCAGGGCGTCGGAATCGACTCGGCGGCGCGCAGGCGCAGCGCGGCGGAGAGACCGACCACGAGCAGGAGGATCCGCCACGGCTTGCGCAGGGACAGCACCGCTGCGAGACGTTAGTTGTGTGGTACAAGCGCCGAGTGCCGAAGCCGCTGTGGGCGCCCTGGCGTCTCGAGTACATCGCGAAGGCCGACGAGGAGGGCGAGTGCATCTTCTGCGCGCCCGACGAACGGTTGCTCGTGCACCGCGGCGAGCGCGCGGTCGTGCTGCTGAACAAGTTCCCGTACTCGTCGGGGCACCTGCTGGTCGCGCCGACGCGCCACACGGGAGACTTCGGCTCGCTCGACGCGGATGAGGCGGCCGAGATCCACGAGCTCGCGTCGCAGGGCATCGGAGCGCTGACGCGGGAGTACGCCCCGCACGGCTTCAACCTCGGCTGGAACCTCGGCCTCGTCGCCGGCGCGGGGATCGCGGATCACGTCCATCAGCACGTCGTCCCCCGCTGGGGCGGCGACACGAACTTCATGCCGGTGCTCGCCGACGTCAAGGTGCTGCCGGAGCACCTGCTCGAGACGGCCGACCGCCTCCGCGCCGCGTGGCCGCCCTGAACCGGAGCTAAACTAGGCGCCGCACGCGGACGTAGCTCAGTTGGTAGAGCATCAGCTTCCCAAGCTGAGGGTCGCGAGTTCGAGCCTCGTCGTCCGCTTCTCGAAAACGACCCGCTACGCGGCGCCGCCAGTCCGCCTCGTGGGTCCCGCGCCTGCGGCGAGTGCGAGGTTAGGCCCAGCCCAATGATCTCCTCGGTCCCGACTGGCGCGGCGCTCACCCGTGCCATTGGCGTGAGCGCGAGTCGCTCAAATCCAAGGTGCTGCTCGCTTACCGGGGGGTGGCTGGGCACCGTAGCCGGCCGACCCGCCTCCCTGCGACCGCGGAACGTTCGCGGATGCCGAGACGCACGGTGCTGTTCCGGTTACTCGTCCGGACCGACGTGGTTCCGTCGTGACGTCGTGGCCGAGCCGTCGACAGTCGTGCCCGGGTGCGTCTGCCCGGTGATGGTCGTCGGATCGGTGGTCGTGTGGGTTGCCGCCGGGGATGACGATGCCGGGCCGTTCCCGGCGTAGCTCCCGGAGTTTCCCTGAATCGAGAGCCTCAGCTTCGATGAAACCCTTCCCGGCGGACTACACCGCCGCCGATGAAGACTATCCCGCCGTTCTGTCGGCAGGGAAAATTTCGGAAACGGGGAGCCGTCGAGTGTGCTTCCGTTCCCGTTCACCTGGATCGCGAGGCCCCTTGCGAATCTGCATCCGTGCCCGAGGCCGAAACCAACGTCGGCGGGTTGGAGAGCGAAGTGAAACGCAGCTTCGCGGTCTCGCGATCAAGATGCACGGGGCGTAGAACGTGTAAGGGGTGCTGGATAGGTCACCCGTAATTGTCAGCGTGGTACCCGTTCCAGCTAGGCAGTACGTGCCAGACGGATGCCCGGCAGGGTCGAACGTCATCTTCTTGTTCCCGAGGGAGGTGCAGCCAGCCGGCGGGTCGGGTGGTTGCACGTACCAATCCTTCGGTGGCGGATTGAAGCCGCCAACGAGTGTCGGGACGACGATCGTTCCTGATCCGGTTCGCACGTCGCAACCGTTCGTTCCGAGCTTGCCGGCGCTGAGGAAATCAACCTGTTTGGTACTGCCCTGGCCAGCCTGGATGAGATCGCCGCCGTTCGTTTCGAGGGCACCGATGTGCCCTCCCCCTGCGCCGCTATAGGTGATCGCTGGACATGCAGAACTAATGAAGAAACCAACTCCACCGCCTGGGCTTCCGCCGCTTGTGGTCGTCGCGGTGCTGGTGGTGTAGTTCGTCGTCGTCCCATAGATCGTCGTGCCGGGGTCTGTCGTGCCGTAGAGGGTCGTTCCGTTGATCACGGTCCCATTCACGGTCGTGCCGGGGATCGTCGTCGACGTCTGCTGGACGAGCGGGGCAGAGCTGGACACGCGCGCGCGCTGACCGGGAACGAGCTCGCGAGGCGAATTGTCGCCGTGAAGAACGTCGAGACATTCTTGCGCAGCCGCACCTCGACCTGTTGGACGTCGCGCCGTCTGTACGGATACGTGTAACAGTTGGTGTCGCTGGGGGAACCGGGGTTGCAGCGGCTCGAGTCGCCGAGAAACGACCCACCGTCAAGCGTCGAGGGGCCGCTGTTCTTGACGCTGTACTCGACGATCTGCCGAGACGATGCTGGCCTCGCGGCGTCCTGACAGCTCACGTCGCAAGGTGCAGGCGGGAGTTCCTGAGCAGCTGCGAGCGCGGCTGCGTCGCTCGCGTTCTGAATCGATCCTCCTTTGCGCCATGAGTGTCGACCCGTCGATCGACGAGCGCGACGATCGCAAAAAAGACAGGCAGCGTCAGCGCCACCAGGACTAATGCCTGACCACGAGCATCCCTAAGCCGCCTGTTCCGCAGATACCGCCGCATTGTTCTTCACTCCCGAAGCCGACTACCCCTGCCGCGAGGGGTCTGACGCAGCTTGGCTTACAAACCCCGCCCCTTCAAGTCCAGCTTTTGCAAGCCAAACTCAATACCTTCGGCTCGCCCGCCGTGGCTTTTGAGCTCGTGGCGCCGGCGTAAGGAATCGGCGGTTCGGCGGTTCTCCTCGTAGGCCGGCCATGTGGGCCGGCATGCGAAGGGAGGAGCACATGTTCGGGAAGCGCAACACGGTGCAGGTGGCGCTGACGCGCGTCACGATTCTCGCGGCCGCACTGACGGGCGCCGCTTCGGCGTCGGCTGACGGCGGCCCGATCCTGTCGGCTCCCGGCGGATGCGCCTTGCAGTGCATCCAGAAGGCGCTCGTCACGACGACGTCGACCGCCGCGAAGGTCGAGATCGCCACCGCAGTGCCGACGAGAGTCGTTCTGACCGCGCGCCGGTTCTCCACCACCGGTGGCGTGGTCGCGGGCCCGGCTGACGCGTCAGCCTCTCATCACCTCCTCAGGACCGAGCGGACGCTCTTCCTGGTCGGCCTCCAGCCGAAGACCACGTATCGGTAGCCGACGCTCGCCCACCTGGAAAGCTGCGAACGCTGCCAGGACGCCCTCGCCTCGATGCGCGAGGCGCAGCGCCGCTATCGCGTCCTGCCGCCGCTCTTCGGCGGGAGCGACGAGGAGCGGGAGCGGATCGACAGCGAGTTGACTGCCACGCACTACTGGCTGGGGCCGCGCAAGCGTCTCGGCGGGCGCGCGATGCTCCTCGCCGCTTCGGCCGGGCTGCTCATCGCCGGAGCCGGCGGCGTCGGCGCAGCTGTCGTGGCGACGAAGGGCGGCGGGGCGCCGGCGGCAGCGCCGGCCACTTCGACGAGCGGCGACGTCGACCATCTCCGCGACATCGTCGGCGCGTCCGCGCACGATTGCCACGACGAGCGCGACGACCGCAGCTGCCGCGACCACGGCTGCGTCCAGCACGAGGAACACGAAGACAACAAGGCAAGGCCCGAAGACCAAGCCGAGCATCAAGAGTGCGAAGACGACGACGCTGATTCCGGCGAAGCAAACCCCGACGGCCGCACCGGCCAAGCCGACCGCGACTCACGCCGCGACGACCGCGTCGATGCTGACGCCGCCGAAGACGACGACCGCCGTCCCGGTCGAGCCCGCAACGACGGCAGAGATCGACCTGGTCGCGCCGACGGTGACGATCCTCATGCGGCCGCCCTCGGAGACGACGAGCAGCGACGCCTCGTTCACCTTCAGCGCAAGCGAAGTTGGAGCGACGTTCGCGTGCCGCCTCGACGGCGACGCGTTCGCGGCCTGCTCCAGCCCCGCCGTGTACCGCACGCTCGCACAGGGCGTGCACCGATTCTCCGTTCGCGCGCGCGACGCCGCCGGAAACACCGGCGCCACGGCGATCGCCGCGTGGGCGGTGCTACCGCCGCCCGACACGACGCCGCCGACCGTGAGGATCGTCTCGGCCGCCGCGTCCGGGAGCGACATCACGTTCGAGTTCACCTCGTCCGAGCCGGGCTCCACGTTCGGGTGCTCTCTGGACGGCGGCGCCTTCGCGACCTGCGCGTCACCCCGCGCCTACTCCGCGCTCTCACCGGGCGGGCACACGCTCGCGGTTCGCGCAACCGACACCGCCGGCAATACCGGCAACGCGGCGACGCATTCGTGGACGGTGGCACGGCCACAGGCCGACCTCGTCATCTCCGCTTTCGGCGAGACCGGCTTCACGGTGACGAACACCGGGTCCGCCGCGGCCGGTCCGTTCGTCGTGACGGTGACGCTCATCGGCACGTTCACGTTCTCCGGCCTCGCGCCGGGTCAGTCGGCCGCGCGCACCTGGTCGGCCTGCCGCGTCGGAACGCTTCTCGCCGTGGCCGACCGAGGTCGGGCCGTCGCGGAATCCAACGAGGAGAACAACACGCGCTCGCTCGTCAGCGACTGCTGACGCGTCGCCCGGCCGCGCGGCTTCAGGCGGGCGACGGGTCAGGCCCGCCGAGCGTCGAGCTGTACGTCTCGGTGCCGCCGATGTCGGCGACGACCCGCGGGCACACCGCGCACGCGTCGGCCCCGCGCTGCGCGAACCACCGGCACGTGCGGCGGATCGCGCAGCGCGGAAGCCGTCCCGATTCGAGCTGGACGGGCTGCTCCTCTTCGAGCACGTTGTCGACGACCGCGCAGCCGTCGCCGGTCCATTGCGGACAACCGGCTTCGACGCAGGGCGCCGAGAAGCGGAAGCGGCTCTCGGGCCTGCCCATCGCCTTCGCCCGCGCGACGAAGTCTGCATCGACGCGGGTGGGTGGCTGGACGTAGCTCAGCGTCCCGCTCGGCGTCATGACGCCGAGGAGCAGCGCGCCTTCGTGCAAGAAGGCGCTCGGGCACGACTTCTCCCCGTCCGAGGCGTTCACCTCCGGCGGGTCGTCGTCGTGCGGCTGCGACTCAGCGGCCGCCGGCACTCTTCGTCGCGAATTGCTGGAGCTGCTTGTAGAGATCCGGCGCCGGGATTCCCCTCCACCATCGGTTCGGTCCGATCTGGACGCTGACCGCGTTCGGCGGAGTGATCTCGGCAAGCGCGAGCGCACCGGCTTGTGCAACGGCGGCACTGATCTGCGCGGACTGTGCCTTCGTCAACTTCACGTCGGACACGACGAACGAGAACTCGTGATTCGGCAAAGCGCTCCCTTCTCCGGCGAGGGGCGCACCACGGCGGTCAGGACCGACCACCCCCCCGGGTTGACTGGACGGAAAGGCAAACGTAAACCGGAGCCCGGACGGTGTCAATGCGCCGGTCAGGCGGCAGGACCGCGCAGCACGATCTCCTCGTACAGCGGGCGATACCCGAGGCGCCGGTTCAGCGCGAGCATGCCCACGAGCCGCGTCTCGTTGGCCGTGCGGAGCGTCGGGACGCCGTTCGCCTTCGCCCACGCGAGCTGGCCGCGCTTGATCGCACCGGCGACGCCGCGTCCTCGGTCGGAGCGTGCGATGCCCGTGAACCCGTGCCACCACGTCTCGTCCTCGAAGCTGAGGAAGCCGTAGCCGAGGACGCGGCCGTTCTCGAGCGCGAGGAAGTACGCCTCTGGCGGGTGCGGGTCGAGGCCCCAGGGCCGCCATGCCTCGAGGCTGTCGAGCCGGTGCTCGGAACGCCCGGGCTGGTCGGGATACGACTCGCGCGCGATCGCGAACGACGGCGTCCACGAGGTCCGGGCGTTCGGCGAGCGTCGCGAGCTCGAACGCCGGCGCGCCCGGGTCGTCGGCGGCCGACGATGTCGAGCTCCGAGATCGCATAGCGCCGCACCTCCTCGTAGCCGCGCTCCTCGAGGAAGCCGACCACGTCGGGCGTCGCGTCGGTCGTCCACGCCTCGAGCCCCGGTTTGCCGATCTCCCTTGCCGCGGCCGAAGCCTCGCGCCACCGCGCATCGTCGATCTCGTGGAACCAGACCTCCGCCCACGGGAGCTGCTCGAGCCCTGGGATCGGCTTGACGTCCACTCCGTCATTGAACTACGCCTCGTCGGTAACGGCACCGGCGCCGCGCTCTGGCCGTTCTGGACACTTTCGCCGCCGTGGCACTCGCGGCACGCTTTTCTCGTGCCCAGATTGGAGCTCCTGCTCGTCGCCGCGATCGCCGTGCTCGCCGGGTTGCTCCTCGTCACGCGGCCGCGACCCGGCCCTCCGCCCTCGCCCTACTGCCGTGGCGGCCCGCCGCTCGCCGGCGTCTACCACCCGGCGCGGCTCGAGGTGAAGAAGCGGTGCGCGATCGCCGCCGGAATCGTCACGAAGGTGAAGTTCGAGGAGTTCGACGGCGACGTGCACGTCGGGCTGCGCACGGACGACGGCCAGGCGCTCGTCGTCGAGGTGATCCCGCAGGATCGCGCCGTCGTGTCGATTCCCGACACCGGCGCTCGCGTCACCGTCGTCGGGCCGAGCGTCTGGGATTCGTCGCACGGGTGGCCGGAGATCCATCCCGCGTGGTGGATCAGCTCCGGGAGGATCGTCGCCGCGTCTGCGCAGGAACTGGCGCGGGTACAGTCGCTCCTTCGGGATACTCGCGGCGACCAGGAGGTGAACGATGAGTGAGCTCGAGTCGATCGCCCGCGCACTCGTAGCCGAAGGCAAGGGCATCCTCGCCGCGGACGAGAGCGACGGGACGATCAAGAAGCGCTTCGACTCGATCGGCGTGGAGTCGACCGAGGAGACGCGGCGCGCCTACCGCGACCTGCTCTTCACGACCGACGGCGTCGAGGAGTACATCAGCGGCGTGATCCTCTTCGACGAGACGATCCGCCAGTCGGCGCTCGACGGGACGCCCTTCCCGAAGCTGCTCGAGTCGAAGGGCGTCATCCCCGGCATCAAGGTCGACAAGGGCGCGAAGCCGCTCGCGCTCTCGTCCGGCGAGACGGTCACCGAGGGCCTCGACGGACTGCGCGCGCGGCTCGAGGAATACCGCGGGCTCGGCGCGCGCTTCGCCAAGTGGCGCGCGACGTACTCGATCGACGGCGACAGGCCGAGCGAGTACTGCGTCTGGACGAACGCCCATGCGCTCGCGCGCTACGCGGCTCTGTGCCAGGAGGCAGGGATCGTGCCGATCGTCGAGCCGGAGGTGCTGATGGACGGTGCGCACTCGATCGACGACAGCGCGAGGGCGACGGGCCGCGCTCTCCAGGCCGTCTACACGGAGCTGCACGACCAGCGCGTCGACTTTCGCGGGACGCTGCTCAAGCCGAACATGGTGCTCTCCGGTTACTCCGCGTCCGGCCGAGGCGGAGTCGAGGAGGTCGCCGAGCGGACGCTCGACGTGCTGTACCGGCACGTGCCGGCCGCGGTCCCCGGGATCGTCTTCCTCTCGGGCGGCCAGACGGACGAGGACGCGACCGCTCACCTGAACGCGATGAACGCGCGCGGCCCGCATCCGTGGCAGCTCTCGTTCTCGTACGGCCGCGCGCTGCAGGCTCCGGCGCTCAAGGCGTGGGGCGGCAAGCCCGAGAACGTCGAGGCCGCGAAGCGCGCCTACTACCACCGGGCGAAGCTGAACGGCGCGGCGCGCACCGGGATGTACGCGCCCGAGATGGAGCGCGAGACCGTCCCGGCGTAAGAGCGGCATGTCTGATCCGGCCGTGTCAGGGTCTGACCCCGGACACGGCCGGAAAGGCCACCTCAGCGCAGGCG
Source organism: uncultured Actinomycetes bacterium (assembly GCA_963708685.1). GTDB lineage: Bacteria > Actinomycetota > Thermoleophilia > Gaiellales > Gaiellaceae > DASVFB01. The sequence goes on from CAVPTP010000009.1 coordinate 421,498, forward strand.
GACGACGAACCAGCCGCCGACGTCGTTGCAGCGCACCTCCGTCGGTCCCTCGTGGACGTACGTGTAGACGGGACGGCGGTTGAAGGTGACCTGGCGCCGGCCGTCGGGCCGCCTGATCGTGGCGAACGTTCCCTTGATGCCTGCGACGCGCGCGGGGACGACGGCGCCGGCGCGAACGACGAGCGGCGGCCAGAGCCTGGCGCACGTCGCCCTTGCAGTGGATCTTGAAGTCGTTCTCGGCCGTCCAGTAGTAGAGCGCCTGCTTCGCCCGAGTCGTCAGGACCGGCCCGAACTCGTCGTCGACGTAGCGGATCGCGGGCGCGGACGCGCGTGTGGCGGCGGACGCCGAACCGACCGCGAGCGCCGCGAGCGCCAGAGTGAGGAGCGCGAGTGTCTTCATGGACGCGCAGTCCTGCGACGCGCGGATTCGTTACCGGTATTCCATCCCGGTGTACGTCTCGAGCTTCTCGAGATGGTGCCTCGCCTCGATCCGGCGGACGGTGCCGGAGCGCGAGCGCATGACGATCGAGTCGGTGATCGCACCGTTCGCGAGGTAGCGCACGCCGCTGAGCAGCGACCCCGTCGTCACGCCGGTCGCCGCGACGAAGACGTCCTCGCCGGCGACGAGGTCGTTCGTCGTGAGCACGCGCGCGGGATCGAGACCGGCCTCGACGATCCGCCGCCGCTCGTCGTCGTCGCGCGGCCAGAGCCTCGCCTGGATCCCGCCGCCGACGCACTTCAGCGCGGCGGCGGAGATGACGCCCTCGGGCGTGCCGCCGATCCCGTAGAGCATGTCGACTCCGGTGCCGCCCTGCGCGGCCGCGATCGACGGCGCCACGTCGCCGTCGCGGATCAGGTTCACCTTCGCGCCCGCGTCGCGCAGCTCGGCGATCAGATCCGTGTGGCGCTCGCGCTCGAGCACGACGACCGAGAGCTGTCGCGGCGTGACCCCCTTCGCCTCGGCGACCGCGCGCACGTTCTCGGTCGGCGACGCCTCGATGTCGATCGCGTCGATCGCCTCGGGCCCGACGGCGATCTTCTCCATGTACAGGGCCGCGCCGGGAAAGAACATCGTCCCGCGCTCGGCGAGGGCGATGACCGTGATCGCGTTCGGCTGCCCGAGCGCGGTCAGGCGCGTGCCCTCGAGCGGGTCGACGGCGACGTCGACCTCCGGGCCGGTGCCGTCGCCGACCGGCTCGCCGTTGAAGAGCATCGGCGCCTCGTCCTTCTCCCCCTCGCCGATCACGACGGATGCCGTTCATCGAGACGGTGTCGAGCATCGCGCGCATCGCGTCGACGGCGGCCCGGTCGGCGGCGTTCTTGTCGCCGCGTCCGATCCAGCGTCCGGCGCCCATCGCCGCCGCCTCCGTCACGCGAACGAGGTCGAGCGCGAGGTTGCGGTCCGGGCGGTTGGTCGCTCGCATCGGCTGCTCCACCGCGCGTGCCACGCCGGGATCCTACTCGTGGCCGTCGCCGGAAAGAGGCAATGAACCGAAACGTCCCGGCGTGCGAATACCTCGTGCTGCAGGGCTTCGCGAGCGCCGGAGGCGGCGCCGGCGCGCGCGAGGCCTGCCGTCGCTGCGTCACATGCGGTCCGGCGCCTCGACTCCCACGAGGTCGAGGGAGCGCGCGATCACCCGCTGCGTCGCCCGGCAGAGCGCGAGACGGAACGCCTCCGACTCGCTCTCGAGCACGCGATGCTCGTGGTAGAAGCGGTGGAAGTCGTCGGCGACGCGGATCGCGTAGGTCGGGATCCCCTGCGGCGCCCGCCGCTCGGTCGCTTCCGCGACGACGGTCGGGAACTCCGCGAGCCGCTTGATCAGCTCGCGCTCCTCGGCGGCCAGCGGCGCTCGGCGAGTGAGACTTCGTCACCTGGCGCTTCGGGGGCGTTGCGGAGGATGCCGGCGATCCGCGCGTGCGCGTACTGCACGTAGTACACGGGGTTCTTCTGCGTCTTCTCCGCGGCGAGGTCGATGTCGATGTCGATCGCCTGGTCGGGGCCGCGGTTCACGAGGTACCAGCGCGCCGCGTCGACGCCGATCTCGTCCATCAGCTCGTCGACGAAGACGACGTCGCCGCGCCGCTTCGACATCTTCGTCTGCGCGCCGCCCTTCGTCAGGTGCACGGTCTGGTAGAGCGAGGACCTCGAGCCGCTCCGCGTCGTAGCCGAGCATCGTCGCCGCCGCCTTCAGCCGTGCGACGTAGCCGTGGTGGTCGGCGCCGAGGACGTAGATGAGCCGCTCGAAGCCGCGCTCGAACTTGTCGCGCGACGTACGCGACGTCGGCTGCGAAGTAGAGGTAGCTCGCCGTCGGACGAGCGGATCAGCGGCCGGTCCTTGTCGTCGCCGTGCGCGCTCGTGCGCGCCCACACCGTCCCCTCCGCCTCGTACGTGTCGAGGTGCGCGATCGCCTCGGCGGCGTTCGTCGTCGATCGACGCTCTGCAGCGTCCAGACGTCGAAGTGGATGCGGAAGCGCTCGAGCGACGCCTCGATCCACTCGCAGCATGTGCGGCACCGGATCGCCGTCGAGCTTCGCGAGCTCCTCGATGTACGCGCCGTGGTAGCCGTCCTCCGGCGGCTCCTCGCCGCGGCGCACGGCCTCGACCGACGCCCGGAAGCGGTCCATCTGGCCGCCGGTGTCGTTGTAGTAGAACTCGCGCACGACGTCGTGGCCCGCGTACTCGAGCAGCCGCGCGACGGCGTCGCCGTAGGCGCCGTTCCGCGCCGCCGAGACGGGAATCGGGCCCGTCGGGTTGGCGGACACCATCTCGACGTTCACGCGCTCCGGCCTCCCCGCCGAGCGCGAGCCGTAGCTCTCGCCGATCTCGCGCGAGCGCCTCGGCGAGGAAGTCGTCCGTCACGAAGAGGTTGAGGAACCCCGGCCCGGCGACCTCGGCGCGCTCGACGTCCGGGAGACGCTCGCGCCGCGGCGGCGAGCTCCTCGGCGAGCTCGCGCGGCGACCTGCCGCCGCGTCGCGGCCAGGCGCAGCGCGACGTTCGTGGCGTAGTCGCCGTGCGCGGGATCGCTCGGACGTTCGAGCGTCACCTCCGCGCCGGCGATCTCCGCCACGCTCGCGGCGAGCCGCGAGACCGCGTTAGCGGGCAACGGCCTCCCGGGGCGCGAAGAAGTTCTCGAGCATGCGGATCTCCTGCGGCGTGCCGACTCCGATCAGCACGTCGCCCACCTCGATCATCGCGTCGGGCGACGGCGTCGTGTCGAACGATCCGTCGCGCTTGCGCAGCGCGACGATGATCGCGCCGGTCTCGTCGCGGACGCGCAGGTCGCGAATCGTCTGCCCGGCCCGCTCGCACGTCGGCGTCACCTCGATCTCCTCGAGCAGGAAGTCGTCGCCCTGCGCGGTCGTGACGACGTCGAGGAACGCCGTCACCTGCGGCTTGAGGACGAGGTTCGCCATGACGCGACCGGCGGTCGAGTACGGCGTGACGACGCGGTCGGCGCCGGCGAGCTTGAGCTTCTTCTCGGCGTCCTCGTCGCTCGCGCGCGCGACGATCGGCGAGCTCCGGTCGCTGCGCGCGCGCGGAGAGCGTGATGTAGAGGTTGTCGGCGTCGGAGTCGGACGACGCGACGAGCCCGCGTGCGCGGTCGAGCCCGGCCTTCGCGAGATCCTCGTCCTCCGTCCCGTTCCCCTCGACGTACAGATCGCCGCACTCGCGGGCAGCGTCGAGCGCCGTGCTCGCTGAAGTCGAGGACGACGTACGGCACGCCGGAGGCGCGGAACTCGCGGCCGACGCGCTGGCCGACACGGCCGTAGCCGCAGATGATGTAGTGATCGCACAGACGGTCGATCGCCCTCCACCTCCTCCTTTCCGCGAATGCACCGCTGATCACGCCCCCGGCGATCGCCTCGACGAGGGCGGCGCCGACGTAGGCAAAGATAGTCAGCCCGCCGAGGACGATGACGACCGTCCAGAGCTTGCCGCCGGCGCCGTGCGGCGGCGAGTCGAGGCCGTTCAGCGTCCCGGTGACGACCGTGCGGTAGAAGGAGTCGAGCCAGCTCTCGCCGAGGATGAGCCGGAATCCCAGCGTGTCCCAGAGCGAGGAGCACGGCCGCGGCGGCGTAGATCCGCACGATCCGGCGCAGCGTGAACGTCCCCTCCACCGGTGTATCGTAGGCCGCGTGAACGAAGAGCCCGGCGAGTCGCGCGAGCGCCAGCTCAACATCCACATCGACCCCGAGGACATGGGCGGGGTCTACGCGAACTTCGCCAACGTCACCTTCTCGCAGTACGAGTTCACGATCACGTTCGCCCGCGTCGACCACGAGGTCGAGGAGGGCGACGTGCCGGGTGTCGTCGTCGCGCGCGTCAACGTCTCGCACAAGTTCATGCGCGACCTGCTCGACGCCATGGACGACTCGTGGTCGAAGTGGACGACGACGGAGGGCATCAGGAACCTGCCGGAGACCGGCGACCAAAGCGCGCTAGCCCACGCCTCGACCATCGCGATGCGCTGCGCGATCGTCGGGTGGTTCTCCAGCCAGAGGTAGTCCCACGTCGGCGGGTTCGCCTGCGCGAGGCTCGTCCGCTGGAAGTCGATGAACAGCTTGCGCGCCGACGCCGGATCGTGCGTCGCCTGCAGCGCCGCCCAGTCCGCCTCCGCCTCGTACCTCCGCGAGACGGCGTTCTCGATCGGCGCCGCGACCAGGCTGAGCAGCAGCGAGCGCGAGCAGCGCGAGCGGTAGCGCCGCCGGGATTGGCGATCCCGCCGCGGCGGCGCGCGACGAGCGTGACGAGCCACAGAATCGGAACGACGAGCAGCGCCGTCCAGCCGAGAGTCTTCAGCACGTGGCGATGCCTGACGTGGCCCGAGCTCGTGCGCGAGGACGACGCGGATCTCTCCGCGCGTGAAGCGGCCGTCGAGCAGCGTGTCCCAGATGACGACGTTCGAGGACGGGCCGAACCCGCTCGAGAAGGCGTTGGCCTGGTTCGTGACGTCGCTGATCGTTCTGGACGTGCACCGGCGTGCGAGTCACGCCTTCGCGCCGCTCGAGCATCCGCGCGTCGGCGCGCAGCGTCGGGCCCGGCGCGTGCGTCCCGAGCTCGGCGAGATAGCCGAAGAGGAACGCGAAGCTCGACCGACAGGACGAGGAAGATCGGCGCGCCGATCAGCCACCAGCGGTCGCCGAACCGTCCGGCGAGCGCCGAGCACGACCACCACGGCGACGAGCGCGAACACCGCTTCGAACGAGAGCAGCGCCCACGGCTCGACGATCCACGACACGTAGTCGTGCGGCGCGAGCCCGTGCCGCGCCTGCCACCACTGCGTCAGCGAAGCCGAACGGCAGCGAGACGAACCAGAGCGTCACGAGCAGGAGCATCGCGATGATCACGCCGGTTCCCGACTCGCCCGAGCCCGATCGTCCGCGCGAGCCGCGGCGCTCTCCAGGCGAAGATCGCGAGCACGAGGACGTTCGCTGCGACGTGCAGCAGCCACAGCACGTTGACGACGCGCTGGTAGTCGTCGGCGCGGCCGAGCTCGCGCGGCGAGAAGAAGCGCTGCACGCGCAGGCCGGAGACGTCGAGCCCCGACGGAACGCTCGTCCGCCAGAGGAGCCAGGCGGCGACGAGCCAGGCCGCCGACAAAACGACTACCGTTGCCAGCCGCCCGATGCGAGTCGCCGTCATCTCGGACATTCACGCTAACGAGGCAGCGCTCGACGCGGTACTCGAAGAGATCGACGCCGCGTCGGTCGACGCCGTCTGGTGCCTCGGCGACATCGTCGGCTACGGACCTGCGCCGAACCGTTGCTGCGAGCATCGTCTGCCGCGCGCGCCGACGTCGTGCCTGGTCGGCAACCACGATCTCGTCGCGCTCGGCAAGCTCGACGTCGAGAGCTTCAACGACGACGCCGCGACCGCCGCGCTCTGGACGCGGGCCGAGCTGACCGACGAGTCACGCGCATTCCTCTCGCCGCTCGAGCCGAAGGGCAAGCTGGACGGGGTCGAGCTCTTCCACGCGAGCGCGCGCGATCCGATCTGGGAGTACGTCCTGTCGGCCGACTCGGCGCTATCTCAGCCTGCTCTCGACGACGGCGCCTCTCGTGCTCGTCGGCCACAGCCACGTCGCGCTCGCGATCGGGCTCGACGACACCGAGCTGCACGGCGGCCTGGCGCCGGCGGACACGGAGGTCGAGCTCGACGGGCGCTGGCTGTTGAACCCCGGCTCGGTCGGGCAGCCGCGCGACGGCGATCCGCGCGCCGCCTGGCTCGAGCTCGACCTCGAGCGCGCACGTCGCGCACTTCCATCGCGTCGCGTATCCGATCGAGCGAACGCAGGCGGAGATGCGCGAGCGGGGATTGCCCGAGCCGCTCGCCGAGCGGCTGGCGCACGGCGTCTAGGGCAGCTCGGCGCTGCGGAGCGGCGCCGCACCGGCCGCGGCCGCTACCGGCTCGGCCGCTTCCTCGGCGTCCTTGCCGAAGGTGATGCCTTCGCGCGCGAGCGAAAGCTGCACTTCCTCGCGCGCCTTGTAGATCCGCCACTTGACCGTGGCGAGCGTGATCTCGAGCGAGTCCGCGATCTCGGTGTACGCCAGACCGACGACGTCGCGGAGGAGGAGAGCCATCTTCAGGTCGACGTTCAGGTTCTCGACGGCACGCCAGAGCGCGTCGATCGCCTCGAGCCGTTCGAACGGCTGGTCGAGCACCTCGAGCGGCGCCACGTCTTCGAGCGTGCAGACGCTGCGCGGCCGGCGCTCGCTCGCGCGCAGCTCGTCGAGCACGCGGTTCTTCGTCACCTGGAAGAGCCACGTCGTGAACTTCGACCGGAGCGAGAAGCCCGGCAGGCCCTGGAAGACGCGGAGGAAGACCTCCTGCGTCAGATCTTCGGCGAGCGCGCGGTCGCCGACGAGACGCAACACGTAGTTGAACACCGGTGTCTCGTACGTGCGAAGGATGAGCGAGAACGCTCGCTCGTCACCGCGCTGAGCTTTCCGCAGAACCCCGAGGTCGGGTTGAATGAGTGTCACGGGATGCCGGAGTATATCTTCGAAATAAGACTTCGCCCGGTTAATTTCTCGGGTTGTTTTAGTGCGAGATACGTAAGCGCGGTCGGCGCGAGATCCGCCAACTCGCCGTCTTCTCTGAGCTGCGCTTCGCGATCGGTGACGACGATGGGAACCGGGTTCGTCGTGTGCGCCGTTTGCGGGCTCACTCCGTCCGCTGCGATGCAGCTCCTCGGCGTTGCCGTGGTCGGCGGTGACGAGGCAGACGCCGCCCGCGGCGGTGACCGCGTCGACGACCTGGCCGAGGCACGCATCGGCTGTCTCGACTGCTTTGACGGTTGCGGGAATCGATCCCGTGTGGCCGACCATGTCGGGGTTCGCGAAGTTGATCACGCCGAACGCGTAGCCCTTGCCGATCTCGTCGCAGAACCGCGCGGCCGCCTCGCGTGCGGACATCTCAGGCTTGAGGTCGTAGCTCGGCACGTCGCGCGGGCTCGCCACGAGCACGCGCGTCTCCCCCGGCCACTCCTCCTCCCGGCCCCCGTTGAAGAAGTACGTGACGTGGGCGTACTTCTCGGTCTCGGCGACGTGCAGCTGCCGCAGGCCCGCGCGGGACAGCACCTCGGCGATCGTGTCCTCGACGAGCATCTCGTCGAACGCGACGGGACAGTCGAGGTCCTCGCTGTAGCGCGTCATCGTCGTCAGGTCGAAGCCGCGGTCGAGGAGGAGCCGCGAGAGCTGGCGTCCGCGGTCGGGACGGAAGTTGAAGAAGATCGCCGAGTCCTCGGGAGTCGAGGCGCGGCGCGTCGACGTTGACGATCGGCTCGACGAACTCGTCGGTGACGCCGGCGTCGTAGCTCGCTTGCACGTACCGCAGCAGCGTCTGCGTCTGTGCAGGTGTGCCCCGGCCCTCGCACGATCGCGTCGAACGCTCTCTGCGTTCTTTCCCAGCGCTTGTCGCGGTCCATCGCGTAGTAGCGGCCGACGACGGTCGCGATCCGCTCGAGCGGCAGCTCGGCGAGATCGTGGACGGCGCTCGTCGGAGAGACGTCCCTCCCGTCCGTGAACGCGTGCACCCACGTCTTCTCCGGCGCGAACGTCAGCAGCGCGCGCAGGTGGTCGATGTGCGAGTGGACGCCGCCGTAGGAGACGAGGCCGAGCAGGTGGACGTTGCGGCCGCGCTCGAACGCCGAGCAGAGCGCGCGGTTCTCGAAGAGCGACCCGTCTTCGATCGCCTTGTTCACGCGCATCAGGTCCTGGTAGAGCCGGCGGCCGGCGCCGATCGTCAGGTGGCCGACCTCCGAGTTGCCCATCTGTCCCGGAGGCAGTCCCGCCGCCTCGCCCGACGCCTCGAGCGTCGCGTGCGGGAACTCGCTCCAGAGGCGGTCGAAGACGGGCGTCTTCGCCTGCGCGACCGCGTTCCCCGGGCCGGGCGGCGCGCAGCCCCAGCCGTCGAGGACCACGAGCGCGACTAGCGGGACGCGGCGCGGCAAATCGCGACGAACGAGTCGACGTCGAGCGAGGCGCCGCCGACGAGCGCTCCGTCGACGTCGGGCTGTCCGAGCAGCTCGGCGGCGTTGTCCGGCTTCACCGAACCGCCGTAGAGGACGGGCACGTCGAGGAGGGACTTGATGAAAGCGTGTGCCTCCTGCGCGAGGTCCGGCGTTGCGGTCTTGCCGGTGCCGATCGCCCAGACCGGCTCGTACGCGACGACGAGCTGCTCGTCGGCCTCGAGCACCGAGACCTGTCGCCGCAGCACCTCCTCGGTCTCCCCCGCCTCGCGCTCGGCCTCGGTCTCGCCGACGCACGCGATCACCGAGAGGCCGGCGTCGAGCGCGGCGCGGGCGCGGCGCGCCACCGTCTCGTCGGTCTCGCAGAAGTACTGGCGCCGCTCGGAGTGGCCGACGATCGCCCCGTACGCGCCGAGCTCGCGCAGCATCGGCGCCGAGATCTCGCCGGTGAAGGCGCCCTCGTTTCCCAGTGGACGTTCTGCGCGGCGACCGCGATGTCGGTGCCGGCGAGCACCTGCACCGCGACGGCGAGCGACACGAAGGGCGGACACAGGACGACCTCGACCCCGGTCGGCAGCTCGCGCTCGCGCAGTGCGACGCAGTACGCCGCCGTCTCGGCCGGGCCCTTGAACAGCTTCCAGTTGCCGGCGATCAGCATCAGCGGGACGGTATCGCCGCGACGCCCGGCAGTTCCTTGCCTTCGAGCAGCTCGAGCGCGGCGCCGCCGCCGGTCGAGGCCCAGTCGACCCGGTCGACGAGCCCCAGCTCGGAGAGCGCGCGAAGCGAGTCCGCGCCGCCGACGACGGTGAACGCGTCCTCGTTCGCCGCGACCGCCTCGGCCACCGCGCGCGTTCCGTCGGCGAAGCGCGGCCACTCGAAGACACCCATCGGCCCGTTCCAGAAGACCGTTCGCGCGCCGGAAGATCTCGTCGGCGAAGCGCGTGCGCGTCTCCGGGCCGATGTCGAGCCCGAGCCAGCCGTCGGGCAGCGAGTCGTACGGCGTCACGCGCGATGCCGGCGTCCTCGTCGAACGCCTCCGCCGCGACCACGTCGACCGGAAGCACGACGGGAAAGCCGAGCGGGTTCTCGTCGCGAAGCTGCTCGGCCATCTTCCCGCCGATCAGCACGGTGTCTGCTCGACCGCCGAGGTTCTGGAGAACGCCGAGCTTGTCGTCCACCTTGGCGCCGCCGGAGACGAGCACGAACGGATGCTCGACGTCGCCGAGCAGCCGGCCGAGGTGAGCGAGCTCCTCCTCGAGCAGGAGGCCGGCGTACGCGGGCAGCAGGTGCGCGACCGCCTCGGTTGACGCATGCGCCCGATGCGCCGAGCCGAACGCGTCGTTGACGTAGAGATCGCAGCCGTCGGCGAGCTCGCGCGCGAACGACTCGTCGTTCTTCGTCTCGCGCGAGTCGAAGCGCGTGTTCTCGAGCACGCGCACGCGGTCGTCGGACAGCAGCTCGCGCAGGCGCGTGGCGACCGGCTCCATCGAGTACTTCGCGCGGTCCTCGTCCGTCTTCGGCCGCCCGAGGTGCGAGCAGACGCGAACCTCGCGCGCGTCGCGCTCGACGAGAAGCTCGAGCGTCGGAAGCGACGCTCGGATGCGCGTGTCGTCGGCGACCTCGCCGTCTCGAAGCGGCACGTTCAGATCCGAGCGGACGAGCACGACCTTGCCGGCGACGTCGGCGTCGCGCACCGACCGCGGCACGCGCGCGCTAGACAAGCTTGGGAATCAGATCGACGAGGCGACACGAGTAGCCCCACTCGTTGTCGTACCAGCCGATCACCTTCACCTGCTTGCCGTTCGCCATCGTCGAGAGCCCGTCGATGATGCATGAGTGCGGATTGCCGACGATGTCGGACGAGACGATCGGATCCTCCGTGTACTGGAGGATTCCCTCCCAGTGGTCCGACGCCGCGGCGTCGCGAAACGCGGCGTTCAGGTCGTCGGCCGTCGCCGACCGCTCGAGGTTGCACACGAGGTCCGTCACGGATCCGTCCGGCACGGGGACGCGCATCGCCATTCCGTCGAGCTTGCCCTTCAGCTCGGGAATGACCTCGCCGATCGCGCGCGCCGCGCCGGTGGACGCGGGAACGATGTTGAGCGCGGCCGAGCGCATGCGCCGCAGGTCGGGCTTTCCCTTGCGAGTCGTCGCCACCTGATCCTGAAGCTGCTGCTCGGTCGTGTACGCGTGGATCGTCGTCATGAACCCCGACTCGATCCCGAAGTTGTCGAGCAGAAGCTTCGCCATCGGCCCGACGGAGTTCGTCGTGCACGACGCGTTGGAGACGATGTGGTGCTTGTCCTTGTCGTACTTGTCGTCGTTGACACCCATGACGAGCGTGATGTCGGGATCGGTCGCGGGCGCCGAGATCAGCACCTTCTTCGCGCCCGCCTCCAGGTGCTGTGCTGCTCCCTCACGCGCAGTGAAGAGCCCGGTCGACTCGACGACGACGTCGACGCCGAGCTCGTCCCAGGGCAGCGCCTTCGGATCGCGCTCGCCGAGCACGCGGAACGACGTGCCGTCGACGCTGATCGTGTCGCCGTCGACCTCGACTCCCGAGAGGCGGCCGTGCGACGAGTCGTAGTGGAGCAGGTGCGCGAGGATGTCCGGCGCCGCGAGGTCGTTGACCGCGACGATGTCGAACTTGCCCCCGCGCTCGAGGTGCGCGCGAACGAAGTTGCGCCCGATCCGGCCGAAGCCGTTGATCCCGACCTTCAGTGCCATCCGGAAGCGAGTCTAGTAATCGAGACCGCTCAGCGGCCCGGTTCTACCTGACGTGCCGCCGGCATCGCGGCTCGGCCGCGATGCCCGACACGGATGACCGAAGCGGCAACCTCCCAATGCGGCGGCCGCAGCCCCGGACAAAGTGCAAAGCACTTTGTCCGGAAGAGGGCGGGCCGAGGGGAGAGCTCCGAGGACGATCCCTCCCCTCGGTTTGCCGCGCTGAGGACCGCGATGGCGGACGGGGTCTGAATCCACCACCGGACGAGCACGGACCCGCCTTGGCCAAGTATGGAGAGAAGGGGGCGCCGATCACAACTCCGTCGAAACACGCATCGACACGAGTTGCAAACGACGCTACGGACCGCCGGACAGCTCGACGATCCGGTTCAGGCGTCGGTGCAGCGACGCTTTCGTCGCCGGCGGGCGACACTTGGCGGCGAGCTCGCGGAGCGAGAGCGACGGGTGCCGCAGCCGCAGCTCCGCCGCCTCGCGCAGCCGCGGCGGCAACGTGTCGAGCTGCCCTGCGGCCGCGAGAGCCCGCGCCGCGTGTGCCTGCCGGTGTGCGGCCCGGGCCGTCCGAACGAGGTTCGCGTGGTCCGCGTTGGCGAGTCCGGTTCGCGCGGGCGCGCGTCGCGCCGACGACGGCGTTCTCCTCGAAGACGAGCACTGCGTCGCTCGCACCTGCCGCCGCGAGCACGCCGGCGATCGCTTCGGCGCCCTTCGCGTACGCGACCGCGTGGCGCGCGCGCTCGAGGACACCGAGCCGCAGGCCTTCGCGACGCGCGAGGTCGGAGAGAAAGACCGCACCCGTGACGCCCGTCGCCCTGATCTCGAGATGAGCCGAACGCGGGCCGGTCAGCGATCCACCGCCGAGCAGCGCGCCGCGCAGGTAGGCGCGGCGGCAGCACGCGCGGCGAACGACGCGGCGCGGCGGTCGCTCGAGAGGCGCGTTGCGCACGTCCAGGATTCCGGCCTCGTGGAGGGCGCGAAGCGCTCCTTCGCCTCCCTCGACGTGCAGCTGGTAGCGCGTCGCGCCGTCGAACGCACGTTGCCTGTACGTGCGGATCTCGGAGCGGACACCGACGTCACGGAGCAACTGGAACGCGCGGCGGACGACCGCGGACTCGGCGACGTCGAGGTGCAGCGCGACCTCGCCGCGGCCGCGCAGGTGCAGCCGTCCAGCGGAGTGGAAGAGGCCCGAGAGCTCGGCGAGCCGGTCGCAGTCCGCGCTCGGCGCGATCTGCGCGAGCTCGCGCCGCAGCTCTTCAGACAGCGACATGCTCGAGCGCCAGCAGTCGTCGCTTGTACGAGGTGCCGAGCGATCCGTACCCGCCGAGGCCGCCGGCGCCGACGACGCGATGGCACGGGACGAAGACGCTGTGGCGGTTGCGCGCGCAGAACGAGCCCGCTGCGCGCGCGGCGCCGGGCGCGCCCGCCAGCGCCGCGAGCTCGCCGTAGGTGACGATCTCGCCGCGCGGGACGCCGCGCATGACCTCGGCGCAGGCGCGGTGGAAGGGCGTGTACTCGCTGAGGTCGAGCTCGACGTCGGCGAAGTCGACCGCGTCGCCCGCGAAGAAGGCGCGCAGGCGCGTGAGGAGATTCGGCACGAAATCGTCACTCGGCTGCGCGCCGGGCTCCGATAGCGTCGCCCTCGTGGGCGGCGGGTGGCCACCCCACCCTGGGTGGGGGTGCGGGGTCTGGTCGGCGCGAGCTCCGCTGCCACCATCGAGCCGCGGCAGCTCGTGCCACAGGACTCTGCGGCCGTCCGTGCAGAGCTCACCGACTCCCCAGCCGTCAGCCTCGTAGCGCACAAACGTCACCGCCACGACGGCTCACCATACAATCGTCGCCCGTGAGCGCCCACGGCACCGCCCGCCCGCCCGAGCCGTACAACGAGCCGATCAAGAGCTATGCGCCGGGAAGCCCCGAGCGCGAGCAGGTGCGGGCGAAGCTGGACGAGCTCGCGGGGCAGCAGCTCGAGCTCCCGCTCGTCATCGGCGGAAAGGACGTTGCAGCTCGCCGAGACGTTCGACCAGGTGATGCCGCACGACACGGATCACGTCCTCGCCAAGGTTTCGAAGGGCGACGCCTCGCACGTGCAGCAGGCGATCGACGCGGCCGCGACCGCCTGGAACGACTGGTCGCGCACGCCGTGGGAGGAGCGCGCCGCCGTGATCCTGCGCGCCGCAGAGCTGCTCGCCGGCCCGTGGCGCTCGACGCTCAACGCCGCGACGATGCTCGGCCAGTCGAAGACCGCGCATCAGGCGGAGATCGACGCGGCCTGCGAGCTGATCGACTTCTGGCGCTTCAACGTCGAGTACATGACACGGATCTACGAGGAGCAGCCCGTCTCGTCGCCCGGAGTCTGGAACCGCATGGAGTACCGCCCGCTCGAGGGCTTCGTGTTCGCCGTCACGCCGTTCAACTTCACGGCGATCGGCGGCAACCTGCCGACGAGCGCGGCGCTGATGGGCAACACCGTCGTCTGGAAGCCGGCGTCGACGGCGGCCTACTCCGCGCACTTCCTCATGCGCCTGCTCCAGGCGGCCGGCCTACCGGACGGCGTGATCAACCTCGTCTACGGCTCGGGCGCCGAGATCGGCGACGCCGCACTCGCGAGCCCGCATCTCGCCGGCGTTCACTTCACCGGCTCGACCGGCGTGTTCCAGGGGATGTGGAAGACGATCGGCGAGAACATCGCGAACTACCGCAACTACCCGCGGATCGTCGGCGAGACCGGCGGCAAGGACTTCATCCTCGCGCACGAGTCCGCGGACGTCGACGGCATCGCGACGGCGATCGTTCGCGGCGCCTTCGAGTACCAGGGACAGAAGTGCTCGGCTGCGTCCCGGCTGTTCATCGCCGACAACCTCTGGCCGGAGCTGCGCGACCGGCTCGCCTCGGAGATCGACGAGCTGCCCGTCGGCGACGTCCGCGACTTCGGCAACTTCATGGGCGCGGTGATCGACGGCAACTCCTTCAAGACGCAGGCGACGGCGATCGACGAGGCGAAGCAGAAGGCGACGATCGTCGCCGGCGGCTCGTACGACGACAGCGAGGGCTGGTTCGTCCGCCCGACGGTCGTCGAAACCGACGATCCGGACTTCCGGCTGATGAAGGAGGAGCTGTTCGGCCCGGTCGTGACCGCGTTCGTCTACCCGCGCAAGCGTTACGACGAGGCGCTCGAGCTGATCGACAACGGGTCGCCCTACGGATTGACCGGCGCGGTGTTCTCACGCGATCGTCGCGCGATCGACACGGCGAAGGATCGCCTCCGCTACGCCGCCGGCAACCTGTACGTGAACGACAAGCCGACGGGCGCCGTCGTCGGGCAGCAGCCGTTCGGCGGCGGGCGCGCGTCGGGCACGAACGACAAGGCGGGCTCGATGTGGAACCTCATCCGGTGGGTGAGCCCGCGCACGTTGAAGGAGACGTTCGTGCCGCCGACCGACTACCGGTATCCGTTCATGGATCCGGACACGCCGCATTGAGCAACTACGCGGTCGCGCATCTCGACGAGATCGAGGAGCTGAACGACGGCCGGTGTCCGTGGCGACCTCTGGCCTTTCACCTCGGCGTCACGTCCTTCGGCGCGAATGCCTGGACGGCGCGTGAGGTCGGCGACCGGATCATCAACGAGCACGACGAGTCGGAGCCGCGACTCGGACGAGGAGCTCTACCTGGTTCTGCGCGGGCGCGCCACCTTCGAGCTCGACGGCGAGCAGGTCGACGCTCCAGCCGGCACGTTCGTCTTTGCGCGACCGGGCGTGAAGCGAACGGCCGTCGCCGCGGAGCCGGAGACGACGCTCCTAGCCCTCGGCGGCGTACCGGGAAAGCCGTACGCAACCGTCGGCGTGGCCGATCTGGGCGCCGCTCAACCCCCTCTACGAGGCCGGCCGGTACGAGGAGGTCATCGAGCGCGGCCGCGAGCTGCTCGACGCCAACCCTCACTATCCGGATCTGTTCTACAACGTCGCCTGCTGCGAAAGCCTCGCCGGTCGAACCGAGGACGCGATCCGAAGACCTCCGGCGCGCGATCGAGCTGTCCGAGCGCTCCCGCGCCTTCGCCGAGCAGGACTCCGACTTCGATCCGATCCGCGGACGAGCCGGCGTTCCAGGAGCTCGTCGGCCTCGATCGTCGACGAACAGTGACAGTCGCCGGCAGCGCGGCTTGGCCGCGCTGCGCGCCAACCGACTGCATAGGCAGCAACCCTGGAACGGCGCGAGCGTTCTCCGCGGCCGAAGTGCGCAGCACTTCGGCCGGTTAGCTGCGCGCCCGGCCTTGTGCAGCTGCGCGTAGATCTTTCGCGCGGTCGCGGCCGGGAGATCCGGGCACGCCCTCGAGCTCCTCCTGCGACGCCTCGAGGAAGCGCTCCGGCGAGCCGAAATGACGGAGGATCGCGCGCCGCCGCGCCGGGCCGACGCCCTGGAGCGTGTCGAAGATCGACTCGAACGAGCGAACGTCGCGGCGCTGGCGGTGGAAGCCGAGCGCGAAGCGATGGGCCTCGTCGCGGATCCGCTGCAGGAGCTGCAGCCCCGGCGAGTGAGGGTCGAGGACGATCGGGTCCGGGCGCCCCGGCACGAAGACCTCCTCGACGCGCTTGGCGAGCGCGATCACGGCGACGCGCGGCAGGTCGAACTCCTGCATCGCGGCGAGCGCCGCGGACAGCTGGCCCTTGCCGCCGTCGATCACGACGAGGTTCGGCGCGGCGACGAACGACTCGTCGTAGTCCTCGTCCGTGCGGCGGCCGAGGCGCGCGAAGCGGCGCGACACGACCTCGGCCATCGCGGCGAAGTCGTCCTGCCCGTCGAGCCCGCGCACGGCGAACTTGCGGTAGTGCGCCTTCTTCGGCGACGGCGTCCTCGAAGACGACGAGCGAGCCGACGGTCTCGACGCCCTGGATCGTGGAGATGTCGAAGCACTCGATCCGCAGCGGCAGCGACTCGAGGTTGAGCGCCTCGCGCAGCTCCTCGAGCGCCTCGACGCGGCGCGCGCGCTTCGTCTCGGCCGCCGCCTGATCGGACGCGAGCGCGTGACGCGCGTTCTCGGCGGCGAGCTCCGCGAGGCGGCGCTTCTCGCCGCGGAGCGCGCGCCGCACCTCGACGCGCGAGCCGCGGCGCTCGCTGAGCAGCTCCTCGAGCGCCGAGAGGTCGCCCGCCTCGCTCGGCACGACGATCTGCGGCGGCACCCAGGGAGCCGCGCCGTAGTGCTCGACGCAGAACGCCTCGAGCACCGCCGTGACGTCCTGCTCCTCGACGTTCTCGACGTGGTACGAGTAGCGGTCGATCATCTTGCCGCCGCGGAGCGGGAAGATCTGGACGACGCCGCGGTCGCCCTCGAGCGCGACTCCGAGGACGTCGACGTCGCCCGACGGCGCGCCGGTCCGCCGCCTGCCGCTCCGCGAGGTGCTGGATCGAGAAGAGCCGGTTGCGGTAGCGCGCCGCGTCCTCGAAGCGCTCCTCGTCGGCCGCCTCGCGCATCTGCCGCTCGAGCTCGCGCTGGATCGGCTCGGTGTCGCCGGAGAGGAACTGCGCGACGCCGTCGATGATCTCCGCGTAGTCCCCCTGCGTGATGTAGCCGACGCAGGGCGCGTGGCAGCGGTCGATGTGGTAGTCGAGGCACGGGATGCCCGAGTGCCGGCCCGGCTTCGGGCCCTCGCACGGGCGGAAGCGGAAGACGCGGTTCAGGACGTCGAGCGTCTCGCGCACCTTCTTCGCGTTCGCGTACGGGCCGAAGTAGAGGACGCCGCGCCGGTGACGCTCGCGCGTGAACATCACGCGCGGGAACTCCTCCTCGACCGTCAGCGCGATGTAGGGGAACGACTTGTCGTCGCGCAGGCGCACGTTGAACGGCGGCCGGTGCCGCTTCACGAGGTTCTGCTCGAGGTGCAGCGCCTCGACCTCGGTGCTCGTGACGATCACCTCGACGTCGTGGACGCGCTCGGGCAGCTGCGAGATCGTCGGCCGGTCGCGGCCGCGCGCCTGGAAGTACGAGCGCACGCGCGGGCGCAGCGACTTCGCCTTGCCGACGTAGAGCGGCTGGCCCTTCTCGTCGCGGAACACGTAGACGCCCGGCTTCGTCGGCAGGCGCCTTCAGCTGCTCTGCGACGCGTTCGGACGGCATCGTGCCAGGCTACCCTGGCCCGATGGGCCGGCTCTGCGTCGCGCTGTTCGCGGTTCTCGCGGCTCTCGCCGTCGTCCCGACCGGCCTTGCAGGCGGCCCGGCGATGCGCGTCGGCGTCGTCCGAGGACGAGGTCAAGCAGACGTCGCTCGTCGCCGCGAAGGCCCGGCTCGACCTGCTCAGGCTGGCGGGTCTCGACAGCGTCAGAGTCAGCGCGACCTGGGCGCCCGGGCAGACCGCGCCGAGCGCCGAGGACCTCCCGCGCTTGACAACGTCGTCTGTCCGGCGCCGCGCTCGTCGGGCTGAAGGCGTACGTCTCGGTCTCGCAGTTCGGCAGCGCCACGACTCCGCTCACCGACGAGGACCAGGATGCGTTCGCGCAGTACACGGCCGCGATCGCGACGGCTTTCCCTGCGCTCGCCGGGATCATCGTCGGCAACGAGCCGAACATCAACCGCTTCTGGCTGCCGCAGTTCAACCCGGACGGCACCGACGCCGCGGCGCCCGGCGTACGAGACGCTGCTCGCGAAGACCTACGACGCGGTGAAGGCCGCGCAGCCGCGCATGCAGGTGATCGGCGCGGCGCTCTCGCCGCACGGCGGGCGACAACCCCGGCGGCGCGCGGCCGACGCACTCGCCGACGGTCTTCATCCGCGACCTCGGCGCCGCCTACCGCGCGAGCGGACGGACGACGCCGATCATGGACGTCTTCGGCATTCCATCCGTACGGCGACAACTCGAGCCAGTCGCCGACGTCGTCGTGCACGCGTCGACGACGATCGCGCTCGCCGACTACGGCAAGCTCGTCACGCTGCTCGGCGCAGGCGTTCGACGGAACGGCGCAGCCGGGCTCGACGCTGCCGATCCTCTACGACGAGTACGGCGTCGAGTCGCGGATCCCCGCCGACGGCGCGCCGCTCTACACCGGCAGCGAGCCGACGACGACCAAGCCCGTCGACGAGGCGACGCAGGCCGCGTACTACACGCTCGCGATCGCAGACCGCGTTCTGCCAGCCGAACGTCGTCGGCATCCTGCTCTTCCACGCGTTCGACGAGAGCGACCTCGACCGCTGGCAGTCGGGCCTCTACTACGCGAACCGGACGCCGAAGGCGAGCCTGCCCGCGGTGCGCGACGCCGCGCAGCGGTCCGCCGCGGCGTCGCCGCGCACTGCGACGGGCTCGCAGCTGACGCCGCAGCTCCGCTACCTGTACTGGCCGCGCGGCAAGCTCCTCCGGCAGGGGCACGTGCGCGTCGCCGTTCACGTGCGACATCGACTGCCACTACGTCGCGAAGGTCGCGACGCAGACGCGTCACGGGCGACGCCGTCGGACGCGTGCGGACCACGTCGACGTTCCCGAACCTCGTGCGGAAGGGCACGTACCGGATCCGGCTCACGCTCACTGCGCCGCTCAACCCCGGGCTGCCGCTCGGCCGTGCGCCAGCAATCCGCTCACGATCGCCGGCAAGTAAGCATCCCGTAAGTCCGGGTAGGAGTCCGGGCATCCGCGTCTAACCTGTCCCCGACGTGAGGGCGTGCGGCACATCATCTCGTCTGCGCGTGCGTGCTCGTGGCGCTCGCCGGAGCGGGAACAGCGCAGGCAAGCTCGTCGATGTTCATCGGCGCGGTCGAGAACGCCCCGCTGACGGCGGATCCCGCTCGAGGCGAAGGCGAAGGTCGACCTCGCGCGGCTCGCCGGCTTCGACACGTTGCGCGTGAGCATGTTCTGGAAGCGCGGCAACGGCTCGGTGATCCCCGCTCCCGATCTCGTCCGCCTCGAGAACGCCGCGCAGGCCGCGCAGCTCGACGGCATGCGCCTGATCGTCTCCGTCTCGAACTACAACAGCCGCGACACACCGCTGACGTACCTGAGCCAGCTCGACTTCGCCGTCTACTGCGTCGCGGTCGCGCGCGCCGCGCCGAACGTCACCGACTTCATCATCGGCAACGAGCCGAACCTGAACATGTTCTGGATGCCGCAGTTCTCGAAGCCCGTCTACGGGTTCAAGACGAAGAAGGTGCGCGTCAAGGGCAAGCTCGTGAAGAAGCGCGTCAAGTACGTGAAGAAGCCGGCCGTCGACCTCGCCGCGCCCGCGTACGAGCGCCTGCTCGCGACGACGTACGACTTCCTCAAGGCCGAGAACCCGAACATCAACGTCATCGGCGGCGCACTCTCGCCGCGCGGCGGCGACAACGCCGTCGGCGCGCGCCCGACCCATTCGCCGATGACGTTCATCCGCGACCTGGGCAAGACGCTACCGCGCGAGCGGCCGGACGACGCCGATCATGGACGCGTTCGCGATCCACCCGTATCCCGAGAAGTCGGCGCTGCCGCCGTCGATCGCGCACCCGAAGTCGACGACGATCGGCTTCGCGGACTACCCCAAGCTCGTGAAGACGCTCAAGGAGGCGTTCAACGGGACGGCACAGCCCGGCGCCGACGCTGCCGATCGTCTACGACGAGTTCGGCGTCGCAGACGAAGATCCCGCGCGGAAAGACCGGCGCGTACAACAACCTCGGCACGAAGGTCGCGCAGGACGCCGTGAGCGAGGCGACGCAGGCCGACTTACTACCGCCAGGCCCTGACGCTGGCGTACTGCCAGCCGAACGTCGTCGGCCTGCTCTTCTTCCACGTCTCGGACGAGTCCAACGGAAACGCGTGGCAGTCGGGCCTCTTCTACGCGGACGACACGCCGAAGTCGAGCCTCAAGCGTCGTGCGCGCGGCCGCCGAGGCCGCGGCCGAGGGAACGCTCTCGAGCTGCTCGAGCGCCAAGGGCCCGACGTTCCTCGAGACGGTCACGCTTCCCGCAGAAGGGAGCGTTCGCGCCCGACAACACCTCGTGGGGCGGCGACCTCACCTGCAAGAAGTGGTGCACGTACGTCGCGCGCCTCGAGGAGTTCCCGTCCGGGCAAGCCGGTCTACACGATGAAGGCCGACGGCGCGCCGAAGACGTTCGTGCCGGTCGTCTTCCCGCCCGAGAAGCTCGCCGATCGGCAAGTACCGGATGGTCGTGCGCGTCTGGGCCTACGGCAAGGTCGGCACGACGGTCGCGAAGTACGGCACGCCGTTCACCGTCGAGCAGTCGCCCGCCCCCACCGGCGGCTAGCATCGAGGGCCGTGGAGGACCGCGGCCAGTACGTCGCCTACACGTTCTACCGGGCCGATCCGGCCTGGCGGCGGCTGCCGATCGAGGAGCGCGCGGCGGCAAGGACACGTTCGCCGAGACCGTCGAGTCGTTCGCGCCGCAGTTCGAGCACCTGCGCGCGTACTCGTGCACCGGCGTCCGGCCCGACTGCGACTTCTTCCTCTGGAAGATCAGCGAGCGCTACGACCTGCTCGGCGAGCTCGGCGCGGCGCTGAACGCGACGCCGCTCGCCGGCTGGCTCGAGACGCCGTACTCGTACCTCGCCACGACGAAGGCGTCGCAGTACACGCGCGCGCGGCGGGCGCGGAAGATCACGCCGCGCAACTCGCCATACCTCGTCGTCTACCCGTTCGTGAAGACGCGGCCGTGGTACGCGCTACCGGTCGAGGAGCGCCAGCGCGCGATGGACGAGCACATCCGCATCGGCGCCGAGTTCGCGTCGATCCACAACCACACGACGTACTCCTTCGGCATCGACGACCAGGAGTTCATGACCGCCTTCGAGTGCGAGGAGCCCGCGGACTTCATGCACCTGATGCTGACGCTGCGCGACACCGAGGCGAGCTCGTACACGGAGCGCGACACGCCGATCTTCGTCGGCCAGTCGCTCGACATCCGCGCCTGTCTCGACGCGCTCGACGGCGCGGCGTCGCGCGTCGAGGCCTAGAACCTCCGCCGCGATCAGGCGTAGCGGTGCTGGTCGCGCCAGACGCGGAACATCGAGAAACCGCAGAGCCCGAGGATGACGAGGAAGGCGACGGCGTCGAGACCGTGGGCGCCGCGCAGGATGTAGGCGCCGAAGGCGACCACCGCGAGGATCGCGGCTCCGTAGAACGCGGCCATCGCGCGTCGCGGCCAGAGGCCGATCTCTTCGCGCCGCTCGCGCCACATGAGGAAGATGAAGAACGCGATCGCGAGGAAGAACGCGATCTGCGCGATGAGGAACAGCGCTGCGATCGTCGGCTGCAGCGAGAGCGCGACGACGACGACCGCGATCAGGCGCGATGATCAGGAAGCCCCGCAACGTCGGGTGCTCGGACAGGAACCCCCTCATGACGCGGTCATGAAAGCACGGACCGACAAGCGCCGCCGCGACGAGCGTCGCGCCGCCGAACCAGAGCAGGCGCCGGCGCGGCTCGTCCGGCGCGTACAGCCACGGCGCGAGGATCGCGAGCAGCGCGAACGTCCCGTAGGCGTAGTGCAGCCGGTCCGGCGCGCGGTAGTCGCGCGAGAGCAGCAGGAGCCCGAGCCCGACCTGCGCGATGAGCACGGTCTGCGCGAGCGCGAGCAGGTGTCCGAGCGCGAAGCTCGCGCCGCCCGCGCCGGTACGACCAGAGCCCCCAGAGCGCTCCGCCCCACGTCACGGCGAGCACCCCGAATGCCAGCACGCGGTGCGTCGTTAGCATCGGGCAGACGCTACAGAGGAGGAACGATGGTCGAGGAAGGCAAGCCTGCACCGGATTTCGAGCTGACGAGCGACAGCGGCGACACCGTCAAGCTGTCCGACCTCCGCGGCAAACCGGTCGTCCTGTACTTCTATCCCAAGGACGACACGCCCGGTTGCACGACGCAGGCGTGCGCGATCCGCGACTCGTACGACGACTTCACCGAGCGCGGCGCCGTCGTCCTCGGCGTCAGCCCCGACACCGAGACGTCGCACGTCAAGTTCAAGGAGAAGTACGGATTGCCGTTCACGCTCCTCGCCGATCCCGAGCACGAGGTCGCCGAGCAGTACGGGACGTGGGTCGAGCGGAAGAACTACGGCAAGACGTACATGGGCATCGAGCGCTCGACGTTCCTCATCGACAGCGACGGGCGCGTTGCGAAGGTGATGCGGCGCGTGAAGCCCGACACGCACGCCGAGCAGGTGCTCGAGGCGCTGCCGAGCTAGCGCTTCTTCGGCTTCGGCTTCGGCTTCGTCTTGAACGTCCGGTCTGCGCCGGACGTCGTGCCGAGGGAGTTCTTCGCGACGAGCCGGTAGTGGTAGGTCGTGCCGGCGACCAGCCCACGGAGCGATCGCGCTGACGGTCTGCGGCTGCAGGGGCATGGGCAGCGCCGTCCAGGGCGTCACGAACCGGTACGGCGTCGCGCTCTTGCCGTACTCGAACCGGTAGGTCGTCTCGTCGTACTCGGGATCGACCGAGCCGAGGATCGTCGCCGATGTCCTCGTGATGGTGCGCACCCTCGGCGCCGGGTACGTCACCGCCGCGAGCTGGACCGCTTCCGGCGTGACCGAGCCGATGACCGTCGACCAGCCGTGGCCCGGCTGCGTGCCGGCGACCTCCGCGCCGACCTGCCCGGACACCCACACGCGCCCGCTGACTGCCGGATCGACCGCCGCGGCGAAGTAGTCGCCCCACCGCCCGCTCGTCTGCGTCGCCGTCCCGGCCGCGAGCGGGAGCCACTGGTTCCACGGCCCCTGTGCGGGCTTCGTCGCCACGCCCACGCTCGGGTAGTCGGTCTGCGACGAGTAGCCGAACACGACCACGGCGTTCCCGCGGTCGTCCGGACGGACTGCCGGGTAGAAGACGTACGACCCGGGCCCGAGCGTGAGATCGCGATCGTCGAGGAGCTGCAGCGGCGAAGTCGACGCCGACATGACGCGCGCGCACGACCTCCCGAACGAGTCGCCGGGCGGGCACGCACGCGTCGACCGAGGTCGCCCACAGCGTTCCTCCCGACCAGACGGCGTCGAGCGTGCGAACGGTTCCGGAGTCGACGCCGTACGGCCCGCCCGCCTGCACGGCGAGGTCGGGCCGGCTGAGCGTCGCGATCGGCAGGTCGGTCGACGTGTACGCCGTGGCCGCCGGCGGCACGCCGGTGATCGTCAAGACGCGGAAGATGTCGCCCGACACGGCCACGCGCATACTCCACGTTGCTGGCGCTCAAGGACTGGACCGGCTCGACCGACCACAGCATCCCCGTCGGGCGCCAGGACATGTATTGCGCCATCTGCCCCGCGAGCAGCTGCGCCTTGTTGAGCACCCAGAGCTGCGTGCCGACGTACACCGGTCCGAACTGCGACACGCAGCCGTCGTAGACGTTCGCACTGAACGAGACGACCTGGCTCGAGTAACCGAGCCGCGGCTGGTCGAGGCACTCGCTCGCGAGCGGCGAGTCCCAGCCGTAGAACGACCACGTGCCGGTCGGGTCGCTCGTCTGCGACACGCCGACCTTCACGGCGTAGTGCTCCGGCGAGATGTCCATCGCCGCGACGAGCCAGCGCCCGCTCTCGGCGTCGAACAGGATGCGCGGGTCGCCGAGCGTGTCGGTCGATCCGATCAGCGACTGGAGGCTCAGCGTCTTCAGCAGCGTGCCGCCCGTCGTCCAGACGTTCATCACGGCGTTCACGAGCTGGACGACGTCGCCCGCGCCGACGGCGATCTGCACGTCGGCCGGATCGTGGTTGCCGGCGTCGTAGCTCGCAGCGCCGGCAAAACGGGGCAGGACGCCGAACGTCCGGGCCGCGGCGGTTTGCGGCGCCTTGAGGCCGACGACCTGCTTCGTCCGCGCCGTCGTCGACGTCTGGAACGGCGCCTCGAACTCCGGCTCGCCGGGAACGTCGCGGCCGCGCGGAACGATCGGCTCCCAGCCGAGCACGGGCGCCGCCGTCCGCTGCGACGGGTACGAGCACCCCGTGCGAGGTTGCCTGCACGGCCGCGAGCGCGGGCGCCGAGCAGGCCAGAGCCGCAACCCCCGCCACCACGCCGAGCCACAACCTACGCGCGGCCATGCTGTGTTCTCGCTGAAGCGCGGGCGAATGTCAAGCGGCGCGACGAGGCTACAATGCGCGTCCGCGCGGATGTGGCGGAATTGGTAGACGCGCACGGTTCAGGTCCGTGTGGGCGAAAGCTCGTGGAGGTTCAAGTCCTCTCATCCGCATAGCCGGAGAAAGTGCCTGCGCACTTTGCTCGGGGTGAAGGGCAAGACCTGCTGTTGGAAGGCTGGCTGCTTCGATCGCGCGTGTTGTGCAGCGCGGCCGGCCGCGCTGCCGGCGAGACGTTCTTCTTCGACGAAAAGGCGTAGCACGGCGCTAACAATGATGCGGCTACGATTCGCGCTCTGAGACGGGGTCTACTTTTCTTCTGCGGACTGGCAGTGCTCGTCCTCGCGGCTCCGGCTGCGTCCTGGGCGCGCGGCTCGGTCGAGGTCGTGGTCACGCTGCGCGGGCCCTCGCTCGCCGACGCTGCGACGACACAACCGTGCGCTCGCGTCGGTGACGATGACCCGCAGCCGGCTCGAGCTCGCGTCGCCGTCTTCCGTCTCGTACCTCCAGTCGCTCGATCGGGAGCAGAGCGTCGTCGCTGCCCGGATCGCGCGCGCGATTCCGGGGGCGCGCGTCCGCTGGCGCTACGCGATCACGATCAACGCGCTCGCGGTCGTCCTGCCGAAGAACGACCTGGGCGCCCTCTCGCGCGTTTCCGGGATCGACGAGGTCTGGCCGACGGCGCGATACCACGCGTCCCTCGACCGCTCTCCGCAGCTGATCGGCGCGCCCGCGCTCTGGGGGCCGACGCTGGCGACCGCGGGCCAGGGCATGAAGATCGGCGTCATCGACGAGGGCGTCGACCAGACGCATCCGTTCCTCTCCCCCGCCGGCTTCGCCATGCCCGCGGGGTACCCGAAGGGCGACACCGCGTTCACGACGTCCAAGGTGATCGTCGCGCGTGCGTTCGCGCCGCCGTCGCCGAAGTGGAAGTACGCGGGCCTGCCGTTCGATCCGGAGAACAGCGAGCACGGGACGCACGTCGCGGGTATCGCGGCGGGCAACAACGGCACGAAGGCGACGACCTTCGCCGGCCAACCCGTCGTCTCCGGGGTGGCGCCCGACGCGTACATCGGCAACTACAAGGCGCTCACGATCCCGACGCCGAGCTTCGGGCTCGACGGCAACGCGCCGGAGATCGCGAAGGCGATCGAGCAGGCGGTCGCAGACGGCATGGACGTGATCAACCTCTCGCTCGGCGAGCCCGAGATCGAGCAGTCCCGCGACATCGTGGTGAAGGCGATCGACGGTGCCGCGCTCGCGGGCGTGGTCCCGTGCATCGCCGCGGGGAACGACGGCGACGCGGAGGGCAAGGGCTCGGTCGGCTCCCCGGGGAGCGCGCCGCTCGCCATCACGGCGGCCGCGTCGACGACCGGGCGGGGCCAGGCGCCTGACATCCTCGCCGGCTTCTCGTCGATCGGCCCTGCTCCGTACTCGCTTCAGCTCAAGCCGGACGTCACCGCGCCCGGCGTCAGCGTCGTCTCCTCCGTCCCCGCGCGCGAGGGCACATGGGCCGCGTTCAGCGGCACGAGCATGGCCTCACCCCACGTTGCCGGCGCCGCGGCGCTGCTCAAGGAGCGGCACCCGTCGTGGACGGTCGCCCAGATCAAGTCCGCACTGATGATGACGGGAGATCCCGCGTACATCGACGATGCGCGCTCGACCGAGGGGACGCCGTTGAACGAGGGCGGCGGACGGATCAACCTCGCGCGTGCGAACGCTCCGCTCGTCTTCGCGGCCCCGTCGAGCCTCTCGTTCGGCCTGCTCAAGGCCGGCGAGAACAAGAAGGTCTCCCTCGCGCTCTCCGATGCCGGTGGCGGAGCGGGAACGTGGACCGTGAAGACGGGCCAGGCGGCGGTCACCGCGGCTGCGTCGGTCACCGTGCCGGGCACGCTCGACGTGACGGCGACCGTCACGAGTGCGGCGGCAGAGGGCGACATCGCCGGCTTCGTCGTGCTCACCCGCGGCGCCGACGTCCGCCGGATCCCGTACTGGCTGCACGTCGAACGCCCGAAGCTGGGCAAGCCGACGAGGACGCTGACCAAGGCCGGCAACTACAGCGGCGACGCGCGCAAGGGCCGCGCGGCCGTGAGCTACTACCGCTATCCGGAGGGCGTCAATCCGACGCCGCTCAACGGCCCCGAGCAGGTGTTCGGCCTGCGCATCGCCCGGCCGGTGTCGAACTTCGGCGTGCGCGTCGTGTCGCAGGGCAAGGGCGTCAGGGTGACGCCGAGGGTCGTACGAAACAACGACGAGAACCGGCTCACCGGCTACGTCGGCCTGCCCGGCGACCTGAACCCGTACCGCGACCAGATCTCGCGTCCGGTCCTCGCCGCAGGCGCGATCCTGCCGAGCGCCGGAACCTACAGCCTCGTCTTCGACACGCCGAGCCGCGCCGCCGCCGGCAAGTTCACGTTCCGCGTCTGGATCAACGACACGGCTCCACCGCGCGTCAAGGTGAAGAGCTTCGCGCGCGGTGTCCTGACTTTGGCAGTGACGGATGCCGGCTCCGGCGTCGATCCCACGGCGCTCCGAGGCTGGGTCGACGGAACGAGTCGCACCGTGCGCTTCGCCAAGAACCAGGTGACGATGAGGCTCGGCGCCCTCTCCGCGGGCAAGCACACCGTCGAGCTCCTCGCAGCGGACTACCAGGAGGCGAAGAACATGGAGGACGTGGGGCCGATCCTCCCGAACACCCGCGATTTCACGGGCAGCTTCACCGTCCGGTAGCTCCTAGTCGCGCTTGTCGATCGTCGGCAGGCGCGAAAGATCGCGCTCGACGCTCGCCTGGAACTCCTCGAGCGACTCCTCCGACCGGACCACCTTGAGGTTCGCCTTCCGCCGCTGACGCTCGCGGCCGCGACGCGCCTCGACGCCGAGCCAGCGGTCGAGCCG
Source organism: uncultured Actinomycetes bacterium (assembly GCA_963708685.1). GTDB lineage: Bacteria > Actinomycetota > Thermoleophilia > Gaiellales > Gaiellaceae > DASVFB01. The sequence continues at coordinate 448,628 of CAVPTP010000009.1, forward strand.
CGGCCACTCCGCCGCGATCAGGACCGCCACTGCGAGCGCGAGAAGGACGATCCAGACGAGGCTCACAGCCCGATCTTACCGAGCCGGAAACGAGGCTAGAATCTCGCCGTGCGTCGGGTCGCGCTCATCGCCGGTCTCGTCGCGCTCGCGGTTCCGGGTCTCGCGCATGCAGGCGAGCAGACGATCGTCCTGCGGTCGAGCCACCCGATCGCGATCAAGCCGTACGGCGTCGTCCAGGGGACGGAGATCGCGCCGTCGCCCGACGTCGACGGCTACGTCACCGGAATCAGCGCGACGCTGGTGGACACGAACGGCGTCGAGGAGCCGATCTCGAACATCATGCTCCACCACATCGTCTTCGCAAAGATCGGCGTGCCCGACTACACGTGCAAGACGTTCACAGACTTCGACGGCAACAAGCTGCCCGCGTTCGCGCAGCGCTTCTACGGCGAGGGCGAGGAGCGGACGACGCTGGCGATTCCGTCCGGCTACGGCTATCCGAACAAGGCCGCGGACCGCTGGGGCATGACATACATGCTGATGAACCACCGCAAGGTCAGCGACTCGGTCTACATCCAGTACAGGGTCCGCTACGTGACCGGTCAGCAGCTCACGCCGGTGAAGCCCGTCTGGCTCGACGTCCGCAACTGCGACAGCGACCCGATCTTCAACGTCCCGGGAAACGGACCGCTCTTCTCGACGTACTCGAGGCACGGGGACTTCACGCTGCCGGAGAGCGGCGTGTTCGTCGGCGGAGGAGCGCACCTCCACGGCGGCGGGCTCAAGCTCGCGCTCACGAGCCGGAGCTGCGGCGGCCGGAAGCTCTTCACCTCGGAGCCGACCTGGGGATTGCCGGTGGTGAAGCCCGTCATGCACGAGAACGGGCCGAAGCACATGACGACGTTCTCGACGGCGAACGGCATCCCGGTCTCGGCCGGTGAGACCCTGCGGCTGACGGCCACGTACGAGAACAGCCTGCCGCACACGCGGGTGATGGGAATCATGATCGCCTTCCTCGCGCCGCGCTCCGAGCCCGCCTGCGCGCGCGTGCCGGCGCTGCCGAAAGATCCCGAGTCGCACCCCGGCACTCCGCCGCGGGTCAGGTTGCCGTTGCTGCTCCAGCCGACCGGCGCGGTGAAGAACGTCCTCAGCACGTGGATGGGCGACTACGCGTACGGCGCCGCGCGTGTCGCGATCAAGCGGGGCACGACGTTTCGCTGGAAGTTCGTCGGCCCGAGCCGCCACGACGTGACGCTGGCGACAGGCCCGGTCGGGTTCTCGTCCCCCTCCCGGTCACGCGGAACCTTCAGTTTCCGATTTACAAAACCGGGGGTTTACAAATTGTTCTGTTCGCTTCATCCTACGCAGATGACGCAGGTAGTCACCGTTCGCTAAGGAGTCGTGCGTGCAAGTCTGGATGATTCTTCCGTACTTCGTTCTCTGGGCCACCCTGATGAATGCGCTCTTCGTGAAGGCACACTGGCTGCCGCCGAACTGTCTCCGGTGCGGACGCCGGCCGGCCGAGGGCGACAGCTGCTTCTGCGAATACGGTCGCTAACCTTGGGCGCGTGAAGCGCGCCGCCGTCGCCACTGTCGTCGCCACTCGACGCTCCGCCCCCAGGCCCATCGGGTCGAAGCTCGTCGTGACGGAAGACGGGCAGATGCAGGGGTCGGTCTCCGGCGGCTGCGTCGAGTCGGACGTCTACGAAGTGTGCCGCGCGGTACTCCGCGGCGACGCGTCGCGCCTCGTCACGTACGGGATCTCGGACGACCAGGCGTTCGAGGTGGGACTTCCGTGCGGCGGCGAGATCGACGTGTTCGTGCGGGAGGCCGATCCGGAGCTCGAGTCGCGCCTCGCCTCTCTCGGCGATCGGCGCGCCGTGGTCTTCACGGATCTCGAGGACGGTTCGCAGCGCCTCGTGGTGGAGGGCGAGGACGCGCGGGTCGACGAGCTGTTGCGCGGGGGGCAGTCGCGTGTGATCGAGCTCGAGGGGCGGCGCGTGTTCGCGGACGTGCTCGGGCCGCCGCCGCGGATGCTCGTCTTCGGCGCGGTCGATACCGCGGAGGCTCTGTGCAGCGCGGCCAAGGCGCTGGGCTGGCGGACGGTCGTCTCCGACGCGCGCGGGCGTTTCGCGACTCCGGAGCGCGTCCCGAGCGCGGACGAGGTGATCGTGGCCTGGCCCGAGGACGTGCTCGCGCGGCTGCGGCCCGATCACGCCACCGCGATCGTCGTCCTGACGCACGACGAGAAGTTCGACATCCCGACGCTGGTCGGCGCGCTCGAGACGGACGCGTTCTACATCGGCGCCATCGGCTCGCGGCGGAACCAGGAGAAGCGGCGCGAACGGCTCCTGGAGGAAGGCGTGTCGGAGGATGCGCTGGAACGTGTGCACGGCCCCGCCGGCCTGGACCTCGGCGCTCACACGCCGGCCGAGACGGCCCTCTCGATCCTCGCGGAGATCCTCGCGGTGCGCGCAGGCCGCAGCGGCGGCGCGCTGCGCGAGTCGACGGAGCGCATCCACGCCGAGGTCTGAAGCGGGCGCGGCCGCAGAGGCCAAGTCCTTTGGTCAGACCAGCGTCACGAGAGGATGACCGCCTTGTGACGCAATTGCGCCGTGGGGTCGAAAGAGCCGCAATTTGCGACCGCGCCACCTCGGCCCTATCGGCCATGTCCTGTGGTCAGACCACGCTCACGGCGGTGTATCGACTTCGCGACGTGTCCGTGTCCTAGTCGCCGAGCCTGGCTCGCGCGGCCGCTACGGACTCGGCGACTGCGGACGGGCCGGGCGGCAGCCGCTCGGACGCGGTGGCCGGTGGCTCGAACGTTCCGGCACGCACGCGTGAGGCCACCTGCTCGTGCGCTTCCCGGAACGGTGCGCCTTCGCGAACGAGCGCCTCGGCGGCGTCGGTCGCGCGCAGGAGCGGATCGGCGCTTGCGGCGGCGAGCCGCTCCCGGTCGAGCTCGAGCCCCTCGACGAGCACCGACAGTGCCGCGAGGGCGAGCCGCACGTCGCGGCGCGCGGCGAACACCGGAGGCTTGTCCTCCTGGAGGTCGCGGTCGTACGCGAGCGGCAGGCCCTTCACGACCGCGAGGAGCCCGGTCAGTCGCCCGATCATGGTTCCCGCCTTGCCGCGGACGAGCTCGGCGACGTCGGGATTCAGCTTCTGCGGCATCATCGACGAGCCCGTCGCTGCCGACTCCGGCAATCGCGCGAAGCCGAACTCGCTCGTCGACCACAGGACGAGCTCCTCGCCGATCCGCGACAGATGCGTGAACAGAACCGCGCACGCGTACAGGTAGTCGAGCGCGAAGTCGCGGTCGCCAACCGCGTCGAGCGAGTTGCGAACCTGCTCGCCCGCCGGCGGCGGCAGCGGAAGCGTGGAGCCGGCGAGCGCACCCGAGCCGAGGGGCGACGGCGTCGCCGCCGCATCGGCCGCAGCGAACCGCGCGAGATCGCGCTCGAGCATCTCGACCCACGCGAGCAGGTGGTGACCGACCGTCACGGGGATCGCGCGCTGGAGGTGCGTGTACCCGGGCATCGGCGTCTCCGCCTCAGCGTCGGCGCGAACGAGCACGACAGAGCAGAAGCCGCGGATCGCCTCGTCGGCCTCGCGGCACGCGTCGCGGACGTAGAGCCGCAGCGCCGCCGCGACCTGGTCGTTCCGCGAGCGGCCGGCATGGATCTTTCGCCCCACCTCGCCGAGCTGCCGCTCGATCGCGGAATGGACGTCCTCGTCCTCCGGTCGCGACGGCTTCGATCTCCGAAAGCTTCGCCTCGACCTCCGCAAGCTCGCCGTCGTCGAGGATCCCGGCCGCCTGCAGCCTCCGCGCGTGCTCGAGCGTCGCCGCGCAGTCGTACGGGAGCAGCTCGGCGTCGTCGCCGCGCAGGAACTCCCACACCTCGGCAGCGAGCCCGCCGCCGACGCGGCCGGCCCAGAGCGTCACGCGAGCGCAGTCTTGCGCTCGCGTGCAGCCGCGAGCTCGACCTCCATCGCGGCGAGCTTGATGAAGCCCTCCGACGCGTCGTGAGGGAATGCATCCTCGACGCCGTACGACGCGAGCGCGTGGGCGTAGAGCGCGTGCTCCGAGCGCCTGCCGACGACCGCGGGAGCACCGGGCTGCAGGCGGACGCGCACCTCACCGGAGACGAGCTCCTGCGTCTTCGCCACGAACGCGTCCAGCGCGACTCGAACCGGCGAGAACCACAGGCCGTCGTACACCGTCTTCGCCCAGATCGCCTCGATCTCGCGCTTGGCGATCGCCTCCGCCTTCGTCAGGACGAGATCCTCGAGCGCCTGATGCGCGGGGATGAGCGTCATCGCAGCGGGAGCCTCGTAGAGCTCGCGGCTCTTGATCCCGACCGCGCGGTTCTCGACCATGTCGATGCGGCCGATGCCGTACGCACCGGCCTGAACGTTGAGCGCGGCGATCAGCTCCGCGAGCGACAGCTCCTCGCCGTCGAGCGACACCGGCACGCCCGCCTCGAATCCGATCACGACCTCGACCGGCGCCGGCGCGTTCGACGGAGACGACGTGAGCGCGAACGCGTCCTCCGGCGGGGCGACCCACGGATCCTCGAGCATGCCGGCCTCGATCGCGCGGCCGAAGAGGTTGTCGTCGATCGAGTACGGCGACTCCTGCTTCGCCTCGACCGGGATGCCGCGCGCCTCGGCGTAGGCGATCTCCTCGTCGCGCGACCAGATGCGGTCGCGCAGCGGCGCGATCACGCGCACACCGGGGAAGCGCGCCTTGAGCGCGAGCTCGAAGCGCAGCTGGTCGTTGCCCTTGCCGGTGCAGCCGTGCACGGTCGCCTCCGCGCCGACGTCGAGAGCGACGCCCGCGACGGCGTCCGCGATGACCGGCCGCGAGAGGGCGGAGATCAGCGGGTACTTCCCCTCGTAGAGCGCGTTCGTCTGGATCGCCTTCGCCACCTGCTCGTCCGCGAAGTCCTCGCGCCTGTCGATCAGCATCACGTCGCTCGCGCCTGCTGCATACCCGCGCTCGAAGGCCGGCCCGAAGTCGGTCTGCTGCCCGACGTCGACGAGCACCGCGATCACGTCGTCGTAGCCGTAGTCCTCTTTCAGCCACGCGATCGCGCAGCTCGTGTCGAGCCCGCCGGAATAGGCGAGCACAGCTGTCTTGCTCATCAAGTGTCTCCTTCGAGGTGGTGACGGAACTCGTGCTCGATCGCGGCGCCGTGGACACCGTCGCGCGCGATGACCATGATCGTGTTGTCGCCCGCGATCGTCCCGAGCACGTCGGGAAGCCGCGCCTGGTCGATCGCCTGCGCAAGCGCGTTCGCGTGCCCCGGCGGCGTCTGGACGACGAGCAGGTTCGCGGACGACGCCCATCGACAGCGCCCAGCGGCGAAGCGCCGACGTGAGCTCGCTCATCCGGTCGAGGTCGGCGCCGCCGGGCATCGCGTACACGAGCCGGCCCGACGTGTCGCGCACCTTCACGAGGCCGAGCTGCGCGATGTCGCGCGAGACCGTTCCCTGCACGACCTCGTGGCCGACGTCCCGCAGGGCCTCGGCGACCTCCTCCTGCGTCGACAGCGAGCGCTCCTGCACGAGGCGCAGGATCGCGCCCTGGCGATCGAACTTCGTGGTCATCTCACAAGACCTCCTGGAGGACGGCGAGGGCACGATCGAGCTCTTCGTCGTTGATCGTCAGCGGCGGGCGTCAGGCGCAACACACGCTCGCCTGCGGAACCGACGAGCACCCCGCGCTCGAGGCAGGCGGCGATGACGTCGCGTGCGACACGGTCTATCTCCAGGCCGAGCAGGAGGCCTGCGCCACGCACTTCGACCGCGCTCGGAAGCTGCTCCAGCGCGCGCGTCAGGCGCTCGCCCTGCCGTACGACATTCGCAAGCAGTTCCCCGTCGACGGCCTCGACGACCGCGCACGCTGCGGCACACGGAACCGGGTTGCCGCCGAACGTGCTCGCGTGGTCTCCGAGCTCGAACGCGTTCGCGCTCTCGTCGGCAACGACGAGCGCGCCGATCGGCAGCCCGTTCGCCAGCCCCTTCGCAAGCGTCGCTGCGTCCGGCTTCACGCCGAGCCGCTGCCACGCGAAGAAGGAGCCGGTCCGCCCCACGCCGGTCTGCACCTCGTCGAAGATGAGCAGCGCGCCGTGGTCGTTCGCGAGAGCACGTGCCCGCGTGAGGAACTCGCGCTGCGCCGGGTGGATTCCGCCCTCGCCCTGTACGGGCTCGACGAGGATGCAGGCGGTCTCGTCGTCGACCGCCGCCGCGAGCGACGCGGAGTCGTTCAGCTTCGCGAATGTGACGCCGGGCACCAGCGGCTCGAACGGCGCGCGCTTCGCCGGCTGGCCGGTCACCGAGAGCGCACCGAGCGTGCGCCCGTGGAACGAGTTCTCGAGCGCGACGACCCGCGTCTTCCCGGTCGCACGGCGGGCGTACTTGATCGCAGCCTCGATCGCCTCGGCGCCCGAGTTGCAGAAGAACGACTGCGCGCCGCCGAAGCGCTCGGAAAGCAGCTCGGCGAGCCGAGTCATCGGCTCCGTCCAGTAGAGGTTCGACACGTGCCAGAGCTTGTCGAGCTGCGCGTGCGCGGCGGCCAGCGGCGCCGGATGCCGGTGTCCGAGCCCGACGACGGCGATGCCGCCGACGAGATCGAGGTACCGCCGTCCCTCGTCGTCCACGAGCCACGAGCCGTCGCCGCTGACGAAGGTCACGTCGGTGCGCGCGTACGTCTCGAGCACGGGCGCGCGGGTCGTCGTCGCCGTGCTCACGCCACGACCGCCGTGCGGCCGATCTCGGCGCGGACGCCGAGTTGCGCCGCGGTGATCGCCGCGCGCAGCTTCGGGATGATCCCGCCCTCGAACGCGCCGGCGTCGAGCAGCTTGCCGGCCTCCTCGGCGTCGATCACGGGCACGACGATCCCGCCGTCGAGCAGCCCCGGCACGTCGGTGACGAAGAGGATCCGCTCCGCGCTCGAGCCCGACGGCGAGCGCGGCAGCCATCTCGTCGGCGTTCACGTTGAGCGGCCCGGCCGCGAGCGGCGCGATCACGGGAATGAGCCCTTCGTCGAGCGCCGCCACGACCGGCTCGGGCGCCGACGGCAACGGATCGCCGACCATGCCGAGCATCGGCACCTGCAGCGCACGCAGTCCGATCTCGTCGCCGAAGAACGGCAGCGCGGTGTCGCCGATCGCGGCGCACAGCGAAGCGTTGACCTCGACCATCGACTCGCGCACGACCTCGAGCGCCTGCTTGCTCGTCACGCGCCTGCCGCCGAGGAACTGCACCTCGAGCCCGCGACGCTCCATCTCGGCGCTGATCTGCGGCCCTGCTCCGTGCACGACGACGACCTGCTCGGTCTCGGCGAGCTCGAGGATCAGCTCGGCCGCGCTCTCGGCAACGGCGCCGCCGCACTTGACGACGATCGGGCTCACCCCGGGGCCCCCGGGAAGTGCGGAGCATTTTCTGGGGTGGTCATGAGCGGTAGTCCGCGTTGATGCGGACGTAGTCGTAGGACAGGTCGGTGGTGCTGTAGTGCGCGGCGCCGCTGCCCAGGCCGAGGTCGAGGTCGATCGCGCACGTCGAGCCGCTCACGTCCGGCTCGATGCCCTGCGGCGCGCCGCGGTCGAGCACCTTCGAGCCGTTGTAGGAAAGCGTCACCAGGCTCGGATCCAGATTCGCGTAGCCGCCGTTGTACGGCGCCGATCCTGCGGCGGCGAGCACGCGGCCCCAGTTCGCGTCCTTGCCGAAGAGCGCGGTCTTGACGAGCGGCGACGTCGCGATCCGCCGCGCGACCGCCTTCGCCTCCGCCTCCGTCGCGGCACCGGTGACGTTGATCGCAGCGACCACCGTCGCGCCCTCGCCGTCGGCCACGATCTGCTCGGCCAGGTCGGCGCAGACGGCGCGCAGTGCGGCGGCGAATGCGTCGTCGCCGCTTCGCTCGCCGGCGCAGCTCGAGAGCAGGACGACCGCGTCGTTCGTCGAGCACTCGCCGTCGACGGAGATCGAGTTGAAGCTCTCCTCGACCGCCGGGCGCAGGAAGTCCATCGCCTCGCCGGGCTCGAGCGGGTAGTCGGTCGTGACGACGGCGAGCATCGTCGCGAGGTTCGGATGGATCATCCCGGAGCCCTTCGCCATGCCGCCGACGCTGAAGCCGTCGCCGTGGACGACGCTCTCCTTCGTGCGCGTGTCGGTCGTGAGGATCGCCTGCGCGGCGTCGCGCGCCTCCTTCGGGCGAGAGCGCGTCGGCTGCCTTTGCGACACCCGGCAGCATGCGCTCCATCGGCAGCGGCACGCCGATCACGCCGGTGGAGAGGACGAGCACCTGCCCGGGCTCCAGACCGAGCAGGCGCGCCGTCTCCGCAGCGGTTGCGCGCGCATCGGCGAGACCTTGCTCGCCGGTCGCGGCGTTCGCGTTGCCCGAGTTGATCACCACGGCCTGCGGATCCGCGAGCGCGAGGTGCTCCTTGCTGACGACGACCGGCGCAGCCTGGACGCGGTTCGCCGTGAACATCCCGGCGCCGACGCACTCGCCTTCGCCCACCACGAGAGCAACGTCGGGCCCGAGCTTGCTGATGCGCGCGGCGACGCCGCTCGCCTTGAATCCCTTTGCCGCCGTGACGCTCATACCAGAACCCCCGTCAGGCGCAGGCCCGCGGTCTCGTCGAGCCCGAGCGCGACGTTCGCGTTCTGCACTGCGTTGCCGGCTGCGCCCTTGCCGAGGTTGTCGATCACGCAGACGACGACGGCGCGACCCGTTGCGCGATCCTCGTAGAGCGCGATCTCCGCCGCGTCCGTGTGCTGCACGCGCGAGAGCTCCGGCGTCACGCCCTCGTCGAGCACGCGCACGGCCGGCGCGTCGGCGTACGCGTCCTCGAGCAGCGCGCGCAGGTCGCCGAGCGGCTGGACGTAGCAGGTGACGAGCAGGCCGCGCCGCACGGGCAGGAGGTGCGGGACGAAGCAGACGGGGAAGCCGAGTGCCTGCTCGATCTCCGGTGCGTGCTGGTGCGTCCCGACGCGGTACGGCGAGAGGTTCTCCAGCACGAAGCCGGCGTGCGACGACTGCTTCAGGCTGCGGCCGGCGCCCGAGACGCCGGACTTCGCGTCCACGACGACGCTCGCCGGCTCGATCGCGCCGGCGATCGGCGCGAGCGCGAGCAGCGCGGCGGTGGCGTAGCAGCCGGGGTTCGCCACGAGCGGCGGCTCGGGCGCGAACAGCTCGGGAAGGCCGTAGCTCCAGGCGCCCGGCCGGGGGTGCTCGAAGCCGTACCACTCGGCGTAGAGCGACGAGTCGCGCAGGCGATGCGCGCCGGAGAGGTCGATCACGACGTCGGCATCCGGCGGCTCGAGCGCCGCAGCCTCCTCGTGGCCGAGGCAGAGGAAGACCACGTCCGCGCCTGCGGCGAGCGCCTCCTCGTTCGGCACGAACGCGGGCAGGCTGCCGTTCAGGCGCGGATCGAGCGCCGAGGCCGGCCGGCCCGCGAGCGAGTCCGAGCCGAGCGCGATCGGCTCGAGGTCGGGGTGCGTGAGCAGCCGGTCGAGAGTCTCCTGACCCGCGTATCCGGCACATCCGAGCAGTGCGGCGGTCGCCATGCGGAATAGTATGCCAGAAAGCTGCGGTTTATGCAGCGCGCGCTAGAAGATCTTCAGCTCGATTCCGGCGAGCGCCTCGCCGCCCTCGGCCGTGACGAGCCAGGTGTCCTGCATGTAGAGGCACTCCACCCCGTCGGCCGCGATCGCGTGCGGGTGCATCGAGAAGACCATGTTCTCCGCGAGCTCGGTCTCGACGCCCTCGCCGATCTTCGGGAACTCGAGCATCGTCATGCCGATCGAATGCCCGGTGACGTGGCCGAGGTGGTAGCCGCGATCGGTGAAGCCCTTCGACACCGCACGGTGGACGTCGTGCGCCGTTGCCCCGGGCTTCAACGAGCGCCGCGCGGCGTCGAAGTACTCCTCGTACGCCTCGAGCATCCGCCCCACCTCGCTGCTCGGCGTGCCGAGCGCGCGCGAGACCTCGACCCAGTGGCCGCCGGGGCCTGCGACCTCGAGGGACGGGATGCAGAAGTCCCCGAGCACGACGTCGTCGCGCGCGAGCGCGAACTCCGCCCCGACGAGGACCATGTTCATCGTCAGGCGACCGCAGCCGCGCTCGACGAAGAGTCGCTCCGCCGCCGCCATCGGCTCGGCTGCGGTCTTGCCCGGTGCGTACGCCTCGCGGAACGCGTGGAACCCGTCCGTGTTGATGCGGACGCTGTCACGCACCGACTCGAGCTCGGCGTCCGACTTCACCGCGCGCGCGTGGTCGAACTGCACGTCCCACGGGACGAGCTCGGCCGCGTCGCGCAAGCGCTGCGAAGTCGCGCACGGTCATCACGTAGTCCAGGCCGTAGACGCCGACGCGTTTCCGGCGCACACGATCGGCGAGCCACTCGCCCGGCCGGTCGACGAAGACCTGCTGCTCGATCCAGGAGTCGCCGTGCTCGCCGACGTAGCGCGCCTCGGACGGGAAGACGATCGCCGGATCGCCCTCGAGCGGGAGCAGAACGTACGCGTAGCGGTGCACGATCGTGAAGCCGCTCATGTACGTGACGGCTCCCTCGAAGCCGGTGTACTCGGAGCCGCAGACGATCGCCGCGTCCAGCCCGTCGCGCGCAAGCGCTTCGCGCACGTTCGAGTAGCGGCGGGTCATCTCGTCCACGACGCCTCCAACCCTCTCATGAGCGCCCAGATCGCCTCGTTGAGAGGCGTCGGGACGTCGAGGTCGCGCCCGAAGCGCGCGATGCCGCCGTTCAGGTAGTCGACCTCGGTCGGCCTGCGCGCCTCGACGTCCTGGAGCATCGACGCCTTGTGGTCGTATGCGACGTCCTTGCGCGCCGCGTGGTCGATGAGGCGCTCGGGATCCTCGGGGAGCTCGATGTCTTGCGCCGCGGCGACGGCCTTGCCCTCGTCGACGAGGCCCGTGACGAGCGCGCGCAGGTCGGGCCGCTCGCAGACGCGGCCGTGGGTGAGTCGCGTCAGCGCGCCGAGCGGGTTCGTCGACGCGTTGAAGATCACCTTCTGCCACTGCGGGCCTCGCGCGTCGTGGACCGCCTTCGTCGGCATGCCGGCGCGAGTGCACGCGTCGGCGAGGCGCTCGATCTGCGTCCGAGCGGCGCGGGCTTCGGCTCGAACGGGCCGAGGGTCGTGTCGCCCTTCACGTCCCACTGCACGTGCCCCGGCTCGAGCAGCCTTCCGGCCGGAAACGTCGTGCCGCGGATCACGCGCTCGGCGTGCTCGGCGATCGCCTCCTCGTTGCCGATCCCGTTCTGGACGGAGGCGACGCAGCCGTCGGCGAACGCATGCGTGGTGGCTGCGACGGCGGCCGAGGTGTGCATGGCCTTCGTTGCGACGATGCCGAAATCGCATTCCGGGAGCTCGTCGGCGCTCGATGTGGCGTGCACGCGTCCCACGACGTCGCCGGCGCCGGACAGGCGCAGGCCGTCGCGGTTGATCGCGTCCACGTGCTCGCGCGCCAGGTCGTACGCCCACACCTCGACGTCGTCGAGCTGCGCGAGGTTCGCGGCGAAGAGCGACCCGACGGCGCCGCAGCCGACGACGCAAACCCTCACGTCCGCGTCCCGTCGAGACATGAGAGGGGTCTGACCCCTGCCATGGCCGCCGCAGCCGCGTTCATCCGTACGCGGCTTCCCGGCCGCGGACGAGGGCGTAGACGGCCTCCTGCAGCGGCGCCTCGACGCCGTGCGTCCGCGCCTCGCGCACGAGCGCGCCGTTGATCAGCTCGATCTCGGTCGCGCGGCCCGCCTCGACGTCTTCGAGCATCGACGGGAAATGCGCGTGGCCGCGCTGCGTGGCGAGGACGTTCATCTCCCACGGATCGTCGTGCAAATCGACGCGCGCCGCGGCTGCAACCGCCTTCCCCTCGTCCATCAGCGCCGCGCACGAGCCGGCCCAGCTCACCGGGCTCCTCCTCGGCGAAGTGGAAGTCGTGCGGGAGACCGGTCAGGGCGGCGACGCCGTTGACGGTCGCGTTGAAGATCAGCTTCGACCACTGCGCCGGGCGCAGGTCGGGCAACACCTCGACCGCCAGCCCCGACCGCCCGATCAGCTCGCCGGCCTCGCGCGCGAGCTCGTACGGCGCGCCGCGGTACGGGCCGATCCACGTCTCCGTGTCGAGGATGTACTGGACGTGCGTGTCCGAGTGCTTCGTCCCGGAGATGAACGTGACCGCCGACAGGATCGACCACTCGCCCCGGCGCGCCACCACCTCCTCCGCGCCAAGGCCGTTGAGGACGGTCATCACGGCGGCCCGCGGCCAGTGCCCCGCCAGCGCTGCCGCCGCGCCCTCGAGCCCGTGAGCCTTCGTCGCCACGATCACCAGGTCGGGAGCGGGCAGGTCGGCGGCAGAGCACGCGGCGATCACGGGAGCAGTGAAGTCCGCGCGCCCCGACACGCGCAGGCCCGAGCGGTTCAGAGCAAGCGCGTGCTCCTCGCGGCGGCAGAGCACCGAGACCTCGGCGATGCGTCCGAGGTGGCCGGCGAAGAGTGAGCCGATCACGCCCGCGCCCACGACGCAGACGCGCTCGATCATGCGGCCGCGAGCTTCCCCTGGAGATAACCGGAGGTACGGCTCGGGGTCGATCGTCGCACCGACTGCGCGCTCCAGCGTCTCCGCCGGGAGGAACTTGCGGCCGTGCCGGTGGAGGTTCTCGCGGAGCCATTCGCGGATCGCGGCGAACTCGCCTTGCCCGATCTGCTCGTCGACGTCTCCCACGTCCTCGCGCAGCCGCTCCCAGATCTGGACGCTCATCACGTTGCCGAGCGAGTAGGTCGGGAAGTAGCCGAAGCCGCCGCGCGACCAGTGCACGTCCTGGAGCACGCCGTGCGCGTCGTCGGGAACCTCGACGCCGAGGTAGCTCGCCATCGCCTCGTTCCACACCTGCGGCAGCTCGCGCAGGTCGAGGCCGCCCATGATCTGCTGCTCGAGCTCGAAGCGGAGGATGATGTGCAGGTTGTACGAAGCCTCGTCCGCCTCGATGCGGATCAGCCCCGGCCGGACGTCGTTGATCGACCGGAACCACGTCTCCTCGTCGACGTCGCCGAGCTGGGTCGGGAACGTCGCCTGCACGCGCGGGTAGAACCAGCTCCAGAACGGGCGGCTGCGGCCGACGAGGTTCTCCCAGAGACGCGACTGCGATTCGTGCAGGCCGAGCGACGCTCCGCGCGCGAGCGGCGTCCGCTCGAGCGCCGGGTCGGCGCCGCGCTCGTAGAGGCCGTGGCCGCATTCGTGCATCATCGCGAAGAGCCCGTCGAGCGAATCCTCTGGCTCACGCGTCGTGATCCGGATGTCGCTCGTCGAGAGCGACGTCGCGAACGGGTGCGGCGCGGTGTCGATCCGCCACGCGGTGTGCTCGAAGCCGAAGCGCTGGAGCACCTCGAGCGAGAGCTGCCGCTGGGTGGCCGCCGGGAAGTGGCCGGGCACCGGCGGCGTCGCGGACGACCGAGCCGCTTCGATGAGCGGGATCAACTCCTCCTTCAGGCGGTCGAAGATCGTGCGTACCTCGGCGGCCTTCATGCCCGGCTCGTAGTCGTCGAGCAAGGTGTCGTACGGATCCTCGGCAGGCGGGAAGCAGTCCACGTAGCGGTGCTTCAGCTCGACCATCTCCTCGAGCGCCGGCCGGAAGAGCTCGTAGTCCGAACGCGTGCGCGCCTCCACCCAGACGCCGAACGCGCGCGAGCCCGCGCGGGTGGTCTCGGCCGACAGCTCCGGCGGCACGCGAACCGACTTGTCGTAGTCGCGCTGGACGACGCGGATGAGGCTCGCCTCGAACGAGTCGTGGTCGAGGCTCTCTCCGTAGGGACGTAGCTCCTCGAGCAGCGCGCCGACCTCGTCGGAGACGAAGGCCTCGTGGGCGAGCCGGCCGACGGTTCCAAGCTGCTGCGCGCGCGCCTCGCTGCCGAGCGGCGGCATCTGCGTCTGCTGGTCCCACGCGAGGAGCGCGGACGTCTTGACGAGATCGACGATCTCGCCGAGCTTCGTCTGCAGCGTCGCGAAGGCCGGGGGCGCGGTCATCGGGCGGATCGTATTGATCGCGCCGCACCGGCCGCGGGAGTTGCGGCGTGCGACGATCGGCGCGTGCCGCTCTCGTCCATTCGCGTGCTCGACCTCTCGCGCGTGCTCGCCGGTCCGTACTGCACGATGCTGCTCGCCGATCTCGGTGCGGAGGTCGTGAAGCTCGAGCGGCCGGGCGTCGGCGACGAGACCCGTCAGTGGGGCCCGCCGCACGCGGGAGGCGAGGCGGCGTACTTCCTCGCAGTGAACCGAAGCAAGCGCAGCTGCGCCGTCGATCTCGGAACCTCCGAGGGACGGGAGATCGCACGCGCCCTCGCCCTACGCGCGGACGTCGTCATCGAGAACTTCCGTGCCGGCACCGCGACGCGGCTCGGTCTCGGCTACGAGCAGCTGCGGGCCGACAATCCCGGCCTCGTCTACTGCTCGATCACCGGGTTCGGCTCGGACCGCGAGCCGCCGGACCGGCCGGGCTACGACTTCGTCGTCCAGGCCGAGAGCGGCCTGATGGCGATCACCGGCGACCCCGACGGCGAGCCGATGAAGACGGGCGTCGCGGTCGTGGACGTGCTGGCGGGGACGCACGCGGCGGTCGGGATCCTCGGCGCGCTCGTCGGGAGGGCGAGCCAGCGGTCTCGGCGTCAGGCTGGAGGTGCCGCTCCTCGACACCGCCCTGGCGAGCCTGGTCAACGTCGCGTCGAGCGCGCTCGTCACCGGGGACGAGGCGCCCAGGTTCGGCAACGCGCACGCGAGCATCGTCCCGTACCAGACGTTCCGGGCCGCCGACGGCTGGATCGCCGTGGCGGCCGCGAACGACGGCCTCTTCGTTCGCCTCTGCGAAGCGCTCGGCCGGCCGGAGCTGGCCGCCGACCCGCGGTTCGCCACGAACCCCGCGAACGCGTCCGCAACCGTGGAGCGCTCGTGCCGGCGCTGGAGTCGGCGTTCGCGCAGCGTTCGACTGACGACTGGCTGCGCACGCTCGACGAGGCGGGCGTTCCGGCGGGGAAGGTGCGCGGCGTGCTCGAGGCGCTCCGCCGCACCGGCGAGCTCGGCCGCCCCGCGACGACGACCGTCGAGCACCCCACTGCCGGGCCGGCTCGAGCTCGTCGACTCGCCCCTTCGCCTCGACACCGGACTGCGCCCGCCGGAGCCGCCCCCGCTGCTCGGGGAGCACACCGCCGCCGTCCTCGAAGAGCTCGGCTACGGCGAGGCCGAGATCGCGGAGCTCGAGCGGCGCGGCGTCGTCGCGACCGCGGGCTAGGCGGCTACGGGCTCCAGAGCGCCGCGCGCGTCTCGACGAAGACGTCCCAGTGGTTGTCGACGAGCGGGAAGAACTCGGCGAGCATCACGTCGGTCGGCTCCGTCGCATCCGGGTACTCCTCGCGCCACCGCGGCCGCGCCAGCTCGAGGCCGGCGGTGAACTCCTCCCACATGGCGTCGACGCGCTCCGTGGACGTGAAGAGCTGCATGCCGAGGATGTTCCACTCGTACTGGAGGAGCGCATCGAAGTCGACCATCGCATCGGTGCGCGTTCCGAGCTGGCTGAGGAACGGATGCGGGCTGATCGCCTGCCGCGGGCCGGGCGGCGTGCCGAGCACGTGCTTCGCGGCGCTCGGCGACCGCACGTTGACGAGCATTCCCGCATGACCCGTGCAGTGGGCGATCGCCCGCGAGAAGTCGCCCTCGTAGAAGGCGAGGAACGCCTCGACGTTCTGCTCGGCGACGTTCCAGTACTCGAGCACGATCAGCTCGATCGGCGGTCCGGCCGTCACGGCGCGCTCTGCCTCTCCCCCGCCGGCATGATCCTGCGCAGCCATCCCGCGAGGTGCTCGTCGAGCTCCTTGCGCCCCATCAGCCCCTCCTGCCGCAGGTAGAGCGCGAGGAGGATCATCACGACGAGGACGAGATCGCTCAGCCCGGTGAGCCGGTTCAGGTGGATCGGCCCGAGATCGAGGCTCGAGCTCTCGTAGGGCAGGACGCCCTGCCGCACGAGTGTCACCAGCCCGGCGCCGATGACGGGGCCGCTGACCGTGAGCATCCCGCCGACGACGAGCATCACCACGACGGTGAAGGTGGGCTGCAGCGTGAAGCTCGTCGGGCTGAACGCGGTGAGCTGGTGGGCGAACAGCACGCCGGCGACAGCGCTCACCATTGCGCTCAGCACCCAGGCCACGGCGCGCAGGCGGCGAACGTGCACGCCCGACGAGGCGGAGGCCAGATTGTCCTCGCGGCTCGCCTGGAGCTCGAGGCCGATGCCGGAGTCGCGGAACCAGCGTGCGACGGCGATCGCGACGATGCACCACGCGAGCGAGTTCCAGATCGTCGTCGACGGCGGCAGGCCGTACAGGCCGCCCGCGCCGTGCGTGAGCGACTGCCAGTTGTCGAAGATGACGCCCGCGATCAGCAGGAGGGCGAAGATCCCGATCACGGCGCTCGTGTCCGGCAGCCGCAGGAGCGGTCCGGCGGCGAGCGCGGCGAGGACGCCGACGACGCCGATCGCGATCAGCGTCGCGGGCAGGAACGAGAGCTCGGTCTCCTGCAGGAAGCCGCCCGGAAGATGGACGGCCTGCAGCGTCCGGAGCGGCGCCGGCATCGTCAGCAGCCCGGCGATGTATGCGGCGGACGCCGACGAACGACCATGTGCCCGAACGAGATGATCCCGGTGTTACCCGAGAAGATCTGCAGGCCGACGGCCATCACGACGCTGACGAGAAACGTCGTGACCTTCAGCTGGAAGCCGGAGCTCCCGAAGGCCGAGGCGTAGGCGGTGACGACGAGCAGCAGGCCGCCGAGCAGCCCGACGCCGCCGCTGAGGCGTCCGAGCCGGCGCAGGGCCCACGCCGGAGCCGTCACGCGCGCACCTCGCTGACTCGCCCGAGGAGCCCCTGCGGGCGCACCAGCAACAGGCCGATGACGACGACCAGCGCGAACGCGTCGCTGAACGGCACGATCGTGTCCGGCAGGAAGGCGCTGAAGGCGACCTCGGTGAAGCCGAGCACGAAACCGCCGGCGACGGCGCCGTAGAGGCTCCCGAGGCCGCCGATCACCGTGGCGATGAACGCCTTGACGACGGGGTCGAATCCGGTGGTCGGCTGGACCGATCCGGAGCGCGCGATGTAGAGGACGGACGCGACGCCGGCGAGCAGGCCGCCGATCGCGAACGCGGTGACGACGACGCGGTTCGCGCGCACGCCCACGAGCTGCGCGGTCTGGAAGTCCTCGGCAGCGGCGCGCATCGACACGCCGAGCATCGTCCGGTTGAGCATCAGCGCGAGGAGGACGAGGCAGACGAGCGTCACGCCGATCGTCAGCACCTGCACGACCGGGACGATGATCGAGCCGAAGTGCACCGCCTCGTTCAGCCAGGGCGGCACCGGGATCCCCTGAGCGCGAGGCGAGATGAAGATGCCGAAGGCGTTCTCGATGAAGAAGCTGACCGCGAACGACGTGATGAGCAGCGTGATCACGCTTGCGCCACGGAGCCGGCGGAACGCGACGCGTTCCATCGCCACCGACGCCAGTGTCGCGGCGAGGATCGCGACCGGAACCGTCGCGTACCAGCTGATGCCACGGCTCGTCATCTCCCACATCACGTAGCCGCCGATCGTGATCAGGTCGCCGTGGGCGAAGTTGATCAGCCCCATGATGCTGAAGACCATGGCAAGGCCCAAGCGCGATGAGCGCGTACGTCCCGCCGAGACTGAGGCCGTTCACGAGCTGCTGGACGAGCTCCGATGCGCTCACGTTCCGCCTGCGACCTCGAGCTTGGATCGGACGCACGCGCGCATACCACGGCTCGCACGGGATCGGCACGAGCATCGGCGGAATCCCTGTCAACGCGACAGGCTTCGGGCCGCTCGTGGGCGAGACGTCGATCGTCGACTGGAGCTCGCCGGATGCGCTATCCGCGGAGATCGACGCCGTCGGCGCCGAGCGCGTGGCCGCGTTCTTCATGGAGCCCGTGATCGGCGCCGGCGGCGTCTACCCCCCGCCCGACGGTTACGTCGAGAAGGTCGCGGAGATCTGCAAGCGCACCGGCGCCCTGTTGATCGTCGACTCGGTGATCTGCGGCTTCGGGCGGCTCGGCACGTGGTTCGGGATCGAGCGCTGGGACGTCAGTCCCGACCTGATCGTCTTCGCCAAGGGCGTCACGAGCGGCTATCTCCCGCTCGGCGGCGTCGTCGTCTCGGGCGGGGTCAGCGAGCCGTTCTGGTCGGGCAACGGGACGATCTTTCGCCACGGCCAGACTTACTCGGGACACCCGGCCTGCTGCGCGGCCGCGCTCGCAAACCTCGACATCCTCGAGCGCGAGCAGCTCGTCCCGCGTGGCCGCGAGCTCGAGCAGCCGCTGTTCGAGGCGCTACAGCCCCTTGCGTCGTCGCCGGCAGTCGCGGAGGTCCGCGGCGGCACCGGCTTCCTTGCGGCCGTCGAGCTGGACGCCGCGCTGTTGCGAAAGCGGCCCGCGGCTGTGAGCGAGCTGGCGCTCGAGGCCCGCCGCCGCGGCGTGATCGTCCGTCCCCTCGCGTCGGGCGTCGCCGTGTCACCGCCGCTCACGGCCGACGAGTCGCATCTCGACCTGCTCGCCGAGGCGCTCACGGAAGGCGTGGGCACGCTCGAAGCGGCCGCCGGCTCCGCCGTTTCCTGACGGCTGCCGACGAGGCTCCTGGGCGTTCTTGCGTCTGTTGCCCCCGCGTGGACCGAGGAGTAATTTCCGCGTCGTGCGGGTCACGGTGGCGTGAGACCCGCCTCCGACCATCACCGAGGAAAGGGGTTCCAGGGGTGACTCTCGACCAGAAAAGAGCGCGAATCTTCGGCGTGCTCTACCTCATCACGTTCGTCACGTCGATCCCCGCGCTGTTGCTCTACCAGCCGGTGCTCGACGACCCCATCGCCTACATCGCGAGTGCCGGGCAGGACAACCGGATCCTCTTCGGCGCGTTGCTGGAGCTGCTGCTCATCATCGCGAACATCGGCACCGCCGTCGTGATCTTCCGATCGTCAAGAGACAGAGCGAGGAGCTTGCGCTTGGGTACGTGACCGCGCGCCTCTTCGAATGCACGTTCATCCTCGTCGGCATCCTCGCCGTCCTGGGGATCGTCACGTTGCAGCAGGAGGCTGCGGGCGCCGCCGAAGGCTCGGTGGCGTACACGCTCGCCGCGATCAAGGACTGGACGTTCCTTCTCGGGCCCGGCTGGGTCGTCGGCTGGGGGAACGGCTTGATCCTCGGCTACCTGATGTACGCCTCGGGGTTGGTGCCGCGGAAGATGGCTCTGCTCGGCCTCGTCGGAGGGCCGCTCATCATCCTCTCGGGCACCCTCGTCATGTTCGGCGTGGCCGACGCCGGCGGCACGCTGCAGGGCCTCGCGACGATCCCGGAGGGCCTGTGGGAACTATTGCTCGGCATCTACTGCACGACGAAGGGCTTCAGGCCGTCGTCTCCGATCCTCCGGCCCGACGCGCGCGAGGATCGGATGGCTGCGAGGCCCGCCGTGTCGCCCGCGTAGAGCGCGCCCGATCGTCTCTTATTCGGAGGGAGGCGGCACTCGGTCGACTCCCTCCGCACCGTTCACCTCGAGCAGCGCGCGCGCCCGCAAGGCGAGGTACACGTCGGCGATCGTCTGCGGCGAGCGGAGGGAGCGGCCGAACGCCTTCTCGATCTTCGGCGAGCCGGTAGCGCAGCGAGTTCGGGTGGAGGTGGAGCGCCCGGGCGCAGGCCATGATGTCCAGGTCGTGCTCGAAGTACGACTGGAGCGTCTGGAGCACCTCGGGACGCTCGTCGCGCAGCGGCGCGAGCACGCCGTCGATGCGCGCCGCCCGGCCGCGAGGCAGCAGCGCGAGGAGCGCGTCGGCCAGGCCGAGCGACTCGTACGCCACGATCTCCTCGCGCGCGACCGCGAGCGCGGCCCGCGCCTCGGCCACCGCCTGTGCGAACGCGAGAACGTCCGCAACGGATGACGACAGGCCGGCCCTCGCGCCCTCCGGAAGCGCGCCCCGGAGCGCATCGGCAATCTCGGGTCCCTGCCACGCCGCGACGACCTGACAGCCCGATGCTTCGACGAGCAGCGACGGCGATGCCCGGCCGAGGATGCTGTCAACCGCAGCGTGCAGTGCGTCGGAGGCGTTCGCCGGCGACCGGGCGACGAGCACACGCAGAGGTTGCGCCGGCTGGAAGCCGAACGCCCGCAGGCGTCCGACGAGCTCGCGGTCGATATGCGGTGCCTCGAGCAGATCGCGAAGCAACGACGAGCGCGCGAGGCGATCGGTCTCGGCAGCGACGCGGCGGCCGGCGGCGAGCGCGTTGACCGCCCGTGCCGCAAAGCGGGCGACCGGCCGCGCGACGCTGTCGGCGTGCCGCGTGCTGCGCAGGAGCACGGCCAGATAGCCGCCGGACTCGACCTCCTGCACGAGCGCGTATCCCCGCGGGCCGAACGGCGCCGCACGTACGCCGGACGTGGCGAGCCCCCACAGCTCCTTCAGCGGGGGGTGGCCGGCGACGGCGAGCACGCGGCCGTCTGCCGCGAACAGCGCGACCCGCGCGCCGAGCAGCGAGCCGAGCCGGTCGACGAGCTCGCGCTCGCCGTCCGGGCGCTCGATCGCCGCCAGCAGGTCGTCCTGGATCGCGATCACGCGTGCGAGCCGGCCCGCGTCGTCCTGCAGCGCCGACGCGGTCACGTACCGGACGATGTCGCGGAACGGGATCTCGTACGGCACGTTGAAGACCGGCAGCCGCCGCTCGACGGCCGCGTCGAGCATCGGCTTCGGGATCGCCTTGAAGACGACGTCGACGCCGAACCCGAGCGCGGTCGCGTCGGCGTCGGCCACCTCGTGGACGAACTCGCGCTGGAGCCTGCTGCTTCCGCGAACGCCGACGCCTGTCGTGAGGACGACATAGCCGCTGCCGATCCACTTCGACGGCTGGGGGAAGTCGATCGCGTGCGCGCCCCTCACCGACCGGTCGAGCCTGGCACCGGCGGTGGCGAGCTCGAGGCGGAGCGGCCGGTGGGCGATCAGGTCGGCCAGCTGCATCCGCGGCAACTTCGCACAAGAGCACGCGCGCCGCAACGCCCGCTTCGTGCGCGCTCCGGCGCGCCGCGAGCGATCTTGGACTCGACACGAGCGGCGTGCCGGACCGGCCGCCCTAGGGTGTTCGGATGGAGGCCAACGGAATCGGCAACCTGATCGGCGTCGACGTCGGCGGCACGTTCACGGACGTCGTGCTCGTCGGCGACGCCGTCACGTCGTTCAAGGCGTTCACGATCCCCGGAGACGAAGCGCAGGGAGTGATGGACGCGCTCGTGAAGGCGGCCGCGGCTCACGGACGGCCGCTCGAGTCGCTGCTCGGCGAGACGCGCCGCTTCGTCCACGGAACGACCGTCGCGGCGAACGCGCTGCTCGAGAAGACGGGCGCCAGGACGGCGTTCGTCTCGACCGCGGGCTTCCGCGACACGCTCGTCATGCGCCGGATGCTCCGGGAGAACATGTACGACCTGCACGCGCGCGTGCCGGAGAACATCCTGCGCCGCGAGTGGATCCTGGAGGCGCGCGAGCGCGTCGACCGGGACGGTCACGCGGTCGAGCCGTTGACCGACGGCGAGATCGACCGGCTCGTCGGACGCATCCAGGAGCTCGAGGTCGAGGCGGTGGGCATCTGCCTGCTCTTCTCGTTCCGGAACCCGAAGCACGAGCAGCGGCTCCGGGACGCGATCCAGCGGAGCCTGCCGCAGGTGTACGTCGTCGCGTCGTCGGACATCGCGCCCGAGATTCGCGACTACGAGCGCGCGAGCACCACCGCGCTCAGCGCGTACCTCGCGCCGACCGTCGCCACGTACCTGCTCGACCTCGAGGCGCGGCTCGGGGCCGCCGGCCTCGGCTGCGAGCTGCAGATCATGAGGTCGAACGGCGGCGTCTGCAGCGTCGAGGAGGCGGTCGCGCAGCCGGTCGACATGCTCCTGTCCGGGCCGGCGGGCGGGGTCGTCGCAGCGATGAACGTCGACGACGAGGGCCGCGAGCCCGACGTGATCTCCTTCGACATGGGCGGCACGAGCTGCGATCTCAGCGTCGTCCGCCGGGGTCGCGCCACGAGCTCGACCTACCTCCCGCGCCACACACGCTTCGAGGGCTGGGACGTCCTCGTCCCGTTCCTCGACATCCACGCGCTCGGCGCCGGCGGCGGCTCGATCGCGTGGCTCGACCGGGCCAGCGGCCTGCACGTCGGTCCCCGGTCCGCGGGCGCGAACCCCGGGCCTGCCTGCTACGGCCGCGGCGGGACGACGCCCACGGTGGCGGACGCGAATCTCGCGCTCGGCTACCTGAACCCGGAGTACTTCCTGCACACGGACGTGCGACTCGACGCCGGAGCGGCCGGGAAGGCGCTCGAGACGATCGCCGGCCCGCTCGGTTACTCGACGACGGCGCTCGCCGCGGGAATCTTCACGATCGTCAATCACGCGATGGCCGACGGGATCCGGGTCGTGCTCGCCGACCAGGGCTACGACGCCCGCGACTTCACACTCCTCTGCTTCGGCGGCGCGGGCGGGATCCACGCGCCGGCCCTCATCGAGGAGCTGGGGATCCGCCGGCTCGTGATCCCGCTAGAGGCGGCGACGTTCTCTGCGCTCGGAATGCTCTACTCGGACATCCGGTACGACTTCGTGCAGACGCTCGCGCGACCGCTGCACCGCACAGAGGTCGGCGAGATCGTCGGTGCGCTCGACCGGATGCGCGAGGAGGCGACGGAGCGGCTCACCCGCGCGACCGGCGCCGCGAACGGCCGGCGTTTCGAGCCGCTCGCGGACATGCGCTACTCGGGGCAGACGCACGAGCTGCGCATCGCGCTGCCCGATCGGGTCGCCGCCGTGGACGATGTCGCGGGCGCGTACGAGCGCGCATACGAAAGCGCGTACGGCTACGTCGGTGAGCGCGAGCTGATCCAGCTCGTGAACCTGCGGCTCGCCGCGACGGCGACGACTCCGAAACCCACCGTTGCCGCCGCCCCGCTGACCGCCGCCGTCCCGGCCGCCGGCGCGCGCAAGGACAGCCGCGACGTGTTCTTCGGAGAGCTCGGCGGCAGTGTCGAGACCGAGATCTACGACGGCGAGGCGCTCGCGCCGGGGGCAGTGCTCTCCGGCCCTGCTGTAGTCGAGCTGCCGGCGACGACGATCGTGGTCCGTCCGGGCCAGCGTCTGTCGGTCGACGGGTACCACAACTTCGTCGTCGAGCAGGGAGGCGAACGGTGACGCAGACGGTCGACGCGATCACGCTCGAGGTCGTGCGGAACCGTCTCGAGGCGATCGTCGAGGAGATGGGCGTGACGATGCTGAAGACCGCGCACTCGCCGATCTTCTACGAGTCGAAGGACTACTCCGTCGCGCTCTTCTCTCTCGATGCGGAGCTGCTCGCAATGGGCCAGTTCATCCCGCACCACCAGGGCGGCATGGCGGCCGCGTTGAGTGCAGTGACCGACATCTATCCCGTCGAGACGATGGAGCAGGGCGACGTCTACCTGATCAACGACTCCTACCTCGGCGGCACGCACACCCAGGACTTCAACGTCCTGTCGCCGATTTTCGTCGAAGGGCAGCCGATCTGCTTCGCCGGCTGCATCGCGCACCAGATGGACATCGGCGGGATGGTCGCCGGCGGCTACGCGCCGACCGCGCGCGAGATCTACCAGGAGGGCATCCGCTTTCCCGGGATCAAGCTGTTCGAGCGCGGCGAGCCCCGCGACGACGTGATGCGGCTGATCATGCGCAACGTCCGGCTGCCCGAGCAGCAGAAGGGCGATCTGCTCGGCCAGGTCGCCGCGCTGCGCGTCGCCTGGCTGCGCGTGCCCGAGCTCGTCGCGCGCCACGGTATCGAGCGCTTCCGCGAGATCTGCACGGACCTCCTCGACGTCACGGAGCGACGCGTGCGCGCCGAGATCGAGCGGCTGCCGGACGGCGTCTACGAGGTCGTCGACCGACACGACCACGACGGCAACACCGATCGCGTCTACCGCATGCAGCTGACGATGACGGTCAGCGGCAGCGAGGTCACCTTCGACTTCACGGGCACCGACGAGCAGGCCCCCGGGTTCATCAACGCGTCGTTCTGGAACACGCGCGCGTCGACGATCGCGTCGATGATGCTCTTCCTCGACCCCGAGATCCCGCGGAACCACGGCTTCTTCCGCCCGCTCACGATCACGGCTCCCGAGGGCACGCTGCTGAACCCGCGCTACCCCGGCCCGGTCAGCGGCTCGACGACCGAGTGCGGCGGCCGCGTCTACGACCTGTGCCTGCGCGCGCTCTCGCTCGCCGATCCGGAGCGCGGCATCGGCACGTGGTCGATGATGTGGGCCGGCCTCGCGTTCGACGGGACGCACCCGCGCACCGGCAAGCGCTTCATCCACTGGGTGCTCGACGGGCTCGGCACCGGCGGCGGCGCTCGGGCGGGCGAGGACGGCTGGAACGCGTCGAACATCGCCGCGAGCAACTGCCTGATCCCCAACGTGGAGGTCGAGGAGGAGACGTATCCGTGCCGGTACGTCCGGCGCGAGCTGAAGGCCGACTCCGGAGGGGCCGGCCGCCGCCGCGGCGGCCTCGCCCTCGAGACGGAGATCATGGTCGAGGTCGACTGCAACGTCACCGCGTTCACGAGCCGCGCCGCCGGCAACGAGCCGCAGGGAATCTTCGGCGGGCTTCCGGGCGCGCCGTCGGTCGTCGCCGTCCGCACGCCCGGCGGCGACGAGGAGCGGCTGCCGCAGAAGTTCGTCGATCATGCGCTGCGGGCCGGCTCGACGGTCGTGCTCCGCGCGTGCGGAGGCGGCGGCTACGGCGATCCGCTGGAGCGCGAGGACGAGCTGTGCGCCGCCGACCTCGCGGCAGAGCTGGTGACGCGGGACGGGCTCGCGGCGTACGGCCGCGCAGACCTGGGCGGTTGAGCCGGCTGCCCGGGCCGCTCAGGCGCGCACGATTCCGTCGGGGAACGCGCAGAGCTTCTCGGGGTCGCCGTCGGTCACGAGCCAGTTGTCCTCGACGCGCAGGCCGCCGCCGCCTTCCCAGTAGATCCCCGGCTCGATCGCGAGGACCATTCCCGCGCGGATCGTTCCGGAGCCGGCCTGGTGCGCGTACGGCGGCTCATGTGCGCGCGCGCCCACGCCGTGCGCGATCGGGTGCGACGGCTGACCGGGATACCCCGCGTCGGCGATACCCGCGCGAACGAGCCGGTCGAGCTCGGGCAGGTCGGCTCCGTCGCGGCAGTGCGCGACCGCGCTGTCGTAGACGGCGAGGAGCTGCTCCTCGAGCTCGACATAGCGCGAGTCGAGCTCGCCGGGACAGAGGTTCTTCGTGTGGTCGCACCAGTAGCCGTCGGCGCTGACCCAGATCTCGAAGAGCGTCGGCTCGTGCTCCGCGATCGGACGATCGCTCGTGGCCGTGAACGTCTTGATCCCCGGCCCCGACCAGACGAGCGCGTAACCGCGGGCGTTCTCGACCTTGCCCTCGAAGCCGGTGCCTTGGGCGTGGACGGCCCCCTCCCACAGCGCCGCGACCTCTGCCTCGCGCATCCCCGGCCGCAGCCTCTCGCGCACGTGCTCGAGCGCGAGCGCGGCGAGGTCGTTCGCGAGCCGCATGCGCTCGACCTCCTGCTCCGTCTTGAGTGCGCGGGCCTCGGCGAGCAGCGCCGTTGCGTCGGTGCGGTTGCGGAAGGCGTCGAAGAACGCTGCCGTCGGCGTCGTCGGCTCGCCGATCATCCGGTCCGCCGTCTGCGTGCCCTGGCTCAGCTCGAGCCCGATCCGCTCCAGGCCACGCTCGCGGCAGACGGCGAGCGCGAGGTCGAGCGCGCGCGCCGCCGGCGGCCGCGGATCCCGCTCGTCGTAGCCCTTGAACAGGCGCACGTCGTCCGTCCACGCCATCCGGCGCGCGTCCTCGAGCGACGGCTCGAGACAGATCAGCGTCGGGTTTCCCTCGCGCGGGAAGACGACGGCGTCGTAGCCCTTCATCGGCAGGAAGTTCGAGAGGTAGAGGACGTTGTCAGGCGCCCGGACGACGAGCGCGTCGACGTCCTCGTCGGCCATCAGCGCGCGGACGCGCTCGAGCTTCGCGTCGTCGCGCGGCCAGCTCACGTGGAGGCGAGGCGCCCGGGCTCGGCCTGCACGTGGTCGCGAAATCGGCACGGATTCTGGCGCAGTCGCGCGCGCCGAAGCCGGGTACCGTCGGTTGCCGAGGGGGGCGGGTTGAAGCCCCACCCTTGGGTGGGGGTATGGGGAAACGCGCGCGCGCACCGAGCCGCGAGCCTAGCGCCGGCGGAAGTGACGCGCACTCCCGCCGGCGCCATCTCGCTGCGTCAGCTCCGAGCCGAGCTCGGCTTGATGTTCTGGTTCAGGCGGAAGAGGTTCTCGGGGTCGTACTTGTCCTTCAGCGCGACGAGGCGGGCGTACTTCTCGTCGCCGTACGTCGCGCGAACGCGCTCGTCGCCGGTGTCCGCGCTGAACGTCATCGGCACGCCGGCCATCCGGAACGGCGCGATGACGTCGGCCCACGCGCGCACCCACGCGAGCTCGGCCTCGGTCTCCCCGGGCGTCTCCCACTCCCCGATGCAATGCGCGGCCCATGCGGCGTGCCGCGCGGTGATCGCGCTCGCGTCGTCCGGGATCCGTGCGATCTGGCCCCCGAGAGGCTGGAGCAGAAGCACCGAGTGCGACCGTCCCATCCGCTGCTCGTGCGCGACGGTCGCATCGATCAGCTCGTCGCTGAGCTCCTGCACGAGCTCGGCCTTCCAGTAGTTGAGGAGCCCGGGCGGGTTGGGTGGGTCGAGCAGCTGCTGGACGGCCGTGTACGGCATCGGCCCGACGATGTCGACGAGCGGCTCGAGGTCGCGCAGCGGCTGGATCAGCTCCGCCCCGCGCTCGGGCTCCGTGAACACCGTCGCGACCACGCCGACGACGTGCTGCCCGTGCAGCTCTGGTGGGACGAACGGCGCAGGCGGAGCCGTGAGGATCGCGACGGCGCCGCCGACCTCGTCCGGCGCATCCGCGAGCAGCGCGCGGTACGCGCGCATGATCTCGCCGGCCCGCTCGAACGGCCAGAGCAGCATCCCGCCGAGGACGAGCGGCGGCACCTCGTGCAGCCGGTACTCGAAGTTCACGACGACGCCGAAGTTGCCGCCGCCGCCGCGGAGTCCCCAGAAGAGGTCGGCGTTCTCGTCCTCGCTCGCGTGGACGATGCGGCCGTCGGCCGTGACGACGTCGGCCGAGATGAGGTTGTCGGCGGTGTACCCGTGCAGCCGCTCGAGCCAGCCGCTGCCGGTGCCGAGCGTGAGACCCGCGATGCCGGTCGTCGTCACGCGCCCGCCGGTCGTGGCGAGGCCGTGCGCCGTCGTCGCCGCGTCGAACTCGCCCCAGTTGACGCCGGCCTGCGCGCGCACCGTCCGTGCGTCCGGGTCGACGGTGATCTCCTTCATCGGCGACAGGTCGAGCAGGATTCCGTCGTCGCAGGACGCGTGGCCGTTGACGCTGTGGCCGCCGCTCTTGATCGCCAGCGGCAGTTGCGTCTCTCGCGCGAGCGCGATCCCGGCGACGACGTCCGGCGCGCCGGTGCAACGGACGATCAGCCGCGGCTTGCGGTCGAACATCGCGTTGAAGAGCTTCCGGGCGTCGTCGTAGCCGGCGTCGCCTTCCTCGAGGACGTCGCCGTCGACACGTGCCCGGATCTCCGCAAGCGCAGTCGAGTCGAGTGTGGTGGTGCTCAAAAGGTGCCTCCTCGGATCGTGGTTCCCGTCACCGGGTTCCTAGCATCGGCCGGCCGCGGCTTCAAGCCCGCGAGCGGAGCCAGGCGACGACCTCGGCGGCGTTCCGGTCCGGCGGGAACACCGGATAGAAGACCTTCGCCACGGCGCACGCCTCCGCGACGAGCGTGATCCGCTTGTACAGCGTCACGCCTTCCACGTCGAACGTCGGCAGGCTCAGCGCCGCTCCCGAGCTTCCGCTCGGGATCGGCGATCACGGGATACGGGATGTGGTTCCGTTCCGCGAACTCGATCTGGTCGTCGAGCGGCTGGACTGAGAGGCCGGCGACGAGCGCGCCGAGCCCGGCCAGGTCGTCGGCGTGGTCGCGGAAGGCGCACGACTGCGGCGTGCACCCGCGCGCGCCGGGAATCTCGTCCCACCCTGCGACCGGCGGTCTCCCCGGGCGTCCCGCCCGCGGATAGACGTAGAGGACGAGCCGCTCGCGGGCGAGCTCGCGCAGCGACACCGGCCCGCGCGAAGACTCGAGCGTGAGCTGCGGAAGCATCGTCCCGAGCAGATGATCCGCGGCGCCGTCGTCCTCGGGCACGGGCAGGTTCGGCGGCAGCGTGTACACGTCGTGCGTCATGCCACGCCGCAGACCTTCATCGCGGCGCGCGCGTAGACCTCGGCCGTCTTGACGAGCCCGTCGACGGCCAGATTCTCGCCGAGCTCCGCGTCAGGCAGCCCGGAGGAGGTGCCGTAGTTCACGGTGGCGATGCCGTAGCGCGTCAGCACCGACGCGTCGGAGAACCAGCGTGTGACGTCGCGCTCCGCCGGTGCGCCGAAGACCTCGCCGTGCGCCTCTCCGAGTGCACCGACGAGCGGATGCTCCTCGTCGATCTGCGCGCCCGGAGCCGTGACGTAGACCTCCGCGTCGACACCGTCCAGAGACCGTACGAACTCGAGCGCCTTCCGCCGCGCCTCCGCCATCGGGACGTCCGGCGGCACGCGCAGGTCGAGGAAGAGATCCGTCCGGTGCGGCGTCCGGGATGCGCGCCACCCGAAGCCGCCCTCGATCGCCCCGACGTTCGCGACGCCGCCGACGTCGCCGTAGGACATCTCCTGCTCCCAGCTCGGCAGCCACTCGAGCACCGCGTCGAGGACCGCGCGCATGCGCAGGATCGAGTTCTCGTCGCGCCGGCCTGCGCTGAACGCCGTGTGGACGAACGGCCCGTGCGTCGAGAGCCGCAGCCACAGCGAGCCGAAGTGGGCGAGTACGAGCTTGTTCTCCGTCGGCTCGCCGAGGATGCACATGTCGGCGACTCCGCCGTGCGTCACGAGATAGCGCGACCCGGCCGCGTAGCCGCGGTACTCGGCGCCCTGCGCGTCGCCCTGCTGCGTCTTCTCGATCTCGCCCGCGACCGCCGCGACGAGCACGTCCCCGCGCAGGCGCACTCCCGCGTCCTGGAGCGCCCGCACCGCCTCGACGTAGCAGGCGACCGCTCCCTTCATGTTCGAGATCCCGAGCCCGTAGATGCGCCCGTCGCGCTCGAAGCCCTCCGGCTGGAAGCCCGGGATCCCCTGCAGCCACGGCTCACGGCCGGAGTAGGACGTGTCGAGATGTCCGTTGAACATGAGCGTCGGGCCGCCGCCGGCGCCCGGCCACGTTCCGAGGACGTTGGCGCGGCCCTCCTCGACCTGCTGCCACTGAGTCGCGAGGCGGATCGAATCGAGCTCGTCGCGCATCAGCTCCGCAGCGGCCTGCTCGGAGCCGGTGAACGACGGCGTCGACACGAGCCGCAGCGCGAGGTCGACGAGGCGGCGCTCGTCGATCAACGGAAGTGCGGCAGAACCTGCTCGGCGAAGAGCCGGATCTGCTCGTGTCGCTTCGCGCCCCACAGCTCGAGCATGACGTGCGTGCAGCCCGCGTCCCGATACTCCTCGATCGCGGCGATGCAGTCGGCCGGGGTGCCCGCGATCGGCTTGCACCGGTCGAGGATCGAGTCGGACACCTCGTCCTTCGCCGCAAGCCGCCCTCCCCGCTCCATCGCCTCCGCGACCGGACGGATCTCCTCGACGTCGATGCCTGCGAGCTCGAGCAGCGTGTCGGCCGCACCCCGGATGTTCTGCACCTTGTTCGCCAGGTACATCCCGGCGATCTCGCGCGCACCGTCTCGCCCTTCTTCGCGATCCTCGCCGATCGAAGCGACCACCGTGCAGCCGATGTCTATGTCCGCCTGCACGTTGTCGCGCGTGTAGCGGACGAAAGCCGGCGTCGTGATCGACGGCGTGAGGCATCCGTCGCCGATCTCGCCCGCGAGCGCCTGCATCTTCGGCGCGGTTGCCGCGACGTACACAGGCGGGGCCCCGTTCGGCGCGTCGGCGTGCATCGCGGGAACGTCGGCGCTCCACGTCTCGCCCTCGTACCGGAACTCCTCGCCCGACAGGACGCCGCGCACGATCGCCACCGCGTCGCGCATCGGCCCGAGCGTCTTCTTCGTCTGCATCCGCGCGTTGTTGAGGAAGATCTTCGACGTTCCGAAGCCGAGGATGAAGCGCCCCGGTGCGAGCTCCTGCACGACGCGCGCGTCCATCGCCACCTGAACGGGGTGGCGCGTGAACGGCGAGATGATCCCCCAGCCGATCGTCAGGCGCGACGTCTCCTTGGCCATCAGCGCGGACACGACCGTCGACGATCGCGCCTCCATCTGGTGCTTGCGCCACCACGGGTACGCCTCGGCGAGCCAGATCGTGTCGAAGCCGTGCTCGTCGAGCGCGCGCGCCGTCGCGAGCATCTCGTCGAGCGGCTCCATCGTGAGCTGCATCACCCCGATCCGAAACGGCGGCGTCACGAGGGCGATCCTACGGGCACGAACAACGAGCGGGCCGTTTGGCCCGCTCGTCGCGCCCCGATCTTGCCGTCTTGCTCAGAAGCTGGGCTGGTGATGGTGCCGCCGCCGGCTGACGACCGCAACCCCGAGCGCCAGCAACATCGCGCCGGTGAGGGCGATCGCTCCGTACGCCGCGTTCCAGGCGAACGAGTCGCCGTCCGTCGCGCCGGAATGCTGCGGCGCAACCACGTTGACGTTGCCGCCGCCGTACGCGCGGTTCAGTCCCTCGCTGCGGGCGACCACGGCGATCTGCTCCTGCGGGGTCATGCGATTCAAGCCGGCGTCGTAAAGCGACTTGAACTGCTGTGGCGTGAGAGCCGTAACCGCGTTGCCGTAGAGCTTGTTCAGCGCCGCGCCGCGGATCATGAGCGCCTGGTATTCGGGCTGGCTCATCGTGACCGCCGGGCCGCTGCCGGTGCCGGAGCCGCCGTCGGTCATGACCTTGGCACCGGCTGCAGGAGCGACGGCGAGAACCGTTCCGAGGATCAACGTGAAGAGAGCCTTGCGCTTCATCGGAGCCTTCCTTTCGTTCCGACCGTCCCTCGCGGTCGACTGCACAACAGACGGGAGAGCCCTTGCAGCGCGGTGTCGTTTCGGTTGCGGACCCGCAAGCCGCCGAGGTACGTTCGGCGCGAGGAGGCGCAGAAGTGGAGTTTCGGATTCTTGGTCCGCTCGAGGTCGTCGGTGACGCAGGCGAGCTCGAGCTCGGCGGAAAGCGGCAGCGCGCTCTGCTCGCGCTGCTGCTGCTGCATGCCAACCAGGTGGTTCCGGCGTGGCGCCTGATCGACCTCGTGTGGGACGACGACCGGCCGGCGGACTCAGCGAAGGCCCTGCAGGTTCTCGTGTCGCGGCTGCGGCGCGTGCTCGCATCCGACGATGTCCTCCACACGCGGCCGGGCGGCTACCTGCTCCAGGTCGACCCGCACTCGTTCGACCTCGCGCGGTTCGAGGAGCTGGCCGCGTCAGGGCGCCGGTTGCTCGCGGCAGGGGACGTCGCAGGGGCGCGGCGCGCGCTCGCCGACGCACTGGCGCTCTGGCGGGGACCGGCACTCGCCGACCTGGCATCGGAGCCCTTCGCCCGGCCCGAGACGACGCGACTCGAGGAGCTTCGCCTGGACGCGACGGAGGACCGGATCGAAGCCGACCTGATGCTCGGCGCGCACGCGCGGGTCGTGGGCGAGCTCGAGACGCTCGTCGAGCGCAACCCGGTCCGGGAGCGCCTGCGCGCGCAACAGATGCTCGCGCTGTACCGCTGTGGTCGCCAGGCCGAGGCGCTCGGAGCGTACCGCGACGCCAGGCGCGCGCTCGTCGACGAGCTCGGCATCGACCCCGGAAAGCGGCTCCAGGAGCTCGAGCAGGCGATCCTCCGCCAGGACGCGTCGCTCGACCTCGCGCCGGCGCCGGTTGCGACGCTTCCGAGGCCCGGACGCCGCGCCGCCGGGATCATCGTCGGCCGCGACCGTGAGCTCGAGGAGCTTTCCGGCGCGCTGCAGGACGCCTCCGCCGGGCGCGGCCGGCTCT
Source organism: uncultured Actinomycetes bacterium (assembly GCA_963708685.1). Taxonomy (GTDB): domain Bacteria; phylum Actinomycetota; class Thermoleophilia; order Gaiellales; family Gaiellaceae; genus DASVFB01. Next base: position 480,795 of record CAVPTP010000009.1, read on the forward strand.
TCCTGATCAGCGGCGAGAGCGGCGTCGGCAAGACGCGTCTCGCAGACGAGGTCGCGAGCCGCGCGAAGGAATCGGGCGCGCGCATCCTCTGGGGGCGCTGCTCGAAGCGTGCGGGAGCTCCCGCGTACTGGCCGTGGACGCAGGCTCTGAAGTCCCTCGGCGAAGACCTACCCGCGCTCGACGCCAAGGCCGACGGGGACGACGAAGCGGCGCGGTTCCGGCTCTTCGTGGACGTCGCCGCCGCACTGAAGCGTGCGTCGGCCGGGCAACCGGCGCTGCTCGTCCTCGACGACCTCCACCGGGCGGATCACTCGTCGCTGCTGCTCTTCGAGTTCGTCGCCGGCGAGCTGGCCGAGATGCATGTTGCGCTCGTCGGCACGTACGTCGAGGGGCCCGACGTCCCGCCCGAGCTCGCCGCCTTCTCCGACCACGCGGCGCATCACCATCTCCGGCTCGCCCCGCTGCGGCACGAGGACGTGGCGCGCTTCCTCGAGCAGACGGGGGCGCCGAACGAGGACGCCGGCGAGGTGCTCGCCGCAACCGGCGGCAACCCGCGCCGCGTCTGGCAGCGCGTCCGTTGACCGCCGTCCTCCTCGCCGCCTAGGTCAGTCCTCCGTCGACTGCGTCGGCCCCTCGGACTCCTCGTCGTAGGCCTCGGGAGCCAACGGACTGATTCCTTTCTCGGCTCCGCTCGTCCCCTCGGGATCGGCCGGCCCTTCGGCGGGCGGGCCCGCGTCCTTCACGTCCGGGTCGGTCTTCGGGGGCGCGCCGGATCCGCCGCCCGCGTTCCCGGCCTCGTCGCTCGAGCCGCCGAGGTCACGATGCTCGGTCCCCTCGTCGCTCACGCCGCCGCGGCCTCCTGCACCTGCTTGTCGAGCGCGGTCAGCACGCCCTGCACCTGCTGGTTGACGATCGGCTGGAGGACACGCTGGCCCATCGAGCCGACCGGCCCGGCGATCTTCACGTCGGCCTCCCACCTCATCTTCGTGCCGTCGCCGTTCTCGTCGAGGTGGAACGCCGTCTCCATGCTCACGATCGCGCCGACGCCGTTGCCCTTCGCGTGCAGCTTCGCGAACTCGGGTTCGCGCTCCTCGACCTTCGTGAAGTCGAAGCTCATGCGCATGCCGCCGAGGCCGAGCGGGATCTTCACGTTGGCGCGCCAGTGCTGGTCGTCCATCACGTCGAACGACTCGACGCCCGGCATGAGCTTCGCCATCCGCTCGGGCGAGTTGAGGACCTCCCACACCGTCTCGCGCGGCGCCGCGAACGTCGCGCGTTCCCTCGACCTTCACGGAGTCGTCACCTCGACGAGCCGCCGCGGGTTGCGCAGGTGCTCCCAGACCTGGTTGTACGGATTGCAGCTGCGCCAGACCGTGGACTTGCCCTGCGACCAGAGCGCGTCCTGGAGCGCGGCGCACACGGCGTGGATCCCGGCGCCGCCGCCCTCGCCCATTCCCTTCGCGCCGAGCGGCGTGAACGGCGACGGCGACTCGAGGTAGCGCGTTCTTCAGCGGCGGCATGTCGAGCGCGTGCGGCACGTGGTAGTCGTAGAAGTTGGGCGTCAGGAGGTTCCCCTCCTCGTCGTAGGCGAAGATCTCGTGCGTCGCCGCGCCGAGCGCCTGCGCGGTGGCGCCGTGCACCTGTCCCTCGACGATCTGCGGGTGGATGCGCGTGCCGCAGTCGTCGACGGCCGCGTAGTCGACGATCTCGTAGACACCCGGTCTCGGGGTCGATCTCGACGAGGCAGACGTGGACCTGCGACGCGTACGTCAGCGTCAGGTTGCCGAAGTTGCGCTCCTTGTCGGGAAGCTGGAACGGCGGCACGTAGACGTAGCGGCAGTTGAGCGTGACGTCGCGGACGTCCTCCGGGAGGATCGCGTTGTTCGCGTTGACGATCGCGCCGATGCCCATGAACGGGATCGCCGCCTCGGCGTTGGCCTTGAGGCGCGCCTGCCCCTCGACGAGCTCGATGTCGTCCGGCGTCGCTCCGAAGACGCCGGCGGCGACGCGCTTGATCTCGTGCGCGAGCTTGTCCGTCGCGCCCTTGACGGCGCCGAGCCCGGTGACTGCGAACTGGGACGCGTACGTGCCGGAGAAGCCGGCGTGCGAGTTCCAGTACGAGTCGTGCCCGGCCCGGACGGTGACGTCGTCGGGCGTGACGCCGAGGATGTCCGCGACGACCTGCGACGCCGTCGTCTCGTGGCCCTGCCCCTGCGGCACCGTGCCGAGCGTCACGACGATCTCGCCGAAGATGTCGAGCTTCACCGTCGCCACCTCGTTGTTCCCCGAGAACTGGAGCTCGGGGTTGAGCAGCGTCGACTGGCCGAAGTTGTTCGTGCCGGAGTCGAGCGTCGACCCGATGCCGAAGCCGAGCAGCTTGCCGCGCGACTCCGCGTCGCGGCGCTTCTCGGCGAGCGCGTCGTAGCCGATCAGCTCGAGCGCGATGTCGAGCCCGCGCGCGTAGTCGCCGGAGTCGTAGACGCAGCCGTTCGGCGTCTCGTACGGCATCTCGTCGGCGCGCACGTAGTTGCGCTTGCGGACCTCCACCGGGTCGAGCTCGAGCTCGTGGGCGACGATGTCGATGACGCGCTCGGTCAGCCAGAGGTGCTGCATGCGCGAGTAGCCGCGGTTCGGCGACACCGGAGACTTGTTGGTGCAGACCTGCGTGAAGTCGACGCGGATGTTCCGCCAGCGGTAACAGCCGGGCGTGACCTGCGCCCAGATGATGCAGCCGAGCGGCTCGTAGCGCGGGAAGGCGCCGCAGTCGTCGAGCGCGCGCACCTTCAGCCCGAGCATCGTCCCGTCCTTCGTCACGGGCACCTCGATGTCGAGGAACGTGCGCTCGTTGCCGTGCGCGTTCGCCGTGTGCTGGTCGGTCCGCCATTCCGTCCACTGCACCGGCCTGTTGAGCTTGCGCGCGAGCAAGCAGCACGCGACGAACTGCGGGTGCAGGCAGATCTTGTTGCCGAACGCGCCGCCGATGTCCTGCGAGACGAAGCGGAGCTTGTCGATGCCGGTGCGCAGCGCCGGCGCCATCCAGATCGCGCCGATGCCCGGCATCTGGTGGTTGCCGTACATCGTCCACTGCCCGGTGCCGCGGTTGAACTCGACGAGGACGCCGGCGCACTCGAGCGGCGTCGACGAGAAGCGGTCGAAGTGCAGCCGCTCGATCTTCACGACGTGGTCGGCCTCGGCGACGGCGCCTTCGAAGTCGCCCCAGTCGAAGACGCCCTGCCAGACGACGTTCGAGCCCGCGTCCTCGTGGAGGATCGTCTCGCTCGCCAACGCATCCTCCGCAGTCGTCAGCACGGGCAGAGGCTCGTACTCGACCTCGACCAGCTCCGCCGCGTCACGCGCGAGCTCGCGCGACGACGCGACGACGGCGGCGACGGGCTCGCCGACGTGGCGCACGCGGCCGACCGCGAGCGCGTAGTCCTTGATGTCGGCGCCGGGCTTGACCGAAAGCTCGAAGAACGGATCGGTCAGGATCGCGACCTCGTCGCCGGTGAGCGTGCCGTACACGCCGTTCAGCTCGAGCGCCTTCGAGACGTCGATCGCCGTGATCTTCGCGTGCGCGTAGGGCGAGCGGACGAAGTGGACGTAGCCCATCCCGTGGCGCTTCACGTCGTCGAAGAAGACGCCCTCTCCCTGGAGCAGCCGCTTGTCCTCCTTGCGCGGGACGCTCGTGCCGGCGAAGCCCGGCTTCGTCTCCGTCGGCTCGACGACGAGCGGGCCGGTGACCGTGACGGTTTCGCTCAACTCTCCCCTCCCGATGCTGCCTTGATCGCCTCGACGATGTTCACGTAGCCCGTGCAGCGGCAGATGTTTCCCTGCAGCGCCTTCCGGATCTCCTCCTCGCTCGGCGAGCCGTTCTCGCGGAGCAGCGCGGTCGCGCTCATCAGCATCCCGGGCGTGCAGTAGCCGCACTGGAGCGCGTGATGATCCGAGAAGGCCTGCTGCAGCGCGGTCAGCTGCCCGTCCGGCGACAGGCCCTCGACCGTCTCGACCGTCGCGCCGTCGGCCTGGACCGCGAGCAGCATGCAGCTCTTCGCGAGCACGCCGTTGTAGATGACGGAGCAGGCGCCGCAGTTGCCGGTGTCGCAGCCGACGTGCGTTCCGGTGAGGCTCGAGGTCGTCGCGCAGGAAGTGGACGAGGAGGCGCCGCGCGTCGACGTCGTACTCGATCACCTCGCCGTTGACCGTGACGGTGATGCGCCGGCTCGTGACGGGCTCCATCAGCGCCTCTCCCGCGCGGCCGCGACGGCGCGCACCGCGAGCACCTCGGCCAGATGCCGCCGGTAGTCGGCCGAGGCGTGCACGTCGGAGGGCGGATCGAGCGTCGCGCCGAGCCCTTCGGCGGCTGCGCGCACGCTTTCGTCGGAGAAGTCCGATCCGATTCGGTCCTCCATCGCGCTCGCGCGAACCGGGACGGCGTCGACGCAGCCGATCGCAATCCGGGCGCCGCCGTTCAGCGACGCAGCGGCGGTGACGATGCCCGTGCCGTCCTTGCCGATCGTGACCGCGGCGAACCCGTCCTGGCCGCCGGGCGGGATCGTGATCTTCGTGAGCAGCTCGCCCGGGCCGGCGGCGGTCATGTACACGCCGAGGAAGAACTCGTTCGCCGGGACCGAGCGCTCGCCGTCCGCGCCGCGGATCGTGAAGCTCGCGTCGAGCGCGACGAGCAGCGGCGGAAAGTGGTTCGTCGGGTCGTTCGAGCAGACGTTGCCGCCGATCGTGCCGCGGTTCCGCACCTGCACGTCGGCGATCCTGCCCGCGACCTCGCCGAGGATCGAGCGCGCCCCCGCGGCCTCGTCGCGGACGAGCTGCGAGCACGTCGTCATCGCTCCGATCTCGACCGAGCCGTTGCCGAGGTCGCGCACCCCGCGGAGGTCGTCCAGGTCCTGGAGGTCGACGAGGACGTCGGGCGACGCGGCCCGCGCCTTCATGACGTTGATGAGCGTCTGTCCGCCGGCGAGCGCTCGGGCGCCGTCGTTCGCGGCGAGCAGCTCGATGGCCTCGTCGACGGTCTTCGGACGCGCATACTCGACTTCCCGCAGGAGCATCGGCGACGCATTCTCCTACACTCGTGCAGTGGCTGCACCGCGCAAGATCGCGATCCTCGGCGGCGGCACGATCGGGGAGTCGCTCCTCGCCGGATTGCTCTCGTCCGAGTGGCGCGCGCGGGAGGAGCTCGTCGTCACCGGACGCCGCGAGGAACGTCTCGGCGAGCTGGCCGAGCGCTACGGCGTCCCGGTCACGCTTTCGAACGCGGACGCGATCGAGGGCGCGGGGTTGATCGTCGTGTCGGTGAAGCCGCAGGACATCGAGACGCTGCTCGAGGAGCTGACCGGCCACGTGACGCCGGAGCAGACCGTGCTCTCCGTCGCCGCCGCGATCCCGACGGCCGCGATCGAGCGTCACCTGGCGGGCGAGATCCCCGTCGTGCGCGCGATGCCGAACGCGCCGTCGACCGTCCACGAGGGAATCGCGGGCATCTGCGCCGGCGCGCACGCGAACGACGAGCACCTGCGCCTCGCCGAGGAGGCGCTTGCGCATCTCGGCGCCGTGGTTCGCGTTGCGGAGCGCTACATGGACGCGGTCACGGCGGTCTCGGGCTCGGGGCCCGCGTACTTCGCGCTGCTCGCCGAGGCGATGATCGAGGCCGGGATCCTGCTCGGGCTGAGCCGCGAGGTCTCGACGCAGCTCGTCGTGCAGACGATGTTCGGGACGGCGAAGCTTCTCCGGGACGAGAAGCTCCACCCGGTCGAGCTCCGCGAAGCGGTCACCTCCCCGGGCGGAACGACGATCAGCGCGATCCGCGAGCTCGAGCGGGCAGGCGTACGCGCGGCGTTCCTGAACGCGATCCAGGCGGCGATGGATCGCTCCCGCGAGCTCGCGGCCGAGACGTCCTAGCAAGCGGAGACGGCTGGGACCGCAGCACGCTCGCAGTGGGCCTTTCGGCCCATGGATTAAACCGGACCTCACCGCGGATAATCGGAGCGGGGTGCGGCGACGAACCGATACGATCGCCAGGGCCGGTGGGCACCTGGCTCGTTCGGCTGCGACCGGCAACGCGGCAAGACGACAGCGCGGGGAGCTCGAATGACAGGGACATCGTCTACGAACGGCTTGTACGGAGACATCTTCGACGGCGTGACCCAGCAGAGGCCCGAGCACGACCTCGCCGCGCTCGGCGAGGCGTCGCAGGCCGAGGTGGCCAAGCTCGTCATCGGCCACGACAACGCGGTCGAGCTGACGTTGATCGCGGCTCTCGCAGGCGGTCACGTCCTGCTCGAAGGCCCGCCGGGAACGGCGAAGACGCTCCTCGCGTCAGCGATGGCGCGCATCCTGGGCGTGCCGTTCAAGCGCGTCCAGTTCACTCCCGACACGACTCCGACCGAGATCATCGGGCAGAACGTCGTCGTCGCCGGCCAGCCGAAGTTCGAGCCGGGCATCGTCTTCACGAACGTCCTGCTCGCCGACGAGATCAACCGCACGCCGCCGCGAACGCAGGCGGCGCTCCTCGAGGCGATGCAGGAAGGCCACGTGACGGTCGACGGGCAGACGCACTGGATCAAGCCGCCGTTCATCGTCATCGCGACCCAGAACCCGTTCGAGCACGAGGGGATCTTCCCGCTGCCCGAGTCGCAGCTCGACCGCTTCTTCGTCAAGGTCATCCTCAGCTACGCGGACGAGGAAGAGGAACTCAAGATGCTCGAGATTCCCCACCGCGGCATCGCGCCCGACATGCTCGGCGATCTTCGCCCGCTCGTCGCCGAGAGCCGGTTCGTCCGCCTCCAGGAGACGGTGGACGCGACGGTCGTGCCCGAGCAGGTGGCGCGCTTTCTCGTGTCGGTCGTGCGCCAGACCCGTGAGCTCGACGGCGTCGTGCTCGGCGCCAGCCCGCGCGCCTCGATCCACCTGCTCGCCGCCTCCAAGGCGAAGGCGCGTCTCTCGGGGCGGGATCGCGTCGTCATCGAAGACGTCATCGGGATGGCTCCGCACGTCCTCGGCCACCGGATCATCATCGACCGAGCGAACTCCCAGGACGCCGTCCGGGAGGCCGTTCGCATGGTTCTCCCCGCGGTTCTGCCCGCGGCCTAGCCTCGGCAGCGCGCGGCTTCAAGAACGCCGCGGCGCGAGGTCCTGGCGCCGCGCGAGCGGTAGGTCGGTCAGGCGTCCATCCGGTTGCGGGCGCGGGTGAGCGCATCGTCACGCGGATCGTACGACGGTGCCTTGCTCCCCGACTTGGCGATCCCTCGGCTGAGCAGGTAGCCGATCGTCAGCGGCACCTCGAGCAGCCAGAACCAGCGCGCATCGATCGAGTTGTCGCTGGCAGCCGTGATCAGGAGCGCCACGGTCATCAGCGCATAGAACATGAACTCGCTCGTCATGAAAAACGGCTTCGTCTCGCTTTCCGCCCACGCCGTCCGATCCACGGTGCGTCCTCTTTGCGTAGCAGTGGCCACAGCCTCCTCCTCCTGGTTTCGATTGACCCCGTGCTGTGCGGTGACCGGCGTTCAAACGCCGACACCGTCGAGAGAACGCACGGCAGCCCGAGCGAGATACGGGTCGTGGCCGCGTTAGGAGCATCAGGAGACAGTGGAGAGGCCGGCGGCAACCGCGAACCCGAGAACCGTGACCAGTCCGGAAGCGTCGCCGCCCTTGCGGACGGCCTCGGGGATCATCGAGTCGATGAGCATCACGAGGAGCGCGCCGGCCGCGAACCCGTCGATCGCGGCGTTCACGTTGCCCGAGACGTTGTCCGCGATCGCGTAGCCGACGACGGTCGCCGCGGCGCAGACGAGTGCGACGAGGAACCAGAGCCGACGGATCGCTCCGCGCCCTTTGCCCGCGGCGAGCATCTCGGTGGACGAGCCGATCGCCTCCGGAAGGTTGGAGATGAAGATCGCGACGAGCAGCCCCACACTCACTCCCTCGCCGGAGGCGATGCTCAGGCCGAGGACCGCCTGCTCGGGAACACCGTCGAGGAACGCGCCGAGCGCGAGCGCGGTGCCGGCGTCGTCCTGCTCGCCGCCTGCATTTCGCGTGCGACGTCCGACCAGACGGTTGAGCGTGAAGTAGGTGATGGCACCGACAGCGAGGCCGGCGGCGGTCACACCTGCGTCGCCCACTCTTGCCCCTTCCTGCGCGAGGTCGAAGCTGACGGCACTGATCAACGCACCTGCTCCAAACGCCAGCACGAGCCCGATGAGCCGCGGCGGCCATGCTCGCAGCTCCCCGAGCACCGCACCGAGGACGAGCGACGACGCCGCGACCAGGCCCCATCCGACCGCTGCCGTCACCGGACGATCCTACGAGGACCGAGCGGACGCCCCTTGCGGCGCGGCGTGGTAGGCCGCGACTCTACTCTGGGACGACGCAGGACGGGTGTAGGCTCGCCGCGAGGGCCGAATGAGCCAGTCACGCACGCACATCCGTCCGGGCGCGGCTGCCGCTGCGTCGACCGGGCCGGCGAGGCCCGGTCTCGTGCTGGCGGCGCTGATCCTCGTCGCGGCCGTCGCGAACCTGAACCTGTCCGTGGCGAACGTCGCGTTGCCGTCGATCGGCGCGAACTTCGACTCGAGCCAGACGACGCTCGACCTGATCGCGGTCGGGTACTCGCTCGGCCTGGCGTGCTCGGTGCTCTGGCTCGGGGCGCTCGGCGACCGGTTCGGCCGGAAGATGATGCTGATGGTCGGGACGACGCTGGCGATTCCGTTCTCGCTGCTCGCCGCCCTCGCGCCGAGCGACACGGTGCTGTTCCTGGCCCGCGTCGGCGGCGGCATCGCGGCCGGCATGGCGTACCCGACGACGCTGGCGCTGATCACGGCGCTTTGGGCTCCGGGCGCAGCGCGGACGAAGTCGATCGCGTTGTGGTCGGGCGCGGGCGGTGCGATCGCCGCGCTCGGGCCGCTCTTCTCGGGGTTGCTGCTCGAGCACTTCTACTGGGGCTCGCCCTTCCTGCTCACGCTCCCTCTGGCGGCCGGTGCGATCCTGATGGCCTGGAAGCTCGTCCCGGCACACGTGAACGAGGGCACCGAGCCGGTCGACAACCTCGGCGGCGTCCTCTCCGCGATCCTCGTCGGCGCCCTGATCCTGTCGATCAACTTCGCGCCCGTCCCGAACAAGGGGGCGTTGACGATCGGCCTCGCGCTCGCCGCCGCCGCCGCGCTCGTGGCGTTCTTCATCCGGCAGCGCAGGGCGAAGAACCCGCTCTACGACCTCGACGTCGCGGCTCGGCCGCCGTTCTGGGTGGCCGCGTGCGCCGGCGTGATCGTGTTCGGCTCGTTGATGGGCGCGATGTTCGTCGGCCAGCAGTTCCTGCAGAACGTGCTCGGCTACTCGACCCTCGACGCAGGGCTCGCCATCCTTCCCGCTGCGTTCTGCATGGTGCTGGCCGCGCCGCGGTCGGCGAAGATCGTCGAGGCCCGCGGTGCCCGGTTCACGCTCCTCTTCGGCTACGCCTTCGTGCTCCTCGGCTTCCTGGCGATGCTGCTGCTCTGGAAGGAGGACATCGGCTACTGGAGGGTCGGGCTCGCCTACGCGCTCGTCGGGATCGGGGTCGGGCTCGCCGGGACGCCGGCCTCTCACTCGCTCACCGGTTCGGTCCCGGTGCGGAAGGTGGGGATGGCGTCGGGCACTGCGGACCTCCAGCGCGACCTCGGCGGCGCGATCATGCAGTCGATCTTCGGCGCCCTCCTGACCGCCGGCTACGCGGCGGCGGCGGGAGCCGCGGTCGCGAGCTCCGGCACGAACGTGACGACCAGCGTCCAGAACCAGCTTACGAAGTCGTTCGACGGGGCGGAGCAGGTCGCGAACCAGTATCCGCAGTACGCCGACCAGATCACCGCCGCGGCCAAGACCGCGTTCCTGCAGGGTGACCAGTGGGCCTACGTCGCCGGGATCGTCGCCGTGCTGCTCGGTGCCGTGCTGGTCTACGCCGCCTTCCCGAGGATGGAGCGCGAGCAGGCGCTCCTCGCCGAGTACCAGGCCGCCGACGCCGACGGGCCCGTCGCGACCGACCCGCCCGCGGGAGCCCCGCAGCCGAGCCCCGCCTGACGGTGAGCGCCGTCGACCACCACGGCGAGTACCTCGCCGACGCCGTGTCCGCGCCGCTCGCGGACGAGCGGGCGTAGGCTCGCGGCCGGCCGCCTCCGATGCGATCGCTGGACGCCGTGTTCTTCTCGCTGAGCAGCTGGGCTCTCGCGCTGATTCTGTTCGCGGTGGTCGCGGGCGTGACCGCGGCCGGAGTGCTGCTGGGCCGCAGCCTGCGCAAGCACCATGAGACACTGCGGGAGCCGTTCGGCGTCCTCCAGGGCGCGCTGCTCGGACTCGTCGGCCTGATCCTCGCCTTCGGCCTCTCGCTCGCCGTCGGCCGCTACGAGAACCGTCGCGCAGCGGTCGTCTCGGAGGCGAACGCGATCGGTACGACGTACCTGCGGGCGCAGCTCCTCGCCGAGCCTGCCCGGACGCGTTCGCTCGCGCTCCTCCGGCCGTACAACGACCTGGCGCTGCGCGCGTCGAGCGAGGTGCCGAACAGCGCCGCGATCAAGCGGACGGTCGCCGCCGAGGACGTCCTGCAGCGCCGCCTTTGGAGCCTGGGCGGGTCAGGCGGTCGACGCCGCGCCGGTCGCGACCGCGCCGAGGCTGTACGTCGACGCGCTCAACACGATGATCGACGAGCAGACCGTGCGGATCTCCGGGCTCAACAACCGCGTGCCGGGACCCGTGCTCCTCCTCGAGGTGGTCGGAGCGGCCGTCGCGCTCGGCCTGCTCGGGCTGTACCTCTCGGTGCTCGGACGGGGCATCTGGCCGATGGCGTTCGCCGCCGTCCTCGTGACGATGCTGCTGCTGGTGACGTTCGACCTCGACCGCCCGACGCGCGGCCTGATCACCGTCCCGGACACGCCGTACGAGGCCCTGCGCGCGTCGATGCTGCGGCCGCCGGCGGCGTCGCACCGGTAGGTCGAGCCGCCGCCGTCACGCTCTGGATGGACGACGCGTACTCGCACGTCATGCTCTTCACGGGCGACTCGCTGCCGGACGTGAATCGGCGTAGCGTCGCAGTGGAGCCGATGACCTGCCCCCCGAACGCATTCCGCACCGGAGACTCGGTGATCCGCCTCGAGCCGGGGCAGTCGACGACGAGCCGCTGGGGAATCGCACCCTCGTGACCTCCGGGCAGGCACGGCCGCTCGTTCTCATCCTCGGCGGCGGGTTCGCCGGGGTCGGCGCGGCGCAGAAGCTGAAGGACGCGGACGCAGAGGTCGTCCTCGTCGACCGGCACGACTACCACACCTTCCAGCCGCTGCTCTACCAGCTCGCGACCGGCCTGCTCGAGACGACGTCGGTGGGACACTCGCTGCGTGACCTGCTCGCGCGCCACGACAACACTACGATCCACAAGGCCGCGGTCGCCGGGCGTCGACCTCGGAGCGCGCACGGCGACTTTCGAAGGGCTCGCGCCGATCGCGTACGACTACCTCGTCTTCGGCCTCGGCGCGAGCGTCAACTTCTTCGGCACGGACGGCGCACCCGAGCACGCGTTCCCGATGTACACCCTCCCCCACGCCGTCCGGCTCAAGGACCATCTGCTCGAGCGGTGGGAGGCGTCGACCGCGACCCGGGGCTCGTCGACGACGGCGCCCTGAACGTCGTCGTCGTCGGCGGCGGCCCGACCGGGGTCGAGACCGCCGGCGCGGTAGCGGAGCTCTACCGCGGCAACTTCGCGCGCGACTACGGGAACGTGAGCCGGGACGACGCGCGCGTGACGCTGGTCGAGGCCGGTTCCGAGCTCTTCAAGATGTTCAAGCCGAAGCTGCGCGAGTACGCGGCGAAGGCACTCGCCGACCGCAGTGTCGAGGTGAAGACCGGCACGGCGGTCGCATCGGTCGCGCCGACGCGCGTCACGCTGAGGTCCGGCGAGGAGCTGAAGGCACACACGCTCGTCTGGGGCGCCGGCCTGCAGGCGAACGAGGTCGTGCAGTCACTGGGTGTCCCGCTCGCGCGCGGGAACCGCATCGCCGTCGGCCCGGAGCTCACGCTTCCCGACCACCCGGAGGTGTACGTGGTCGGAGACGTCGCCGCGATCACCGACTCGAAGGCGGGGCAGGTCCTCCCTCAGCTCGGATCGGTCGCGCTCCAGTCCGGCGAGCACGCGGGTGAGTCGATCGCTCGGCGCCTCGCGGGCAAGGACGTCGAGGGGTTCGCTTACAGGGACAAGGGCACGATGGCGACGATCGGCCGCGGCGCCGCGGTCGTGCAGACGCTCCGCGGGCGGACGATGACCGGCCTCAAGGCGCAGCTCGCCTGGGGAACGGTGCACCTTGCGCTGCTGCCGACGAACCAGGATCGGGCGAAGGCGGTCGTCGACTGGGCGGGCGCCGCGATGACGCACCAGCGCGCCGGCCGGATCACCGTCGAAGACGAGTAGAACGTGTGGTGGGCGCCTGGGCGCGCGATCTGGTGGATCGGTGTCCTCTTCGCGATCGGGTCGGCGTGCTTCCTCGTCGGCCCGTTCCCCGGGTTCGTCGAGCTCGTGGGGTCGAGGGTCGACGGGATCGTTTTCTTCGTCGGCTCGATCTTCTTCACGTCGGCGGCGGCGCTTCAGTACGTCGACGGTGGACTGCTCAGGCCGCGGGGCTCGACTGGTGGAGCAACGTCGTCCAGCTCGCGGGCACGCTCTTCTTCAACGTCAGCACGTTCTACGCGCTCCAGGCCGGGCTCGACGCGAACGAGTACGACCGCCTCGTCTGGACGCCCGACTGGCGCGGCTCGATCTGCTTCCTCGTCTCGGGCGCGCTCGCCTACGTTGCGGTCCGACGCGCGGCGGTGGACGCGGATGTGGTCGATCGCGGCCGTCAACCTCGCCGGCTGCGTTGCGTTCGGTATCTCGGCGGTCGCGGCGTACGTCGTTCCGTCCACGGGGAGCACGCTCGACCTCAGCGGGGCAAACGCCTTCACCGCGCTCGGAGCGCTCGGCTTCCTGATCGGCGCGGTCCTGTCTGCTCCCCGGCTCATCTGATTCGGACGATGCCGGGCGCAGACGCCGCGCACGATCCTGACGTCACCCAGACGCGAAGGAGCGACCGATGACGCTGACACACCCGAAGAGCCAGAACGCGCGCACGCGCGACCTCTCGATCCTGCCGATCTTCGAGCTCGAGGGGCGCGTCCCGCGGCACGAGATCCCTGCCGGCGACATGCCCGCGGACGTCGCCTACCAGATCATCCACGACGAGCTGATGCTCGACGGCAACGCGCGGCATGAACCTGGCGACCTTCGTGACGACGTGGATGGAGCCGCAGGCCGAGAAGCTGATGGCCGAGTGCTTCGACAAGAACATGATCGACAAGGACGAGTACCCGCAGACCGCGGAGCTGGAGACGCGCTGCGTCAACATCCTGAGCCGGCTCTGGCACGCGCCCGACGCCGGGCAAGCGACGGGCTGCTCGACGACGGGCTCGAGCGAGGCGGCGATGCTCGGCGGCCTCGCGCTCAAGCGGCGCTGGACGAAGCGGCGGGCGGCCGAGGGCAAACCGACCGAGAAGCCGAATCTCGTCATGGGCATCAACGTCCAGGTGTGCTGGGAGAAGTTCGCGAACTACTGGGACGTCGAGATGCGGCTCGTGCCGATGGAGGGCGATCGCTTCCATCTGGCGGCCGAGGAGGCGGTCAAGCTCTGCGACGAGAACACGATCGGCGTCGTCGCGATCCTCGGCTCGACCTTCGACGGCTCGTACGAGCCGGTCGCGGAGATCTGCGCGGCGCTCGACGACCTGCAGGAGCGGACGGGCCTCGACGTTCCGGTTCACGTCGACGGCGCGTCCGGCGGCTTCGTCGCGCCGTTCATCGACCCCGACCTCGAGTGGGACTTCCGGCTCCCGCGCGTCGCGTCGATCAACACCTCGGGGCACAAGTACGGGCTCGTCTACCCCGGCGTCGGCTGGATCGTCTGGCGCAACCCTGAGGCGCTTCCCGAGGACCTGATCTTCTGGGTCAACTACCTCGGCGACAACATGCCGACCTTCGCGCTGAACTTCTCGCGTCCCGGCTCTCAGGTCGTCGCGCAGTACTACAACTTCCTGCGCCTCGGCTTCGACGGCTACCGGCGCGTCCAGGGCTACGCGCGCGACGTCGCGACGGGCCTGTCGGCACGGATCGCCGAGCTCGGGCCGTTCGAGCTCCTCACGAAGGGGGACGAGCTGCCGGTGTTCGCCTTCACGCTTCGCGACGACGTCGACAACTTCACGGTCTTCGACGTCTCGAACGCGCTGCGCGAGCGCGGCTGGCAGGTTCCGGCGTACACGTTCCCGGAGAACCGCACCGACCTCGCGGCGCTGCGCGTCGTCGTGCGACAAGGCTTCGGCCACGACATGGCCGACCTGCTCGTCGACGACCTCCAGCGCCAACTCCCGCGCCTGCAGGCGCAGACGGCACCCGCCCACGACGCCTCGACCGCCACGTCGTTCAGCCACTGAATTCCAACGTCGCCTGCGCGAACCGAGGAAGCTGCGGCGGGTCGCGTCCGTGGAGGGGACCGCTCGACCGGCCCCCTCCACGGCTTGACCGCTTCGGACGGTTCTCAGTCGTTCGGCCCTTTGAGCTTGTCGCGGGTCGAGACGTAGATGTCGCCCATCCCCTCAGGCCCCGGAGTGCGGCCGAAGTACAGCGTGCGCGCGTCCCACGAGAGCGAGGGGCGAGTCTCGCCGGCGGCCGTGTTGACCGTGTCTCCGAGCTTGGTCGGAGGCGACCACGGATCGTCGACGCTGTCCCGCGAGGAGACCCAGATGTCCTGGCCTTGCGAGCCGGTTCGGTTCGACGAGAAGACGACCTCGCGACCGTCCTTGCGCACGTTCGGCTGGATGTCGTTGCGCCGGGCTGTTGAGCTCGGCCACGGACGACGCCGGTCCGAAGCTCCCGTCGGTGCCCCTGCCACTGACGAAGATGTCGCCGGGGACAGCTGCAGAGCTGCTCGAGAAGTACAGGAGCTTCTGCCCGTCGGCCCTTGACGTACGACGGGCCTTGCTCGTCGAGCGCGCTGTTCGGTCCGGTCGGAGCGCAGCCCAGGTGCTCGGGCGGGCGCCAGCCGTCTTCGTGGTCCAAGCGGGTGAAGTAGATGTCGCCCATCCCGCACGTGACGCCGGCGATGACCCGGCGGCTGACGAAGAAGAGCCCGTGCCCCTTCACGGGCGTCGGACAGAAGTCGTCGGCGGCCGAGTTGATCGCGGGCCCGAGGTTCTCGGGCGCACCGAAGGGGCCCTTCCTCACGATGACG
>CAVPTP010000010.1:0-69723 GCA_963708685.1 uncultured Actinomycetes bacterium
TCCGCGCCTCCGGTAGATGCGGACATAGCCGACCGCGGCGACGGCGTAGAACGCGACGCCGATCGCGGCGAGCGCCGCCTCCCAGCCGTCGAGCTGCTCCTGGGGAATCGGAGTGTCGAGCGGCGGGAGCTTCGAGAGCGAGACGACGGCCCACGTGCCGAGGACGACACCGAGCACGGCGAGGATTGCGGGCGCAGCGCGGAGCACCCTGCGGGCACCGTCGAGCCCGAGCTCGAGCGAAGAGAGCGCAGCGAAGCTCGACGCGAGTACGAGGCCGATCGGCGCCGCGAGCTCGAACCCGGCGTTTCTGCCGAGCAGGACGCCCGGAGTCGCGAGTGCGTGGAGCGCGAGGAACCCCGCGCTGGACAGGCACGCGAGCGAGACGAGGAACAGGCGCGCGTCACGGCGCCGCCGGCCGGCCGTCGAGACCGCCCAGCCCACCGCGACGCTGGCGGCTGCCGCGACGAGCACCGTCCAGAAGTGAGCGGGATGGCTCTCCCAGATGCGGTCGATCCGCGGTTTCCAGAGGAGTGCTGCAAGTGCGCCGAGCGGCAGCGCGACCACGACCACCCACACGGCCGCGTAGCCTGAGTTCCGCTCTACTGCAGGAGAGGTCGTGCGCGACCATTCGAAGGTATGTACCAGTTGCGCCTTGGCCTGTGCCGACGGCGCGCGGTACGATGGCGGCGTGATGTTCCGGGACACGCCCCGCTGACACCCGTCCCTCCGCGCCGCTCCGGCGCTCTTCGGCATCCCGACTATCCTCCGCGCCCGTGAACGTCGTCCTGCCCGACGGATCCAGGCTCGAGCTGCCCGACGGCGCGACGGGCCTCGACGCCGCGCGCGCGATCGGCTCGCGGCTCGCCGAGCAGGCAGTTCTCGTGCGGTCGAACGGACGCGTGCAGGATCTACGACTGCCGCTCTCCGACGGGCAGGAGATCCAGATCCTGACCACCCGCGACGGCCAGGATCCCGACGCGCTCGCGGTCCTGCGGCACTCGTCCGCGCACCTGCTCGCCGAGGCCGCGCGACACCTCTATCCGGGAGTGAAGGTCGCGATCGGCCCGCCGATCGAGAACGGCTTCTACTACGACTTCGAGTTCCCCGAGCCGGTCCACGAGGACGATCTCCAGCGGATCGAGGACGAGATCAACCGGGAGCTGAAGGAGGGCCGGGAGTGGACGCGCGAGGAGGGCAGCGCCGACGAGGCGAGGGAGCGGTTCCGCGACGAGCCCTACAAGCTCGAGCTCGTGGACACCGCCGAGGGGCAGATCAGCTTCTACACCCAGGGCGACTTCACCGACCTCTGCCGGGGGCCTCATCTCCAGAACTCGAAGCCGATCAAGGCGGTGAAGCTCACCAGCCTGGCCGGTGCGTACTGGCGCGGCGACGAGCACAACAAGCAGCTGACCCGGATCTACGGGACCGCGTTCTACTCGCGCGCCGACCTCGACGCGTACCTCGAACGGGTCGAGGAGGCGAAGCGGCGCGACCACCGCAGGCTCGGCGTCCAGCTCGACCTCTTCCACCTGGACGACGTGTCGCCGGGGTCGCCGTTCTGGCACGCGAAGGGCATGGTGATCTGGAACGCGCTCGAGGACCTGCGCCGGCGCGAGAATCGCCGTCGCGGCTACCTCGAGGTGAAGACCCCGCTCCTCTACGACGAGCACACGTACGAGACGTCGGGCCACCTCCAGAACTACGAGGAGAACATCTTCTGGGTCGTCGGCCACGAGGAGAGCGCGCGCCGCTTCGCGCTCAAGCCGATGAACTGCCCGGGCCACATGCTGCTCTTCGGCTCGCGCCTGCGCAGCTACCGCGAGCTGCCGCTGCGGTTCGCCGAGTCGTCGACTCTCCACCGCGACGAGAAGGGCGGAACCCTGCACGGCCTGCTGCGCGTCAAGCACATCACGCAGGACGACGCGCACGTGTTCGTCGCCGAGGATCAGATCCAGGACGAGATCGCGCGGATGGTGGACTTCACCCGCTACCTGTACGACCTCTTCGGCCTCGTCCCACACGCCGAACTGTCGACTCGTCCGGAAAAGCGGCTCGGTACCGACGAGCAGTGGGACCGCGCCGAGGGCGCGCTGGAGCAGGCGTTGAAGCACCACCAGTTCGAGTACGAGATCGGCGAGGGCGAGGGAACGTTCTACGGCCCGAAGATCGACCTGCACATGACGCGACTCGCTCGGCCGCTCCTGGCAGATGGGCACGATCCAGCTCGACTACCAGATGCCGACGCGCTTCGGCCTCACGTACGTCGGCGCCGACAACCAGGAGCACCATCCCGTCGTCATCCACCGCGCGCTGCTCGGATCGCTCGAGCGCTTCATCGGCATTCTCGTCGAGCACTACGCGGGCGCGTTTCCGTTCTGGCTCGCGCCGGTCCAGATCCGGATCCTGCCGGTCGGCGAGGGCCATCGCGACGCGGCGAAGGCACTCGCGAACAACCTCGGCGAGTTCCGCGTCGAGGTCGACGACTCCGACGACACCGTCGGAAAGAGGATCCGGAACGCGGAGCTCGAGAAGATCCCGTACGTCGTCGTCTACGGCGACAAGGAGTCGGAAGAGTCGCTCGCCGTGCGCGAGCACGGCGGCGCCCAGAAGACCGTCTCGCTCTCGGAGTTTCGCGGGGAACTTGCTACCCTCCTGGTCTGAGCCAAGTAGGAGCGGACCGCTTCCTCACCTCCGGGGCGAAAGGCCAACGGAGGTTCAATCGAGTCGTGAGACGAGGAAACGGCCGCTGCTTGCAGCGGCTTTTCGTCGTCGAAACGGAGGGAATGAGCACGATTTGGTGAGAGCTACTTGAGGCCCAGGCGTCGCGCGCCGGAGCCGGCGCGTCCGGTCGTCCAGCAGGCGAGGATCAACGAAGGGATTCGCGTACCGCGCGTCAGGCTCGTCGACGAGGACGGAGCGCAGATCGGGATCAAGACGACGAAGGACGCCATGGATTACGCGTTCTCGAAGAACCTCGATCTCGTCGAGGTCGCAGCACAGGCCGATCCGCCTGTCGCGCGGGTGATGGACTACGGGAAGTACCGCTACGAGCAGGAGCAGAAGGCGAAGCTCGCGCGGAAGCACCAGATTCAGATCAACATCAAGGAGATCAAGCTCAGGCCCAAGATCGGGATCCACGACTACAACACGAAGAAAGGCCACGTCGAGCGCTTCCTCAACCAGCGCGCGAAGGTCAAGGTGACGATCATGTTCCGGGGACGCGAGCAGTACCACCCGGAGCGAGGGCGCGATCTGCTGATGCGGCTCGCGGAGGATGTGAAGGAGATCGGGCAGGTCGAGTCCCCGCCTCTCCAGGACGGCAGGAACATGGTGATGGTGCTCGGCCCGACGAAGAACGCAGGAGTTGCGAAAAACGATGCCAAAGCAGAAGACACACAGCGGAGCGAAGAAGAGGTTCAAGGTGAGCGCGACGGGCAAGTTGCTGCGGCGCCGGCGCCACCGGACTACGCCCCCGGGTCACCTGGTGAAGAGCAGCCCAGGGAAGCGGAAGCGGGGGCGGCAGGGCGCGCCGGTCGCGCCTAGCGACCTGAAGGCGATCAAGAAGATGCTCGGGAGGGGGTAGGCGATGCCTCGCGTCAAACGATCCGTCCACGCACGCAAGAAGCGTCGCAAGGTTCTCGAGCAGGCCAAGGGGTACTGGGGGCTCAAGAAGTCGTCGTACCGGTACGCGAAGGAGCAGGTCGAGCACTCGCTTCATTACGCGTACCGCGACCGCAAGAACAAGAAGCGCACGTTCCGGCAGCTCTGGATCATCCGCATCAACGCGGCGGCGCGGCAGAACGGGATGTCGTACAACCAGTTCATCTCCGGGCTGCACAAGGCCGAGATCCCGCTCGACCGCAAGGTGCTCGCTGAGCTCGCGGTGAACGACCCGCAGGCGTTCGGCGCGATCGCCGAGCAGGCGAAAGCCGCGCTCCAGGCCTGACGCAGCGCGAGGTTTTCGAGGCGCAGGCCCTCCAGTGCGAGGGCCGCTCGCCTCTCTACGCGGATCTTTGCAGGCGGTTCGCCGTCGATCCTTCCGTTGCGCGACTCGTCGGTGACGAGCCCGCGTGGGACGCGCCGCTTCGGCTGCTCGGCGGGCTGCACTACCTCGTCCTCGGCGGCGAGGCCGAGTGGGACGATCCGCTCGAGCGGCATGCGGCGTTCCTGCGCGACTTCGTGCGGACGCAGCGGGTCCAGACGAACGAGGTGCAGCGGTCTTGGGTGTTGCTGCCGTGCTTCCTGCGGGCCGCGGAGCTGCTCGGCGCCGATGAGGTGGACGTCGTCGAGCTCGGGCCGAGCGCCGGGCTGAATCTCGTCTGGGACCGCTACCGCTACGCGTTCGAGGCGGGCGAGTGGGGTCCGGACGACGCAACGTTCCGGCTGGCGGGCCACGAGCGGACACCGGTTCCGGCGCGAGTGCTCGAACGTCTTCCGCGCGTTCGGCGGCGCGTGGGCATAGACGTCGCGCCGCTCGACGTGACGACCGACGAGGGCGCGCGGATCCTCGAGTCGTTCGTCTGGGCAGGGCAGGAGGAGCGGTTCGACCGGCTCCGCAGGGCGATCGAGGTGGTGCGTGCGGATCCGCCCGAGCTGGTGCGCGGCGACGTCGGCGAGGAGCTACCCGGTGTGCTGGAGGATCGGCCGACGATCGTCTTCCAGACCGCCGTTTTCGGGTACCTGGACGACGCGACCGTGCAGTCGGTGCGCGGGACGCTGTCCGAGCCGGGGCGCTCTCTCGCCTTCGTCTCGGCGGGCGGCGGGCGCAGCGAAGAGGCGGCGTGGGGCATGCGGATCTTCCGTCCTGACCACGAGCGCGAGTTCGTCGGCCACGCCGACTTCCACGGCGCCTGGCTCGATTACTCGCTCTAGAGAGACCACCAGACGTAGACGTGCGTCCCGTCGGCGGTCGCACGCCGGGCAAGTTCGGAACCTGCTGGATCGGATCGCGGGCTGCCCGCCGCCGAAGAACTTTCGTCCCCGACGTTCTGCGGAGGCCCGGGCTCCGGTTCCGTCGGACCCGCCGGCGACGATCTTTGGCGGCCGTAGCCGGAGAGCCCTGCGCCACCACGGCGTCGCGCTCACACGGCGCTCTCGTGCGGCACGCGAGAAGAATAGGACGCGTGATCACGTCGGCGCACAACCCGAAGCTGAAGCTGATCCGGCGGCTGCTGGAGTCGCGGCGGCAGCGCGAGAAGGAGGGCCTGTTCGTCTGCGAGGGCGAGGATCTCGTGCTTGCCGCTGACGACGCGGGGGTCGAGGCCGTCGAGCTGCTCGTTTCCGGCGAGGACGTGGAACCGGAGCTCGTGGCGGCACTGTCCACGCTCGCGCATCCGCCGCGCGTGCTCGGGATCTACCGGCGCGAAGGCCTGCCGCGCGCAACCCTGCCGCTGACTCTGGCGCTCTGGCACGTCGGCGATCCGGGAAACGTCGGGACGCTGTTGCGCACGGCCGACGCCTTCGGCGCTGGCGTCGCGCTCTCGGCCGGCTGCGCCGATCCGACCGGGCCGAAGGCGCTGCGCGCTTCAGCGGGTGCCATCTTCCGCGTGCCGCTCGCCCGCTTCGACGACGCGCCGCGGCCCTGGATCGCGCTGGTCGCGCATGTCGGGACGCCGCTGCCCGAGCTCGAGCTGAGCGAGTCGGCGACGTTCGTGCTCGGCGCGGAGCGCGAAGGGCTTCCCGACGACGTCGTCGAGCGTTGCGACGTGACAGGCACGATTCCGCTCGCGCCA
This sequence comes from uncultured Actinomycetes bacterium, assembly GCA_963708685.1. GTDB lineage: Bacteria > Actinomycetota > Thermoleophilia > Gaiellales > Gaiellaceae > DASVFB01. The sequence goes on from CAVPTP010000010.1 coordinate 5,733, forward strand.
GAGAGCGAGTCGCTCAACGTGGCTGCGGCGGGCGCGATCGCGCTGTACGAAGCGCGACGGCGCTGAGCCCGAGCACCACGACCAGCGTCGCGCCGAGCGCCCAGGGCCACCAGCCGCGACCAGGGTTGCGGTCGGCGAGGATCGAAGCGAGCCCCGCCTTCCTTTCGACTTTCAGCCCGGCGACCGAGTCGAGCACGTCGCGCGGAAAGACCACCCGAAGTGTCACACGCTTCCCCTGAGGGATCGCGGCGGTACGCGTGCGGACTCCCCGCCTCGTCTTGGTGACCGTCGAGTCGAGCGACTCGGGCTCGATCCAGGCGAACACGCGCCGGTGTGCGCCTCGCGGGTACTTCAGCGCCGCCGTGAGCGTGCCGACGCCGGCGGGCCAGTCGCCCTCCCAGACCGGAACGGTCATGTCGACGACGTCCGAGTACGCCGTGCCCAGCAGCGCGAGCCGGTAGCCGAGCCGGACCGAGCCGCGGCCGCGCGGCTGGCGCCAGTCGAAGCGGATGCCGCGCGCGCCGCGCGACACACGGAACGTTCCGGGCGTCCTGCCGTCGCCGGCGCTCAGGACCCGGTCGTTCACGACGACGGACGGGTCGGCGAAGAGCTCACCCTGCTGCATCGAGAGCTCGCGCCTCGCCGCGTACGGCTGTCTCGCGCGGAGATCGATCTCCTCGAGGACGTCGACGACGCCGTCGGGCTCGAGCGTCAGGTGGACGTTCGCCGCCGGGACCGTCATCGGCGCCGGAGCCGCTGCCGCCGCGGCCGTGAGGGCCAGCGCGACGAGAGCCGTCAGGACGGCGAGGCGACCCAGATCGTGTCCTCGCCGCTCGTGTACGGACGGCGGTCGAACCAGCCGTAGCAGGCGTCGATCGAGAACCCCTCGTCCTGGAGGAGCGCGCGCCACTCGGCCGGCTCGAGCCACGCGAGCCGCATCGTCGACTCGCTGTCGACCCCGCGGACGGAGAGCGTCAGCGTGCGTGCGCGCTCGTCCCAGTCCGCGCGCTCGTAGATCTTCGGCTCGCGCTCGAGCCAGCGCCCGTTCGTCTCGACGATGTCCTCCTGCGACGGCGCGAAGACGTCGAAGACGAAGCGCCCGCCGGATCCGAGGAGCCGCTTCACCGCGCGAAGTGCCCGCCGCCGATCGCCGTCGGCCTCCATGTGCAGAAGCGAGCGGAACGGACAGATGACGAGCGGCACGCGCTCGTCGACGGGAGGGTCCCGCAGGTCGCCGAGCCGCAGGTCGATCTCGGCGCCGGCGAGGGCGGCGCGCTCGGCGCAGACGCCCAGCATCCCGGGCGAGGAGTCGACGCCGATCACGCGGATCCCGTCGGAGGCGATGGGCACGGCGATCCTGCCGGTGCCGACGCCGAGCTCGACGACCGGCCCCCCCGATCGCCTCGCCTCCTCGAGATAGAACGGCACGTCCTCGGTCACGCTGCGGCTCCACGGGTCGTAGAGTCTGGCAATCGCGTCGTAAGCGCTCACGAGTTCACGCTATCGTGCAGCCGTGGCCGCGACACGCAGCGCGCTCGTCTTTACCCCGCCCCGGCTCGCCGGGGACGGGCGCTAGCGCGCGGCCGATCCTTTCGACGAGCCGGGGCTTGCCGCCTCGTGGTTCCGTCCGGGACCAGGTCCCGAAGAAGGAGAATCAGACACCGTGGATTGGGAGCAGTACCGAACCGACGCCGAGCAGACCGTCGCCGCCGCGGCCGACGCGGCGGCGCTCGACGACGCGCGCGTTCGCTACCTCGGCCGGAAGAGCGACCTCGCGCAGGCCCTGCGCGGCGTGCGCGATCGCGAGAGCGGCATGCTCCTGAACGGGATCCGCACCCGGCTCGAGGCCGCAGTCGACGCGCGTCGCGAGGCGATCGAGAGCGAAGAGCTCGAGCGGCTGTACGCGGCATCCTCCTTCGACGTCACGCTGCCCGGCGACGCCTTCCCGCGCGGACGCCTGCACCTGCTGACCCAGGTGAAGCGCGAGATCGAGGACGTCTTCCTCGGCATGGGCTTCGAGGTCTACGAAGGCCCCGAGGTCACCGACACCTGGCACAACTTCGACGCGCTCACGACCGACCGCGGGCACCCGTCGCGCTCGCCGACCGACACGTTCTACCTCTCCGACGAGCTGCTGCTCCGCACGCACACGTCCCCGGATCAGATCCGGCTGATGGAGTCGCGGCAGCCGCCGATCTACGCGATCATGCCCGGCCGCTGCTACCGGCGCGACACGCCGGACGCGACGCACTCGCCGACCTTCCTCCAGGTGGAGAGCCTCGTCGTCGACCGCGGGATCACGCTCGCCGACCTCAAGGGGACGGTGCTCCAGTTCGCCCGCGCGCTCTTCGGGCCCGAGCGCGACGTGCGCATGCGAACGAGTTACTTCCCGTTCACCGAGCCGTCGGTGGAGTTCGACGTGACCTGCTTTCTCTGCAACGGGCAGGGGTGCGCGGTGTGCAAGCAGTCGGGCTGGATCGAGATGGGCGGCGCGGGCTGGGTCGACCCGGACGTGTTCCGCAACGTCGGCTACGACCCCGAGGTGTGGTCCGGCTTCGCGTTCGGCCTCGGAATCGAGAGGATCGCGCTGCTGCGCCACGGCCTGGCCGACCTGCGCCTGTTCTGGGAGAACGACGTCCGCGTGCTGGAGCAGTTTTGAAGGTCCCGGTCTCGTGGCTGCGCGAGTACGTCGAATTCGACCTGCCTGTCGAAGAGCTCGCGCGCCGGCTCGTCTTCACCAGTTGCGAGGTCGACCGCGTCGTTCGCCGCGGCGTCCCCGACGAGAACGGGAATCTGGAGCGGTTCCTCGTCGGCAAGGTGCTCGAGGCGGAGAAGCATCCGAACGCGGACCGGCTCCAGCTCACGCACGTCGACGTCGGCGAAGAGCGAAGCGCGCACGATCGTGTGCGGCGCCTGGAACTTCGGCGCGGGTGCGACGGTCGCCGTCGCGCTGCCGGGCGCCGTGCTCCCGAACGGCCTGACGCTCGAACGCCGGAAGGTCCGCGGTGAGGTCTCGGACGGGATGATCCTCGCCGAGGACGAGGTCGAGCTGGGCTCGGACCACAGCGGGATCATGCTGCTCGACGGCGGCCACGAGCCGGGGACGCCGCTTTCGGAGGTGCTGCCGCTCGTCGACACCGTGCTGGAGATCGAGACCGGCTACAACCGGCCCGATCTCACGTCCGTCTACGGCATCGCGCGAGAGGTCTCGGCGCTGCTGGACGTGCCGCTCGCGCCCATGCCCGGGGGACAGTCCCCGGCGTCCGTCCCGGCGGACGAGGAGGTCCACATCCGCATCGACGACCTGGAGCGCTGCCCGCGTTACATCGGGCGGCTGTTCCGCGACGTCACCGTCGCCGATTCGCCGCGCTGGCTCAAGGCACGGCTGCTCGGGGCCGGAATGCGGCCGATCTCCAACGTCGTCGACGTCACGAACTACGTGATGCTCGCGCTCGGCAGCCCGCTCCACGCCTTCGACCACGCCGAGCTCGCGGAGGGGCGGATCGTCGTCCGCCGCGCACGCGAGGGCGAGGCGATCCGCACCCTCGACGGCACCGAGCGCAAGCTGACGGCGGAAGAACTCGTCATCGCCGACGCCGAGCGGCCGGTGGCGGTCGCCGGGATCATGGGCGGCGAGGAGACCGAGGTCTCGCCCGAGACGACGTCCGTTCTCCTCGAGGCGGCGAACTTCGAGCAGCTCGGCGTGCTGCGGAGCGGCGAGCGCCTGCACATGCGCTCCGACGCGCAGACCCGCTGGGAGAAAGGCGTTGCGCCGGAGCTCGCCGAGCCGGCCGCGAACCTTGCAACCGAGCTCCTGCTCGACCTGACCGGCGCGCACTGGACCGGCAACGCGGACGTCAAGGGCGAGTTCCCCGAGCGGTCGCGGATCGGGCTGCGCCCGGCGCGTGCCGAAGAGGTCGTCGGGATCGACGTGCCGGAGGACGAGCAGCGCTCGCGCCTCGCCCGGCTCGGGTTCGGCGTCGACGGCTCGTGGGACGTCGCCGTGCCGTACTGGCGCGCGCGTGACGTGCGGCGCGAGATCGACCTCGTCGAGGAGACGGCGCGGTTCCGTCTCGAGCAGGTGCCGCCGACGCTGCCCGTCCGCCGAGAGCTGTTCGGCCGGCTCACGCGCGACCAGCGACTGCGCCGGCTCGTGGCCGACGTGCTCGTCGGCTGCGGCTTCTTCGAGGCGTACACGTACTCGCTCCAGCCGGACGACCCGAACCCCGACGCGCTCGTCCTTCCCGAGCCGCTGTCGGAGCTCCAGCGCGTCCTCCGCACGACGCTGGTCCACGGGCTGGTCGGCGCAGCCCGCCACAACGTCAACGCCGGCAACGTGGAGGTCTCGCTGTTCGAGATCGCGCACGTCTACCTCCCGACGGGCGAGCAGCTTCCGGACGAGCCCTGGCGCCTGGGCGGCATCGTCCACGGAGGCTTCTATCGGGCGAAAGGGGCTGTCGAGCAGGTCTTGTCCGCTCTGAAGCTCGAACCGCGCTTCGAGCGCGCGGCACATCCGTTCATGCCGTCACCCGCATCGGCGTCGGTGGAGGGCGGTTGGGTCGCGCAGCTCGACCCGAGGCTGCTCGACGGCGAGTGGTCCGCATTCGAGCTCGATCTCGCGACGCTGTTAGCGCAGGTTCCGGAACGCGTGCTCTACGAGGACGTGATCACGTATCCGCCGGTTCGGCAGGACCTCGCGTTCAGCGTGGGGGAGGAGGTGTCCGCGGGTGAGCTCGTCGCGGCCGCGCGCGAGGCGGCCGGCCACGAGCTGCGCGAGATGCGAGCGTTCGACGTCTACCGCGGCGACCAGGTCGCGCCGGGACGGAAGTCGATCGCCTTCGCCGTGACCTTCCAGTCGTCGGAGCGCACGCTCGCCGACGAGGACGCCGCCCGCCTGCGAAATGTGATCGTCGAAGCATTGACCGAGCGGTTCGGGGCCGAGTTGCGCGCCGGCCAATCCGATTCTCCGGACGAGCCGTAGGTTCACCCGATGATGCGCTTCTCCGTCGCCGTGCTCGCCGTCGCAGCCCTGCTCGCCGCCCCCGCCGGAGCGCGAACGACGGCGACGACGCTCGAGGCGAACGTCGGTCCCGGCTTCACGATCTCGCTCCGCGACGCCTCCGGCGCGGGCGTCTCGCATCTCGATCCGGGCGCGTACACGTTCCACGTCAACGACCAGTCGGACCTGCACAATTTCCACCTCAGCGGCCCGGGAGTGGACAAGTTCACCGATGTGCCGGGAACCGGCCAGGAGACGTGGGACGTGACGCTGACGGACGGCAAGTACACGTACATCTGCGATGCGCACGCCACGACGATGAAGGGCTCGTTCACGGTCGGCACGGTCGCGGTTCCCCCGCCGGTCGTCACGCAGAAGCTCTCCGGGAGCGTCGGGCCGGGCGCGAAGATCACGTTCGTGCGCAGTGCCAAGCCGGGCAAGGCAGTGCTGACGATCCGCGACCGCAGCGCGACCGACAACTTCCATCTGACGGGGCCGGGCGTCAACAAGAAGACCGCCGTTCGCTCCAAGGCGACGGTGAAGTGGACGGTGACCCTGAAGGCCGGCGCCTACAGGTACCGCTCGGACGCGCACGCGAAGCTCAAGGGGACGATGCGCGTCTCCTAGGGCTCGACGCGGCGTCGGAGCTCAGCGTCGAGCTCGGCGCCTGAGCGCTTCGCCGACGTTCAGCGTTCGCGGCCGCGACGGAAGAGCAGGCGCATCGTCGCGCCGATCCCGCCCGCGAGAACGAAGCCCGCCGCGAATGCGATCGCCGCCACGAGGGGAAGCCGTGAACGAAGCTTCGGCTCCAGCGCCAACTCGCTCCGCAACGAACCCACCGCCGCCGCGAGCTGCTCGCGCTCCGCGCCGATCCTCTGCTGGAGCCGTTCGGCCGAGGGGTCTTCAGCCACTGCCATTCTTCAAAGTCTCCATCGTGAGCCGCGCCTCGCTGAGCGCGCGCTCGGGTACGGGCGGCGTGGCCTTCTTGAGTGCCGACCGGCCCATCAGGACGAAAGCGCCGGCGATCAGGAATAGGCCGGCCATGACGATGAGGAGGGCGGCCCACATGGGCAGGGACGTCGCGATCCCCGCGGCGATCGCGGCGAGCATGAAGCCGAGCCCGAACAGGGCGAGGACACCCGCCGCGACGAGCATGCCGATCCCGACCCCGAGAGTCGACAGCTTGCGCTTGAGCTCGAGGGTCGCGAGCTCGATCTCCAACCGGATCACGCGCTTCGCGTGTTCCGCTACCTGCTCAGCGGCGCGGGTGAGCATGGCCTCTCCAGTCGATCCACTTCGCCGCCGAGATTCCCGCAGCGAAAGCCAGGGCGACGACTGCGAACGGATTCGTCTTCGACGAGGAGTTCACTGGCTTACCGTACCGCCGCCCGCCGCGCGCCAAACGCGGCTGCCTCTACCGGCTTCTCATGTTCCTCTTAGGTACCTACGGCATCTTGCCGGAGTGCGCCGCCTATTCGTGCTTCCAGGACTGCTCGCCGCCTTCTTTGCCGCGGCCACGGCGAACGCCGCGGCTCCGGCTCTCAAGACGCCCGACGTACGGGCGATCGCTCGCGTCTCGCCCTCCTTCGTCGACAGCGTCCTTTCGCCCGCGTCGCCGCAGACCGCCGCGTTGCGCGCCGGGACCGCCGAGTGGGGCGGACCGACCGTCGCCACCGACGGCGAGGGGGTCACGATCTTCTTCTCCGACTCGTACCCCGCCGATCCCGCGCTGCAGAAGAAGTGGGCCGACTTCATGACGAGCCTCGTCCACGGGTCCGAGCTCTCGACCGTGTCGATCCACCTCGCGCCGCTGGCCGAGGTCCAGCGATTCTGCGGAGCGCAGGCGCTCGCCTGCTACAGCGGGCGGACGCGGACGATCTACGCACCCGGCGACAACGCCCGACGCCGACACGTCGGCCGAAGGCGCGCTCGCGCACGAGTACGGCCACCACGTCGCGAACAGCCGCCCGAACCTGCCGTTCGCGAGCATCGACTACGGGACCAAGCGGTGGGCGTCGTACGAGAACGTTTGCTCGAAGACCGCCTCAGGCGTCCTCTTCCCGGGTGCCGAGGACGCCGCGCGGTACTCGCTCAATCCCGGCGAGGCGTTCGCGGAGACCTACCGCGTGCTGAACGAGCAAAAGCTCGGGCTCACACAGGAGGCGTGGAACATCGTGACGCCGACGCTCTTTCCCGACGCTACCGCGCTCAGCCTGCTCGAGCAGGACGTGCTCACGCCGTGGACGGCGCCGGCGCCGAAGACGCTGACGGCGACGATGACCTCCAAGATCCGAACGCGGACCTTCACGGTCGCGGCACCGTACGACGGGACGATCGCCGTGACGCCGCGACAGGCCGGGAAGGCGACGGTCAGCGTGTCGCTCCTCGGCGCGAAGGGCGCCACCGTCGGCACGAGCGCCTTCAAGCGCGCGTCGGGGACTTCGATCTCCTCGACGGTCTGCGGCCAGCGCAGCTATCGCGTGCGCGTGAAGCTCGCGGGCACCGTCACGAAGACGACGAAGACGACGGTCACGCTGACCGTCGGCTCCTCCTAGTCGAGCTCGTCCTTCTTCAGGTCGAGCTGCACGCGGCCTTCGACGATCTCGCCGACCCGTTCCGCAGGCACGTACTTCGGCGTGCCGAGCACGCCGGTCAGCACCTGAAGGCCGTTGAAGATGTCCGCGTCCTCGTCGCCGAGCACCTCGTCGATGCGGCCGACGTCGTCACCGTCCGCGTCGACGACGCTCCAGCCCTGCTCGATCATCATCCAGCTGACAGGATCGGGCACTAGACCGACCGGCCGCCGATGCGCCAGACCGGGCCCTGTGTCGCGACGTTGTGCGTGTCGGAGAGACCGTGGATGATCTCGAGCGTACCCGGCATTCCCTCCTCGTCGAGCCGGGCGAGGCAGCGGCGCACCATGCCCGGCGACGCGCCGTAGCCGAACCGGCGCGCGACGCGGAACCGCAACGAGAGCGTGTTCCCGACCCGTAGCGGGTTGAGGGGCGCCGTCAGCAGGGCGGCGTGCTCCAGGTGGTCGCTCGACCGGAGCGTGAGCTCGGCGTAGAGGTCGGACCAGTCCTCCGGGAGGGTCAGCAGCGCCGCGCTCCAGGCGTCGGCCAGGGTTCGTCTGCGCCCGCTCGGCCTCCGAATCGGCCTCGGCCGCGGTCGCGGCCGCGACCGCAAGCTCGAGCTGCCCGTCGATGCCGTCGCGGTCGAGCCGGAGCAGCCCACGCCGCAGGGCATGTGGCCCGACGTTGCCGGTGCGCGGCGACGAACAGCCGGATCGTGTTGCCGTGGCGCAGCGGGTTGAGGTTCCCGAGGAGCCCGGCCGCGCGGTCGGCGTCGCGCTCGGAGATCGTGAGCACGAGCTGCACCTCGACCCAGTCCGGCGGCAGGTTCCGCTCGAGCTCGCCCCACTGCCAGACGAGCCTCATCGCGCGGAGGATACGTAAACTCGGACTGTGGCTCGCGTGGCGAAGCAGGACGAGCTCTCGCAGGAGCAGCTCGCGGAGTTTCTCCGCGACATGTTGCTCATCCGTCGCTTCGAGGAGAAGGTCGAAGAGCGCTTCCGTGCCGGCGAGCTGCCCGGCTTCCTGCACGTCGCGATCGGCCAGGAAGCGGTCTGCGTCGGCGTCTGCCGCGCGATGGAGAGCGGCGACGTGTTCGCGTCGACGCACCGGGCCCACGGCCACACGCTGGCGCGCGGGACGAGCCCGAACGCCCTGATGGCCGAGCTCTACGGCAAGGTCGAGGGCTGCTCGCACGGCTACGGCGGCTCGATGCACCTGTACGACGTCGAGCGCGGGAACCTCGGAGCCAACGCCGTCGTCGGCGGCGGCCTACCGGCGATCACCGGCGCAGCGCTCGCGTTTCAGCTTCGCGGCGAGCCGCGGGTCGCGCTGGCGTTCTTCGGCGACGGTGCGACGAACATCGGCACCTTCCACGAGGCGTTGAACCTCGCGCAGCTCTGGAGGGTCCCGGCGGTCTTCGTGTGCGAGAACAACCACTGGGCCGAGTCCACTCCCGCGTCGCAGCAGCTGCCGATCGAGGATCTCGCGCAGCGCGCCGAGGCGTTCGGCATGCATTCGATCACCGTCGACGGGCAGGAGGTCGAGGAGGTCTGGAGCAGCGCGCGCGAGGCGCTCGAGCACGCGCGCTCCGGAGCAGGCCCGGTGTTCCTCCTCGCCAACACCTATCGCCTGACCGGCCACTACGTCGGCGACCCGCAGGTGTACCGCGACAAGGACGAGTTCAGGCACACGCGCGAGACGCAGGATCCGCTCGACAAGCTGCGCGACCGCCTCGGGGTTCCCGACGAAGACTGGGAGAAGCTCGACGCGGAGATCACGAAGGTCGTCGAGGAGTCGGTCGCCTTTGCAAAGGCCGGGACGGATCCCGCGCCCGAGGACGCCCTGAAGAACGTCTATGCCTGACGCCGCCCCTGACGGCGCATCGCTCGCGGCCGGCGGAGCCGGCCTCCGCGGTGCGTTCGCACCGCCGTATTCACATACTGTCCCCTTCGGCGCCGCACATCCAGCGGCGCGTCAGGAACGCCAGGATGCCTGAGCTCTCCTACCGCGAATCGGTGCGCGACGCGCTCGTGCGCGCGATGCGCGACGACGACGACGTCTTCGTCATGGGCGAGGACATCGCCGAGATGGGCGGCTCGATGGGCGTGACGCAGGGGATGCTTGCCGAGTTCGGGCCGGCGCGGGTGCGCAACACGCCGATCTCGGAGATGGCGCTCGTGGGCGCCGGCATCGGCGCGGCGATGCAGGGCATGCGGCCGGTCGTCGAGGTGATGTACGAGGACTTCCTGACGCTCGCGACGGAGCAGATCATCAACCAGGCGGCGAAGCACCGATACATGTCGGGGGGCCAGCTCAAGGTTCCACTGACCGTGCGGACGCAGGGCGGCGCGGGCTGGAGCCCCGGCGCACAGCACGCGCAGCAGCTCGAGGCCTGGTTCGTCCACATCCCCGGGCTCAAGGTCATCTTCCCGTCGACGCCTGCGGACGTCCGCGGGCTGCTCTGGTCCGCGATCTACGACGACAACCCGGTCGTCTTCTTCGAGCACCGGACGCTCTACGGGATCAAGGAGGAGGTTCCGGACGAGCTCGAGCCGATCCCGATCGGCAAGGCGCGCGTCCATCGCGAGGGCGAAGACGTGACGGTCATCGCGACCGGCCGGCTCGTCCACGAGTCGCTCGCTGCGGCCAGGCAGGCCGAGGCGGACGGAATCTCGGTCGAGGTCGTCGATCCGCGGACGTTGCAGCCGCTCGACGAGGATGCGCTGATCGACTCGGTGAAGAAGACGAACCGCTGCGTCGTCGCGCACGAGGCGGTGACGCGGATGGGCTTCGGCGCCGAGGTCGCAGCGGTCGTCCAGTACGGCGCTTTCGACTGGCTCGATGCGCCGATCGAGCGCGTTGGCGCGCGGTTCACGCCGCTGCCGTTTGCGCCGGTGATGGAGGAGTGGTGCGTGCCGCACGCGGACGACGTGCTGGCGGCTATCCGGCGGACGGTCGGTCGTGGCGACTGAAGTCACGCTCCCGCGGCTCGGGCAGGGGATGGAGTCGGGGACGATCGTCAAGTGGCTCAAGTCGGAGGGCGAACGCGTCGAGAAGGGTGAGCCGCTCTACGAGCTCGACACCGACAAGGTGACGCAGGAGGTGGAGGCCGATGCCTCCGGCGTGTTGCTGAAGATCGCGGTCGAGGGCGGCGAGGTGGACGTCGGACGGACGATCGCCGTCATCGGCGAGGAGGGCGAGGAGGTCTCCGTCACCGAGGACGGCGCTGCGCAGGCGGCGACGGAGCCGGCTTCGGCACCCGCCGAGCGGGAGCCGGACCGGGCCGCGGCGGAGGCGCCGGACGGACAGTCGCCAGGACCTGTCACGTCGAGTGACGGCAGCCGGATCAAGGCGTCGCCGCTCGCGCGGCGGATCGCCCGCGAGCAGGGAGTCGATCTCGCCTCGATCCGGGGCACCGGTCCGGACGGCCGGATCGTCGCCGAGGACGTCGAGCGCGCGGCCACGGCCGCCCCGGCCACGCCGAAGGGACAGCCCCGGATACAGGGGACGCCGCGCGAGATCGAGGTGAGACAGCTGACGAGCGTCCGCAAGACGATCGCGCGCCGGCTGACGCAGGCGTGGGAGGCGCCCGTCTTCCAGCTCGTCGTCTCGGCGGACATGCGGGAGGCGCTCGCGGCTCGTCGAGCGGCTGCGGGAGCTGCACCCGGACGAGCGGCCGACGGTCACCGACGTACTGACGCGCGTAACCGCCGCGGCACTCGCGCGGCACCGCGACGTGAACGCCCACTTCGTCGACGGCGAGCTCCACATCCACCCCGACGCGAACGTCGGCATCGCAGTCGCGGCGCCGCAGGGACTCGTCGTCCCGGTGATTCGCGCTGCGGATCGGCTCACCATCGCCGAGATCGCGCGTGCGCGCGCCGAGGTCGTGCAACGAGCGCGCGACAACAAGCTGCGCCAGGAGGACCTCGAGGGCGGCACGTTCACGATCTCGAACCTCGGCATGTTCGGCATCGAGCAGTTCGTGGCCGTACTCAATCCGCCGCAGGTCGCGATCCTCGCGGTGGGCTCGACCGAGGAACGGGTCGTGGTCACGGACGAAGGATTCGACGCCGTGCCGACGATGGCCATGACGCTGACCTGCGACCACAGGGCGATCGACGGAGCGGTCGGCGCGGACTTCCTCCGCACCGTCAAAGGGCTCGTCGAGAGCCCGGCGCTAGCTCTGTGACCGTCTGGTACCTCGTCCGCGACTTCGACGCGGGACGCACGTTCTACCGCGAGACGCTCGGCTTCGAGGAGACGTTCGTCGACTGGCAGGAGCGGTGGGCGAAGCTCCAGCGCGGGGAGATGGAGATCGCCATCGCAGAGGGCGAGCCCGAGGAGGGCGGGGTCGCGCACGTCGACGTCGCGGATCTCAAGGCCGAGGCGGAGCGGCTGCGCGCCGAAGGCGTGAACGTCGGCACGGTGTTCGAGCTCCACGGCCACGTTCGCCTACTGGACGTGTACGACCCGGACGGAAACCGGATCCAGCTCGCCGAAGATCTCGTCGGCTCCTAGCGCCGTGATCCGCCCCGGCAGCCGCCACGACGCGCGCTTCCTCCGCGACATGCTCCATCACGCGTTCTACTGGCGCGAGCGCGTCCCGCAGGATCCGGCCGAGGGCTCGGTCCAGCGCTATGTCATGAGCTGGGGCCGGCCGGGGGACGCGGCGGTGATCGCCTACGGCGAGTCCGGCAACGTCGGTGCGGCGTGGTACCGCCTGTTCAAGGAGCGCGAGCCGGGCTACGGCTTCGTCGACGAGCGGACGCCCGAGCTGTCGATCGCCGTCGTGCCCTCGTGCCGCGGGAGAGGGTACGGCGAGGAGCTGCTGACGGCCCTGCTCGCGCAGGCGAAGAAAGACGGCTTCGAGCAGATCTCGCTCAGCGTCGAGCCGGACAATCCGGCGCTGCGGCTCTACGAGCGCCACGGCTTCCAGAAGGTCGGCGAGAGCGGCGGCAGCTGGACGATGCTGGCGCCCTTGTGATCGCGGAAGATGCTGCGCATTTCCCGCGAGGGACTCAGGCGAAAATCGAATTGGTGGTTGTCGGCACGCGGTCGCTGGACGACGCGTCGTGTCGGCGCGGCCGTGCCGCGCCTTCGTCGGGATGACCGACTGAGAGACGCCCGCCATGGTTCCGCCTCGGGAGGACGCGCCCGACTAGCATCAGCCGGGTGGAAGTCGACGTAGCAGTCCTCGGCGGAGGGCCCGGTGGGTACACCGCCGCGATCCGCGCCGCCCAGCTCGGGGCAACCGTCGCGTGCATCGAGAAGGAGCCGGAGCTCGGCGGCACGTGCCTCCGTGTCGGGTGCATACCGACGAAGGCGTGGGTGCAGACCGCCTTCGCGATCCACGAGGCCGAGGAGACGTTCGCGAAGCTCGGCGTCAACGTGGGCGAGCCGCAGCTCGACTTCGGCAAGGCCAACGAGTGGAAGACGGGCGTCGTCAAGCAGATGACCGGCGGTGTCGCGCAGCTCTTCAAGGCGAACGGCGTCGAGTGGGTCAAGGGGCAAGGCACCTTCGAGGACGCGAACACGATCGCGGTCGAGGGCGGCGAGGACGTCACCTTCAAATCGGCGATCGTCGCAACGGGCTCGTTCCCGCTCAGGCCGCCGATCGACGGGCTCGACAGCGACCGTTGCGTCGACTCGACCGGCCTGCTCGCGCAGTCGGAGGTGCCGCGCAGGCTCGCGGTTCTCGGCGGCGGGATCATCGGCTGCGAGTTCGCGTCGATCTTCCAGCGCTTCGGCTCCGAGGTGACGATCATCGAGATGCTGGACACGCTGATCCCGCAGGAGGACGCCGACGCGGCGAAGGAGCTCGCGAAAGGGTTCGGCCGGCGCAACATCACGCTTCAGCTCGGCAAGCAATGCACGAAGGTCGAGGACTCGGGCAGCGAGCTGACCGTGCATTTCGGCGACAGCGAGAGCATCCAGGCGGACCTGATGCTCGTGTCCGTCGGCCGCGGGCCGCTCGTCGAAGGTCTCGGGCTGGAGAACATCGGCGTCGAGCTGGACAGGCGCAAGGGCATTGCCGCCGACGAGCACCGCCGCACGACCGTTCCGCACATCTACGCCGTCGGTGACTGCGCCGGCTACTGGCAGCTCGCGCACACGGCGTTCCGCGAAGGCGAGGTTGCCGCCGAGAACGCGATGGGCCACGACGCCGTCGTCGACAATCGCGGCGTCCCGCGACCGATCTACACCGATCCAGAGATCGCCGGCGTCGGCCTCACCGAGGCGGAGGCGCGCGAGCAGCACGGCGACCACGTCGCCGTCGGGATGTTCCCGTGGGTCGCGAACGCCCGCGCGGTGATGCAGAACGCAACCGTCGGCTGGGTGAAGTCGATCCACGAGACACGCTACGGCGAGCTGCTCGGGATCGTCATGGTCGGGCCGCACGTCACGGACCTCATCGAGGCGGGCGTCGTCGCGCTCGACGCCGAGTCGACGGTCGAGACGGTCGCGGACGGGATGGCGGCGCACCCGACGCTCTCCGAGGCGATCAAGGAGGCGGGCCTCGTCGCGCTCGGCCGCGCGATTCATCTGCCGCCGAAGCGGAAAGCGGCAGCAAAGGCCTAGAAAGGAGCGAGCGCAATGGGAATCATGAACAGACGCAACGCCATCCTCGGCTGGGCGGTGTGGCACGTGATGAAGCGCATGGCGATGCAGAAGGCGAAGTCGGCAGTGCCGAAGGTGGACGCCCCCAAGAGGCGGCCGCACAAGGTGGCGATCGTCGGCGCGCTGGCCGCGGCGGGCGCTCTCCTGTTCGTCTGGCGGAGGAAGAGCTCCGGCGACGACTTGCCGCCGGCCGTGTGAGCGCAACGCCTTTCTTTCGCCGCTCGATCGCCGACCTCGTCCCGTACGAGCCCGGCAAGCCGATCGAGGAGGTGCAGCGCGAGCTGGGACTCGACCGCGTCGTCAAGCTCGCGTCGAACGAAGGGCCGTTCGGACCCTTCCCCGCCGCGCTCGAGGCGCTCGAGCGCCAGGCGCGCGAGCTGAACCGCTACCCGGACGGCGGCGCGTACGCGCTGCGCACCGCGCTCGCGAAACGGCACGACGTCCGGTTCGAGGAGGTGGCGGTCGGCGCGGGCGCCGACGGCGTCATCGACTGCCTCAGCCAGGCCGTGCTCGACGACGGTGACGAGATCGTCTGCGGCTGGCCGTCGTTTCCGAGCTACGTCATCGACGCGACCAAGCTCGGCGCGCGTGCCGTGCGCGTCCCCTTGCGAGAGCACCGGTACGACCTCGAAGCGCTGCTCGGTGCGATCACGAACCGCACGAAGCTCGTGTTCGTCTGCCTCCCGAACAACCCGACGGGAACGACGAACACGCGCGCCGAGCTCGACGCCTTCCTCGATCGCGTCCCCGAGCAGGTGCTCACCGTTGTCGACCAGGCGTACTTCGAGTACATCGACGATCCCGACCATCCCGACGCGATTGCGGAGCACTTCAAGCAGGGTCGTCGAGTCGTCGTGCTGCGGACGTTCTCGAAGATCTTCGGCCTTGCAGGACTTCGCGTCGGCTACGGGATCGGTCCGGCAGACGTCGTGACCGAGCTCGGCAAGGTCCGCCGCGCGTTCGACATCACGTCGCCTGCACAGGCCGCGGCGCTCGCGAGCCTCGACGACGAGGGCGAGCTCGCCCGCAGGCGCGAGCAGTGCGCGTCCGAGCGGGAGCGCGTGATCGCGATCCTCGAGCGCGTCGGGTTCGCAGTTGCAGGTCCGGCCGTCGCGAACTTCGTCTATGCCGACACCGGCTCGGACGCGCGCGCCGTCTTCGACGCGCTGTTGCGCGAAGGCGTGATCGTCAGGCCGCTGAACGCGTTCGGATCCGACACGGCGATCCGGGTCACGATCGGAACCGCCGAGGAGAACGGCTTCCTCGCCGAGGCGCTCGATCGGGCGGCTTCCGCAACAGCCGCCACGCAGTAGGCTCCGAAACCTCGGTGGGACATCTCGGGCTCCTTCGCCGGAATCCCGGGTTCCGGTTGCTGTTCCTGGCCACGCTGGGCTCGCTGCTCGGGTCGTGGCTTGCGACGATCGCGCTGACCGTCGACCTCTGGGACTCGACGCACTCGGGAACGTGGGTCGGCGCGCTGCTGATCTCGCTGTTCCTGCCGACGGTCGGAGTCGGGCTGACGCTCGGGCCGCTGCTCGACAGGCTGCAGCGGCGCCGGTTGATGATCGGTGCCGACCTCGCGCGCGCCGGCGTGTTCTGCGCTCTGCCGTTCGTCGGCTCGTCCGCGGCGATCGTCGCGCTCGGAGCCGCGACCGGCCTGGCGAACGGCCTCTTCAGGCCGGCGGTGAACGCCGGGCCTGCCGAACCTGCTCGAAGACGACGACCTCGAGCGCGGCAACGCGCTCCTCCAGACCGTCGAGAACGTCACCTGGGCGGCCGGCCCGCTCATCGGCGGTGCGCTCGTCGCCGCTTCGGGACCGCACGTCGCGTACTGGGTGAACGCCGCCTCGTTCGTCGTGTCGGCGTTGCTCATCAGCATGATTCCGGCCCGACGCCTTCAGTCGGAGCAGGCGCTGTCGAGGGGACACTGGCACGACCTCCGCGAGGGATTCGGCCTGCTCCGCACGTCGCCGGCGCTCAAGGTCGTGGTCATCTCGTGGAGCGTCGCCATGCTCGGAAGCGCGTGTGTCGACGTCGGCGAGGTGGTGATCGCCAAGGAGTCCTTCAACGCCGGAGACTTCGGCTTCGGGCTGCTCTTTGCGGCCGGCGGGGTCGGGCTGGCGATCGGCAGCATCGCCGGCGGCGCACTCGCGCAGCGTCGACCGATCCGTTCGCTGTACGCGCCTGCGATCGCCCTCAGCGGCGTCGGCTACGCGCTCGCGGCGCTCGCTCCGAACATCTGGATCGCGCTGCCGCTCGTCGCGCTGGCGGGGTTCGGGAACGGCGGCGCTTCGCTCTACAACGTCCTCCTGGTCCAGCGGGGAGTCCCGGACCGCTACCTCGGCCGCGCGTTCACCGTGGCGATGAGCATCACGTATGCCGTGCTCGGGCCTGCGATGGCCGCCGCCGGTCCGTTGACATCGGCGCTCGGCGGCCGCTGGATCTGGGGAATCGGCGGCGCGGCCTACCTCGGCGCGGGATTCGTGGCGTTCCTGCTCGCCCCTCGCTTGCAGGAGGACAGCTCCGTGACGGAGGCGGAGATCGAGGCGATCGATCCGGCGTTGCTCGTCCACGGGACCCCCGCCGAGTCGGCGGAGGGCGGCGCGCTCTAGATTTACGGCGTGGCCGGTCGCCGGGAGTGGACGCGCGAATCGCTCGCCGCCGGTGTCCGCGCCGGAGACAGGCGGGCGCTGGCGCGCACGATCACGCTCGTGGAAAACGGCGACGCGCTCGCGTACGACGTCGTCCGCGATCTCTACGGGGACACCGGCCGCGCCTACGCCGTGGGCGTCACCGGACCGCCGGGCGTCGGCAAGTCGTCGCTGATCAGCGCGCTCGTCCGGCACGTTCGCGGAGACGACCAGAGCGTCGGAGTCATCTCGGTCGATCCGTCGAGCCCGTTCACGCAGGGCGCGCTGCTCGGCGACCGGATCCGGCTCAGCGACCACTTCCTCGATCCCGGCGTCTTCATCCGCTCGATGGGGACGCGCGGCCACCTCGGCGGCCTCGCGGAGGCGACGCTCCAGGCGATGCTCGTCCTCGACGCCTCGGGCAAGGACCTCCTCTTCCTCGAGACCGTCGGCGCCGGGCAGAGCGAGGTGGAGGTGATCGGCATCGCCGACACGGTCCTGCTCGTGCTGATGCCCGGGTCGGGCGACTCGGTGCAAGCGCTCAAGGCGGGGATCATGGAGATCCCCGACGTGATCGCGATCAACAAGAGCGATCACCCCGCCGCGAAGACGATGCTGAACGAGGTGCGGTCGATCCTGTCGCTCGATCGCGAGCCGGGCGTGGAAGCCGCCGATCGTCCTCACCGAGGCGCTGCGCGGCGAGAACGTCGACACGCTCTGGGAGAAGATCCTCGAGCACCGCGCGTTCCTCGAGGAAGGGAACGGCCTGGAGGAGCGGCGCCGCAAGAATCTCGCCGCCGAGGTCTTCGCCGTCGCGTCGTCGCGCGCGAAGACTCATCTCCAGAACGCAGTCGCGGACGATCCCGAGTTGCGCCGCCTGCTCGACGAGGTGCAGCGCCGCGAGCTCGACCCGCTCACCGCGGTCCGCGAGATCATCGAGAAGGTCTTTCGAATTGGCGACACAAACGGCTCCGACGCTCACTGACATCGAGGAGGCGCGCGGGCGCCTCTCCTCGATCGCGCGCGTCACTCCGGTCTACGGCTCCGAGACGCTGTCGCGGCTCGCCGGGCGCGAGGTGTGGCTCAAGGCCGAGAACCTCCAGCGGACCGGCTCGTTCAAGGTGCGCGGGGCGGTCAACAGGATCGCGACGCTTTCGTCCGGCGAGCGAGCGGCAGGCGTCGTCGCGGCGAGCGCGGGGAACCACGGCCAGGCGGTCGCCTGGGCCGCTCGCGAAGCCGGCGTCCACGCGCGGATCTACGTGCCGCTCGACGCACCGACCGCGAAGGTCGAGGCATGCCACCACTACGGCGCCGAGGTCGAGAGGCTCGGAGAACGGCTCGAGGACGCGCTCGCCGCTGCGCAGGACTACGCGCTCGACGCAGGCGCCGCGTTCGTCCATCCGTTCGAGGATCCGCGCGTGATCGCCGGCCAGGGCACGATCGGCCTCGAGCTCGCGGAGCAGGTGCCGACCGCCGAGACCGTGCTCATCCCGGTCGGCGGCGGCGGGCTTGCCTCCGGGATCGCCACCGCGCTGCGCGCCGTGAAGCCGGACGTGCGCATCGTCGGCGTGCAGGCGGGCAAATCCGGCTTCACGATCGCCGACGGCATCTTCGTCAAGCATCCCGGCGAGCTGACCGCGAGGCTGCTCGACGTCCTGCTCGACGACATGATCCACGTCGGCGACGAGCAGATCAGCGAGGCGATCGTGCTCCTGCTCGAACGGACGAAGCTCGTGGTCGAGGGCGCGGGCGCGGTCGGCGTCGCGGCGTTGCTCGCAGGTCAGGTCGGCGGCGACGGGCCGGTCGCGATCGTCCTCTCCGGCGGGAACATCGACGCGACGGTGCTGATCTCCGTCATGCGGCACGGTCTCACCGTCGCGGGCCGCTACCTCGTCGTGCGCACCCGCATTCCCGACCGGCCCGGCGAGCTGATCAAGCTGCTCCAGCTCTGCGCCGAGCAACGCGCGAACGTCGTCTCCGTCGAGCACCACCGCGAGGGCATGCACATCTCGGTCGCCGAGACCGAGGTCGAGCTGACGGTCGGCACGCGGAACCTCGAGCACTGCAACGAAGTCGTCGCGGCGTTCGAGGCTCACGGGTACCCGACCGAGCGCGTGCGCTGACGTGCGGCGTGAGCGGAAGGTCGTGACGGTGCTGTTTGCGGACCTGGTCGGCTTCACGGCGCGCGCGGAGTCGCTCGATCCGGAGGACGTCGAGGCGATCCTGCGGCCGTACCACGAGCGGCTGCGCGTCGAGCTCGAGCAGCGCGGCGGCACGGTGGAGAAGTTCGTCGGCGACGCGGTGATGGCGGTCTTCGGCGCACCGGTCGCGCACGAGGACGATCCCGAGCGCGCGGTGCGCGCGGCACTTGCGATCCGCGACGGGATCGTCGACGACGGCAAGCTCGAGGTGCGCGTCGCGCTGAACACCGGCGAGGCGCTCGTGAACGTCGACGCGCGACCGGACGCCGGCGAGGGGATGGTCGCGGGTGACGTCGTCAACACCGCGTCACGTCTGCAGTCCAGCGCGCCGACGAACGGGATCCTCGTCGGCCAGTCGACGTATCGCGCGACGCGCGCACACGATCGAGTACCGCGAGCACGAGCCCGTCGCGGCGAAGGGCAAGGCGGAGCCGGTTCCGGTGTGGGAGGCGGTGCAGGCGCGCGCGCGGGTGGACGTCGAATTGCGCGCCCCGGCGACGCCGCTCGTCGGCCGCGAGCGCGAGCGCGAGCTGCTCGTCGGTGCGTTCGAGCGCGTCCGCGGTGAGCGCTCGACGCAGCTCCTGACGATCGTCGGCGTCCCGGGCATCGGCAAGAGCCGGCTCGTCGCCGAGCTCTACGGCCGGCTGGAGCGCGAGCCCGAGATCACGCAGTGGCGTCAGGGCCGCTCGCTGCCGTACGGTGAGGGCGGAGCCTTCTGGGCATTCGCCGAGATGGTGAAGGCCGAGGCCGGCGTCCTCGAGAGCGACGCGGCGGCAGACGCCGAGCGGAAGCTTGCCGAGAGCGTCGCCGCGCTCGTCCCCGCAAGCGATGCCGCCTGGCTCGAGTCGAGGCTGCGGCCGCTCGTGGGACTCGACGCCCGGGCGGAGCACGCGGTGAGAGCTTCGCGGCATGGCGTCGCTTCGTGGAGGCGCTGGCCGAGCGGCGCCCGACCGTCATCGTCTTCGAGGATCTCCACTGGGCAGACGACGACCTGCTCGACTTCGTCGACGAGCTCGCCGACTGGATCGACGGCGTGCCGCTCCTGGTCGTCACGACCGCGCGTCCCGAGCTGCTCGAGCGCCGCCCGGGCTGGGGAGGAGGCAAGCGAAACGCGCAGACGCTCTCGCTCGCGCCGCTCGGCGACGGCGAGACCGCGCGGCTGCTCAGCGCGCTGCTCGAGCGGCACGTGCTGCCCGCCGAGGCGCAGCAGGCCCTGCTCGTCCGCGCCGGCGGCAACCCGCTCTACGCCGAGCAGTTCGCGCGCATGTTCGCGGAGCGAGGCGACGCCTCGGATGACCTTCCCGAGACGGTGCAGGGAATCATCGCCGGGCGGCTCGACTCGCTGCCGCCGGAGGAGAAGCGGCTGCTGCTCGACGCAGCCGTGCTCGGGAAGACGTTCTGGGTCGGCGCGCTCGAGTCGATCGGCGGCGCCGACGGAGGCGCGGTCGACCGCCTGCACGCGCTTCAGCGGAAGGAGTTCGTCCGCCGCGAGCGCCGCGGGTCGGTCGCGGGCGAGACGGAGTTCGTTTTCACGCACCTGCTCGTCCGTGACGTGGCGTACGCACAGATTCCTCGCGCCGAGCGAGCCGAGAAGCACCTGGGCGCGGCGCGTTGGATCGAGTCGCTGGCCCGCGCGGAGGATCTCGCCGAGCCGTTCGCGCACCACTGCCTCGCCGCGCTCGAGCTCACGCGCGCGTCGGGGGGAGACACAGCGGCGCTGGTCGAGCCCGCCGTCCGGGCACTGCTGGGCGCGGCCGAGCGAGCGGCCTCGCTCTTTGCGTTCGCCCAGGTGGAGCGGTTCGCCGCGAAGGCGCTCGAGCTCGCCGAGCGAGGGAAGCATTGCGTGTGCGCGCGCGCAGATCTGGCTCGCGCACGGCCGAGACCAACCTTGGGAGCGGAGCCGGCAGACGTGCACGCCGCGGCGGCCGCGGAGTCGTTTCGCGCGCACGGCGACGTCGAGGCGGCGGCGGAGGCGGAGATGCTCGTATCGCTCAGCGCCTGGCAACTGGGTCGAGGAGACGACGCCGAGGCGGCCGAGGACCGCGCGATGGCCCTCGTCCGCGACGCGCCCGTCTCGCGGGTCAAAGCGGCGGTTCTGGTCGACCACTCCCGGCTGCTCATGCTGCGCGGCAGGTTTCGCGAGGCTATCGACCTCGGGCGCGAGGGGCTCGCGCTCGCGGAGCAACTCGGCATTACGCGGCTGGAGGTGGCGGCGCTCGTCAACGTCGGCACCGCTCTGACCGGGCTCGGCACCGGGGGCATCGCCGAGCTCGAGCGTGCAGTCGAGCTCGGCCGCGGCGGCGTGGCTCCGCGCGAGGTCCAGCGCGCGTACAACAACCTCGCGGAGGACGCGTTCTCGAACGGCCGCCCCCGCGAGGCGGCGCGCCTGTACGAGGAGGCGATGGCGGAGGTCGAGCGGTACGGGATCCACGTCGGGGTGCTCTGGTTGCTGCCACAGCAGGCGGAGGCTGCGTTGGCCGTGGGCGACTGGGGACTCGCCGAGGAGCGGCTCGCGCGGTACGCGAGCCTCATCGCCGGCGCGGAGGGGCACTACCACGAGAGCCAGATGTTCCTCCTCCAGGCGGTCATGGCGTCGGCGCGCGGCGACCTCTCGACGGCGCTCGCCTGCGGGGAGCGAAGCGTCGAGCACGCCCGCGTCGTGAAGGATGCCCAGTCGCTCGGGCCGGCTCTGGCGGGGTACGCGCGCATCCTCGTCGAGGCCGGCCGCGACCGGGAGGCAGGCGTACTCGTCGACGAGGTCCTGACCCTGACCGACCCGGACGGCGCGGCGCTCTACTTCCGCTGGGTCATCGACATGGGATGGCTGCTGCACGATCTCGGCCGGCCCGAGAAGCCGTCGAACACGCCGCGTGCACCCGTCTGGAACGACTCGGCGCAGGCGATCGCGCGCGGAGATTTCGCGGAGGCGGCGGAGCTGCTCGGTCGCACCGAGCTGGCGTTAGAGGAGGCGTACGCGCGGCTGCGCGCGGCCGAGCAGCTCGCGTCGCAGGGCCGTCACGCAGAGGCGCAGACGCACCTGACGCGTGCGCTGGCCTTCTACCGCTCCGTCGGCGCGACCGCTTACGTGCGCCGCGGTGAGGCGCTGCTCGCGGCATCCGCCTGACGAATCGACCGCTGTTTCTTCGCTCGCCGGCAGCGCGGCTCGGCCGCGCTGCTCAGCAACCGTGAGCGAAGCGGCACGCCTTCAATGGGGCACTGGATGTTCGCACGCTGGAAGTGCGCAGCACTTCCAGCGTCAACTGCCGCAGCGACGGAACTCGACGGTGTGCCCGCCGCGGTGCTGCCAGTCGGGCACGCCGGCGCCGAGCACCGGACGAGCATCGACGCCGCTCGCGGCGAGGACGCTGGCGGCGATCGCAGCGCGCGAACCGGTGTTGCAGATCGTCACGACCGGCTTCTCTCCGACTCGGTCGCCGCACACGCGCAACAGGCGATACGGGATGTGGCGGGTCCCCGCGATGTAGCCCTCGTCTCGCTCCTCCTTCTCGCGCACGTCGAGCACCTCGACCTCGCCGGCCGCGAGCAGCCGCTCGACCTCGTCGAGCTCGATCGGAGCCAGGCGCTCGTCTCCCTGCGGCGCGAGCGCGTACCCCGCGAGCTCGAGCAGCGCCACCGACCGCAACCCCTGAGCCGCGAGCCGTGCCTCGGCCTCGGTCGCCGCGTGGACGACGACGCGCTCGTCGGGCGCGACGAGGAACGCGCACTTCGTCGCGAACGACGATCCGTCCACCGGGACGTTGATCGCCCCGTGCGCGTGGCCCTCGATGAACGAGCGAACGTCGCGCACGTCGAGAATCGTCGCGCCGCTCGTCGCCGTCCACCCGCTCGAGCGGCGGCTGGGTGCCCACGAACGCGCCGCGGTTGAGCTCGACGATCCGCTCCATGTTCGGCGGTCGCAGCGCCGAGCCGCCGATGGACATCTCGACGAAACGGTCGGGATCGTCGATGGTCAGCGCGCTGTTGAAGCGTCGCTCGAAGCCGATGGTCGTCGAGACCTTGGAGCTCATGCCCGCGCCGCAGAGCGAGCCGGCGACGTGCCCCGGGAAGACCTCGACGCCGTCCGGCAGTTCGGCGAGCCGGTGCAGCGACTCGAAGAGGTCTGCCGCTCCCTCGCGCGCCTCGACGGCGAGGTCAGGCCGCGCGGCGTCGCCGACGAACAGGGAGTCGCCGGTGAGCACGAGCCACGGCTCGTCGCCGCGGCTCCGGTCGGTGACCGCGAGCGCGCAGTGCTCGGGGCGGTGGCCCGGCGTGTGGATCGCGCGGATCGAGACCTCGCCGAGCTCCATCGTCGCTCCGTCGTCGAGCGGCTCGTGTGCGTAGACGGGCCTCGGCCGCTCGGTGGATGTGAACCGCGCAGCCATGGTCGAGCGCGAGGCGCCCGTGTCCCGAGAGGTGGTCGGCGTGCGTGTGAGTCTCGAGCACGCCGACGAGCTTCACGTCGTTCCGCGCCGCCTCGTCGAGGTACTGCTCGATGGCGAAGGCCGGGTCGACGACCACGGCAGTTCCCTCGTTCTCGTCGCCGACGAGGTACGACCCGCAGCCGAGGCCGTCGTCGACGAACTGGCGAAAGATCACGACCTCGGACGCTAGCACCCGCCCTCGTCATCATTCGTGCGTGCGGCGCGCCTGCGTGATCGCCGTCGTGGTCGGGACGGCGATCGCCGCGCCTGCGGTCGCACGGGCCCACACGAATCTCGTTCGCACGCAGCCGGCCGACGGTGCCGTTGTCGCTCGTGCGCCGGGTCGCGTCCTCGTCGTGCTCGACGACCAGGTGCGCGTGGCGCCGGGGAATGCCGCGATCCGCAACGGCGGCGGGTCGATCCTCGCGGGCCGGCCGCAGGCGCAGGGCAGGACGCTGGTCCTGCCGTTGCGACGGCGGGCTCGGCGACGGCGACTACAGCGTCCGGTGGAGCGTCGTCTCGGACGACGGGCACATCGTGCAGGGCGTGCTCGCCTTCGGCGTCGGCCTCGGGCGCGCGCCGCCCGTCGCCTGCTCTGCGACCGGCGAACGCAGCTCGGCTTCGAGAGCACGTTCGCGCGCCTGCTCTTCTTCGCCGGGCTGCTCGTCGCGTCAGGCCTCGCACTGTTCGACGTCCTCGTGTGGAGGCCCGTCGCACGCCGCGGGCTCGGCACGGGCTGGATCGCGATCGGCCTCGGCGCCGTGTTCGTCTCGGCGCACGGGCTCGTGCACGTGAGCCACGGCGGGTCCGCGACGCGCTTCGGCCTCGTCATCGAGATCACGTCGGCGGTCGCCGCGACGGGCGCCGCCGCGGCGGCGATCGCCTTCGTCGACCGCACGGCCGCGAAGTTCGCGCTCGTTCCGGCGATCGCGGTGCTGGCTGCGCCGACCTTCGCCGGTCACGCACTCGACCCGGGACGCTCCTGGATCGAGGTGCCCATCGACCTGCTCCACACGGTTGCCGCGGCGATCTGGATCGGCGGTCTGTTCGCGCTCGCGCTCGTCGTGCCGCGGGTAGTCGCGCCGCCCGAGGTCGTCACTGCCGCGGCTCGTCGCTTCTCGCGACTCGCGCTGGCGTCCGTGGTCGTGCTCGTCGTGACCGGCGCCGTGCGCGCGCTCTCCGAGCTGTCGGCGGTGTCGCAGCTCTGGACGACGAGCTACGGGCGCGCGATCCTCGTCAAGACGGGGATCTTCGCCGTGCTGGTCGGCGCGGCGACGGTGTCCCGCTCGCGCGTCTCGGCCTCGCGTGGAACGGCTGCGCACTGCCGTGACGGTCGAGCTCGTGCTCGCGTTCGGCATCGTCGTCGCGGTCTCGATCCTGACGGCGCTGCGCCCGGGCCGTCACTAGCGACACCGATCCGAAGTAGGCGCGGCTTTGCCGCGCCGAAGCGCACGTCTTCAGGGGAAGCACAGCCTCGGCCGCCGCGCGCGCGATCCTCGGCGAAGTGCGCAGCACTTCGACCGGGCTAGAGGCCGAGGTGCCGGGCGATCACCATGCGCTGCACCTCGTTCGTGCCCTCGCCGATCTCGAGGATCTTCTGGTCGCGGTACAGCCGCGCGATCGCCGACTCCTCCATGTACCCGTAGCCGCCGTGGATCTGGAGCGCGGCATTCACGACGCGGTGCGACAGCTCGCCGGTGTAGAGCTTCGCCATCGCGGCCTCGCGCGCGAACTCGCCGCCCTGATCCTTGAGCCAGGCCGCCTTGTAGACGAGCGCTCGGCCGGCCTCGATCTCGGTCGCCATGTCTGCAAGCTGGAACTGGACGGCCTGGAACTTCGCGATCGGCTTGCCGAACTGCTCGCGTTCGAGCGCGTACGCGTACGCGAGGTCGTACGCACCCTGCGCGAGACCGACGCCCATCGCGGCCACCGAGATGCGCCCGCCGTCGAGGATCGTGAGGAACTGGCGAAACCCCTCGCCGCGCGGCCCGAGCAGGTTCTCCTCCGGGACCGAGCAGGAGTCGAACGAGAGCTCGCGGGTGTCGGACGCACGCCAGCCGAGCTTGTGCATCGGCGGCGAGATCGTGTAGCCGGGCGTGCCGTTCGGCGACGACGATGTTCGAGATCTCGTCGTCGCCGGTGCGCGCCGTGATCGTCACGCACGCGGTGATGTCCGTGCCCGCGTTCGTGATGAACATCTTCGAGCCGTCGATCGTCCAGCGCCCGTCGCGCAGGTCGGCCGTCGTGCGCGTCGCACCGGCGTCGGAGCCGGCGTTCGGCTCCGTCAGCCCGAACGCCGCGAGCTTGCGTCCCGACGCCAGGTCCGGAAGCCACTCGCGCTTCTGCGCCTCGTTCCCGAAGTAGTAGATCGGCAGCGTCCCGAGGGAGTGGTGCGCGGCAACGGTGATCGGCGACGGAGGAGTCGACGCGGGTCAGCTCCTCGACCGCGATCGCGTACGAGAGCGTGTCGGCGCCGGCGCCGCCGTACTCCTCGGGGATCGTCATCCCCATCAGGCCGAGGCCGGCCAGCTCCTCGACGAGGTCGTACGGGAAGCGCTGCTCACGGTCGAGCTCTGCCGCGACGGGGGCGACGCGGTCGCGCGCGAACCCGCGCACGGTGTCGCGAACGAGTTGTTGCTCCTCGGTGAGCTCGAAGTTCAAGCGGACAGGCGGGACGCGAGCTCGGCGATGAGGCGCACGCCGTAGCCGGTGCCCCCGGCCTGCCAGAGGTAGTCGCCGCGCGACCGGTCGAGGAAGGCCGGGCCGGCGATGTCGAGATGAGCCCACGGCCCGTCGCCCGCGAACTCCTTGAGGAACTCGGCGGCGAGCACCGGCGAGCCCTCCCGCAGGTCCGACGAGTTCTTGATGTCGGCGTACGTCGACCTGACATAGCGCCGGTAGCGCGGGTGGAGCGGGAACCGCCACAGGTGGTCGCCGCTCGCCTCCGCCGCTTCGAGGATCTGCTCGGCCCAGGCGTCGTCGTTCGCGAACGCTCCTGCGTAGAAGTCGCCGAGCGCCAGCGCCATCGCTCCCGTCAGCGTGGCGAGATCCATGACGTGCGTGGCGCCCTGCTCGCGCGCGTGCCAGAGCGCGTCGGCGAGAACGAGGCGTCCCTCGGCATCGGTGTTGGTGATCTCGATCGTCTTGCCGTTCGCCGCCGTGAGGATGTCTCCCGGGCGATAGGCGTGGCCGCCGGGCATGTTCTCGGCCGCGGCGACGACGGCGAGCACGCGCAACGGGATCTGCAGGTCGGCGACCGCGCAGATCGCGGCGACAACCGCGGCGCCGCCCGACATGTCGCCCTTCATGTTCTCCATGCCCAGCGACGGCTTCAGCGAGATGCCGCCGGTGTCGAAGGTGATCGCCTTGCCGACGAGGCCGAGCGTCACGTCGCCCTTCGCACCGTCGGGCTCGTAGCGCATGACGATCAGGCGCGGCTCGTTGTGCGATCCCTGCCCGACGCCGGCCAGGGCGCCCATGCTCAGCTCCTCGATCCGCGCCAGGTCGAGCGCCTCGACCGCCACGCTCTCAGGCGCGAGCTCGGCTGCGCGCTCCGCAAGCCGCTCCGGCGTCAGCTCGTTCGGGGGCGCGTTGGACAGGTCGCGGGCGCGATTCGCCCACTCCGCAACGCGCGCTGCGCGAGCGCCCGCGGCCACCGCTCCGTCGTCTGCGCCGACGAGGACGAGACGCTCGAAGGGCTTCCGGTCATCCGGCCTCTGAGAGCGCCATTGCCGCGTGTCGTACGTGCTGAGCACGAGGCCGTCCGCCGCCGCACGCGCCTGATCCTCGACGCTCACCGGGAGAGCCGGATCGACGAAGTAGGCGAGCGTGCCGCCGACGCGTCGCGTCTCGTTGGCGGCGCCTCCGACAGCGGTGCGGATCGAATCCGCGTCCGCGCGCCGGCCCAGCCCCGCGACGACGAGGCGGGTGCCGTTCTCGCTGACGAGCGCCGTCTCGCCGAAACCCGTGCCGGCCTCGCCCGAGGCGATCAGCTCGGCGACGCGCGAGTCGGCACCTGCGGGTGGGTCGCCGCCTTCCGCGACCGGGACGACGAGGACGTCGCCACCGGCATCGTCCGCGCGTCTCGCCTCGACTTGCATCGCGCCGCGATGCTAACGGTAGGTTGGGCCTGTGCGCGTCGGGATCCACAAGGGGGCGATGACCGCGCTCGCCGCCGGGCATCTCGGAACCGACTTCGCAGGCGGCGCTTTGCCTGCGCTCCTGCCCTTTTTCACCGAGCGCTTCTCGCTCTCGTACACGCTGGCAGCCGTGGCGATCCTCGCCTCGGCCACGTCGTCGTCGGTCGTGCAGCCGCTCTTCGGCCTCTGGTCGGATCGGCGCGGCGCGCCGTGGCTCCTGCCGGCCGGCGTCGCGGTGGCGGGGATCGGGATCGCCCTCGCGGCCGTCGCGCCCTCGTACTGGCTGGTGCTCCTGCTCGTCGTCGTCTCGGGCCTCGGCGTCGCCGCGTACCACCCCGAGGGATCGAAGTTCGCGGCGTACGCGAGCGGAGAGAAGCGCGCGAGCGGCATGAGCGCGTTCTCGATCGGCGGCAACATCGGCTACGCGCTCGGCCCGATCGTGACCACGCCGCTCGTCATCTGGTTCGGGTTGCGCGGCGGCCTCCTCCTCGCGCTGCCGTGTCTCGCGATCGCGGTGGCGCTGCTCGTGCTGCTGCCGTTCCTCGGGACCTTCGTCCCCGGCCGCACCGTGCGAGCGTCAGGGATCGGGTGAGAGCGACCCGGGCGCGCTCGTGTTGCTCCTCGGCGTCATCGGCTTTCGCTCGCTCGCCTGGTTCGGGCTGATCACGTTCGTCCCGCTCTGGGAGGTGTCGCTCGGCCACTCCGCGGCGTACGGCAACCACCTGCTCGCGCTGATGCTGCTGGGCGGCGGGATCGGCACGATCGTCGCAGGGCCTCTCGCCGACCGGTTCGGTCGCCGTCCCGTCGTGCTGGCCAGCCTCGCCGCGACCGGGCCGCTGATCGCGATCTTCGTCGCGGTCGGAGGCGTCGCCGGGACGGTCGCTCTCTGTGGCGCCGGCATCTGCGTGATCGGGACGTTCGGCGTGACGATGGTCATGTCGCAGGAGTACCTGCCGCGGAACATCGGCATGGCGTCGGGGCTGTCGATCGGCCTCTCGATCGGTCTCGGCGGGATCGCTGCGGTCGGTCTCGGCGCGCTCGCCGATGCCGTCGACCTGCGCGCGGCGCTCTACGTCTGCGCGGCCGCGCCGCTCGCGGGGCTCGCGCTCGCCCTGCGGCTGCCGTCCGGGCGATACCGCCGGCAGCTCGAAACCGAGATCGTGCTCCCGTAGTAGAGTCGAAACGATGGCCCAGGACGCGCGCGAGTTCTTCGAGTCCCTGCCGGGGAGGGTCGATTCCTCGAAGGTGTCGGGGATGAACAACAGCTATCTGTTCGACATCGCCGATGCCGGCATGTGGCTCGTGACGGTCGAGGACGGGGTCGTCAGCGTTCGCGAAGGCGAGGGCGAGGCCGACGCGACGATCTCCGCGAGCAACGAGAACTTCGAGCGGATCCTGAGCGGCGAGCAGAACGCGACCGCCGCCTACATGAGCGGCAAGCTGAAGATCAAGGGCGACATGGGCGCGGCCATGAAGCTCCAGAAGCTCTTCTAGTCCTCGAGCTCGACCAGCACCGCGCCGCCGGCGACGCGGTCGCCCTCCTGCACGTTGACGCTGCGCACGACGGCGTCGTAGGGCGCCGTCAGCGGGGTCTCCATCTTCATCGCCTCGAGGAGGAGCAGCGGCTGCCGGGCCTGCACGCGCTCGCCGGCAGCGACGAGCACCTTGATCACGGTGCCGGGCATGGGCGCGGTCAGCTCGCTTTCGCCGCTCGCCGAGCCGTGCTCGTGCGCGGCGGATTCGACGTCCGGCGGCGCGGGCGGCGGCAGGCGCGGGCAGGTTGAGCCGCCAGGCTCCGCGCCACTCGCGAGCGGGCAGCCGCAGCGGCGGCGCCGAGAGCGGCGGATGCTCGACGAGGAACGCCGTCGTCGTGCGGCCGGCGCGCAGCTCGGGGTGCGCGACGAGCCAGCGGAGGAACGGCAGGTTCGTGTTCACGCCCTCGACGACCGTCTCCGCGAGCGCGGCCGCGAGCCGGTCGAGCGCGTCCTCCCGCGTCGGGCCGTGCGCGATCAGCTTCGCGAGCATCGGGTCGTACCCGAGGGCGACCTCGTCTCCCTCCGCGACGCCCGCGTCGACGCGGATCGACTCCGGCAGCACGAGTCTCGTGATGCGTCCGCCCTGCGGCAGGAACGTCCGCGGATCCTCCGCGTACAGGCGCACCTCGACGGCGTGGCCCTGTGACACGCTGCCGCTCGGCCCCAGACGCTCGCCCTGTGCGATCCGGATCTGCTCGGCAACGATGTCCATGCGCGTCACGAGCTCGGTGACCGGGTGCTCGACCTGGATCCGGCCGTTCAGCTCGAGGAAGAAGAAGTCGCGGCCGTCGAGCATGAACTCGGCCGTGCCGGCGCTCGTGTAGCCGATCGCGCGCCCGAACCGGACCGCCGCGTCGCTCATCTCGGCGCGCAGCGCGGCGTCCAGCGCCGGCGACGGCGACTCCTCGAGCACCTTCTGGTGGCGCCGCTGGATCGAGCACTCGCGCTCGCCGAGCGCGACGAGCGTGCCGTGCTCGTCGCCGAGCAACTGGATCTCCACGTGTCTCGGCCGCTCGACGTACCGCTCCGCGAACACCCGGTCGTCTCCGAACGCGGCCGCAGCCTCGCGCCGCGCGGCCTCGAGCGCAGCGGCCAGCTCGTCCCGCGAGCGCACGACGCGCATCCCGCGCCCGCCGCCGCCCGCCGCCGCCTTGAGCAGCAGCGGAAAGCCGAGCTCCTCCGGCTCGCCCGTCTCGACCACCGGAACACCGGCCTCCCGCGCGATCCGCTTCGCCTCGAGCTTGTCTCCGCCCGCGCGGAGCGCCTCCGGCGACGGTCCGACCCAGACGAGGCCGGCGGCGCCGACCGCTTCGGCGAAGTCGCCGTTCTCGCTGAGGAAGCCGTAGCCCGGATGAATCGCGTCCGCGCCCGATTGCTTCGCGGCGCGAATGTGCTCCTCGGAGTGCAGGTACCCGGCGATCTCGACGACCTCGTCCGCGCCGCGGGCGTGCAGCGATCCACGATCGTCCGGCGCGACGACGGCGACGGTCGCGATCCCGAGCTCGCGGCACGTGCGGAAGATGCGAAGCGCGATCTCGCCGCGGTTCGCTACAAGGAGCTTGGCGATCTCCACAGCGCGGCAAGCGTAAGCGCGCACAGCGCGGCGAGCACGAGGTAGGGAACGGCGTCGGAGGTCAGGTCGGCAAGCGCGCCGCCCCCGGCCGCGCCGACGATCTGGGCGGGCGCCCACGCGAGGTTGATCAGCGCGAAGCCGAACGCGTAGTCGAGACCGATGGCGTCGGCCTCGTCGGACGCCAGCGACATCGCGGGCGCCCAGAACGCGCCGAGCGCGGACGAGCACGCGATGATCGCCGGGTGCGAACAGCCACCAGCGCTCGTCCAGCACGGGGAAACAGCGCGAGGCAGACCCCGGCGCCGACGAGCCCCGCGCGCAGCGGGAGGAGCCGGCCGCGCCGGTCCGAGATGTGCCCGACGAAGGGCGCCTCGACGGCCTCGAAAGCCGCGCCGACGAGCCAGATCGCGCCGATCGCGGCGGCGCCGAGGCCGAGGTCGTGCAGACGCAGCGGGCCGAGGACGTTGATCACCCCGAACGCGGTCGCCGGGCAGCGCGACGAACCCGACGCTCGCCAGCACGCGCCGGTTCCCGAGCGCGCCGAAGAGGAGCGAGACCGGCTGTCGCTTCGCCGGATGGCGCGACGGCGTCGTGGCCGCGGCGGCGGCGAGGACGAATCCGAGGCAGGCGACGCCGCCGAAGGTCGCCTCGGGGCTCGTGAGCGAGGCGATGCCGCCGATCACCGGGCCGAGCATCGCGCCGAAGATCGCCGCGCCCATCGCGCTGCCGATCAGCCGTCCGCGCCGGTCCGCCGGCGCGTCGGCGACCAGCCACGCGAGCGCCGCGGTCCACGAGCAGGCGCTCGAGAAGCCCTGGAGGAACCGCGCGGAGTCGAGCAGCCATTCGGATCTCGCGCGAACCCGAAGAGCACCGTCGTCACGATCATCCCGCCGAGCCCGAGGAGCAGCGTCCGCTTCACGCCGAACCACGATCGCGAGCAGCCCCGCAGGGATCCCGCCGACGAGCGCCCCGACCGCGTACGAGCCCGCGAGGACGCCGGCGCCGGCCTTCGAGAGCCCGAGCTCCTTCGCGTAGTGCGGCAGGAGCGGCGTCAGCGCCGCGTAGAACATCGTGTCGACGAGGACGACCGCGCCGACCAGGACGAGCAGTCGGCGCAATCAGTGCAGCCAGCTCGGCTCGCGGCGCTCCAGGAACGCCCGCAGCCCCTCCTGCCCCTCCTCGCCGGCGCGCAGACCGGCCGCGATTCGCGCGAGCTCGCTCGGGGTCGCTCGGACGCTCGCGCACGAGCCGCTTCGCCGCGCGCGTCGCCTCCGGCCCCGACTTCAGGATCTCGCCGACCACGCGTTCGACGGCCGCGTCGAGATCCTCGGCGATCTCGTCCACGAGCCCGAGCCGCAGCGCCGTTTCGGCGCCGAAGCGCTCGCCGCTCTGGAAGAACCGGCGCACGGCGCCCGCGCCGGTCTTCGCGAACACGAACGGCGAGATCACCGCCGGGATGATCCCGAGGCGGACCTCGGTGAAGCCGAACGTCGCGTCGGGCGCGGCGACCACTGCGTCGCCGCACGCCGCGAGACCGGATCCGCCGCCGAGCGCGTAGCCGTGGACGCGCACGACGACCGGCGCCGCGCACGAGTCGACCGCCTGGAGCATCCGGTAGAGGCGCAGCGCGTCCTCGACGTTCTCGTCGAAGGTCAGGTCGATCGACGCGCGCTGCCAGTCGACGTCCGCGCCCGCGCAGAAGGTCGGGCCGTCGCCGGCGAGCACGACGACGCGTGCGTCGCCGACGTCCGAGAACGCCTCGTGGAGCTCCGCGATCAGAGCCGCGTCGAACGCGTTCCGACGCTCGGGCTTCGCCAGCGTGACGCGCAGGACGGCGCCGTCGCGCGTGATCCGGAGCGCGCTCATCGTGGCGCAGCTTAAGGTCTCTCCATGGCACGGACCTACGCTGCAGCACTGACACCGCTCCGCGACGGCGGGCTCGCGCTCGACGAGGAAGCGTTCCCGCCGTACCTCGACTTCCTCCATCGCGGCGGGCTCGACGGCATCCTCGCGCTCGGCACGACCGGCGAGGGCATCCTGCTGAACACCGACGAGCGGATGCGCGTCGCCGAGCTCTTCCTGGACGGAGCGCTCGAAGTGATCGTCCACTGCGGCGCGCAGTCGACGCTCGCCACCGTCCAGCTCGCCGAGCATGCGGCCGAGCGAGCAGGCTGCAGGAGTGGCGGTGATCGCGCCGCCGTACTTCCAGCTCGACGACCGGGCACTGCTCGCGCACCTCGAGGCGGCCGCGCGCGCGTGCGATCCGGTGCCGTTCTACGTCTACGAGTTCGCGCGCGCGAGTGGCTACGCGGTACCGCCCGCGGTGATCGAGCGCCTGCGCGAGCGCGCGCCGAACCTGGTGGGGATGAAGGTGTCGGACGCACCCTGGGCGGCGTTCGAGCCGTATCTCCTCGAAGGCCTCGACGTCTTCGTCGGGCCGGAGTCGCTGATCGCGCAGGGCCTCGAGCGCGGTGCGGTCGGCGCCGTCTCGGCGCTGGCGAGCGCGCTTCCCGAGAAGGTCGTCGCCGTCGATCCGCACCTCAAGGAGCTCCGCGACGCGGTCGAGCGCTTCCCGCGGCACGCGGCGCTGAAGCGGATCGCCGCGCGGCGAGGCGTCCCGATCCGCGAGGACGTGCGGCTGCCGCTGCGCGGGCTGACGGAGGAGGAGCGGCGGGAGCTGGACGCGTGGCTCGACGAATTGTCGTAGCCGGCGCGGGCGCGATCGGCGCCTCGATCGCGTACCACCTCGCGCTGCTCGGCGCGGCCGGCGACGTGGTGCTGTGCGATCTCGGCGAGATCGCCTCCGATGCAACCGGCGAAGGCGATGGGCGGCGTGCGGCAGCAGTTCTCGACCGCAGCCGAGGTGAAGCTCGCGCAGGCGTCGATCGGCTTCTTCCGCGAGCTCGGCGCGCCGCTCTTCAGCCAGGTCGGCTACCTCTTCCTCGCCACGACCGACGACGGATACGCGCGGCTGCGTGAGCGGGCGGAGCTGCAGCGCGCGCTCGGAGTGCCGGTCGTGGACGTCGACGCGGCAGAGGTGCGCGGGCTGCGGACAGACGACGTCGTGGGCGCCGTGATCTGCCGCGAGGACGGCGTCGCGAGTCCGCGCGACGTCGCACGCGAGCTCGTGCGGCGCGCCGCCGGGCGCGGGGTGGAGGTCCGCGAGCACGTCGACGCGCGCGAGCTCGACTGCGACGTGCGCGTCGTCGCCTGCGGCTGGCGTTCGGCGGAGCTCGTTCCCGGGCTGCCGGTTCGTCCGCTCGTGCGCCAGCTCGTCGACGTCGGCCCCGTCGACGACCTGCCGGAGACGCTGCCGATGGTCGTCGAGGAGGAGTCGACGTTCCATTTCCGCCGACGCGACGCCTGCCTGCGGCTGGCTTACCGCGAGCCCACCGCCCGGTGGTCGAGCGACGAGGTCGTGGACGAGCAGCTGGTCGGCGACGTTCGCGAGCGCCTCGCGCACCGCTATCCGCCGGCCGCCGGCGCGCCGGTCGAGCGCGCGTGGGCGGGCCTGTACGACATGACGCCCGACGCGCACCCGATCATCGGGCCGGTCGGCGACGGTCTCTACGCCGCCGCCGGATTCAGCGGCCACGGGTTCATGCAGTCTCCGGCGGTCGGGCGTGCGGTCGCCGAGGAGCTGCTCGGCCTCGAGCCGTCGTTCGACCTGGCGCCGTACCGGCTGGAGCGCTTCGCCGGCGACGAGGTCTTCCCCGAGGAGCTCGTTCTCTAGGGAGCGACTCACGCCTGCGGCGGGCGCTCGCTGCCCTTCCGCTTCTCGAGCCGCTCGACGAACGCGCGGCGCATGTTCTCGCCCGACTTGAGCACCTCGGGGTCACGCGGGCGCCGCGGCGGCAGCTTGACGAGCTTGACGTCGGCCGACGGCTCGCCGTACGAGCGCGCGTACGCCTCCGACTCGCCGATCGGCTGCGACTGCTGCTTCCGCCGCCAGCGCAGGAACCGCACCGCTACATCCGGAAGACGCCGAAGGTCGTCTCGGGGATCGGCGCGTTCAGCGCCGCGGAGATCCCGAGCGCGAGCACGCGGCGCGTGTCGAGCGGGTCGATGATCCCGTCGTCCCACAGCCGCGCGGTCGAGTAGTACGGGCTGCCCTCCTCCTCGTACTTGGCGCGGATCTCGTCGGGATCGGCGTCGCCGACCATCGTCAGCACCGTCGCCGCCTGGTCGCCGCCCATGACGGAGATGCGCGCGTTCGGCCACATCCAGAGCTGCCGAGGCTCGTACGCGCGGCCGCACATCGCGTAGTTGCCCGCGCCGAACGACCCGCCGGTGACGATCGTGAACTTGGGCACCTGCGCGTTCGCCACCGCCATCACGAGCTTCGCGCCGTCGCGCGCGATGCCGCCGGCCTCGTACTCCTTGCCGACCATGAACCCGGTGATGTTCTGGAGGAAGACGAGCGGCACGCGGCGCTTGCACGCGAGCTCGATGAAGTGCGCGCCCTTTTGCGCCGACTCGGCGAGCAGCACTCCGTTGTTCGCGAGGATGCCGACCGGGAAGCCTTCGATGCGCGCCCAGCCGCAGACGAGCGTCTCGCCGTACAGCGCCTTGAACTCGTCGAGCCGCGACCCGTCGACGATGCGCGCGATCAGCTCGCGCGGGTCGACCTGGTGGCGGAAGTCCTCGGGCACGAGCCCGTACAGCTCCGACGCTTCCGCAAGCGGCGGCTCCGGCCGGGCCACGTCCCAGGGACGCTCCCTCGGACGGTGTCTGCAGATTCGCGACGATCCGGCGCGCGAGCGCGAGCGCGTGCTCGTCGGACGTCGCGTAGTGGTCGGCGACGCCGCTGCGCCGCGTGTGGACGTCGGCACCGCCGAGCTCCTCGGCGCTGACGTCCTGACCCGTCGCCGCCTTCACGAGCGGCGGGCCGCCGATGAAGATCGTTCCGGTGCCGCGGACGATGATCGTCTCGTCGCTCATCGCCGGGACGTAGGCGCCTCCTGCCGTGCACGAGCCCATCACCACGGCGATCTGCGGGATGCCGCGCGCCGACATCTCCGCCTGGTTGAAGAAGATGCGCCCGAAGTGGTCGCGGTCGGGGAAGACCTCCGCCTGAAGCGGCAGGAACGCGCCGCCCGAGTCGACGAGGTAGAGGCACGGCAGGCCGTTCTGCGCGGCGACCTCCTGCGCGCGCAGGTGCTTCTTCACGGTCAGCGGGAAGTACGAGCCGCCCTTCACCGTCGCGTCGTTCGCCACGATCACGCACTCGCGGCCCTCGACGACGCCGATCGCCGGTGACGATGCCCGCGCTCGGCGCCTGCCCGTCGTACAGATCCCACGCGGCGAGTGCGTTCAGCTCGAGGAACGCCGTGTCCGGGTCGATCAGCCGGTCGATCCGTTCGCGCGCCGGGAGCTTGCCGCGCTCGCGGTGGCGCGCCGTCGCCTTCTCGCCGCCGCCGCGCGCGACCTGCTCGGTCCGCTCGCGCAATTCGGCGACGAGCCCGGCCATCCGCTCGCGGCGCGCTGCGAACGCGTCGTCCCGCTGCGCCTGCGACGTGAGCACCGCCACGCGCGTGAGCCTAACCCGGCAGGCGCTTCGAGGCTTCCGTCGATTCCCTCAGCCGCGCGGCGAGCTCGTCGGTCAGCTGGCCGCGGCGCAGCCGCCAGCTCCAGTTGCCCTCGGCCGTCCCCGGGCTGTTCATCCGGTCCTCGCTGCCGAGACCGAGCACGTCCTGCGCGGGGACGATCGCACAGCGCAGCGCGCGACGCATGCGCGAGCTCGATGAGGCTCCACGACGGCTCGCGCGGGTCGAGACCCGTGGCGTCGCGTTGACGCTTCGGCAGCGACTCGAACCAGCCGCGCGCCGTGTCGGTGTCGTGCGTCGACGTGTAGACGACCGACTGCTCCTCGTGGTTCGCCGGATCGTGCGGATTGCTCGAGCTGCCGCCGAACGCCCACAGCAGGACGACCATGCCCGGGAAGCCCAGCTCCTTCCGCAGTCGCACGACCGGCGGCGTGATCACTCCGAGATCCTCGGCGACGAGCGGCAGCTCGCCGAGCTCCGCCTCGGCCGCGCGGAACACCTCGGCGCCCGGACCTCCGCGCCAGCGGCCCCGCTGGGCGGTCCTGTGCCCGGCCGGGATCGCCCAGTACGCGACGAAGCCGCGGAAATGGTCGATGCGCGTCATGTCGACGAGCTCGAAGGTGCGGCGCAGGCGCTCGATCCACCAGCGGTAGTGCGTCGCGCGATGCGTGCGCCAGTCGTAGAGCGGATTGCCCCAGTGCTGGCCGCGCTTGGACAGCGAGTCGGGCGGCGCGCCGGCGACCTCGCCCGCACGGAAGAGCTCGGGACGCGCAACGTGCTCGGCGCTGCCTTCGGCGACGTAGATCGGCACGTCGCCGAAGATGCGCACGTCCCGTTCGCGCGCGTACTCCCGTAGCGCCGTCCACTCGCGCTCGAAGCGAACCTGGTTCGCGAGCGCGCCGCGACCGGCGAAGGCCGACCAGTCGCCCGTCCAGAACGGGTGCCGCGCGACGAAGTCCTCCACGTCCTCGGCCGTGACCGGAGCCTGCGGATCGGCGAGCAACGCGGTGGATGCGGCGAACGCCGACGAGGCGTTGTAGGGCGAGCCGGTGTCGTCCGGAGGTCCGAGCGGGAGCACTTGCCACCACGACTGGCCGGCCGCGGCGAGCCAGTCGACGAAGCGGAACGCGTCCTCGCCGAGCCGCCCGCCGGGCAGCGAGGTCGGGTGCAGCAGGATTCCACCGGCGCGTTTGAGGATCATGACCTGCGAAAGTCTCACGCTCGGTGCCCCCAGCGCGCAGAGAGCAACCCTTCTCGATCCAGATCCGGGATGTCGAGCCGCAGGTCGACTGCGGCCGCTTTCCGATCAAGCGCGTGGTGGGGGAGGAGGTCGTCGTCTCGGCGACGATCTTCCGAGACGGGCATCACGTGCTCGGCGCCGTCGTCCGCTTCCGTGCGGCAGGGTCGCGCCGCTGGAAGGAGGCGCCGCTCGAGCCGCTCGGCAACGACCGGTGGCGCGGCTCGTTCAGGGTCGACGCGCCGGGGCGGTGGACGTACACCGTGGCTGCGTGGACCGACCGGATCGCCTCGTGGCAAGACGAGGTGACGCGGAAGGTCGCGGGCGGCCAGACCGATCTCGCCGGAGAGCTGTCCGAGGGGCAGGCGCTGCTCGGCGACGACGAGTTGTCGCTCGAAGACGCTCTCGCGGTGAAGAGCACGGACCGCCACGGGCTGACCGAGCTGGACGTGAGGCTCGGCGTGGACGTGGACGTCGAGCTCGCCAGGTTCGGCGCGTGGTACGAGCTCTTTCCGCGCTCGTGGGGCGGCTTCGCCGGGGTCGAGCGCGTCCTGCCACAGCTCGCGGACCTCGGCTTCGACGTGGTCTATCTCCCGCCGATCCATCCGATCGGACGCACGAACCGGAAGGGCCGGAACAACGACGTCGTGGCGAAGCCCGGCGACGTCGGCAGCCCGTGGGCGATCGGCGCGAACGAGGGCGGGCACACGGCGATCCATCCCGATCTCGGAACCGTCGAGGAGTTCGAGGGGCTCGTCGCGCGTGCGCGCGAGGCCGGCATCGAGATCGCCCTCGATTTTGCGATTCAGTGCTCGCCCGACCACCCGTGGCTCGAGGAGCATCCGGAGTGGTTCCACCGGCGCCCGGATGGGACGCTGAAATACGCCGAGAACCCGCCGAAGAAGTACCAGGACATCTACAACGTCAACTTCGAGTCAGAGGACCGGCAAGGGCTGTGGGAAGCGCTGCGGGACGTGATGCTCTACTGGGTCGCGCGCGGCGTGCGCGTGTTCCGCGTCGACAATCCGCACACGAAGCCGGTGCCGTTCTGGGAGTGGCTGATCGCCGAGGTGCGGCGCGTTCAGCCCGAGCTCGTGCTGTTGTCGGAGGCGTTCACGCGGCCCGCGATGATGACGACGCTCGCGAAGGTCGGCTTCTCGCAGTCGTACACCTACTTCACGTGGAAGAACACGAGAGCCGAGCTCGTGGAGCTGATGGGGCAGATCCTGGAGTGGAGCGACTACTACCGGCCGAACTTCTTCGCGAACACGCCGGACATCCTCCACGAGTACCTCCAGGCCGGCGGGCGCCCCGCGTTCGAGGCGCGGCTCGTGCTCGCGGCGACGCTGTCGCCGGCGTACGGCATCTACTCCGGCTACGAGAACTTCGAGAACGTCCCGGTGCGCGAGGGCTCCGAGGAGTACCTCGACTCGGAGAAGTACGAGGCGAAGCAGCGAACGCTCGACGGCCCGCTGCTGCCGATGGTCCGCCGGCTGAACGAGATCCGGCGCGCGGAGCCCGCGCTGCAGCGGGTGGACAACCTGCGCTGGCTCGACGCCGAGCAGGAGCTCCTCGTCGCGTACGTCAAGGGCGACGTCGTCGTGGTCGTGAACGTCGATCCCTTCCAGGCGCGCGAGGGCGTCGTGAACATCCCGGCGGCATTCGGCTGGCCGCCGACGTTCTTCGTGTCGGATCTGCTCGGGGGCGAGCGCTACCGCTGGACGATCGGCCGCAACTTCGTCCGCCTCGACCCCGGACAGGCCCACGTCTTCAAGGTCGAGACGCATGCGTGAGAAGAGCCGTCTCCTTGTCCCTTTGGGGACCAGGTCCCGAGAAAACGTCGATGTCTGAACCGGGGCACTGGTTCGAGCGGAACCCGCTCTGGTTCAAGACCGCGATCTTCTACGAGATCCACATCAGGGGGTTCTTCGACGGAAACGACGACGGCTCCGGCGACTTCCGCGGGCTGATCGAGAAGCTGGACTACCTCCAGTGGCTCGGCATCGACTGCATCTGGCTCCTGCCGATGTACCAGTCGCCGCTCCGCGACGGCGGCTACGACATCGCCGACTTCTTCTCGATCCACCCGGACTACGGAACCGTGGACGACTTCAAGACCTTCGTCGAGCAAGCGCACCAGCGCGGCATCCGCGTCATCGCCGACCTCGTCATGAACCACACCTCCGCCGACCATCCGTGGTTTCAGGAGTCGCGCACCGACCGCGAGGGACCGCGTGGTGACTGGTACGTCTGGTCGGACACCGACGACCGGTGGCCCGACGCGCGGATCATCTTCATCGACAGCGAGCCGTCGAACTGGACGTGGGATCCCGTCCGCGGCCAGTACTTCTGGCACCGCTTCTTCTCGCACCAGCCCGACCTCAACTACGACAACCCCGAGGTGCAGGAGGCGATGCTGAACGCCCTTCGCTTCTGGCTCGATCTCGGCATCGACGGCTTCCGGCTAGACGCCGTCCCGTACCTCTACGAGCGCGACGGGACGAACGGCGAGAACCTCCCCGAGACCCACGACTACCTCCGGCGGGTGCGAGCCGAGGTCGATGCGCGCTACCCCGACCGCGTGTTGCTCGCGGAGGCGAATCAGTGGCCCGACGACGTCGTCGCGTACTTCGGGGCCGGCGACGAGTGCCACATGGCCTTCCACTTCCCCGTCATGCCGCGCATGTTCATGTCGCTGCGGCGCGAGGACGCCACGCCGGTCGTGGAGATCCTCGACCGGACACCGCCGATTCCGGAGACCGCGCAGTGGGGACTGTTCCTGCGCAACCACGACGAGCTCACGCTCGAGATGGTCACCGACGAGGAGCGCGACTACATGTACGCCGAGTACGCCAAGGATCCACGCATGAAGCTCAACCTCGGTATCCGCCGCCGGCTCGCGCCGCTGCTCGACAACGCCCGCCCCGACATCGAGTTGCTGCACGCGATCATGTTCTCGCTCCCGGGGTCGCCGGTCCTCTACTACGGCGACGAGATCGCGATGGGCGACAACATCTATCTCGGCGACCGCGACGGCGTGCGCACGCCCATGCAATGGACGTCAGATCGCAACGGGGGTTTCTCGCGCGCGGACTTCGCGCAGCTTTACCTCCCGACCCTCATGGATCCCGTCTACGGATTTCAGGCCGTCAACATCGAGGCGCAGCTGCGCACGCCCTCGTCGTTCCTGCGCTGGCTCCAGCGCTTCATCCAGCTGCGCAAGGAGCATCCGGTCTTCGGCCTGGGGACGTACGAGGCGCTGCGACCCGACAACCCGCGCATCTTCGCCCACGTTCGGCGCTACGAGGACGACATCGTCCTCTGCGTGCACAACGTGGCGCGATCCGCGCAGGCGGTCGAGCTCGACCTGTCACAGTTCGCCGGCATGGTCCCGGAGGAGATGTTCGGCCGCACGCGCTTCCCCCCGATCGGCGACCTTCCCTATCTGCTCACCCTCGCCCCGAGAGGATTCTTCTGGTTCCAGCTGAGACACGACTGATCGACTTCGTCACGTCGCGCCGCTGGTTCGCGTCGAAGACGCGCGAGGTGGCGCACGCGCGCGTGCTCGACCGCGCGTCGCTGCACGAGGGCGAGCCCGAGCTCTTCGTCGAGATCGTCGAGGTCGCCTTCGACACCGGAACGCACGAGACGTACCAGCTGCTCACGAGCCGCGACGAGCTCGACGCGCTCGCCGATCCGCGTCACGTCCGGGAGCTCGTGCACATGGTTCGCTCCGGCTCGAACGTGCAGGCCGGGGAAGGCGTGGTCGAGTTTCGCGCGCTCGAGGGATTCGCCGGTCTCGGCACCGAGCTGACGTCTGCCCGCGTCATCGCAACCGAGCAGTCGAACACGTCGATCGTCTTCGACGAGGAGCTGATCCTCAAGGTCTTCCGCCGGCTCGAGCCCGGCGTCAACCCCGAGCTCGAGCTGCTGCGCTTCCTGACGCAGCGCGACTTCCAGAACATCGCGCGGCTCGCGGGCTGGTACGCCTACGTCGGCCGGCCGCTCGACACGACGCTCGGCGTGCTCCAGGAGTACGTGCGCGGCGCGCAGGACGGCTGGGAGCTCGCGCTCGAGGAACTCGAGTCGGAGCCGGACCGCTTCCTCACGCGCCTCCGTCGGCTCGGGCGCGTGACCGGCGCGATGCACGCAACGCTCGGCACCGACGCGTCGCGACCCGAACTTCTGCCCCGAGGACCCGAGCACCGAGGCGCTCGCGCTCCTGACCGCGACGGTCGACGAGGAGATCGGCCGCATCTTCGTCGAGCTCCCCGAGGACGTCGAGGCGCTCGATCCGATCCGCGGCCGCGGCGAGGAGGTCCGGGAGTCGCTGGCCCTGCTCTCGCACGCGGGATCGTTCGGCAAGACGATCCGCACGCACGGCGACCTGCATCTCGGCCAGACGCTCTGGTCGGACGAGACCGGCGACTGGGTGATCATCGACTTCGAGGGCGAGCCGGCGCGGTCGCTGCCCGAACGACGGCGCAAGCGCTCGCCGCTCAGAGACGTCGCGGGCATGCTCCGGTCGTTCGCCTACGCCGTCTCGGCCGTCGAGATCATGCGCGGCGCCGCCGCCCCGGAGGGCTGGGAGTCGCGCGCGCGCGAGGAGTTCATCGCCGGCTACCACGAGACCGCCGACCCGGCGCTGCTGCCTTCGGGCGAGGCCGCGTTCGAGCGGCTACTGACGGTGTTCGAGCTCGAGAAGGCCGTCTACGAGCTCCGCTACGAGCTGAACAACAGGCCCGAGTGGATCCACATACCGGTCGCCGGGATCCTCCGGATGCTCGAAGCGGCCGCGCGCGCATGAGCAGCACGCGCATCGGCGACATCGACCTGCACCTCGTCGGCGAGGGCCGGCACGAGCGCATCTACGAGAAGCTCGGCGCGCACGTCACGGACGAGGGCGTCACGTTCGGGGTCTGGGCGCCGAACGCGACCAAGGTGTCGGTCGTCGGCGAGTGGAACGGCTGGGACGGCCGCGCCAATCCGATGGAGCAGCGCGGCGTGTCCGGCATCTGGGAGGCCGTCGTCGCCGACGCGCCGGAGGGCGCCCTCTACCGGTTCGAGATCACGGCGCACGACGGCTCGCTGCTGCTCAAGTCCGATCCGTACGCGACCGCGGCCGAGAAGCCGCCCGGGAACGCGTCGCGCATCTTCCGCCCGCGGCACGAGTGGGGCGACGACGAGTGGGTCGAGCGTCGGCGCGGCGCGGAGCCGTACGTCGGCCCGCTCTCGGTCTACGAGGTGCATCTCGGTTCCTGGCGCCGCACGCTCGACAACCAGACGCTCGACTACCGCGAGCTCGCGTCGCAGCTCGGCGCCTACGTGAAGGACCTGGGCTTCACGCACGTCGAGCTGCTGCCGGTGATGGAGCATCCGTACAGCGGCTCGTGGGGCTACCAGGTCACCGGCTACTTCGCGCCGACCGCGCGCTTCGGCGATCCGGACGACTTCCGCGCGTTCGTCGACGAGTTGCACCGGCAGGAGATCGGCGTGATCCTCGACTGGGTGCCCGCGCACTTCCCGCGCGACGACTGGGCGCTCGCGCGGTTCGACGGAACCGCGCTGTACGAGCACGAGGACCCGCGCCGCGGTGCGCATCCCGACTGGGGCACGCTCGTCTTCAACTACGGCCGCAACGAGGTGCGCGAACTTCCTGCTCTCGAACGCGCTCTACTGGCTGCGCGAGCATCACGCCGACGGGATCCGCGTGGACGCCGTCGCCTCGATGCTCTACCTGGACTACTCGCGCAAGGAGGGCGAGTGGATCCCCAACGAGTTCGGCGGCCGCGAGGATCTCGACGCGGTGTCGTTCCTCCAGCAGCTCAACGAGGTCGTGCACGGCCGCGAGCCGGGCGTCGTCTCGGCGGCGGAGGAGTCGACCGCGTGGCCCGGCGTCTCGCGTCCCGTCTACCTCGGCGGCCTCGGCTTCGGCTTCAAGTGGAACATGGGGTGGATGCACGACACGCTCGACTACTTCCAGCGCGAGCCGATCCACCGGCGGTTCCACCACCACCAGCTCACGTTCTCGCTCGTCTATGCGTTCAGCGAGAACTTCGTCCTGCCGCTCTCGCACGACGAGGTCGTGCACGGCAAGGGCTCGCTCATCCAGAAGATGCCCGGCGACCGGTGGCAGAAGATGGCGAACCTCCGTTCGCTCTACGGCTACATGTGGGCGCACCCCGGCAAGAAGCTGTTGTTCATGGGCGGCGAGCTTGCGCAGTGGCGCGAGTGGGACGCGGAGACGTCGCTCGACTGGCACCTGCTCGAGGAGCGCGACCACCAGGGCGTGCAGACGCTCGTCCGCGAGCTCAACCGCGTCTACCGCGAGACGCCGGCGCTCTGGGAGAACGACTTCGAGCCGACCGGTTTCCGGTGGCTCGAGCCGAACGACGCCGCGAACAACATCCTCGCGTTCGCGCGCATCGGCAAGGATCCCAAGCGGCCGCTCGTCTGCGTCTGCAACTTCTCGCCGGTGCCGCGCTACGGCTACCGCGTCGGCCTACCGCTCGGCGGCCGCTGGCAGGAGATCCTGAACACCGACTCGATGTTCTACGGCGGAACGGGCGAGGGGAATCTGGGCGAGGTCAAGGCCGAATCCGTCGCGTGGCACGACCAGCCGTTCTCGGCAGAGCTGACGCTGCCGCCGCTCGGCGTGGTCTGGCTCGTTCCGGAGCGCTAGCTCGAAACGGCCATGGCAGGAGTCTGACCCCGGTCATGGCCCGAGGAGACGTCGAGCGAGGTCGATGCGGCCTTCGAGCAACGCCCGGCCGACGATTGCGCCCTCGGCGCCGGCGGTTTCGAGCGCGTCGAGGTCGGCGTCCGAGCGGATGCCGCCGGCTGCGAGGACAGGCACGCCCGAGCGCGCGACGACGCGGCTCACGAGATCGACGTCCGGCCCGCCGAGCGTACCGTCGCGCTCGATCGCGGTGCAGAGGAGTCGCCGCACTCCCGCTTCGACGCAGCGACCCATGGCATCGTCGAGGTCGAGGCCGCTTTCGGTCCAGCCGCGGGTGTGGACGACGCCGTCGCGCACGTCGAGCTGCAACGACGAGCCGGTCGCCGAGGGAGGCGACGAGCTCGTCGAGGAGGCTCCACGCGGCCGTGCCGACCACGACGCGGCTCGCTCCCGCGGCCAGCAGCGCCTCCGCGTCCGCGACGGACCGGATCCCGCCGGAAG
The DNA here is from genome assembly GCA_963708685.1 of uncultured Actinomycetes bacterium. Classification (GTDB taxonomy): domain Bacteria; phylum Actinomycetota; class Thermoleophilia; order Gaiellales; family Gaiellaceae; genus DASVFB01. Next base: position 50,388 of record CAVPTP010000010.1, read on the forward strand.
CCTGAGCCCGCGCAGGCGAAGCGGCTCGCGCCACCGCGCCTACGACCTCGGGACGAAGCTTTCCCGCGCGAGCACCGTCCAGATCGACGACGTGGATCCACTGCGCGCCGGCGGCGGCAAACTGCGCGGCGAGCGCAGTCGGCTCGCCGTATGCGGTGACGCGGTCGTAGTCGCCCTGGCGTAGCCGGACGGCGCCGTCGCCGAGAAGATCGATCGCGGGTATGACTTCCATTTGACTGTGGTGGTATGTTACTCTGCTAACACGCTCGTATGGCAGCGGAACCCTCACATTCATGGCAGACACCGGAGATCACAGACTTGTGCGAGGCGATCGCGTCCCTCCGCTCGCCGGAGGAGGTCGGGGTGTATCTCCGCGACCTCTGCACACTGTCGGAGCTGGAGGCGATGGCGCACCGTTGGCAGGTCGTCCGCCTGCTGGAGGAGGGGCTGCCGTACCTCGAGATCAGCAAGCGGACGCACGCGTCGACGACGACGGTGACGCGGGTGGCGTTCTGGCTGCGTCACGGAGAAGGTGGATACCGGCTGGTGCTCAACCGGCTGAAGCGGCGCCGGCCGACCGCCTGACGATCGCCGTCCCCGCGAAGGGGCGCCTGCGCGAGCCGTCGATCTCGCTGCTGGACGACGCCGGCCTCGGCCCGGAGGAGCCCGGCGAGCGCGCGCTCGCGTTCCCGTGCCGCAACGCGCCGGTCGACGTGCTGCTCGTCCGGGCCGCCGACGTGCCCGAGTACGTGCAGGACGGCGTCGTCGACTGCGGGATCACCGGAGCCGACCTCGTCCGCGAGCGGGGCGCGAACGTCACCGAGCTGTTGAAGCTCGGATTCGGCGGCTGCCGGCTCGAGGCCGCGGTGCCCGAGGAGTCGCACATCCGCGAGCTCGACCAGCTTTCCGGCACGCACATCGCGACCGCGTACCCGCGACTCGCGCGCGAGCTCTTGCAGGAGCACGGCATCGCGGCCGAGCTCGTCGACGTCACCGGCTCGGTCGAGGTGGCCCCGCGCCTGGGCCTCGCGGACGCGATCGTCGACCTCGTCTCGAGCGGGAGCACGCTGCGCACGAACGGACTTCGCTCGCTCGGCGCGCTGTTCGAATCCGAGGCAGTGCTGATCGCGCGAGACGAGGGCGACCACCCGAGTCGCCTGGCGGCCATCCTCCGCTCGGTCGTCGAGGCGCGGCGCAACCGCTACCTGATGCTGAACGCGCCGGAGGCGGCGCTCGACGACATCTTCGCCCTCGTGCCGGGCTCGCGCGCGCCGAGCGTCCTTCAACTCGCCGAGCCGGGAATGGTCGCGGTGCACGCGCTCGTGCCCGGCTGCGGACGTCTGGCGGCTGCTGCCGAAGCTGGAGGCGGTCGGCGCGTCGTCGATCCTGCTCGTGCCCGTCGAGCGGATGATCTCGTGACGATCGTCGACGACGTCAAGGATCGCGGGATGGCCGCGGTCCGCGAGTGGGCGCTCGACCTCGACGGCGTCGAGCCGGCGCGTGCGGTGCCGGAGCCGGAGGGGCTTCCGCGCGAAGAGCTGCTCACGCTGGCCGACCGGGTCCGCCGCTGGCACGAGGCGCAGCGACCGCGCGACCTCCAGCTCGAGATCGAGCCGGGCGTCGTGCTCGAGCGGCGCTGGGTGCCGCTCCGCTCCGTCGGCATCTACGTCCCGCGCGGGCTCATCTCGACGCTGGTCATGTGTGCGGTTCCGGCGCAGACCGCCGGCGTCGAGCGCATCGTCGTCGTGACGCCGCCCTCGGGCGCAGGTCTCGTCGCTGCGGCCGCGGAGGCATTGGGACTCGCAGACGTGTGGGCGCTCGGCGGGCCGCAGGCCATCGCGTGGCTCGCCTACGTCGAGCGCGTCGACCGGATCGTCGGCCCCGGCAACGCCCACGTGAACGAGGCGAAGCTCGCCGTCTCGCGCGATGTCGCGATCGACCTGCCGGCCGGACCGTCCGAGGTCGTCGTGCTCGCGTCGAACGGAACGGATCCGCGGATCGTCGAGCTCGAGCTCGCGGCACAGGCAGAGCACGGTGCGGAGTCGGTGTGCCGTGTCGCCGAGACTCTCGAGGAGGCCGAGGCCCTCGCGCCGGAGCACCTCGTGCTGCTCGGCGCCGAGGCCGAGGCGCTGGCACCGCAGGTCCGGAACGCCGGCGCGGTCTTCGTCGGCGCCTGGTCGCCGGTCGCCGCGGGCGACTACGCGACCGGCGGGAATCACGTTCTGCCGACCGGCGGCTGGGCGCGCAGCCTCGGCGGCCTCGGGCTCGAGACGTTCCTGAAGCCCGTGACGACACAGCGGCTCACGCGCGACGGACTCGCGCGCGTGCGGCCGGTCGTCGAGGCGCTCGCGGCCGCGGAGGGAATGCCGGCTCACGCCGCCGCGGTTCGCCGATGAGGGAGCTGTCGCAGGAGTTCAAGGGCTACGGCTGGGCTCCGTCCACGGCCGACATCGCACGCCTCGCGGGGATCCACCCGATGGAGGTCGTCCGCTTCGACGGGAACGTCGCCGCCGCACCGCTGCCCTCGTCGCGTCCCGGCACCATCGCCGGCGCCGCTCGCACGGATCCACACGTATGCGCACGGGGGCTACCCGGAGTTGCTCGACGCGATCGCCCGCTACGCCGGCGTCGCGCCGGAGAACATCGTCCTCGGCGCCGGCGCGGACGACCTGATCCTGCTCTGCGCGCGCGCGTTCGCCGGCCCCGGCGACAACGTCGCGATCGCCGACGACCCGACGTACCCGCTCTTCCGCGTCGGTGCCTGGCTCGCGGGCGCCGAGGTCGGAGAGCACGATCCGGCGCTGACGTTCTGCTGCCGTCCGAACAACCCGAGCGGCGCGCTCGATCCGCTGCCGGATGCAAGGCCGCTCGTCGTCGACGAGGCGTACTACGAGTACTGCGGGGACACAGCGGTCGGCCTGATCGACGACGGCGTGATCGTCATCCGCACCTTCTCGAAGGCCTTCGCACTCGCCGGCGCGCGCGTCGGTTACGCCGTGGCAGACGTCGATACCGCCCGCGAGCTGAACGCGCGCCAGGCGCCGTGCCCGGTGACGAGCCTCTCTGCGGCGCTCGCGCTCGCGGCGCTCGGGTCGCCGCCGGACGTGACGCCGGTCGTCGAGGAACGCGAACGTCTCGCGAGCTCGCTGCGCGCGCTCGGCCTCGCGCCGCTCGAGTCGCACGCGAACTTCCTCTTCGTTCCGGTCGAGGATCCACGGGCGCTCGGCGACACGTTGCTGCGGCAGGGGCTGGCGGTGCGGGTGTTCCCCGGTGGGATCCGGATCTCGGTCCTCGACCCCGCGGACGACGATCTGCTCGTCGAGGCCCTCGCGCGCGCGCTGGACAGACCGTCGCCGGTCGCGCCCGCCGGAGCCCGCCGCGTTCGCCGCGTGCGTGCGACGGCGGAGACGCGCATCGCCGTGCGGCTCGCGCTCGACGGCGCGTCGCGCGTACGCGTGGCGACGGGCGCCGGCATCTACGACCACTTCCTCGAGCAGCTCGCGTTCCACGCGGGGTTCGACCTGATCGTCGAAGGAACCGGGGACCTCGAGACCGGCGACCACCACACCGCCGAGGACACGGCGCTCGCGGTCGGCGAGGCGTTGAACGCGGCCCTGGTCGACCGGCGCGGCATCGCGCGCTACGGCGACGCCGTCGTCCCGATGGACGACGCGCTCGCGCGCGCGGCGGTCGACCTCGGCGGACGCCCGGCGGCGGAGCTGAAGCTCGAGCTCGACCCGGGTCTCGCCGCGCACGTGCTCGCCAGCCTTTCGCAGGCGGCTCGCGTCGCGATCCATGTGGAGTCGACGGGGCGTGACGCGCATCACGTCGCGGAGGCCGCGTTCAAGGCCGTCGGGCGCGCCTTGCGCGTGGCCGTCCGGGTGGAGAGCGACGGGATCCCGTCGACGAAGGGAGTGCTGTGAAATCGCGCAGCGCTTTCACAGCACGGACCAGGTCCGTGGATCAGGAGCTCGCCACGCCCAGGGGTGCGCGGACCTGGTCCGTCGCGATCTGCGACTACGGCGCCGGCAACACCCGCTCGGTCGAGATCGCGTTCGCGCGGCTCGGCGCCCGCTTCACCGACGACGCGGCAGGCGCGGACCTCACCGTGCTCCCAGGTGTCGGCTCCGCCCGCTCGGCGATGGAAGGGCTTCGCGGCCGCGGGCTCGACGACGTCCTGCGCGAGCGCGTCGAACGCGGCCGCCCGGTGCTCGGCATCTGCCTGGGCCTTCAGCTGGCGCTCGAGGAGTCGGAGGAGGACGGCGGCGTCGAGTGCCTCGGCCTGCTGCCCGGGCGATCCGTGCGCCTGCGGGAGGGCCGCGTCCCGCGCATCGGATGGGCCGACGTCGACCTCTTCGGAACGGCGTTCTACTTCGCGCACTCCTACGCGGCCGACACTCCCTGCGCGATCGCGTCGTCGGAAGGCGTCGTCGCCGTCGCCGAGCGCGGCGCGTTCACCGGCGTGCAGTTCCATCCCGAGAAGAGCGGCGTCGCCGGCGCGCGCTTCCTGGAGTCCCTGTGCCTTTCCCTCGTCTGATTCCGTGCCTGGACGTGCGGGGCGGCCGCGTCGTCAAGGGCGTCAACTTCGTCGGCCTCCGCGACGTCGGCGATCCCGTCGAGCTCGGCGGCGCCTACTCGGACGCGGGCGCGGACGAGCTCGTGTTCCTCGACATCTCGGCGACGCTCGAGGAGCGCGGGACGCTCGTCGAGCTCGTCGGCCGCGTGGCGGAGCGGCTCGCGATCCCCTTCACCGTCGGCGGCGGCATTCGCACCGTCGCCGACGCGGAGGCGCTGCTGCGTGCCGGCGCCGACAAGGTGTCGGTGAACTCCGCCGCGCTCGAGCGCCCCGAGGTCGTGACCGAGCTGGCGGAGCGTCTCGGGAGCCAGGCCGTGGTCGTCGCGATCGACGCGACGGAAGGCGAGGTTCGTTCGCGTGCGGGGACCGAGCGAACTCCACGACGCGCCGCAGAATGGGCGCGCGAGTGCGTGCGCCGCGGCGCGGGCGAGATCCTGCTCACGTCGATCGACGCGGACGGCACGCGCGCCGGCTACGACCTCGAGCTCACCGCAGAGGTCGCGGACGCCGTCACCGTGCCCGTCATCGCGTCGGGCGGCGCCGGTGAGGCGCGGCACGTCGCCGACGCCCTGAAGATCGCCCAGGCGGCGCTGCTCGCGTCGATTCTCCACGAAGACCCGGCCCGGCTCGCGCGCCTGCGCTCCGAGCTGCGCGACCTCGGCGTCCCGCTTCGCGATGCAGCCTGAAGGAGAGCTCCGCGCGGCGATCGTGCAAGACGCGGAGACCGGCCGCGTCCTGATGCTCGCGTGGATGGACGCCGGGGCCGAGCGGCTGACGCGCGAGACCGGCGAGGCGTGGTTCTGGAGCCGCTCGAGACAGGAGCTCTGGCACAAGGGCGCGACATCGGGAAACACGCTCGCGGTCGAGGAGTTGCGCGACGACTGCGACGGCGATGCGCTGCTCGTGCGCGTGCGGCCGAACGGCCCCGCCTGCCACACCGGCTCGGTCTCGTGCTTCGCGCCGGCGCTCTGGCGGACGATCGCCGAGCGCGCAGCGCAGCGGCCGGAAGGCTCGTACGTCACGAGCCTCCTCGACGCAGGTGTCGCGGCGTGCGCGCGCAAGGTCGGAGAGGAGGGAGTCGAGGCGGCGATCGCCGCGACGTCGGAGTCGGACGACCGGGTCGTCGAGGAGGTCGCCGACCTCTGGTTCCACAGCTACGTCCTGCTCGCGTCGCGCGGGCTCGATCCCGCTGCGGTCGAGGACGAGCTGGCTCGCCGCCGGCGCTAGCGTTTTGCGTCGCTGAAGAAGTCGGCCATCGCGCCGGCCGATCCGGCGACGACGATCACCGCCCACACCTCGAGGAAGACGTCGAGGATGCGGCCCGCCGGCGTCAGCGGGTTCCTGAGCTGCGACGAGACGGTGAGGAGCTGCACCGTGGTGAAGAAGACGGCGTCGCCAAAGGACGAGATGTCGGTCCCGTGCGCGTGCCGCTCGAAGAGGAAGATGAGGACCGAGCCGATCGCGTCGACGACGAGCGTCGCAATGCCCACGAGGGCCAACCGGCCGATCAGCCGCCGATGGTGTTGGTGTCGCACCGCAAGCCGCAGCCGGCCGATCTCCTCGCCGATCACGAGAGCGAGTGTCGTCTTCGCATCGGACGGGTAGCCTCGCCCGGGGCATGAGACGGCTTGGCGCAATCCCGATCGACGACGAGCACGGTCGAGTTCCGCGTGTGGGCGCCGCACGCGGGCTCGCTGACGGTCCGCGTCGCAGGCGGCGAGCACGCGCTCGCCGCAGAGGAGGACGGCACGTTCTCGGCGCGCGTCCCCGCGCAGCCGGGCGACGACTACGTCTTCGTGCTCGACGGCAAGGAGCTGCCCGATCCGTGCTCGCGCTTCCAGCCCGAGGGCGTTCGCGGGCCTTCGCAGGTCGTCGACACCGCGCGCTTCGAGATCGCACCGGGGCCGGAGCTGAGCCTGCGAAGAGCTCGTCCTGTACGAGCTGCACATCGGAACGTTCTCGCCCGAAGGGACGTTCGACGGCGCGATCCCGCGACTCCGCGGCCTGCGCGAGCTCGGGATCACCGCCGTCGAGCCGATGCCCGTCGCCACGTTTCCCGGAAACCGCAACTGGGGCTACGACGGGCTCTACACCTTCGCTCCACACCCGGCGTACGGCGGCCCCGAAGGGCTCGCGCGCTTCGTCGACGCCGCGCACGGCGAGGGCCTCGCCGTGATCCTCGACGTCGTCTACAACCACATCGGCCCGGGCTCCGAGCAGATCGCCGCGTTCGGCCCGTACTTCACCGATCGCCACGACACCTTCTGGGGCGCCGCGCTCGACTACTCGCAGCGCGGCGTGCGCGAGTGGGCGATCCAGAACGCCGAGCTCTGGACGCGCGACTACGGGATCGACGGCCTCCGCCTCGACGCCGTGCACGCGATCTACGACGACGACGAGCCGCACGTGCTCACCGAGTTGAAGCAGCGCGTGGACGGCTTCGTCATCTCGGAGATGAACACCGAGGACCTTCGCCCGCTCGACGAGTGGGGCCACGATGCGATGTGGCTCGACAGCCTCCACCACGAGCTCCACGTTCTCCTGACCGGCGAGACCACCGGGTACTTCGCCGACTTCGGCACCGTCGACGGGCTCGTGCGCGAGCTACGCCGCGACCGCCCGGAGCGCTTCGTCGTCGCCGCTCAGAACCACGACCAGGTCGGCAACCGTGCCTTCGGCGACCGACTCCCACCGGACGCGCACCGCGTTGCGCTCGCCTGCGTGCTCTTCTCGCTCTCGACGCCGCTCGTCTTCATGGGCGAGGAGTACGACGAGCAGCGTCCGTTCCAGTTCTTCACCGATCACATCGACCCGGCGATCGCCGAGGCGACGCGCAAAGGGCGGCGTGCCGAGGTCGAACGCACCTCCGGCGCCGGCGGTGAGGCGCCGGACCCGCAGGCGGTCGAGACGTTCGAGAACTCGAAGGTCGAGCCTCGCGAGCCCGTTCCGCTCTTCACCGAGCTGCTCGCCCTTCGCCCGACGCTCCCGCGCGAGCTCGAAGTTCGCGTCGACGGGCAGCGCGTCGCTTTGGCCCGCGGAACCGCGACACTCGTCCTCGACCTGGAGGCAAAAACGGCAGAGTTGCGTACGTGACGCGGGAGCTCTGGCCCGGCCGTCCGTTCCCGCTCGGTCCGACGTGGGACGGCGAGGGAACGAACTTCTCGCTCTTCTCGGAGCATGCGGAGCGCGTCGAGCTGTGCCTCTTCGACGACGGAGGCAAGGAGGAACGCGTCGAGCTGCGCGAGCGGACGGCGTTCAACTGGCACGGCTACCTGCCGGGCGTCTCCCCGGGCCAGTGCTACGCGTACCGCGTCCACGGCCACTGGGCGCCGGAGGAGGGGCGTCGCTTCAACGCCTCGAAGCTCCTCCTCGACCCGTACGCGAAGTCGATCACCGGCGCGATCGACTACCGCCACGGCGACGCCGTGTTGCCCTACCGGCCGGGCGGCGACGACGCCGACCTCGTGCTCGACACCGAGGACGACGCGCACGTCATGCCGAAGTGCGTCGTGATCGACGAGAACTTCGACTGGCAGGACGACGACGCCGTGCGACCGCTGATCCCGTGGCACGAGGCCGTGATCTACGAGGTGCACGTGAAAGGCTTCACCGCGCGCCATCCCCGCGTGCGCGAGGACCTGCGCGGGACGTACGGAGGCCTCGCCTCGCCCGAGGCGATCGAGCACCTGACCGACCTCGGCATCACGTCGGTCGAGCTGCTGCCGATCCACCACATCGCGGACGAGGGCTTCCTGCACGACAAGGGGCTCACGAACTACTGGGGCTACTCGACGATCGGGTACCTCGCGCCGCACGCGCTCTACTCGGCGACGGGTCGGCACGGCGAGCAGTTGCGCGAGTTCAAGGGCATGGTCAAGGCGCTGCACCGCGCCGGCATCGAGGTGATCCTCGACGTCGTCTACAACCACACGGCCGAGGGCAACCACATGGGGCCGATGCTCGGGTTCAAGGGCATCGACAACCAGTCGTACTACCGGCTCGTGCCGGACAACCCGCGCTACTACATGGACTTCACGGGGACGGGCAATTCGCTCAACCCCGTGCACCCGAGCGTGCTCCGGCTGATCATGGACTCGCTGCGCTACTGGGTGCAGTCGTGTCACGTCGACGGCTTCCGCTTCGACCTCGCGTCCGCGCTGGCGCGCGAGTTCTACGACGTCGACCGCCTCTCCGCGTTCTTCGACATCGTCCACCAGGATCCGCTGCTCTCACAGGTGAAGCTGATTGCGGAGCCGTGGGACGTGGGGCCGGGCGGCTACCAGGTCGGCAACTTCCCGATCCTCTGGTCGGAGTGGAACGGGATCTACCGCGACACGGTGCGCGACTTCTGGCGCGAGCAGTCGGGAGTCTCCGACTTCGCCTCGCGCTTCGGCGGCTCGTCTGACCTCTACGAGCGCGACGGTCGGCGCCCTTTCGCCTCGATCAACTTCGTCACGGCCCACGACGGCTTCACGCTGCACGACCTCGTCTCGTACAACGAGAAGCACAACGAAGCGAACGGCGAGGGCAACGCGGACGGAACCGACGACAACAGGTCGTGGAACTGCGGCGTCGAGGGCGAGACGGACGATCCGGAGGTGAACAACCTGCGCGAGCGCCAGCAGCGCAACTTCATCGCCACATTGCTGCTCTCGCAAGGCGTTCCCATGCTGCTCGGCGGCGACGAGCTCTCGCGCACGCAGGGCGGCAACAACAACGCGTGGTGTCAGGACAACGAGATCTCGTGGTTCGACTGGGAGATCGACGAGCGCGAGCAACGGCTGCTGGACTTCTCGCGGCGGACGATTGCCCTGCGTCGCGAGCATCCGGTCTTCCGACGCAACGTGTTCTTCTCCGGAAGCGGCGACGACCTGCCCGACGTCTGGTGGATGCGGCCCGACGGACGCAAGATGACGCAGCGCGACTGGAGAAACGATCAGGCGCATGCGATCGGCGTCTTCCTGAACGGGGACGAGGTGGGGATGGAGACGCCGCGAGGCGAGGAGGTGCGCGACGACTCCTTCCTGCGTGCTCTTCAACGCTCACTACGACCCGCTGACGTTCCGCTTGCCGACGCGCCGCTTCGGACGGCAGTGGGAAGTGGAGCTGTCCACGGCCGAGCCCGACCTCGCTGCGGGGACGCGCTCGTGGGCAGCCCGGGAGGAAGTCGTCGTCGAATGCCGTTCGATCCTCGTGCTGCGCCGTGTCGCGTGAGCTCCGGGCGACCTATCGCCTGCAGCTGACGCCGGAGTTCGGCTTCGGCGCGGCGCGCGAGCTCGTGCCGTATCTGGAGGCGCTCGGCGTCTCGCACCTCTACCTGTCGCCGGTGTTCCAGGCGCGGGAGGGCTCGACACACGGGTACGACGTCGTCGATCCACGGCGCATCTCCGACGCGCTCGGCGGCGAGGAGGAGCTGCGCGCGCTCGCCGCGGCCGGCCTCGGCGTCGTTCTCGACATCGTCCCGAACCACATGGCGACGAGCGACGAGAACCCGTTCTGGAGCGATCCCGAGCTGCGGAAGACGTTCTTCGACGTCGACACGCGCACCGGCTTCCACCGCCGCTTCTTCGACATCTCCGAGCTGGCGGGCGTGCGCGTCGAGGACGAGGCGGTCTTCGCGACGACGCACGCCAAGGCCCTCGAGCTCGTCCGGGACGGCGTCGTCGACGGGCTGCGCATCGACCACGTCGACGGGCTCGCCAACCCGCGCGCTTACCTCGACCGGCTCGGGCGCGAGGGCGCCGGGCACGTGTGGGTCGAGAAGATCCTCGAGCCGGGCGAGGAGCTGCGCCCGTGGCCGGTCGAGGGAACGACGGGCTACGAGTTCCTCAACGACGTCATGCACCTGTTCCTGAACCCGGCGGCGGAGCAGCCGCTCACCGAGGTCTACGCGGAGCTGACGGGCGAGTCGCGGTCGTTCGAGGAGATCGCGTTCGAGGCCAAGCTCGAGCAGGCGACCACGACCTTCGAGCCGGAGCTGCGCCGCCTGCACGAGGAGATAGCGGGCGTCGAGAACCTGCCGCTCGCGCTCGCGTCGTTCCACGTCTACCGCACGTACGTCGAGCCCGAGCGCGGAACGGTCGCGGACGAGGACCGGTACGAGATCTCGCGCGCCGCGCTCTCGGACGGCCTCGCGCGCATCCTCCTCCTCGACGAGCCGGGGCACGAGGGGTTCGTGCGGCGCTTCCAGCAGGCGACCGGCCCGGTGATGGCCAAGGGCGTCGAGGACACCGCGTTCTACCGCTACAACCGCTTCGTCGCGCTCAACGAGGTCGGCGGCGACGCGGGTCGCTGGACGATGTCGGTCGACGAGTTCCACGTGGCGAACCTGAAACGCGCCGCGCGCTTCCCGCTCCACCTGCTGACGACGTTCACGCACGACACGAAGCGCTCGCCCGACGTGCGCGCGCGCCTGCTCGCGCTGAGCAACCACGTCGACGAGTGGCAGGCGTTCGCCCGGCAGGAGCTCGACTTCGAGGACGCGAACGAGGGCTACCTCGCGCTGCAGACGCTCGTCGGCGCCGCGCCGATCGAACAGGAGCGGGTCGACGCGTATCTCGAGAAGGCGTTTCGCGAGTCGAAGCACAAGACGAACTGGCTCTCGCCCGACGAGAGCGTGGGAGGGGCGCGTCAAGGAGTGGGCGCGAGCGAAGCGCGCCGCCGCCGGAGCGTTCGCGGAACGGCTGCGCGCCGAGGCCATCCGCATCTCGCTCGCGATGCTCGTGCTCAAGCTGACGTGCCCCGGAGTTCCCGACATCTACCAGGGCGACGAGCTCGAGGCGCTCGCGCTCGTCGACCCCGACAACCGCCGTCCCGTCGACTGGGAGCTGCGCCGGCGGCTGCTTGCCGACGATCCGGCACGCGATCCGCGAAGCTGTGGCGTCACGGCGACGCTGCTCGACCTGCGAAGGCGCCGGCCGGACGCGTTCGCGCGCGGCTACATGCCCGTGCGCGCGCGGCACGACGTGTGCGCGTTCATGCGCGGCGCGTCGGTGCTCGTCGTGGTGCCGGTGTCGCCGGACGCGCGGCCCGGAGGTCGAGGTCGACGGGGAACTGGCGGGACGTGCTCGAGGAGCGTTTCCCGTTTCGCGTCTTCGAGGCCGTGTAGCGGGAAGGAGTCCTCCGGCTGCGGGCGAATCACCTTCAGCCGTGCGTGTTCGTCTTCTCCTCGCGGCCATGGTCGTCGCATGTGGGTTCGCATCGCCCGCCCGCGCGTACGTCAACGCGCAACATGCCGGCGTCCAGGTCGCACTTCGAGCGCTCGGCCTGTACTGCGGCCCGATCGACGGCCTGGTCGGGCCGCAGACCCTCGCCGCGGTGCGCCAGGCGCAGCGCCGCGCGCACCTGCCCGTCACGGGAATCGTCGACGACCGCACGCGCGCCTCGCTCGGCCCGCTCGGCCGCCCGCTCTTCGGCGACCGGATCGTCCGGCCCGGCGACTTCGGCTTCGACGTCTCGGTGCTCCAGTTCCTGCTGACGCGGCACGGTCTCTACACCGGCGCCGCTCGACGGCTACCTCGGCCGCGGGACGGCGGTCGCACTTCGTCGCTACCAGCGGCAGATGCACCTCGCGCCCGACGCCGTCGTCGGCGCGCGCACCCTCTCCTCGCTCGTGCTCGACAGCAAGGTGGCGGTGCGGTCGCGCCCGGCCGCCGTCGGGTCGTCGTATCGCAGGTACACCGTGCGGCCGGGCGACTCGCTCACCGCCGTCGCCATGCGCTTCCACGTCTCGCTGGCGTCGCTCGCGCGCGCGAACCACCTCGACCCGAGCAAGGTGTTGCTCATCGGCAAGCGGCTGAAGATCCCGGGCGCCGCTCGCGTCGTCGGCCCTGCAGTCGACGCCGACGGAGATCCGCGAGAAGCTCGACCACTGGTCGGCGCGCATGAACGTCTCGCCGCCGCTCGTCCGTGCGCTCGCGTGGATGGAGTCGGGTTACCAGCCGAACGTCGTTTCCAGGCCGGCGCCCGCGGCGTGCTCCAGACGCTCCCGATGACGCGCGACTACGTCGAGGAGGTGCTCCTCGGCCGGCCGGTCGCGCGCACCGTCGACGGCGACATCGAGGTGGGCGTCGCATACCTGAGGCACCTGCTCGGCCGGTTCGCCGGCAACGAGCACCTCGCTCTCGCGGCGTGGTACCAGGGCGAAGCGGCGGTTCGCCGCAGCGGCGTCTTCAAGGTGACGAAGCCGTTCGTCGAAAACGTGCTCGCGCTCAAGGCGCGCATGTGACGAGGTGTGAAGTCCCTGCTCAGCGGGAACGTGTCAACACCTACCCAGGGAGGAAACACGCATGTCACCACTGCTCGTGATCGTGATCGTCCTGCTCCTCCTCTTCGCGATCGGCGGAGGAGTGTGGGTCTCGAACCTGCTCTGGCTCCTGCTCGTCGTCGCGTTGATCGTTCTGCTCGTCGGCCTGTTCTCCGGCCGCCGCGCGGTCTAGCGACTCTGGCGTTCAGCCCGCGCGCCGCCGCGATCCTTCGTCGGCGGCGTCGGGCTCCGCGTCGGCCTGCGGCAGCAACTCGACGACCTGCGGGCCGTCGGGCTCGGGGCCGCGGCGCCTGGCGGCGAGCCAGGCGGCGAATGCCGTCCACTCCGCGTGCACGACGCGCCGGATCTCCGACGCGTACGCGCTCGCGAAGAGCAGCGCCGTCCGTCCGGTGCGGGACAGCGCGTCGCGCGCGCCGGGTGCGCGTTGGCGAACGGAGGCGCCGAGTCCCGCGAGCATCGCGAGCAGCAGGACGATTCCGCTCCTGAGCGCGACGAAAGCCGAACTGCAACATGCGCCTGCCGGCGACGGCGAGAGCGACACCGACCGGCAGCACGCGACTGCCGACCTGCGCACCGCGCTCGCGCACGGCCGGCAGGGCGCGCGGCTCCCGCGCGGGTCGCCGGGCACGTCGCGGCCGCGGCGCGAGGACGATCGTCTCCGCCCAGGGATCGACCGAGCGCGACACGCTCGAACGGCACGGAGACGAGCCGTCGGCCCACAGCGGTGCGGCGGCCGGACGAGCAGCACGTCGGTCCCGGCCGCGATCGCATCCGACGCGCTCCACGATCCCGCGTCGGCCCCGCGACGCTTCGACGCGAAAGCCGACGCAGTTGGCGAGCCAGTAGCGACGCGACCGGACTCTCGGCGCCGAACGCCTGTCCTTGCCCGAGGGCCATCGCGGAAGCATGACAACCGGCGCGGCGGGCACGCGTAGCAGGGGCGACAGGACTCGAACCTGCGACATCCGGTTTTGGAGACCGGCGCTCTACCAGCTGAGCTACGCCCCTCAGCGGCAGGGATTGTAGACGCCGTCTTTCTGCCGTCTTCATGTCGGTGGCGAGCGCTCTCGCAAGACCGCGCTCTTGCGAGAGCAAGCCCTGCACGGATACAAGCCGAAGGAGGGGGTTCATGGGGGAACCATGGGTTCACCCGTGTGAGACATCCGGTTTTGGAGACCGGCGCTCTACCAGCTGAGCTACGCCCCTCGGCGGCAGGGATTGTAGCCCTGGCCTCCGAGTAGCCTTGCGCCGGGTGCTCGGCATCTTGTTCCTGTTCCTCAGCGTCTGTTTGCTGCGGCGTCGCCTACGCGGCGGCGCGCGCCGGCGGCGGCGCGTGGGTGATCGCAGCGGCTTCGCTCGCCATCGCCGTCTGGCTCGGCAACGCAGGGATCGGGATGCTCCGGCGCGCCCGCCGCTGAGGAGAATCGCGCCTCGCGCCGTATTCTGTTCAGGTGGCCGAGGACATCAACCAGCTCTGGCGGACGTTCAAGCGCACGAACGACCAGGCGATCCGCGACCGGCTGATCCTCACCTACGCACCGCTCGTCAAGTACGTCGCCGGCCGCCTCGGCAGCGGACTGCCCGCGCACGTCGACGACGGCGACCTCGTCTCGTACGGACTGCTCGGCCTGATCGCCGCGATCGAGCGGTACGAGCCGGACCGCGACGTGAAGTTCGAGACGTACGCGATCGCACGGATCAGGGGCTCGATCCTCGACGAGCTGCGGGCTCTCGACTGGGTCCCGCGCTCGGTCCGCTCGCGGGCGCGACAGATCGAGCGCTCCATGTACGAGCTCGAGTCCAAGCTGGGGCGCGCGCCCACCGACGAGGAGATCGCGGCGAAGGTCGGGATCAGCCTGGAGGAGCTCGAAGACAGCCTCACCGACATCTCCCGGTCGTCGATCGCCGCGCTCGACGAGCTGTGGACGATCTCCGGCTCCGGCGGAGACCAGGTCGCGCTGATCGACACGCTCGAGGACGAGAACGAGCCGAAGCCGGCGACCGTGTACGCCCAGACCGAGCTCCGCGAGATGGTCGCGCACTCGATCACGCGCCTGCCGGAGCGCGAGAAGCTCGTGATCACGCTCTACTACTACGAGGATCTGACGCTGCGCGAGATCGGCGAGGTGCTCGGGGTGACGGAATCGCGCGTCTCGCAGCTCCACACGAAGGCAATCCTCCGCCTGAAGTCCAGTCTCTCCGGCTCGTCGGCCGGGGCGGCGGTGTAACACCAGGCGCGGGGCTAAGATCGGCGGCGGCACAGACCCACATCCCAGGAGGACGCATGGCTCACGAGCCGGGCAAGATTCGCAACGTCGCCGTCGTCGGACACCGCGGTACCGGAAAGACGTCACTGGTCGAAGCGATGCTCTTCCAGGCCGGCGCGACGAACCGGCTGGGGACGATCGACGCGGGCTCGACGGTCTCCGACTGGGACGAGGACGAGCAGCGACGAAAGATGTCGCTGGCCGCGGCGGTCGCTCACCTCGAGTGGCAGAACCGCAAGATCAACATCGTCGACACGCCCGGCGATGCGGGCTTCATCGGTGACGCGATCGCGGCGGTTCGCGTCGTGGAGGGCGCGCTGTTCGTCGTCAGCGGCGTCATGGGCGTGGAGGTGCAGACGTCACGTCTGTGGAAGCGCACGACGGAGGGAAACCTCTCGCGCGTCCTCTTCGTGAACATGCTCGACCGCGAGCGCGCGGACTTCTTCCGCGTCCTCGGCGCGCTCAAGGAGCAGCTCTCGGAGCACTGCGTCGCGATTCACCTGCCGATCGGAGCCGAGCACGAGCTGACCGGGATCGTCGACCTCCTGCACATGTGCGCGTACACGAGCCCGGAAGGGCAGCGCGAGGGAAAGCCGGTCGAGATCCCGCGCGGAGCTGCAAGGCGCAGGTCGACGAGTACCACACGCAGCTGCTCGACGCCGTGGTCGAGACCGACGAGTCGCTGATGGAGCGCTACCTCGACGGCGAGGAGCTGCCCGTCGAGGAGGTCGCGCACGCGCTCAAGGAGGCAGTGACGCGCGGCGAGCTGTTCCCGGTCGCCTGCGGCGTCGCGACGAAGAACCTCGGCACGACCGCTCTGCTCGACTTGCTCGTCGAGGGTGTTCCGTCGCCGGCGAAGAAGGGCTCGCCGATCGACGTCGGGGGCGCCGGCACCGCGGCGTTCGTCTTCAAGACGATCGCGGACCCGTTTGCGGGCCGGATCAACGTCTTCCGCGTCCTCGACGGCTCCGTGAAATCCGATTCGACCGTCGTCAACGCGCGCGGGCACACGAAGGAACGGATCGGTCACCTGCTCGAGCTCCAGGGAAAGGAGCACAACCCGACGAACGAGCTCGGGCCGGGCGATATCGGAGCGGTGGCGAAGCTGAAGGAGACCCAGACCGGCGACCTGCTGCTCGACCACGAGCGTGACGTCGAGCTGCCGACGATCGGCTTTCCCGAGCCGGTCATGAGCTTCTCGGTCACACCGAAGGCCAAAGGGGACGAGGAGAAGATGGCGTCCGGCCTGCGCCGGCTCGCCGAGGAGGACCCGACGATCCAGCTCAAGCGCGACCCGCAGACCGGCGAGGAGCTGCTTCTGGGGCTCTCGCAGATCCACGTCGAGGTGGCTGTGGAGCGGCTCAAGCGGCGCTTCGGCGTCGACGTCGAGCTGCACCAGCCGCGCGTCCCGTACCTCGAGACGATCCGCAAGGAGGCACGTGCGCGCGGGCGGTACAAGAAGCAGACCGGCGGGCGCGGCCAGTACGGCGACTGCCAGATCGTCGTCGAGCCGCTCGAGGAGCGGGAGGGCTACGAGTTCGTGGACAAGATCGTCGGCGGCGTGATCCCTCAGAGCTTCCGGCCCGCGGTGGACAAGGGCGTCCAGGAAGCGATGCTGCACGGCGAGCTCGCGGGCGCGCCCGTGCAGGGCGTCCGCGTGAAGCTCGTCGACGGCTCGTACCACACCGTCGACTCGTCGGAGATGGCGTTCAAGATCGCCGGGTCGATGGCGTTCAAGAGCGCCTACGAGCAGGCCGATCCGGTGCTGCTCGAGCCGATCATGGAGCTGGAGGTCACGGTTCCGGACGAGGCGGTTGGTGCAGTGAACGGCGATCTCAACTCGCGGCGCGGCCGGCTGCAGGGGATGGAGCCACGCGGCGGAATGACGTCGATCAAGGCCGAGGTGCCGATGGCCGAGATCCTCACGTACTCGCAGTCCCTCACCTCGCTCACCGGCGGCCGCGGCGACTACGCGATGCACTTCGTGCGCTACGAGGAGGTGCCTTCACACATCGCGCAGAAGGTGATCGCCGACAGCAAGAAAGAGCTCGAAGAGGCCAAGGTCTGATCGCTTGCCTCGCCGGCGCGCGCTCGCTGCGATCGGAATCGCGCTCTTCGCGGGCTACCTGATCACGTCGCATCCGCTCGCGCATGGCGACGCCGCCGGGTCGACGATCCGCGTTCCGCAGGACGAGCCGACGATCCAGGAGGCGGTCGACCGGGCTGATCCGGGAGACCGCATCCTCGTAGACGCCGGAACGTACGTCGGCGGCGTCGTCGTCCCCGCCGCGAAGCACGACCTGACGATCGAGGGGACCGACCGGAACGGCGTCGTCCTCGACGGCGGGGACGTGAGGAAGAACGGGATCAGCGTCCACGCCGACGGCGTGTCGCTCCTGAACATGTCCGCGCACAACTTCGTCGCGAACGCCTTCTACTGGGAGGACGCCGACCGGTTCCGCGCCTCGTACCTGACGGTCTGGAACGTCGAGGGCTACGGGATCTACATCGAGGGCGGGGAGGAGGGGACCGTGGATCACGACTACGTGTCCGGCGCCGCGGACGCCGCGTACTACGTCGGCGAGTGTCGCCATTGTCGGGCGACGCTCTCGCACGTGGTGGCCGCCCTGTCGGCCGTCGGCTACTCGGGCACGAACGCGAGCGGCTCGTCATCCGCGACTCGCTCTGGGATCGCAACGGCGCGGGAATCGTCCCGAACTCGTATGCGAACGAGGCGCATCCCCCGCAGGCGCGGGCCACGATCCTCCGGAACAGGGTGACCGGGAGCGGGAGGGCGCGCGTGCCGATCGGTACGCCGCTCGCGGGCTTCATCGGCATCGGCATCGCGATTGCCGGCGGCAACGAGAACGTCGTGCGCGGCAACAGCGTCACGCGGAGCGAGCGGTACGGCATCGCGGTCTTCCCGACGGCCCAACGCATCGTCTTCGACCCGGGCGCCACGAGCGACCCCGGGCCGTGGTGGCGGCCGCGCGGCAACCGAATCTCGGGCAACCGCGTTTCGGGCAGCGGCCGCGCCGACCTCGCGGTCGCGACCGGCACCGGCGCCGGCAACTGCTTCACCGCGAACACGGCGCCGCGGCGTCTGCCGGCGGAGGTCCAGGTACAGCGGTGTACACCTACATCTACATCACGTGCCGGTGACGCCGGCGTCGCCGCGGCGCTGACGGCTCCGGTGCGCAAGATGTTCGACGCGACCGTGCGTCGCCGTCGTCCGCCGCCGTACGGGTCGATGCCCGCGCCGCGCCGCAGCCGAACATGCCCGGCGCGCAGTCGCTAGTCCGGCCATGTCCGGGGTCAGGCCCCCGACATGGCCGAACGAGACGAGGCGCGACTAGACGGTCGCGGTCTGCTGCGGCGCGCTCGGCGCGTCGTCCGTCTGGAGACGCTTGATCAGATCCGAGACGTCGGCGAGCTCCTGCTCGAGGTCGCGCTGGTAGCTCTCCAGCCGCTCGAGGACGTTCTCGCTGCTGTACCAGCGTCGCCCGAAGGGCGGCCGGCGGAATCCGCGGCGGTGTTGATGATGTCCGTGCATGTTCACCTCCCTTCGACGCGAGTGAGAAAGGCGTCCACGACGACCTGCGTCTGCTTGAGGGCCTTCGCCCAGGCGCGGAGCAGCTCGTGGCCCGCCGGGGTCAGTTCGTATCTGCGCTTCGCGGGACCGGGTTCGTTCGCGTCCCATTCGGAGTTCACGAGCCCGTCCTCCTCCAGCGCGCGGAGCACGCGGTACAGGCCGCCGAGCTCCGGACGCTCGCCCGGCACCAGCTCCGCTGCGCGGTCAACGAGCTCGTAGCCGTGAGCGGGCTGCTCGGCCAGAAGCAGGAGCAGCGCCGGCTCGAGGAACCGCTCGACGCGGCCGCGCACGTGCCACTTCCCCTGCGCGTCGCGCCAGCGAGTCCTCGGTCCGTGTCTATGTGCAAAACGCATATAGGTGGAGAACGACGTTAGCACCGGAGACATTCCCTCCGCTAACCTCGGTCTCCCGATGACCCGCGTAACCCGTACCGCCGTCACCCGCACCTGCGCGATCTGCGAGCGGACGCTCCTGATGGGCGAGCGCGTGATGCGATTTGCGCCTGACGCCGGCGCCGATCTGGTCGACGTGTGCCCACTGTGCCAAGAGGAGGCGCTCGAGTCTGGCTGGCTGAAGGAAGGCGCGCCCTCGATGCCGTTCGTGTCCGACGACCGCCGGCGGCGTAGCGCGCTCGA
>CAVPTP010000011.1:0-288866 GCA_963708685.1 uncultured Actinomycetes bacterium
ACTCGACAGCGTGGAGCTCGAGGCATTCCATGCGGCGGCCCACACGTCGATGCTCTTGGAGCCGCTGCGCGTGGACTGGAACGCGATCTTTCTACCGTCGGGCGACCAGGCCGGCGCGGTGTTGTCGCCGGTGTTCGTACCGGTCGTGAGCAGGACAGGATTGCGGCCGTCGGCATCGATCACCCACAGCTGCGACGGGCCGCTCGCCGTCGAACGGCGCGCGAAGGCGATCTTCTGGCCGTCGGGCGACTTCGCCGGCTCGTCGTCCAGGAACGCGCTGGGGTCGAGGCCCGCGATCCCGGTCACCTGGCGGAGGCCCGTTCCGTCAGCACCGACGACCCAGATGCGGTTCGAGCGGACGAACAGGATCTTTCCCGTCACGGGCACCGGCGGGCCGACGGTGTACGACCGCTGCAGCGTTGCCGTCTTGCCCGCCTGGTCGGTACTCGCCACGACCATCTGATACGTCCCCTGCGCACCTGTCGGCAACGCGGCGCCGCTCGGTACGTTGCCGGGCGAGCCGCCTGGCGGTGTCACCGTCGCCGAGCAAGTCGGGTCGGGTGCGCCAGGCGTCGTCTCCGCGCAGCTATAGGCGGCGTTGACAACGGTGCTCCGCGGATAGGTCGCGCCCGCCGGCGGCGACGTGACCGTGATCTGCGGCAGTGTCTTGTCGACCTTGACGGTCAACGCCTTCGTGTGGCCGTAGGCGGTGAAAACGAGGTTGTAGACGCCGTCGGCCGCCAGCTGGAACGGAGCCGTGTACGCCTGCGGGCTAACGCCGTTGACCGTGTACGTCACCGAGCCCACGGGAGGAGTCGCGCCTATCGGAGACTGCGCGGTGATCGTCGCCGTCGTCGTATACCAGCCGTTCAAGCCAGGCGTCCCGGCCGAGACGAACGCATCGATCGCCGCCTTCACCTCGTATGAAACCGAGGCAGTGGCCGTCTTGCCCGCTTCGTCCGTACTGGTTACGACGGCCTGGTAGCTCCCTAGCACCTCTGTCGGCAAAGCCGTTCCCGTGGGAACACTGACGGGCGAGCCGCCAGGCGGCGTCACCGTCGCTGTGCAATTCGGCGCGGGTGCACCCGGCGTCGTCTCCGTGCAGCCATACGCCGCGTTGATCACCGCGCTCTGAGCGTAGACAGCGCCCGTCGTCGGCGTCGTGATCGTGATCTGCGGCAGCGTCTTGTCCACCTTGACAGTCAACGGCTTCGTGTGGCCGTAGGCGGTGAACACGAGGTTGTAGACGCCGTCGGCCGCCAGCTGGAACGGCGCCGTGTAGGCCTGCGGGCTCCCACCGTTGACCGTGTACGTCACCAGCCCCGCGGGGGGAGCCGAGCCGGCTGGGGATTGCGCCGTGACCGTCGCCGTGGTCGTGTACCAGCCGTTCGCGCCGGGGGTTCCAGCCGAGACGAAGGCCTCGACAGCCGGCTTCACCTCGTACGAAACGGACTCGGTGCGCGTCTTCCCCAGCTTGTCGACGCCCGTGACCGCGAATGTGCGCACGCCGACCGCGGCCGTGCTGAAGGCCGGTCCCGTCACCGAACACGAGTCCACGCCGATGCCTGCGTCGTTGCAGGCCGAAAGCGGACTCACCGGCTGATCCTGCGCGAATACGGCCCCGTCGGACGGCGTCGTGATGCTCACGGTCGGCGGGCTGGCGTCGACGAGGAAGGCCTTGGCATCGGACCCGCTTGCGGATTGGGCAACGAGCGTGTGCGGGCCGTCGCCGGTGACGTGCACGGGGCCGCTGTACGCCTGCGGCGGCCCGCCGTCCACGGAGACCGTCGTCGTGCCCGGGGCGGGCGGGCTGCCGTTGACGGTCACCTCGACATCCGCAGCGCCGTTGAACCATCCGGACGGCGGCGTCGGAGCGGTCGTCGACACGTGCACGTCCCCGGTCGGCGGCGGCAGCGTCGCGCCCTCGAAGTAGAAGCCCTTGTTCGTGCTCACGGCGACGTTGCCGGCGGCGTCGACGGCCTGGACGAAGTACTCGAATTGCGTGCCGGTGATCGGCACGCCGCCCGTCCAGTGCTTGGCGTCCGTTGCGCGACTGCGACGAGATCGCGAACGTCCAGTCCGGCGACGGTGCCGCTGCGCACGGCGACGAGCACGCGCTTCACCGTGCCGGGGCCGGTCGTGCTCGGCCCTGTCGGAATCAGGTCGGTGACGTCGACGCCGAAGGCCGCGCGTGGTACCGACCCTCGTCGCGCGATCAGCTGGAACGCAGGCGGGATGTAGTCCTGGCTCGTCGACTTGAAGACGCGCCCGGCGACGCGGCTGAACAGGCGCTGGGTTCCCGTCCCGTTCGGATCGGGCGTCGCGTTGCTGAAGAACTGACCCGTCACGACGACGACCCGCTGCGTCCGCCCGCTCGGCGTCTCGAAGGTCCGCACGGCCTGGAGGCGCGACGGGAACGCGACGTCGCCGAAGGCGAGCTCCGGCTCGTTCGTCGTGAGGTCGAGCAGCGGCCTCGCGTACACGGGATCGACGTCGGCCTCGTCGGTCGAGCGAAGGGCCGTCAGCAGCGCGCCGTGGGCCGTCGTCCCGGTCAGCGGGACGTACAGCTTCGGCTGGAGCGGCCGCAGGTGCGAGACCTGCACGCCGTTCGGCGCCCTCCCAGAACTTGCCGGCCGCGACCGTGTGCGGCGTGTTGGCGATCGGATCGACGTCGAACGTCTCGGCCTCGAGCCCGGTCGACGGATCCGTGATCGTCGGCAGCCGCCTGCGCGGTCGCCGCCGTCGCGGACGCCTTCGCGGCGAACGCGGTCGTGCCCGCGTCTGCAGGCGCAGCGGCGGGGTCGGAGCCGCCGCCGCCGGGCGGGCCGCTCACCGACCACATCGGCAGGCCGTACAGCGTGAACTCGCGCCATCGCCTTCTCGTCGTAGACGCCGAACACGCCGCGGCCGCCGAAGTACGCCTGCTTCGCGCCCACGAGCGCGTCGCCGACCGCCGAGCCCGCCGCGATCCGCTGCGCGAAGAGCTGGTTCACCTCTTCGGAGTACGCGACGGTGTACGTGTCGCCGTAGCCGAAGCCGGTGTTGCCGAGGTACGCGCCGACGCCGAGCGTCCTCGCGTTCTGGTCGGGAGTCGCGCCGGTGGCCCAGCCCATGTACGCCTGCGGCCAGTCGATCGTGCTCGACGGACGATCCGGCAGTGACGATGGAGTCGGCGACGCTCAGGCCCGGCGTGGCAGCCCATCGAGAAGATCGAGCCGGTTCGTACGCGACGCGGTCGAAGCCGCGAGATCGTCGGTGCTGAAGAGCGGAGGCCGGTGGCGCCGGTCGCGCCGAGCGGCGGCTGGAAGCGGAAGTGGTCGGCGTGGCCGTTCAGCGAGACGATCGACGGCGCGCCACCGGTGGGCAGGAGCTTCGGCGAGGAGCTGGTTCTTGTCCCACGTCTCGTTGATCAGCTGGTCCGAGCTCGTGGCGCCGACACGGCGTGTCGAGCGAAGCCTTCACGCGCTGCGCTCCGTCGGTGAGGAAGTCGTAGCCCGTCGTCAGCGCGGTCGTGCGGGTCGAGCCGCCCGCTGAAGCTCACGAAGCGGCCGATCGCGCCGATCATCTGCGCGGGCGTCTCGACGAGCCTGCCGACGGCGAGCTCGGGGATGTAGAGCTGCCGGTTCAGGTACGGAACCGGGTTCACGTCGCCGTAGGGATCGTCCGAGAGGAAGTTCCCGAGCCGCAGCGACGAGAACAGGTCGCTGTTCGGGCCGAACGTCGACGCGTAGTTCGACTCGTTCGCGATCGCGGTGAAGTCGCCGAGCCGCGCGTACGGGAAGACCGCGTCGCCGCCGACGAGCACGAGGTACTTCAGCCCGGCGCGCGTTGGCCTGTGAGCGGATCTGCTGGTCGACGACCGCGTTGATCGCCGCAACCACCGCGTTCGCCTTCGCGGGATCGCCGGGCGACGCGTTCCACGCGGCGTACGCGGCCTGCACCGCGGCGTACCGGTCGACCGAGAGGATGACGCTCGGGAAGCCGAGGTTCGAGAGCGCCGTGAGGTTGCTCTGGATCGTGCTGATGACCGAGGCCGGCGAGCGTGTCGCCGTACTGCCCCGCGAGCTGCTGACGGTTGACGAGGAAGACCGTGTTGAGGCCGGCCGGCAGCGGGCCGGAAGCACCGGGCCCTGCGTCGGGCCCGACTGACGCGGCGGAACCGTCGCCGGGCGTCGGCGGCGCGGCGGTCGTCACGCGCAGCATGTACGGCTTCGCGCTCGTGGCGCCGTCGTAGCCGGTGACCTGGATGATGTACGGCCCGCACGCCGTCGTAGGTGAAGACGACGTCCTCCGGGTCGTCGTTGCGGTTGGCCGAGACGCCGACGAGCGGCAGGTTCTGCTGCAGGTGCAGGTCGTCGAGCGTCTGCGAGGGCAGCGGGTCGGTCGTGTGGCTCAGGTCGAAGCCGTCGTCGAGCAGCGGCTGCCCCGTCGAGCGGAACGCCCGTGGACGACGGCGGCCGGAGCTGCGTCTGCTGCGGCCCGTAGACGACGAGGTCGTAGTCGGCGGGCAGGTGGCTCAGGTGGACCGTGACGCGCGAGCCGACCGCCGGCTTGACCGCCGGGTCGTAGCTGTAGTAGTCGCACGTCGTCGGCGCTCGTCACGTACGAGAGCAGGAACGCGTCGGTGTCGATCGGCTGTCCCGTCGCAGGCGTGTCGTTCGACGGGAACGTCTCGTTGACGGTCACGTCCTCGAGGCGGCGCGGTCGACGTCGTACGCGCTGAACGGCGTCGACGTCGAGCGACGCCGCCTGCGGGCCGAGGATCAGGCCGGGCCGCGCGGTGAAGCAGATGACGTAGTCCGCTGCCGACGACGGTGTCGACCGTCCAGCGTCAGCTTGCGCCGTCCGTCCGCGAGAACGATCTCGGTCGGATCGCCGATCTGCGCCGCCGCGACGCAGGCGCTCGGCTGCTCGACGAGCCTCGAGGTTCCGGCGTCGTAGAGGAAGCCGCTCGGCAGCGTGACGTCGACGTCGACTTCGGGCGGTACCGGTCGCGTCGCCCGGGCCGGGCTGCACGTCGAAGGTCGCTGCGTACGGAAGCGTCGGGCCGTCGGTCGCGAAGGCCGGCAGGCCGCTGCCGAAGAGATCGAGCCGCTCCCAGGCGAGGCCCTGCTGCGCGGTCGGCGAGCGCAGGATGAGCAGGAAGTAGTCGCCGAGCGTGATCGAGCCGTCCTGCAGGCTGTCGATCAGCTCGCGCAGCGTGATCTCGTCGTTGTGCGCGACGTCGCCCCAGTAGTTCAGGTCGCCGAGGGTGATCGCCGTCGAAGACGTTCGGCGGACGATCCGTCGGCGCGGCGCAGGTCGCCGAGCGTCACCCCCGGCACGGATCGCGCCGGCGGTGTAGGCCTGGCCGAGCGTCGCGGTCCGGCAGTCGACGCTGCCCTGCGGAGGCGTCTGCAGCGTCGAGCAGGCGATGACGGCGCTCGGCGTCGCCAGCTCGTTGACGGGGATCTCGTTCACGGGCGAGTTCGGCGATCGACGCGTTCCGCGCCATGATCTCGTTGACGGGAAGCTCGTTCACCGGCGTCTCGTTCACCGGCGTCTCCAGCCTCAGCTCGTTGACCGGGATCTCGTTGACCGGCGTCTCGTTGACGGGGAGCTCGTTGACCGGCGTCTCGTTCACCGGCAGCTCGTTCACGGGCACCTCGTTGACCGGCGTCGTCGTTGACCGGCACGTCGTTGACCGGGATCTCGTTGACCGGCGTCTCGTTCACCGGCGTCGTCGTTCACCGGGCGCGCCCTGCAGCGCCGC
This sequence comes from uncultured Actinomycetes bacterium, assembly GCA_963708685.1. Lineage (GTDB taxonomy): Bacteria > Actinomycetota > Thermoleophilia > Gaiellales > Gaiellaceae > DASVFB01. The sequence continues at coordinate 5,753 of CAVPTP010000011.1, forward strand.
AGCCATCACCGTCTCGTTGCTGAGCGACGTCGGGCTCGAGCAGTAGGCGGTGCCGAACGCCTGACACCACGTATCGAGCGATCGCATGTCGGAGAGCTTCACGTTCGCCAGCACGAGCGCGCTCGCCGGGCAGGCTGCCGAGCGGGCTGCGCGAGAGGTCGAGGTCGCCGAGCTGTGATCGGCGGGATCGGATTCGGGTCGCGCGTCTCGGGATTGACCGACGTCGGCAGCGCGTAGTAGTCGCGCAAGCGTGACGTTCTGGAGCGGAACACCCGCGAGCGGCGTGCCCGGCGCGTCGAGAGCGCCGCGATCCAGCCGCCGGTCCGGAGCAGCGGGATCGACGCGAGCGTGATGTTGCCGAGCGCCGGCACCGTCGCTGCGAGGTCGTCGAAGCCGAGTGTCGTTGACCGGCGTCTCGTTCACGGGAGCTCGTTGACCGGCAGCTCGTTGACCGGCGTCTCGTTGACCGGCGTCTCGTTCACCGGCGCCGCCTGCGCGGTCGACTGCGGCCGGAGCAGGACGCTCGGCGGCACGTTGGCGAGCTTCGACCGTGCCGGCTCCGGCCTCGTGCTGCCGGGCCCGGTGAGCTGGACGTTCGCCACGACCGGGCGGGCTCTCGAACGTCACGACGAGCCTCGGGCGCACCGCCGGGTCTAGCCGCGTCACGCGTGTAGTAGCGCGCCCAGTACGCGAGGTTGTTCCCGACCGGGCAGACCGGGCAGTTCGGCGTCCAGAGCTCGAGCGAGAGCTTGCCGTCGTCGGCCCGCTCGGCCGACACGTGGTTGATGAAGCCGGCTTCCGCCTGTCGCGACGGTCCTCGGGAAGCCGTCGGTCGTGCTCGGGAACATCTTGGCCTGGTTACCGGCGGGATCCGGATCTGCGCTGCAGCCGCTCCGCCACACGTCCGCCGCGCCGAGCGCCAGGTTCGAGTTGCGGATGTCCGGCGCCGCCGGGGAACGCCGGGTCGCCGACAGTCGTCAGCCCGTCGGCCGGCCGCGTGTTCCACGTGACCCGGTCTCGCTCCACGAGTCGTCCGGAAGGAAGAGCGCCCAGTGGCGCCGGGTCGCCGTCCTGCGCGCAGCCGGCGCGCGTCGTCGTGTCGAGCTCGACGTGGCTGATCTTCGCGCCGAGCGGAATCGCCGAGAGGTCGAAGCGCATGAGCGTGTACGAGGTGCCGTTCGCGAGGACGCAACTCGGGCTCTGGCCGCCGTACGTGTCGGCGTAGTCGGCCGTTCCGAAGTTGGTGTCGGGCGCACCCGCCGCGACGTAGGTGTCGGCCTCGGGCGAGATCGACGATCGACGTCTCCGTCGCCGCCTTGATCAGGACCGCCTTCGAGAACTCGGACGTCGAGCCGTCTTCGGCCGTCGCGGTGGCGGTGAGCCACTCCTGACCGGCCGCGACGGTCGGGTCGGTGAACGTGGCGCTGATCGAGGCGATGCCGGCCACCGCGTCGGTCGTCACCGACGTGGAGCCGAGATAGCGGTTGCCCTCGCCGTTCCCGCTGCCGTCGGCGGCGCTCGAGACGAAGAACTCGACGGTGTAGTGCGTGCGGGTGTTGCTCGGCAGCGTGCCGGACAACGTGCACCGAGCCGGCCGTGACCGTGGCGGCGAGGCTCTCGGGGAAGTTCTGGAAGTCGTTCGGGCCGGTGTCTGCGTCCTGGCCGCCGCTCCCCGGGTCGTTAGGCGTCACGCCGTCGTTGCCGAGATCGATTCCGAGCCCGCCGTTCCCGTCGATCGAGTTCTTCGAGATCGTGTTGCCCACGCCGCCCGTGACCGCGACGCCGGCGCCGCTCGTGGTCGCGTTGTTCTTCACGACGTTGCCGGTGACCGTGGTCGCGTCGACGTTCTCGAGGATGATCCCCTCCCACGGGTTGTTCCGGACGACGTTTCCGTCGGCGACGCTCCCCCCGACGACGATTCCTGTCGGATGCGCCGGCGCGCCGAACTGCTGCAGGTAGATGCCCTGAAGCGTGTTCGGCTGGACGCCGCCGCTGCGGTCGGCGCCGACGAAGTTCCGCACGATCGTCACGTCGCTCGATCCGGCAACCGCGAGGCCGCTCTCGCCGTGGCCGATGACGTTGTCGGCCACCACGACGTGGTCGGCCTTGCCGACGCCGACGGCCCAGGCGTACGACTGCGGCATCGCCGTGATCCCGTCCTTGCCGACGCCGACGTTGTTGAAGCGGATCTCGGACGCGTTGTCGATTCCGATCGTCCCCGAGACGTCGATGCCGATGCCGCCTCCCACCGCGACGTTCCCGTCGGACGCCGTCGGCCCGCCGATGATCGTCCTCGGCGCGTCGTACGCCGCGATCGCCGTGTCGTCGACGAGCGGCGCGTTGCCGGTGCGGTCGGTGCCGACGAGGTTTCCGAGGACGACGTTGCCGGCCGCGCCCGTGACCGTTCCGTCGATGACGACCCCGTAGCTCGAGTTTCCGGACACGAGGTTGCCGGGCCCGATCGTGTTCCCGTCGCCGGTGACGACGATGCCGCTGTCGTTCGGCCGAGCCAGGAGACCGGTCGACGAGGTACCGACGTACAGGTCCTCGAGGGTGTTGCCGCTCGACGAGACCCTGACTCCCGCGGCCCCGACGACTCGAACGACGCCGCTGGTGAAGCTCTGGACGCCGAGGCCGCGCAGCGTCGAGCCGCTCGACCCGGACGCGAGCACGAGGCCGTCCGCGGCACCGGCGTTGATCGCCGGTGATCTCGATCCCCGGATCTCCCGCAGCCGGCGGGGCGAAGCCGGCAGTCGATCTGGTGCTTCGATCTGCGTCGTCCCGTCGATCACGACCGGGTTCGTGATGCTCGGCAGCGCGGACGCGAGCGTGATCGTCTGCGTGCCGCTCGCGGGGATCGCGAAGGCGATGTTGATGCGACCTTCCGCGAGGTTCGACGCGTGCAGCGCCTCGCGCAGCGAGCAGTCGCTGTCGCAGATCCCGTCGTCGTGATCGTCGGCGGTCGTGACGACGACGGTGGGGTCGGCAACCGTCGTGCAGGGCGAGAACGCCGAGGTGTCGCCGGTCGTCGCGTCAGTCGCCGTCGCCGTGATCGCGTCGCCGCTGCCGGGCACGCGCGACGAGAGCGAGAAGGCGCCCTTCCCGCCGTCGTCGGTCGTCACCGTCGTGGAGCCGAGGTACGTCTGCCCCTGCGGTTGTCCGGTGCAGGACGGCGTGGAGAACAGCTCGACGGAGAAGCTCCGGTTCGCCGTGCCGGCGAGAGAGCCGTCGATCTGGACGGTTCCGGCGTCGTCCACGGCGGAGTCGACCGTGGGTGCCTTCTGGTCGCTGTTCGCGCCCGCGCCGATGAAGATCGCCTCGTTGGCGTTGTCGTGGAACGTGCTGGCCGAGATTCGGTTGCCGGTGCCGACGTCGAGCTCGATGCCCTGGTCGGAGTTGTGCGCGAAGACATTCGTCGGACCGATGACGTTGTTGAAGCCTCCTCCGTTCACGATCCGCATGCCGTCGGCGTTGCCGAGATCGGCCGTATCGGTGCGGTCGGTGCCGACGTAGTTGCCGGCGAAGGTGTTCCCGTCGCTGCTCGCCCATGACGAGGATGCCGACGTCCGCGCTGCCGGCGATCACGTTCCCGATCGGCGGGACCGCGCTGCCGACGACGGTTCCCTTGGTGCCGACGAGCTCGATGCCGACGTCGTTCGCGAGCACCGTGGTCTCGTCCTTGTCGGTGCCGATGCTGTTGCCCAGCACGCGGTTGCCCGTCCCGGCCAGGTCGAGGCTGAGTCCGATCTGGGAGCTCGCGCTGATCACGTTCCCGGCTCCGGGAACCGACCCGCCGATCGTGTTGTCGTGCGCGCCGCCGGCGACGCTGACACCCTCGCCGTTGCCGAGGCCGACCTCGCCCGTGCTGTCGGTGCCGATGTAGTTGCCCTGGACGAGGACGTCGTGAGTGCCCGAGTCGAGCAGGACGCCGGTGCTCGAACCGCCGCCGGAGATGACGTTGCGCGCAGCGGCCGTCGCGCCGCCGATGTCGATCGAGTCCGAGCCCGAGACGACGACCTGCCCCGCGCCGTTCGGCGCGAGGGCGTCACCCGACGCTTTGAGGCCGACCAGGTTGCCCTGCACTTTCGTCGGCGATGAGACAGTGATGAGCGCGATGCCGGCACCGCCGTTGCCCGAGACGACGTTCCCCTCGCCCGGCCCGACTCCGCCGATGCGGCCGCCCGCGAACTCCGCGTGGATTCCGTCGGCTCCGTTCGGCAGAGCCGTGCTCCCGTCGACCGCGAGCCCGACCGTGTTCCCCTGGATCACGGCACCGTCGCCGGCCTCGATCCAGATGCCGCTGCCTTTGTTGCCCGAGATCAGGTTGCCGGCGCCCGGTGCCGCCGCCGCCGATCGTCGGCACGCCGAGCGGATCCGGGAAGTAGATGCCGTTCTCGGCGTTCGGCACGGCGTGGTCGCCGTCGACGTTCGTTCCGATGCGGTTTCCGAGGATGAGGTTGCCGGCGCCCGTCCGTGATCACGATCCCGGAGGGGTTGTTGCCCGAGATGACGTTGCGCGTCGCAGCCGTCGTGCCGCCGATCCGGTTCCCCTCGGACCCGACGAGGATCCCGCCGTGGAAGGTGGAGCCGCTGCCGTTACCGCCGGGGCTCGTTCCGTCGGGCTTGACGCCGATGTAGTTGCCCTCGACGACCGACGGCGGCCCGGTCAGGTCGATGCCCACGCCGCGGAAACCCGTGATGGACAGCCCGCGAATCGTGCTGCCGTCGACGCCCCTGTCGACGACGAAGCCGTCCCCGGTCGTCGTCGCGGCCCCGTCGACGTCGACCCGCGACGTCGCCGAGAACCCGGGCTGTGTCGTCCCGTCGATCACGACCGCGCCCGTGATCGCCGGCAGCGACGGAGTCGGCGTGATCACGAGAGACGGCCCCGGCAGGTTGAAGTCGATCGTGTCGGTGCCGGGCACGGCGTTGGCGACCGTGATTGCGTCGCCGAGGCTGCAGTCGCCGTCGCTGCACGAGCCGTCCGTGCTGCCGTCGGTCGTGTCGACGGTGAGCGTGGAGCCGGCCGCGCCCGGAACCTGCTTGCACGCCGAGAACTCGGACGTGTCCCCGAGTGTGTCCGTCGCGGTCGCGGTGATGACCGCGCCCGGCGCGACGTTTCCGGTGAGAAGGTTGTCCGTGTTGAAGGAGAAGTCACCCGCGCCGTCGGACAGGGAAGACTGACTGCCGAGCCAGGTTCCTCCCTCGCCGTTGCCGCTTCCGTCGCAGGCCGGAGTCGCGTAGAAGTCGAGCTGATAGGGCGAGCTCGGCAGCGAGCCGTCGTACGTTCCGCTCACGGTGACCGTTCCGTCACCGTTCCGCACCACGTTCGAGAGCACCGGGAAGTTGACGAGCTCGTTGGCGCCGATGTCACCGTCGCCCGGATCGTTCGGCGTCACGCCGTCGTCGTCGAGGTCGATGCCGTCGAAGGTGTTGTCGTGGATCGAGTTCGCGCTGAACCTGTTGCGGGCGGTGTTCGGGCCGAGGGAGATCCCCTTCTGGTTGTAGGCGATCGTGTTGCTCGACGAACTCGAGTCGCCGATGACGTTGTTGCCGATGCCGCTGCCTGCACCGATCGCGATGCCCGGGCCGGTGTTCCCGAGCGCCTTCTGCCCCGACGCGTCCGTGCCGATCAGGTTGCCGTCGAAGACGTTGTTTCCGGCCGAGTTCGGGATGCTCGATTGGATGAGCACGCCGAAGGACTTGTTCCCCGAGATCACGTTCGCGGTGAGCGTGTTCGCACTCGCCGAGATCTCCCCGCCCAGGATGTAGACGCCGCCGAAGCCGTTCGGCACCGCCGTCGTCGCATCCGCGTCGGTGCCGATGTAGTTGCCCGTGACGTCGTTGTTCCTGCCCGTGACGACCAGGCCGGCGTCGCTGTTCCCGGAGACGACGTTCCGTCCGCCCGATGCGTCGCCGATCGTGTTGCTCGGACGACTCGACGGCTACCCCGCGGAAGTTCGGCACGGCGACGTTGCCCGAAGCGTCGGTGCCGACGAAGTTGCCCTTGACCGTGTTCGCGCCGCCGCCGGAAAGCTCGACGCCGTACTGCGTGTTCCCGGAGATGACGTTGCGAAGGGAAGCCGCCGTGCCGCCGATCGTGTTCGACGCCGAGCTCGAGACGCATGCCGTTCCCGTTGCCGCGCGCGGTGACGCCGTCGAGGCCGACGCCGACGTAGTTCGACGTGACGACGTTGTTGTTGCCGCCGCCGATCAGCTCGATGCCGTTCCCCGCGAAACGGTTGACCGCGAGGCCTTGAATCCCGAAGAGGAGGCCGTGACGCTGAGGCCGGCAGCGCCGGGCCCGAGGAAGCTTCCGTCCAGCTCGATCAGCGGCGAGCCCGAGTAGCCCGGCTGCGTCGTCCCGTCGACGAGCACGGAATCCGTGATCTGCGGCAGCGGCGAGAACGGGCGGATCGTCGCCGGGCCGCCGACGCCGACCTGGAAGTCGATCACGTCGCTCCCGCCGGTTCCGTTGGACGCGTCGATCGCCTCGCGCAGCGTGCAGTCGAGGACGTCGCAGACGCCGTCCGTTCCGTCGCCGGCCGAGTTGACGGTGAACACGGCCGCCAGCGAGGTCGGCGCAGCCGACAGGGCTCCCACGAACGCCGCCGCGAGGATCACCAGCTTGATACGTCCGGCCACGCAGCCGGACAGACCCGACCTCCCCATCCTCCTAGCAATGTGACGCATGCGCGGCCGGTTTACAAGGGATAAAGCCGGGGCCGACGCATAATGATTCGGTGGATCTGACCACGATTGCAGGAGGGCTGGAGGCGGAGCGGACCGAATCGCCGCTCGCGCCGTACCTCCCGCGGCTCGTCCACGCCTGGAGCACGGAGCCGGACGGGCCGCGATTCCGGGTCGAGCACGGCTCGCTCGTCTCCGTCGACATCTCCGGATTCACCGCGCTCGCGGAGCGGCTGGCGTCGCGGGGCCGGGCCGGCGCCGAGGAGCTCGTCCGCCGCATCTCGGGCTGCTTCGACGGGCTGATCGAGGTCGCGGAACGGCACGGCGGCGACGTGCTGAAGTTCCGCGGCGACGCGCTTCTCCTCTTCTTTCGCGGTGACCGCCACGAGCAGCGCGCGGCCGGAGCCGCTTCGGACATGCAGTGGACGATCGAGTCGATCGGCAGCGCCGAGAGCTCGGTCGGCCCGGTCGAGCTGCGCATGTCGGTCGGCGTCCACTCGGGCGACTGCCATTTCTTCCTCACCGAGCTGCCGCACCGGGAGCTGCTCGTCGCCGGCCCGGCCGCGACGCGCGTCTTCGAGCTCGAGGATCTGGCCACGGCGGGCGAGATCGTGCTCAGCGCCGAGACCGCCGCTGCCGTGGATCCCGCCTGGCTCGCCGAGGAGCGCGGCGGCGCCCGCCTGATGCTGCGCCTCGAGCCCGGGGCCAGCACCGTCCCGACGCCGCGCGACGTCCCCGGCGCCCAGCTGGACGCGTACGTGCCGGCACCGCTCCGCGCGCACCTCGCAGTCTCGAGCGGAGAAGCGGAGCACCGGCAGGTGACCGTTGCGTTCGTGAAGCTCTCGGGTACCGACGAACTGCTCGCCGCCGAGGGTCCGGCCGCGCTCCTCGAGCGCATCGACACGCTCGCAGCGGTTACGGCTCAGGCCTGCGCGACCTACGGCCTCACGTGGCTCGAGTCGGACATCGACGTCGGCGCCCTCAAGCTCTACCTCACCGGCGGCGCGCCCTCGAGCTCGGGCCAGGACGAAGAGGGAATGGTGCGGGCGCTGCGCGCGATCGTCGCCGCCGACATCGGCCTCCCGCTCCGCGCCGGCGTGAACCGCGGAGCCGTCTTCACCGGCGACATCGGCGGCGCGACGCGGCGCACGTATGCCGTGATGGGCGACGCCGTCAACCTCGCGGCGCGACTGACCGCGCGCGCGAACCCCGGCGACATCCTCGCCACCTCCGACGTGCTCGACCGCGCGAAGACGATGTACGAGACGGACAAGGAGCCGCTGCTCGTCAAGGGCAAGGAGCGGGCCGTGACAGCGCACCGCGTCGGCGATGCCGTCGGGCTCACGCGACCGAGACCGAGGTCGACACGACGCCGATCGTCGGACGCGACGAGGAGCTCGGCGTCCTTCGCACCGCGATCGATGCCGTCCGAGCGAGGCAGCTTCGCGTGGTCGAGCTCGTCGGCGAGCCTGGCATCGGCAAGTCCCGGCTCGTGCGCGAGCTCCGGACGCTCGCTCTCGGCTTCGCGCAGCTGAGCACGGCGGCCGAGCAGTACGAGTCGTCCACGCCGTTCTTCGCGTGGCGCAACCTGCTCCGCCAGCTCGCCGGGATCACGCCGGACCGATCCCGCGAGGAGGCCGGCGCCCAGCTCTCCTCATGGGTCACGGCCGCGATGCCGGATCAGGCCGCGTGGCTGCCGCTGCTCGCAATCGCCTTCGACGCCGACGTGCCGTCGACTCCGGAGGTGGACGGCCTCGACCCCGCTTCGAGCCGCGACCGCCTCCACGAGACCGTCGAGACCTTCGTCGAGCGGGTGCTGATGATGCCGACGCTGCTCGTCTTCGAGGACGCGCACTGGCTCGACGACTCGTCGCGGTTCCTGCTTCGCCACCTGACCGACGAAGCCGGCCCCGCGGCCCTGGCTCGTCTGCGTCACTACCCGGCCCGGCGCGGAGCCGAGCGTCAACCTCGACGGCCCCGCCGAGCGTATCGATCTGCAACCGCTCGGTCCCGGCGACGCCGAGGCGCTCGCGCTCACCGTCGCAGCGGACCTCGCCCTACCGACCGACACGCTCGCCGCGCTCGCCGAGCGATCCGGCGGCAACCCGCTCTTCGTCCGCGAGCTCGTCATCGCGGCCCGGCAGGGTGAGCCGTTCGAGACGCTGCCGGAGTCGGTCGAGAGCCTGCTCACGACGCGTATCGACACGCTCGAGCCGGCGGACCGGATGCTGCTTCGCTACGCCGCCGTCGTCGGCCCGATGTTCGAGCTGGAGTTCCTCGGCGAGATCCTCGAGGACGAGATCCCGGACGCGGGCGACCCGGCGCGCTGGGAATGGCTCCGCGAGTTCGTCGGCTACGCGGGCGACGGAACCTTCGCGTTCCGCCACGACCTCGTCCGCGCGACCGCCTACGAGGGGCTCTCGTTCGGCCGCCGTCGCGACATCCACGGCCGCGTCGCGCACGCACTCGAGGAGCGCGCGGGAGAGCGCGTCGAGGAGACGGCCGGGCTCCTCTCGCTCCACTTCTTCGAGGCGGGAGAGCACGAGAAGGCGTGGACGTACGCGCTCGCGGCCGCCGAGCGCGCGCAGGCGACGTTCGCAAACGTCGTCGCCGCGGAGCTCTACGAGCGCGCGATCGCAGCGGCCGAGCACGTGCCGGAGCTCTCCGACGCCGAGATCGCGCGCGTCCTCGAGGAGCTGGGCGACGTGTGCGAGCGCTTCGGTGCGTACGAGCGCTCGTTCGGCGCGTACGAGACGGCGCGCGACCTGGGCGGCAACGAGTCTGCGCTCCTCGACGCGCGCCTGCTCGGCAAGGAGAGCGCGCTGCACGAGCTCGTCGGTCGCTACGCCGAAGCGCTGGAGACGTGCGAGCGTGGGCTCGCGCGGCTCGAAGACGCCGAGCCGGGTGCGGCACGAGACGCCGTGCAGGCCGCGATCGAGCTCGGCGCCGGCGGCATCCACTACCGCCAGACGAACAGCGCCGAGGCGATCCGCTGGCTCGAGGCCGCGGCCGAGCATGCCGAGTCGTCGGGCGAGCTCGGCACGCTCGCGCACACCTATTACCTCCTCGACGCGGCGTACACCGACCTCGGCAGCCAGGACGGCCTCGCGCTACCTCGAGCTCGCGCGTCCGATCTACGAGGAGCTCGGCGACTTCCGCGGCCTCGGTGTCGTCCTCTCGAATCTCGGCATCCACGCGTACTACGAAGGCCGCTGGGAAGAGTCGCTCCGGCTCTACCGGGAGAGCCACGACGCGAAGGAGCGCGCCGGACACGTGCGTCGGCGCGGTCATCCAGGTGAACAACGAGGGCGAGATCCTCTCCGACCAGGGACGGCTCGACGAGGCGGTGCCGCTCTTCGAGGAGATGCTCCGCGTCTCGCGCGCGTCGACGTGGGCGTTCGGCGAGGGCGCAGCGCTGTCGAACCTCGGCCGAGCCGCCGCGCGGGCGGGTCGGTTCGACGAGGCGCACACGTTCTTCGACCAGGCGCTCACGGTGTTCGACGCGCTCTCGACCGAGCGGTTCCAGGTCGAGGTGAAGGCGCGCCGCGCCGAGTGTCTCGTCTTCGAAGGCCGCTACAGGGAAGCGCTCGACGTCGCGATCGAGTGCCGCACCGCCGCGACGAAGTCACCCGTCGGCGGCCTGGAGGCGCTCGTCGAGCGGTCGATCGGCTACGCGCTGCAGCAGGCACGCCGCCCCGAGGAGGCGCGGCCGCACTTCGAGGAGAGCCTGCGGATCGCGCGCGAGCTGAAGGCGGAGTACGAGGTCGCGCTCACGCTGCGCGCGATGGCGGCGACGCGCTACCCGTCGGACGAGGATCTCGGCGCGCAGAGCGACGCGATCCTCGGGCGGCTCGGCGTGGTCCTCGTGCCGTCCGTGCCGCTGCCCTGACGGGCGCCGCCGTTCGAGACGACGGCGCCCGCGCAGGCTTGCCTCAGTGGCCCTTCGCCTTCCGCAGCTGCACGACCTCGTACGACTGCGTGCTCGGGCTCGGCGCACCGAACCGCGCGTTGACGGCGTAGAGGCGGTTCCCGAAGTCGTCGATCGTCGTCGGCACCGCAAGGTCCGAGTCCGACAGACGCGTGAGCACGCGACCCGACGCGAAATCGTTGCCGAGGGCGATCACGGCGACCTGGTTGTTCTGGTTCTGGACGACGTAGAGCGTCTTGCCCTTGAGCAGGATCCCGTCGCCGTTGGGCACGCTCTCGCCGCCGGCGAGCGTGATCAGCTTCGCGACGCCGGTCGTCGGATCGATGCGGTAGAGCTTGCCGCCGGCGGTCTGCACCGCGACGAGTGTCTTGCCGTTCGGCGTCGCGTCGATCCCGTTCAGGTTGAACTGGCCGGCGACGTGGACGTAGTCGCCGCCGAGATTGATCGTCTGGGCGTCGCCGAGCGCGCCGCCGGGCCCGAGCGGAACCCTGTACAGCACGGCCTTCATGGAGTCCGTGAAGTACGCGGCGTTCTTCGTGACCACGACGTCGTTGATGAACGTCGGCGCCGTGGCGAAGTTGTACGTGCGGATCAGCGCGCCGGTCTTCGCGTCGTAGACGTACGCGTTGCCGCTACCTGCGCCGGCAACGAAGAGCCGGTTGTGCTGGTCCAGCTCGATCCCCGTCGCGGGCCTTCCGCTCCCGCCGGGAACGAGGACCGCTCCGGCGCCCGTGCGCAGGTTGCCGCGGTAGATCGCGCCGGTCGCGACCGAGCCGACGTAGAACGTCGTGCCCTTGCCGACCTCGATTCCTTCGGGCTGGAATCCCGTCGGGAGCTGGATCACGGGCGGGAACGGCTTGGCTTTCTTCGCCGGGGCGGCAAGCGAGCCGCCGACGAGAACGGCGCAGACCGCAATCAGCGCCGAGACGATAGAGACGATGCGAACCATCTAAAACCCCCAAGCTTTCGATTTACGTCGTTCAGAGTACGTTCGTGATGCGGCCATCAGTCGGGGAAGTACCGCGCCTCGTGGTTGTGAAACGACGAGGGCCCGGTTGCCCGGGCCCTGTCGATACCACGAAGGAAGGAACTCTCAGCCGCCCGGCTGGAGCGCTCCGTTCGCCCAGAGCTGGTACCGCGCGTAGTCGGTGATCAGCTCGGTCGGCTCGTCGTAGGTCACGACCGCGCCGACGATGTCCGCCTGCGTGCCGACGATGCGCCGGATCTTGCCGCCGTCGAGCGACGCGGCAAAGCTCCCGTCCAGCGGGAGCGTCCCGATCACGACCGGCGTGTTGCGGTTCGTGTCGATCCCGACGAGCTGGACGGTGAAGCCGTGCACCCTGATCGGGTTCACCTCGGTGAGCGACTTCCAGCCGGCCAGCGTTCCGTCGCCGACGGGCGTGCCGTTGACCGTGATGTTGTCCGCCCACACGCCGTCGAACTCCTCGCCGCGCGTGTTGTTGTCCGTGATGTAGCGGAACGAGACCCAGATCGTCTTGCCGGCGTACGGCGTCAGATCGAAGACCTCGTGCTTCCACGTGTGCGACTCGCCGTTGAAGCCGGGCAGGTTCGCCCTCAGCAACGCGTTGGCCTGCGGCAGCGAGTTCACGGTGTCGGCGTTCCCGAGCGACGTCCACGTCTCGCCGCCGTCGGCCGAGACCTGGACGTACAGCGAGTCGAAGCCGATCTCGGTGCTCCAGAGGAGGTCGGCGGCGAGCGTCGGGCTCCCCGCCGGCACCGTCACCTGGTGCGCCATCGCGTTGTCGAGGTTGTCGGCGCGGCCGCCGAAGTAGGCGGCGTTGCCGGCCTGGAGCGGCGGGTTCGCGTCGACCGTCCACTGTGTCGGGAGCGGCGCGAACTGAGTCGACCCCTTGAACCTCAGCGAGGTGAGCTGCGATGCGTTGAGCGGCTGGCCGCCTGCGTTCCTGAGCTGCACGTAGTCGGAGCCGTTCGGCGGCGCGCCGGGCGTCGAGTACGCCTCGGGCGTGTCCCAGCGGATGTCCGCGTTCAGCGAGGCCGCCTGGAAGTCACCGGGGAAGTCGGTTCCGCGGATGTCCGCGCCGGCGTCACGCGCCTTGTCGACCGCAACGGTCGACGGCCCACGCGTGGATCACGTCCTGCGCCGACTTGCCCGGTGAGGAACTGGTCGAGCACGGCCTGCAGGCCGGGGAGCCCGTTGAGGTTCTCACGGTGCAGTGCGGACATGAAGCCGGAGCCGTAGTGATCCGACAGCCAGAGCATGAATGTGAACGCTGCGCCGTAGTCGCAGAGGATCTCGCCGTCACCCTGGTCGCTCCAGTTCGTGAGGGAGTTCTCCGGCCCGCTCGTCGGCCGCGGGTTCGGGTTCGCGGGAGTCGCGACGCCGAGCCACCCGAGGAAGCACTGGACGTGCGAGTCGAACCCGGTTTCCGTGATCGGCGTCGCCGGGTTCACGTAGCCGGTCAGCGCGATCGCGAAGTCCGACAGGCCCTCGTTCGCCCACGTGGCCTCGCCCGGGCTCTCGTAGGACTCGAGCAGGTGCTGGTACTCGTGCGCGAACACACCTTCGTAGAGGAACGGCCGCGCGGGCTTGCTGTTGCAGTTGTCGCCGGCCACCGGCTGGTTCGGCGGGTTGGCGCCGGTCCGGTGCGTCCAGTCGTACGAGTCGACCGTCATCACGTTGCGGTCGAGTAGCGTGTTGATGTTCGACGAGAAGAAGCCGGCGATGTACGACAGCGCCTGGCTGTTGTTCAGGTCGTTGTAGTTGTCGTCGCGCACGTTGTCGACGAGGATCACGGTCTTGTTGCCGTCACCCGCGTAGTAGTTGTCGCCACCGGTGCGCGAAGACGGCGTACCCGGCTGGCCGCGGAGGGCGTGCGTGCCGTCCCGATCGGGCGCGACGCTGAACTCCGCCGACTCCTTCGGGTAGATGTTGGTCTCGAACTGGTCCGCGAGGTATGCCGCCTGCGCGTCGGTGATGACGTTGCGGTCGCCGTCGTTACGGCAGTCGCCCGCCTTGAAGTCGAGACACGTTCGAGACCCAGACCTCGCTGTGCGCGGTGACCGCACGCAGCGTGAACAGGCGATCGCGAACCAACGCGTTGCCGTTCCGCGAGTACCAGAACTTCTGCGTGCCGAGCGCGGGCGTGCTCACGGCCAGGGCCGCCTGGGCGCGAAACGCCCTGAACGGCCGCTCGTTTCCCGCATCCGCGGCTCCTACTTCGTGAAGCTTCGACACGTCGTCATTGAGGACGATGTCGCTACCGGTCTGGGCCGCCGTTGCCGGCCGGTCCGACGCCGCGGACGCGAACCCCGCGAACACGAGCGAACCGAAGACGAGCAGACCCAGAAGGGTTGCTTTGCGCATGAATTGTCCTTCCCCGTCGTGTACGGCCGGCCGCAGTGGAACGGCGCAGTCCTCCAGCCCCGGACCGGCCATGATCGCGGCACAAGGTAGCGCGTCTGGATATCGATGTCTAGACCCGCACCCCGCGGGAGCGCGCCGTAGCCTGAACGCCGGGGTACCGCGCCGCGGAAGCCGAACGGCGGCGAGGGCCCGCAGTGCGGGCCCTCGCCCTCTCGACTCCGCCGATCTAGCCGGCCTGCTGAGCCTTCTTCCAGGCCTGCCGGAAGTTCTGGATCGCCGCGGCGAAGTCGCCTCCGGCGAGTTGCGCGTTCGCCTCGTCCAGCTCGTTCTGCGCCTGGGCGATCTTCTCGGCATCGCCCGAAGACGCGATCGCGTCGCCGACGGCCCGCTCGGCGAGGATCCTGGCGACGTGGACGATGTCGTCGATCATCGACTGCAGCGTCGCGTCGGGAATCTCCGACTTCTTGTTCCCGAGGAGATTCATCAGCTTCCCGACAGCGTCCTTTTGCGAGTCGAAGACCTGCTGGCCGTGCTGCGCGTCGACGTGGTCACCGTCCACCCACAACGCCGAGTCGAGGGAGTCGTTCAGCTTCTTGACCACGTCGTTCAACTTGTTCGAGTCCGCCTTCGACGCGCCGGCGAGCAAGGCCGTCGCCTGCCCCAGCACGTCGTGCGCGAGGGACTGGACGCTTGCCACCGTCGCCGTGCTCGTCGCCGACGTCAGGTTCAGCGACGTCGCGGCGTCGTCGATCTTGGTGGTGACGGTGTGGGTCCCGTCGTCGGCATACATGTGGGTTCCCGAGACGGAGAAGGTCTCACCCGTCTTGACCACGGTCCCGGTCGACGTCGGCGTGCCGTCGCCCCAGTCGATCGTCGCGGTCAACCCGGTGGTGCTCGGGTCGGTGCCGGTGGCGACGACGCCGTTGAAGACCGCGCCTTCGGTCGCGTTCACCGCAGTACCCGTAGCGTGCACCGGGAGCTTGTCGAGCCGCTCGATGAACGTCTGCGTGAAGGTGGCCCCGCCGATGACCGGGTTCGGCACGAGCACTCGCGAGATCACGTAGATGAAATGCCCGAGCTGCTCGAGGTTGGCCGGGCTGCGCAGCGGCGGCAAGCCGGATCCCGCAGGACTGTTGATCCGCGCGAGGACCGTGGCCGTCGTGAAGTCGGGCGGGTTGAGCCGCACCACCGCGATGTCGCCGGGACACGGCAGGGTCGCGTTCGGAGCCGGGCACAACGCGACGTCGGTCCGGTTCTCCGGGTAGTAGAGGATGTTGCCGTCGAGAGCGACTCCGTCGCCGCTCAGCAGCGGCTTCGCAATGCGACCCGGTTCGGCGGTGACCGCGATCGGCGTGATCGCGTTCGTCGTCGCATTCCACACGACCATGTCGCCGAGCGACGTCCCGTTGACGGAGTTCATGATCACGTTCCCGTTCGGAAGCGTGTCGATCCCGTCCGCGCCGGTGTATCCGAAGCTCGGAACCACGGTCACCGCGGGATTGACGGCTCCAGCGGCCGGAGCCGCCGGAGGAACGTCGCCGGGCGGCAGCGCGCCGCCGGCCCCGAGCTGAAGCCTGAACTGAACCTCGGTGCCCGCGCCGTTCGGAGCCGTCGTGTTCGACACGAACACGGAGTTGCCGGAGATGGTCATGTCGTTGATCGTCTTCGCCGCCGCCGTCGAGAGCGTGTACTGGGCGAGCTGCGCGCCGGTTGTCGCGTCCCAGACGAACAGGACCCCGTAGTTGGTGCGCGGCGGTGTGATGCCTGCCGGGCACGCCGGCTGGGTCCCGACCCCACACGCCATGCCGTACGAGCCGGCGCCCCAGAGGCGGTTGTGAGTCGTCGACCAGGAGCCCGAGCACGCCGCGGTGCACGTCGCTGGGCTGGTTCGGCGACGCAGGCACGAAGCCGCGCGCGTAGTCACCGGTCTTCAGGTTGCCCTTGATCACCTCGCCGGTTGCCGTACTCCCGGCGTAGAACGTGTCGCCGGACACCGCGATGCCCTCGGGCGAATAGCCCGTTCCGGGGATCGCCACTCCGGCCGCGTCGAACTGCGTCGCCGGAAAGTCGATCCGCGTCGGGTACGGCGGAGACGCAGCGGGTGCGGACGCAACCGCCGCGCCGGCGATCGACCGCGCCCACGACAAGTGCCATGACGATCGTCGTCCAGGAAGATCGAGTCATGCCGAACCTCTCTTTCAGCAGGGAACCTGAGCCGCGCCGACCCTATCGCCTTGCCGGGCGGAATGGGACGACTGCGCGAGAGCCGGCAAAAGTCTCTTGACGTCGAGTTACATCGAGGTATATCTTTCGACGCCGAGTAGCTCTACGTCAAACTACCTCTCTCCAAGGAGGCTCACGTGTCAACGACGACGACCTCGTACTCCGTCCTCTCGCTCGACGAGGCAGGCGCGGCCGCGGCCGACCGCGGCTTCGGACTGGACGCGCCGATCGATCCCGAAACCGGCCGTCGCGGACGCGTCTTCGTCCGCCGCGACCTCGACATCGGCTCGTTCGGCGTGAACGCCTACTACCAGGCGATCAGCGGCGCCTTCGTGATCGGCGAGCACGACGAGCTCGGCCCCGGAGCCAGCGGACACGAGGAGCTGTACTTGGTGGTCGCCGGAGGCGCGACTTTCACGGTGGACGGCGACGAGGTGGACGCGCCGCAGGGGACAGCCGTGTTCGTTCCCGACCCCGCGTCGCGACGCGCCGCCCGCGCGACCGAGGACGGAACGATCGTCTTCGTCGTCGGCGGACGCCCCGGCGTGACGTTCAAGCCGGGGGTCGGGCGAGGCGGTGTCGGAGTTCTACCGTCTGTATCGAGCCGAGGATTACGAGGGAGCGCTCGCGGTGTTGCAGGAGGCCCTCGAGGAGCACCCCGGCAACGCCCTGATCCTCTACAACATCGCGTGCATGAAGAGCATTCTCGGCAGTCGGGATGAGGCGCTCGAGGCTCTGAACGAGTCGGTGGCGGCGTGGCCGAAGTACAAGGAGAACGCGGTCGACGACGACGACTTGGCCTCGATCAAGGAGGATCCGCGCTTCCAGGCGCTCGTCGCCTGAACCTCTATCCGCGGGCCGGCGGGAAGCGCACGTGCATGTGGTACTCGTGACCCGGGTACGGCATCACGACTCTCGCCGGCCCGTGGAGTATCCGCGAGGGCGGCACGAAGATCATCTGCGCGCCCGCGGCGACGAAGCGATCGAGGAGATCCTGCGCGAGGGGGCGATCGATCTCGTCCGGCGTGTGCGGCGCGCGCAGCTTCCGGTCGACTCGTGGGAGGTAGATGTCGACGTCGAGCCCGTTCTGGTGCGAGACGTGGTCGTCCATCGGGCCGCCGTCCTCGCGGCTGATGTCGCCCACCACGACGCGCGCCGCGTGCGGGTGCGCCGCGCGGTAGGCGTCGGCGACCGCGACGACCGTGCGAATCGTGTGCTCGTTGCCGTAGAGCCGGTGCGGCAGGTTCGGCACGCTGTCGGTGATCGGGTTCCAGGTGACCCAGCCCGGCCCTCTGAGGGGCAGCTGCGTACCGTCGACCAACCGGCCGCCGTACGGCAGTCCGATCGAGCTCGCGTGATGCCAGGCGATCTTGGGAAACTCGTGCGCCGGGGAGACGGCCTTGCGCTGCACGTGCCTCGGCTGCGCTTCGCGTCGCGACTCGGGCGCAACCCGCGGGACCTCCCGCCCCCCGGTGTCGAACGTGAAGGTGAGGCTCGGCGGGTCTTCGAGGAGAAAATCGCTTCCGGGCTTGTCGCTCCGAAGCCCGGCTAGCGCGAACATCACCGCCGGAGAGACTGCGAGCGCCGCCGCCCTCGCCCGGCGCGCGTCCCGACGCCGCTCCCACGCCGAGCGGCGCAGGCGAGACGCGTGGAGCCCTTGCGGCTGCAAGAAGCCGCCGGTGGACGCGGGCGGGACACCGACGATCGCCGGCGCGCCGGCACCTTCGCGGAACCAACCCACGTCCGCATCGAGCCACAACTCTCCGCGTCGCCACCCCATGGAGAGACTTCGTTCGCGCAGAACCGGGCGTGTCCTGCGCCGGGTCGAGCGGAATCCGGAGGCTTCCGCGGTCTGTTCATCGACCAAGGGAGAAGAAGGAAACACTGCGGCTCTTGCTTTGCAGCGGATCGAAGGAAGCGCGCCTTTCTCGGGCGCGCCTCCTCAGTCGGTCGAGCCGCCGACGTGGTCGCGCCAGGACCACGCCGGCCGGTAGCCGAGCAGCGTGCGCGCCTTCTCGATCGAGAGCAGCGTGTCGAAGTCGCCTGCAGTCGGCCGATACGCCACCGAGGGATAGACCTCGGCCATGAGCTCGCGACTCGGACGGTTCATGACGGTGTCGGCGGCGGCGACGATGAAGTGCTCGGCTCCCACGTCGGCGTCGAGCGCGAGCCGGCAACTCTGCGCCACGTCGCGCGCGTCGACGTAGCCCCAGAGGTTCCAGCGGCGGAGCGTCGCGTCCTTCCAGAACGACGGAAAGCGTTCGTACTCGTGCGGCTCCATGATGTTCGAGAAGCGAAGCGCGACGTACGGCGTTTCGGACCGGCGGTGGAACTGGCGGCCGAGCTCTTCCGAGAGCAGCTTCGAGAGGGCGTAGCTGGACTCGGGTCGAGGCGGATGCTCCTCGTCGATCGGCGCGTACGCGGGCGGCTCGCGCTCGAACGGGAGCCCGAGGATGGTCTCGCTCGAAGCCCAGACGACTCGCCGAAGACCGTGAAGTCGCGCCGCCTCGAAGACGTTGAAGGTGCTGAGCATGTTCGTGCGGAACGTCGTCTCCTCGGTGTGGATCCCGGGGGCCGGAATCGCCGCCAGGTGCACGACCGCGTCGACGCCGGCAACGCATTCGACGGTCTCGCCGAAGTCGGTCAGATCGGCGACCAGAGACGTCGCCGAAGAGTCGGTGGGCGGGACGATGTCGACGGCGAGCACGTCGTGGTCGTGCTCGAGCAGATCGCGGACGACGGCTCGGCCGGCCTTGCCGCTCGCACCGGTGACGACGACCTTCACGTCGCGGAGCTTACGGCGGCGTTCCGCCGGTCGGAAGAGAAAGGCCCCGAAGCAGGGGCCTTTCTCTCCCAACGAGAGTCTGTGCGCCGCGTCGCGCCGCGATCAGTCCGTGTCGATCTTGATGTCCCCTCTCTCGAGCGGCTGCTGCCCGGACGACGTACCCGTCGCTCGTCGTGATCCCGTAGGTGTCGTTCGTCCCGTGCTTGCCCGCATCCGTGACGTCGATGCGGAAGGAATACGTCACCCGAGCCCTTGATCGTGGCCTTTCCCCAGATCGTCGCCCTCTGCGGCGTCGAGTTGAGCGTGCAGGTCGTCGCGAGGAGCTCGGTCGACTTCACCTTGATCGGCTCGGCTGAGTCCTTGGCCTTGACCTCGTACGACTCGTCGCCCTTGACCGTCGCCGCCTGTACTCGGCGAGGACTTCGCGTTTCCGTCGAACTTCGCCGTGTCTCCGTCGTCCGTGACGATCGAGCCGTTGTTCGTGACCTTGACGGTGCACGAGGCGGCCTGCGACGAGCGGGATCCGCCACGTGCCGCGGCCGAAGGTGCCGACGTAGAGCATGCCGCTCGAGGCCTGGATCTTCAGGTCCTCGGTCGCGGTGTTCGGCAGGTTGTCGCCGAGCTTCGTCCAGACCGCGTCGTCGTTCTGCATGAAGAAGACGCCGAGGTCGGTCGCCGCGTAGAGCGTGTTGTTCGGCGGGTCGTAGGCGAGGAAGTTGACCGGCGCGTTCGGCAGGTTGCCGCTCACGTTCTTCCAGGTCGTGCCACCGTGCCGTCGGCGACGGTCTCGTAGACGTTCGCCGACGTGTAGCCCTCGCGGAAGCCGCCGTACGACGCGTAGGCATGCGTGGAGTCCAGCGGGATCGACGATCACCGACGTCACCCAGCGCGGCGGGTCCGGCGCGAACGGGTTCGGGAACTCCTGCCAGGTCACGCCGAGGTCGGTCGTCCGCCAGAGCCGCCCGTTGTCGGTGCCCGCGTAGATCGTGTTCGGGTCCGACTTCGACGGCGCGATCGTCGAGATCGACGGGAACTGGCCCGCGTACAGCGGGTTGTTCGTCGTCGAGTCGTCGGCCGGCGCCGGCCCGGTGAGCAGGTCGGGCGCGGCGATCGCCGTCCAGTTCGCCCCACGGTTCGTGGAGCGCGACAGGTTGTTGCAGCCGAGGTACAGCGTCGCCGAGTCCGACGGATCCTGGACGAGCGGCGCGTCGGTCGTGCAGCGCAGGCCGCTGCCGCGCGAGCCGAAGCCGAGGCTCTGCGTGCCGGCGACGCCGTTCTTCACGACGGTCGCGCCCGATGCGTGTGCGAACGCGAGCGCCGGCGTGAAGGTGACGCCCGTGCCGCCCGCACCCGCGTGCCGACGGTCGTCATCGTCACCGTCTCCGGGTTCGCGCCGGTCGAGTCGATCGTGATCGTGTTGCCGGCGACGAGGCCGGTGACGCTCGCGATCTTGACGTTCGTCGCGCCCGCGGCGGCCGCCGCCGACAGCGTCGTCGTCGTGGACGCGACGTCGTGGACACCGCTGCAGCCGGCGTTCTGGCTGCACGAGTAGTAGTACGTGTCGTCGGTGCTGTCGATCACGACGTAGTGGCCGTCACCGCCGCCGTACGAGGTCCAGTTCGCGGCGACCGGATCGGCGACGTCGTCGTTGAGGTTCGACCAGCTGCGGTTCGAGCCGTTGTCCTGGAGGCCGATCGCGATCCGGTTCGGCCGCTGCTGCGAGACGGCGACGTGGTACTCCTGGAGCCACGGCATGTTCGTGCCGTGCACCCAGCCGCTGTCGCCGTTCGCGTCGGAGCGGTACATGCCGCCGTCGTTGCCGAGGTACACGCGGTTCGGCACGTTCGGGTCCCACGCCATCCCGTGCTGGTCGGCGTGCGGCCCGCCGACGTTGGCCCACGTCGCGCCGCCGTCGCTGGAGCGGCGCAGGCTGACGTCCATCTTGAAGAGGTGGTTCTTGTTCACCGGGTCGACGAACAGCCGGCCGAACCACCACTCGAAGCGGGGGTTGGCCGCCCGCGCGGCCGCCGGCGACGAAGGTCGGGCCGCCGGCCGCCAGCGAGCGGTCGCCGTTGTCGGAGACGAAGAAGCCCTTGTCCGAGCCGAGCGACTCGCCGGTGATCAGGTAGACGCGCGTGTGGTCGCTCGGCGCGATCGCGACGCCCATCCGGCCGAGCGTGTCGGACACGTCGAGCCCGGTCGCCGCGCGCGGCGGGGTGTAGTTCGTGTTGTCGTAGCTCGGCAGCGGGCCCGAGACGTGCGAGTTGTCGATCCGCTCCCACGTCACGTCCGAGGCCTGGGTCGCGATCGCGTTGTCGGTCACGTAGAGGCCCGAGCCGATCCCGCCGTACGGCCGCAGGTACGAGGTGCGGTGGTGGTCCCACTGCGTCGCGTAGACGCGGTTCGGGTTCACCGGGTCGATCGCCACGTCGACGACGCCCGTGTACGGCGCCGCGTTCAGGTCGGGGACGAGGATCGGGGCCCAGTTCGCGCCGCCGTCGGTCGTGCGGTAGAGACCGCGGTCGCCGCCGGTGGAGTAGATGCTCCCGGCGGCCGCGACGAGCACGCGCTGCGGGTTCGTCGGGTCGACGGCGATGCGGCCGATCATGCCGGCGTTGACGAGGCCGACGTTCGTCCACGTGGCGCCGCCGTCGGTCGACTTGTAGACGCCGTCGCCGACGTACGTGATGCCGCCGCCGGAGGCGTTCGCCTCACCGGTGCCGGCCCACAGCGTCCCGTCCGAGCCGCGGGCGAGCGCGCCGATCGCCTGCGGGTAGTCCGCCGGCCAGGCGGCCGTGTAGGTCAGGCCCGCGTCGGTGCTCTTCCAGACGCCGCCGCCGGCCGACGAGACGTAGATCGTGTTGGCCTGCGTCGGGTCGACGACGACGTCGGTGACGCGACCGCCGATGTTGTTGGCGCCGACGTACTCCCACGAGCCGCCGGCGGAGCCGATCGCGGCAGCCTGCGCCGCCGCACGGCGCAGCGCCGCGCGGCTCACCGTCGCCGCGCCGCCGAGCGCCCTCATGCGGAGGTAGTCGGGCGGCACCTGGGCGTCGGATTCCGCGGCCGCCACGCTGTCAGGGCGGACGTGGTCCGAGGAGGAGAGCGCGCCCGGCGCCGACGAGCGTCGCCGCCAGGAGCACCGCGCCGAGGCACATGACGATCAAGCGTCCGCGCGTGCCGCGGCCGGGCGGCCCGGCTCGGCGCAATGTCGGCCGCTCGGGACCGTCTGCGGCGGCCGTACGCTCCGGCCCGCTCTCGAGCACGTGTCCGGTCGCGGGATCGTCTAGTACGCGACGCTGACTCCACCTCATGTGCACCCCTCCCCTTGTATTGACGCGCGCGTGCGCGTGCCCCTTTTGCGGAGACCCTAACGTCTCCTGCGTCCCGATCTCCAGTCTCGGCGCGGCGCCGCTATGCGAAGCGCTCGATCCTGCGGACAACTTTTGCGGGCGCCGAGTCAGGCCCGTAGACTCATCACCGGGGGGTGCAACCTGATGACGCGCTTGCCGTCGTGCGTCTGCGGTGTTTTCGTGTTTGCGAGTCTTGCGTTTGCACCGGCGACGCCTGCCGGCGTTTCGGTGTCGTCGAGCTGCAAGAAGAACTACGCCTACGCAGGCGCCCAGGACACGACGCAACGCTCCGGGATTCGCGCCAACCTCAGCACCGCGTCGGCGCCGCAGGTCGACGTCGGGCACGTCGCCGGCTGGCTGGGCGTCGGCGGCCCCGGCCTGGGCCCGAACGGCACCGACGAATGGCTCCAGGCCGGCTACGCCTCGTTCGAGGCAGGCCCCACGCAGATCTACTACGAGGTGACGCTGCCGGACAAGCCGACCCAGTACCACACGATCAAGGACAAGCTCTCCTCGAGCGAGAAGCATCTCCTGAGCGTGCTCGAAGAGAAGGGAAAGAACGACACCTGGCGCGTGTGGCTCGACAACAAGGCGGTCACGCCGGAGATCTCGCTGCCGAAGAGCCACGGCCGCTTCGTCCCCCAGGCGTTGGGAGAGACATGGAACGGCGGCACGACGGAGTGCAACCACTACGCGTACCGCTTCCAGAAGATCCAGGTCGCCAAGGCGCCGGGCGGCTCGTGGAGCGCGCCGAAGGCCGGGTACGTCTGGAAGGACTCGCAAAACACCGCGAAGAAGACGTCGAGTGACTCGTTCGAGTCACGTTCGATCACTGCGCACAGGGCGGTGCCCTCGCAGGAGCCGCCGCTGCTGGGCTCGCTGGCCTCGAGGCTCGCCGGCCGCACCCTGACCGCCGAGTGCGTCGATCAGCCTGCGGGGGTGCGCGAGGATCCACCGCAGCATTTGCTCGTGAGCAACACGGTCTGCGAACGGCTTCTCGGCTACGCGGTCGCGCAGCCGTACGGTTCGTCGCCCGACTCGAGGCCGGGCTTTGCGGTCGCCGTGACCGTGCTCGCCTTCCTCCGCGGAGTCGCACGCGCAGCGCACGACCCCGCACACCAGGTCGACTGCAGCGCAGTCGGCTTCCTCTACCGCGCCGCCCGCGTCCTCGGCGCGACCAACCCCCAGGCGCTCGCCTTCCGACAGGCACTCCTGAAGAAGCGCGCCAGTCTGGAGCCGAAGCTCACGCTTCAGCCGGGCTGCCGCTTCCACTGACACGGTCCTCTAGCGCGGGAGCGGCGCCCGAACGGGGTCTTCCTCGGGCTTGCCGCGGAACGCCGCCCCCCGCGGGATCGACCCCCAACCCGGCCGGCGGCCGGTGACGAAGAGCACCGTTG
This sequence comes from uncultured Actinomycetes bacterium, assembly GCA_963708685.1. Taxonomy (GTDB): domain Bacteria; phylum Actinomycetota; class Thermoleophilia; order Gaiellales; family Gaiellaceae; genus DASVFB01. The sequence continues at coordinate 29,475 of CAVPTP010000011.1, forward strand.
CCCATGAACGCCAGACTGCGGTCAGCGGCCGGTACCAGAGCACCTCCAGCAGGCTCCAGCCGGCCAGCACGATCAGGTCCCGGTTTCGATACCGGTGGTACCCGACGTCCTCGATCAGGACCGCGCCGGCGGTCTGCAGGAGCCCGGCGAGAACCGTCACGAGCGCCACCGCGGCCGCGTACCACCAGGAGATCTGGTCGGCGACGAGCAGCACGATCACGATTGCGTAGCCGGTGAGCTGCAGCAGAGGGCCGAATACCTCGAACACAACCGCGTACGGCAGTGCGAGCATCCCGATCGCGCCGAAGCGACGCCGGCAGATCATCCCCCGGTGGATGCGCAGGTTGTCGAGCAGGCCGACATGCCACCGGATCCGCTGGCCGCGCAGCGGCGCGAGCCCCAGGGGGATCTCGGTCCAGGCGTTCGCGTCGGGCGCATAGGCGATGCGCGTTTGCGGCAGACGAGGCCGGAGCTGGTGGTGCAGACGCATGACGAGCTCCATGTCCTCCCCCAGGCTCTGCTTCGAGAACCCGCCGGCGGCGCGCACGACATCGCGACGGAACACCCCGAACGCCCCCGAGATGATCAGCAGCCCGTTCAGGCGAGACCACGCGACCCGGCCGGCGAAAAACGAACGGAGGTACTCCGCTGTCTGGCTAGCCTCGATCGCCGTGACAGCGAGCCGCGGCGACTCAACGGCGTGTTCGTGGATCACGGCGCCATTGACAACGCGGATCGCGCCCCCGACGGCGACGACGCGATCCGGGTCGGCCGCGAAGACCTCCGCGATCCGCTTCAGCGCGTCCGCCTCGAGGAGCGTGTCGCCGTCGACGAAGGCGACGAGCTCTCCACCGGCGAGGTTCAGCCCGGCGTTGATCGCGTCCGACCGGCCGCCGTTCTCCTTCACGACGACCCGGAGCCGCGGGTCGCGGCGGCTGACATAGAAGTGTTTGATCGCGGCGGTCGGCAGCGCCATGCGGTCGCCGATCGGCAGCTCGATCAGATCGAACGCTTCGACCAGGGTCGCGGTCGTCCCGTCGGTGGAGCCGTCGTCGACTATCACCACCTCGAGCGGTTCGTAGTCGACCGCGAGCAGCGAATGTGCGCTGACCGCGATCAGCGGCTCCATGTTGTATGCCGGTGCGATCAGGCTGATCCCGGGGCGCCGCAGCCTGGGCGGCGGGGTGAAGTACTCACCCCGCTCGATCTTCACGAGCACAGTCTCCAACAGTGAGAGGGCGATCAGCGCGAAGGTGGAGATCGTGTAGACGGCGAACAAGAGGAAGATCCCGAACGAGAGGATCCAGAGAGCCTGGTAGGCCGTGCTCACGCGACGCCGTTCGCGATCCGATCGAGGATCAGCGCACGCTCGACCGCCCACTCCCGCGCGGCGCCTTCCAGGGCAACCCTGGCCGACCCGCCTGCAGCCGGGCACCGCGACAACCGAACGAGCGCCTCGCCCGCGCCGACGGCCGTATCGCGGTCGGGATCGAGGAGCGCCCCGAGCACAAGATCGACGGCACGCTCGTCGTCGTATGAACCGAGCGCCCTCGTCGCGGCAAACCGCACCGCCGGCGCCTCGTCCCGGGCAGCGCGAGCGAGCGCCTCGGGCATGCGCCCGCCGCCGACCCGCGACAGGGCGTCCGCCGCTGCGACACGGACGACCGACGCGTCGTCCTCGAGCAGCTGCTCGAGTACCCGGCCAGCAGAATGCGACTCCGCCGTCGCCGCGACGCCGAAGCAGGACGCGACGCGAACAGACTCGATCGGGGAGTGGAGGCCCTCGACGAACACGGGCTCTGCCTCGGGTCCAAAGGCGACCAGCGCGTCGTATACGACGCCCTCCCCCGCTGGTCCCGGCGACCGAAACAGAACGCTCAACGCGGTGACTGCGCGCACGTCCCGCATCTGACCGAGTGCGCGAACTGCGGCCTCGCGCACGTGGCGGTTACGATCGCCAAGGCGTTCGGTTAGGACGGGGACTGTGTCGGCTGCGCCGATCGAGGCGAGCGTGCTGATCGCGCCGGCGCGGCGCCACGGCATCGGCCCTCGGGTCGCGCGGACGAGAAGCTCGACCGCCCCGATCTCGCGCAGCACCCGGAGCGCCTGCGCGCGCTCCTCGTCCGAGGCGCGCTTCATCCGCTCGGCCAGCGCCAGTGCGGCGAGCGGACGTTGCAGCTCGTCAAACGCGCGGATCTGTTCGCGGAGCCACTCCGGGTCGTGCCTACTCGTTGTCGGATCCAGCTCGGCGAAGATCTCGTCCAGCCGTTCGCGAAGCGCCTGCTTACGATGCGCCCGCCTGCCCTCGCGGGCCCGACGAACGACGACCGCCACGACGACCAACAGCGTCAGAATCAGGAGCCCCGCGGCGATCGCGTCCGCGACGGCCCAGAACCAGGGTTGCTTGCCTTCGGCCACGGCTAGGGTTGCGACCACTCGGAGAACCTGATCGACCGCGACGTTTCTTGCAACTGCGGCGGCCCGGATGGACGCCTACGCGCGCTGGCTCGAGCAAGAGCGGGAGAGCGAAATCGTTCCCCCCGGAGGCGGCGGGAATCGAACCCGCGTCCGCAGGCTCAGAGGGAGAGTCAGAGGAGGATTCGGATTTACCTAGCGCTGACGCGGCGGGAATCGCGTCAGAACCGAGTCGCGAAGTAGCTACGACAGCCGACGACCCGCGTTCGCAGCGCGGGCCGTCAGGTGAAGCTGAGTCGGCAACGCCTGGTGTGTCAGGCGATGAGCCGGCCGACTGAGCTTAACTCGCCGCTTGAAGCGGCGCGGCTAGCTGGCGCGGGTTACCGGCGGTGCGAGCACTGCGACAAGATCCTGCCTCTGTCGGTGGCGCGCTGCCGGCGTCGGACCTGCCCGAGCTACGGGCCGATCTGGGCGCGGGACTCGATGCGCAAGATCCGCGAGAACCTCCAGACGTATGGAGGGCTCGCGGCGATGTGCACGTTGACCGCACCGGGCGTCGACGCGGGCCTCGTCTGGGATCGCGCGAGCTGCAAGCACGACGAGAGCGAGCGCTGCGGGAAGGCGCACGGCTGCAAAGTCCTTCCGTCCGTCGCTGAGCTCTGGAACGAGAAGTCGCGTGGCTGGTGGAGCGAGCTAAACCGCGTCTGCAAGCAGCGCGCCGATCGGGCGGTGCGTCGGCTCGGGCTCGACCGGAAAGGCGGGGTGCTGCTGTACGAGTGGGAGTTGCAAGCGCGCGGCGTCTGGCACCTGCGCTTCGTTCTCGGGATGGAGACGGCCTGGGAGCAAGTGTGGGCGACCGAGTACGTGCGGGCGATGCGGCGAGCTGGCTCCGAAGTACGGCTTCGGTTTCGTCGACGCGAAGCCGTTGCGAAGTCCTGAGCCGGCCGAGCGAGTCGCGCGCTACCTGAGCAAGTACCTCGCGAAGTGGCACGACGACGGCACGCTCGAGATCACCGAGACGATGAAGAGTGCAGGTCGGTCGCTTTTGAACTACGTCAATCGCGGGCTCACGGCGAAGAGCTGTTGCACGATGCGGAACCTGCGACTCGCGCGGATCGTATGGGCGTGGCTCTCGGGACTCGATCGATGATCCAGGCTTGGCACCGTGGGACGAGCTCGTTCGCGGTGCCTGCTCTGCCTGGGCATCGATCGGCCGATGCCGGCGCGCGGACCGTGACCGGCGCGGCCGCGGCGCACCGGCGAGCGCCGGTTACCCGGCGCATGGCACGGTCACGACGGACGTCGGCACGGACCCGCAGACCTGGCGCGCAGCTGCATCGTCCAGTTGCTTGCGGAAGGACTCGGCTACACGTCTCGTGTATCGGAAGGGCCGAATCGTCGGAGTGAGTCTGGGGATGGTGGCTGTGACACTTCGTGACTTCGTTATACCTGGACGTTGACCGTGTGAGATCGCTCCTCGCGCAGCTCTCTGGCGGAGTCGTGGAACAAGCGTGGAGCGTCTTCGCGAGCTGACGTCTCTCACACCGCGAAGCCAACGCGTGCATGTCGGGCGGTTCGGCGTTTATGTTGCGACGCTGTCAATGGCCGATCTTGCGGTCTATCGCTCGGCGGCAATCTTTCGGAGGGAGCGGTGGCGACGTGCCGCGAGAGCAGCACCCGGACGAAGACTCTTCAGGAGCACGGGAAGCGCGTTTTGTTGCTTCGCCCAGTCTCTGTCGGTCTAACGAGCTCGCCTCGGGCGGGGGACGCTCGAGGACGCACCAGAGTCGCGGGGAGGTCTGGGGGTCTTGCAACACCCTGGAGGTCGGATCTCGCTGATTCAGAGAAGTGAAGGAGGATGGCTCAGTGTGGCGACGCTGCCCTGCGTCCAGGCCAACTCCTTCGTCTTACGGCGCCGCACCGGCGGGTGCATGAGCGCGGCGACACTTCCGCCAACGCGTCGAGACGATCGACGCCGAGTGGCCCCGAGGCTTGATTTCGAGCTTTCGGGCTGTCGGACGAACTAGAGAACCAGTGCAAATCGCGTGGACGTAGCCCTAAGGCAACGCGAACTCCGCATCCGGGGTCAATGCCCATGCGAGTTCAAACGCTCGGCGGCGAAAGTGCCCTTGAGGGCATCCGACCTCGGATCGGCGATATTCGATCGATGTCTTTCCAGCTGGCCAGATTTCGCTTCGGCAGTTCCCGACGCGGTGCCGTCGCGCAGACGCCAAAGACCTGCAGCGCGGACGGCGAACGCTGCTGGGTTCCCCTTCGTCCAATAGCGCGCTGCGACGTCGAAGAAGAAATCCCTTCTTGCCGCTCAACCATTCCTTGTCGCGGTTGCTCTCAAAGTCGAAGCTAAGAACGGCGGTGTCACTCGACTCATCACCGAAGAGGACGGTCGTCTCTGACAGAAGGGTGCACCGTTGTCGAAGAGGATTCCTTCTCTAGCCACATCGGACGTCGATGTCGGACTTGGAGCGCGGCGGTTTCGTCGGCGCACAGACGAGACTAGATCGTGACGAACAGGCCGTCGGGAAGACGCAGCAGCGCGTGCCGATGGGGGTCGGCATCCTGAAGACGCTAGGCGAGGCAGAGGATGCCGAACGTATGCCGCGGTCGCGCGGTGACTCCGGATCTCATCGGGCGGAGTTGTACCGTTTAGGTACGAGCGCTTCGAGATTAGTCCCGTCGGATCCTGGACTCGATCACGTAGACCACGCCGGTAACACTGGGCTGGGCTAGCGTCCTCTCACCTGACGAGCGTCGACGGCGTTAGAAGTGGGAAGGCCTCAGATCGCCGCTGCAGGGTCAGGGAGCAGCGCTTGCGAGCTGTCTCTCACGGCAGGCGGGGTCTCTGCCAGCACGTAGCGGTTCATCCAGTCGAGCAGCGCCTCGTTCTGGGTCCGGCGGTGGCCGATCGGGCCTATCAGCGAACCGATGTGCGGCGTGTTCGGGAAGCGGAGCATTTCCGCCGGCACGCCGTTCACGCGCAGAACTGTGAAGAACTGCTCCGTCTGCTCGGCCGGACAGCGGAAGTCGCGCTCGTGCTGCAGGAACAGCGTCGGGGTGGTACACCGGTGCGCGTAAGTGATCGGTGAGCAGCGGCGGTAGACGTCCTCGACCTCGTACGGGGTGCCGCCGAGCTCGCGGACGCTGAAAGAGGCGCCGAGGTCGCTTGTCCCGTACATGCTGAACCAGTTGAAGACAGGGTTCTCCGGACAAGCCGCCTTGAAGCGGTCGGTGTGCCCGATCACCCAGCCGGTCAAGTTGCCCCCACCGGAGAGGCCGGACACACCGAGCCGGTCCGGGTCGGCGAGACCCTCTTCGATCGCGTGGTCGACGCCGGCCATCAGGTCGGCGTAGTCGAGGTTGCCCCAGTCGCCCATGATCGCGGTCGCGAAGGCGTCGCCGTACCCGGTCGAGGCGCGGTGGTTGACGAGCAGGACGCCGTATCCTGCGCCGAAGAGCATCAGGTGGTCGAAGTGGAAGCCGGCGCCCCAGGCGCTGTGCGGGCCGCCGTGGATCGAGAGGATCGTCGGCAGCGGCGTTCTCGAGTCCGCAGGCCGCAGGGACCATCCCTCGACGGATGCGCCGTCGATGCTCGAGAAGTGCAGCGGGACCACGGTCGGCAGAGTGAGCTCGGACAGCAGAGCGTCGTTGACGCGAGTGAGGCGGTTCTCCGTTGCCGTGTCTAGGTCGACGAGGTAAAGATCGCCGGGGTCGGTGAACCCGAACGCGGCGAAGAGCACGCTTTGGCCGCTGACAGCGATCGGTATGCAGGCGCGGGTGCCGCCGGAGACGAGCGCGTGCGACTCGTCGCCGTCGAGGGCAATCCGTACGAGTGCAACCTCTCCTCCGGTCTGCACCCCCACGATCGCCTCCCGATCGGCGTCGCCGAGGAGCAGCTGCCCATCGCCGAGCATCACGGCCGGGTGGTCAGGCTGGATGCCGCCGCAGATGTGGCCTTCGATACTTCCGCCGCGTTGCGTTCGTCGCCCGGTGGCAGGTTCGAGCATGTAGAGAGAGGGGCGGGCACCGACCAGCTTGTCCTGCTCTAACCTGACTACGTAGACGATGCGCCCATCGGCGGTCAGCGCATGGGCCAGGACGAGCCCGTCCGGCGGCGTGAGCTGGGTGATCGTGCCATCGAGATCGACACGCCTCAGCCGCGAAACGAACGCGTGCGAGTCGGGATCGTGCGAGGCGACGTAGACGAGCGACCGTCCGTCCGCGTTCCACCTCGGCATCGTGTTCATGAAGCGGTCCTCGGTCAGCCGGCGCGGTTCGCTCCCCTCGTCGTCGACGTCGAGGACGTAGATGTCCTGCACGGCGTCGTCGAGGACTCCGACGTTGTCGAACCGCCAGACGGTCCGGGTCACGCGATAGGGATGGTCCGGATTCCGTGGCTCTCCCTGCGGGCCTGCGGTAAAGGCGATCTGTCGTCCGTCGGGCGACCAGACGGCGCCGCCGCCGACGCCCTGCGGGAGGTGCGTGAATTGGCGCGGCTCGCCGCCGTCGAGCGGCAGCAGCCAGAGCTGTGCCTTCTCCTTCCGTGACGAAGTGAAGGCCACGGTCGAGCCGTCGGGGGAGATCGCCGGCGCCGAGTTCGTCGAGTCACTGAACGTCAGCCGGCGGGTTGCCCCGGTCTCGACGTCGAGGAGATAGAGGTCGCTGTGTTCGACGTCCTCGTCCTCTTCCGTCTTGCCCGGCGCGATCCGGGTCTGCGCGAAGACGACGCGCGTTGCGTCCGGCGACAAGTCGGCGGCAACGACGAACCTGAAGCGGAACAAATCATCTGGCGAGATCGCGCGTGTCATCCGTGTCTCCTTTTGGGCGCGCTCAGAGGTAACGCGAGAAGGGTCGCACCGGCGACGCACGGTGGACGATAGGAGCCGCGGAGTCTGCTGTCCAGGAACAGAGACCCCCGGCTTGCGCGAGCGTTCGGGAACGACCCGCCGAGGGGCGTAGCCGCCTCCGTCTATCCCAGTCTCGAGACGCGTACGGATCGCCTGCACTGCGGCCTCCCAGAGCCGGCTCTCGTCTTGCGGCGACCGTTGGTAGGGGCTGACGCCGACGGACTTAACGGCGCTCGACTGGGCGAGTGCTCAGCAATGACGCCTGAGTGGCCGCTCGACTCCACCGCCAGGCGGCGGCGGCGCGCTCGGCCCCCTCAGCCACCATCCCACGGCATGAACGGCCGCGGATCGCGGACGGTTCCGCAGTCCTGACACTGCTTGTACGGCCGTCCGTCCTCGGCCTGACGCGCCTGCCAGCGGTGGGCACCGAAGTAACAGCGAAGCCGCTTCGTCAGACGCAGGCGACGCTCTCACACGTCCGCGCCGGAATCAAGCCTTGGGACACACTCGAGGTGGCCTGCGCGGGCGTCCTCCCTCCGAGCCTCGTTCGGGAGTGTTGACCTGCGGTCTATTCATGTTGTATAACGAAAACTATGGGCCGGCCGAGAAAGCCTCCGAGCGAGCGTCTGACTCGGACGATCACGGGCCGAGTCACGGACGAGCAGTACGACGAACTCGTCGAGGATGCGGTCTATGTCTTTGAAGGCGACCTGAGCAAGGCGCTGCGCGCTGCGCTGGATAACGCGTCGGCATTCCAGAAGATCCTCAACTCGCCCGATCCCATCGCGGCGCTCGCCGATCTGCTGAAGCGCAGCGAAGAAGAAAGAGCGCGCGAAGAGGCTCGCGACGCCTATTTCGACCATCACGGGGAGTACCCGCCCGAATGAGGATCGAGCGGGCTATTGACGCCTATCTCGACTGGCGCCGGCTCGAACGCGACGCGACACCGCGATCGACCGACTCGTACTGGCGCATCCTCTCGAAGCTCGCGGAGGATTACCCCGAGGCGGCGCTCGAATCACTGACCACCGCTGACCTTCGGGCGTTCCTGAATCGTTGGCGCGATCGGAGCGCTTCGACTCGCTCGAACGTGATCTCAGTCGTGCACTCGTTCTTCGCATGGGCTGAGAGTGAGGACCTGGTCGACGTCGATCCGTCGCGGAAGATCCGCAGACCACCGAAGCGGAAGCCCGACGTCTACCGACCGAGCCTCGACGAGCTCGACCGCATTCGCGCCGCTGCTCTCCCCCACGAGCTTCCAGCGCTGCTGCTGATGGAAGGCGTGGGCCTTCGTCGTTCCGAGGTCTTGGGCTGCCGGTGGGCCGACCTGGATCTCGTTCGTGGACGTGTTCGCGCGTTCCGCAAGGGCGCTCACTGGCAGTGGGTGCCTCTCGACCCGGATGTGTTTGCAGCGCTTCGACAGAGCTTCCGGTGTTGCAGCCGGAGCTTGACGATTACGTGTTCACGGTCGAGGTCGAGCAGTGGGTGTCTCAGTACGAGCGGGTGCGTCGGCTTAAAGACCCCAAGGTGCCGGCGAGCGAGCAGGCGCTGTGGCGAATGGTCCGCCGCGTGTGCAAGCGCGCCGGCCTCCGTGACCTCTCGCCTCAGCAGCTGCGGCACGGCTTCGCGAACCGCTTCATGCGCGAGAGCGGCCGTGACGTTGCGGCTCTGAAGGGGCTGCTCGGTCATTCCCGCGTCGATACAACCGAGGGCTACACGGATGAGATCGAGCTCGACGAGCTCGCGGATGCGCTGCGGCGTGCGGCTGACGCGCGACACGCACAAGCGTCGCCTGATCTGACGACGCTAGGCGGTGCAACCCTCAAGTACCCTCGAAACCCTGCGATGGAGGCGGCGGGAATCGAACCCGCGTCCGCGGACGCACCGGCAGAACGTCTACAAGCTTAGGCTGCCCTTTGCTCTCGCCCGGACGGCCGGGGTGCAGCCGCCCTACCGCCGGGCCAGCCATCCTAGTTTCTCGCGCCTCCGGCGATTGGCATTCCTTCGGCACCAGCCCGTTTGTTGGCGCCGCTACCCGAGCCACGGGCCCAGCTCGGAGCGACGCGTCGCCTAACTAGTTAGGCGGCGAGTGCGAGTTTGTCGTTCGCACTTGCTTTTGTTTCCCGGTTGATTTAGGAGGCCGACCGGGGACCTCCGCTTGCAGCTCTACCGGAGAACCGACCACGTCGAGACCTGGTCGCCCCCGTATGTGTCGGCCCAGTGTAGCCGCGGCTCGGGCGCGAACGGTCATGCGTCGGCGGCGCGCCCCGCCGAGGGGCGCGCCGCCGACGGGAACACCTAGTCGTCGTGGTCGTCGCGCGCCCGCGCGGCGTGGCCGTGCTTGGCGTGGCTGTGCGTCGCCTTCTGGCTCTGCTTCGCCTCGTGGCCCTGGTCGTCGTTATCGCCCTGCTCGTCGTCATCGCCTCGCACGTCGATGCGTGCCAGGTAGTTGAACGTCGGCGAGGCGAACGGCGTGTTGCGCGTGATCACGTAGATGTGGTTCCCGAAGATGTCGGCCGTCGCCGGGTTCACGAGCGGCGCATTCTGGTCCGGCTGCAGGTGTCCGACGACCTGACCGGCGGTAAGGTCGTGGTTGAGGTTGACGACCGCGACCTCACCGGTGCGTCCCGGGAAGTTCGCGTTCGGCAGGTTGAGCACGAGGTACAGCGTGTGCCCCTTGAGGATCAGTCCGTCGGCACGAGGCAGTGACGCCGGCGCGCCATTCTCGGTGATCGTGATCTCGTGGACGGCGTTCGTCTTCGTGTCGACCGTGTAGATCTTGCTCGGAACCGGTGGGTTCGGCGCGACGAACGGCGAGAACGACGCGACGACCAGCGTCTTGCCGTTCTTCGTCGCCTCGATGCCGTTCGCGCTCGGGAACGTCACGGGAACCACGACCGGCGTACCGATCTCGCCGTGTTTGCCCAGCGGCACTTTGAACAGCACGTTCGCCCCAGTGTTCGCGGCGCTGTTCGTGTTCGTGAAGTAGACGGCGTGGCGAGTCGCTACGACGTCGTTGATGATGCCCGACCCCGCCACGTCCGGCAGCGTGATGTCGGCGATCTGCGCGCCGGTGTTGGCGTCGTAGACGTAGGCGTGGTGCGTTCCGCCGCCGGCGACCCAGAGACGGTGCCACTTGTCCACGAAGACGCCGAAGGCGCTTCTGCCGGTGACGTTCACCAGGACTGAGCCCGTGCCCGTCCGCACGTCACCTTTGAAGATCGAGCCTGTCACCGTGTTGCCGGCCCAGAAGGTGTGTCCGTGACCGTAAATTCCTTCGGCGCGCCAGTCGGGCGGGAAATCGATGCGCGCCGGGAATCCAGAACCTGCCGCGGGCGCTCCGACGAGCACCGACGCGACGATGGCCGCCGCAGCGGTCACCCAGGCTAACCGAGACATATAAGCCCTCCTCATATCGCTATATCTCTTTCCAGGGATAGTCGCCGCTGAAAGCGAGCGCCAAACCCTGCCGGACTCAGCGACGCGACTTCAGCGCGCGCTCGATCTGCCGGTCCGCGTCGCGCTTGGCGATGTCGCGGCGCTTGTCCCGCTGCTCCTTGCCGCGCGCGAGCGCGAGCTCGACCTTCGCGCGGCCGTCCTTGAAGTACATCCGGGTCGGCACGAGCGTCAGCCCGCGCTCGCGCACCTTGCCGTAGAGCGACGCGATCTCCTTGCGGTGCATGAGCAGCTTGCGCTCGCGGTCGGGATCGTGGTTGTGGACGTTGCCCTGCCCGTACTCGGCGATGTGCGCGCCGACGAGCCAGACCTCGCCCTCGCGGACGTCCGCGTACGCCTGCTGAAGGGACGCACCGCCCTGCCTCAGCGACTTCACCTCGGTGCCCGTCAGGACGAGGCCGGCCTCCCACCGCTCGAGCAGCTGGTACTCGTGCCGCGCCTTCCGGTTCTCCGCGATCAGCTTCACAGCCACACCCCAAGGTTAGATCGGAGCCACCTCGACCTTGCCGGAGTGTCGTTCGATGCGCTCGACGCGGACCTCGATCGGGTCGCCGAGGCGAAATCTGCCGCCGCCGCGCCGGCCGACCAGAGCAGTGCCGAGCGTCGACGCCTCGAAGTAGTCGCCCGGCAGGCGGCGCGCGGGGAGAAACGCCTCGAAGACGTCCTCGAAGCGAACGAAGAGGCCCGAGCCGATGATGCCGACGATCTCTCCTTCGAAGGTCGTCTCCCATCCCCTTTCGTACAGGACGGAATCGAGCAGCCACGCCAGGCAGATCTCGTCGGCCTGGTACTCGATCTTCGCGGCTTCGCGCTCGCGGAAGGAGGCGTGCTCGGCAAGCTCGTTCGGTTCGTCCGGCAGCGGATCGTCTCCGATCCCGAGCTCGAGGAGCAGCGCGCGGTGGCAGACGAGATCGGGATACCGGCGGATCGGCGACGTGAAATGCGCATAGGCGCGGCTGGCCAGACCGGAGTGCCCGAGGTTGCGCGGGTCGTAGCGCGCCTGTTTCAACGCGCGCAGCACGAGTGCGGGAAATGCGTCGCGCCCGCGGTGAGCCTGCGCGACGTACGTCGCGACTCGCTCGGCCGCCGCGGCGGCTACCGCGGCTGCCTCGGACGGCGAGAGCACGTCCGGTGCCGGCGGCGTCGGCACCTCGAGCTCGTCGAGCTTCGCGAGCAGCAGCTCGACCGATTGCGGATCCGGGCGCTCGTGCACGCGGTAGAGCGTCGTCCGGTTGCGCGAGGCCAGCAGCTCGGCGACCGCTTCGTTCGCGCGGATCATGAACTCCTCGACGAGCGCATGAGCCTCCGGCTCGCCCTGGCGGCCGGCGCTCGCGACACCGCCGCGGCCGTCGAAGTCGAAGACGACCTCGGGCGTCTGGATCCGTAGAGCACCGCGCGCGAACCGGCGACGCCGCAGCTCGCGCGCCCGCTCGTCGAGACGGCGCAGGACGTCGAGGTGCGGAAACGGCTCGTCGCCGGCGAGGATCCTCTGCGCTTGCCCGTAGGAGAGCCGCGCATCGCTGCGGATCACCGAGCGGTAGAACGTGGGCTCGCGTTCGTCGAGCGGGAGCTCGACCGTGACGCACAGGCGCTCGACGTGCGGTCGCAGGCTGCAGAGGTCGTCGGCGAGGTCGTGCGGAAGCATCGGCGCCACGAGGCCCGGGACGTAGGTCGAGAAACTGCGGCCGGCGGCGCCGCGGTCGAGCGGGGAGCCGGTCGGGATGAAGTACGAGACGTCGGCGATGTGGACGTACGCGCGCTCGTCGTCGATCGAAAGAGCGTCGTCGAAGTCCTTGGCCGTGTCCGGGTCGATCGTGAACGTCGGCAGCTCGCGTAGATCGACTCGCCCCTCGATCGTTACCGGCGGCGGCGAGTACGGCTCGAAGTCCCGCCGCGCGCCCGTCTCGACGAGGAGCGCCTCCAGCACGTTCTCGATGCGATTCGCCGAGCCGAGGACGCGCTCGACGCGTGCGCGCCCGCGCGTCGGCCGCGCGGCGACGAGGTCGCCGGGGCGCGCGTCGCCGAGCCCTTTGCGGTCGAGCGTGAGCGGCATTCCGGGCGTGAAGTAAGGCTCGCCGACGACGAGCTTCCCGCGCCGTGCGACCTCCACGACGACTCTTTCGGGACCTGGTCGCCGTAGGGACCAGGTCCCAGGACATGGCCCGGAGGCTAGACGCGCAGGAACCGGCGGATCGTGACGCCCGAGCCCGCCGCGCCGAGGAGCACGCCGAACCCGAGCAGGATGAGCGTCGTCCACGCGAACTCGAGCGCGTGCGCGTCGCTCGAGTCGCTGATGTGCCCGAGGATCGCCGGCAGCGCGATCTCCCTCCCGAGCACGAGCAGAATGACCGCGAGCACGGAACCCGCAAGGCCCGTGATCAGCCCCTCGAGCATGAACGGCCCGCGCACGAACCAGTTCGTGGCGCCGACGAGCTTCATCACCTCGATCTCGCGCCGACGGGAGAAGATCGACAGCCGGATCGTGTTCGCGATCAGCAGCGTCGACGCCGCGAGCAGGACAACCACCGCCAGCAGGAAGACGATCTCGACGATTCGGGCGACGCGCAGGATCCGCTTCGCGGTCTTCTTCCCGTAGTTCACCTTCTCGACGCCGATCGCCGTCCCGGTCGGGATCTTGCTTGCGATCAGCTCGACGTCTTCCCCGCGCTTCGGCGTGATCTCGAACGCGTCGGGCAGCGGGTTGCCCGGCAGCTGCTTCGTGAGCTCGGGGCTGCGCTTCCGCATCAGCTTCAAGGCCTCGGCCTTCGACACGAACCTGATCGACTTGACCTCCGGCATCTTCGACGGGCTGATCAGGTTGCCGATCTTCTCCTCCTGCGCCGCGGTCGACCCCTTGCCGCACGAGAGCTCGGTGCAGAAGTAGACGTGCACGACGAGTTCGCGCTTTACGTGGTTCGACCACGACAGCGCCCACGTCCCGAGCCCGATCGAGAGCCCCAGGATGAACATCGCGATCAGAACGGTCAGCGTGGCGGCGAGCGTCGTCGACGCATTCGCCGCAAGCGAACGCCACGCCTCCGCCGCGACGGTGCGGAACCTCATTCGGACTCGTAGCCGCCGCGGCGTTCGTCGCGGGCGAGCCGACCGTCTTCGAGCGCGATCACGCGGCGCCGCATCTTGTCCACCATCTCGCGGTCGTGCGTGACCATCAGGATGGTCGTACCGCTCCGGTTGATGCGGTACAGGAGCTGCATGATCCCGACGGACGTGTCGGGATCGAGGTTGCCCGTCGGCTCGTCGCAGACGAGCAGCGGCGGGTGGTTCACGACGGCGCGCGCGATCGAGACGCGCTGCTGCTCGCCCCCCGAGAGCTGGTCAGGATACGAGTGCATCTTGTCCGGGAGGCCGACGAGCGTCAGCACCTCCGGAACCTTGCGGCGGATCGAGTTGCGGCTCTCGCCCTGCACCTTGAGCGCGTATGCCACGTTCTCGGCGGCCGTGCGGTTCGGCAGGAGCTTGAAGTCCTGGAACACGCACCCGACGTTGCGCCGCAGCATCGGGATCTTCGACCGCTTGAGCCGGACGAGGTCGCGTCCGCCGACGATGATCTTCCCCTCTGTCGGCTCGAGCTCCTTGAGCAGCAACCGCACGAGCGTCGACTTCCCCGAGCCGGAAGCGCCGACGATGAAGACGAACTCGCCCTTCTCGATGACGAACGTAACGTCCGCGAGCGCGGTGACATCCGGGTCGTACACCTTCGTGACGCCCTCGAACACGATCATCGACCCCGCGCTCGCCGTCGGGCGCGGCGGCTCGACCGTTGCCACGGCGACGTCGTCTTGGGTCTTCAGGTCGAGTTCCTGCACCGGTCGCTGAAAACGAGGGCGGCGGCCGCGGGCCGTGCCGGTCGGGAGGTGAGGGGCCAGTCTACCGCAGAACCACGGCTAGACACACCGCTAGACGACCTGCCCCGAGGCCTTGGCCAGCAGGTAGGCGTGGATGAAGGGATCGAGGTCGCCGTCCAGCACGCCCTGGGCGTTACCGACCTTGAGGCTCGTCCGCTCGTCCTTGACCTGCTGGTACGGGTGCAGGACGTAATGGCGAACCGCCTCACCGCCGAAGCCGATGTTCTGGACATCGCCGCGCTCTTTCGCCAGCTCGGCTTCCCGTTCCTGCTCGGCCAGCTCCGCGAGGCGCGACTTGAGGATCCGCATCGCCGTCTGCTTGTTAGCCGCCTGCGACCGCTCGTTCTGGCACTGCGCGACGATACCGGTCGGCAGATGCGTGATGCGGACGGCGGAATCGGTCTTGTTCACGTGCTGCCCGCCGGCGCCTTGCGCGCGATACGTGTCGATGCGCAGATCGCCCTCGTCGATGTCGAGCTCGGCCTCGTCGGAGAGCAGCGGTGACACGATCACGCCGGCGAACGACGTGTGCCGCCGGTGAGCCTGGTCGAACGGCGACTGCCGCACCAGCCGGTGCGGGCCGCGCTCGGTCTTCAGGATCCCGTAGGCGTTCTCGCCGCGCACGATCATCGTCGCCGACTTGAGCCCCGCCTCCTCTCCCGGGCTCGCCTCGAGCATCTCGGTGCGAAAGCCACGGCGCTCGGCCCAGCGCTCGTACATGCGGAGGAGCATCTCGGCCCAGTCCTGCGAATCGGTGCCACCGCCGCCCGACTGGATCGTGACGACCGCGTCGCCGGCGTCGTACTCGCCGTTGAAGAGCGCGTCCTCCTGGAGGCGGTCGAGCTCGGCGCGCAGCGGCCGGAGCGACGTTTCGATCTCGGACGCCATCTCGCCGTCCATGTCCAGCAGCTCGACCGCGTCGGCGTAGTCGTGCCGAAGGCGATTGAAGCGCTCGAGGCGCTTCGTCAGGCGCGCGTGCTCGGCGGAGACGTCCGCCGCGCGTTGCTGGTCGTCCCAGAACCCCGGTGCCGAGAGCTCGCGCTCGAGCTCGGCGACGCGCGCCGCGATCGCATCGGGGTCAAAGGTAACCACGAGCCCAGTCGAGCTGGGCTCCGATCTCCTCGAGCTGCTGCGGGAGCGGGATGTGCGGCTCGGTCACGGCGTGATCGTAGCCAAGTGACACTGCGTCACTGGGCGCGCTTGAACGTGAACGGACCGCCCGGCTGGTTGTCCTCGCTGTACAGCACCTTGCCGGTGAGGGTGCCACCCGTGCGCTTCAACCGGATTGCGTAGTTGCAGCCGATCCCGGCGGGACCGAAGTTCGCGCTGTACATGCCCTTCGGGAGACGGGTCCTCGACGGCCGCTCGACGAAGCCGACGACATCGCGCGCCTTGAACCTCAGGCAGCCGACGCGGACCTTCGTCTTCGCCGTCACGGCGAAGATGCCCCTCGCCGGGACGACCGCGATCGTGCCGGTGCCGCCGCGTGTGATCTTCCACACCCCCGCGATCGGATCGATCGCGCTCGGGGTGGCGGCCGCGCGCCCGGCGAAGACCGTCAGCAGCAGCGCGAGGACGACTGCTGCCTTCGTCACGACAGAGCCACTCTCCCCGAGCCGGCGAGGTTCGTGCCACAGACGCTGGTCAGCCGCGCGCGCCCCGACGAGAGGACGAGCACGCCGTTCGGATCCGAGCACTTCCCGCTCGTCACCTTCGCGGCGAGCGTCAACGAGAACGCGCCGGCTTTGCCGAAAGAGAGCTTGCCCGGTGTCCGGAGCGCCAGCTTCCAGCGCGCTGCTGCGAGCGTGCCGGTCACGGCCGTGACCTTGCCGCGCGCGTCGACGCTCAGCCGCCCGCTCCCGGCGATCGACCCCGCCTTCGCACTCCAGCGATAGCTCGCGCCGCTGGTCTTGACGAACGTGAACGGGCCTCCCGGCTCGTCGTTCTCGCTCGAGAGGACCGTGGCGGTCAACGTCCCGCAGGCGAGCTTCAGCGCGAGGCTGAAGGCGCAGCCCTGACCGCCCTCGCCGAGGTGGCCGTTGTAGCGGCCCGACGGCAGGGCGGTGGTGCTCGGCAGGTCGATGAAGCCGAGCACGAAGTCCTTGGCGCCGCTGACGCATGCGAGGTTCGTGCTCTTCGTGGCCGTCATGCGCGAGGACGCCCGATCGCTCCGCGATCGTGAAGGCCCCGCTCCCCCCACGCGTGACCTTCCAGGTGCCGACGATCGGGTCGGCGAGCGACGTCGCGCCGCCGGCCGAGCCGGCGACGACGGCGCGCAACCAACGCACACGCAAAGACGACGTTCCGCAGGGTCGAACGCACCACGCGCGCAGGGTAGCCAACGATCATCGGATCCCGTACCGCCGGCAGCGCGGCTAGGCCGCGCTGCTCACAAACTGTTTACGAAGCAGCGCGCCGCAATGGCCGGGCTCTTGCTCTACCCGGGAGGAAGTCCGCAGGACTTCGTGGCCGATCAAGCGCCGTGGCACTTCTTGAACTTCTTCCCCGAGCCGCACCAGCAGGGGTCGTTGCGGCCGAGCTTCTCCTCCGCCGACGCGACGACCGGCCGCTGGGTCGCGGTCGACGTCGAGCCGCCGCCGCTGACCATCGCCGTCGTGACCGAGCCGACCGCAGCGGTCTGGCCTGCGGCCGCGATCGCGTCCGCACCGGCCGACGTCTCGTGCGCGTACGAGAGGTTGCCGTTCTGCGCGCGCTGCGCCTGCTCGAGCTCCGCGGCGTCCTGCGGAGCGATCTCCGCGTGGAAGAGCGTGAAGACGACCTCCTCGCGGATCTCCCGGCCGAGCTCCTCGAACATGAGGTGGCCCTCGTGCCGGTACTCGACGAGCGGATCCTTCTGCGCGAACGAGCGCAGGTGGATGCCCTCGCGCATGTAGTCCATCGACTCGAGGTGCTCGCGCCAGCGCACGTCGACGATCTGCAGGATCACGAAGCGCTCCAGCTCGCGCATGATCGGCGTCTCGTCCTCGCCGGCGCCGAAGCGCTGCTCACGCTGCGCGTACTCGTCGAGCGCGTCGTCGACGATACTCGGCGACGAGCTTGTCGCGGTCGAGGCCGACCTCGTCGCGCAGCTCCTCGACGGTGATGTCCGATCCGTAGAGGTTGTTCATCGCCTGGACGAGCGCGTCGAGGTCCCACTCCTCCGAATACTCGGCTGCAAGGAACTGGTCGATCGTCCGCTCGACGACCTCGCGGATCCACTCCTGAACGTCCTCGGAAAGATCGTCGCCCTGGAGCACGCGGCGCCGCTGCTCGTAGATCACCATGCGCTGCGTGTTCATGACGTCGTCGTACTTGAGGACGTTCTTGCGCATGACGAAGTTCTGCTCCTCGACCTTCTTCTGCGCGCCCTCGATCTGGTTCGAGAGGACCTTCGCCTCCATCGGCTGGTCGTCCGGCAGCTTGAAGCGCGTCATGATGTTCTTGATCCGGTCGCCGGCGAACAGGCGGACGAGGTCGTCCTCGCCGGAGAGGTAGAAGCGCGTCTCGCCGGGGTCGCCCTGGCGGCCGGAGCGGCCGCGGAGCTGGTTGTCGATGCGTCGCGCCTCGTGCCGCTCGGTGCCGAGCACGTAGAGGCCGCCGAGCTCGCGCACGCCTTCGCCGAGCTTGATGTCGACGCCGCGGCCCGCCATGTTCGTCGCGATCGTGACCGCGCCGACCTCGCCGGCGCCGACGATGATCTCCGCCTCGCGCTCGTGCTGCTTCGCGTTGAGCACGTTGTGCGGCACGCCCTTGCGGTCGAGTAGCTGCGACAGGTACTCGGACGTCTCGACGGCGATCGTGCCGACGAGGACGGGCTGCCCCTTTGCGTGCCGCTCGACGAGGTCGTCGAGCACCGCGTTCCACTTCGCTTCCTTCGTCTTGTAGATGTAGTCGTTCTTGTCCATGCGCGCGACCTGCACGTTGGTCGGGATCTCGACGACGTGCAGGTCGTAGATCTCGACGAACTCCTTCTCCTCGGTCTTCGCGGTACCCGTCATGCCCGCGAGCTTCTCGTAGAGGCGGAAGTAGTTCTGCAGCGTGATCGTGGCGAGCGTGACGTTCTCCTCCTGGATGCGCACGCCTTCCTTCGCCTCGACCGCCTGGTGCAGGCCCTCGCTCCAGCGCCGGCCTTCCATGATCCGGCCGGTGAACTCGTCGACGATCTTCACCTCGCCGTCCTCGACGACGTAGTCGACGTCGCGCTGGTACAGCGACTGCGCCTTCAGCGCCTGGTTGAGGTGGTTGACGAGCTGCACGTTGCGCGGGTCGTAGAGGTTGTCGATGCTCAGCGCGCGCTCGACCGCCTCGATCGCCGACTCGCGCGGGGAGACGGTCTTGTGCTTCTCGTCGTACTCGTAGTCTCCCGGGCTCCTCGACGACCGGGCCGCTGAGCTTCGACTTCGGCTTCGACTTGACGGCCACGAGCTGCTTCGCGATCCGTGCGAAGTCGTAGTAGACCTTCGCTGCGGTCTCGGGCTCGCCGGAGATGATCAGCGGCGTGCGCGCCTCGTCGATCAGGATCGAGTCGACCTCGTCCACGATGGCGAACGAGTGGCTGCGCTGCACGAGACCGTCGAGCGAGACGGCCATGTTGTCGCGCAGGTAGTCGAATCCGAACTCGGAGTTCGTCCCGTAGGTGATGTCCGCGGCGTACGCCTCCTTGCGCTGCGCGAACGGCATCATGTTCTCGATGTAGGCGACCGAGGTGCCGAGCCGCTCGTACACCGGGCGCGTCCACTCCGCGTCGCGCTTGGCGAGATAGTCGTTCACCGTGATGAGGTGGACGCCCTGGCCGGCGAGCGAGTTGAGGTAGAGCGGCTGGGTCGCCACGAAGGTCTTGCCCTCGCCGGTCTTCATCTCGGCGATGTCGCCCTCGTGGAGGACGATGCCGCCCATCACCTGCACCTTGAACAGCTCGACGCCACGGTCGCGGCGGAAGGACTCGCGCATCGCGGCGAACGCCTCGAAGAGCAGCTCCTCGAGCGACGCGCCGTTCTCGAGCCGCTCCTTGAACTCCGCCGTCTTCCCCTCGAGCTCGGCATCCGAGAGCTGCTCGAACTCGGGCTGGAGCGAGAGGACGTACTCGGCCTGGTCGCGGATCCGCTTGAGGCGCCGGCCCTCGCCGGCGCGCAGAACTTTCTCGAAGGTGCCCAGAGCGGAAGACATCGGCTTCTAGAGTAGCGACGCCTCGATCTCCCAGAGATCGCCGGTCAGTCGTCGGGCCCGGATCGCATAGTCGCCGTCCCGCTCGAGCGCCGGGATGGAGCCGAAGCGGCGCTCGCCGTCGACGACCAGCGACCGCTCGTCGCCGTGCCGGCTCAGCTCCAGCTCGGCTCCGTCGACGCCCGGCAGCTCGACGACCTCGATTCGACGGGCGGCGACGGCCCACACGGCTTCCGTCCGGCGGACCGCCTCGGCGCGGTACGGCGGCTCGAGCGAGAGCCCGTCGGCCAGCGCCTCGACGTCGGCCGGCCCTTCCTCGACGACGATGTCGTCGCCGACCACGACGAAGCTCGCCCTGTCGCCTTGAACATCGGCCTCGACGGCCGCGACCTCGTCCCACTCGCGCGGGCGATGGACGCCGTGGATGCCCGCCTTGTCCCAGGGCGCGCGCGTGTCGCCCTCGCCCTGGACGAGGCCGCCCTCGCGCGCAAGCCTTTTGTGCAGCGGCTCGCGGCGGAAGATCACCCGCCGTTGTGCTCGGCTTTCCGTCTCGGCTCGTTGCGGCGCTTTTCGCGGTACTCCTTCACCTCGCGCAGGAGCTTGGTCGTGAGGTCGTCGATCGAGGCGCGCATGTCGGTGGAGGCCGCGCGCACGCGCAACGAGTGTCCCTTCGTGAACACCGTCGCCTCGGCCACCTGGTTGTCGCGGATCGACGGGATTCTTCTCGACGGCGAGCTCGAGCTCGACCTGGACGAGGTCGCCCAGCTGTTTGTCGAGCTTCTGCAGCTTCTGCTCCGCGTACGTGCGGATCGAATCGCTGATCTCGAGGTTCTTGCCCTTCACCTGCAGACGCATCTCGTCCCTCCCTGGCAGATCTCGGGCCGGTCACGGAATCTACCGCAGCCGCAGCGTGCGGGCGAGCGTCACGACCTGCACCTCGCGGGCACCGGCCTTGCGGAGCGCCGTCGCGGCCGCCGACGCCGTCGCGCCGGACGTGTACACGTCGTCGACGAGGCAGACCGCCGGCGGGGCCCGTTGCGCGACGAAGGCGCCCCGGACGTTCCGCCGCCGGTCGGCGAGGCTCGAGCCGCGCTGACGCTGCGACGCGCGCGGGCGCGCAAGGACGTCGAGAACCGGCAGCTCCCACCGCTCGCCGAGCGCGAGGGCCAGGCGCTCGGCCGGGTGGTGCCCGCGCTTCAGGCCCGCGGTCGCGGTCGGGCGGGACGAACGTCAGCGCCTCGACCGACGGCGCGCGAGATCGCGGCCACGAGCGACGTCCGCGGCGGTCGCCGCGAGGCGGCGCAGGCCGTGCTCCTTCCAGCCGGCGACGACGCGGCGAACCCGCTCGTCGTACGCGACGGCGGCGCGCGCAGACGCGAACGCGACGCGACGGCCGGCGCACTCGGCGCAACGGCTGACGGGCCAGGCGGTCGGCGCGCCGCAGCGCTCGCAGAGCGGCGGCTCGAGGCGCGGCAGCGCTTCGAGGCAGGCGGAGCAGACGACAGCGCCGCTCCTCCCGCACGCGAGGCAGCGTTGCGGAAGCAGAAGCTCGAGCATGCGGCGACGCTATCCCGTCGCGTGTGACCCGTCTGTGCCGGTTTCGCGCTAGAAGCTGAACGAGACGAGCACGAGCGTCAGCGAGACGCACGTGGCGATCAGCGCAGGCGGCGAGGAGCCGGACGACCATGCACTCCATCGTGTTCCTCGAACAGCGCTTCGCGAATAGGCCGAGCGGCCTAATCGAGCGAATACCGGTCCCGCTCCGGCAGGCCCTCGCGGCGCCGGTAGCGGTTGTCCGCCTCGAGCAGCTGCGCGTGATTGCCGATGTCCGCCCACTCGCCGCCGAAGCGGTAGCCGTAGACGGGCGCGCGCGTGTGCAGCCAGGCGATGAAGTTCCCCGGCTGGTCGGGCGGGTTGCCGTCCGCGAGGTACGCGTGCAGCAGCGCGAGGTGCGCGCGGTGGTAGAGGTACGTCGCGATCGCGATCAGGTTCGTCTCCGGCCGCTCGGGCTTCTCCTCGAAGCCGATCACCCGCGAGTCGGTGTCGAGCTCGACGACGCTGTACTCGCGGACGAGCTCCTGGACGGGATGCTCGTAGACCGCGATCGTGCTGCCGTCCTTCTCGCGCCAGAAGTCGACGTACTCGGCGAGGCTGAACTCGAAGAGGTTGTCGCCGGCGACGACGAGCACGTCCTCGCCGTCCCAGCCCTCGCGGTCCGCGACAAACGCGATGTCGCCGATTGCGCCGAGGCGGTCCTCGTTCGACGTCGTGCCGTCGTCGTGGATCGTGACTGCGCGGTCGCGGCCCCATTCGTCGAAGTCCGGAGCGAAGCGCGCGTTCGTGACGAGGTGCACCTCGTCGACCTCGTTCACCTCGAGGATCTTGTCGAGGATCCGGTCGACGATCGGCCTCCCGGCGACGGGAAGCAGCGGCTTCGCCCGGTCGTCCGTCAGCGGACGGAGCCGGGTGGCGTAGCCGCCCGCGAGGATGAGCGCCTTCACGCCGTGTCCGGAGACAGCAAGCGGCAGAGACGGCCGGCGCCGCTCGGGCCATGGCTGGGGTCAGACCCCTGCCATGGCCCTTGCAGCCGCGTACGGATCAGGTGCCTTCGTCCCACGAGGCCAGGTACTTCGCCTGCTCGTCCGTCAGCTTGTCGATGTCGACGCCCATCGTCTCGAGCTTCAGCCGCGCGATCTCGCGGTCGATCTCGTCGGGGACGACGTAGACCTTCTTCTCGAGCGTGCCGGCGTTCTGGACGGCGTACTCGGCGGCGAGCGCCTGGTTGGCGAAGGACATGTCCATCACGAGCGCCGGATGGCCCTCGGCCGCGGCGAGGTTGACGAGCCGGCCGTCCGCGACGAGGTAGAGCCGGTTGCCGTTCGCCAGCGTGAACTCCTCGACGAACTCGCGTGCGTGCCGCGTCTCGGACGCGAGCGACCTCAGAGCCGGGATGTCGATCTCGACGTTGAAGTGGCCGGTGTTCGCGAGGATCGCACCGTCCTTCATCTGCTCCATGTGCGCGCTCGCGATCACGTGCTTGTCGCCGGTCGCGGTGCAGAAGATGTCGCCGATCTGCGGCCGCCTTCTCCATCGAGAGCACCTCGAAGCCGTCCATGACCGCCTCGAGCGCGCGCAGCGGATCGACCTCGGTGATGATCACGTGCGAGCCCATGCCCCGCGCGCGCGACGCGACGCCGCGTCCGACCCAGCCGTAGCCGGCGACGACGAAGCGCTTCCCCGCGAGCAGGACGTTCGTCGCGCGGATGATCCCGTCGATCGTCGACTGGCCGGTGCCGTAGCGGTTGTCGAAGAGGTGCTTCGTGTTCGCCTCGTTGACGGCGATGATCGGGAAGCCGAGCGCGCCGTCCGCCTCGAGCGCCTTCAGCCGGATGACGCCGGTCGTCGTCTCCTCGGTGCCGGCGATGATGTCGCCGAGCAGCTCGCGCCGGTGCGAGTGGAGGACGCCGATCACGTCGGCGCCGTCGTCCATCGTCAGGTGCGGCTTGTGGTCGACTGCCGCCTCGATGTGCGCGTAGTACGTGTCGTTGTCCTCGCCCTTGATCGCGAAGACGCTGACGTCGAACTCGTCGACGAGCGCCGCGGCGACGTCGTCCTGCGTGGAGAGCGGATTCGACGCGCAGAGCACGACGTCGGCACCGCCCGCCTTCAGCGTGCGCATCAGGTTCGCCGTCTCGGTCGTGACGTGCAGGCAGGCCGAGACGCGGTAGCCGCTCAGCGGCTGCTCGGTCTCGAAGCGCTGCCGGATCGACGCGAGCACCGGCATCTGCCGGTCGGCCCACTCGATCCGCCGCACGCCTTCGGAGGCGAGCGCGAGATCCTTTACGTCGTAGCGTTTCGTCGTTGCCATCGTGTCCTCTCTGTCAGGCGGCCAGCAGCCGCTCGTGCTTGCGTTGCTCCCAGTCGAGAGCATCCGTGTTCCCGGCGAACCAGGTGTCGACCGCAGCCTTGAGGTCGGGCTCGCGCCGGAGCCGGGCCGCGAAGGCGAGGTCGCCGATCTCGACGCGGAAGCGGCGACGCAGCTCCGCGAGCGAGCGGAGCTGGTTCAGCTCGCGCAGCCCGTAGAGCCGGTAGCCGGAAGCGCTCCGGTGCGGGACGACGAGCCGGTTGCGCTCGAGGTAGCGGAGCATCCGGGCAGACCAGCCCGTCTGGGCAGCCGCTTCGCCGACGGTCGTTCCCTCCATCGGCGGAACCTTAACACGTCTGTGTCAAGGCTTGCGGCACGTGAGGAGGCCGGGCCTGGTCGTGATCCGGAACGCGCCTTCGCGCGCGATCGCGGCGTCGACCTCCTCGCGGACACGCTCCAGGCTTCCGCCGGGAAACGAGCTGCTGGAGCGGACGTAGGCCACAACGGGCTCGATCTCGGTGACGGCGAGGCCGACGTCGAACCGTTCGACCCGAACGTCCACGAACACCTGAGCGAGCTGCTCCGCTCCGGTCTCGAGCCCGAAGGCCTCCATGTGCCGCTCGAAGTGCCACTGCGGGCCGACGAGGTCGCTCAGCTCCTGCAGATGGCCGCGGCCGTTCGTCGCTGCGTGAAGGACGCCGCCGGGAACGAGCACCCGCGCGATCTCTGCGAGCGCCTTCGGCCGGTCCGGCACGTGGTAGAGCATGTGATTCGCGACGACGACGTCGAACGACGCCTCGGCGAACGGCAGGTCCTGCGCATCGGCGACGACGTAGCCGGCTCGATCACCGAGCGCTGCGCGCGCGGCTTCGATCATCCCCGGCGACAGGTCGGTCAGCGTCAGCGACCACGAGGGATCGATCCGATCGACGTTCGCGCGCCAGAACGCGGCCGAGCCGCATCCCACCTCGAGCACACGCGCGCCCGGAGCCGGAGCGATGCGCTCGAACAGCCACTCCATCCAGTGCGGGTTCGTCGAAAATCGCGCGTGCAGCTCGATCCGCGTCTCCAGGTTCTCGTCAGTCGCGTACTGCTCGCGAACCGCGTCGCTCAGGGCGCCGTCGTCCCCTCGCGGCCGTAGCTGTCCTCGAGCCGGACGACGTCGTCCGGATGCGACGTCGAGACCTCGACGATCGTCGTGTCGTCGAGGGCGGTGACGCGATGGACGGTTCCCGGCGCGAAGTGGAAGAACGCCGGCGCCGTCACGACCTCCTCGTTCAACACCGCCTCGCCGGCGTCGCCGAGCTCGAGCTTCGCGCGGCCCGACTCGACGTACCACGACTCGTCCTTGAGCCGGTGGAACTGGAGGCTCAGCGACTCGCCGGCCTTCACGAACAGCACCTTGCCGAGGTAGTCGTCCGTCTCCGCCCAGATCAGCTCCCAGCCCCACGGCTTCGGGACGCGGCGCGGATCGAACGCCCACCGGTCGAGACTCGACAGGTTCGGCGATTCGAGGCTCACGCGGCGACCGCGGCGAGCTCCGGATTCGCCTGCACGAACTCCTCCGCCTCGCGCAGCTGCTTCGGCGTGTTCACCGTGATCCAGAAGCTCTCGTTCCGGTACGCGCGCAGCTTGCCCTCGGCGGCCAGCTCGGGGAAGGTCGTCAGCTCGTGGTCTCCGCGCTCGGGCAACCGCTCGATCGACTCGTCGTCGAGGACGTAGACGCCGGAGTTCACCCACTGCGGCAGGAGCGGTGCCTCGCGGAACCCGGCGATCACGTCGTCGTCGCGAGACGTCGACGACGCCGAAGGGCGAGCGCACCTGGGAGACGACGATCGTCGCCGCCGGGCCGTGACTGCGGTGGCGGTCCAGCAGGTCTACGAGGTCGACGCCGAGCAGCTCGTCGCCGTTCAGCGCGAACACCGGCCCGCTCTCGCTTCGGTGCGAAGCTGCGAAACGCAGGCCGCCTCCGCGTCCGAGCGGCTCCGGCTCGCCGACCGCGACGATCTCGGGCCCGAGCCCGCCGAGCTCCTCCTCGAAGAGCGCCTCGAAGCCGAGCGCGCAGCCGACGACGACCCGCGAGACGCCGGCTTCGGCGAGGCGCGCCACCTGGTACGCGACGAGCGGCTTGCCCGCGACGGGGACGAGCGGCTTGGGCCGACCCTGCGCGGCGTCGCCGAGGCGCTCGGCCTTCCCGCCCGCGAGGATCAGGGCTTCCATCTAGGCCGACGGTTCCGGCTGGCGCTCGCGCGTCTCGGGAAAGACGTCGAGCGGCGAAACTGCGCGGCCGATCCCCTCGTACGCGAAGCCGGCGGCGCGCACTGCAGCGGGATCGAGGAGGTTGCGCCCGTCGATGATCAGCGGGTGCGCCATCGCGGCTCGCGTCTCCTCGGACGCGAGCTCCTTCAGCTCCGGCCACTCGGTGACGATCACCGCGGCGTCGGCGCCGGTGACCGCCTCGAGCGGAGTCTCGTGACGCGACACACCCCGCAACTCGACGCGCGCGATCGGGTCCCACGCGCGCACCTCCGCTCCCTCGGCCAGCAGCCGCGAGGCGAGGACGAGCGACGGCGCCTCGCGCGTGTCGTCCGTGTGCGGCTTGAACGCGAGGCCGAGCAGCGCGATCGACTTTCCGCGGAGGCGGCCGAGATGCTTCTGGAGCTTGTGCACGACTCGACGCTTCTGGAGCTCGTTGACCTCGATCACGGCCGTGAGCAGCTGGAAGTGGTAGCCCGAGTTCGCGGCGAGCTGCTTCAACGCGAGCGAGTCCTTCGGAAAGCAGCTGCCGCCGTAGCCGACGCCGGCGCGCAGGAAGTGCGGGCCGAGGCGCCGGTCGAGGCCCACGCCTTCCGAGACGCTCTTCACGTCGGCGCCGACGAGCTCGCAGACGTTGGCGATCTCGTTGATGAACGAGACGCGCGTCATCAGGAACGCGTTCGCGGCGAGCTTGATCATCTCGGCGGAGTTGACGTCGGTGCGCACCACCGGCGCGTCGATCCCGGCGTGCAGGCCGGCGACGGCGTCGCCGTCCTCCTCGTCGTACGCGCCCACGACGATTCGATCCGGCTTCATGAAGTCGCGGACTGCGGTGCCCTCGGCGGTGAACTCCGGATTCGACACGTAGCCGACGTTGGCGAGGCCCCGCGCGTCGAGAGCGGTGCGCACCTTCTCGCCGGTGCCGACCGGAACCGTCGACTTCATCACGATCGTGGCGCGCACGTCCTCCGGCAGCTCGTCGACGACCGTCCAGACGCGCGAAAGATCGGCGTCGCCGGAGTAGAGCGGCGGCGTGTCGACGCACACGTAGACGAACTCCGCGTCGGCGAGCGCCTCGCGAACGTCGAGCGTGTAGCGAAGCCGCTCAGCGTTGCTCGCGAGCAGCTCCTCGAGACCGGGCTCGTAGATCGGCACCTCGCCGCGGCGCAGCGCCTCGACCTTCTCCGGGACGATGTCGCGGACGATCACGTCGTGGCCGAGCTCGGCGAAGCAGGCGCCGGTGACGAGGCCGACATAGCCGGCACCGAAGATCGCGATCCTCGACATCGGGCGCCTAGCCTACCGTGGCAGCGGCCGCAGGCCCTTGGCGATCTCGATCATCGTCTCGTTCGAGAGCGAGTCGAGCAGCGTGTTCACGACCCAGTAGCTCGCCTTGCGCGTCTTCAGGACGACCATGTGGAGATGCGCGCCGCTGTAGTAGAAGTAGTACTCGCGGCCGTCGATCATGTGGCGGAAGTTCGGCTGCTTCAGCGCCGGCGCGTCCTGCCAGCTCGTCTCCTCGATGCCCCAGTACGCCGCGAGCTCGTGGCTCGACAGGAACGTCAGCCGCACGCCGCGCTCGCCTTTCGTCAGCTTGTACGTCCGGATCGGGACTTCCCGATCGATGTACGAGTAGCGCTCGAGCATCCGTCGGGACCATGACGCCGGAAGGGCACCTTCTTCCGCACGCTCCTGAGCAGCGATTCGGTCTGACTCGGATCGGAGCGGATGACCGGAGGCTGCTTCTTCGGCGTCTTGTCGACCGGCGCCGGCGCGATCGTCCCGTGGAACGTCGATCCGACGACGACCGTCAGCATCGCCCGCTGGGCCTTCGCGCGAAGCTTCGCCGGCAGCCGCGCGATCTCGCCGTCGCCGAACAGATCGGCGACCTTGCGCGCGGCGGGCTTCGCGCCGGCCTGCTTGCGGTCGTAGTACACCTTCGTGTGGAAGTAGTCGAAGCTCGGCGCGTTGCGGTCGGCGGCGGTCGCGGGCACGACGATCCGGTAGCCGCGCTGGCCGAGCTCGTACGCGGCGTTCGTCGCCGATCCGTCGATGCCGTTGCCGTTCAGGACGCTGATCGAGATGTGGCTCGGCGACGGCGTCTTGACGCCGGCGGCCTTCCGGCCGAACGTGACGGCGGTCGCGTTCCGGGGCGCCTCGACGTCGGGCGTCTGGAAATCGTGCACCGCAGCCGCGATGGACGACGTGGGCGCACTGAGCGTGTCGTACCCGGCGAGGTCGTTGATCTTCGCCTGGAAGATGTGACCCGAGGGCAGGCCGTACGCGAACAGCGCGTAGCGCTTGATCGTCCCCTCGAGCGAGCCGCCGCCCGCGTGGCCGATCTCGACGTTGTGCGTGATCGCGCCGACGACCTTCGGGATCTTCCAGAACGGGAAGCGGTTCGAGATCTGCTGCTTCATCGCCTTGACGAACTGCTGCTGGCGCGCGAGCCGGTAGAGGTCCGAGTCGGTGTGCCGGTAGCGCACGTAGGCGAGCGCGTCGTGCGCCCTTCAGCAGCTGGTAGCCCGGCTGCAGGTCGATGTTCGAGAAGTTGGTGCCCTCGGTGCCGACGTTCTTGTTGAAGTAGCGCCGGTCGACGTCGACCCAGACGCCTCCGACGCCGCTGACGATCTCGATGAAGCCGTTGAAGTCGACGGTGACGAGGTAGTTGATCGGCAGGCCGGTCAGGTGCTTGACGGTGTCGAGGGCGCCCTTCGAGCCGCAGATCGCATAGGCGCCGTTGATCCGGTCAGTGGCGACGATCCTCTTGCCGCAGTACAGGTTGGTGATGAGGTCGCGCGGAAACGAGAGCATCGAGATCGACTTCGTCGTCGGGTCCGCGCGCAGCAGCATCATCGTGTCCGACCGGCCGCGGTCGGTGTCGCCGTGCCGCTTGTCGTAGCCGACGACGAGCGCGATCGCCGGTTGGTTCGGGAGCGGGATGTCGAGGTGCTTCGCCGCGAGCTTCACGTCCTTCGAGTGCGCGGCGACCGCGGCGACGCTCTGGTGCCAGTAGAGGTAGAGGCCGCCGGCCGCGCCGCTGGCGACGAGCAGGGCGAACGCCATGAGGGCGAGGATGATGCGGCCGACCCACGCCCAGCGGGATCGTCGACGGCGGGGCTGCTGGTATCTGCGGATCGGCGAGAAGATCGCCGGCGGATACGTCGCGTGGCCGTTCCCGTTCGACGACGTCGAACGGCCGATTCCTCTCTTGAGCGTTGTCCTCATGCCGAAAAACGAGCGAACGCCTCGCGGGCGCCCGCTCTGGCGGTCAGGATATCTCCGCTACCCGGCTGCCGGTACGGAGGGCGTGTACGCGAGGTTCGGAGCAAGCCACCGCTCCGCTTCGCCGACGTCGAGCCCTTTCCTCGCGGCGTAGTCCTCGACCTGGTCGCGCCCGATGCGGCCGATGGAGAAGTAGCGGGCCTCCGGGTGGTGGAAATAGAGGCCGCTGACGCTCGCCGCGGGCAGCGTGGCGAAGGTCTCGGTGAGCTCCATCCCGGCCGCCCCGGCGTCGAGTAGCTCGAACAGCCGCTCCTTCTCGGAGTGGTCGGGGCAGGCCGGGTAGCCGAAGGCCGGCCGGATCCCGCGGTAGCGCTCGGCGACGAGATCCTCGCTCGAGAGCCGGTCGTGCTCGTAGCCCCAGTCGAAGCGAGCGCGCTCGTGCAGGTACTCGGCGAAGGCCTCCGCGAAACGGTCTGCCAGGGCCTTGGCCATGATCGCGCGATAGTCGTCGTGCTCCGCCTCGTAGCGCGCGGCGAGCTCGTCGGCGCCGTGGATCGAGGCTCCGAATGCGCCGATGTGGTCGCCCGACGGCGCGACGTAGTCGGCGAGCGAGCGGTTGGGGCGCGAGTCGCGGTAGTCGGCCTGCTGGCGCAGGCACGGGAAGCGAGTGCCGCCTTCGAGCACGATGTCGTCGCCCTCGCCGGCCGCAGGCCAGAAGCCGTAGACCCCCCGCGCGACGAACAGCTCGTCGCGGACGATCTCGTCGAGGAGCTCCAGCGCGTCGTCGTAGAGCTCCCGCGCCGCCGGCTGCTCGAGGATCGCGGGGAACTTGCCCTTCAGCTCCCACGCGTAGAAGAAGAACTGCCAGTCGATGTACGGCGTCAGCTCCGAGAGCGCGACCTCGACGCTGCGTGTCCCCGTGAACGACGGCGTCGGCAGGTCGTCGAACCGGACGACGTGCCTGTTCGCGCGCGCAGCTTCCAGCGGAAGCAGCGGCTTGCGGTCGCGCTCGGCGTGCTGCTCGCGCAGCCGTTCCTGGAGCTCCCGGTTCTCGACGTCGAGGAGCGCTCGCCGCTCCCCGTCCAGCAGGCTCGAGACGACGCCGACGACGCGCGAGGCGTCGAGAACGTGGACCGTCGGCTGCGAGTACTCGGGCGCGATCCGCACGGCGGTGTGCTGCTTCGAGGTGGTGGCGCCGCCGACGAGCAGCGGCAGGTCGAGGTCGCGGCGCTCCATCTCCTTCGCGACGTTGACCATCTCGTCGAGCGACGGCGTGATCAGGCCCGAGAGCCCGACGACGTTCGCGCCCTCGGCCGCCGCGGTGTCGAGGATCTTGTCGGCAGGGACCATCACGCCGAGGTCGATCACCTCGTAGTTGTTGCAGCCGAGCACGACGCCGACGATGTTCTTGCCGATGTCGTGGACGTCGCCCTTCACGGTGGCGAGCACGACCTTCCCCTGCACGCGCGGCACGTAGCCCGCCTGCAGCTTCTCCTCCTCCATGAACGGCTCGAGGTACGCGACGGCGCGCTTCATCGCGCGCGCGCTCTTGACGACCTGCGGCAGGAACATCTTCCCGCTGCCGAAGAGGTCGCCGACGACCTGCATGCCCTGCATGAGCGGGCCCTCGATGACGTCGAGCGGCCGCGGCAGGCGCTGCCGCGCCTCCTCCGTGTCCTCCTCGATGAAGTCGACGACGCCGTGCACCAGCGCGTAGGTCAGCCGCTCCTCGACGCCGGCCTCGCGCCACGAGAGGTCGAGCTCGCGCTTCGTCCCCTCGCCCTTCACGCGCGCGGCGTACTCGAGCAGCCGCTCGGTTCCGTCGGCGCGGCGGTTGAAGATCACGTCCTCGACGCGCTCGCGCAACTCCGGCTCGATGTCCTCGTAGACGACGAGCTGGCCGGCGTTGACGATCCCCATGTCGAGGCCGGCGCGGATCGCGTGGTAGAGGAACGCGGAGTGCATCGCCTCGCGCACGCGATCGTTGCCGCGGAACGAGAACGAGAGGTTCGAGATGCCGCCGCTCGTGAGCGAGCCCGGACACCGTTCCTTGATCAGCGGCAGAGCCTCGATGAACGCCTTCGCGTACTCGTTGTGCTCCTCGATGCCCGTCGCGACGGCGAGCACGTTCGAGTCGAAGACGATGTCCTCCGGCGGGAAGCCGGTGCCGACCAGGAGGTCGTACGCGCGGCCGCAGATCTCGACCTTTCGCTCGACGGTGTCGGCCTGGCCCTGCTCGTCGAACGCCATCACGACGGCGCCCGCGCCGTAGCGGCGGATCGTGCGCGCCTGCTCGAGGAACGCCTCCTCGCCCTCCTTGAGCGAGATCGAGTTGACGACGCCCTTGCCCTGAAGGCACTTCAGCCCGGCCTCGAGGACCGTCCAGCGCGAGCTGTCGACGACGATCGGCAGCCGCGCGGCCTCCGGCTCGGTGGCGAGGTAGTCGAGGAACGTCGTCATCGCCTGCACGCTGTCGAGCAGGTCGGCGTCCATGTTCACGTCGAGGAGGTTGGCTCCGCCGCGCACCTGCTCGAGCGCAACGTCGACGGCGCCGGCGAAGTCGTCGGCCTCGACGAGGCGGCGGAAGCGGGCCGAGCCGGTCACGTTCGTCCGCTCGCCGATCATCACGAAGCCGGTGTCGGGCCCGATCTCGAACGGCTCCAGGCCGCTGAAGCGCGGCGCCGGCCGTCTCGCGGGGACCTGTCTCGGGGTCAGACCCCGGGTCACGTCCACGATCGCCCTGACGTGGTCGGGCGTGGTGCCGCAGCAGCCGCCCACGAGGTTGACGAGCCCGTCGCGCGCGAACTCGCGCAGGTACCGGCTCGTGTCCGCGGGCAACTCGTCGTGGGTGCCGAACTCGTTCGGGAGGCCGGCGTTCGGATGGCAGGCGACGTACGTCGGCGCCGACGCGCGCGAGGTCCTCGACGAACGGCCGCATCTCCTTCGCGCCGAGCGAGCAGTTGACGCCCACGACGAGCGGCTCCGCGTGCTCGACCGACCGCCAGAACGCCTCGACGGTCTGCCCCGAGAGGTTGCGGCCGCTCATGTCGATCGCGGTGAAGGAGAGCCAGAGTGGAAGGTCCGGCGCGGCCTCCTGCGCCGCGACGATCGCGGCCTTCGCGTTGAGCGTGTCGAAGATCGTCTCGATCAGGAGGATGTCCACGCCGCCTTCGGCCAGCGCGGCGATCTGCTCGGCGTAGGTCTCCCGCACCTCGTCGAACGTGACCGCGCGATACGAGGGGTCGTCGACCTTCGGCGAGAGCGACAGCGTGACGTTGAGCGGCCCGACCGAGCCGGCGACGAGACCGCCGAACTCGTCGGCGACGCTGCGCGCGAGGCGCGCACCCTCGAGGCTCATCTCGCGCGCGTGCTCCTGGAGGGCGTAGTCCGCCTGCCCGATTCGTGTGGCGGTGAACGTGTTCGTCGTCGCGATGTCCGCGCCGGCCTCGAAGTAGCGCCGGTGGATGTCGAGCACGACCTCCGGCCGCGTGAGGTTGAGCAGGTCGGGGTCGCCGGCGACGTCGCGCGGATGGTCGCGGAACCGCTCGCCGCGATACGCCTCCTCCCCGCGCACGTCCCGCTGGATCAGCACGCCCCACGAACCGTCGAGCACCCCGATCCGATCGCGGAGGAGGGCGTCTACTCTGTCTCGCGTGTCCATCAACGACATCGACTCCGGCCTACGGCTCGAGTTGCCTAGAGAGGTCCGGAGCCGGAAGGCTCGCGTGGCTCTTTAGGCGTTTTTTACCCTGGTCGCCAAGCTGCCTTTCAAAGCTTTCCAGGTGAAAACGAGATTAGCAGCAGTGGTTGCGGTCGCCGTTCTCGCCGCGGGCTGCGGCGAAACCCACACGGGCGCTCGAACGGAGCGACTACGACGACCGCCAGGGCGACCACGTCGGCCGCTCCCGCGTCGCACACCTCGTCGCGCGCGGCCCGCGACTACAGGCGCCTCTTCGCCGACGTCCGCGCGATGCGCGCAGCGGCGGCGAAGGTGCACCGAAGCTCGCTGCTGGGCACACCCGGACTTCGGCGCACGACGGCCGCGTTCATCGAAGACCTCGAGACGTCGTCGCTGACGCTGAAGGGCAAGAACCGGATGATCGACCACGCCGCAGCCGCGGTCGCGCCGGTGTGCGAGCAGTGCTTCCAGATGCTGGAGGCCGTCCGCCCGATCCCGCAGATCGCCGGGCACTGAGGTCAGTTCGCGAGCTCGGCCCGGAACACGATCGGGTAGCTGAAGCTCGGGCCGTCGACCTGATAGGCGTAGCAGCCTGCGGCGCGGACTCGCGTCGTCGAGGGATGACCGAGCGTGGTCGGCAGGCGCAGCTCCGTCGACGGATTCAGGTCCAGGTCGAAGCGGACGTCGCCCGGCCCGTCGATGCGTCGGCCGCGGACGAGCACGGGACCGACGACCGCCGGCGAGACGAACCAGAGAACCTTGTTCCCGCTCCACTCGCTCCCGTACATGAGGCTGCCCGGCGGCGGCGGATACGTGAAGCGAAGCACCGATCCTGGTTGCGCGAGCCCGATCGGCCACGCAGGCCCGCGCCCGATGCCCGGCGCCACGCCGTACCGGCCGAAGTCGAACCCTTCGTCGATCGGGCTGACCGGGCAAGGAGCTCCGGCGCCGATCGTCGGCAGGTCGAGCGGGCGGCGCAGCTTCGCCCACTCGTCTTCGGGCACGGGCTCGGTCCCCTGCTCCCGCAAGACCCGGAAGACGACGACGCGCGAGAAGGTCGCGCCGTCGATCTGGTACGCGTAACAGCCGGGCGCCCGCACCCGGGTGTACGACGGCCGGTACCGCTGGCCGACGTCCTTGACGCCCGGGTTCCCGACGGCGCTCGAGCCGGTTGGGATCCGCAGCTCGCTCGCCGGCACCTTTCCGCCGTCGAAGCGAGCCCAGGCGGAACCGTCGAGCCGGCGCCCGCGAACCAGAACCGGCCCACGGTACGCGGGCGAGACGAACCAGAGGACCTTCGCGCCGCCCCAGGCGCTCCCCGACCACGGCCCGGTCGGCGGAAGCTCGATGGTCAGCGTCGCGCTGCCGTAGATCGGGTACGCCGGCCCTCGACCGAGCCCCGCTCCGACGCCGTACCTGCGGAAGTCGATGCGGCGGTCGAACGCGCTGACCGGACAGCCCGCGCCCGCCGCGACTTCCGGGAGGTGCAGCGGCCGGCGCAGCTTCTGCCAGAGGTCGCTGCTCGACGCCGACGCGCCGGCGGCGCCGAAGACGAGCGAGGAACGAGCGCGAGCGCGAATCCCGCGTCGCGAGCATTTCACTTGAACGGTTCCGACTCGACTCCCAGCTCCGCACGGAAGACGACCCGGTAGCTGAAGTCGAGGCCGTCGACCTGGTACGCGTAGCAGCCGGGCGAGCGCAACCGCGTGTACGAGCGGCGGTAGCGCTGGCCGTCGTCCGTCATGACCCCGACCGGCCAGCCGCGCCGCTCGCCGGCTGCGATCCGCAACTCCGCGCGCGGCACCGTTCCGCTGTCGAACCGCACCTCCTCGGGGCCGTCGAGGCGGCGCCCGCGGATCAGCAACGGTCCTCGGTAGGCCGACGAGACGAGCCACAGCACGCGCTGCCCGCCCCACGCACCGGTGCTGAAGTCGGTCGCCGCCGGCGGCGGCCATTCGATGCGCAGCGCCGCGCCCTTCGAAACGGGATATGCCGGCCCCGGCCCGATCCCGCGACCGACGCCGTAACGCGCGAAGTCGAACCCGCGGTCGACGCGACTCACGGGGCAGCGAGCGCCCGCGGTGAGCGCACCGACGCGCAGCGGCCGGTGCAGCTTCGGCCAGACGTCGCGCGGCGGAGACGACGAGCGCGTCCCCGAACACGCGGTGCCCGAGACGAGCACGAGGACTGCGACGACGAGCGCCCTGCGCATCGCCGGAGCATGGCACGCGAACTTCGCAGGCACAATGAATCGGTGCGCCTCGCCCTGCTCGCCGTTGCAGCGCTTGCGGCGCTCTCCCTCCTCGCCTCCTCCGCCTCCGCCGGCGGCGGCACGAGCGAGAGCAGCCTGCAGTTCGGCTACGGCAAAGACGTTCGGTACGCACGCGCGATCAAGTTCTGCAACGTCTACCGCGCCGAATCGCGGCTCCGCGAGTGCCTGACGAAGCAGCTGTTCAAGCTCGTCCTCGAGTCGCACGATTCGGCCCAGGAGTTGCCGCGGATCGATGCCTACGCGGCAAGCACGGGCGGATACCTCCAGCGGAGCTGCCACGTGCTGATGCACGGCGTCGGGCGGCGGTACGCCGCAGCGGTACACGTGACGATCGGGCGCCTGCTCGACTACCTGCCCCGCACGAACGACGCGAACTGCTCTGCCGGCTTCGGGCACGGACTGCTCATGTACCTCGCGCCCCAGATCGGGTCGCTCAGCCCCGAGGAGGCGGCGAACGCCTGTAACGGCGCGCCGACGCGGTATCAGCGCTACAGCTGCACGCACGGGTTCGGGCACGCGTACATGCGCCTCTACGGGGAGCAGCTTCCTTACGCCTTGCACGCGTGCAGGCTGCTCGGCTCGAAGAGCGCGGCCGACTGCGCGGCCGGCGCCTTCCACGACTACTGGATCGCCGTCGCGGGCCTCGACAACGCGAGGCATCTCGCGAATCTGATCACGTCTCCGCGCAAGCTCTGCGGCACGAGCGCGGGCGGCTTCGTGCGTGGCTGCTGGTACCGCGCCCTGCTCGAGCGCCCGCCGCCGCAGCCCGTGAAGACGGCGGCCGACGTTCGCGCGGTATGCCGCGGGCTGACGCGTCTCCAGCACGGCTCGTGCGTCACCGCAGCCGTCGTCGTCAGCGCCGACGATCCGTTCGCCGAGATGGATCTCTGCGTCGGGCTCCGCGGCAGTGACGTCGGCAACTGCGTCCGCGGTGTCCGGGTGCCCGACGTCGCGCAGGGACCGGGCAGCCAGCGGCTGAAGCTCATCCGGCGCTGTGCCCATGTCGACCATGGGCAGCAGGCCGCGTGCTACCGCTGGCTCGGCCTGGCGCTCAACGTCGTCACGAACGGCCGGTTCGCGAACAAGGGCTGTCCGGCGCTTCGCTTCGCGTCTACACGCGCGGCCTGCAAGGCCGGCGCCGCGAGCTACGAAGGACCGCTCGAGACGTTCAGCTAGGCGGCCGCGCCGACAGCGTCGAGCTGGTTCTCGGCGTGCCGGACCCGCTGCTCGAGCTGCCAGCGGTCGGCGTCCAGCTCTCCCCGCTCGACCTGCTCGAGGTCGGCCTGCGCCTGCTCGAGCTGCGCGCGCGCGCGGTCGGCGTCGATGGCCTTCACGTCGACCGCGTCGTCCACGAGTGCGATCGCGCGATCCTGCTCGACCGTGAAGAAGCCGGGACCGGTGGCGAACGCGTGGACCTCGTCGGTCGACTCCCCCACGTGGACGCGCGTGGTGCCGGCCTTCAGCGTCGCGATGAGCGGCGCGTGGCGCGCGAGCACGCCGATCTCGCCGTCGGCGCCCGGCACGATCATCATCATCGCCTCGCCCTCGAACGCCGCCCCGTCAGGGGTGACGAGCGAGACGGAGAAGCTCTTCTCGAACCTCACGCCGCGACGGGCTCCGGCTCAGGCTCCGGCTCGGTCTGCGCGTCGGCCGCCGCCTCCGGAGCCGACTCCGCCTCCTCGCCGCCGAGGCGGCGGCCCTTCTCGACGGCCTTCTCGATCGTTCCGACCATGTAGAACGCCTGCTCGGGAAGGTCGTCGTGCTTGCCCTCGAGGATCTCCGCGAAGCCCTTGATCGTGTCCTCGAGCTTGACGTACTCCCCGGGAGTCCCGGTGAACTGCTCGGCGACGAAGTTCGGCTGCGAGAGGAAGCGCTGGATCTTGCGCGCCCGGGAGACGGTCAGCCGATCCTCGTCCGAGAGCTCCTCGATCCCGAGGATGGCGATGATGTCCTGGAGCTCCTTGTAGCGCTGGAGCACGCGCTGCACCTGCGTCGCCACCGAGTAGTGCTCCTCCGAGACGATGCCCGGCTGGAGCGCGCGGGAGGTCGAGTCGAGCGGGTCGACGGCCGGGTAGATGCCCTGCTCGACGAGCGAGCGCGTGAGCACCGTCGTCGAGTCGAGGTGGGCGAACGTGTTCGCCGGCGCAGGGTCGGTGAGGTCGTCAGCCGGGACGTAGATCGCCTGCACCGACGTGACGGAGCCGGTGCGCGTCGAGGTGATCCGCTCCTGGAGCTGCCCCATCTCGGTGGCGAGCGTCGGCTGGTATCCCACGGCGGACGGCATGCGCCCGAGCAGGGCCGACACCTCGGAGCCCGCCTGCGTGAAGCGGAAGATGTTGTCGATGAAGAGCAGCACGTCCTGGCCCGCGTCGCGGAAGAACTCGGCCATGGTCAGGCCCGAGAGGCCGACGCGCAGGCGCGCGCCCGGCGGCTCGTTCATCTGGCCGTAGACGAGCGCGACCTTGTCGAGAACGCCCGACTCGGTCATCTCGAGCAGGAGGTCGTTGCCCTCGCGCGTGCGCTCGCCGACGCCCGCGAACACCGATACGCCGCCGTGCTGCAGGGCGACGTTGTGGATCAGCTCCTGGATCAGCACGGTCTTGCCGACGCCGGCGCCGCCGAACAGGCCGACCTTGCCGCCGCGGACGTAGGGGGCGATCAGGTCGATCACCTTGATCCCGGTCTCGAAGATCTCGGTCGTCGGCGAAAGGCTCTCGAAGTCGGGTGGATCGCGGTGGATCGCCCAGCGCTCGGTGCCCTCGGGAGCGGCCGGCTGATTGTCCACGGGCTCGCCGAGGACGTTCCACACGCGCCCGAGCGTCACGTTGCCGACCGGAACCGAGATCGGCTCGCCGGTGTCGAGCACGTCGGTGCCGCGCGCCAGTCCGTCCGTCGAGTCCATGGCGACGGCGCGCACCCGGTCGTCGCCGAGGTGCTGCTGGACCTCCGAGATCAGGACGCGAGCTTCCTCGCCGTCCTGGCCCGGGATGTCGATGCGAAGGGCCGAGTAGATCTGCGGCAGGCGCCCGGTGAAGACCGCGTCGATGACGACGCCCTTGATCTCGATCACCTTGCCGACGTTCCGGGTCGATCCGTTCTGATCAGGCATTTCTCTCCTGTAGGCGCGCGATGTCGGGATCGGCGGCGGACAGCCTCGAGCCGCGCCTGCCGAGCGCCCGGAGTCTAGCGAAGCGTTCGCGACGCTCCGGCAGTTGGTACTGCCGTGCGTCGTGCTCGAGCGCCGCCACCCGGGCGGCGTGGTCGATGCTTCAGCAGTACGAGCTGAGCAGTGAAGGGATCACGCTGCTCAGACTACTGAGGGCGGCGTCTGTTACGTCTCGAGCTGGGGCCCGCGCAGCGGCCGCGAGAGCACGAGCGCGAGGGGCTTCATCTGCGCGTTGCGGAGCGTGCGGAGGTCACGCAGGTCCTGGTTCGTGCGACATGTAGTACCCGTAGGACGGGTTCACCGAGGCTGCGCGATGGGCCGGCAGCGTCAGCACCGCCAGCAGCGCCGTAGCGGCGACGGATGCCGCTGCGATCCACGCTCCGGCGTGTCGGACGACGTAGCCGGCGCGGCGTCGCAGCGGCAGTTGAATCGGACGATCGAGCATCACCGGCTCGGCGGCGCGCAGCGCACCCGTCAGCGAGGTCGTGTCGGCGGCGAACTCGGCGCACGACGGGCAGCGCTCGAAGTGGCGCTCCATCAGCACGCGCTCGAGCTGCGACAGCTCTCCGTCCAGGCGGAGCGAGACCGCCTGGCGTGTC
Organism: uncultured Actinomycetes bacterium; assembly: GCA_963708685.1. GTDB lineage: Bacteria > Actinomycetota > Thermoleophilia > Gaiellales > Gaiellaceae > DASVFB01. Next base: position 68,299 of record CAVPTP010000011.1, read on the forward strand.
CGGTCGCATGCCCAGCCGGTATTTCCTACTGCTCTCATCATGATTTACGACGGATGCCCATAGCGGAAGTTAGGTTGGTGCTCAGAACAGGTGGTACCTACTGTCTATCACGATACCGATGAGGATCATCGCGAATCCAACGGCGACGAAGACCGCTGAGTCGTTGATCGCATCCTCCCTTTCGTTCAGCGTCGCCCACCGCACCTTCCGGTCGCCGACGAGCGGAACCGACGCCTGGCCCTTGAGGCGGACCGGCCCGCGGTTGCCGACGAAGAAGCCCGCAACCAGGAAGAACATGCCGACGACGTCGAACGCGACGGCGAGCGCGCGGTTCGTGTCCCAGCCTCCCAGGGCGGTAAGCGCCAGCGCGCCGGCGGCAGTCAGGGCCGCCAGGCCGCCGAGGACGACCAGGAACCGCCGCACCCCCAAGGCGACGATTGCGAGCACGGTTCGTCATGCCCTAAGCGGCGCGGGGGCCCGGCTGGCGCATCTCGTCGACCGTCATCGGCCAACGTTCGAGCGGGTAGTGACAGGCCGCGCTGTGGCCGTGGCCGAAGTCGTAGAGCGGCGGCGTGTTGACGTCGCAGTCGCCTTCGACGAACCGTGGGCAGCGCGTGTGGAACCAGCACGCGGTCGGTGGGTTGATCGGGTTCGGGACGTCGCCCTGCGAGCACGATCTGCGTGCGGGCGCGTCCTTTCCGTGGATCGGGCACGGGCACGGCGGACAGGAGCGCACCGGTGTACGGGTGCATCGGCTCCTGGTAGAGGTCGTCGCGCTCGGCGAGCTCCACCGCGTGACCGAGGTACATGACCATCACGCGGTCCGAGATGTGGCGGACGACGTTCAGATCGTGCGCGATGAAGATGTAGGTGAGGCCGAACTCGCGCTGGAGGTCCTTGAGCAGGTTGAGGATCTGCGCCTGGACCGAGACGTCGAGCGCCGATACCGGCTCGTCGCAGACGACGAGCTTCGGGATTGACGGCGAGCGCGCGCGCGACGCCGATGCGCTGGCGCTGGCCGCCGGAGAACTCGTGGGGAAAGCGGTTGTAGTGCTCGGGGCTCAGACCGACGATCTCGAGGAGCTCCTGCACCCGCCGCTTGTTCTCGGCGTGCGGTGCCGAGTCGGTGCACCTCGAGCGCCTCGGCGATGATGAAGCCGACCCGCTTGCGCGCGTTGAGGCTCGCGTACGGGTCCTGGAAGATCATCATCATCTCGCGGCGGTACGGACGCATCTCCGCGCGAGAGAGCTTCGTGATGTCGCGGCCGCGGAAGACGACGCGCCCGGCCGTCGGATCGAGCAGCCGCATGATGCAGCGCGCCATCGTCGACTTGCCGCAGCCCGACTCGCCGACGACTCCGAGCGTCTCGCCTTCGCGAACGCTGAAGCTGACGCCGTCGACCGCCTTCACCGCGGCGACCTGGTGCTGGAAGATGATCCCGCGCGTGACCGGGAAGTGCTTCGTCAGGTTCTCGACGACGAGAAGCTCGTCCCCGTCGGGAGAGGAGGCCTGCTCTTCCGCGAGCGCGACCTCTGCCATCAGACCCCGACCCCGACGGCGCTCACGCGGCAGCCCCGCGCATCGTCTCGAGCAGCTTCTTCGCCTCGCGATCCTTCGTCTCCTGAGGGAGATGGCACGCGTCGAGGTGCGTTGAATCGTCCGGCACCGGTGAAAGAGGCGGATCCTGCTCGCGGCAGATCTCCATCACGTACGGACACCGCGGGTGGAAGCGGCAGCCACGCGGCGGGTTGAGCAGCGACGGCGGCTGGCCGCCGATCTGGACGAGGCGCTCGACGTTCACGTCGAGACGCGGCAGCGACCCGAGCAGGCCCCACGTGTACGGCATGTGCGGGCGCTCGAAGAGCCGCTCGACCGGCGCCTGCTCGACGACCTCGGCGGCGTACATGACGACGACCTCGTCGGCCATCTCGGCGACGACGCCGAGATCGTGCGTGATCATGATGATCGCGCTCCCGAACTCCTCCTGGAGCGTGTTCATCAGGTCGAGGATCTGCGCCTGCGTCGTCACGTCGAGCGCGGTCGTCGGCTCGTCGGCGATCAGCAGGTCGGGGTTGTTGACGAGCGCCATCGCGATCATCACGCGCTGGCGCATGCCGCCGGAGAACTGGTGCGGGTAGTCGTCGATGCGGCGCTCCGCGCGCGGGATGCCGACCGCCTTCAGCAGCTCGAGCGCGCGGTCGCGGGCGGCCTTGTTCGTCACGTCCCGGTGGAGCAGGATCGCCTCCTGGAGCTGCCTCCCGATCGAGTGGACCGGGTTCAGCGAGGTCATCGGGTCCTGGAAGATCATCGCGATGTCGTTCCCGCGGATCGACCGCAGCTTGTTCGGGCCCATCGTCAGCAGGTTCTCGCCCTTGAAGATCGCCTCGCCGCTCGTGATCGTGTTGCGCCGCGGGTTGAGGCCCATGATCGACAGGCAGGTGACGCTCTTGCCGCAGCCCGACTCGCCCACGATCCCGAGCGTCTTGCCCTTCTCGACCTGGAACGAGACGCCGTCCACGGCCTTGACGATCCCGTCGTCCGTGCGGAAGTACGTCTTGAGGTCGCGAACCTCGAGGAGCGCCATCAGACGCTACTTTAGACGCTACGCGAGTCGGATTCTCGGGTCGATCCAGGCGTACAGCAGGTCGACGATCAGGTTGAAGAAGATAATCGCCACCGTGGCGAACACGATCACGCCCAGCACGGTCGGCGTGTCGTAGTTGTTGAGCGCCTGGATCGAGGTACGGCCCAAGCCCGGTAAGGCTGTAGATCGTCTCCGTGAAGACCGCGCCGCCGAGGGCGAGCCCGATGTCCATGCCGAGCATCGTGACGATCGGCAGCATGGCGTTCCGGAGGATGTGCGAGCGCAGCACCCGCGACTCGGGCGCGCCCTTGGCGCGCGCCGTTCGGACGTAGTCCTCGTTCATCGTCTCGAGGACGTTCGCCCGGATCATGCGCGCGTAGAGCGCGGCGAAGAGGATCGCGAACGTCATCCACGGGAGGATCATGTGATACGCCCACTGCACGGGCCCACCGGGTTCGCCGTGGGGCGGGTGGATCATGTCGGCATACCCCGTGATCGGCGTGATGTGCGAGCTTGTAGCCGAAGAAGTAGGCGAAGATCAGCCCGATCCAGATCGGGTGCGTCGAGATCCCGATCAGGACGAACGTCATCGACGCTCGGTCTAACAGCGACCGCGGTCGGAGAGCCGAGAGGATGCCGATCGGTATCGCGAGCAGCAGCCAGAGGATGACGCCGCCGAACACGAGCGACACGGTGACCGGCGCCGCCTGGAGGACGAGCGTGTTGACCGGCTGGCGGTTGTAGAACGAGTTGCCGAGGCTCGGCGTCTTGAAGTGCGGGCCGCCGATGAAACTGACGGGCATCAGGCGTCCGACGAACTTGCCGTACTGAACGTAGATCGGCCGGTCGGTGCCGAGGAAGTGCGCGACGCGCGCGACCTCGGCCTGCGTGCAGGCCTGACCGCAGGCGGCCTTCGCCGGGTTCGCGGGGATGAGGTAGAAGAGGACGTAGCTGACGACGGTGACGGCGAAGAAGAGCACGACCGCCCACAGCAAGCGCCTGATCAGATACCTACCCATCGTCCCGCCGCCTTCCTCTCGTGGTCGTCGACCCCGTAGCTTGACTGAATAGACAGCGTGGCGCCGGTTGAGCCGGCGCCACGCTGGTGTTTCTTCGAGCTAGTCCGTTCGACCTACTTGACGAACAGCGTGTTCAGGTCAGCACTCGCGTTGGCCGGCTGGAAGAGGTAGCCGCCGACGCGGGCCGAGGTGAACTCACGCTCGTTGCGGTTGTCGTAGGAGGCCCACGGCGCGTACTTCTTGGTGATCTCGAGGTCGAGGTCGCCGTACGCCTTGTAGCGGGCGGCGCCCGACGAGCTTGTTCGCCCGGGCCAGCTTCTGGTTGATCGACGGCGTTGTTGAAGTAGGCGAGGTTGTTGTTGTTGTTGTCGTGGATGTTGTTGCCGTTGAGCAGGACGTCCAGGAAGTCGTACGGATCCGGGTAGTCCTGGTTCCAACCGACGACAGCAGCGTCGAAGTCGGCGCCCTTCTGGCCGGCGGCGACGTAGATCTGGAAGCCCTGGAACAGCTTCACGTCGACGTTGCAGCCCATCTGCGACAGGTTGTAACTTGAACACCTGGCCGAGCGCCTGGCCGGTGGTCGAGTTCGCCGTCCAGAGGTTGACGTTCTTGCAGTTGCCGCCGGCGAGAGCCTTGGCCTTCGTGTAGTTCGAGCCCTGGATCGGGTAGACCTTCGCGTTGCGGAAGCCACCCATGCCCGGAGGCAGGATCTGGTCGGTGCGCTGACCGGCGTACTTGCCGCGGACGCGGAGCATCGCCGGGCGGTCGATCGCGAAGTTCGCGGCCTTGCGCACGTTGACGCTGTTGAACGGCGCCTGCGCGGTGTTCAGGGCGACGTAGTCGGTCTCGACCAGCGAGTTGACGTGGTACTGGCCGTTCGCCTTGTTGACGCCGTACTGCGAGCCGAGGTCGGCGTGAGCCGACGGGGGCAGGCCGCCGATGTCGTAGTCGACCTGGTTCGACTTCACCTGGAGCAGGCTCTGGTCGAGGTTCGTGTTCACGGAGATGTCGAACTCGTCGGCGTTCGCAGGACGCGAACCCTTGTAGTTCTTGTTCTTCTTCACGGTGATGTGCCGGCCGATGTCGCGGCTGGCGATGTAGTACGGACCTGCCGACGGGTAGGCGTCGACGCCCTTCGGGTCGGTCGCCATGTTCGTCTTGATGCGCCTGGAAGAACGGCATGCCGAGCTTGGCGAGCAGTGCCGCCGTCCGGCTGCGTGAGCTTGATGATCAGCTTGTTGCCCTTGACCTTCACGCCCGAGGCGGTCTTCGCCTTGTTGTCGAGGACGTTCTGCGCCCCGACGATGCCCGTGATGAACACCGACGCCGGCGACTGCATGACCGGGTTGAGCGACCGGTTGATCGCGAAGGCGTAGTTCGCCGCCGTCACGGCCGAGCCGTCGCTGAACTTGAAGCCCTTCTTGACGGTGATCGTGTACGTCTTGCCGTCCTTCGAGACGACCGGGAAGCCGACCGCGCCCTCAGGCTGAATCTTGCCGCCGAGCGGCTTGGGCTTGTCGGGATAGTTGTAGAGCTTGAGAGCAGTGGCGTACTCGATCTGCCACGAGATCGTGCCGTACGCGAGCGACGGATCGCTGAAGTCGACGTCGGTCGCCGACATGTTCAGCTTGATCGTGCCGCCCTTCTTGGCATGCGCATCCACCGTGCTGGATGCCGCCCCCGCAAAAGCCGCCGCGACGAGCATGCTCGTCCCGATGACCGCCGCAGTGGCGGAGAGCCAGAGCCTTCTATTCATTGCACTCCTTTCTGGACCCTGAGCCGGTCTCCCTCGAAGCAACCGACCCGAGCCACGGACTTCGCGACTCGCCCCATAAGACGCCGCCGCCCACTGTTGGTTAGTCGTCGCTACGCGATTAGCACGTTTGGGTGTAGAGCCACTTTCCCTAGCGCGACGAGCGCGGGTCGAAGGCGTCCCTGAGGCCGTCTCCGAGCAGGTTGAACGCGAGCGTCGCGAACAGGATCATCAAGACCGGGCCAGACGATCAGCCACGGCTGCGTCAGGTAGTAGTTCGGCCCCTGCGCGAGCAGGCTGCCCCAGCTCGGCGACGGGCTCCTTGATTCCGACGCCGAGGAACGAGAGGCCCGCCTCGGCGAGGACGAACTGCGCGACCGTGATCGTCGAGAGGACGATGATCGGGGCCACGAGGTGCGGGACGAGGTGCGAGCGGATGATGCGCCAGTCGCTCGACCCGACCATGCGCGCCGCCTCGATGAACTCTTTCTCTCGGAGCGAGAGCACCTGGGCACGCACGATGCGCGCCGGGTAGTACCAGCCGAAGAACCCGAGGATCAGCACGAGCGTGACCACGCCTCTCTCGAACACTCCGAACGTGATTCCGTCGAGGCGGGGGCCGGCGGTGCTGGCCAGCGCGATGATGAAGAGCAGGATCGGGAACGCCATCGTGATGTCCGTGAGGCGCGACACGATCGTGTCGATCGAGCCGCCGAAGTAGCCGGCCATCGAGCCCATCAGCACGCCGACGAACATGCTGAGGATCGTCGCGAGGATCGCCACCTCGAGCGAGACCTGGGTGCCGTAGAGCAGGCGCAGGAACTCGTCGCGGCCGAGCTGGCTGTCGCCGCCGAGCACGAGCAGTGTCGTGCCGAAGTCACCCGTCGCGCCGACGTACGGCGCGAGGGAGATGTGGGTCATCGGGCCGACGGGAAGCTGGGTATTCGGGTCGAGCCCGTACGTGAAGAGGTCGCCCGGACCGTGCCCCAGGAGGTGCGCCGCGATCGGCGCGCCGATGAACCCGGCCAGGATGAGGAGGATGATGAAGACGCCGCCCGCGATCGCGATCTTGTCCTTGCGGAAGCGGATCCACACCTGCTCCCAGTAGCCACGAGCGCGAACCGGCTCTGTGCCCTCGCCGAGCTCAGGGCCCGATTCGAGCGCGACCGCCGCAGCGAGCCCCGCTCCTGAGGAGATGATGTCGGGTTTTGTCTCGTGGGTCGCCACAGGGACGGCGGAATCATAGACGGCCTTGGGCGCCGTCGTTAAGCCATGAGACGACGCGCGTGCGGATTGGTTAGCGGAGCTCGAAAGGCGCTATGCGGTCAGCGCATCGGCGCCGGCCACTACCTCGAGGATTTCCTGCGTGATTTCCGCCTGACGGGCACGGTTCATCTCCAGCGTGAGCGTGTCGATCAGCTCGCCCGCCGACTTCGACGCGTTCCGCATCGCGGTCATCCGCGCGCCTTGCTCGGACGCCGCCGACTCGAGCAGGGCGCGGTAGATCTCCGTCTCGAGGTAGACCGGCAGCAGTCGTTCGAGGATCTGCTCCGGCTCCGGCTCGAAGATGAAGTCGCCGACCAGCCGGTCGCGGTCGCGCTCCTCGTCCGACGTCTCGAGCACGTGCTCGGGAATCGGGCAGCACGTCGGAGACGGTCACGTGCTGAACGAGTGCCGAGACGAAGTGGTTGTAGACGAGGACGACGCGATCCACCGTCCCCTCGGAATAGAGCTCGGAGAGCCGGTGCGCGATCGCCTGCGCGTCGTGGTAGCCCGGGTTGTCGCTGAACCCGCCCCACTGCGCTTCGAGCTCGTAGCGCGAGAAGCGCAGTGTGGAGATTCCCTTGCGACCGACGGGGAGCCAGCGGACGGTGACCCCCTGCGACTCGAGCTCCCGGTGCAGCGCCGTCGATCGGCGGAGGATCTGCGCGTTGAACGCGCCGGCGAGGCCGCGGTCGCCGGTGACGGGCACGATCGCCGCCGTACGGACCTCGCGCCGCTGGAGCAGCGGGAGGCTCTGCACCGACGCACTCGCCCGCGCGGTGCCCGCCATCAGCTCGAGCATGCGGTCCGCGTACGGCCGCATCGCCTCGATGCGCTCCTGTGCGCGGCGCAGACGGCGCCGAGGCGACGAGCTCCATCGCCTTCGTGAGCTTGCGCGTGTTCGTGATCGCGCGGACGCGGGTCCGGAGCTCCTGAACGGTCGCCATCTAGGAGACGAGCGCCTCGTCCTGCTCGACGTTGAACGTGTTCGCGAAGCGTGTCGATCGCTTGCCTGAGCTGCTTGTCGGTCTCGTCGCTCAGGTCGCCGCTCTCGCGGATGGTCTTCAGGATCGTGCCCTCGGTGCGGAGGTGCTCGCGCAGCTCGTCCTGGAAGCGCGGGACCTGCGACACCGGGACCTCGTCGAGGAAGCCCTCGTTGCCGGCGAACAGCGCGACGACCTGCTCCTCCATCGGCCACGGCTGGTACTGCGGCTGGTTGAGCGTCGCGACCATGCGCTCACCCCGGGCCAGCGCTGCCTGCGTCGCCTTGTCGAGCTCGGAGCCGAACTGCGCGAACGCCTCGAGCTCGCGGTACTGCGCGAGGTCGAGACGGAGCCGGCCGGCCACCTTCTTCATCGCCTTCGTCTGCGCCGACGAGCCGACGCGTGAGACCGAGATGCCGACGTTGACCGCCGGGCGGACGCCGGAGAAGAACAGGTCGGACTGGAGGAAGATCTGTCCGTCCGTGATCGAGATGACGTTCGTCGGGATGTAGGCGGCGACGTCGCCGGCCTGCGTCTCGATGATCGGCAGCGCCGTGAGCGAGCCGCCTCCGAGCTCGTCCGAGAGCTTCGCCGCGCGCTCGAGCAGCCGCGAGTGGAGGTAGAAGACGTCGCCGGGGAACGCCTCGCGGCCGGGCGGGCGCCGCAGCAGCAGGCTGAGCTGGCGGTACGAGTCGGCGTGCTTCGTCAGGTCGTCGTAGACGACGAGCGCGTGCTCGCCCTTGTAGAGGAAGTACTCGCCCATCGCGCAGCCGGCGAACGGCGCCATCCACTTGATCGGGCGCCGCCTCGTGCGCGGGCGCGGAGACGATCGTCGTGTACGACATCGCGCCCGCTTCCTTCAGCCGCTCGTAGACCTGGACGACCGTCGACGCCTTCTGGCCGACGGCGACGTAGACGCACTTCACGTTCTGGTCGTGCTGGTTGAGGATCGCGTCGATCGCGATGGCGGTCTTCCCGGTGGACCGGTCGCCGATGATCAGCTCGCGCTGGCCGCGACCGACGTTCGTCATCGAGTCGATCGCCTTGATCCCGGTCTGGAGCGGCTCCTTGACCGGCTGCCGCGCGATGACGCCGGGCGCCTTGAACTCGAGCGGCCGGGTCTCGTCCGTCCCGAGCGGGCCCTGGCCGTCGAGCGGGTTGCCGAGCGAGTCGACGACGCGGCCGAGCAGCGCCTCGCCGACCGGCACGCTGGCGATCCGCCCGGTGCGGCGGACCGGCTCGCCCTCGCTCACCTTCTGCCACTCGCCGAAGAGCGCGGCGCCGACGTCGTCCTCCTCGAGGTTGAACCCGAGCCCGACGACGCCGTGCTCGAGCTCGAGCATCTCCATGGCGACGGCGTTCTCGAGCCCGTAGATGCGTGCGATTCCGTCACCGATCTGGAGGACCGTGCCGACCTCGGAAAGGTCGGTCTGGACGTCGTACTGCTCGATCCTCGACTTGAGGATGTTCGTGATCTCTTCGGGGCGAAGCTTCAAGGCGTCTCCTTGGGTTCCGATGCATGTACGAGCGTGTCGTCGATCAAGCGGAGCCGGGCTTGGCCCGGCGCAGCGAAGGCGTGTTCGGCCGCGAGGTATGCGGAGGAGGGGGCTCGTGGGGGAACCATGGGTTCCACCACGTCTTCTTCGGGGCGAAGCTTCAAGGAGTCTCCTATCTCGCGGTCGTCAGTTGCGTTCGAAGGCGTTCGAGGCGGCCGCGGACGCTCGCGTCGACGCGCATCGACCCCGCCTGGAGGACGATGCCGCCGATCAGCTCCGGGTCGACGTTACGCGTCGCATCGACCGGGCGGCCGGACGCCTGCTCGATCTTGGCGAGGATCTGCTGCGCCTCCTCGTCCGAGAGCTCGTAGGCCGTCGTGAGCTCCACCGTCAGCCGCCGCTCGTCCTCCGCGACGAGGCGCTCGAACTCGCGGTGGATCTCGCGCAGCTGCGCGCCTCTCTTCTTCTCGACGGTCAGCACGAGGAAGTTGCGGAACTGCTCCTCTCCGCCCTCGACGAGCCCTGCGACGGCGTTCGCCTTCGCGCGGGAGTCGAGCTGCGGATTCGCGAAGCAGCGCGTCGAGCTGCGGCACCTCGTCGACGGTGGCCACGAAATCGCCGAACTCCTCGCGCACCTCCGCGAGCCGTCCGTTCTCCTTCGCGGCCTCGAAGAGCGCGCGCGCGTACGTCCGATGGACGACGGCCACTAGTTCGCCGACGCCTCGAGCCGGGAGAAGTCGAGGGACGCGATCGCCTCGTCGATGAGGCGCCGCTGGTCGGCCGAGTCGAGCACCTTGCCGGTCACCTTCGACGCCGCGAGCAGCGTCAGCTCGGCCACCTCCTGACGGATCTGGGCGAGAGAGCGGGCTGTCTCGGCCTCGATCTGCCGCTTCGTCTCGTCGAGACGGCGCTGCCGGTCGGCCTCGATCTCGTCGCGGACGCGCTCGCGCATCGACTCCGCGTCACGGCGCACCTCACCGCGGATCTCCTCCGCCTCGTGCCGCGCCTGGCCGATCAGCTTGCGGTGCTCGTCGAGCAGCGCCCGCGCCTCCTCGCGCGCATGGTCGGCCTCCGCGATGGCCCGGCGGATCCGGTCGCTCCGGTCGTCGATCATCTTCTGGATCGGGCCGAACGCGAACCGCTTGAGCACGTACAGCGTGATCAGGAAGCAGACGATCGTCCAGATCATCAGACCCGGAGTGACCTCGATCAGCGGGTTCGCGGCGACGAACATCAGACGAGGACGTACGCCAGGATCGAGCCGAGCAGGCCGTAGAACACGACTGCCTCGGTGAGTGCGAAGCCCAGCCACTGGATCCCCTGCAGCTCGCCGCGGAGCTCGGGCTGGCGCGCGACGGACTGGATCATCGCGGCGAAGATGTTGCCGATGCCGACGCCGGCGCCGAGCGCGCCGAGGCCGACGCCGAGCGCGAGACCGACGGCCTTTCCGGCCTTGGTCACGTCACCCGACGTGGCGGCGATGAGAGTGGCAAGCATGTTCCTCCTCTTCCTTAGTGCTCGGGCTCGATCGCCGAGCCGATGTAGATGGCAGACAGGGCAGCGAAGATGAAAGCCTGAATCGTGACGACGATGACGACCTCGAAGATGTAGAACAGCGCGGCCACCGGGACGACGAACACGGCCAGGAAGATGTTCTCCAGGATGAAGATCAGGCCGATGAACGTGAGGATCAGGATGTGGCCGGCGAGCATGTTGGCGAAGAGCCTCACGCTCAGCGAGATGAGGCGCATGAACTGGCCGAGGATCTCGAGCGGCACGATCAGCGCCAGCAGCGGCTTCGGCGCCTCGGGAATCCAGCTCTTGAAGTAGCGCCTGGGGCCGTTCCAGCGCACGCCCTCGACGTGCGTGAAGACGAACGTCAGCAGCGCGAGAGCGAGCGTGACGGAGATCGACGACGTGGCGGCGTAGATGCCCCAGACCGGGATCCCGTGCCACGTCTCGCCGGTCAGGGGCAGCGGGATGAAGCCGAGGATGTTGACCGTCCAGATGAAGAGCATCAGCGTCGCGACGTAGGGGAACCAGCGGCCGATCGCCTTCGACGGCAGGCCCTGCTCCGCGACCTGGGTCTGCGCGACCTCGTAGATCTGCTCGCCGACCGTCTGCCTGCGGCCGCCGGTCTTCACGCGCATGAGGCTCAGCCCGAGCAGGATCGTCAGCGCCGTCCCGAGCATCAGGTACACGACCGCCTTCGTGATCGACAGGTTCAGCGGCCCCAGGTGGATCGGGATCCACTCGTGCTGCTCGAACTCGGTCGTCGGGTCGAACTCACCGCGCGCGAAGGCGTTCGCGGGCAGGACGAGCGCGAGCGTCGTGAGCGTGAGGAGCAGGCGCCTCACTCGGCAGTCCTTCCGGCGACCGGGCCGGTGTAGTACGCGACGAGCGAGAGGCCGAGCTCGGCGGTGTAGGCGAGTCCGTACACCAAGGCCGCCGCTACTCCGACCCATGCGTCGGAGGCTGCAGCGGCGAACACGACCACCATCACGGCGATCGCACGAAACATCATCCCGAAAGCGGCCACGCCTGCGGCCGCGAGGTTACCCGTCCGCGTGTGCAGACGGTGCAACAGCAGGCCGAAGCCGAGCGAGCCGAGCCAGAGGACGGCGCCGAGCGCCCAGCCCCTGAGCGGCCAGTCGCCCAGCAGGAACACCGGGAGCGCGAGCGCCACGACTGCCGTGCCGGCGATCGCGGGCAACACGGTCTGCGGCGCGCGCCGCGGTTGCGTCCAGGCGCCCGGCATCAGATGTTCCGGTACCGCAGAATCGTCGCCGCCACACCCACGGGGATGCCGACCATCGCGCCGAAGACGAGCCCGTAGGCGGCGTTTCCGACCGCCCAGCCGATCAGGACCCCGATCACGATGCACGCCGCCGTGAATCCGAAGAGGACGCCGCCGGCACCGGCCAGCTGGAAGTCGGGGCGAGGGCGAGGGGCGGGCTCCATGGAGCGAGCGCAGCATAGCTTGTGACAGTTGAATTTCGCTCCGCGAGCCGCGTAGTGTCGTGACTTGTGACTCGCGTCGTGTTCGTCCACGGCAGCGTCGCGGCGGCCGAGCAGACGTGGGCAGTGCAGCGCCCGCTGGAGCAGCGATTCGAGTGCGTGTTCCTCACGCGGGGCGGCTACCCGCCGGGACCGATGCTCGAGAGGATCGACTTCGACGAGCAGGCGCGCGAGGTCGCCGCGGAACTGCGCGAAGGCGACCACCTCGTCGGCCACTCGTACGGCGGAGTGGTGTCGCTGCTCGCGGCGGCGCGTCGCCCCGAGCTGGCGTCGCTGACGGTGAGCGAGCCGCCTGCGTTCGGAGTCGCACGGGGCAACCCAGCCGTCGAGGAGTTCCTGTCCCGCTACACGGCTTTCGTTCCCGACGACGCCGCGCGCGTACCTCGAGTTCTTCCTGCCGCTCGTCGGCAGTGCCGTCCCCCGCGCGGATCCGCTGCCGTCGTGGCTCGACCAGGGAGCGCGCGCCGCGATGGCCGAGCGCTCGCCGGACGAGGCCGTCATTCCGCTCGAAGAACTTGCCGCGACCGCCTTCCCGAAGCTCGTCGTGTCGGGCGGACACAGCGCGGCTTTCGACGCCGTGTGCGACGTGCTGGAGGCGCGGCTCCGCGCAGAGAGGACGGTGCTGCCGGGCGCAGGCCACTCGCTGCCGCGGGCGCCGGGTTACAACGAGACGCTGGTCGCGTTCGTCGAGCGCGCGGGGTGATGGCTACATTTTGACGCGATGCGGGACCGGGGTCGGACGGGTGGTAGATGGATTCGCGGGGCGGTCGCGATGCTCTGCGTCGTTGGGCTGACCGGTCTCGGCGCGACCGCCGGCGGCGCGGCCGACAGCGGAACCCAGCGGGCGCAGCTCGTCCGCGTGACGTTCACCGGCAAGGGCGGCGGGCGCTACCTGGACGTGACGCGCTGGCTTCGCGACGACACGCGCGAGTGCTACGCGCGCCGGACGGCCGACGAGACGGTGGCCGTCTCGTGGCGCCTGGTCTGGACGGCGCGGCTCGCCCGGGCGGTCGCGGCCTGACCCTCGTCAGCGTCGCACCCGAGAAGGTGACCGCGACGGGACACGTCCGCGGGACCTCCGTTCGCGACTCCTGCGACGCCGCCGAGGACGAGGAGCCCGGCTGGGCCGGAAGCGACCGCTGCGACAGCGTCCTTCCGGTCGGCAAGAAGGGCGGGCTGACCGCACGGACGCGCGCGACGGGGATCGGCTTGGCTCTGCGCGGGCCGTTCTATCGCGGCCCCGCCTTGCAGCAGCACTGCGAGCTCGACATCCGCAACGACCAGCTCGCCGCGCACTTCTTCCTCGATGCGGCGACGCTCGGGCGGCTCGCGGACGGCCGCAGCGTCAACGTCCCGGTCGGCACGAAGCACCCTCGCCCGGGCGACGCGTTCGAGGCGACGCGGAACTGCTCGGCCTTCCCGCACATCTACGACGGCGTCGTCTACTTCTACGACTGCGACGACACGCTCATCTGGGCGGGCAGCCTTTCGATCGTTCCCGTCTAGGCGCGCGATGAGCCGCCGACTCCTGCCGGTCCTGGCCGCGCTCGCGGCTGCGACAGTCGCGGCATGCGGCTCGAGCTCGGGCGGAGAGAGCGCACCGAGCTGTCAGGACGATCGCGCCGCACTCGCTCGTGTCGCCACCGTGAACGACCTCGACGACGCGAAGCGCGCGCTCCAGCGGGTGATCGCGGTCGAAGCGGCGTGCCGTCGCGCGTCTGCGCGAGGACGGCAAGTCCGAGAGCCCGGCCTCGACGCAGCTCGTCCTCGCCGGCCGCGCCGCGACGCGCTCGCTCCAGGAGATCAACGGAGACGCCCAGGGCGCGATGGATCCCGTGCGGACGGGTGTGCCGGCCGCGCGCCGCGCGGTTGCGATCGCCGACGGCCTCTTGCAGCCGCTATGCGCGTCGAGCTGACGGCGAGCCGGTGCCGCAGTGCCGGTACCCGTTCAGGCACGACGTGACGAGCTTCGTCAGCGCGGCCTGATTCCACGCGTTGATGAAGTCGGCGTGAGCCGAGAACGGGCTGCCCGAGGCGAGGTAGACGTCGCTCAGCTTCTCGACCGGCGGGAGCGCGTAGCGGTAGACGAGCTGGATCGACGGCACGGCGACCTTGTGGCCCGGCGGGCAGCGGCCGTTGCGCGAGTACGCCATGTGCCGCTTGTGGTCGACGCTGTCGAGCCGCTTGCCGTTCCAGCAGTCGGGGAAGTTGACCGTGAGGCGAAGATTCTGGGCGCCGCAGTCGGGGATCTTGCTGCCGCGCGGGGTCTCGCCCACCGCTCCGCAATCCCAGTACGTCACGAGCAGGCTCTGCGGCGTGAACGCGTGCGAGTCGCCGGCCACCATCTTCAGCCCGGCGGGGAAGGGCTTGAGCTTCGCGTCGGTCAGGCGGCGGTAGTAGACGATGGCGTCCAGCGGCGGGACCGGCGTCCCGGCCACCAGCAGCGTGGGCGCCCAGTACGCGGCCGTGTCCCCCGGGCGCTGGCACGTCGTCTTGGCCGCGCGCAGGGTTGCGAGCGTCGACGACGCGTCGGTCGAGACGTTGCCGACGAAGCTGTGGTCGTGCGAGATGCCGGGCCGGTTCGGGTAGACGATCGGATCGTCGTTCCCGCGGTGGCTGAAGCCGCAGACGCTGATGAAGTTGACGCCGTTGAGCGGCGGCGCCTGGCGGGCGGACGGTGCCGCGCCGGCGCGAGCACCGAGCGCGAGCAGGATGCACGCGCCGATGGCGGCGCCGAACGCCGCCCGCCCCCGCAGACCTCGCATGCCGAACAAGGTAGACGCTCAGCGCGCGACGGCGTAGACGCAGCATGCCGTCCGGTCCGTCGCCGGCAAGCTCGAAGCCGCACTTCTCGAGCACGCGCACCGACGCGGGGTTCGCCGGGTCGACGTCGGCGACGATCTTCTCGAGCCCGAGCTCGTCGAAGCCGTAGCCGACACACGCTCGCGCGGCCTCGGTGGCATACCCGCGGCCCCAGCGGTCGCGACGGAGCCCGTACGCCAGCTCCCACTCGCCGTGCTCGTCGGCGAAGAACAGGCTGCAGTCGCCGATCAGGTCGCCGCTCTCCGACTCCCACACGCCCCAGGGAACGCCTTCGGCCCACGCCCGAACCTGCTCCGGCGTCGCGTCCGCCTCGACGCGCTCGTTCGCCGGATCCGACCAGAGCGCGAGCATCTCGGCACGCTCGTTCGGCGCGAGCGGCCGGATCGACAGCCGTTCGGTCTCGATCACGACGCTGCGGCCAGGGCCTCGAGGTTTCCCTCCCAGCCGTCTGCCAAGGCGAGGTCCGGGAACGGGTTCGGCGCCCCGGGCTCGGCGTTCGTGACCGCGTCGAGGTAGCGGAGCATGAATTCGATCGCCTCCGGCCCCGCGACAGGGCCGTGTCCGGGGACGATCGTCTCCGGCTCGAGCCCTGCGAGCCGTTCCAGGATGCGCGGCCACGCGGCGACGTCGCCGTCGCCCACCCAGCCGTGACTGCCGACGACGACGAGATCGGCGGCGAAGAGGATCTTCTCGGCCGGGAGCCAGAGGACGCCGTCGCTGAGCGTGTGCCCGCCGCCGTACGTCAGCGCCTGCGCCGTTCGCTTCTTCCCCGCGGAGGTGCGCTGCTCTTCGAACGTCTCGTCGGGGAGACGGAGCTCGAGCGCCTCGAGCTCGGTTCGCGCGATCTCCGCGAAAGGCGTGCCGTCGAACTCCTCGAGCGGCCTCGCCTTCATCGCGTCGATGCGCGGCGCCGTTCGCTCGCGCATCAACTCGGCGGTGCCCGCGGTCGCGACGACGTGCGCGTCGCGCACCGAAGGCGCCCGGCTCCGTAGACGTGGTCGCCGTGCCAGTGGCTGAGCACGACGGTGCGCACCGGCCCGAACCGCTCGGCCGCCGCGCGCAACTGCGCGGCCGGCGGCGAGAGAGACGTGCGTGTCGAAGACGAGCGTCTCGCCGCCGAGATCGACGAAGCCGGCGTTTCCGACCGCGACGCCGTCAGCCTCGGCGATCGCCGCGTACACGCCGTCGCGGACGCGCTCGATCTTCGCGGTTCTCACGCGGTCTTGCGTTCCCGGGCGAGCTGCTCGCGGCGGCGCATGATCGGGTTCGCGAGCTTGACGATCTCGAGCAGGTAGACGATGTAGACGGACGCGGCGAGCGCGGCAAGTCCGATCACCGCGTCGACGGCGATCGCCCACGCGCGCCACTCGCCGTGCGGGTGCGGCTTGACGAAGCGCGTCGCCAGGGCCGCCGCGGCGAGCGTCCCGCACCAGGCGTAGATCGTGAGCACGGCGCGGCGCTGCGAATAGCCGAGGTTCATGAAGCGGTGGTGCAGATGCGACTCGTCGCCCTCGTACACGGGCAGCCCGTGCTTGATCCGCTTGGCGACGACGAACGACGTGTCGATGATCGGCACGGCGAGCACGGCGAGCGGCAGGAAGAGCGACACCAACGACGCGGTCTTCAGCAGGCCCTCGACCGAGATGCCCGCGAGCGTGAAGCCGAGGAGCAGGGCGCCCGAATCGCCCATGAAGATGCGCGCCGGGTAGAAGTTGTGCCGCAGGAACCCGAGGCACGCGCCGAGCACGATCGCAGCGAGGATCGCCGCGTTCGCGCGGCCGAGATCCAGCTCGATCAGGACGAACGTGCCGGCCGAGATCGCGCAGACCCCGGCGGCCAGCCCGTCGAGGCCGTCGAGGAAGTTGACCATGTTCATCACCGCGACGACGCCGAGGACGGTCAGCGGCGCGCCGACCCACGACGGCAGCTCGTGCACGCCGACGCCCGGAAAGCTGAAGCGATGGATCCAGATCCCGAACCCGACCGGGATCGCGGCCGCGAAGAACTGACCGCCGAGCTTCTCCCACCAGCGCAGGCCGCGCAGGTCGTCGACCGCCCCGACGGTCGTCGCCACCGCGGCGCCGAGCAGCAGGCCGCGCATGCTCGGGTTCAGGTCGAGGAACGCGAGCGCCGGGACGAAGATGCCGAAGAAGAGCGCGAGGCCGCCGAGGCGCGGCACCGTTCGCGTGCCGGAGCGCCGGCCGTCGCTCCGCCGCTCGAAGCCGCGCAGCCGTGCCATCCCTCCGACGGCTGGCGTGAGCAGGACGACGATCAGCAGGGCAACTCCGAGGCCGTAGAAGACCTCGAGATTCGTCCGAAGCTCGTGCCCGATCACTTCGTGCCGTAGAGGCGATCGCCGGCGTCGCCGAGACCGGGCACGATGTACCCGCGCTCGTCGAGGTCGCGGTCGATCGAGGCGCAGACGATGTGCACGTCGGGATATTCGGCGTGGACGCGGGCGATCCCCTGGGGCGCGGCGACGATGCACACGAGGATCACGCTGCGCGCACCTGCGTCCCTGACCTCCTTGATCGCGGCGACGCTCGAGTTGCCTGTGGCGAGCATCGGGTCGAGGACGATCGCGTCCCGATCGACGAGGTCGGACGGCAGCTTCACGAAGTACTCCACCGGCTCGAGCGTCTCTTCGTCGCGGTACAGGCCGATGAAACCGACCCGCGCGCTCGAGATGAGCGAGAGCACGCCGTCGAGCATGCCGACGCCGGCGCGCAGCACCGGGCAGACGGCGACCTTCTTCCCCGAGATGCGCGGCACCGTCGTGCGTTCGAGCGGCGTCTCGATCTCGACCTCCTCGATCGGGAAGTCCTTCGTGGCTTCGTAGGTGAGGAGGAGCGTGACCTCCTCGACGAGCTTCCGGAAATGGACGGTCGGCGTCTCGCGGTCGCGGAGGTACGAGAGCTTGTGCTGGACGAGCGGATGCGTGACGTGCGTCACTCGGCGGACGGCCGTCTCGGTCATGTCCGGGGTCAGACCCCTCTCATGTCTCGTTGAGACACGGCGAGCGCCTCAGGCTGCGTAGGTCGTGAACCCGCCGAAGCCGGGGTACAGCGGACGCCTCGCACAGAGCTCCGAACTGCGCGCGCGCAGCGCGTCCAGGTCGGCTTCGTCGCGTGCGAGCGCGTCGACGACGATCCTGCCGACCTCGCGGAAATCCTCCTCGTCGAAGCCGCGCATCGTCGCCGCCGGCGTCCCGATCCGGACACCCGACGCGACCGTGGGCGGACGCTCGTCGAAGGGAACGGTGTTGCGGTTCACCGTGAGGAGCACCTCGGCCAGCCGCTCCTCGGCGGCCTTGCCGGTCCACTCCGTCGAGCGGAGGTCGAGCTGGAGCAGATGCGTGTCCGTTCCGCCGGTGAGGACGTCCAGGCCGCCGGCGATCAGCGTCTCGCAGAGCACGTCGGCGTTGGCGCGCACCTGGCGCTGGTAGTCGCGGAACGCGTCGGTCATCGCGATCTTGAAGCAGATCGCCTTCGCCGCGATCGTGTGCTCGAGCGGCCCGCCCTGCATGCCCGGGAAGACCGCGCGGTCGACCGCCTGCGCGTGCTCGGCCCGACAGAGGATGAACCCTGAGCGCGGGCCCGCCAGCGTCTTGTGCGTCGTCGACGTCACGAAGTCGCAGTCGGCGACCGGGTTCGGGTGCAGCCCGGCGGCGACGAGGCCCGCGAAGTGCGCCATGTCGCACAGCAGCAGCGCGTCGACCTCGTCCGCGATCTTTCGGAACTCCCACGTCTCCACCGTTCGCGGGTACGCGCTGCCGCCGCAGACGATCAGCTTCGGACGGGTCTCCTTCGCCAGCCGCAGCACCTCGTCGTAGTCGACGAGGTTGGTGTCGCGAGAGACGCCGTAGTGGGCGATCGTGTAGAGCCGGCCGGAGAAGTTGACCTTCAGGCCGTGCGTCAGGTGTCCGCCGTGCGCGAGCTCGAGCGAAAGGATCGTGTCGCCCGGCTGGAGCGCCGCCATGTAGACGGCCATGTTCGTCTGCGCGCCCGCGTGAGGCTGCACGTTGGCGTGGTCCGCGCCGAACAGCTCCTTGGCGCGGTCGATCGCCGTCTGCTCGATCTCGTCGACGATCTCGCAGCCGCCGTAGTAGCGCTTGCCGGGATAGCCCTCCGCGTACTTGTTCGTCGGCACCGACCCCGTCGCCTCGAGCACCGAGGGCCAGGTGAAGTTCTCGGACGCGATCAGCTCGATCTGGCCCCGCTGGCGCTCGAGCTCCTTGCCGAGCAGAGCCGCGATCTCGGGGTCGACCTCGCCGAGGCCCGCCGTCGTCAGGTGCTGGAAGGTCTCGCGCGCAACGGCCATCCCCTGATGCTACTGGCCGTTCAGGTGGACGCCGCAAGTGCCCGCCTGATCGCCTCCTCGCCGCTCGCCGCTCCCTCGCGCAGCACCCGCGGCGGCGACGAGGTGAAGTCGATCACCGTCGAGGCGACACCGGGCAGGTCACCGCCGTCGATCACTGCCGCGACGGCGCGTATGAGCTCCTCCGGGACGTCCCGCAGGCGAGCCGGCTCCGGGCCGCCGGGGAGGTTCGCGCTCGTGGCCGCAACCGCGCCGGCGCCGCGCAGGATCTGCGCCGTCGGCTCCGGCAGCTCGGGAACGCGGACGCCGATCGCGTCGGGTGTCGTCCCGGTCAGCCAGCCGAAGCGGCGACGCCGGGTTCGGCAGCACGAGCGTGTACGGCCCCGGGAGCAGCGCGCGCGCGATCGCCGCGGCCCGGCCGCTCAGCTCGGGGAGGAGCTCGAAGAGCTGCCCGAGGTCGGGGGCGATGAGCGCGCTCGGAATCGGTCGCCGGGCGGCCCTTGAGCCGGTAGAGCGCGCGCACCGGCTCCTCCTCGAGTGCCGTCGCCGCCAGGCCGTACACCGTGTCGGTCGGGAGGATCACGAGCTCGCCCCGCCGGATCGCGTCCGTCGCCTCGCGCGTCAGATCATGAATCGGGTGACCTCGTGGCGGAAGCGCTCGGGATCCTCGACGAACGAGAAGTGCCCGCAGCCCTCGATCACGACCTTCTCCGCGCTGCCGACCCCGGCTGCGATGTCCTCGGCGCACGCAGGTCCGCAGATGAAGTCCTCTGCGCCGGTCAGCACGAGCGTCGGCGCGACGATCTGCGAGAGCTCGGGCCGCATGTCCCACGTTCTCGATGCCTTCGTTGAAGAGGCGCAACGCGTCGGGGTTCGGCCGCTCGGGGGCGACGTGCGCGTCGAGGTAGCGCTCGCCGCGCTCGTCGAAGTGCGCGAAGTACATCGGCCAGAAGCGGCGCGTTATCTCGCGCAGCTCCGCCTCGCTCTCGTACGCGCCCGCCTCCTCCTGCTCGAGTGCCAGACGCGCGTCGTCGTACCACGGCTCGTTCCGACGGCGCAGCATCTGCTCCTCCATCTCCTCGGGCTGAACCCTGACGAGCGCGTTGGCCGCGATCACCTTGCGGACGCGTGTCGGGTGCTCGCCCGCATACGCGAGCGCAACGACGCCCCCGTGCGAGTGCCCGAGGATGTTCAGACGCTCCTCGCCGAGGTGCAGGCGCAGCTCCTCGACGTCCGAGACGTAGTCGGCGGTCGTGTACGCGCGGTCGTCGGCGGGCGTCGTGGATGCGCCGGTGCCGCGCGGATCGAGGAACACGAGCGTGAACGTGTCACCGAGGCCGGCGAGGTCCGAGAGGTAGCGCGACGAGAAGCCGGGCCCGCCGGGATGGCAGACGAGGATCGGTCCCGATCCCTCTCGGCGGTAGGTCAGCGTCCGCCCGTCCTGCGTCCGGAACGACTCCGTCATGGCCTCTTTCCCTCGACGACACGGTCGCGGCCTGCGAGATCTCGCGTGATCCTAACGTCGTCGTAGCCGAGCGATTCGAGCAGGTCGCTCACGCGTTCACCGTGCTCGCTCGTGGATCTCGAGGACGAGCGGCGCCCCGGGTCGCAGCGCTTCGATCGCCGCGCGCGCGAGTAGCTCCGTCTGACCCTCGTCGAGCAGCGCCTCGCGCGGCTCCCAGTCGCGCACCTCGGGCTCGAGCGCCTCGAATTCGGAAGCCTGGACGTACGGCGGGTTGGAGACGATCAGGTCGAACGGCCCCGGCGGCAGCCCGTCCTCCAAACGCGCGTGCATCAGCTCGACGTCGAGGCCGAGGTGCTCCGCGTTCTCCCGTGCGAGCGCGAGCGCGTCGGCCGATGCGTCGATCGCGACGACCTCGCACGTTCTCGACCTCGTCCGCGAGCGCGAGCGCGATCGCGCCGGTCCCGGTGCCGACGTCGAGCACGCGCCGGGGGCTCTGTGGCTCTGTGCCACCGGCTGCGTCTCGGAGCAGTTCGGTACATCTTTCGACCAACGTCTCCGTCTCCGGCCGCGGCACGAGCGCCCGCGGGTCGCAACGCAACGTCAGTCGCCGAAAGCCCCATTCGCCGAGCACGTACGCCAGCGGCTCCCGGGCGGCACGGCGCTCCACGAGTGCGGAGACCGCAGCCTCGTCGACTTCGTGGCTCTGAGCCACCAGCTCGGATCGGGAGACGCCGAGAACGTGCGCGACGATCCATTCGGCGTCGGTGCGCGCCGTCGCGATCCCGTGCTCGAGCCAGGATCGCGGCCGCGCGGTCGACGATCACTCGAGCGCGCGCCGCCGCTCCTCCGCCTGCAGCCCCTCGGTGAAGCCTCCGAGATCGCCGTCGACGATCTGGTCGAGCCGGTGCTCGGTCAGCTTGATCCGGTGGTCCGTGACGCGGCTCTCGGGAAAGTTGTAGGTGCGGATCTTCTCGGCCCGCTGGCCCGAGCCGATCTGCGACCGCCGCTGCGCCGAGAGCGCGGCCTGCTGCTTCTCGCGCTCGAGCTCGTAGAGGCGCGCGCGCAGAACGCGCATCGCCTTCACCTTGTTCTGGAGCTGCGACTTCTCGTCCTGCATCGCCACGGCGACGCCCGTCGGCACATGCGTGATGCGCACCGCCGAGTCGGTCGTGTTCACGCTCTGGCCGCCCGGCCCCGTCGAGCGGTAGACGTCGATCTTCAGGTCGTTCTCGTCGATGTCGATCTCGACCTCCTCCGCCTCGGGCATGACGGCGACCGTCGCCGTCGACGTGTGGATCCGGCCCTGAGACTCGGTGACCGGCACGCGCTGGACGCGGTGCGTTCCGCCCTCCCACTTGAACACGGAATACGCGCCGTCGCCCTTCACCGCGAGCACCGTCTCCTTGATCCCGCCCGCCTCGCTCTCGCTCGTGGAAAGCGTCTCGGTCTTGAAGCCCCGCCGCTCGGCGTAGCGCTGCAGCATCCGCGTGACCTCGGCCGCCCACAGCGCGGCCTCGTCGCCGCCGACGCCCTGGCGCACCTCGAGGATCACGTCCTTCGAGTCCGCCGGATCGGTCTCGACGAGCGCGAGCTTCAGCTCCTCCTCGAGCCGCTCGATCTCGGCTTCGTACTCGGGGACCATCTCCGCGAGCTCCGCGTCCGAGCGCGCGGCGCCGAGATCGGCCGCGGCCGAGCGCCACCGCTCGGCGAGCTTGTACGGCGTCTCGAGCTCCTTCAGGCGCCGGCCGACCTCCGCCGCCTCGCGATGGTCGTTGTAGACCGCGGGATCGGACATCCGCTCCTGCGTCTCGCGATAGTTGCGCTCCAGCTCGTCGACGAGCTGCTCCATGCTCGTGCTCGTGGCCATGCCGTCAGTCTGAAGACAGGCGGGCGTCGAGCGTGAGCTCGACGTTGCCGGTGAGCGCGCCCGAGACGGGACATCCGTCCTTCGCCGCCTCGGCAGCCTCGAGAAATGCCGCCTGGTCGAGCCCGGGAACGCTGCCGACGACGGTCAGGGCCGATTTCGTGATCCCCTCGCCCGGGACGAACGTCAGCGTCGCCGACGTCTCGAGCCGATCGGGCGGATGACCTGCCTGCGCGAGGCCGTGCGAGAGCGCCATCGCGAAGCAGGCGGCGTGTGCGGCCGCGATCAGCTCCTCCGGGCTGGTCCTGCCTTCGGGCTCCTCCGCGCGCGATGCCCACGTCACCGACAGCGGGCCGAAGGCGCCGCTCGGCGCCTCGTGGATCTCGCCGCTCCCCGACATGAGGTCGCCGGTCCACGTCACCTGCGCGCTGCGTTCGGTCGCCAGCTCAGTCCTCCAGTTCCGCGTCGATGGAGACCTTCGCGCTCGCCTTGATGAGCACCGAGAACGGGCAGCCCGCGTCGGCCTCCTCGACCACCCGGCGAAAGCGTTCCTCGTCGATGCCGTCGACCCGCGCGCGTGCGCGCAGTTGCGACTCGACGATCAGATGTCCCTGCCCCGGAACCTCGTCCATGACGATGTTCACCGTCACGTTCAGCCGCTCCGGCGGCGACCCGGCACGCGTCAGCTCGCCGGCGAGTGACGTCGCGAAGCATCCCGCGTGTGCAGCCGCCAGCAGCTCTTCGGGGCTCGTCTTGCCCTCGTTGCCCTTGCCGATCCGCACGGCGTTCGAGTACTCGAGGTCGGTGAACGCTCCGGTGCCGCCGCTGATGGTTCCGCTGCCGCGCGCGAGGTTCCCCTCCCAGACGACGTTCGCGTTCCGTTCGATCCGTGGCATCGGTGGGAGCCTAGCGACGGCCCCGCGACCGCGAACCGTGGATCAGGCCATTACCTCGACGCGAGCTTCGGTGCGCGGGTCCTCCACGCGCTCCTCGCGCATGACCTCCTCGAGCGCGCGGATCGAGACCTCGATCTGGTCGAGCGTCGGCTCGCGCGTCGTCAGCCGCTGGAGCCAGAGGCCGGGCGCGAGCAGCGTCATCAGCACGCGATTGCCCGTGTGCTTCCCCGCGAAGCGGATCAGCTCGTACGCGATTCCGGCGATCACGGGCAGCAGCAGGATGCGAGTCACGATCAGCCAGTACCACGTCGGCCGGCCGAAGAACGCGAAGACGAAGATCGCGATCACCATCACCCAGAGCAGGAACGCCGTGCCGCAGCGCGGATGGATGCGCGAGTGCCGCTGCACCTCCTCCGGCACGAGCGCGTCGCCGGCCTCGAGCGCGTTGATCGCCTTGTGCTCCGCCGCGTGGTACTGGAAGACGCGGCGCAGGTCCGGCAGGAGCGAGATGAGCGACAGATAGAGGATGAAGATCGACACGCGGATGAGGCCTTCGACGATCACGAACGGACCGGTGCTGCTGATCGGGAGCAGCTCGGTCAGCAGCGCGGGCGTCACCTTGAACAGCGCGATCGCGAAGCCGATGGCGACGGCAAAGGCGAAGAACAGCTGACCGCGTGAAAGCTCCTGCGAGACGTCGCCCTCCTCGCCGTTTTCCTCCTGCGCCGCGTAGTTGGCGGAGATGGCGAGGGCGCGGAAGCCGATCGTCAGCGACTCGCCGAGCGCGAGAATGCCGCGGATGACCGGCAGACGCGCGTAGGCGTGCGTCTTCATCGGCGAGTCGATGTGGCGCGAGACGTGGGCGATCTCGCCGTCGGGCTTGCGCACGGCGACCGACCAGTTGGACGGGCCGCGCATCATCACGCCCTCGAGGACCGCCTGGCCTCCGTAGCTGACTGCCATGGGTGTCCGGGCTAGCGCCGGCGCTGGGCCGCGCCGGCCTTCTCGAGCCTGCGCTGGAAGCGCTCGACGCGACCGCCGGTATCCATCAGCTTCTGCTTGCCCGTGTAGAACGGGTGACAGTTCGAGCACACCTCGACGTGCAGCTCCGGCTTGGTCGAGCGGGTGACGAACTCGTTGCCGCAGGAGCAGCGCACGGTGGCGACGACGTACTCGGGATGGATGCCTGTCTTCATTGCTCGGCCAGAATAGCAGCGGCAGTTTGCGCAGCCACGTTGCCGCCGGAGACGACCGCGGCGACGGTATTGCCAGGCTCGAGCTCGACCTTCCCCGCGAGCAGAGCGGCCGCAGTCGCCGCGCCGGCAGCCTCGCAGGCGAGCTTCATCCGGCCGTACATGAAGCGGAATCCCTCCTTGATCTCGTCCTCTGTCAGGAGCACGCTCTCGACGCCGACGTCGATGCAGACGCGGACGCAGTTCGGCCCGGCGTACGGCCCGTTGAGCCCGTCGGCGAGCGAGCGCGGCTCGACCGTCACCGACTCGCCGGCGGCGATGCTCGCGCCGAGAGCGTTCGACAGCTCGGGCTCGACGGCGAGCACGCGGGCGTCCGGCTTGAGCTCCTTCACCGCGGTTGCGATGCCCGAGACCAGGCCGCCGCCGCCGACCGGCACCAGGATGACGTCCGCGTCGGGGACGTCCTCGAGCATCTCGAGCGCGACGGTTCCCTGGCCGGCCATCACGAGCGGGTCGTCGTACGGATGGACGAGCGTCCGGCCGGTCTCCTCGACCAGGCGGTCGAGGTGCTCGAACGCCGCCGGGATGTCGGGCGAGGACGTGTCGACGGTGGCGCCGTAGGCGCGCGCGGCCGCGATCTTCATCTGCGAGGCGTTCTCCCACATGACGACGAGCGCGTCGATCCCCTCGAGCGCGGAGGCGTAGGCGAGCGCCTGCGCGTGGTTGCCGGCGGAGATCGAGATCACTCCGCGCGATTTCTCCTCGTCGCTCAGCGTGGCGAGCTTGTTGAGCACGCCGCGCGGCTTGAACGAGCCCGTGCGCTGGAGCAGCTCGGCCTTGAAGTGGACCGGCGCGCCCACGTGCTGGGCGAGCGTCCGCGACGTGAGCATCGGCGTGCGGTGCAGGCGGCCGGCGATCCGCTCGCGCGCGCGGTAGACGTCGTCGAGCGTCAGGAGCTTCGAGGTCGCGGTCATCTGCTGATCCTAGACGTGCGTTACGAGAGCTTGTACTCCGGGCCGGAGCCGCCCTCGGGCGGCGTCAGGCGGCCGCCCTTCGCGGTGATCGCTCCGCACTGGACGCAGTTCGACGGCGTGATCTGCACCGTCCCGTCGACGTATTCGTAGACCTGCGCCGGGCACATCTGCTCCCACATGCGGCCGACCTCGAAGGGCACGCTCGTCTGCACGCGGATGTGATTCGGCTGGTCGTCCCGCGTCTTGTTGCCCGAGGCGTAGACGGACGAGAGCTTGTCGAACGTCGCTTTTCCGTCCGCGGCGGGATAGTGGCGCGAGCGGCGTGTGGAGATCAGCGACTGCTCGGAATCGCGCTCCGTCCGGCGGTTCCCCGGCGGGAAGCGACCCTTCGTCACCGTCATCGCGCCGGCGAGGGCGCCGCCGAGCCAGAAGCCGTGTCCGAACGCCTGACGCATGTTCCGCACCTCGCGGAGATCCGACCAGACGAAGCTTTCGCGCAGTGCATCGTCGTAGGAGCCGAGCGCCGTGGCGGGACTCGCGCCGCGCCGAACCGCGGCGAAGGCAGCCTCGGCCGCGAGACGACCGGACTCCACCGCGTAGTGGACGCCCTTCAGCGCCGGGCACGTTCACGAGCCCGGCTCCGTCGCCGCAGAGCAGGAGCCCGGGCGCGTGGAGCGCCCGCGGCATCGCGACGAAGCCGCCTTCCGGAATCGTCTTCGCACCCCACTCGATTCGCTCGCCGCCCTCGAGGATGCGCCGCGGAATCGGATGCGTCTTCAGCTCCTGGAGCAGGTCGTGCACCGAGAGCTCGACGTCGCGGTAGTCGAGGCCGACGACCATCCCGATCGTGACCATGTCGTCGCCGAGCGGGTAGATGAAGGAGCCGCCGAACTCGCGGTAGCGCGGGTTGTTGCGGAGCGGCCAGCCCATCGTGTGGATGACGCGGTCGAGCGGTCGCGCGACCTTCCAGACCTCCTTGACGCCGAGCGCCCACACCGGCGGGCTGTCGCTCTCGAGGCCGAAGCGCTTGATCGCTGCGTCGGTGAGGTGGCCCTGCGTCCCCTCGCAG
The DNA here is from genome assembly GCA_963708685.1 of uncultured Actinomycetes bacterium. GTDB lineage: Bacteria > Actinomycetota > Thermoleophilia > Gaiellales > Gaiellaceae > DASVFB01. The sequence continues at coordinate 95,017 of CAVPTP010000011.1, forward strand.
AGGACGGTGACGCGCGCGGTGATCTCGGAGCCCGGCTCGAGGTTCGGAAGCGCCTCGCCGCTCCGTCCGCGGCCGCGGTCGCCGGTGCGCACGCCGCGCACGCGGCCGTGCTCGACGAGCAGCTTCGTCGCCGCCGTCTCGGGCAGGATCGTCGCGCCGGCCGCCTCGGCTTCCTCGCCGAGCCAGCGTCCGAGCTGCGAGAGCGACGCGACGTAGTTGTGGTGGTTCTTCATCGTGGGCGGCGCGGGGATGCGCATCGCCTGATGGCGCGTCAGGTAGTAGACGGACTCGTGCTGCACCTCGCCGTAGAACGGCATCTCGGCGACGCGCTTGCGATCCCGGAAGAGCGTGCGAAGCGAGCGCGGATTGACGACGGCGCCCGAGAGCAGGTGCGCGCCGACCTGCTTGCCCTTCTCGAGCACGGCGAACGGAACGTCGCCCAGCCGCTCGGCGACCTCGGGCTCGTCCTCGAGCAGCTGCCCGAGCCGGATCGCGCACGCGAGACCCGCCGGGCCTGCGCCGACGATCAGTACGCCGACGTCGATCCGCTCGTCCGCCGGTTCGCTCGGCTCGGCGATCGCCTCCCGCCAGTCGAACGGCGGAGGAAAATCAGCCGGGCGAACCGTCACGACCTGCGCTGCTTCACGAGCTCCGTCAGTTTCGGAAGGATCTCGTGCAGGTCGCCGACGACGCCGAGGTCGGCGAACTCGAAGATCGGCGCGTTGCCGTCCTTGTTGATCGCGACGACGGTTCCGGAGCTCTGCATCCCGACCTTGTGCTGGATCGCGCCGGAGATGCCGACCGCGACGTAGAGCTTCGGCGACACCGTCTTCCCCGTCTGGCCGACCTGCGCCGCGTACGGGTACCAGCCCGCGTCGACGACCGCGCGCGTCGCGGCGACGGCACCGCCGAGCGCCTGGGCGAGCTCCTCGACGAGCTTGAAGTTCTCGGGGCCGCCGAGCCCGCGACCGCCGGCGACGATCACGTCGGCGTCCTCGATCGACGGGCCTTCGCTCTCGGCGTGCGCCTGCTCGACCATCGTCGCCTTCGTCGAGAAGTCCTGGAGCTCGACCTTCACGTCCTCGACCTGCGCCTCGCCGCCGGTCTGCTTCGGGTCGAAGGCGCCGGAGCGGAACAGGGCGACGCGCGGCTCGGACTTCCAACCGACGTCGACGAGGACGGAGTCCTGAAGCGCCGGCCGCTTGCCGACGAGCGTGCCGTCTTGCTCGACGAGGTCGGTGAGGTCCCAGTTGAGCCCGGCATCGAGCCGCGCCGCGAGACCGGCCGCGACGTCGGCGCCCAGCACGCTCTGGCCGAAGAGCACCGTGTCGTAGCCGCGGTCGCGGACGAGCCGCTCGAGGACGTCGACGCGCGGCTGCGGGAGCGGTGCCTCGAGGCCCGCGTCGTCCGCCACCCAGACCTTGCTCGCGCCGAAGTCGCCGCCCTTCGCAGCCAGCTCCTGCACGCCCGAACCGATGACCACGGCGTCCGCCTCGCCGAGCTCCGCCGCCTTGGCGAGCACGCCGAGCGAGTTCTTGACGAAGTCGCCCTCGTGATGCTCGAGGAAGACGAGGAAGCTCACACGATGCGCCTCTCGGCGAGGAACTCGACGATCTTCTCCGGCGCGCTCCCGTCGTCGTCGATCTTGGTCGTGTCACCGCGCGCCGGCGGATCGTTCAGCGCGAGGACCTCGGTGCGCGAACCTGCCTCGCCGAGCTGCGCCGCCTCGACGCCCAGCTCGGCCGCGCCGATGCGCTCCTGCGGCTTCTTCTTCGCGCCCATGATCCCCTTGAGCGACGGATAGCGCGGCTCGTTGATCGCATCCGACACCGCTACGACCGCGGGCAGCGTCGCGTCGATCACGTCGTAGCCGAACTCCGTCTGGCGCTTCACGCGCGCCTTGCCGTCCGCGACGGTCAGCTCCGCCGCCTGCGACACGAGCGGGAGACGCAGACGGTCGGCGACGGCAGCCCACAGCACGGCGCCGTCGGAGTCGCTCGCCTGCTGGCCGAACAGCACGAGGTCGGCCTGCTCGCGCTCGAGCGCCTTGGCGAGGACGAGGCTCGTGGCGACGAGGTCGGAGCCGGCCGCCGCGTCGTCGCTGACGAGGACTGCGCGGTCCGCGCCCATCGCCAGCCCCTTGCGCATCGAGTCGAGCGCCTTCTCCGGCCCGAGCGAGACGAGCACGACCTCGCCGTCGCCGGTGGCCTCCTTCACGCGCAACGCCTCCTCGATCGCGTTCGAGTCGAACGGGTTGAGGCCGCCTTCGCCCGAGCGATCGAGCCGCTTCGTCGCCGGGTCGATGCGCTTTGCCTGCTGCTCCGGAACGTGCTTCACGCAAACCGCGATCTTCATCGCGCAGGACTCTAACGACGACCTAGCGAGGTGGGCCCGCGGCAACCAGCGCCAGCATCTCGTCGAACGCGGCGCGCATGTCGTGCACGTTCTCGAGCCACCAGGTCGCGCCCGCGTCGGCGTACGTCGCCGGGTCCGCGAGGTCGGACAGCCCCTGGACGACGACGTCGAAGCCGTCGAGCCCGCCGCGCAGCGCGTCGATCGTCGCGACGCGCTCGGCGACATCGTCGGGTGTGAGCGTCATGTGGTCGATGTACGAGCTGTTCGCAGCCCACCCGTCGTAGCGGGCGGCGCGGCGCAGCGGTCGCGGCGCGTTGCCGCCGATCCAGATCGGCAGCGGCTGTTGCAGCGGCAGCGGCGCGACCGCGACGTCGTCGACGACGTAGTGCGGACCGGCGTTCGTCACCGAATCGCCGCGCCACCAGCGGCGCAGCAGTTCGAGCGCCTCGTCGAGTTGCTCCGCGCGAACTCGCTCGTCGGTCTCCTCGCCGAACGCCGCGAACTCCCGCTCGTTTCCGCCCAGCCCGGCGCCGAAGACGACGCGACCGCCCGAGAGCCGGTCGAGCGTGGCGACGGTCACCGCGAGGACGTGCGGACGCCGTCGTGGAAGCGGCGTGACGTGCGTCCCGAGGCGCAGGCGCTCGGTCGCGTGCGCGGCCGCGGCGAGCAGGAGCCAGGGATCGCCGGCGGGTGGCCCCCACGCGAAGGAGAGGTGATCCCAGAGGAAGAGCCCGTCCCACCCGGCGCCTTCGGCCGTCGGCCGCCAGCTCGGCGACGCGCGCCGGCTCCGCGTAGGTGCCGAAGTTCGCGGCGGAGAGCCCGTAGCGCACGCGTGTCTTCCTATCAGGCCGTGGCGATCCGCCGCAGGGTGCGCTAGGGTCTCCCGGTTCCACGGCGAACCCCGGCTCGACCCCCTTCTCGTGCGCCGCCTGTTCCCGATCATCGTCGTTGTCCTGCTCGCGCTCGCGGCGAGTGCGGCAGCAGCCCCGGGCAAGGGCGTGCCGCGACTGATCTTCCCGGTCGTGGGCACGGTCGAGTACAGCGACGACTTCGGAGACCCTCGCGCCGGCGGCACGCACGAGGGGAACGACATCCTCGCCGCGCGCCGTGCGCCCGCCGTCGCGGTCGAGGCCGGGAAGGTCAAGTTCTGGACGACCTCGGCGCAGGCCGGCTGCATGCTCTACCTCTACGGCGCCAGCGGCACGACGTACCTGTACATCCACCTCAACAACGACCTGACCTCGCACAACGACAATCGCGGCTCGTGCATCGCCGGAACGTCGTACGCGCCGGGGCTGAAGGACGGAGCGCGCGTCGCGGCCGGGCAGCTCGTCGGCTACGTCGGCGATTCGGGCGACGCGAACGGGATCCACCCGCACCTGCACTTCGAGGTGCATCCCGGCGACGGCGCAGCGGTGAGCCCGTACCCGTACCTCAAGAAGGCGCGACCGCTCCTCTTCTACGCGAAGAAGGGTGCCACCGTTTCCGTGAACCTCACCGGAACCGTCGTCTCGGCGCTCGACGGCTTTCTCAAGGTGAAGGCGTCGGAGGTGCAGGTCAACTCGGCGCCGGCGGTCGAGACCCAGCAGACGATCGCCCTCGCCGTCGCGCCGGACGCGACGCTCACGTCACCTCCTCCGTTCACCGCGCTCACGGCACTTCAGCGCGGGATGCCCGTGAAGGTGGCGACCGAGCCGGTGCGCGCAACGCTCGCCGCTCAGCGCGGCGACCCCAACGTCCTCACCGCGGCGCACATCTCGATCGGCTGACTAGCGCCCGCTGAACGTCGCGTCGCGCTTCTCGATGAAGGCGGTCAGGCCCTCCTTCGCGTCCTCGCTCGCGAAGAGGCCTGCGAAGCGGTCGGCCTCGCCCGCGAGGTTCGCCCCGTGGTCGCCCTGGAGCGCGTCGTTCGTCGCCGCCTTCGCGGCGGCGAGCGCGAGCGGGGCCTTCGACGCCAGCAACCGCGCGGTTTCCAGGGCTTTGTCGATGGGTGGGTCGTGGAGGCCGTTGACGAGGCCGCGCTGCAGCGCCTCCTCGGCGCCGACGACGCGGCCGGTGAGGATCAGCTCCTTGGCGAAGCCGAGGCCGCAAACGCGCGCGAGCCGCTGCGTCCCGCCCCAGCCGGGGACGATGCCGAGGTTGATCTCGGGCTGGCCGAGCTTCGCCGCCGGTGAGGCGTAGCGGATGTCGCACGCGAGCGCGAGCTCGCAGCCGCCTCCGAGCGCGAATCCGTTGATCGCCGCGATCGTCGGCTTGGGGATCGTCTCGAGCAGCGTCGCCGCCTCGTGTCCGAGCGCGCCCCACGCCTTCGCCTGCTCGACGTCCATCTCGCTCATCGCCTTGATGTCGGCGCCGGCGATGAACGCGCGGTCGCCCGCGCCGGTGAGGACGACGGCGCGAACATCGGAGTCGTCGCGCAGCTCGAGCAGCCGGTCGCGCAGCTCCGTCAGCGTCGCGACGTCGAGCGCGTTCATCGCGTCGGGCCGATCGACGGTGACGACCGCCACCGCCTCCTCGCGCTCGACTCGGATCACGCAGGGACTCGTGCGCGCAGGAAGTCGACGATCTCGCTCGTCGGCGCGCCGGGCGTGAAGACCTCGGCGATGCCCAGGCGCTTCAGCTCGGCGGCGTCCTCGGCCGGGATCGTGCCGCCGACGACGACGAGCACGTCGTCGAGCCCGTTCTCCCGCAGGCCGTCGACGATCTTCGGGACGAGCGTCATGTGCGCGCCGGACAGGATCGAGATGCCGACGGCGTTCGCGTCCTCCTGAACCGCCGTCTCGACGATCTGCTCGGGCGTCTGATGCAGACCGGTGTAGATCACCTCCATGCCGGCGTCGCGGAGGGCGCGCGCGATGATCTTCGCACCGCGATCGTGTCCGTCGAGCCCCGGCTTGGCGATGACGACTCGGATCTTCCGCGCCATCGTCGGCGAGTATACGAGTGGGCGCGCCGACCCGACGTCAGGCGTTGTGGCGGCGGTACTCGCGCAGCGCGCGCCGGGAACGCGCGTAGTTCCGGCCGAACAGACCGAGCGGGAGGCCGACGATCAGCAGGATGAGGATGCCGACAGGAATCAGGATGAGACCCTGCGGAAGGCTCTCGCTCGCAGGCGCGGCGACGGCGGTCTTCGCGGCGGCCGTGCGCTGCGCCTTCGAGGGCGACCCGAGCCCGGTCGGAACCCAGTAGTCGACCAACCATCCGTCAGGCCCGGAATGGGCGTCGCGGGCAAGCCCGATGTCGAACGCCTGACCCGCCACGTTCGCCGTGTCCTTCGGGAGGATCGCCACCTTCAGATAGACCAGATCCTGCCCCGACCAGTCGAGCGTGTACTTGATCTGCTGCACCGCTTCGGCCGGGAACGGCGTGACGGGGATGTTCCCCGAGTCCCACTGCTTCCGCGTCAGGCCCTGGCGCAGCTTCGGCGTGGTGATCTCCCACGAGTCGTCGATCCGCGTGCGGAGCACGGCCGTGTCGATGAAGAGCTCGGCAGTCCGATGGACGGTCTCGAGATCGATGCTGGACAGCTTCTGCGCCCTGAGCGGTGCGGAGACGCGCTGCACCGGCCCCTTGCTGAAGTGCTCCGGCTCGCGATCGGCCGTGTTCGAGTAGCGCAGGCCGACGAACGCGAGAACGCCGGCAAAAGCGAGCAGGACTGCGGACAGGCGGAGCCTGCGCCTTCTCCTGGGTGAGCTCAGGAGACGCGTTGCCAGCCCGCGCCCGTCGCTCACACGGACTATCCGACCGGGTTCGCGGGGATCGCGGGTGCGAAGCGCGGCACCCAGCTCCAGACGAGCCAGTGAGCCTTCGAGCCCTTGCCGACCCGCTTCAGCTCGAGCCAGAACAGATCGGTGCTCCCCTTGTGGCCCTTCTTGGGCACGAGCGCGACCTCGACGAGAGCCTCGTTCTTGAGCGAGTAGTCGATCTTCATCGGGGTGACCGAGATCGGCGTCAGGTACGGCACCACGGGGATGTTGCCGGTCATCCATTCCTTGTGGCTCATGCCCTGGCGGATCTGCGGCCCCGACAGCTTCCAGCCTTCATCGAGGTTCTTGCGCGCCACGGCGGTAAGGATGAAGCGACCCGCGACCCGGCGAGCCTCGGGGGCGAGCGGCACCGTCTTCGAGGGCGCGGCCGAGACCTTCGTCGGATTCTCGGTCCTGGACGAGTCGGTCGTCCCGCTCGTGCTCGGCACGAACCTGACGATCGCCGCGATGACACCGGCCGCTAGGACGAGCGCCGCGAACCACGGCAGCAGCTTCTCCCAGCGCCTGCGGGTGGGTAGCGGTTCGCGGAAGGCATCCATTGTCTTCTCTGGGACGGCCATTTGGCCGACAGGTTAGCGCAGCCTTTTCGATTGACCCATCTGCGCTAGGCGCGGCTCTGCCGCGCCGCCGCCACAGGTCCAACGAAGGAGCGTCCTGCCAATACGCGTTGCGCTAGGCGCGGCTGCGCCGCGCCGCCGCCAAACGTCCGACGAAGCAGCGCTCCGGTTGCCCACCTGCCAGTGGCGAGCGCCGCAGGCGCGAGCCCCCGAGCGGAAAGCGAAGCGGGCGAGGGACTAGAACACAGGCGTCTCGCGCCAGACGCCCCACACGTCGCGGAGCGCATCGCACATCTCGCCCATCGTCACGTAGGCGCGGGAGGCCTCGACGATCTGCGGCATGAGGTTCCGGTCTTCGTGGGCCGCGTCCTCCTTGAGCCGCGCCAGCGCCGCCTCGACGACGGCCGAGTCACGGCGCCCGCGGAGCGCGCGCACGCGCTCGATCTGCTCGTCCTCCAGCGCCGGGTCGATCCGCAGGATCTCCAGCGGCCGCTCGTCGTCGAGCTCGTACCGGTTGACGCCGACGACGATCCGCTGTCCCGACTCGACCTCCGACTGGTACCGAAACGACGCCTCGGCGATCTCCCGCTGGAAGAAGTTCTCCTTGATCGCGTCGACGACGCCGCCGAGCCTGTCGATCCGGTCGAAGTACTCGTACGCCTCCTCTTCGAGCGTGTTCGTCAGGTGCTCGACGAAGTACGACCCGCCGAGCGGATCGATCGTGCTGACGGCGCCGGTCTCGTGGGCGATCACCTGCTGGGTGCGGAGCGCGAGGCGGACGGCGTCCTCGGTCGGCAGCGCCAGCGCCTCGTCGAAGGAGTTCGTGTGCAGCGACTGCGTCCCGCCCAGCACCGCGGCGAGCGCCTCGAGCGCGGTGCGGACGATGTTCACCTCCGGCTGCTGCGCGGTCAGCGAGACGCCCGCCGTCTGGGTGTGGAAGCGCATCAGCCACGAGCGCGGGTTCCGTGCGCCGTAGCGGTCGCGCAGCTCGCGCGCCCAGATGCGCCGCGCGGCGCGGTACTTCGCGATCTCCTCGAAGAAGTCGAGGTGCGCGTTGAAGAAGAAGGAGAGGCGGGGCGCAAAGTCGTCCACGTCGAGCCCGCGCTCGATCGCCCAGTCGACGTACGTGAAGCCGTTCGCGAGCGTGAACGCCAGCTCCTGGGCGGCAGTCGAGCCGGCTTCGCGGATGTGGTAGCCGGAGATCGAGATCGGATGCCACTTCGGCAGCTCGCCGGCGCAGAACTCGATCATGTCGGTCACGAGGCGCATCGACGGCTCCGGCGGGAAGATGAATTCCTTCTGCGCGATGTACTCCTTGAGGATGTCCGTCTGGATCGTCCCCCGGAGCTGGTCGCGCGGCACGCCCTGCTCCTCGCCGACGCACACGTAGAACGCGAGCAGCATCGCCGCCGGCGAGTTGATCGTCATCGACGTCGAGACCTCGCCGAGCGGAATCCCGTCGAAGAGCGTCTCCATGTCCGCGAGCGAGTCGATCGCCACGCCCTCGCGCCCGACCTCGCCGAGTGACCGCGGGTGATCCGAGTCGTAGCCCATGAGCGTCGGCATGTCGAATGCGGTCGAGAGACCGGTCTGTCCGTGGTCGAGCAGGTAGCGGAAGCGCTCGTTCGTCTCCGCAGCCGTGCCGAAGCCGGCGAACTGGCGCATCGTCCAGTGCCGGCCGCGGTACATCGAGGGATAGACGCCGCGCGTGAAGGGATACGCGCCCGGGTACCCGAGGTCGCGCTCGTAGTCGATGTCGACGGTGTCGGGCGTGTAGAGCGGCTCGTTCTCGATCCCGGAGATCGTCGAGAAGAGCTCGCCCTGCCGCTCGGGCGAGGACTCGTACTGCTCTTTACGCCACGCGTCGGTCTTCGAGAGAGAGCGCGGGTCTTCGGTGGTCGCCATCAGGCCCTCATTCTAGGGAGCGCTTCCCGCTCAGCCGCCGGGCCGCCACAGCACCTCGTCGCCACGGTTCGCAGCGCGCGCGAGGATGAACAGCAGGTCGGAGAGCCGGTTCAGATAGATCGCGACCAGAGCGTTCGTCTCCGGGACCGCGAGCACGCGCCGTTCTGCGCGGCGACAGATCCCGCGCGCGACGTAGAGCCGTGCCGCGGCCTCGTTGCCTCCCGGTAGGACGAAGCTCTTGAGCGGCGCGAGCCCGGCGTTCGCCGCGTCGCACTCGGCCTCGAGGCGGTCGATCGACTCCTGCGTCACGCGCAGGCGCTCGCCCTCTTGCGTCGGCGGCACCGAGAGGTCGGCACCGACGTCGAACAGCTCGTTCTGGACGCGCGCGAGCGTCGCGTTCGGCTCCGCCGCGAGGGCCCAGCCGAGGATCGAGTTCAGCTCGTCGACCTGCCCGATCGCCTCGACTCGCGGGTCCGTCTTCGCGATCCGAGACCCGTCGCCGAGGCTGGTCTGGCCGGCATCGCCGCCCCGCGTGTAGATCCGGGTCAGCCGCACCGGCTCGTCGCGCTTGCGCACGAGCCGTAGGTTACGGGCCGGATCCGGAAGGCCTGTCGCTCAGGAAGCGGCCGGAGCCGCCGACCGGTCGACGTGACCGAGGATCTGGCGGGCGATCACGAGCCGCTGGATCTCGCTCGTCCCCTCGTAGATCTCGGTGATCTTGGCGTCGCGGTAGTAGCGCTCGACCGGGAACTCCTTCGTGTACCCGTAGCCCCCGAGGATCTGAATCGCCTCGGCCGTCTGGCGCCGCGCCATCTCGGAGGCGAAGAGCTTCGCCTTCGCGCCCTCCTCGGTGTGCGGCAGATCCTGCTGCTTGCGCCACGCCGCCCGGTACACGAGCAGGCGCGCGGCGTCGATCTGCGTCGACATGTCGGCGAGCTTCCACTGGATCGCCTGGAAGTCGGCGATGCGCTTGCCGAACGCGCGACGCTCGAGCGCGTACGCACGCGCGACCTCGTACGCGGCCTGTGCGATGCCGAGCGCCTGTGCCGCGATTCCGATCCGCCCGCCGTCGAGCGTCGCCATCGCGACGGTGAATCCCTTGTTCTCCTCGTGCAGCAAGCGGTCGCGCTCGACGTGCGCGCCCTCGACCACGATGTCGTTCGTGGCCGACGAGTTGAGGCCGAGCTTCTCCTCGTCGCGCGTCACGCGAATGTGCTCTGCGTCGAGGACGAATGCCGAGACGCCTCGGGAACCGGCTGTCCTCTCGTCGGTGCGCGCAAAGAGCAGGAACGTCCCCGCGAACCGGCCGTTCGTGATCCATTGCTTGCCGCCGGTGATCGTCCAGCCGTCGCCGGTCGGCTCGGCCCGCGTTCGCAGCGATCCCGCGTCCGAGCCGGCCTCCGGCTCGGTCAGCGCGAAGGCGCCGATGACGTCGCCGCGTGCGAGCGGCGGAACGAAGCGCGCCTTCTGCTCGTCGGTGCCGAAGACGAGGATCGGCAACGTCGTCGCGCTGGTGTGAACGGCAACCGTGACGCCGACGCCTGCATCGGCGCGCGACAGCTCCTCGAGCACGAGGATGTACGAGAGGAAGTCGGCGCCCGCGCCGCCGTAAGCCTCTGGAATGCACACTCCCATCAGCCCGAGCTCGGCGAGCTCAGCCGTAGAGCTCGCGTGGGAAGCGGTGCTCGCGGTCCCAGTCGGCGGCGTTCGGCTCGATGCGATCGCGCGCGAAGTCGCGCGTGAGCGACTGAATCTCGCGCTGCTCCGGCGTGAGCTCGAAATCCACGGCAACGAGTGTATTTGCCGCAGGCGCGACTCTAGGCGGCGGCGTTCACCTGCTCGCGAATCGTCTGGAGCTGCCGGCTCCGCTCGTGCAAGGCCGAGACCACACTGGCGTCGAACTGCCGGCCGGACTGTTCATCGATCTCCCCGAGCGCGTAGTCCCACGTCTGTGCGCGGCGGTAAGGCCGGTCGCTCGTGATCGCGTCGAGCGTGTCCGCGACCGCGAACACGCGAGCCCCCAGCGGGATCGCCTCGCGGGCGAGGCCGTCCGGGTAACCGCTGCCGTCCCACCGCTCGTGGTGCGAGCGGACGATCGCGAGGCAGTCCTCGCTCATGAACGAGACGCCCGCGAGCAGCTGCTCGCCGAGCACGACGTGACTCTCGATCAGGCGCCGCTCGGCGGCCGAGTACCGACCCGGCTTCTGCAGGAGCTCGTCGGGCATCCCGATCTTGCCGACGTCGTGGAGCAGGAAGCCGTACTCGACGCTCGGGTCGCCCAGCAGCTCGGGCGCGCACACCGATGCGAGCTCGACCGCATAGCTCTGCACGCGTTGCGAGTGCGCGTGCGTTCCGGAGTCCTTCGATTCCAGCGCGCCCGCGAGCGCGGCAACCGTGTCGTGGTAGGCGGCCTGCAGCAGGGCTCGCTGTTGCCGTTCGATCTCGAGCACGTGACGAAGGTCGTTCGCGTAGAGGAGGAGTTGCTCGTCGTGGTCGCCGTTGCGCGCGGGCCGGCGCGGGCCGCCCTGGAGGTCACCCGCGAGTCGCTCGACCACCGAGAGGAGCTCGAGCGGACTGAAAGGCTTGCCGAGGATCGCGTCGGCCCGCGTCGGGCCGAGCTGCGTGACGTCGGAGCCGGTGAGCAGGATCACCGGGATGTTCCGTGTCTGCGGATCGCTCTTGAGCGCGCCGCAGTACTCGATGCCGTCGATGCCCGGCATGAGGACGTCGAGAACGATCGCGTCGGGCTTGTACGCGGCGATCCGACGAGCGGCCATGGCTGCGCTGTCGGCTTCGTCGAGCTCGAGATCGAACATCTCGAACGTCGCGCGAAGGAGACTTCTCAGCCCTGCGTCGTCGTCAACAAGCAGTAGGCGAATGCGGTGTCACCCCCGCACTCGATTGTTCGCGAGGCGGACGTTTCCTGCCACCCCCGAAAGGGGGAACGCGTGTCAGTACGCGTAGAAGCCCCGGCCGGACTTGCGTCCGAGGCGGCCGGCCTGCACGTACTGCCGCAGCAGCGGGCACGGCGCGTACTTCGAGTCGCCGAGCCCGCGGTGGAGGACGTCCATGATCGCGACGCAGGTGTCGAGCCCGATCAGATCGGCGAGCGCAAGCGGTCCAAGCGGGTGCGCGAAGCCGAGCTTCGCGATCGTGTCGATCGACTCCGCTTCCGCGACTCCTTCCATGAGCGCGTACGCCGCCTCGTTGATGAACGGCATCAGGATCCGGTTCGACACGAAGCCGGGGAAGTCGCGCGCCTCGGCGGGCTCCTTGCCGAGGTCACGCGCGAGCACGACGATCGCTGCCGAGGTCGCGTCGGATGTCTGCACCGCGCGAACGACCTCGACGAGCTTGAGCACCGGAACCGGGTTGAAGAAGTGCATCCCGATCACGCGGTCCGGCCGGTGCGTCACCGAGGCGAGCGACGTGATCGGGATCGACGACGTGTTCGACGCGAGGATCGCGCTCGGCGCAAGCACCTCGTCGGCTCGGCGGAACAGATCCTTCTTCGCCTCTTCGTCTTCGACGATCGCCTCGATCATCAGGTCGGCATCGATGAGGGCCTCGACGGGTGTGACGCGGTCGAGCACTTCGTCGGGAGCCGGGCCTCCCTTCGCCTCGAGCTTCTCGAGGCTCTTGCGGATCGTCGCGAGTCCTCGCTCGGTGGCGCCGGGAAACGGGTCGTGCAGCGACACGCGCCGGCCCGATGCGGCGACGACCTGCGCGATCCCGCCGCCCATCTGTCCCGCGCCGACGACGAGAACGTGCTCGAGCTCCACGCGCGGAGGCTACAGCGGGACCGGAGCCGCCTCACTCGTTTGCCGTCGCCGCCCCAGGAGGACGAGCCCGGATGCGAGCACGAGCAGGATCGCGCCGCCCGCGGCGGCGGCGGCCCAGCGCCACGCGAACCCATCCGGCTGCACGTGTGCCAGCTGCCAGTCGGCGGTGTTCATCGTCAGCCACGGCCGGCCGCTCTTCCACCGCACGGCGAGCGTCCGACCGTCGGGCGCGAGGGTGAGCCGCATGCTGGCGAGAGCCGTCTGGTCGCCCTTCCACGGCAGGCCGATGCAGTGCGCAACGCCGTTGACCGTGTCGAGCGCGTGGATGAACGGATAGCCGCCGCCCCGCTGGTAGAGCGTGTACACCCAGCGACCGTCCGTGCTCGTCGTCCGAGTGACCGCCCAGCCCTCCATCACCCAGCCACCGCTGTGTCTTGTCGGCGATCCGGCCCGCGAGGAGGCGATGCTTTCGCAGGTCGTACGCGCGCACGACGTAGCGCTGCTCGTCGTTCTGATCGACATGCTGGACGAGGTACAGCGTCGACGCATCCGGCGACATCGCGTCGTACGCGAAGCTGCCGTCGAGGTCGAACCTGTCGAGCGTCCGCATCGAGCGCGCGTCGAGGACCGCGAACTTCGTCGGCCACCCTCCGCCCGCGCTCGCCACGACGAGCCTTTTGCCGTCGCGCGTCACGCCTTCGCCGCCTCTGGGCGAAACGGTCGGCGCCGGGATGCCCCAGATCCCGTCGAGCGTCGTCCCACGCGGCGACCGAGCCGTCGGAGAGGCGGACGCGCTGGATCACCGTCTCGCTGGTTCCGGACGACCGCGACGTATCGGGTCTTCCCGTCCGGCGCGAGCGCACCGAGGCCGCCGAGCGAGACGTAGCTCGGCCCGGCGCCGACGGCGGCCGACGTCGAGACGAGAAAGGCGAGGACGGCGAGAGCTGCGATTCGACGGTGCACGGCGATCCCTCCTGTTCGCGGACACAGCTACTACGTCCGCCGCGGCGGAAAGGGTCCCTCGGCGCTGCTCAGACCTGCAGCAGGAGCGCGTCGCCCTGGCCGCCGCCGGAGCAGATCGCGGCGAGGCCGAGGCCGCCGCCGTTCCGGCGCAGCTCGTGCACCATCGTGCCGACGATGCGTCCGCCGGACGCGCCGATCGGGTGACCGAGCGCGACGGCGCCGCCGTTCACGTTCACGATCTCCTCGTCCGCGCCGAGGAGCCGCGTCGAGTTCAGCGCCACGGACGAAAACGCCTCGTTGATCTCCACGCGCTCGACGTCGCCGATCGACTTGCCCGCCTTCTCGAGCGCGCGGTGGCCGGCACGGGCCGGAGTGCGCGCGAGATACGCGAAGTCGTCCGCGACATACGCCTGCGCGAGGATCGTCGCGAGGATCTCGAGGCCGCGCCGCTTCGCGAACGCCTCCGAGGTGACGACCACGCACGACGCGCCGTCGTTGACGCCCGGCGCGTTCCCCGCCGTCGTCGTCCCCTCCGGATCGAAGACGGGCTTGAGCTCGGCGAGCCTCGCGAGCGTCGTGTCCTGCCTGACGCTCTCGTCCGCGGTGACGTCGCCGACGGGAACGATCTCGTCGTCGAAGCGCCCGCCGCTCTGCGCCGCGGCAGCCCGCTGGTGCGAACGGAAAGCCCACGCGTCCTGCTCCTCGCGCGAGATGCCGAGCTCGCGCGCGACCTTCGAGTTCTGCTGAACCATGTGAAGCTCGTCGAAGGTCGACGTCAGGCCGTCGAAGACCATCGAGTCGATGAGCTCGCCGTTGCCGAGCCTGTAGCCGAAGCGCGCTTTCTTCAGCAGGTACGGCGCGTTGGACATCGACTCCATCCCGCCGGTGACGATGCACTCGTGCTCGCCCGCACGGATCATTGCGTCGGCGATCTCGATCGCGCGGATCGACGACGCGCACACCTTGTTGATCGTGTCGGCCGGCGTCTCGATCGGCAGCCCGGCGCCGACTGCGGCCTGCCGCGCCGGAGCCTGCCCGGCACCTGCCTGGAGCACCTGTCCCATGATCACGTACTCCGGCTCCTGCGGCTCGAGCCCGATCCGCCCGAGCGCCGCCCGGATGACATGTGCGCCGAGCTGCGTCGCCTGGTAGCCGGCAAGCCCGCCTCCGAGCCGCGCGAACGGAGTGCGAACGGCGGCGACGATGACAGACCGCAACTCGTTCACCGGGCCAGCGTAGCGACCGGGATCACGTCAGACGCGCCGCCGCCAGCGCGTGAACACGTCCTCGAGATCGGCGCGCACCTTCGTCGGCACGAGCACGAACAGATGGTCGCCCGGAGCGACGACGGTGTTGCCGCGCGGCGGAATCGAGTCGCCGTCTCGCGAGATGACGGCGATCAGGGCGCTGCGCGGGAGACCGAGCTCGCGGACTGCGGCGCCGGCGATCGCGTCCTCGCCGCCGACGGCGAACTCGACGAGCTCGAGCGGCAGCGTCTCGTCCACCTCGAGCGGCGCCGTTGCCACCGCCGGAGCCGGCGTCACGAGCCCCAGTCGCCTGGCGACGGGCTCGAGCGTCGTCCCCTGCACGAGCGCCGACACGACGACGACGAAGAACACGGCGTTGAAGATCGTCTCGCTGCTCGCGATCGTCGACGAGAGGACGAAGGTTCCGAGCACGATCGGCACGGCTCCACGCAACCCCGCCCAGCCGAGGAGCGCGCGCTCGCGCGAGGTGAAGTTGCTGAACGCCGTCGAAACCCACACGGCCGCCGGACGGACCACGAAGACGAGCAGCGCGGCGAGGACGAGGCCGGAGACGGCGACGGCAGGAAGCTGGCTCGGGAACACGAGCAGCCCCAGCACGACGAACATCGTCACCTGCGCGAGAAACGCGAGGCCTTCGTGAAAGGAGACGAGCTGCCGGCGGTACCGCGACGGCGTGCTGCCCACCGCGAGCCCGACGAGGTAGACGGCGAGGAAGCCGCTGCCGCCGATCACGTCGGCGATGCCGAACGACAGCGCAGCGGCCGCGACCGACGCGACCGGCGCGAAGGCACCGATCGACTCGGGCAGACGCGCGAACGTCCACATGGCCGCGGCACCGAGGACGACGCCGACGAGGAGGCCGAGCCCCATGACGCGGACGACCAGAAGCATGAGGTCGACGAATCCGAAGTCGCGGTGCTCGATCCACTCGATCAGGCCCACCGTGAGCGCGATCGCCATCGGATCGTTGCCGCCCGTCTCGGCCTCGAGCGTTCGCGCGAGACGTCGCGAGATGTGCGTGTAGCGGAGCGTCGCGAACACGGCCGCCGCGTCGGTCGACGACACGACCGCTCCGAGGAGGAACGCCTCCAGCCATGAGAGGTCGAAGAGCTCGTGCGCGGCGACGCCGGTCAAGGCCGTCGTGACGACGACCCCGACGGTGCTCAACATCGCCGCGGGAACCGCGACCTGGCGCAGCCGCCGCCACGACGTCGACAGGCCGCCCTCGAAGAGGATCGCGGCGAGCCCGATCACGCCGACGGTGCGCGCGAGCTCGGCGTCGTCGAACTCGATCCCGCCGAGGCCGTCCGAGCCGAGCACCATCCCGAGCGCCAGGAACGCGGCCAGCGCGGGCACGCCGGTGCGCGACGCTCCGAGCGCGACCACGATGCTGGCCGCGAGGATGGCGCCGACGAGGAGGAGGATCAGCCCTACGTCCACGCCTGCATCCTCCCTGCCGCGCCGCCGGGCGCCGGAAACGAGCCTACGTCGTGCTCGGGAGGCGCTGCGCGAATGCGACGAGCAGCCGCACGGTGTTCTCGACGTCGTCGAGCGAGACGAGCTCCGTCGGCGTGTGGATGTAGCGCGTAGCCACCGAGACGAGGCCGGTGGCGATTCCGGAGCGGCTCAGGTGATACGCGTCGGCGTCGGTGTGCGTGCTCCCGCGCACGACCTCGATGCCGTGCGCGATCTGCTCCTGCTCTGCCGTCTCGACGAGGAGGTCGGAAACGCGTTGCGCGAGTGGCGCGCCGCGCGAGATCACGGGCCCGCCGCCGACCCGGATGTCGCCGCTCTCCGCAAGCTCGGCCTCGGGAACGTCCTTCGCGTGCGTGACGTCGATCGCCACGGCGACGTTCGGCTCGACCGCATACGCGGTCGTGCGCGCTCCTGCGAAGTCGCCGACTTCCTCGCCGATCGCCGCCACGGCGATGACGTCGCCGGGTGCACCGCCGGCCTCGGCGACGCGACGCGCCGCCTCGAGTGCGACGTAGCAGCCGACGCGGTTGTCCCACGACCGCGAGACCATCCGGCCGTTGAGCACCTCGACGGGCTGCGACGCGAGCACCGCGGGGTCGCCGATCCGCACCACCGAGCGCGCCTCGTCGCCGTCGCGCGCGCCGATGTCGATGAAGAGATCCTTGAGCTCGATCTTGTCGTCCTTGTCGCGCTTCCACGGCCCGCGCTTCTTGCCGATCGCGCCGGGCACGCGGCCGTCGCGTGTCACCACCTCGACGCGCTGCGCCAGCAGCACCTCCGGCAGCCAGCCGCCGACGCCGCGGAAGTAGAGGAAACCCTTGTCGTCGATGTGCGTGACGGCAAGCCCGATCTCGTCGATGTGACCGACGAGCGCGAGCGACGGGCCGCCCCCGGTCCCGCTGACCCGCGCGACCGAAGAGCCGAGCGCGTCGGACGAGACCTCGGCGAAGCTCTCGGCGGCACGGCGCCAGGCCGCGGCCGGTTCCGCCTCGTGCCCGGACGGCCCGGGCGTGGTGAGCAACTCGCGGAGCAGGTCGGGAAGCTGCACGTCCGCGCGAGCCTATCCTTGACGCGCACGCCGGTCGCGCCTACCCTGCCCTCCGATGACTCTCGCCTCTCGCACCTGGGCCTGGCGCAGCGAGCGGTGCGGGAGCGTGCGCTGAGCTAAGCGCGCGAGACAGCCCGTTCCGCTCTACAAGACCCGGGAGGGTCTTTTTTCGTGCAATGACGACCGCAATCGCAACCGACCTGCTCACCCCGCTCGGCGCGTACCTCCGCCTGCGCGAGGGCGGGCGCGGCTCGTTCCTGCTCGAATCGGTCGAGCAGGGAAGACTCGGCCGCCACTCCTTCGTCGGCGCCGGCACGCGACTCGTGTCGGTGGACGAGGCGGAGGCGCTCGGGGCGCCGGTCGTCGGCTATGTCGGCTACGACTGGGTGACGCGCCTCGAGCCGACGGTGCAGCTGCCCGACGAGGGGCCCGGCCTGCCGGAGAGCCGTTTCGTCGTGGCCGACACCCTCGTGCGGTTCGACCACGTGCTCGGAATCGCCGACGTCCTCTATGGAGACGCGGCCGCGCTCGAGGGACCGCTGCCTCCGGTTCCTCAGGGCTCGGGTCACCGGGGGCCGCTTCGCCGCTTTCCCGACCAGGCGGAGCACGAGCGGCGCGTCCGGGCGGCGAAGGACTACATCCGCGCCGGCGACGCGTTCCAGATCGTCGTCGCCCAGCGCGCGGAACGCGCCACGTCCGCGTCAGCGCTCGAGCTCTATCGCGCGCTGCGGCGGATCAACCCCTCGCCGTATCTGTTCCTGCTCGAGCTGGACGGGCTCGCGCTCGTCGGCTCGTCCCCCGAGACGGTCGTCAAGTGCGAGGGCGGGCGCGCGGAGCTGAACCCGATCGCCGGCTCGATCGCTCCGGGCGCCGGCGACACCGAGGCGCTGCTGCGGTCGGAGAAGGACCGCGCCGAGCACGTCATGCTCGTTGACCTCGGCCGCAACGACCTCTCGCGGGTCTGCCGTCCCGGGACGGTTCGCGTCGAGCGCTTCCTCGAGCCCGAGCGCTTCTCCCACATCACCCACCTCGTGTCCGAAGTTGCGGGCGAGCTGAGCGACGGTGTCTCGCCGTTCGACCTGCTGCGGGCGTGCTTCCCCGCCGGCACCGTCTCCGGCGCGCCGAAGATCCGCGCGATGCAGATCATCTCGGAGCTCGAGGGCTACCGCCGCGGCGTCTACGCCGGCGCCGTCGGCTATGCGCTGCCCGGGCGGCTCCATGGACACGTGCATCGCTATCCGCACGCTGGTGCTCGGGGACGGGCTCGCGCTGCTGCAGGCCGGCGGCGGGATCGTCGCCGACTCCGATCCGGCCGAGGAGCACCAGGAGTGTCTGAACAAGCTCGCCGCGCTCGAAGCCGCGATCGAGCTCGCGGAACAGGAGCAGCGATGATCCTCCTGGTCGACAACTACGACTCCTTCACGTACAACCTCGCGCACTACCTGTGCGAGCTCGGCGCGGAGGTCGCGGTTCAGCGGCCGGACGAGCTCGACGCGCGGCTCGAGCCGTCGCACCTCGTCCTCTCCCCCGGCCCCGGCCGGCCGACCGAGCAGCTGATCGGCCTCGTGCGGGACGCGCGCGTGCCGACGCTCGGCGTCTGCCTCGGCCATCAGGCGGTCGTCCAGGCGTTCGGCGGCGAGATCGGCAGCGCGCAACGCCTGCTTGCACGGCAAGACGAGCGTCGTCGAGCACGACGGACGCGGCGTCTTCGAGGGACTGCCGCAGGGATTCGAGGTCGGCCGCTACCACTCGCTCGCCGCGACGACGGTGCCCGACGAGCTCGAGATCTCCGCGCGGAGCGACGACGGCGAGGTCATGGGCGTCCGCCACCGCGAGCTGCCGGTCGAGGGCGTCCAGTTCCATCCGGAGTCGGTCCTCACGCCGCTCGGCAAGGACTTGCTGAGGAACTTCCTCGAATCGTCGTCTTCCTGGCGCGCTGCTGGCGGTGCGAGGCCGGAGGGCACAGTATGAGTAATACGGGCCCGGAAGGGCATCGTGCCGCCAGCGGTGCGAGGCGGCGGCGGAGCCGGGCTTCGCCCGGCGGGAGCCGTCGCCGGCCAGGGAGGCGAGGCGTGATTGCGTGGGCGATCACGCGGCTGCTCGAGGGACACGACCTGACGCGGGCCGAGGCGCGCGACGTGATGGGCGTGATCATGAGCGGCGAAGCGACGCCGGCGCAGATGGGCGGCTTCCTCGTGGCGTTGCGCTTCAAGGGAGAGACCGCGCACGAGATCGCCGGTTGTGCGGAGGCGATGCGCGCGCACGTGCTCGCGGTGAAGCCGACACGCGACGATCTCGTCGACACCGCCGGAACCGGCGGCGACAACGCCCACACCTTCAACATCTCGACGGCGGCGGCGCTCGTCGCCGCAGCCGCCGGCGCAGGCGTGGCGAAGCACGGCAACCGCGCGGTGTCTTCGAGCTCCGGTTCCGCGGACGTGCTCGAGGCGCTCGGCTTCTCCCTCGACCTGCCGCCCGAGCGGATCGAGCAGTCGATCGACGAGCTCGGCTTCGGCTTCCTGTTCGCGCCGACGCATCACCCGGCGATGCGCCACGCGGCACCGGTGCGGCGCGAGCTCGCGACGCGAACGGTCTTCAACGTGCTCGGGCCGCTGACGAATCCGGCGGGCGCGCGGGCGCAGGTCGTCGGCGTCTTCTCGGCCGAGCTCGTGCCGACGATCGCGGACGTCCTCGCGCAGCTCGGCGCGCGTCGCGCCTTCGTCGTCCACGGCGCAGGCGGGATCGACGAGCTCTCGCCCGGCGGGCGAGAACGTCGTCTGCGAGGTCGTCGACGGCGAGGTCGTCGAGCGCGTGATCGACCCGCTCGAGCTCGGCGTGCCGCGCTGCGACCCCGCCGAGCTTCGCGGCGGAACGCCGGCGGAGAACGCGGAGACGATTCGCGCGATCTTCTCCGGTGCGGACGGCGCGCAGGCGGATGCTGTGCTGATCAACGCCGCCGGCGCGATCGCCGCCAGCGGGCACGCGGAGGACCTGCGCGAGGGGCTCGAGGCGGCGCGGACTGCTGTCGCGAGCGGCGCCGCGGCGGAGCGGCTCGACACGCTCATGGCATTCTCGCGGGGATGCCCTGGACGAGAATGAGGCATGGGACGGTTTAGCGACGCGCTACGCGCGCCCGGTCTCGGTGCGATCGCCGAGATGAAGCGGCGCTCTCCGTCCGCGGGAGATCTGCGCCCGAGCGCCGACCCGGTCGAGCTCGCCGTCGCGTTCGAGCGCGCGGGCGCGGCAGCCGTGTCGATCCTCGTCGACGAGCGCTTCGGCGGCTCGCTCGCGGACGTGAAGTCCGCACGGGCGGCAGCGAACGTGCCGCTGCTCGCGAAGGGCTTCTTCACCCAGGAGCTGGAGCTGCTCCAGGCGAAGCTCGCCGGCGCGGACGCGGTGCTCCTGCTCCTGCGCGACCTCGACGACGAGCGTGCGTCCGCGCTGCAGGCGTACGCGAAAGAGCTCGGTCTCGACACGCTCGTCGAGGCGCACGACGCGGCCGAGCTCGAGCGGGCGGTCGCACTCGGCGCCGAGGTGATCGGGATCAATGCGCGCAACCTCGCCGACTTCTCGATCGACCGGCGCGCGCAGCTCGAGCTCGTCGCGCGGGCGCCGCGCGACCGGGTGATCGTCGCCGAGTCGGGAATCGAGTCGCGCGCGCAAGGTGCGGCGGCCGAGCTCGCGGGCGCCGACGCGGTACTCGTCGGCACGACGCTCATGCGGGCGCCGGACCCGGGTGCGAAGCTGCGCGAGCTGCTCGGGCGCCCGCTCGTGAAGGTGTGCGGCCTGACGCGCGAGCAGGACGTCGCGGTCGCCGTCGAGGCCGGCGCCGATCTGCTCGGCTTCATCCTCGCCAAGGAGAGCCCGCGCCGGGCGCGCGCCGTGCTCGACGTTCCCGACACGGTGCTCTCGGTCGCCGTGTTCGTGGCCGACGACGACCGAGACGGGCGCCGACCTCGTCCAGCTCTACGACCGGGAGAACGGCCACCGCGGCCGAGACGCCGTGCTGCTGCGCGACGACGAGCGCGTCGGGACGGTGATCGACCTGCCGTGGGAGCGCAGCGAGCCGGAGCAGCTCGAGCGCGCGCGCTCGACGCCCGGGCGCGTCATGCTCGCGGGCGGCCTCGCGGCCGACAACGTGCGGTTCGCGATCGATCGCGTCCGGCCGTGGGCGGTCGACGCCAGCTCACGGCTCGAGGTCGAGCCGGGCGTCAAGGATCCCGACGCGGTGCACGCGTACGTCGAGGCGGCGCGCGCGTGACCTACGGGGTCTACGGCGGTCGTTACGTCCCGGAGACGCTGATCCCGGCGCTGGACGAGCTCGAAGCCGGTTGGAGCGCCGCACAGGACGACCCGTCCTTCAGCGGCGGAGCTCGAGGAGCTGGCGCGCACGTACGCGGGCCGGCCGACTCCGCTCACGCGCGCGGAGCGGTTCGCGCCGGACAAGCGCCTCTACCTGAAGCGCGAGGACCTCCTCCACACCGGCGCGCACAAGCTCAACAACGCGCTCGGCCAGGCGGTGCTCGCGCGGCGGCTCGGCAAGCGGCGCATCGTCGCCGAGACCGGCGCCGGCCAGCACGGAGTCGCGTCGGCGACCGTCTGCGCGCGCTTCGGTCTCGAGTGCGTCGTCTACATGGGCAGCGAGGACATGCGCACGGCAGCGGCCGAACGTCGAGCGGATGGAGCTGCTCGGCGCGGAGGTGCGTCCGGTCGAGTTCGGCACGCGAACGCTCAAGGAGGCGACGAGCGAGGCGATCCGCGACTGGATCACGAACGTCGGAGACGACGCACTACCTGATCGGCTCGGCCGTCGGCCCGCATCCGTACCCCGAGATCGTGCGCGACCTCCAGTCGGTGATCGGGCACGAGGCGCGAAAGCAGTTTCTCGAGGTGGAGGAGCGGCTGCCGGAGGTGGTCGTCGCCTGTGTCGGCGGCGGCTCGAACGCGATCGGCATGTTCGCCGGCTTCGTCGACGACGCGGACGTGCGGCTCGTCGGCGTCGAGGCGGATGGTGCGGCGTCGCTCGGCGCCGGACGCGCGGGTGTCCTCCATGGCGCGCGGTCGTCGATCCTCGCGGACGACGACGGGCAGATCCTCGACGCGCACTCGATCTCCGCCGGGCTCGACTATCCCGGCGTCGGCCCCGAGCATGCGTTCCTGCGGGACAGCGGGCGCGCCGACTACGTGCGCGCGACCGACGACGATGCGCTCGCGGCGTTCCGCGAGCTCACGCGGACCGAAGGGATCATCCCCGCGCTCGAGCCGGCGCACGCTCTCGCCCGCGCGCGCGAGCTGGACGAGACGTATGTCCTCGTCTGCCTGAGCGGTCGCGGCGACAAGGATCTCGCGGAGGTGCTCGCGCGGTGACCCGGGCCGATCGCGCAGCGGCGCAGCCCTCGACGTACGTCTTCCCCGACGAGCTCCGGATCGACGAGCTCCTCGTTCGCGCGCCGGTCGACGACGACGTCGAGGCGATCGCGCCCGCTTTTGTCGATCCGGCGGTCGGCGGCGAGGCGAGCATGCCGCCGCTCGACGAGCAGATGCTGCGCTGGGCGCTGCAGAACCAGATTCCCGAGCTGAAGGCGCGCGGAGTCCTGCTCGCCGTACGTCATCGCGGACACGACGACGGAGGCGATTCTCGGGGGTCTGACGCTCCATCACTTCGATCCGCTGCGCGACGGGATCGAGGTCGGCTACTGGCTCTTCGTCGTCCGCGCGCGGCCGCGGCGTAGCCACGCGCGCTGTGCGAGCTGCCGTCGAGCACGGGTTCGCGAACGGCATCTACCGCGTCGAGGCGCACGTCCGGATCGGCAACGACGCGTCCGAGCGCGTGCTCGAGCGGCTCGGCTTCCAGCGCGAGGGCGTGAAGAGGCGCTTCCTCCGCCACGGCGAGGACGAGCAGCGGTACGACGCGACGCTCTTCGCACTTCTCGCGGATGACTGAAGCGGCCGACGCTGGCGCTTCAGGCCGCTCCTCCGGGCTTGTCCCCTACAGCCTCGTCCGTTGGTCAGACCAGCGTTTGGGATGTGTTAAGAGCCGCGCCGCTACGACGTTCGATGCGCACGCGGTCGCCGTAGTGGTGCCGCCGAGCCAATCGCTCTTCGCTCGAACAGGCGTGCCCTCTCGTCGCCATGTCCTTTGGTCAGACCACGGTGTCGGAAACGTGACGCAGATCGCACGCGGATGAGAAAGGCGCTCTCGATCTACCTCATGTGCGGGCGCGACACGCCCGCGCTGGCGGAGGCCGCGGTCGCCGGCGGCGCCGACCTCTTCGAGCTCGGCTTCCCTTTCAGCGATCCCCTCGCGGACGGGCCGGTCGTCCGCCGCGCCGGGGAGCGCGCGCTCGCCGAGGGGATGCGCACCGCCGCTTGCCTCGACGTCCTCCGCGAGACACGAGAGCGGCTCGGCACCGAGATCCCGCTCATCCCGATGACCTACGCGTCGCTGCTCGAGGCCTACGGCTGGGAGCGCTTTGCGGCCGACGCCCACGACGCCGGCGCGACGAGCCTCATCGTCGCCGACCTGCCGGTGGACCACAGGCCCGAGCTGAACCGTGTGCAGCTCGTCGCGCCGACGTCCACCGATGCGAGGATCCGCATCGCGGCAGAGCAGACGGACGGCTGGCTCTACCTCGTCACGGTCACCGGAACCACCGGCGCGCGCACCGACCTCTCCCCCGCGCTCGCCGGGCTCGTCGAGCGTGTGCGTGCCGCGACGGACAAGCCGCTCTACGCCGGCTTCGGGATCTCCACGCCGGAGCACGCGCGCGCGGCGGCTGCCCTGGCGGACGGCGTCGTCGTCGGCTCGCGCGCGGTCGAACTCGCCGCCGAAGGCCCCGAGCCGCTGCGCGATTTCGTCGCGAGTCTTCGCGAAGCGATCGACAGGTAAGCTGGGTTCGAGACGCGGCAGCCGCCGCGTCTTTTGCGCGTCCCGATTCTGAGGAGTCCAGTGCAGGTCGATCCACCCGATCTCGGTTTCGTCGCCACGGCCGTCCGGCTGCTCCGCGTCTGGCGGGAGCAGTGGCGCCTGGTCCTCGTCGGGCCTCACGTGCGCGCTGCTCACGACCGGCCTCTCGCTGACGATTCCCATCCTGATCAAGCGCGCGATCGACGACTCGATCGCGCCGGTCCACGGAAAAGGCCAGGCGCTCTGGCCGTACCTGCTCGCGGTCGTCGTCCTGTCCGTGATCCGCTTCGGGACGAACTTCACGCGCCGGTACGCGACCGCGCGCGTCGGCATCCGCGTCGAGGCGCGGATCCGCGAGCTGCTCTACGGCGCTTACCTGCGCTTCCCGCGCGCGTTCTACGACCAGCACGCGACGGGCCAGGTCGTCTCGCGCGCGACGAACGACCTCTATCCGATCCGCTACTTCATCGGCTGGGGCATGGTGCAGGGCGCGCAGTCGCTGATGATGATCGTCGGCGTCGCAGTCGTCCTCGCGCTCGTCAACCCGGTCCTCACCCTCTACGCGCTGCTCGCGATGCCGCTCGTCGGGTTGCTGACGTGGGTGTTCGCGCGGCTCGTGCTTCCGGTCTCGCGCCTCGTGCAGCAGCTCAAGGCGGACGTGACGGAGGCCGCGGACGAATCGGTCGTCGGGATCGAGATGGTGCAGGCCTTCGGCCGCGAGGACGACATCAGGTCGCGCTTCGGCCTCAAGGCTCGCGCCGTGCAGGACGGCATCCTGCGCCAGGCGCGGATCGAGGGAACCTTTCTGCCCGGTCTGCTCTTCCTGCCGGCGATGTCGATCGCCGTCGTCCTGTGGGTCGGCGGCAACGCGGTTATCGACGGCACCCTCACCCTCGGCGAGTTCTTCCTCTTCTACGCGCTGCTGCTCCAGCTCGTCTGGCCGCTCGAGGCGCTCGGCTGGATCATCAACCTCGGCCAGCGCGCGACGGCGTCCGCGTCGCGGAGCTTCGCCTGGCTCGAGCTGATCGACGAGATCCCCGAGCCCGTCGAGCCGAAGGCGCTTCCGGACGGCCCGCTCGACGTTCGCTTCGAGGAGCGTCCACTTCTCATACGGATCGGGTTCGGAGGTGCTGTGCGGCGTCGACCTGCACGCCGAGTCTGGGGACATCGTCGCCGTTTGTGGACCGACCGGCGGCGGCAAGACGTCGCTGCTCAACCTGCTCCCGCGCTTCTACGACCCCACAGGCGGCCGCGTTCTCATCGGTGGCGTCGACGCGCGCGACGTGCCGATCGCCGAGCTTCGCTCTGCCGTCGCGATCGTGACGCAGCGGCCGATCCTGTTCTCGATCACGCTGCGCGACAACCTGACGGCTGCTCGGCCGGATGCGCCGTGGGCCGAGGTGCTCGACGCCTGCGACGCGGCAGGCGTGACGGAGTTCGCAGACGACCTTCCGGACGGCTACGACACGCTGATCGGCGAGCGCGGCGTCAACCTCTCCGGCGGCCAGCGCCAGCGCGTGGCGCTCGCGCGCGCGCTCATCGCCGGCGCGAGGATCATCGTCCTCGACGATCCGCTCTCCGCCGTCGACACCGAGACCGAGCGCCTGCTGGTCGACAACCTCCGTCCCGCCGTCGCAGGTCGGACGGTGCTCGTCGCGACGCAGCGGCTCTCGACGGTCGAGGTGGCGAGCCGCGCAGCCGTGCTCGACGGCGGCGTGATCGTCGAGGAGGGCCCGCCGGCCGAGCTGCTCGAGCGCGGCGGCCTGTTCGCACGCCTGTTCGGAGACGAGCTCCTTGCCGCATAGCCGCCGTACCGGACTGTCGAGGCTCGGCGTCTACCTCGGCGGCCAGCATCTGCGGGTCGCGTACCTCGCGGTCATCGCGATGCTCGGCGCCGCCGGCCCGGTGATCGGTCTCCTCCTCGTGCAGGACGCGATCGACAACGGCATGAAGAACGGCGACACCAGCCGTCTGACGCGCGACGTGCTCATCTACTTCGCCGTCAACGCGCTGGCGTGGGTGCTGACCTCGACGATGATCCGCGGCCTCGCGCGCGTCGGCCAGGGAATCGTTCTCGCGCTGCGCGAGCACCTGTTCGAGCATCTCACGTCGCTCTCCCTGCGCTACTTCTCGGAGCAGCGCGCGGGCTGGATCATCTCGCGGCTGACGTCGGACGTCGATGCGGTCTCGGACGTTCTCTCGCAGGGACTGACGACGCTGGTTGCGAACTCGCTCACGCTCGTCGCCGCGGTGATCGGCCTGTTCGTCCTCGACTGGCGCCTCGGGCTGGTCGCGCTGATCATCCTGCCGCCGACGCTCGTGCTGACGCGCTGGTTCCAGGTGCGCTCGCACGCGGCGTTCCTCGACGTGCGCAACACGATCTCGGGGATGACTGCGCAGATCGCCGAGTCCGTCTCCGGGATGGCCGTCATCCAGGCGTTCAACCGCGAGCGCGCGTTTCAGGCGGAGTTCGACGAGTCGAACCGCGCGAACCTGCGCACGAACCAGTTCGCGCAGTGGCTCAACTCGCTCTTCTTCCCGGCGATCGAGATCTTCGGCGTCACCGCGATCGCAGCCGTTCTGCTCGTCGGCGGCCATCTGCACGACCAGGGATCGCTGACCGTCGGCACGCTGATCTCCGCGGTCTTCCTGCTCAACCTCGTCTTCCAGCCGCTGCAGGAGCTCTCCGACCTCTACGGCCAGGTGCAATCCGCCGGTGCCGCGATGGAGAAGATCTCGTCGGTCCTCGACACCGAGCCGGAGATCCGCGACCCGAAGCAGGCGCGCACGCTCGAACGCATCGACGGCCGGCTCGACCTCGACGACATCTGGTTCGCCTACGGCGCCGAGCCGGTGCTGCGTGGAGTCGACCTGCACTTTCCGGCGGGCTCGTGCATCGCGCTCGTCGGGCACACGGGCCACGGGAAGTCGACGCTGGCGAAGCTGATCGGGCGCTTCTACGACCCCGACGAGGGCGCGGTGCGCGTCGACGGGGTCGACCTGCGCGAGATCGAGCTGCGGTCGTACCGGCGGCAGCTCGGCGTCGTGCTCCAGGATCCGTTCCTCTTCGCAGGCACGATCGCCGACAACATCCGCTTCGCGCAGCCCGGCGCGACCGACGAGCAGGTGCGCGAGACCGCGGCGTCGATCGGCGTCGATCGCATCGCCGCGCGGTTCGAGGAAGGGCTCGACCACGTCGTGCGCGAGGGCGGCGCCGGGCTCTCTGCCGGCGAGCGCCAGCTGATCTCGATCGCGCGCGCGCTGCTCGCCGACCCGAGGATCCTCATTCTCGACGAGGCGACGTCGAACATCGACCGGCCGACGGAGATCCTCATCGAGAACGCGCTCGACCGGCTGCTGCACGGACGTACGTCGCTCGTGATCGCGCACAGGCTGGCGACCGTGCGCCGCGCCGACGAGATCCTCGTCGTCGAGCACGGCCAGATCGTCCAGCGTGGAACCGAGCGTGAGCTGCTCGCGTGCGACGGCCCGTTCCGGCGGCTCGCTCGCGATCTCCGGCAGTCGGTCGCGCCGGACGCGCTCGGGGCCTTGTAGCCGCCGAACACGAGTGGTACAACCGTCTCTGCGGCGCGTCCACGACAAAGGGGGTAGCAATGACGGCTGTGACCACGCCCGGGCTCGATGAGCTCGGAGCTCGCGTTCGAGGCGAAATCATCACACCTGACGCACCTGCTTACGAGGAGGCGCGGGCCGTCTACAACGCGATGATCGACAAGCGGCCTGCGCTCGTCGTTCGCTGCAGCGACGTCGCGGACGTGCAGGCGGCGATCGCGTACGCGCGCGCCGAACGAGCTCGACATCGCCGTGCGCGGCGCCGGGCACAACGGCGCCGGCTTCGGCACCGCCGACGACGCACTCGTGATCGACCTCTCGCCGATGCGCTGGGTTCGCGTCGACCCGGACGCGAGAACGGCGCAGATCGGCGGCGGCTGCCAGCTCGGCGACGTCGACCACGCGACGCACGCCTTCGGGCTTGCGGCGCCGATGGGCATCATCTCGACGACCGGCGTCGGTCTGATCCTCGGCGGCGGAGTCGGCCACCTGTCGCGCAAGTACGGCCTCGCGAGCGACCACGTCGTGTCGGCCGACGTCGTGCTCGCCGACGGCAGCTTCGTGCACGCCTCCGAGAACGAGAACCCGGACCTCCTGTGGGCGATCCGCGGCGGCGGCGGCAACTTCGGCGTCGTCACGGCGCTGACCTTGTCTCTCCACGAGCAGTCGACGGTCGTCGCCGGACCGATCATCTGGTCGCTCGACGAGGCCGCGGAGGTGCTGGCCTGGTACCGCGACTTCATGCCCGCGCAGCCCGACGACCTGAGCGGATTCTTCGCGTTCCTCTCCATTCCGCCGGGGCCGCCGTTCCCGGAGGAGCTGCACCTCCAGAAGGTCGCGGCGGTCGATCTGGTGCTTCGCGGCGACGCGGCGGATGCCGACGCAGCGCTCGCACCCGCGCGTGCGGTCGGGCACGCCGCTGCTCGACGGCGTCGGCCGAGGTTCCGCTCCCGGCCTTCCAGAGCGCGTTCGACGCCGTGTATCCGCCGGGCGACCAGTGGTACTGGCGCGGCGACTACTTCTCCGAGATCCCGGACGCCGCGATCGAGAAGCACGTCGAGTTCGCGCAGGAAGCTGCCGACCTGGAAGTCGACGATGCACCTCTATCCGTCCGACGGCGCGGCGGCGCGCGTTGCTCCCGACGCTTCCCCGTGGGCCTACCGCGACGCGAAGTGGACGGGAGTCT
Organism: uncultured Actinomycetes bacterium; assembly: GCA_963708685.1. GTDB lineage: Bacteria > Actinomycetota > Thermoleophilia > Gaiellales > Gaiellaceae > DASVFB01. The sequence continues at coordinate 123,804 of CAVPTP010000011.1, forward strand.
TCGCCGGCGTCGATCCCGATCCGGCGAACGCGGAGCTGATCAAGGCGTGGACGATCGACTACTGGGAGGCGCTGCACCCGTATTCGATGGGCGGCTCGTACGTGAATTTCATGATGGACGAAGGTCAGGAACGCGTTCAGGCGACGTACGGCGACAACTACGCGCGACTCGCGCGCGTCAAGGCGCAGTACGACCCGGACAACGTGTTCCACGTCAACCAGAACATCCGGCCCGCCTAGCGGGTCGGCGCGGCGGGGTGCGCCCAGTACCCCGCCGCTTTTATCCTCCGCGCAGCTCGAGCCAGGTCAACCCGTTGACGCCGAGCCAGTAGCGCCCGTCGCCGCGCACGAGCACGAGCAGAACCGCCTCGCAACCGCGGCAGCGCATGACGACGCCGGGTGCCTCGACGAAGGCGCGCGCCTCGCCGAGCGGCGGCGACGTTCCCGCATGCGTCGCAGCGCCCGCGTGCTCCCGTCACCTCGAGAGCGAACACCTCGCTCAGGATGCCCGCCGCCGCGTTTCCGTCCAGCTCTTCCACGTTCACCTCCCCGTCGGTCCGAACCGCTCGGTCCTGATCCGCTCCGGCGCATGGCCGAGGTCGACCAGCGCGGACGCCACCGATTCGACGAACGACGTCGGGCCGCACACGAACACCCGCGGCTCCTCCTCGGGTCGGGAACCCGACCTCGCGCAGCAGCGCAGCGTCCGCGCGCCCGGCGCGTATGCCTTCGCGCCGCTCGCGCGTGAGCGTGAGGACGACGTCGTCGCCGAGTGACTCGAGCTCCTCGCGGAAGATCACCGAGTCGAGCGTCCGCACGGAGTACACGAGCCAGCGCGGCGACTTCGCGGGGCCGGGCGCGCAGCATCGCGCGGAGCGGCACCACGCCCGAGCCGCCGCCGACGAGCAGCAGCGGCCCGCCGTCGGCCGGCTCCCACGCGAAGTAGCCGCCGATCGGCCCGCGGAGCTCGAATGTGTCGCCGGGGCGTACCTCGTCGACGAGGTACGGCGAGACCTCACCGTCGTCGATTCGCTCGACCGTCAGCGCGAGCTGCGGGTCGTCCGGCCCCGACGCGATCGAGTACGAGCGCTCGGCCTGGTAGCCGTCCTCCGCAGTCAGGCGGATGTCGACGTGCTGCCCGGCCCGATGCCCTTCCCAGCCGTCGACGTCGAGGACGAGCGTCCGCGTCCGGTGGCCGTTTCCTCCACGACGGCGGCCACGTGCGCGACCCGCCACGTCAGTCGCCCCAGTACCGCTGTTCCCGCCATGGATCGCCGTAGTTGTGGTAGCCGTAGCGCTCCCAGAAGCCGGGCTCGTCGTCGCCGCGCAACGTGAGCCCGCGGATCCATTTCGCGCTCTTCCAGAAATAGAGATGCGGGACGAGTAGGCGCGCCGGCCCGCCGTGCTCGGGGTCGAGCGGCTCGCCGCCGTAGCCGTACGCGACCCACGCCTTGCCGCCGGTGACGTCCTCGAGCGGAAGGTTCGTCGTGTAGCCGCCGTCGCAGTACGCGAGGACGTAGTCGGCCGTCGTGTCCACCCCTTCGAGGAGCGTGTCGACGGAGACGCCCTCCCACTCCGTGTCGAGCTTCGACCACTTCGTGACGCAGTGGATGTCGACGGTCGGCCGCTCTGCCGGGAGCGCGCGGAGCTCGTCCCACGTCCAGCGCACCGGCTCGTCGATCTCGCCGTCGATCGTGAACGTCCATTCGTCGAGCGGCGTGTGCGGCGTCGGGCCGGCAGAGAGGACGGGAAAGTCGTCGGTCGCGTACTGGCCCGGCGGGACGCGGTCGCGCGGCGCTTCGCTCCGTGAACGGCCGCGGAAGCCGCGCGAGACGGGCGGTTCGTCACTCATCCGGCCATTCTCTCGCAAAGTCATGTCCCGGAAAAGACGGCTCAGACGGCGGCGAGTCCCGCCGCCGTCGCGGGCAGGCCGTCGACGTCGCCAACGGGGGCGAGCCGGCCGTCGTCGCGCACGGCGAATGCGAAGATGCGCCGCGCGTCGGCGTCCAGCGCGTAGAGGAAGCGACCGTCCGCACTCAGAGCCTCGTCCCGGACGCCCTTCGCGCCGAGGACCGTCGACCCCGCGACCGGATCGACCAGCTCGAGCGAGCCGTCCGCGCCGATCGCGTAGCTGGAGATCGTCCCGTCGCCGAAATTCGTGACGAAGACGAAACGCCCGTCCTTCGTCACTGCGGCCCAGCACACCTCGCTGCGCGTGCTGGCGATGCTCTTGCTCACGGGCTCGAGCCCGGCACCGTACGAGGATGCGGCTGCCGCGCCGACGGCTCCGCCGAACGCCTCGGTCACGACGAGCGTGCCGTCGCGCGTGAAGTCGAAGCCGTAGGGGGTCGCGCCCGAGGAGGGATGCCGCGTCGGCTCGCCGCCATCGACCGGCAGCGAGATGAGCGCATTCGTCGCGCGGTCGGTGACGACGAGCGTGGAGCCGTCGGGCGTGAAGCCGATCTGCGCCGGGTCCGCGCCGGCGAGTGCTCGCGTGTCGTCCGACGGCGCGAGCTTGCCGGCCGCGAGCGTGAAGCCGGTGACGTTCGCGTCGCCGCCGGCGTTCAGCACGAACACGCGCTCGCCGCGAACGGCAATGCTCGTCGGCATCGTCCCTCCCGACGCGACGCGATCGACGAACGAGATCCCGTCGTCGCCGATCGCGAACAACGACAGGTCGTCGCTGCCCGCGTTGACGACGAATAGCGCCTTGCCGCTCACGACGACGGAGCTCTGGGACGCGAGGTGCGGCTTGCCCGTGCCTCGGCCTTCTGTAGCCCATGAGCCCAGGCGGGTCAGCGTCCCGTCGGCGTCGTGGCGAAATGCGATCACCTCATTCTGCTCGGCGTCGTTCGTCTGCAGGTAGATGGCGTTCACAGTCGTGCTCCTTTCGCTCTCCGGTAGGACCCCGTGCGCATGAAGTCCACCGACCAGGCGCTTCATTACACTGGCCCGCCGATGGCTCTCGCGCTGCTCGAGGTTCTCCGCTGCCCGGTTTGCTCGGGCTCGCTCTCCGAGACCACCGGCTCGCTCGCGTGTGCCGACTGCGGTCGTACGTACGAGGTCGCGGAGGGAATTCCGCGCATGCTCGACGACGCGCTGCCGGGGATCAAGGAGAAGCGGATCGAGATCGCCGGCTGGGTCGAGAAGGCGCGGGAGGAGACCTGGTACGAGCCGGACGACAACGTCGACGCAGTTCTGCCGTACGTCGGCCGCGACCTCGGCTGGACCGATCCCGTCTGGCGCGCGAACGAGCACTCGTTCCAGGTGCTGCTCGACCGCTACGTCAAGCCGGGAATGCGCGTGCTCGAGGTCGGCGCCGCGAAGTGCTGGGGAGCGCAGCACCTGATTCCGCGCGGCTGCGAATACGTCGGCACGGACATCCTCGCCGACCCGAAGATCGGCCTCGGCCGCGGCGAGTTCTACGAGCGGCGCGTCGGCGAGTTCGGTCGCGTGCAGGCGGACGGCGAGCACCTGCCGTTCGCCGACCGGTCGTTCGACCTCACGTACTGCGTTGCAACGCTCCACCACGCGCTCGACCTGAACAAGATGGTCAAGGAGATGGCGCGCGTCACACGGCCCGGCGGCATGGTCGCGGGCCTCAACGAAGGAACGCGTGCGCTCCGCGCGAGCTCCGATGCACCCGGGCAGGAGTCCGAGAAGGCCCTCGGGATCAACGAGCACGTGCACACGGTGTGGGCGTACGTCTGGAGCTTCGTCCACGCCGGTCTGATCATTCGCCGTGTCGAGCATTCAGAAGGCAAGGCCGGCAAGGATACGCAGGCGCTCGAGCGCATTCCGAAGGTGGGGACGACGCTGGGCACGCTGATCGACGAGAGCAGCGGCGACTACTCGGGCATCACGATCTTCTCGCGGCGCCCGGGCCGCATTCGCGGCTAGCTGTCTCTGACTGCAGCCGTCAGCAGCAGGCCTCCGTCGATCACGTAGGACGCTCCCGTGATGTACGCCGCCGCGTCCGTGCAGAGGTGCGCGATCAGCGCTGCCACCTCGTTCGCGTCGCCCGGACGCCCCGCCGGAATGCCGGGACGTTCGACCGTGCGCGGATCGACGTCCTCGTTGCCCGTCATCGGCGTCGCTATCTCGCCCGGCGCGACGGCGTTGACGGTGATGCCGTGCTCGGCCAGCTCGAGCGCCATCTGCTTCGTCAGCCCGCCGAGGCCGTGCTTCGCGGCGACGTAGGCAGCGGACTCCGGCAGCGGCACGTGCTCGTGCACCGACGTGACGTTGACGATCCGGCCGCCGCGGCCCTGCGCGACCATCAACCGCGCGGCACGCTGGGCGCACAGGAACGCACCGTTGAGATCGACGTCGAGCGTCTGCGTCCAGTCCTCCCACGACAGGTCGAGGAACGGCGCCGACCGGCTCGTGCCCGAGTTGTTCACGAAGACGTCGACGCCCGCCGAGCGCGCCGGCGAGCTCGTCGACCACGTTCGCCGCGCCCGGAAGCATCGGAGAGGTCGAGCCGCCGCACCTCCGCCCGGCGACCCTGCGCCTCGACCTCGTGCGCCGTCTCGCGCGCGCCCTCCTCGTCCTCGTGCCACGTGACGCCGATGTCGTAACCGGCACGCGCGAGGTGGACGGCAGTCGCCTTGCCGATGCCCGAGTCGGAGCCGGTGACGATCGCAGCGGGCACCCCGCCGGAGTTCCCGGCGAGGTGCCCGCCAAACAGGCCCTACCAGGGGAGTGAGAGGACCTGCGTCTGGGGGACGGTTCTGCGAGACAGATCGACGTAGTCGCGCTCGTCCGCGCCGACGTACAGCTGCCTCGGGCGGGCGATCCTCTGCTCCGCGTCGACGACGCCCTCGAGCCACTGAGCAAGCCAGCCGGCCGTGCGCGGAATCGCGAACATCACCGGGAACATCGCGGTGGGCAGACCGAGCGCCTGGTAGATGATCCCGGAGTAGAAGTCGACGTTCGGATAGAGCCTGCGGCTGACGAAGTACTCGTCCTCGAGCGCGATCTTTTCGAGCTCGAGAGCGATGTCGAGCAGGCGGTTGCGACCCGTGACCTCGAAGACGGCGTCCGCGGTCTCCTTGATGATCTTCGCCCGCGGGTCGTAGTTCTTGTAGACCCGGTGTCCGAAGCCCATCAGACGTCCTTCGCCGTCCTTGACGCGACCGATGAAGTCCGGGATGCGCTTCACGTCGCCGATCGCGGCGAGCATCTTGAGCACCGCTTCGTTCGCGCCGCCGTGCAGGGGCCCGTAGAGCGCGGCGGCCGCACCGGCGAGCGCCGAGTACGGGTCGGCCTTCGACGACCCGATCGAGCGCATGACGTTGGCGGAGCAGTTCTGCTCGTGGTCCGCGTGCAGGATGAAGAGGACGTCGAGCGCCTTGATCAGCGCGGGCTCGGCGCTGTACCGCGGCTCCGCCATCCGGAACATCATCGAGAGGAAATTCTCCGTGAAGTCGAGTTCGTTGTCCGGGTACACGTACGGAAGCCCGCGGCTGTGCCGGTACGAGAACGCCGCGATCGTGGGCACCTTGGCGATCAGCCGCACGACCTGCGCCATGCGCGTGGCCTCGTCGTCCACGTTCGCCGCTTCCGGGTAGAAAGTCGAGAGCGCGGCGACGGCGCTGATCAGCATCCCCATCGGATGCGCGTCGTAGCGAAAGCCCTCCATGAGCCGCTTGAGGTTCTCGTGCAGGAACGTGTGGTGCGTGACGTCAACCGACCACGCGTGCAACTCGTCGTGCGTAGGCAGCTCTCCGTGGATGAGGAGGTACGCCGTCTCGAGGTAGGTGCTCTCCGTCGCCAGCTGGTCGATTGGATAGCCGCGGTAGCGGAGGATGCCCGCGTCACCGTCGATGAACGTGATCGCGCTCGTGACGGACGCGGTGTTGAGGAACGCCGGGTCGTAGCTCGCGAGGCCCAGCTTCCCGAGCGCCGTCGCGCGAATCGACTCCCGCTCGATCGGAACCTGAACGGTGTCGCCGGAACGGTTGTCGGTGAGTGTGAGTGTGTCGGTCATCCTTGAACCGTGCAGCCTTCGCCCCCGCCGCAACATCCGGCTGATTACTGATTGACCTCTCCGCGGGAACTACTGAAGCGGCTCGACCTCGTCGAGGCGAGCGTCGTGCTTCCCGGCCGAACGCTGACGATCCTGCGGCCGCGGAGCGCCGAGGCACTGCTCGACGAGGACGCGTTCGAGCACGAGGAGTTCCTCCCGTACTGGGCGGAGCTCTGGGGCAGCGGCGAGGAGCTCTCGGAGGAGATCGCCGAGCGCGACGTCGGCGGCCTGCGTGTCCTGGAGCTGGGTTGCGGGCTTGCGCTTCCGTCGCTGGCGGCTGCGGCCGGCGGCGCGCACGTGCTCGCGACGGACTGGGCGCCGGACGCGATCGAGCTCGTGCGCGAGAACGCGCGCCGCACGAAGCTCGAGCTCGACGCGGAGGTCGTCCGCTGGAGCGAGCCGCGCATGCTGATCGAACGGGCGCCGTGGGATCTCGTGCTTGCCGCGGACGTGCTCTACGAGCGGCGGAACGTCGACGAGCTGCTCGAGCTGCTGCCGCAGCTCGGCGACGCGGTGCTGCTCGCCGAGCCCGGCCGCCCGCACGCACAGACGTTCTTCGAGCGGGCGGCCGGCGCCTGGCGGATCGAGCAGAGCGGAACCGTCTACGCACTCACCGCCGCCGGCACGACCACGCGCTGAGCGAGCTCGACGAGCCGGTTCGAGTAGCCCCACTCGTTGTCGTACCACGCGACGACCTTCACTTGCGTCCCGTCCACGACCGTGGTCAGCGGCGCATCGAAGATCGCCGAGTACGGCGACTTGACGATGTCCGATGAGACGAGCGGCTCCTCGCTGTAGCGGAGGATGCCGGCGAGCCTGCCGACGTCCGCGCGCGTGCGGAAGAGCTCGTTCACCTCGGCGACGCTCGTCTCGCGCTCCGCCTCGATCGTCAGGTCGACGAGCGACCCTGTCGGGATCGGCACGCGCACGGCGAAGCCGTGCAGCTTCCCCTCGAGCTCGGGAACGACCAGGCCGATCGCCTTCGCGGCGCCGGTCGACGTGGGCACGAGGTTCGCCGCAGCAGCGCGAGCTCGACGGAGATCCTTGTGCGGCGCGTCGGTCAGCCGCTGGTCGCCGGTGTACGCGTGGACGGTCGTCATCACGCCGTGCCTGATCCCGATCGTGTCGTGCAGCACCAGCGCGACCGGGCGCGAGGCAGTTCGTCGTGCACGACGCGTTCGAGATCACGCGATGGACCGAAGGGTCGTACACCTCGTCGAAGTTCACGCCGAGCACAACCGTGACGTCCGGCTCCTTGGCGGGCGCCGAGACGATCACCTTCCGCGCGCCGGCTTCGAGATGCTTCGCCGCGTCTGCGCGCTTGCGGAAGAGGCCGGTCGACTCGATCACGACATCGACACCGAGCTTCTCCCACGGCAGGCTGGCGGGATCCGGCTCGGTGAAGACGGGGATCTCGACGCCGTCGACGATGACCACGTCGGCGGCGAGATCCAAGGTGCCGGGGAACGGCCCGTAGACGCTGTCGTGCCTGAGCAGGTGGTAGAGCGTCTCCGCGCCCATCAGGTCGTTGAGCCCGGCCCACTCGATCTCGAGGCCGCGCTCGTGTGCCGCGCGGAACGCGGCGCGACCCGTCCTCCCCATGCCGTTGATCGCAACTCGAACAGCCATGGCTCCTCCTTCGTCGGGTTCCGAGAAGGACGCTAGGCCGGGGTCGGCCGAGCGGCATCGGCACAAACGCGGAGGCCGCTGCGGCGCACTACTGACGCTTTCGGCGCCCCAGCAGAACGGCGGCTCCGATGAGCACCAGGACGCCCGCCGCGATTCCCGCGATGACGAGCCTGTCACGAGTCGTGTGGTCTTCGGCCTGGGCGACCGGAAGCTCGAGCTGGACTCCCTCCCTGGCGGCCAGGCGCTGCACGGCTCGAGTCGCGGCCGCCGCGATCGCCGGGCCGCCGGCTCCAGGCGGCGGCAGCTTGTCGACCACGCGCTGCCGACTCGTCAGCTTCTTGCCGGCGCGAGACATGCCGTAGCCGTTCGGCATCACGACGAGCAGCGGCCCTTTGTAGAGGAAGAAGAGCTCCTGGCCGAGGAAGCGCGCATACGTCTCGGGCTTCAGCCACAGCGACGGGACAGCGCCGAGGTCGAATCGCTTGACGATCAGCGCGACCTTGAGCTTGACTCCGCGCTTCTTCGCCTCCGCGACGATCGCGTTCAGCTGCTCGGACTGATCCTTCGGGATCTTCGCGTCGAAGGGAACGAATGTGTCCTGCGAGAGCAGGAAGTCGCTGGCCGGGTCGCCGTCAGCGCGCGCGGTGACCGCGGCGACGCTCGCCACGCAAACGACGAGCGCGACGAGAACCGGCAGCTTCATCCGTTGGCGCGGTCGACGACCGTTGCGTCGAACGGCTGGCCGCCCGGCGGCTCGACGTCGAAGGTGATGCCCCAGTGTCCGACCATCACGAGCGCCGGCGCTGCGTGCGTGTAGACGCCGGGGTGCGATTCCTTCAGGTCGTACGCCTGCTGTCCCATCTCCATGTCGAGCATGGCGAACGTCGCGGTGACGTTCGCGCCCGTCACGGGACGACCGTCGCGGTTGAGCGCGAGCGAGAACACGTTCTGCTGAGCCGCGCGGTTCGGCGTCACGCGAACCTGAAGCGTGTAGCCGTTCCGCTCGACGACGCTCGTGACGGGCCCCGGCCCGACGTGAGCCGACACCGTGCCGAGCGCGGCGAGCGCCTTCGACGGGGGCGCGAGACTCGACAGCACCGCCGCGGCAACGATCACCGCAGCAACGATCACCGCCTCGACACTCACGAGTCGACGAAGCAGGACTGTCGCCGGCGCGCCGAGCTCGGGACGCTGAGCCGATGCCTTGAGGTGTGGCGTCGTTCGCAGGAGGTTCACCGCCGCGATCAGCATCGTCACGGCGAGCAGCGCGACCTTGACCAGAATCGTCTTGCCGTACGAGGTCTCCCAGAGCGACGAGACGGTCGGCAGCTCGACGACCGCCCTCCCGACGCCCGACGCGATCAGCAGATTGACCGACACGAGCGCCACCATCGAGAAGCGCGGCACGCCGACCGCCATGCCCGCGACGCGAAGGTCTCGCGGCATGCTCAGCCCGAGGACGAGCAGGCCGACGAGGCCGCCGATCCAGAGAGAGCCCGTCGCAACGTGCGTCGCGTCGAGGAAGAGCGCCAGCGCGCGTGGCGACGCCTGGGCCGCGTGACCCGCGAGCCCCGGCACGAAGACGACCGCGCCCGCCGCGAGCAGAGCGCCGGCCAGAGACAACAGCTCGACGATCGACCGACGCTCGCGCTCGGGCCGGTCGAGCCAGAGCGCGATGAGCCCCGCAAGAGTGAACAGCGCGAAGGTGAGCTCGAGATCCACGTACCCGCGACCGAACGAGGAGTCACGAATCAGCGGGAAGAGCGCGCCGACGTCGTACCACGAGCGAAGCGCGAACTGCGCCGTCGAGAGCAGGAGATACACCGGCGTCATGACGAGCCCGAGCACGCACGCGACGAGGAACGCGACCGACACGTTGCGCAACGACGTCCCGCTCACGAGGCGGACGACCGGCCGCACGATCGCGAGCCTGAACACGAGGAGCCCGATCGCACTCATCACGAAGAGGAAGGTCAGCCAGCGCGCGACGATCAGGCGAGGCGTCGCGGCCGTTTCCGAGATCGACGGGATCACGAACTGCGGCGCAGGGCCGGGGTTCGGGCCGACGGCGAACGTGAAAGCGCCGCGCACGGGATGGCCGTCCGCGGAGATGACACGCCACCAGACGAGGTACCAGCCTTCGGCGAGCTTCTTCAGCGGCACGACGAGCGTGTCCGGGTTCGAGGGCGATCGAGCCGGCGGCCCGGCGGTCTGCTGCTCGGCCGCCGCGTTCGTGACGGACACGATGGCGAAGCGAGGCTCGACGGCCTCGCTGTAGGTGAGCGTCAGCTGCTTCGGCGACGTGTTGACCGTCCCGCTCGCCGAAGGGGTCGTCCGCAGGAGCGCCGCGTGCGCGAACGCCGCGGCCGGCAGCGCGAGGGCTGCGACGGCCGCGACGAGGGCGATGCCCCAGCGGTGTCTCAAGTGAGCGAGCGGCCTCCGGCTCGCGCTGCGAGCGCCACGCCTCCGAGCACGACGCCGACCGCGCCGACGACGAGCGCGACGATCGCAAGCGTCGAGCTGCCGCCGCCTCCGCCGAACGAGCTGCTCGCCTCGATCGTCGCCGCCGGCGTCTCGGAGCTCTCGGCGCCGTTCCAGTCGACGACCGAGCCGTCGGAGTACGTCTGCCTGATGCCGAACGTGTACGTCTTGCTCGAGTCGGCGCGACCGAGGAACTCGAAGCCGGTCGCCTCGCCGGTCGGCACGCTCCCGCCGTCCCACGTCACTTTCGTGATCACTGCGTCCTCGCCCGATCCGTTCTGGTCGACTGTGCGCTTCCACCCGGCGGCCGGGATGAACGAGTCGATCGAGAAGCCGTCGGGCGGGGTCAGCTCGACCTTCGTCGTCGTCGCGTCTTCCTTCTCGGTCGGCACCGCGAGAGTGAACACCTGGCTCTCCTCCGCGGGGACGATCGAGGGGCTGACGTGCGCGTGCGCAGACGCCGAGGCGGCGAAAGCGAGCGCGGCGAGCGCGACGAGCGGAACGACAAGTGAACGTTTCATTTGACCTCCAGGGTGAAGGGAGCGGTGACGACGCGGCCGTTGACCTTCGTCTGGAGGAACAGCCGCCATGTACCGGAGACGGGAACGAGAACGCCGACGCGCAGCCTTCCCGGCGTCGACGAGCTACCCGCGACCTGCGATCCGCCGAGGAAGCTGGTGCAACCGCTCGCGCCGGGCGCGCAGACGTGGGTGTGGAAGTAGTCGAGCGTCTTCTCGCGGAAGAAGATCGCGTGCGCGAGCGCGCCCAGCCACGGAGTGAAACGAGCGGGCCGACCTTGTTTGTCGGTGACGCCGATCGTCAGGAACGAGGCCTCGATCGCCTTCAGGCGGGGATTGCCGTGCAACTGGAAACGAAAGCCGTCCGCCTCGACCGCCTTGCCCGTCGCCCGCAACGGCTTCGCCTTGTAATCGCCGGCGACGTCGACCGAGCCGAACAGCTGGAAGTTCGACTGCGTGCCCGGCACGCTCGTCGTCACGTCTGGATAGGCGTCGACGACGACGCGGTACTTCCCCGGCTCGGGGAACACGACGCTCTCCTCCAGCTTGCCGTCGGCCCCGACCGGCGGATGCCGATGGATGATCGTGCTGAGGTCGTCCCGCACCATGATCAGGTGGATGCCGGTGTGCGGTCCGGCGCCGCGCTTGTAGGCGGTGAGCGGCTTCCCGTTCGGCTGCTCGATCGTGAACGCGATCTTCACGGGCTTGCCGGCCTCGACCTTGCCCGCCGGCTCGAAGCCTGCGAGGCGGTAGGTGTGCGCGGCCTCGACAGTCGGTGCCTTCGGCGTCGACGAGCCGGATCCACAACCGGACGCGCCGATCGCGAGCACGGTCGACCAGAAGCAGGCTGATCCTCATCGGCGGACTCCTTTCTTCGTCGGCGTCAGCACGGCGAGCACGACGGCCGCGGCGCCGCCGAACAGCGCGACGGCGGTCGCGAGCCGTGCGACCGGCGCGGGAAGGGACGAGACGACGACGCCGTGCCTGAAGACGCCGAGCGAGCCGAGGGCGAGCGCCGACGCCACGACTCCGACGACCATCGCCGTCCACGTCCGCAGCGAGCGATTGCCGAAGAGGAGCGCCGCCGCCGCGAGGACGGCGAGCAAGCCGGCCGAGGCGACCTCGATCCACTGCTCGCCTTTCGTGATCGCGTCGCCCGTGGCGAACGCCGTGGTCGCCGCGAGGGCGCCGATTGCTCCCACCGCCGCGAAGGCGCTTGCGGTCGCGGGGCGACGCCGGGGTGCCGCCCGGGCGAGGGCGACCAGCGCGACGACGGCGACGAGGCCGGCCGCAAGCCACGGCCAGAGCGGCGGCGGCGCGACTCGCGTGAACGTCCCTTCGAGCTTCGCCGCGCGGCCGTCGACGACGAGCGGCAGCGACCAGCCGGTGCTCTCGCCCGCGCGAAGCGCCGCGGGCGGCGCGAGCCGATGGTCGTGCCACAGGAGCGTGTGCCCGGCCGTCAGGCGCTCCCAGCCGGCGCCTCGCCGGACGAGCTTGTCCGCGTCGGCCGTCGGCGAGGCGCGATTGGCCCAGACGCCGTCGGGAGCGAAGCGGAGGACGGGCTCGCCGAGGAGGCCGCGCACGAGGACGCGATGCGGCGGGTCGACGCTGAGTCGCAGCGCGCGATCTCCGTCCACCACGTCTGCGTGCACCCCCGCCGGCAGGGCCGTACCGAGCTCGAGGCGGTAGTCGAGCGCGACCGTCGGCGCGCGCGAGTGCGCGCCCGCGGGAGACGCGCCCACGAGGCAGGCGAACACGACCATGACGAGCGCCGAACGGCGCACACGAACCTCCTCTTGCTCGACGGGACCGAACTAGCCGGCGACGAGCGGAGGCGCGCGGAGCGCGAACCGACCGGCCAGCGGCCGGGTCTGGCGACGGCGCACCGTCACGACGCTCCAGCGCTCGACGATGCTCAGGCGCGGTGCCGGGCGGTGGAGCAGCCGTGCGGCGACGGCCTGTCCGGCGCGCAGGGTGACGGCGAGGAGCAGCGCCGACGCCACGATTCCGAGGAGCAGGACGAGCAGTTGCGCCGGCGTGAGCGCGGCGAACGCGGGCCGGCCCGCCTCGAGCGAGCGCTCGACCGATTCCTGTGCGAGCAGAAGCAACGAGCGCGGTGGTCGAGATCCGCCGCGCGGTCTCGCCGATCGGTCTGCGGGTGCGCAGCCACGCCGGCCGGACGAGCACGAGCGCGGCCAGTGCGGCGACGGCCAGCGCAGGCTCGTACCACCCGAAGTAGCCGTGCATCCCGTCGCCCGGGCGGAAGGTTCCGTACAGGAGCGCGTGCGCACCGAGCGCACAGGCAGCCGCAGACACGAGCCGCATAGGCACGCAGAAAGCGTACCCTCGCGCGGTGACCCGGAACGCCGAGGAGATCCTCAGAGACTCGCCGCCGCCGGCCGCAGACGCCCGTCTCGTGTACGGCCCCGAGCCCCTCCAGTTCGGCGATCTCCGGCGAGCCGACGGCGGCGGCGATGCGCTCGTGCTCGTCCTGCACGGCGGGTCGTGGAAGGCGACGTACAACCTCACGCACCTCGCGCACCTGTGCATCGCGCTGCGCGATTCCGGGCTCTCGACGTTCAACGTCGAGTACCGGCGCGTCGGCGATCCCGGCGGTGGGTGGCCCGGCTCGCTCGAGGACGTCCTGCTCGCGGTGGAGTACGCGCGGTCGCTCGCGTCGCGGCTCGTCCTCGTCGGCCATTCGGCGGGCGGGCATCTGGCGCTGCTCGCGGCCGCGCGGACAGGAGTACCCGTTGTGGCGCTCGCCGCCGTGTGTGACCCGCCGACGTGGGAGAACGACGCGGTCGCCGCCTTCTTCGGCGGCAAGTCGCCGCCCCCGAAGCATCGCCGCTTGCCCAGCTTCCACTCGGCGTGCAGCAGATCCTCGTCCACGGAACGGCCGACGACGTCGTGCCGTTCGAGCAGTCGGCGCGCTACGCCGGAGCGGCCGGCGCCGACGCCGAGCTGGTCCCGCTCGAAGGAGCCGCGCACTTCGAGCCGATCGACCCGCTCTCGCCCGAGTGGACGACCACGCGCGACGCCGTGCAGCGCCTGCTCTCGTAGGACGGGACGTCTCGTCAAGACGCCCGGTCACGGGTCCCGCGCACGTTTGTCGAACGACGAAAGCCGGGCTAAACTGTCGCTCGCAGAGGGCTTGGGGTCACCGGGTCGAGCGTGCGGTGAGACGCATGCGACCGCACGACGTCGACGTCCGTCTGCTGCTGCGGAAATTTCACTGCGAATTCATGGGAGGCACGACTTGACCGTTTCGACTGTCGAAGCTGCGATCGCGACGAAGGAGCTCCAGCGCTGGCTGTACTGGCTGGGAGGCGCGCTCGTCGGCTCGTGTGTGTTCCTCGCCCTGGCGCTCGCCGGGTACGGCGCCTGGTTCATGTTCCCGGCGATCATCGTCGGCCCCGGCATCGGTGGGCTCTCGCTCGTCTGGCTCGCGATCACGAGCGACACGAACGTCCTTCCCAAGGCGCCTGCGGCCGTCGAGGCCCCGGCCGAGCCCATCGCCGTCGCGGAAGCCGCGGCGTAAGACTCCGAACACTCCGGGCGCCGGCTACTTCGTCGGCGCCCTCTGCTCCGGGAATCGCGGCAGGCCGTCGTCCGGGATCGGCTCCCAGACGGCGGCGTAACGCGGTGTACGTCCGGTGGCCGGGCCGGATCCCCGGGTCGCCGTCGAACGCACCGAGCCGCACCGAGATCACCTCCGGGATCGTCGGGGCTCTGGCTCCAGAGCGCGGAGCCACAGGCGGAGCAGAACACCTTGTGGAACCCGTTCTCCGGAGCGTACGACCGGATCAGCTCCTCGCCGGATTCGATCCGCAGCGAGCCCGGGGCGATTCGCGCCGACGCCGATGCGCCGGTCCCGGTGCGCCGCTGGCAGCGCGTGCAGTGGCAGTAGCCCGCCGACACGAGCGGCTCGGTCACCTCGAAGCGAACGCCGCCGCACAGGCAGCCGCCGGTGAGGGGAAGCTCGGCCACGAGCGGAGGCTACAAAAGATGGCGATCGCGTAACCTCGCGCGATGCGCACCGCCCTCGTCTCCGACATGCACGGCAACGCGGTCGCGTTCGGGCGGTGCTGGAGGACTTCGAGCGCGATCCGGTCGATCAGGTCGTCTGCCTCGGCGACACGATCCAGGGCGGCGCCCAGCCCGGCGAAGGTCGTCGCGCTCCTGCGCGGGCTCGACTGCCCGGTCGTGCTCGGCAACGCGGACGCCTTCGTGCTCGACGCGGAGGCCGGCGAGGAAGCGACGACCGAGCGACTGCTCGCCGTCCGCGAGTGGACGCGCGAGCAGCTCGGCGCGGACGGGCTCGCGTACGTCGAGACGTTCCAGCCGACGGTCACGACGACGCTCGGCGGCGATCGTGAGTTGCTCGCCTTCCACGGATCGCCGACCTCCTACGACGTCCAGATACATCCCTCACTTCGAGGAGGACGAGTTCAGGCGGCTGCTCGGCCCGCCGACCGCGGACGTGCTGACGGGAGGGCACATCCATCTCCAGTACCTGCGCCGCTACGGCGCTGCGATCTTCGTGAACCCGGGCAGCGTCGGCCTCTCGTACGACCACGTCCAGCCCGACGACGACTACCGCTACGACTCCTTCGCGGCGTACGCGCGGGTCGACGTCGGCGACGCGGCGGGATCGAGGTCGCGTTCCGCCGCGTGCCGTTCGAGCGGAACGAGGTCGCCGCCGCGGTCGAGGAGAGCGGCATGCCCGACGCGGCCGACTTCGCCGCGCACTGGCGGCGCGAGCCCGCTGGGCGGCCGCGAGGCGGTTGACGCGCCGCGCCCCGCGGCGAGAGGATGGCGCCGGGGTCCGGAACTCGAGGGGGGATTCATGAGACGCATCCAGAAGCGCCTTCCGTCGCCCGCGACGCTGATCTCGCTCGTCGCGCTGTTCGTCGCCCTCGGCGGAACGTCGCTCGCCGCGGTCGACGCGCTCGCGCCGAGGAACAGCGTCGGCTCCGCGCAGGTGATCAACGGCTCCCTGCAGAAGGCAGGACCTCGCTGCGAAGGCCGTCGCAGCGTTGAAGGGCAACGCCGGACCGGCCGGGGCCGCCGGTCCCGCCGGCCCGGACGGGAAAGGCGGGGCCTGCAGGCGCGACCGGCCCGCAGGGCGCCACCGGTCCGCAGGGCCCGGTCGGCCCTTCGACCGGCGGCGCGGGCGGTGACCTCGACGGCACCTACCCCAACCCGAGGATCCGTGCTGTCGAGGGCGTGCACGGCGTGGGCGCGGCGGGCGAGCCGGCGTTCCAGAACGGCTGGGCGACCTTCGGCACCGGGAACCTCGGCAACGTCGGCTTCTACAAGGACCGCGAGGGCTTCGTGCATCTCACCGGCGCGGCCGCCCACGCGACGACGAACGGGTGCGGGTCGATCCTGTTCACGCTGCCCGCCGGCTACCGACCGCCCGACGGATCTGGGTTTCGTCGTCTTGCGCCAGGACTCCGTCGGGCCCGACGAGGCTCACCGCGTGAACGTGGCGCAATGCCGGCTCGGTCTTCCTCACGTTCAGCTGCGCGGGCACCGGAGCGACAACTGTCCTGCCGCTCGACGGGATCGTGTTCCGGACGGCCTAGAGGCCTCGCGCCCGCAGCCAGCGGTCGAGCGTTCCGAACAGGCCACCCGCGTAGCGATCCGAGTGGAGCGCCTCGCTCGTCAAGCCGTGCGCGCTCTCGATCAGGAAGTGGTCGGCGCCGGGAAAGACGTCGAACGTGAAGTCGCGACCGGGCTCCCTGGCGATCGGCGCCAGACGCTCCGCCGAGAGCATGGTCGGCACGTGCTGGTCGATCTCCCCGCACAGCCAGAGCGCCGGGATCGTGAGCTTGCGGATCGAGGGCAACGGGTCGAAGCCACTCGGCCCGGCCTGTCGCACCGCCGCGAGAATCTCCGCGGGCGACTGAGTCGGCGTCGTCGCGCCCTAGGTCGTGAGGTTCTGGTAGGTCCCGCTGCTCGCCCTCGGTCACCGTCGGGCCCGACACGAGGACGAGGAACTTCACCGCCTGCTCGCGCGAAGCGGCGAGGGGCATGATCCAGCCGGCCTGGCTCGCACCCGACAGCCCGACGCGGTTGCGGTCGACCTCGGGCTGCTCGGCGAGCAGGCGCGCCGCGGCCTCGGCGTCACGCGCGTACGTGTCGATGTTCGCCGCGCTCGCCCCCTCGCCGGGGTAGCGGCCTCCCGACTGACCGATCCCGCGCTTGTCGTACGTCAGCACCGCGAAGCCGCGGCTGACGAAGTACGCGGTGAAGCACGGAGCCGTCGGTGCGCGGCGTCGGGCCGGACCCGTGGACCATCACCACGGCGGGATGCCGGCCCGGCGTGTTCGGCAGCGTCAGAGTGCCGGCGAGCATCGCGCCGCCGCTGCGGAACCTGAGCTCGAGCTCGCGCGCAGCGACGCGCGCACCGTGCGACGTCGCGCCGTCGAGCGACAGGTCGATCGCGTTCCGCGCGAAGCGGATCGAGCCGGCGGCCGGGTCGCGGACGCCGAGCGCCGCTCCGACGACGTTCCCGTAGACGCCGTGGATCTCGTTCGCGTCGTAGTCGACGAGGAGCGGCGAGTCGCCGGGCACGGTGACGGAGACGGCGTGTCCCGACTCCAACCGGTAGACGCCGAGCCCGGCGGTCTCCAGCGCCTTGCCGCGCCGCAGGATGAAGGTGCCCAGGACACCGGCCTGCTTCACCTTGCCCGTGTACGCCCCGCACGGAGGTGGCCGTCGAAGGCGAGGCTGGTCGGCCGGCCGGGTAGGGCGAAGTGCAGCCGATCGCCGGAGATGTAGCGCGGCGACGGTGACGGGCGCCGGATGTCCGGCCGGAAGCGTCACCGTCGCCCTCTTGCCGGCCACCTGCACCGAGAACGGCACCGACGTGGGCAGCGAGAACGTGCCGCGCCAGGTGCCGTTGAACTTCGGCGCCGACGCGCCCGCAGACGACGCGGCGACGATCAGCGCGAGCGCTGCGAGCCCGAGCGCGGCGCGAACCGCGGCTCACGCGGCTCTCTCCTCGAGCGACGCTATGACACGGTCGGCCCAGCGGAGCTTCAGCTCGTACTCCTCGATCGCCAGCTCGAGCAGGAACCAGTGGTATGCGTCGTGGCCGTCGCCGCGTGTTGGTCGGCTCGATCTCGCGGTACACCGCGAGTTGCGCGGCGAGCTCGTCGCGATGCTGCCGCACGTGCTCGAGCAGGCTGTCCGGATCGGCGAGCGCGCCGACGAAGAGCCGGAGGTAGAAGGCGTCGCGCGAGCCGGGATCCGGGTCGTTCAGCCAGCGCTGCAGCGCCTCCCGCCCGTCGCTCGTCACGGCGTAGAGCACCTTGTCCGGCCGCCGGTCCTGGCGCACGACGCGCTGCGACGCGAAGCCGTCGCGCACGAGCTTCGGGAGCACGTTGTAGAGCTGCGTCTTCGCGGGCGTCCAGACGTGCCCGATGCTCTTGCGCATCTGCTTGAGCAGGTCGTAGCCCGACTTCTCGCCCTCGATCACGAGCAGCGCCAGGACGGCTCCCTCGGTCAGCGTGAGCCGGGTCGCGACCTCGGTATGCCCGGGCGAACTAGTCCGCACCGGACTAGCTTAGCGCGGCAGCGGGTTCTCCGTCGCCCTCTTCGCGGTGAGCTCGCGGCAAAGGTGGTCGAGGGCGTCGCTCTGCTCCTCGATCAGCTCGTGCGCCTTCTGTCTCAGCGCGGCGATGTTCGTCGCCGTCACGTTGTCGAGGTCGTCGCTGCCGAGGTTGAGCTCGGTCTGGAAGCGGTAGTAGCGCGGGTCGCCGTCGTCGCTCTCGCGGCAGAGCGTTCGCATCTGATGGTCGACCGTGTCGCTGACGCCGTCGAACACGACGTCGATGATCGGCTTCGCCCATTTCGCGAGGCCCCAGTCCTTCGCTTCGGCGAAGTGGATAGGACGCGTGTACTGCCCGGTCCCCAGCGAGACGACGAGCACCTCCTCGGGCCCCGGGTGGAGCTTCTTCGCCTCGACGTACGCGCACATGGCCGGGTTGTTCGCGAAGACGCCGCCGTCGACGAGCCCGCCGTGCGGCGTCGTCGCCTTCAGCTCCTCGGGCTCGAAGTACGTCGGTGCGGCGGACGTGGCGCGTCCGACGAAGCGCATCGAGGAAGTCGGAATCCGGCGTGTCGAGCGCCTTGTGCCGCGCGAAGAACCACGGCTCGCGCGTCTCGAGCTCGTAGCTCGTCACCAGCACCTCCGTCACCGCCTTGCTCAGCTTCACGTCGCCGAAGTACTGCTTCAGGACGGCCTCGACCCCCGCCGCGTCGTACTTCTCGTCGAGCAGGTTGTCGAGCGCGCTGAACCGATGCCACGCCCGAGCGCGCGAAGATGCGCTTCCCCTCCTTCACGTACAGGTCGGCGAGGTCCGACGCCGCGTACTGCGGATACGTCGGGTCCTTCGCGGAGGGCTTCGCCAGCCCGAGCGCGAGGATGCCGCCGGTCGACGTGCCGGCGATCAGGTCGAAGAGCTCGGCGATCCGAGCCTGCGTTCGTGTCTCGATCTCGGCCAGGACCGTCGCGGGAATGACTCCGCGGATCCCGCCGCCGTCGATCGAGAGGACTTTGATGATGTCGGCCATTTGGCGCTCCCTCGCTCGCTCGTCGGAGCTTCGAGGCTACGAAGCGCTGTCGCGGTCGTCAAGGCCGAGCGCCGCGCGAACGCGTCCGCCGAGCGACTGCAGCCGCTCGACCGGCTCGTTGCTGAAGACGAGACGCACGTGGCGGTCGGCGACGTCCCCGCCCCACCCGCGCATCGGCGTCGCCGCGACCTTGTGCTCGAGCAGCCGGTCCGAGACGTCGGCACAGTCGCGCCCGAGCGCGGCGACGTCGAGCAGCATCGCCCACGCTCCGGCCGGTCGAGCGACGGGAAGCCCTTCGAGTTGCTCGAGCATGGCGTCGCGGCGGCGCTGCCACTCATCGACGCAGCGTCCGAGGTCGCTCTCCGGCTCGCGAAGCGCCGCAGCCGCGCCGACCTGGCTGAAGCCACTCGCCAGCAGGCCGTTGTAGATGTGCGCGCGCGCCGCCTCGTCCGCCAGGTCGCCGGGTGCGATCACCCAGCCGACGCGCCAGCCGATCATCCGCTGCTCCATCGACACGGAGCCCACGACCACGGTCCGCTCGCGCATCCCCGGGAGCGCCAGTGGACTGCGCACCGGCCGGCCGTCGAAGACGACGCCTTCGAAGCTCGACCAGTACAGGAGCATGCAGTCGCGCTCGCTGCAGAGCTGCCGCGACGGCCTGCCACTCGTCGTCCGACATCACGTGCCCGGTCGGGAAAGCGGCGCTCATGAGGAAGAGCGCGCGGGTCTTCGGCCCGACAGCCGCACGCAGCGCGTCGACGTCGAGTCGCCACTCGCCGCGCTCGACGTGCAGCGGAACGAGCTTCGGAACGGCACCGGCGAGGCGGGTGCGGTTGAGCATGCCGGCGTACGTCGGGTCGGTCAGCACGACCTCGTCACCCGGGTCGGTCAGGACGAAGAGCGCGTCGAGCATCGCGTCGCCCTCGCCGCAGGTGATGACGATTCGCTGCGGGTCGTACGCGACGCCGCTGCGCCGCTCGACGTGATCCGCGACCGCCTCCCTGAGCTCGGGAAGGCCCGTGAACGGAAGCCAGCTGTTCGCCTCGTCGCGCCCGACTGCGGCGCGTGTCGCCTCGATCGCAGACGCCGGCGGCGGCAGGTCGGTGTCGAGGTTCTCGAGGCGCAGCACCTCCGGGTCGTCGCCCGCGGCCGCCGCGACGCGGTCGATGTTGAAGCCGGGGATCTCGTCGAACCTGGAGCCCACCCGTCTCAGCCGAAGGCTTCGAGCGCCTCGTCGAGATTCGTCCGGTCGATCTCCGTGCCGGCCTGCTGATCCACGATCTGCGCGTCGAGCGTCTCGGCGGTCGCCAGCACGATCTCCAGCACGTCGCGAAAGCCGCTGCCGTCGCCGCCCTTCGTCGTCACGCCGATGCCGATCTCGCCTCCCGAAACGAGGAACTGCGCGACGACGTCGTCTCGCTCCACGACGCCCTCGTCGCCGTCGAGCTCGACGCCGGCGGCGACGAGCGCAGCCTCCGCGCGCTCGCGCGGGATGCCGCCGGCCGCGACGATCTGCAGGTCGTAGCTCACGTGAGGTTCGCCCGGTAGGTGCGGAGCAGCGCGTCCGGCTCGCGGCCCGCACCGCGCCGCAGGCGGGCCACGAGGGTGAACGCGACGCCGATCGGATCGACGTCGAGGCCGCGAACCTTCACGACCGGCTTGTTCTGGTGGGCGTACTGCATCCGCGGCGCCAGCCTCGCGATCGCCCACTCCGATTCGTCGACGTTGCGGAGGAAGACCTCCGCGAGGTAGTAGCCGATCCGCTCGATGTCGCGGACGGTCCCGGGCGCGATCGCGGGCTGCCCGCCGGCCGGCTCGTCGGCGGTGTACCAGTCGGGGAAGTCGCCGCTGCCGTCTTCGCCGGCGTCGTGGCGGCGGACGAACCACTCCCACAGGGCACGAGGCTCTCCGGCGAGAAGTCGAGCACGTCCTCACCTACCTCCGCGCGGAGCGACGCGACCCGCTCAGGGCCCGCGGCGACGAACGCTTCGAACGCACCCTGCGCCTCCTCGTCGGTGAGCTGCGAGTAGTCGAGCCTCGGCATCACGGCACGTGGATCACGTAGGGGATCCCCTTCGCGTTGAGCTCGTCGAGCAGCTCCTTGGACGGCCCGAGCGTGTCCGACCGCGCGCTCGGGAAGAAGTGCCACTCGACCTCGCTGAAGACGCCGCGGTCGCGCAGCAGGACGTCCTTGTCGATCTGCCGCCGCACGAAGTCGCTCAGTCTCGTGAACCCGGTCTTCGCCTCGCGCGCGATGTTGTGCGGCTCGCCGACCCACGCATCCACGAAGCGGTAGCCCTGCGTGCCCTTGCCGTTCGCGATCGTCGAGAACCCCTTGCCCGCACCTCCCTCGGTCTCGCGAAGGATGCGCTCGGCGTCGCGCCACTGGACGAAGCCGTCGCCGTTCCGCACGACGGCGCGCGCCCCCTGCATCGCCTCGTCCAGCACGTGCAGATCGAGGCCTGCCCTGCCCAGCCGCTCGAGAGCGTCGTCCGTGACGCCGAGGGTGCGCATGCGCGACGTCGCGGCGCCGGCGATGTCGTCGAGCAGCTTCAGCTTTGCGAAGCGCGGCAGGTCGCTCTTCATCATCACCTTCAGCGCCTCGCCCGCGTGCGACGAGACCCGGCGGATGAACTTGACCGCCTTCGCGACGACCCCGAGGGCATCGCCGCCGATCGGGATGACGCTCAGGATCGACAGCCCGGCGCCGACGAGGTCGCCCTGGAAGAGGAGCCCGATGGCGTCGCGGACGTCCGTGACGACGAAGAAGCCGCCGGCGACGTTTCCGGCGAGCCAGGCGACGGAGTCGCGCTGGCAAAGGAAGCCGAGCAGCTCGCCGCACGTCGCGCCGAGGATGAAGTCGCCGACGTAGTCGAGCGTGCTCTGGACGTGCGTCGTCGCGAGCGGGTCGAAGCCGCCGGCGCGGTTGAGATCCTCCTCACCGTCGCCGTACCCGTCGCCGTCAGTGTCCACGAGCGTCGGGTCGGTCCCGATCTCGAGCTCCTGCAGGTCCCCGAGGCCGTCGCCGTCGGTCTCGTTCGAGCGGGCGCGCGATCCCGCGTCGGCCTCGCTCAGGTCGTCGAGCCCGTCGCCGTCGGTGTCGACGGCGCGCGGGTCCGAGAACACCGGGTAGAGCCGCACGTCGCCCTGCTGGAACCGCTCGTCGAGGTTGACCTCCTCGGCGTCGGTCATGCCGTCGCCGTCCGTGTCCGGGATCCGCGGGTCCGACGTGAAGGTGAGGAAGCCCGCGGCGTCGAGCACGCCCGGTCTCCTCCTCGCAGTCCGTCAGGCCGTCGCCGTCGGTGTCCGCGCCGTTGTCGCCGGTGTCCTCGCCGATCTCGCGGAACACGTCGGGGAGGTCCTCGGCCGACGGCGGCATGGAAGAACTGCCCGCCCGTGTCGGTCGCGATCGACCGAAGCAGCGTCTCGTCGATCGACGAGCCGAGGCCGATCGTGTAGATCGTCACCCGGCGCGATACGCGCGACCGGGATCAGCGCCGGATTCCAGGAGCCCTCGCCGTCGGTGAGGAGGATCATGATCTTCGCGCGGGTCGGGTCGACGGTCGCACCGAGCGCGTCGAGCCCGACCTGGACACCTGCGCCGATGTCCGTTCCTCCGGACGAGTCGATGCGGTCGATCGCCGCCTTGAGCAGCGCCTTGTCGCCCGTCAGCCCCTGAAGGAGGACCGCAACGAAGTCGAAGTCGACGACGGCGCCGCGGTCCTGCGCGCAGCATCGCGTCGACGAATCGCTTCGCCGCGGTGCGACGGATGCCGTCCGGGTCGTTCGAGGACATCGAGCCCGAGCTGTCGAGCACGAATGCGACGTCGACGTACACGACATTGCCGCCTCCGCCGCCGTCGTCTCTCGGCTTGCAGCGTCCCGGCGAGGCCGGTCAGCTTCGCGTCCCAGTTGCGGACGTTGAAGATCGCGTAGATCGAGAAGTGCTCGACGCGTCGTCGTGACCGTGTTCGCGGCGGTGTCGACCGTCTGCGTGTCGGAGGCGGGCTTCCACATTCCGTGCGCCTCGTCGAACCAGAAGACGCGCAGGTCGCTCTCGTTCCCGCCCGCGCGCGCCGGGTCGTACGCGAGCGTGATCTGCGCGTGCTGGAAGGTCGTGCCGGACGGCAGCGAGATGTCGTAGGCAGGCCCTGCCTGGCCCGGGCCCGTTCGTCAGCAGCTCGTCGCCCGCCAGGCTCTTGACGTCGAGCGAGCCGACGAGGTCGCCGACACCGGTCAGCGAGACCTGGACGTCGCCCGGCCTTCGCCGTCTGCGTCGTGATGTCGGCACCGTCGAGGATGCCGTCGCCGTCCGTGTCGGGGTTCAGCGGATTCGTGTGCGCCGCCAGCTCCGCCGCGTCGTCGAGGCCGTCGTCGTCGGTGTCGGCCTTCGCGCGGGTTCGTCTTGTGCATCGAGACCTCGGCGCCGTCGGACAGCGAGTCGCCGTCGGTGTCGCGCTCGAGCGGGCTCGTGCCGGCGGTCTGCTCGCCGAAGGCCGTGAGGCCGTCGCCGTCCGCGTCCTCGGCGGCGTCGCCGATGCCGTCGCCGTCCGTGTCCGGCTTCATCGGGTGGTGGACGAGCTTCGCGCGAGGCGAACTCGAAGCTGTCGGTGAGGCCGTCGCCGTCGCTGTCGGGCGCGCGCGGATTCGAGCCGGCCCGTCAGCTCGAGCACGTCGGGAACGCCGTCGTGGTCGGCATCCGCGGTCGCCGAGTAGGCGATGCCGTGGCTGTCGAGCACGTCGAACGCGCGGTCGGCGGCCTGCTGGAACAGCTGCGTCGCGGGGACCGGCTGGCCCTTGGTCCACTGGAGCTTCGCCTGCCCGGCCAGCCCCTGGGCCTGCGTCAGCGAAGTGGCGTCCGCGCCGGAGTTGCCGACCAGGCGCGCATCGGCGAGCATCGACTCGACCGTTCGCCGCTCCGAGAGCAGCATGTTGTTCAGCGCCGGGACGAGCGAGGCTGCGTCACCGCCCTCGTTCAGCGCCGCCTGCGCCGCGACGGCTAGCGACTGGTCGTGCGCGAAGATCGCCGCGGCGGCCGAGCGTCCGGCCGGCCGGTCCCCATCCACGTAACGCAAATCCGCGTCGGCCGCGACGGGTGCTGCCTGGGCGAAGGCGACGCCCGCGAGCCGCCGCTTGTAGTCGGCCGCCGACTGCGAGGGTGTCTCGTGAGCGGCGAGCGCGAGCGCCGCGCGCCAGTCCAGCGTCGTTGCGGCGGCACTGCCGGTGAGCGCTGCAAGAGCGGCGGCAGCGAGCACCGCGAGGAGAACCGCGAATGGGAACGTCCGACGACGAGGACCTGGCATGAGACCCCTTTCGTTGTGCCCCCCGCGTGACGGGGGCTCCAGCAACAGACGCGCCTACAGTTGCATGGTCAGGCGACGGCGGTCAATAGCCCGAACGCGCCGAGGCGGACTCTCGCCCTACGACGTCACGAGCGACGCCAGCCGCTCGATGCCGTCGTCGATCTGCCCCTCGTCGACGAGGCTGAACGAGAGACGGACGTTGTCGCCGCCGCGGCCGTCCGGGAAGAACGGAGAGCCGGGAACGATCCCGACCCCCTGCTCGGCCGCACGCAGCGCGAGGTCCGTCGCGTCGCCTCCCTCGGGCAGCGTCAGCCACGAGAAGAAGCCGCCCTCTGGACGCGTCCACCGCGCGTCGGCCGGCATTGACCGGTCGAGCGCCGCCAGCATCCGCTCGCTCTTCCGCCGGTAGAGCACGCGCGAGGCGGCGAGCTGCTCCTCGATCCAGCCACGGCGGACGTACTCCTCGAAGAGCCGCTGACCCGAGCGCGGCCGCGCACTGATCCGTGTTCTGCTTCGCCGAGACGAGCTGCGCGGAGATCTCCGCGGGACCGACCGCCCAACCGAGCCGCACCCCGGGGAAGAACGTCTTCGAGGTCGTGCCCGTCTGCACGACGACGTCCGGTGCGAGGCTCCAGAGGCTCGGCGCCGCCTCGCCGTCGAACGCGAGCTCGCGGTAGGCCACGTCCTCGACGACGAGGAAGCCGTGGCGCCGCGCGAGCTCGACGAGCGCGCCGCGTCGCTCCACGGAGAGGCTGACACCCGCCGGGTTCTGGTGATCCGGGATCGTGTAGAGCAGCTTCGGGCGCAGGCCGCCGGCGAGCCGCCGCTCCAGCTCGTCGACCTCGAGCCCGTGCTCGTCCATCGGGACGGCGACGATCTCGGCCTCGTACCCGCGGAACGCCATGATCGCGCCGAGGTAGGTCGGCCCCTCCACGATCACCAGGTCGCCGCGGTCGAGGAACGACTTCGCCACGAGCTCGAGCGCCTCGATCGCGCCGCTCGAGATCAGCAGCTCGTCGTCGGCGGGGCGGCGGCCTTGTAGCGCCTCGATCCTGCCCGCGAGAGCGTCGAGCGGGCCCGCCAGCCCGCGCGTCGGCGCGTACTGGAACGCGGACGCCTCACCCGCCGACGCGAACTCGGCGAGCAGCTCGGAGGCGCGGGCGCGCGGAAACGTCAGCGGGTCGGGGAAGCCGCCGGCGAACGAGATCAGGTCCGGCACGGCGAGGAGCGCGAGAATCCCTGCGATCCCCTCGCCGACGTCCGCGCGGGTCCGGGCAGCGAACAGCCGCTGCCACTGCGCTTCCGAGGCGACCGCCATATGACCGACTATAGAAGCAGTGCCCTCAGCCACGAAGGAGGCGACGTGAACGACGAAGCGCAGGCGACCCGCTACCGCTGGGACGACATGCCGAAGGAGATGCTCAATCCCGACCTCGGCCGCAGGCTCATCGCGACCGACCGGATGATGCTCGCGCACGTGTACCTCGACCAGGGCTGCATCGTCCCGAAGCACGTCCACGAGAACGAGCAGCTGACGTACATCCTCGAAGGCGTGCTCCGCTTCTGGCTCGGCGAGGACGGCTCGCAGGTCGTCGACGTCTCGGCCGGAGAGGTGCTGCACATTCCGTCGAACCTGCCGCACAAGGCGGAGGCGCTCGAGACGACGCTCGACGTCGACATCTTCTGCCCGCCGCGGCAGGACTGGCTCGACGGATCAGATTCGTACCTACGCACCAAGTGACGAAGGGGGCTTTCGATGCGCAATCCCAAGCTGACGGCTCTGGCAGCCGTCGCGCTCGTCGGCATCGCCGCGGCGGTCGGCGCCTCGGTCGCGCTCGTCGTGGCCGCGCCCGACTCCGCGAACGCGACGACGGCCGCGACCGGTCTCTGGCAGGTCTACAACGGCTCGCTCAAGAACGCGCGCTACATCGACCTCACGCACGAGATCACGCCGGGCATTCCCGTCTGGAAGGGCTTCGGGCCCGGGAAGTTCAGCGCGACGGTGAACCCGCAGACGGGCAAGGCCTACACGTATGCGAAGGACGGCTTCGAGGCGACGGCGTACAAGTTGTCGACGGACCAGTTCGGAACACAGCTCGATCCGCCGGCGCACTGGGCACCGGAATATCCCGGCATCGACGAGTTGCCCGCGAGCTACACGCTCCGGCCGCTCGTCGTGATCTCGATCGTGCCGCAGGTCACGAAGAACCCGAAGTACGCGCTGCAGGTCTCGGACATCCGCGCGTTCGAGCAGAGGAACGGCCGCATCCCGGCGGGCTCGGTCGTGATGGTGCGCTCGGACTGGTCGAAGAAGTGGACCGAGGATCCGGCGAAGGCGAAGGCGCTCGCCGCTGACCCCGTCTTCCCGGGAGTGAGCCTCGCTGCGTTGAAGTTCCTGCAACTGACGCGCCACATCCTCTTCCACGGGCACGAGCCCCTCGACACCGACTCGACGCCGACGCTCGAGGGCGAGCACTGGCTGATGCACCACGGCTACACGCAGGCGGAGGGCGTCGCCAACCTCGACGGCGTGCCCGAGACCGGGTGCCTCGTCGCCATCGGCTATCCGAAGTTCAAGGGCGGCCTCGGCGGCTACGCGCGCTACGTCGCCGTGTGCCCGGCTTCGACGGCGAAGGGCGTGCGCATCTCGGCCAGGGACGCGCCGCTGCCGAAGCCCGGCAAGAAGCTGCACTGGGACGCGAAGCTCGGCTACCGCGTGCGCTGACGACCTGAGCTCGCGGCGTGGGCGGGCGAGCGCCCGCGCCGTGCGCTCAGTCGATGAGCTTGCGCTCCATCGCGTGGATCGCGACGCGCCACATGACGAAGCCGAATGCGACGAGGAAGGCGAGGCTCGCAACGTCCGCCCAGCCGACGAAGCCGAAGGCCGCGTGGCGCACGAGCTCGACGCTGTGGTGGAGCGGGTTGATGTTCGCGAGGAACTGCGCCCAGCCGGGCAGCTGGTCGATCGGGAAGAACGTGCCCGCGACGAGGAAGAGCGGCGTGAGCACGGCGCTGACGACGTAGCTGAAGTTCTCGATCGACTTCGCGAAGCCGGCGACGGCGATCCCGAAGCAGCCCCAGCCGAAGCCGGAGATCCACCCGATGAACGGCACCGTCAGCATCCCCCACGCGGGGTCGAGACCGAACACGATCGCCACGAGCATCGGCACGCACCCGTAGACGCCCGCCCGCGTGGCGATCCACACCGCCTCGGCGGTGACGAGCTCCTCGGTGTCGACCGGCGCGGCGAGGATCGCGTCGTACGTGCGCTGGAACTTGTACTTGACGAACGTCCCGAACATCGCCGGGAACGCGCTCGAGAAGAGCACCGCGGTCGCGACGGTGCCGGTGCCGACGAACTCGACGTAGTCGTAGCCGCCGACCTTGCTGACGAGCGACCCGAAGCCGAAGCCGAACGCGAGCAGGTAGATCGTCGGCTCGACGGTCGACGAGAACGTCGCCGATCTCCAGTACGACGAGAAGTTGACGACCTCGCGCACGAGCACGCCGGTCATCGCCGGGCGCTCGAGCCTGCCGAGACGGCGCGGACGCTCGACGCGCGCGACCGCCATCAGCCGATCTCCTCGCCGGTGAGCAGCACGAACACGTCCTCGAGATTCGCCGGGCGCCGCTCGCCCTCGATCGGGAAGCCGTTGCGCCGTCGACGCCGAGGACCGACACGCTCGTGCCGGTGCGCCGCGTGCTCAACCCGGCGGCCTGCGCCTCCGCCTCGACCTCGGCGAGACGCGCGGGCGCGCCGTACACCTCGAGCGCCTCCTGGCCCGCGTGCTCCAGTACGAGCTCCGCCGGCGGACCGGAGGCGACGGCCTTGCCGTGCGACATGATCAGCACGGTGTCGGCGAGGCGCTGCGCCTCCTCGATGTAGTGCGTCGACATGAGGATCGTCGTGCCCTCGCTGCGCAGCGCGTCGACGAGCGCCCACAGCTCCTGGCGCACCTGCGGGTCGAGCCCGACGGTCGGCTCGTCGAGGAGCACGAGCCGCGGGCCGGTGGACGAGCGCGCGCGCGATCAGCAGCCGCCGCCGCATGCCGCCCGAGAGCTTGTCGACGCGCGTGTCGCGCCGGTCGACGAGCTTCGCCATCTCGAGCGCGCGCTCGATCGCGTCGTGCCGCTCGGCGCGGCCGATGCGGTAGAGGTGGGCGAAGACGAGCAGGTTCTGCTCCACGGTCAGCGTCACGTCGAGGTTGTCGAGCTGCGGCACGACGCCGCAGCTCGGCGCGCGCCTGCCTTCGACTCGTCCGGGAGGCGATAGCCGAGCACCTCGAGCTCGCCTTCGTCGGCGATCGCCTGCGCGGTCAGCAGCCGCATCGTCGTCGACTTGCCGGCGCCGTTCGGGCCGAGCAGGCCGACACACGTGCCCTCCGGCACGTCGAGGTCGAGCCCGTCGACGGCGGTGATCGGGCCGTAGCGCTTGACGACGCTGCGCAGGCGGATCGCCAGTTCGGGCACGGCCGGTCAGCGCGCCTCTGCGGTCGCGGGCTCGCCGACGCTTCCTCGCCGTGGTGTGCGTGCGCCGCCTGCCCTCGTGGAGCAGCGTCCCGCCGAGGATGGCCGCGGTCGCGGCGAACGAGCGCACCGACGATGAACGCGAGGTGGTAGCCGCCGGTGAGGGCGGACGAGCTGATCGGCTGCCGTCCGCGAGGAGCGTGTCCGTCCGCGACGCCGCGAGGCTCGCGAGGACGGCGAGGCCGAGCGCGCCGCCCATCATGAACGCGGTGTTGACGACGCCCGACGCGAGCCCCGACTCCTCCGGCTTCACGTCGCTCATCGCCGCGAGCAGCATCGGGTTGAACGCGATGCCGGCGCCGAAGCCGAGCAGGATCATGCTCGGAAGGACGTCGACGAGGAAGTTCCCGTCGACCGGCACGCGCACGAACAGCGCGAGACCCGCGGCCGCGAGCAACAGCCCGGTGGCGAGCGGCCGCCTGATGCCGAAGCGCATGACGATCTTCGCGGAGAGACCGAGCGAGAAGGTCGCCCATGATCAGGTTGGCCGGCAGGAACGCGAGACCGACCTCGAGCGGGCTGTAGCCGAGCACGAGCTGCAGGTAGAGCGCCGAAAGGAAGAACCACGCGAACATCGAGGCCGCCCACAGGACGCCGATGACGTTGGCGGCCCAGACGTTGCGCAGCCGGAAGAGCCCGAGCGGCACGAGCGGCGACTCGACGTGCGACTCGATCCAGAGGAACACGCCGAGCAGCGCGGCCGCGGCGCCGAGCAGGCCCAGCGTCTGGAGCGACGTCCAGCCGGCCTGGTTTCCGTTCACGATCGCGTAGACGGCGAGCATCAGCGCGGCGGTGACGGTCACCGCGCCGCCGACGTCGAGGCGCCCGCCGGCGGCATAGCCCGTCGCCGCCCGGCAGCAGCCGCAGCGACAGGAGGATGACGGCGACGCCGATCGGCAGGTTGACGAGGAAGATCCAGTGCCAGTCGAGCCGGTCCGTGAGGATGCCGCCGAGCAGCACGCCGATGCTCCCGCCGCCGGCCGCGACGAAACCGAAGACGCCCATCGCCTTCGCCCGCTCGGCCGGCTCGGTGAACAGGTTCATCATCAGCGAGAGCGAGACCGCCGACGCGACCGCGCCGCCGACACCCTGCACCGCGCGCGCGCTGACGAGCATGCCCTGAGACGTCGCGAGCCCGCAGGCGAGCGAGGCCAGCGTGAACAGCGTGATGCCCGGAGAGGAAGAGACGCCGTTGCCCGAAGAGGTCGCCGAGCCTGCCGCCGAGCAGGAGGAAGCCTCCGAAGGTGAGCAGGTACGCGTTGACGACCCAGGCGAGCGACGTCTGCGTGAAGCCGAGATCGGCGCGGATCGACGGCAGCGCGACGTTCACGATCGTCGTGTCGAGGACGATCATCAGGCTCGCCCATGCAGAGGACGACGAGCGCGAACCAGCGCTTCCGTCCCTCGATCGTCGTATGGCGTGTCTCGCTCTCGGTCATCGCGGTCATGTCTGCCTCCTCTGAGCTCGGTGTCATCCCCTACGACCCTCAAGCCCCTGAAAACTCATCGCACGCCCGGAGAATTCCCGGCGTCTAGCCGGCCTCGTCGCCGAACGCTTCTTCTCCCGTTTCCCGGAGATTCGCAATCCACTCCGCGAACAACGGATCGACGACAACGTATTCCTCCCCGCGCTGCTCAACGGTAGCGCTCGCGACGAGGGACGTGAGAGCGGCACGCGCCGTGCTCTTCGGCACGTCGA
The DNA here is from genome assembly GCA_963708685.1 of uncultured Actinomycetes bacterium. Classification (GTDB taxonomy): domain Bacteria; phylum Actinomycetota; class Thermoleophilia; order Gaiellales; family Gaiellaceae; genus DASVFB01. The sequence goes on from CAVPTP010000011.1 coordinate 154,577, forward strand.
GCTGCTCGAGCACGCGTTTCTGGAACGGCGAACCTTTGCCGGCGACAACTGCGCGCAGCGCCTTCTGCGAGTTCGTCGCGAGCCGGCGCCAGTTCGCGTCGAACTCCGGCTGGAGCTCGGCGAGCGCTGTGCCGTGGCCACGCGTCCAGTCGGCGAGCGTGGCCGTGGCGTTCGGCGCAACCTCCTCCCAGAGGCGGTGCGCGAGCAGCATCGCGCGCTGCGGATGTCCCTGGGCGGAGCCGAGCAGCGGGTTGAGCGCGTCGCCGACGCTGCGTTCCGTCTCGCGGAAGCGGGCGATGATGTACGCGGCGATATCGGGATCCGCGAGGCGCGCGAGCCGCATCGGCACGGCCTGTCCGTAGAGCGGCCGCTCCTTGTCCTCGAACAGCCCGCGCATCAGGCCGGGCTCGGAGCCGGCGAACACGAACGACGCGACCTCGCCCTGGAACTGGATGTGGCTGCGCAGGATCGCGTCCATCTGCTTGACCTTCGTGATGTCCTGGAACTCGTCGAGGACGATCAGCGCGCGAAAGCCGCCGCCCTCTTCGAGGCGCAACGGAAGGTCGAGCAGGGCGTGCAGCGCCGGTAGCGGGTCGGTTCGCGGGTCGAGCTGGAGCCTGGCGCTGATGCCGAGGGCGCCGAGCGACAGCCCGAGGCCGGTGCTCTGGAGGAACTCCTCGACCCGCGCCCGGACCTTGCCCTTGAGCTGGCGCGAATAGGCTCGCTCGAAGCGGATGGCGACGTCGGCGATCGAGAGCACGCCGTACAGGTCGACGAGGATGGGGATCATCCGCTCCTGCTGCTCGCCGTCGCGGAGCACCCGCCGCAGGAGGCTCGTCTTCCCGTATTTCCGCGGCGCGTACAGCCGGACATAGTGGCCGCCGACTGCGGCCGTGAGCAGGCGTTTCGTCTCCTCGTCCCGGTCGATGATGTCCTCCGGCGCGATCGGATGCGAGTAGATGAACGGGTTGACGTCGGTGATCATCGGTGCCGCACCAGCGTACCAACTCGTTCCGTATTCTGGCACCGATCGGTGCCGGGATCAGGCACGACCCGGTGCGTTACGGCGGAGCGATCCGGTCGATCTCGGCCAGCTCCGCGGCTGAGAGCTCGAGGTGCTCCAGCGAAGCGACGTTCTGCTCGAGCTGCTCGACGCTGCTCGCGCCGATCAGCGCGGAGGTAACGCGCGGGTCGCGCAGCGTCCACGCGAGCGCGAGCTGGGCGAGTGTCTGTCCCCTGCGCCCGGCGATCTCGTTCAGCGCCCGGATCTTGCCGAGCGTCTGCTCGTCGAGCCGTTCGGTCGAGAGCGACTCGCCGCGGCTGGCGCGCGAATCCTCCGGCACGCCGTTCAGATAGCGGTCGGTCAGCAGTCCCTGCGCGAGCGGCGAGAAGACGATGCAGCCGATCCCGGCGCGCTCGCACGCGTCGAGCACGCCCGGCTCGATCCAGCGGTTGAAGATGTTGTACGCCGGCTGGTGGATCACGAAGGGCGTGTGCAACTCGCGGGCGATCTCCGCCGCCTCGTCCGTGCTCTCGGGGCCGTACGACGAGATGCCGGCGTACAGGGCCTTGCCCTGCTCGACCGCACTGTGGAGCGCGCCCATCGTCTCCTCGAGCGCCGTGTCGTGGTCGCGCCGGTGCGAGTAGAAGATGTCGACGTAGTCGAGTCCCATCCGGCGGAGGCTCTGGTCGAGGCTCGCGAGCAGGTACTTGCGCGAGCCGCCGTCGCCGTACGGCCCGGGCCACATGTCCCAGCCGGCCTTCGTCGAGATGATCAGCTCGTCGCGGTACGGCGCGAGGTCGCTGGCGTACAGCCGACCGAACGTCTCCTCCGCGGCGCCGTACGGCGGCCCGTAGTTGTTCGCGAGATCGAAGTGCGTGATCCCGAGGTCGAACGCCCGCCGGACGATCGCGCGCGAGAGGTCGAGCGGCCGGTCGCCTCCGAAGTTCTGCCAGAGCCCGAGCGAGATCGCGGGTAGCTTCAGCCCGCTTCGCCCGGAGCGGCGGTACGACATCTCGTCGTACCGGCTGTCGGCGGGCAGGTAGGTCACGCGGTCGATCCTAGGTATGCGACCGTCGCGCCGTCGGCCGACTCGGTCTCGCGGCGCTCGACGAGCGGATGACTGTCGAGCTCGTTGCGCACCGCCGTGCGGACGGCTCCCGTGCCGCGGCCGTGGATGACGCGGACCTGCGCGAGCCCGGCGAGCGACGCATCGTCGACGAACGCCCGGACCGCCTCGCGCGCCTCCTGCGCACGCCTGCCCCGGACGTCGAGCTCGTCCGACACGTCGCCGCGCGCGCTCGCCACCACCCGAACGGCCGGCGCGGCTTGCTCGTCGGGATCCGTCGCATGTGCGGTGGGACGCAACCGTGCGAGCGCGATGCGAACGCGCTGGCCCCGCGCGCCGACGACCTCCGCCTCGTCGCCGTCGATCGACGCGATCGTGCCGCGCAGGCCGAGCGCGGCTGCCTCGACCGGATCGCCGACCGCGAGCGGCGCCTGCAGGGCAATCGGCTGGTCGAGCGCGCGCAGCGCGCGTTCTGCTCGCGCGGCCCGCGTCGACGCCGCGGCGAGGTGACGGTCGCGATCGCTCTCTGCCGGGACCGAGGCGCGCGGGTGCGCTGCGCCGCGCCTGCTGCTCCCGTCGCCGGGCGACGCGGATCTCGTCGCGCAGAGCCTGCAGCTCGGCCCGCGCGGCGGCGAGGTCGCGCTCGGCCTCGGCGACCGCGTTCTCTCGTGCCCGCGCTGCGGACGCGCGCACCTCCTCGATCTTCGCCTCGAGCTCGTCGGCCCGCTGCTGCGCCCGCTCGCCGAGCTCGCTTCGCTTCGGCGCGCTCGCGCGTCGCCGCTCGCCGCTCCTCCTCCGCCGCCCGCTCCGCGGTCTCGGCCTCCGCGAGCAGCTCCGCGATCCGCAGCCGCTCGGGCTCGACCCGGCTGCGCGCGTCGGCGACGATCGACTCGTCGAGGCCGAGGCGCTCCGCCGTCTGGAGTGCGTGCGAGGTGCCGGGCCGACCGAGCACGATCCGGTACAGAGGTGCGTGCGTGGCCGAGTCGAGCGCGGTCGCGGCGTTCGCCGCACCGTCGGTCGCGCTCGCCCACTCCTTCAGCTCGGGGTGATGCGTGGTCACGACGGTCAGGCGCGCCCGTTCGGCGAGTCGCGCCAGCACCGCCTGCGCGAGCGCGGCGCCTTCCGTGGGATCGGTGCCGGAGGCGAGCTCGTCGATGAGGACGAGCGATCGTCCCGTCGCCGTCCCGAGGATCGCGACGAGATTGCTGATGTGCGCGGAGAACGTCGAGAGGCTCATCTCGATCGACTGCTGGTCGCCGATGTCGGCGAGGAGCTGGTCGAACACCGGCAGCGCGGCGATCGCGGCCGGCGGGCGAAGCCCGGACTGATGGAGCAGCGCCGCCAGGCCGAGCGTCTTCAGCGCGACGGTCTTGCCTCCGGTGTTCGGCCCGCTGATGACGAGCGCGCGCAGCGCGCCGAGGTCGAGGTCGATCGGCACGGCCGTGGCCGGGTCGAGCAACGGGTGCCGTGCGGCGACGAGACGCACCTCGTCCGAGATCTCCACCGCCGTCCCGCGCCAGCGCCTCGAGAGCATGCCGCAGGCAACCGCGAGGTCGATCGCGCCGGCGGCCTCGACGAGAGACGTCAGCGCCTCGGCTCGCGCGCCGACCGAGCCGGACAGCTCGCGCAGCAGCCGCTCGACCTCGTCGCGCTCGGCCGCGGCGGCCTCGGACTGGCGGTTGTTCAGCTCGACGACCTCGAACGGCTCGACGAAGAGCGTCTGCCCCGAGCCCGAAGTGTCGTGGACGATGCCGCGCACGCTTCGGCGCGCGCTCGCCTTGAGCGCGAGCACCGGCCGTCCGCCGCGCAGGGTGACGAAGTCCTCCTGGAGATGCTCGCGCACACCGGCCGCGCGCGCGAGACGCCGCAGCTCTTCCATCGCCGCGTGCCTGCCCGCGCGTAGCTCCTTGCGCAGCCGGCGTAGCAGCGGCGAGGCGTTGTCGCGCAGGTCGGATCCGTCCTCCTCGACGCAGCGGGAGATCTCCTTGCGCGAGCGGAAGCGAGGTCGCGCTCGATCGCGGTCGGCGATCTCGTGGAGCAGCGGCGCTCGCTCCTGTTCGGCGTCGAGCGCGGCACGCGCGCGGAGACCGCCGCCGATCGCGGAGGCGATCTTGCTCAGCGCGTCCGGCGCCGAGAACGCCGCCGCGAGCCGCGAGCTCGGCCGAAGCGCGCACGTCCGCGATCCCCTCGAGCGGCGGCTCGGCGGATTCGTCGAGCAGCGCGACCGCCTCGGCCGTCAGCGCCTGGCGCCGGCGACACCTCCTCGAGGTCGTCCGAGGGGACGAGACGCGTGTGCGAGCTCCGCGCCGTAGCGGCGTGGCGGTCGCGGCCGCGAGCCGTTCCACGATCGCCGGAAACTCGAGGACTTCGAGGGCGTCTCTGTCCACCCGCCGAGTGTACGAACGGCGCCTAGTCGTTCGATAGGCGGCGCCGCGCCGTACTCCTCGTCGCTCACGTGGTCGCCCCACGTGGCCGGATGGCCGTCGTCGCCGACCTCGTGCAAGCGCGAGGTGCGCCATGAAGCGATTCGCCGTGGCGCCGTGCCAGTGCTCCTCGCCCGGCTCGAAGAAGACGCGGTCGCCGGGCCGGATCACCTCGATGCCGCCGCCGCGCCGCTGTGCGAGCCCGACGCCTTCCGTCACCCAGATCGTCTGTCCGCGCGGGTGCGTGTGCCACGCGGTGCGCGCGCCCGGAGCGAAGTGGACATTGCTCGCGCTGAGCCGCGTCCCGCTCGCCGGTTCGGCGACCGCGTCGATGTAGACCTCGCCGGTGAACCACTCGCTCGGCCCGCGTCGCGTCTCGCGGCTGCTTCTCGTGATCTGCATCGTGATCTCCTTGTCGAGAGTTCAGGCGCGTCTCGCTCAAACCGCGACGCTGACAGGGAACGTGGCCAGCCAGACGACGGTGCCGACGAAGACCACGAGCCCGAAGCCGAGCAGCACCTTTCTCAGGCGGGGGGTCTGCAACTTCGTGCTGACGCTGGCGAAGAACAGGGCTGTCGTGAACAGGACTACGCAGAGGATGTAGTTGGACGAGCGCTGAATGTTGGCCTGCGCCTTGGCGGCCCAGATCCCGGCGGAGGCGTCGAGGCTCTGGGCCGAGGCGCGCGAAGCGAGGCGGTATTGCGGCATCGCGAACGGGGTGAGCGGCGCCGACCTGTTCTTCAGCGGCTTCGTCGCGACCCAGGCGTGGACCGCCGGCTCGAACTCGGCTCGGAAGCGCCGGAAGTAGAAGTCGGAGAGCTGCTTCTGATCCAGGGCGTAGGCGTTGACCCATTGCGTGAAGGTGGCGACGTCGATCTGCGTCTGAGTGTTCGCGAGCGCGTCTGCCTTCGACGACTCGATGCGTATTGCCGACGCCCGAGCGGCGGCCTTCGCCTGCTCTCCGTTCCAGCGCGTCGCCTGGTATCCGCTCCAGGCGGTCGCCACGGTGGCGACTGCGAGCAGCACGGTGGCCCTGAACTCGAGCCGCGCCGCGCGTCCTTCCGGAACTCCACTCACGACGGAATCGCGGCGCCGGCCGGAGTGCACGGCGGTGTGACGTCCGCGCTCACCGCGGCGAGCGCCTGGTCGACGATCCGGAGGGCTCGCTCCATCGCAACCGGCTTCAGGCTTCCGACACCGTTGTGGTACGGCTTGTCCAGCGAGACCAGGAGCAGGAAGAGCATCGTGATCACGACCGCCACCGAGCCCATCAGCATCGCCTGCGTCCGGCGCGCCTCACCCGAATCGGCGAAGAACAGCATGAACGACGAAGATCACCCCGCCGATCACGAACAGGATGATCCAGAGCGTCACCGGGATCACGCCCGAGGATGCGTGCACGCGGTCGAGACGCGCCTCCTCGCGCGCCGACGTCTGACTCAGCCAGGCGTCGTACGCCGACTGCTCGCGAGCCGTCTTCGGGTCGTACGACGAGAGCGTCTGGAACATCCGGACACCCCACGGGTTGACCTCGTCGCCGAGCGTTCCGGCCCGCATCCGGTCCCACTCGTCGTTGACGACGGACCTGCCGTAACAGACGAGTTGCCCCGTAACCTTCGGGCCGGTCGGCGCCGGGAACGACTGCGCCGTCTCGATCTGTTGGAGCACCATCAGCGCCTCGGTCTCGGCGCCCGAACGCGAGTTGTCGTAGCTCGTGAAAGCGAGGAAGACGACGAACCCGAGCAGGATCGAGAACCCCGTCGCAAGCACGCCGAACACTCCCGAGGCGCGGTCGCCGTCGGTGAAGTAACTGCCCTCCGGCGCCCGCGCCCGCACGAACAGCATCGCCGCGACCGCGACGGCGGTCACGGCAACGCTGATCAGCACGCCCCAGACGATGTTCACGCCGAGACCGCCGAGCGTGCGCCGATCTTCGTGTCGCCGCACCGCGAGCGACAGCACGAAGGCGAGGATCAAGGGTTCATCGACCTGCTTCCGCGCGCGGCTACTGCCGGGCGAACGCCGCCCGCGCCTCTTGAGCGAGGTCGCTGAACGCTTCGCCGCTGACGTCGATCAGGACCCGCTTGATCGTTCCGCCGACGAACGGCCACGGCCTCTCTCCGGCGAAGTCGTCGACGACCGGTTCGGCTCCCGAGCGGCCGACGACGAGCCCTCCGCCGCCGAGCCCGAACTTGCCGGGTTGCGTCATGATCGGCGCCTCGCCGACCTTCTCGTCGCGGATGTAGAGGCTCACGCGTTCCCTGGGTCGGCAGCCCGTCGTTCTCCTTCTCGAAGGAGGCGGAGAGGACGACGTGTCCGGTCGGGATCGGCTCGCTCGACTCGACGATCTGGACGTGCTCGCCGACGCAGTTGTAGACGTACTTCAGCGTTGCCGCCGCTGACGTAGAGGGCGTGGCCGCCGAAGCGCGATCCCTGCGAGAAGATGACGCCGCCGGCCTCCGCCGTCTCGATCTCGCACTCGGCGGCGATCGTGTACGAGCGGTTGCGGATGTTCGGGGCGACCGACTCCGGGATCTCGGCGCCGCCCGGGTAGTAGGTGTAGCGCGTCCGCGGCTTCGAGAGCTGCGGCCGCTCCGCGCCGAGGATCTCGATCGCGCCGCGCGACTCGAGCGGCAGCGCCTGATGCGTGCCCGCCTCGGCCCACCAGAGCGCGATCAGCTCCTGGAGCTTGTCCGGGTGCTGCTGCAGAGAGGTCGTTGCACTCGCTCGGGTCGGCCTCGGTGTCGAACAGCTCCCACCGCTGCTGGTGGAAGTCGCCCCACGACTCGGGCGCGGCCGGAACCGCGGTCGCGGCCTTCCAGCCCTTGTGCCAGATCGCGCGCGTGCCGAGCATCGAGTAGAACTGCGTCTCCTTACGGGTCGGCGCGTCGGCGTGCGTCGAAGCTGTAGGCGAAGCTGACGCCCTCGATCGGCTTCTGCGTGTAGCCGTTCACCGTCGTCGGGCAGCTCGACGCCGAGGCACTCGTACACGCGTCGGGACGATGTCGACGGCGTGGGTGTACTGATCGACGGATCTCGCCCGCGCTCTCGATTCCCTTCGGCCAGGAGACGATCAGCGGGTCGGCGGTGCCGCCGCGGTAGTTGCTGTAGCGCTTCCACAGCTTGAACGGCGTGTTGAAGGCCCACGCCCAGCCGGTCGGATAGTGGTTGTACGTGCGCGGGCTGCCGAGCTCGTCGAGCTGCTTCAGGTTCTCCTCGATCGTGTCGGGGAGCCCGTTGAAGAACTTGTTCTCGTTGACGGAGCCGTTCGGCCCGCCCTCGCCCGAGGCGCCGTTGTCGGAGACGAGCACGATCAGCGTGTTGTCGAGCTGCCCGCTGTCCTCGAGGTAGTCGAGCAGCCGACCGAGCTGCGTGGTCGGCGTGGCTCAGGAAGCCGGCGTAGACCTCCGCCATCCGCGAGAACAGCCGCTTCTCGTCGTCGGACAGCGAGTCCCACGGCCGCACGACGTCGAACTGCGACCACGGCTTGCCGTCGTGGCTCGTCGTCGTCGATGTACGGGTTGATCGGCGAGAGCTCCGTGCTCTCGGGGACGATGCCGAGCTCCTTCTGCCGCTCGAGCACCCCCTCGCGGTACGCCTCGTAGCCCATGTCGAAGCGCGCCCTTGTACTTGTCCGCCCACTCCTTCGGCGCGTGGTGCGGCGCGTGCGCCGCGCCGGGGCAGTAGTAGAGGAAGAACGGCTTGTCGGGTGCGATCGCCTTCGCGTCCTGAATGAACTCGATCGCCTTGTCCGTGATGTCGACGGACAAGTGGTAGCCGTCCTCCGGCAGCGCCGGCTGCGGCACCGGGTGGTTGTCCTCGATCAGGTCGGGATACCACTGGTTCGTTTCGCCGCCGAGGAAGCCGTAGTAGCGCTCGAAGCCGCGGCCGAGCGGCCACTGCCGCTTCGAGGACGCCATGTTCATCTCGTCCTCGGCACAGAGGTGCCACTTCCCGACGATGTACGTGTTCCAGCCCCGCTCGCCGAGCACCTCGGCGAGGTTCGCGCACTCGAACGGGATGTGACCGTTCGCGTTCGGGAAACCGGAGGTCGCCTCCGTGATGCAGGCCATCCCGTTCGTCGTGTGGTTGCGCCCGGTCATCAGGCACGAGCGGGTCGGCGAGCACAGCGCCGTGGTGTGGAAGTTCGTGTACGCGATGCCCGCGGTCGGCGATTCGCTTGATGTTCGGCGTCTCGATCAGCCCGCCGTACGGCTCCATCGCCGAGAACCCGACGTCGTCGAGGACGATGTAGAGCACGTTCGGCGCGCCTTCCGGCGCCGTCGGCTGCGTGTACGGCGCCCAGTCGGGCGTCGAGTCCTTGACGTCGATGTTGACGGTCCCTCGGAACGGCTTGGCCATGACGGAACGATCTCCTTCGCTCGAGTTCGGAGAGGGAGAGGCTAGGCGGAGCACCGAAGTGCGGCCTCATTCGGATGGGGTGAAGACTCGACGAGGCCGTCGCCGACGCAATCGCGCGTCCGTGCACCTGGTTCTCTTGAATCATCCCATCGGGGTGGTCTCTTCGTTCGGTGAACCACGAATGATCGCGACGTGCCGTCCGTAACAGGCTCGCGCGACATGAGTGCCGCCGCCGACGCGGCGCCGACGGGCCTCGCGAGATACGTCTCGCTGTTCGGGTCGATCCGTCCGTACGACCGGTCGTGGCTGTCGCAGGACGTGATCGCGGGAGTCACGCTCGCGGCGCTCGCGATTCCCGAGGTGATGGGCTACACGAAGATCGCCGGGACGCCGGTGATCACGGGCCTCTACACGATCCTGTTCCCGGTTCTCGTCTTCGCGGTCTTCGGTTCGTCGCGCCACCTCGTCGTCGGCGGCGACTCGGCCACCGCCGCGATCATGTTCGCCGGGATCGCCTGGCTCGGGATCGCCGGTCTGCAGCCGGGCTCGTCGCAGTGGCTTGCGCTGGCGAGCATGAGCGCGCTGCTCGCCGGCGGGTTTCTCTTCCTCGCGCGGCTGGCGCGGCTCGGCTTCCTCGCGAACTTCATCTCGCGGACGGTCCTGGTCGGCTTCCTGACCGGCGTCGGGATCCAGGTGGCGATGGGCCAGCTCGGCGGGATGCTCGGCGTGCCGTCTCCCGATGTGGCGCCCGACCGGACGAGCGGCACGGTGATCAAGTTCTGGGACACGCTCAAGGAGATCGGCCAGACCTCGGGCGCGACGCTCGCCGTCTCGGTCGGCCGTCCTCGCGACGCTGATCGTGTTCGGACGCTGGATGAAGGCGATTCCGGGCGGCCTCGTCGCCGTCGTCGGCGCGATCGCAGTCAGCTGGATCTTCGACCTGAGCGACGCACGGCGTGTCGATCCTCGGTCCGGTGCCGAGCGGTCTGCCCGCACATCGGCTTCCCCAGCGGCGTGAGCTGGAGCGACACCACGGCGCTGCTCGCGACGGCCGGCGTCGATGTTCATCGTCATCCTGGCGCAGAGCGCCGCGACGTCGCGCGCCTATGCCGTCAAGTACCGCGAGCGCTTCGTCGAGAACGACGACCTCGTCGGCCTGAGCGCGTCCAACCTCGCTGCCGGGCTTCAGCGGCACCTTCGTCGTCAACGGCAGCCCGACGAAGACCGAGATGGTCGACGAGGCGAAGAGCCACACGCAGGTCGCGCAGCTGACGACCGCGGTCGTCGTCGGCGATCGTGCTGCTCTTCCTGACGAAGCCGCTGCAGTACCTCCCGAACGCCGTCCTCTCCGCCGTCGTCTTCCTGATCGGCGCTGAAGCTCGTCGACATCGCGAACATGCGCGAGATCCTCCGGCTGCGCAGAGACGAGTTCTGGGTGGCCGCGGTGACCGCGGCGGTCGTCGTCGGCGTCGGGCGTCGAGCAGGGGATCATCCTCGCGATCGTCCTGTCGCTGATCCTGCACGTGAAGCGCCACTACGCCCCGCACGACCGGGTCGTCGGCTGGGACGCGAGCGGCGCGTTCACGATGGACTGCGGCCGACACCCGGGACGGTCTCCGAGCCCGACCTCGTCGTCTACCGCTTCGGCGCCGGCCTCTTCTACGCCAACGCCGCAGCGTCTCTCCGACGAAGTGCTCGCACTCGTCGACGTCGCCCGATCCGCCGCGCTGGTTCGTCCTCTACGCCGTCGCGATCGACGACGTCGACTACACGGGCGGCAAGACGCTCGTCGAGCTCGCCGAGCAGCTCGAGTCGCGCGGCATCGTGTTCGCCGTCGCGGACGCGAGCCCCGCGCTCCGACGCGAGCTCGACACCTTCGGCCTCACGGCCAAGATCGGCGCAGACCGCTACTACGACAGCCTCCAGGCGGCCCGCGACGCCTTCCACGCGCGAGGAGAACGATGAGCACCGAGACGACAGAGCGACACGAGCGACGAGACAACCGGCCCGGCGCCGGCAGGTCGACGGCGGGGAAGGTCGAGCACTTCACGCTCGAGGAGCGTGCCGCGCGCGGAAAGGCCGCGCGCGCCGAGGTGCCGCGGCGCTCGCACGGCGAGTGGGAACCGTCGCCGCATCGTCCGGATCCCGTCGTCCTGCTCGAGGAGCAGGCGCAGACACGCGTGCCCGAGCTCGTGCCGATCCGCTACGGGCGCATGCTCGTCTCGCCGTTCACGTTCTACCGCGGTGCGGCCGCGCTGATGGCCTGCGATCTCGCCGGGCAGCCCCCGCTCGGGGCTGCACGTGCAGCTCTGCGGTGACGCGCATCTCTCGAACTTCGGGGCCTTCGCCGCGCCGGACCGCCGCGCTGATCTTCAGCATCAACGATTTCGACGAGACACTTCCCGGCCCGTTCGAGTGGGACGTCAAGCGTCTCGTGGCGAGCTTCGCCGTCGCCGGCCGCGACCGCGGCTTCAGCGCCAAGGTGCGCGCGCGGATCAATGCCGCAGTCGGCCGCTCCTATCGCGAGTCGATCCACGAGTTCGCGTCGATGCGCAACATGGATCTCTGGTACGCGCGGATCGACGTCGACGATCTCCGCCGTGAGTTCAGCGCAGGCGCGACGCGCGAGCAGGTCAAGCGGATGAACAAGAACGAAGCTCGTACGCGCTCGAAGGACAGCCTGAAGGCGTTCGGCAAGCTCACCCGTCTCGTCGACGGCGAGCCGCGGATCGCGAGCGATGCGCCGCTCATCGTTCCGATCGACGAGCTCGTCGACCCCGAACAGGCTGAGGCCGCTCACGAAGCGTTCCGAGGCTTGATCCGTGTCCTACAGGCGCACGCTCTCGCGGCGACCGCCGTCGCCTGCTCGAGCGCTTCCGCTACGTCGACGCGGCGCGCAAGGTGGTCGGTGTCGGCAGCGTCGGAACGCGGGCCTGGATCGTGCTGCTGCTCGGACGAGACGGCGAGGATCCGCTCTTCCTGCAGGCGAAGGAGGCACAGCCCTCCGTGCTCGAGCCCTATCTCGGCAAGAGCCGGTTCACGTCCCACGGCCAGCGGGTCGTCGAGGGTCAGCGGCTGGTCCAGGCGGCGAGCGACATCTTGCTCGGCTGGCTCCGACCGCGGTCGGCATCGACGGCGTCGAAGCGCGACTTCTACGTCCGGCAGCTCTGGGACGCGAAGGGCTCGGCGCTCGTCGAGTGATGGAGCCGAGCGCGCTCGAGATCTACGCACGCGTCTGCGGCTGGACGCTGGCGAAGGCACACGCGCGCTCGGGCGACGCGGTCGCGATCGCGAGCTACGTCGGCACGAGCCGGCGTCTTCGACCAGGCGCTCGCCGAGTTCGCCGAGGCTACGCCGACCAGAACGAGCGCGACTACGACGCGCTCCAGCAAGCGGTCGAGTCAGGCCGCGTCGCCGTGCAGACCGGCCTGTAGGAACGTGCGTCAGAGCGGCGACTTGGCGCGGGGCGTCAAGACGCGGTTCAGCTGCGTCGCGAGTGTCTGAAGCTCGTCGGCGGTGAGACCTGCCGAGTCGGCGAGGTCGTCGGCGAGCGGAGCGACGATCGCGACGGCTCGTCCAGCCCGCTCTTCCCCTTGCGCCGTGAGCGCGAAGAGGGATGAGCGTCGGTCCGCCGGATTGGGCTCCTGGCGCACCGTGCCGCGGGCCTCGAGCCGCGCGAGCGCATCGCTCGCGGTCATGAACGGGACGCCCATCCGTTCGGCCACGGCGGTCGTCGAGAGCGGGGCATCCGCCAGCGCCAGCTCGAACACGAGCGCCAGCTCGTGGTCGTCCACCCCTTCCTCCCGCATGCGCTGTTCGACGAGACGCACGGACCGGCGGGCGGCGGCCCAGATCGTGACGAACAGGCGGGCTCCGCGGTCGGCGTCCATTCGGGCGATCTTACGATCCTCACGGATCCGGGGCATCTATCACGACTTCGTGATATACAGCAGCCGTGAGGATCGCGGCTGCAGTCGCGCTCGGCCTCGCCGCGTGTGCATGCGGAGCCGCGAACGGCCCGCGGCCGGTGCTCACGGTCGAAGGCCCGTCCACCGCCGTCGGCACGTGGTCCGGCGTGCTGACCGTGAGGCCCGTGCCGAGCAAGGCGCCGACGGTCGCCGCCGGAAAGCATCCGCGCGCGCGTGACGAGCCGAGGCAAGGGTCGCTACGGCGTTCGCATCACGTTGCCGCGGCCCGGGACGTGGCCACTTCGACGCCGTGCTCGGCACTCGCCGTTACGCGCTCCGCGCGATCCGCGTCCCCGGCTTCGAAGGCGCCAGCGTGTCTCGCGTCTGCCGCGACGCCTCGATCCCCTATCCGCCGTATGCGCTCACCACCGGATTCGATTCCCTCTGGATCGCGTGTCGAGCGACCGGCTCGGTCGAGCGACGCGACCTGTCCGGGCGGCTCGTCGCCCGCGTCGACCTCCACGGCCTGCGTGCCTGGTCGCTGGCCGCGGCGCGGAGCCGGCGCCGGCGCGGTGTGGGCGGTCGAGCGGGATCGGCCCGTGCTCGCGCGGATCGACGCGGCTACCAACCGCGTGACGACGACGCAACTGGACGAGCCGCCGATCTACGTCTGGTTCGGCGACGGGACGCCGTGGGTCGCCTTCGACGGCTCGGGAACCGTCGCGCGCATCGATCCGGCGACGGGTGCGACCGTGCGCCGCTTCTCCGTCGGCGACGGGCCGTCCGGATTTGCGACGGACGGCACGGCGGTGTGGATCGCCAGCCACAAATCGGGCGAGATCGTGCGGATCGACGGCGATCGCCTGACGCGGCTGGGTAGCCACTTCCTCGGCGCGACCTCGGCTCCCGAGCGTCTGGCGGTCGCGGGCGGCGGGTTGTGGGTCACGGGGCGCGGTCTCGACCTCGAGCGTCTCGATGCCCTCACCGGCGCGGAGGAGGCGTCGGTCGAGATCGGCGCTGCAGGACTCGACCTGGTAGCGGAGGGCAACCTGCTGCACGTGGTCACCGCAACGCGTGCGGGTGCCGCGCGCGGCGATCCAACCGTTGCGGCGCTCGTCACGGTCGACGCCGCGAGCGGGAATGTCGCGCGACGGCGCGCCGCGACGTCGCTGTCCCTGACGGGACTGGCGGCAACGCCGGCCGGCGCTCTTCGCCGATGACGCCCTCCACGGCGCGCTCACGCACGTGGCGCCCTAGCGCGCGCGCCGCCGACCGCGGCTCTTCGCCTGGGCCACGCGGTCGGCGCAGAGCTCGCAGCAGTAACGCCGGCTCCGGTTTCTCGACCGGTCGACGAAGACACCCGTGCACGGCGTGCCGGCGCACGTCCCGAAGCGTTCGAACCCGTCGCGGCGGATCGCGTCGAGCAGAGCGGTCGCCGTCGTCGGTGCCAGGAAGTCGGGCGTCGACTCGTCCCAGCCGAACCGCCAGCTCCGCCCGTCGCGCACGAGTCGCGCCGCCGGCGCGTTCGCCAGGAGCTCGTTGAGAGACGCAACGGCGTCCTGCTCGTCCGAGGCGGCGAAGGCGTCGCGCAGCCGGTCGCGCAGCGCCCGCACAGCGTCGACGTCGTCGTCGGTCGCGGCGTCGGCGGCCGCGTCGTGACCGTGGTGCTCGAGCACCCGGCGCAGCGAGCCGACGTCGCGCAGGCGCTCGTTCGGCGGATCGAGCGTCTCCCACGTGTTCGCGAGATCCACGGCGAGCGCGACGTCGTCTCGAGCTCCCGCTGCTAACCGCGTCAGGATCATGAACGTCTTATGGTACTGACAGGTCCAAACCAGAGGTATCGCCGGCGCCGGCGGGCCACGAACGGAAGGAGATTCGTCATGAGGAAGCTGCTACCGGCAGCCGTGCTCGCCTGCCTGTTCGCCGTGCTCGTCGTGCCGCTCGCCGGCGCCAATCCGCCCACGGCGACGGAGACGCAGATCGACGCGGACATTCCGATCCCCGCGAGCGCCGGGACGTGCCCGTTCGACATCGTCGCGCACGTCGAGGGGACACGTGTCGTCACGGACTTCACGGACCAGGACGGCGCGCTGGTGCGCCGCGTGATCCACCTCCGCAACTTCACGATCACGTACACGAACCCGCTCAGCGGCAAGAGTCTCTCCACTCCCCTCGCGGGCCCGGCGATCGGCGAGCCGCAGCCGGACGGGACGTGGCTCGTCACGGTGCCGGGCAACGACGGACGGTTCGTCGTGCCCGGTGAGGGCATCGTCTTCGCCAACGTCGGCCTCCGCATCGGCATGCGCGTCGGGACGTTCCCGCCCGCGACGATTCAGGAGATCATCAAGTCGGTCGGGATCCAGGACGACAGCGAGTTTCCTGCGGTCTGCAGCGGCCTCGCGTAGGGCTCTGACGGCCGGCGCTCGGGCGGTTGTCCGGGCGCCGGCCGGCCCTTGCCCTCTACACGCTCTCGACGAGACGCACCATCGCGTCGACTTGCGTACGCGAAAAGCCGTCGCTGCCTAGCCGCTGTCCGTCAACGCGCTGAGTCGGAGACCCCGCGGGCTCTCCGCGTCGAGGAGGCAAGCGGACGGGGAACGGCGTCACGGCTGCGAGAGGATCGTGCGTTCCAGCTCAGGCGTCACCGTCGCGCGAAGCCGAGCACGCGCGCTCGTCAGCAGGTCGCCGATCGGCGTCAGCCGGTAGATGTGAGCGGTGCCGTCGCTGCTCGCCGACACGACACGCTTTCCATCCGGGGAGAACGACGCGTTCCACGCAACGTCGGTGTGATCCCTGAAGAACTCTTCGAGCGCGCCGGACGTCGTGTTCCAGACTCGGACGGCGCCGTCCTTGCTCGAGGTGACGAGCAGCCGGCCGTCGGGGCTGAAGCGCGCGCTCGTGACCGGTGCCCGGCATCCTGAAGACGCGCAGTTGATCACCCGAGGCTGCGTCGAAGATCCGAGCAGTGCCGTCCGAGCTCGCGGTCGCGATGCGCTGGCCGTCGGGGCTGAAGGAGGCCGAGTAGAGGATGTCCGGCGCGTACTTCAGGAGCCGGATCAGGCCGAGCGTCTTGGCGCTCCGGACCTCGACGCCCTCGCCACCTGCCGTGAGGATCTTGCTGCCGTCGGGACTGAAGACGGCCGTCGCGACCAGTTGCGGCGGGACAACCCTCCACTGCCCCTGCCGACCGATGCGCGCCCTTCCGTCGAGACCCGTGGCGAGGATCGTTCCGTCGGCGCGAACGTCCACATCGCCTGCGGCAATGTCGGATACAGCCCGGACGCCGTGCGGACCGTAGAGCGTCACTCCGACGGCTCCGGCGGTCACGATGCCGCGGCCGTCCGGGAGATAGGTCGCGGCAAGGACGTCGTCGTCCTGATGCATCGTCTTCGCGGCGGCGCCGGTGCGTGCGTTCCACGTCCTGGCGGTGTCGTCACGACTTGCGGTGACGACCTGACGGCCGTCGGGGCTGAAGGACGCGTCGTAGACGCGGTCGCGATGGCCCGACAGGATCAGCTCGCCGCCCGCCGCGCGCACGTTCCACAGGCGCGCCGTGTTGTCAGCGCCTGCCGTGACGACGCGCCGGCCGTCGGGGCTGAACGAGGCGTCGAGCACGAAGACGCCGTGGTGCCCGAGAACGGCGATCGTCCGGCCGGTCGCTGCCTCCCACAGCCGCGCCGTCGTGTCGCCGGCCGTGAGCACGTACCTGCCGTCGCTGCTGAACCTCGCGCTGAGGATCTGTCCCGTGTGGCCGCGGAGCGGGACCGTCGCACCCGTCGTCAGGTTCGTGATCGTCGCAACGTCGCCCGGGTCGGACGCGAGGACGACGGACTTGCCGTCCGGGCTGAAGGCCGCAGCGGTGACGGAACCGCCCGGCACGTGGAGGACCCGCTGCAGCCGCGGCGGGTTCAGGCTCCAGATCCGCGCCGTCCCGTCCTCGTTCGCGGTGAGGACACGTTCTCCGTCGCGCGAGAACGCAGCGGCCGTGAGCGGAGCTTCGGCGGCGGCGGGCGGGAGCGCGGTTGTGGAGCCGGCCTTCCCGACCTTCCAGACGCGCACCGTGCCGTCGCCTCCGCGCGCGAGCACGAGCGTGCCGTCGTCGCTGAACTCCGGGCCGAAGAGCTTGGTGTCGAGTCCACGCGACGACTCAGGCTTGCCAGAAATCGTCCAGAGACGGACGGCGCCGTTCTCGTCGCCGGTGAGCACGTGCTTTCCGTCGGCCGTGAAGCGCGCGGCGAGGACGGCGCCGCCTCCGGCAGGCAACACGCGCAGCACGCGCGCTTCACCCGTAGCCGGGTTCCAGATGCGAGCTGTGCCGTCGTCGCTCGCCGTCACGACACGGCTGCCGTCGGGGCTGAAGGACGCCCTTTCGACCTGGTCCTCGTGGCCACGCAGCACCGCGAGGACCGCGGCCGGGACGTTGAGCGCGTCTCTCAGCGCGCTCTGCGCCTGCGGCCCGTCCCACACGTCCATCGCACGCATCGCCAGCACGAGCCCGGACACAGGGTCGAGGGACGTCTCGCGGATCGCACGGCTCGCGAGCGCGTTCGACCGCTCGTGCTGCGCCCGCCGGTTCTCCTTGACCGCGACCAGAGCCAGCACGCCGAAGACGGCGGCGAGGAGCAGCAGGCCGAGCGCGATCGCGCCGAGCCGCCGGCGCACCGCACGTTGGCGCCGCGCCTCGGCGGCGCGCTGGCGCTCGGCCTCGAAGTCCCGTCGCCACTCGAGAATCGGCTCGCCGAGCACGTCGTGGAAGAGCTCGTAGCGCGCGCCCTCGTCCGCCTGTCCCGGCGGCGGCGGCACGGGGCGCAGGATGCGGCCGCTCTCGCCGGAGGTCAGCTTCTCGAGCACTGCCCCGACTTCCGGCTCCGGCCGGCCGAGCCACTCCGAGAGGTCCGAGAGCGACTGGACGACGCGCCGCCGCGAGCGCGTCACGAGGTAGCGGAACGCCTCGGCGGCGACCTCCTGCTCCGCGGGCGCGAGCCGGCCGAGCGCGTTGACGAGGTGCGTCTCGACGATCCGCCGCGCGCCGCCGACGTCGTCGAGCGTCTTGACCGTGAGCGCGTGCCCGCCCGCGTCGACCGTCGCGTGCCAGAGCCGCTCCATCACGAGCTGCAGGAACGGCGTCTCGATCTCGTCGGACGCCGCCGCCGCCACACCGCGCTCGCTCTCGGGAGCGGCCGTTGCAGCGTCGAGGACGGCCGTGACGAGAGCCGGCTCGACCGTGAAGCGCTCGGCTCCGGCCGGCAGCCGTTTGTTGTACTCCTCGATCGGCCGCTCGATCGCGTCCTTTCCGCCGACGCGATTGAGGTGCTCGATCCGGACGTAGTTCGCGAACAGGTCCGGGATCCGGCCCTTGAAGCGGTCGAGGCTCGCCCACGCGTCCTCGCGGAAGGAGACGATGAAGTGGACGCGGAGGTTCGGCTCGTTGACGATCTGCGGGAACTGCACGGCGAACGTGTCCTCGCCTTCCTCGACCGGGTGGTAGAGGAAGTAGTCCTCGAACTGGTCGAGCACGACGAGCAGCCGCCGGGCATGCTCGGTCCAGCCGCGAAGGGTCTCGACCACGGGCTCGCCCGGCCGCCACGGATCGAGCTCGAGCCCGGTCGACGCCGCCTCCACGGACAGGCGAACCTGCTCCATCAACCCGAAGAGCGGGTCGTCGCCCCAGCCGCGGAACACTGCGATTGCGAACGGCGCCCGACCGCGGCCGTTCGCCGAGTTGCGCGCGAGCTGCTCACGCAGGTCGTGGACGACCCCCGCCCGGAGCAGCGACGTCTTCCCCACGCCGCTCGCGCCGTAGACGAGCGTCAGCCGCGCCGCCCGGAGGTTCGCCGTGATGATTCTCTTCTCCGCCTCGCGGCCGAAGAAGAACGCGGCCTCGGCTTCGGTGTACGGAACGAGGCCGACGTACGGTGTCTCGTGCGGCGGAGCGGCCTCGGGCTCCGGGCGGCCCGAGCCGGCGGTCATACCGCTGCGGGCTCCACCGGACCGCCGAACACCGCCGTGGAGAGCTGCGCCACGTAGGTGCTCAGCGTCGCGTAGACGAGGTCGACGTCTCCGCGGCTGCTCCAGAGCTTCTGCTCGATCGTCTTCGCGACCTCGTCCTGCGGGTCGCGCTGGATCGCCCACGACGTGACGTCGAGCTCCTGCGAGCCCCAGATCCTGCTCAGGATCACGCGGAGGTTCCAGTCGCGCATGCTGTAGCCGAGAAAGAGAAAGTGGCTGTCGGTCATGCGCTCGCGAATCGTGATCGGAATCTGGGCGCCGATGTCGCCGCGCGAGAGATAGTCGATGTAGTCGTCCTCGGTGATGACGAAGCTGTCGCCCCTCGGACTGCTCCGGTCGATCGCCCCGTGGAGCTTGAGGATGACCGGCCGCTCGTCCGGCGTGAGCGCGTCGTACTCGTTCGCCACGTCGATCCCGACCGGCTCGGCGCCCGGAGCGCGATGGATGAACTTCCCTGCGAGACGTCCGTGCTTCGCCTCGTACCAGACGAGGTCGTATGCCTCGCCCTGCTCGTCGAGCGCGCGCTCCAGCAGGTCGTCGTAGTTCGTCGTGATCGTGAGCAGCTGCGGCGCGCCGCGCTCCCGGAGGTAGGCCGGAATGCGCGCGAGGAACCGGTGCAACGAGTTCGGGGGGTAGTCGACGTCGAAGATCGTGCGCAGATACCGGTAGAGGTCCTTCTCGCCGCGCACTGCGCCGATGTACTGCGAGACGCGGAGGAGATCGCCGTCGTCGGCGCTCGGGTACCGGCCCTTCTCGGCGAGGGCGTGCGCGAGCTCGCTGCCGTTCGGCAGGAAGCGCCCCGGTTCCCATGCGACCTCGTCCGGACGGTCGCACAGGTTCGCGCCGGCGCCGAGGAAGGGCACGACGTATCCCTCGGCGACAGAGTCCGCGACGTCGATGAAGTGTCGCTCGTCGATGTCGTCCATGTGCGCCGCGCTCGCCTACTGCGCGACGAGGTTGTCTGCGCCCGTTGCCGCCATCGTTCGATCTATGACACGGCTTTCGGACATCCTTGTCAAGGCGCCGGGATGCAGTTCCCCTTCACCTTGCGTCCCGCCGGGTCGTGCAGATCCGCCTGCGTGTGCCTGCTCGGGTTCGTCGACCCGGGCGGAACGACACAGGTCTGGAGCTTCCGCTTCGGCCCCTTCGCGCCGCTTGCGAGCGAACGGCGGACGGGGACGCAGCGGTCGATGATCGTCCAGCTCGCCTTGCGGCTCCTCCCGGTTGCGTAGCCGCGTGCACCGGCGGTTCGGAACTGCCCGTTCGCAGCGATGCGCAGGCGGCGCAGGATCTTGGTGCCGCGTCCCGAGCCGCACTTGGGGAGGGCTGCCGACAGTCGGAGCGTCGTCAGCGCGCTCGACGTCGGCTGCGTGATCCGGAACTTGCCCGACGCGGCCGTCGCCGTCTGCACCGCGCCCGACGGAGTCGCGGAGGTGACCGTTACCTGGCCCTTCGTCGCGTCGACCTCCGAGCCGTTCGGGATCGCCTGGCCGGTGCCGAGCACCACGAACTTCTGCGTGCCGGGGGTTCTGACGCTCACCACTCCCGCCGACGTCTTTGCGACCACGGCCTCGCCGGGGGCCGGCGCGGCCGTCGCCTCCACCCCTTCGGACGACGCGTTGTTCGTCGTGTCCGGATCGCCTTCCGCGGCGGAGGCGGTCGCCTCGACCGAGACGGCTCCGCCGCCCGCCGGTACCGACGTCACCTTGATCGTCTTCTTGATCGTCACCGTTTCGCCGGGCTTCAACGTCCCGAGCTGGCATCCACACGTCTCGGCCGGGAAGATCACCTTGACCCCGCCGGACTGCTCGAACGCAGCGTCGAGGACGATGCCGCTCGCGTCGCCGGGCCCACTGTTCGTCACCGTCATCGCGAACGTGACCTGGTCGCCCGCGCCGACCGACTGCACGTCGGCATCGGTCTTGACGGCGAGGTCGGCGGCCTGCGCCGGAGAGATCACGAGGTCGGCGAAGCGCGCGAAGTCCTCGGGAGCCGCGGGATAGTCGAAGTTGCTCCCGCCCGACGCGAAGTATTCGAGCGTGAACCCGAGCGATGTCTCCGACCTTGACGCAGAAGTCGTGAGCGTTGTCACCCGAGCAGAGCGGCTTCCGCGCCTCGAGGACCAGCCGACCCGTTGCAGCGTCGTACGAGCCGGCCGTCGTCACGTCCGCGGTTCCGCCCGCCAGACGGTCGTCGCCGTACATGCCGCCGTCGCCGAGGAAGAACTGGTCGCTCGCCTGGTTCCCGGGGCCGAACCCCATCTCGTCCTCGCCGGGATCTCTTGCGCCGTTGTGGTTGTTGTCGAAGAAGAGCGTCGCCGAGCAGCACTGGATCCCGCCGCCCGGAGGATCGTCCTTGACCGTCAGCAGCGCGTAGAGAAAGTCGTTCCTGTGCTTCACCGACAGCGTCGCGGGATGTCCCGGGAACGGGATCGACAGACTCCCCGCGTCGGCCCACTCGTTGGCGGGCTTGATGCTCCCGTCCACGCTCGGCGAGTTGGGCGCCGCCGCCGCGGCCAGCCTCGGCGAGCCGCCGTGCGCGAACGCGCCGACCGAGAGGACGAGCGCCACCTCTGCGACGGCCGCGACGGCCGCCGCCCAACGGACCGCGCCGCCTCGACTCCGGCGTGCCGTACTCCGCACACGACCCAGCACATGCCTCCTTCGCCCCCTTCGAACCCGGGGAGAACATACACCGCTTGGCGGAGCGCTCAGGCCGCGTCGCCGGCCGGAGTCGTCGCAGGCTCGGCCGTCTGACCTGCTTCGGCGGCCGCGGCATCGACCGCGCCGTTCGCGACCGAAGCGACCGAGTCGGGCGTGGCGGCTGCGCGGTCGCGTCCGAAGCCGAGGCGCTCGAGCGCCGCGAAGTCGGCGCGGTCGACGTCCTCGATCGCCTTCAGCTCCTTCTGGAGCGTCTCGACCTGGCGGGTCGCATCGACCGCCTCCTCCTTGTTCTGCAGCTCGCGCAGCGCCTGGGGCGTGGTCAGGTGGAACCGCGCGATCGCGGTCTTGAGGCTGTGGCTCTCGAGGATCATCTTCAGGACGGTGAGGTTCGTGAGGTTCCGCTGCAGATCGGAGCTCGGCTGCGTGAAGAAAGCGCCGACGAACTGCACGAGGCTGAGCCCGCCGGTCACCGCCGCCAGCTCCCAGCGGACGACGCCGAACGCGCTCATGATCGAAAGGACGAGCGTCGCGCTCAGGAAGACCATGCCCCACGCGATCAGGAACTGATTCGCTCGACGGATCGTGTCGTAGACGCCGATCGAGCGTCGCTCCGTGAGCTCCTCGTACTCCCGCAGCTTCTCGCTCTCGTGTGCGAGCACGTTCTGCCGGTCCTGGAAGTAGTTCTGGTAGCGGGCGAAGCTGTCGGCCGCGACGATCGCCGACTCGTCCCGCTGCATGCCCGGACTGCCGAGGAAGCGCGTGAGGTTGCCGATCCCGTGCATGACCTCGACGTTCAGGAGCTTCGAGGCGAAGTCGAGCCCGCTGAGGTGGCGTTCGAGCGTCGTGCTGGCCGTGAACGTGTCGGAGACGGCGAGGTTCTGAAGCTCGTAGCGGGTGCGGAGGCCCGTGAGGACGATGCCGATCTTGATGTCGGTGTAGAAGCCGATCACGGCGACGTACAGGCGCCCCGTCGAGCGCACGCTCTCGTCGTCGTCGATCTCCTTCGAGAGCGGCCAAAGCGCGCGCGGCCGCGGATCGGCGCGCAACAGCTCGCGCGCCCGCTCCTGGTCGGCGTCCGAGCCCTGAGCGATCACGTCGAGCAGGATCTCGAGCGCGGAGGCGCGGAACTTGCGCTCCTCCGCCCTGATCTGCGTGCGGCGAGGCCGGAAGTCGAAGATCGAGTCGGCGTGGACGTGGTGGATGCGGACGCTGCCCTGCTCGAAGTAACGCGCCTCCTCGTCCGGCAGCGAATCGGCCGGGTCGAGCCACCGCTCGAGCCCGTCGACGTAGCCGGCGCCCCACGTGCCTGCCTCGCAGTGCGTCCCGTAGAGGCGCCGCTCGAAGTCGTAGTTGTCGTCCGGGACGTGCCAGTCGCGGATGTTGATCACGTGCAAGACGCCGCGGCTCGTCCTCGCCGCGCATCCGGCTCCCGATCGTCTCGTCGAGGAACTGCCCGAACGGGCCTGCGGCGATCGCCTTGGCCGGAAAGCGGCGGATGCCGTCGGATGCGGTGACGCGCGCCGCCTCCCGGCCGAGCAGCACCGACCGCGCGACCGCCTCGGGGAGCGCGAGCCGGCATTGCGCGTTGAGCACGAAGTCGTTCTGCAGGCACTCCGTGATCAGGACGTACCGAGGCTCGTCGTCCTGCGGCGGTCTTTCGGGCGAGGCCATCCTGCTGTGATCCAACGGTCTTCGCGTCGGCGTGTCAAGGCGTCGCGGTTTCACACGGGCCGTGCGCGGAGGCCCCCGAACGCAGGGGCCTCCGCGCAGACGGAATTCAGGCGCCCAACGTGACGGGGACGCAGGCGGTCTGGTACTGCGGAACACCGCCGCTGCTGATCACCCAGATGATGCCGCTCGCGACCGGATTAGGCGGCGGCGGACCCGTCGCCGGAACGAAGAACGTGAAGTCGGCCGTGGCGTTGCCCACGCCGTTGGTGTCGAACGTCGCCGTCTGACGGGTACGCGTCAGATTCGTGCAGCTCGGATCGCCGACGTAGATCTTCAGCGCGACGGTGTACGTGGTGTTCGGCATCGCGCCGACGAGGTGGTAGCGCTCCTGCGCCGAGATCGTCATCCCCTGCGCGTGGATGTCGGTCACGAATCCCGACTCGAGCGGCGCGTTGCCGATCGGACTGAGATCCGCGTGCGACGTGTGGAAGTACTGGTCGGCTGCCGCCGTCGAGGCGATCAGCGGCAGCGCGATCACCGCCAGAGCAGTGGCAACGACCGCGTGGCGCCGAAGCGTCCCGCGCGAAAGCGGTGGACGAAGCATTTCATCCTCCTTGTCGCGGACCAGGTGTAAGCGAAGGCTCAACTCGTACCTCGTGGTCGGTGGCGCCGCACCTCCTTCCGCTCGCCAGCAGGCGGTCACGTCGCGAGGAGCGACGTGGTCGTCGCCGAGTATCTTCCTCGCCCGCCGGCCGGTCAAGGTTCTCGGCGGTGCACCTACTTCACGTCCCTCCGCTGTGTCACCGTCGTCGCCGCAACGAGGAACGCGAGGACGTAGCCGGTCAGCACGAGCGCCCTTGCGATGCCGTGAGGAGTTTGTCCGAGTTGATGCCGGTCGTCGCGTCTCCCGCGGCGAGCGGGAAGAACTTGCCGACTTTCGGCCAGACGCTCACGACGACGTTCTCGATCACCATGAACCAGACGACGTTGCCGATCACGGCGAGCACCTGATTACGAGCGGTTCGTGCGGGTCGAGCGCAGCTTCACCAGTTCAGGCGCGCATCGGGCGCGCCACCGAGAGGACGCAGTAGTTCTCCTCGAAGTACAGCAATCTTGCACTTGAAAACGTCGGCGGATCCCTGATAGACGATGATCGATCGCGGCTCCTCGGCGGTTTTCAGTACTGATTGCGAAGGGGGCAGGATGGCTCGTAAAGGGGTGGTGGCGGCGCTCGTCGGCATGGCGTTGCTCGTCTCGGCGGTGGTTTCGGCGGTGGCCACGACGACAGGCGGCGGGGCGGCGGCAACGCACCCGACGCGACTCGGGCCAGACGAGGAGTTCTCATACATCGGCCAGGGCTCGAACGAGTCAGGCGAGGCCGGGCGGAGCGCGGCGCTCGAGGACTATGAGAATCGCGCGTACCCGAGCGACACGATCGGCTTCGATCAGACGCTTGGCGCGATCGCGGCGGGCAACAAGGTGAAGGACAAGGGCTCGAAGCTGAATGCTAAATGGAAGGAACTCGGCCCGGACACACTCGAGGTCGGGCAGTTCGGCACGCAGAACCTGATGGTTCCGACGCAGTGGACGGGGCGCATCGCAGCACTTGCGGTCGACTCCAAGCACTGCAGCGTCGTCGCGTGCAAGCTCTATATCGGCTCGGCCGGCGGCGGCGTGTGGATGACGAACAATGCCCTGGCCGAGCGGCCGGCGTGGCACGAGAAGAACGACGGGCTCGACACGCGGGCGATCGGCTCGATCACGATCGACCCGACGGACGCGACGGGCAACACGATCTACCTCGGAACGGGCGAGGAGAACGGCTCGTCCGACAACGAGGCCGGCCTCGGCGTCTACAAGTCGACCGACGGCGGCAACCACTGGTCGGTGCTTCCGGGCAGCGTCGCTGCGGCGAAGGATCGCGGCGTCGGCGACATTGCGATCGACCCGGCGGACCCGAGCCACATCTACATCGGGACGATGGTCGCTCGACACGGCATCTCGAGCTCGAACGGAGGACGCTTCACGCCGCCGGGCGCACCGCGTCTCGGCCTGTACGAGTCGAAGGACGGGGGCGACACGTTCACGCTCATCTACTCGCGCGATCAGGACCCGGTCGTGCCCGGGACGCCCACGGGCCTCGACCTGTTCCGCGGCGCGATCACAAAGATCCAGTTCGATCCGAACGACGCGTCGACGTTCTACTTCACGATGTTCAACTACGGCGCGTTCCGCGCGAGCATCACCCCCGCCGGAACGAACGTGACGCAGATCTTCACCGAGCCGAACCCGAACCCGCCGGGGCCGTCGGGCCTCGCCGGCATCCGGTTCGAGCTCGCCGTGGCGGCGCTGCCGAACGGCAAGACGCGCATCTACCTCGGCGAGGGGTCGGACGAGGTCGGCGGCACGCCGCCCACGGTCGACGCTTCGAAGCTGTGGCGGACGGACGACGCCGCCGCGGCAACGGGCAACGCGAGCTGGACGCTGCTGTCCAACAAGACGGACGGCACGCCCGGCTACAGCTCGTTCGACTTCTGCCGGAATCAGTGCTCGTACGACATGCCGGTCGCGTCGCCGCCCGGACAGCCGGACGAGGTCTGGCTCGGCGGGGTGACGCAGTACCAGGAACTGCCGTCGCGGACGTCCCATTACCGCTCGAACGGCCGCGCCGTGATGCGCTCGGTCGACGGCGGCGTGCAGTTCACCGACTCGACGGGTGACGCACGGCACTTCTTCCTCGACATCCATCCGGACATCCACGCATTCGCGTTCGCGCCGGGCGGGATCACGTTCGTCGCCTCCGACGGCGGCATCTCGCGCACGAGCGGTCGCTACGTCGACTTCTCGTCCGACTGCGACACGCGCAGCCTCACCGGCGTGAGCCTCCAGGACTGCCGTACGTGGCTGTCCGCGATCCCCGATCGGATCATCGCGATGAACTCCGGGCTCAACGTGCTCGAGTTCCAGGCGCTGGCGATCGATCCGAACGACCCGAACGACATCATCGGCGGCACGCAGGACAACGGCTCGCCGACGTTCGACGGAAACCAGTGGCGCATGGACGTCCTCGGCGACGGCGGCCCGACGGGCATCGACATCGACGGGAAGGCGCACTACCACCAGTTCTCCGGCGTCTCGCTGCAGGTGAACTGGGACGGCATCGATCCGACGCCGGGCCACTGGATGTGGATCTCGGACTCGATGCGCGCCTCGGGCGAGGGCGCGTCGTTCTACCCGCCGCTCGCCGTCGACCCGGTCGTGAGCCAGACCGCCTTCTCGGGAATGCGGCACGTCTGGCGGACGAAGACAGCGGGCGGGGCGAACCGCGACTTCATGCTGGCGCACTGTGACGCGCTCTTCGGCGACAGGGCCGGCATCCCGAACTCCGGGTGCGGTGACCTCGTCGCGCTGGGCGGCGCGGCAGGAGACCTCGCCGCGGGAGCGGATGCGGACAAGGGCGGCGGCAACGCCGGCTACGTCGTCCGCATCACGCGCTCCTCGCTCGACGCCGGCACGATGTGGGTCGGAACCCGCCGCGGCCGCGTGTTCATCACGCAGAACGCGAACGCCGAGCCGGCGTCGGCGGTGACCTACACCCGGATCGACACCCCCGTCCAGCCGACGCGGTTCGTCAGCGGCATCTCGATCGACCCCGCTGACAAGTTCCACGCGATCGTGTCCTTCACGGGGTACGCCGCGTACACGCCCGGCCAGCCCGGCCACGTGTTCGACGTGCGGTTCGATCCGGGCACGGGCACGGCGACGTGGACCGACCTGACGTCCAACCTCGGCGACCAGCCGGTGACGGATGTCGCGTACGACGGCGTGACCGGCGACATCTTCGCCGCGACCGACTTCGGCGTCGACCGGCTCCCGCAGGGCTCGACGACCTGGGAGTCGGCGGCGCGCGACCAGTCCGGCGCCGCCGTGTACGGGCTGACGCTCCTGCCGCGGCCGAACGGCGAGCGCTACCTCTACGCCGCCACGCACGGCCGCGGCGCGTGGCGCCTCGACCTGCCGAAGGCGAAGTAGTCCGGTGAGACGACGGAGCGGGCCGCCGCGCTGCGGCCCGCTCCGGATACCGAGCGAGCGATGGGAGAGATGAAAGACCGGATGCTCCGCGGCGAGCTGTACATCGCCGAGGACCCGGATCTCACAGCGGACTTCGCCCGCGCACAGGAACTCCTCGACCGCTACAACCGCACGCTGCACGCCGAGCAGGACGTTCGCGACGCGATCCTGCACGAGCTGATCGGCGCGGTCGGCGACGGCGTCGTCATCCGGCCGCCGTTTCGCTGCGAATACGGCTCGCGTGTGTCCATCGGCGCCCGGACGTTCGTGAACTACGACTGCCTCATGCTCGACGGCGCCTCGATCACGATCGGCGCCGCCTGTCAGCTCGCGACGCGGGTCCAGCTCCTGACCGCGACGCATCCGGTAGATCCCGGGCCGCGCAGGATCGGGTGGGAATCGTGCGAGCCCATCAGCATCGGCGACAACGTCTGGCTCGGCGGCGGGGTGA
The DNA here is from genome assembly GCA_963708685.1 of uncultured Actinomycetes bacterium. Lineage (GTDB taxonomy): Bacteria > Actinomycetota > Thermoleophilia > Gaiellales > Gaiellaceae > DASVFB01. Next base: position 182,204 of record CAVPTP010000011.1, read on the forward strand.
TCGTCTGCCCGAACGTCACGATCGGCGACAACACGGTTGTCGGCGCAGGGGCCGTCGTGACGCGCGACCTCCCTGCCGGCGTAGTCGCGGCAGGCGTGCCCGCCCGCGTCATCCGCGAGATCGGCGATCGCGACCGCATCGACGTACCTGTGGTCTGATCGCGCGGCCGCGTCGAACTGAGCGCGCCCTCGCGGCCGGTCAGGGGATTCGGGTATTTCCCGGGTACGGTGTATGTTCTTCCCGGTTTCAACTCGAGGGAGGAATGTGCTGGGTCGGGGGCCGAGGACGACTCCGCGGGGTCGGAGCGGCGCGGTCCGCTGGGCGGCGATCGTCGCAGCGGTCGCGGAAGCAGCGCTCGTCGTCTCGGTCGGCGCGTTCGCGCACGGCGGCTCGCCGACTCTGACCGCGGCGCTCGCGGTCGACTCGCCCAGCGTCGACGGGAGCATCAAACCGGCGAACGAGTGGGCGGACGCGGGCAGTCTGTCGATCCCGTTCCCGGGTCATCCGGCGACGTTGTCCATCAAGCACAAGAACGGCGTCCTCTACTTGCTGCTGACGGTTCAGGACGATCGTCCCTCAGGAGCGATCAAGTGCTGCTCGGCGACGATCTACTTCGACAGCAACCACAACGGGGTGAGAGAGTCCGGAGCGGATGCGATGGGGTTCGGCCCCGGAAATCAGGGGACCGACCTGTTCCTGGTGGGCGACAGGTACCAGGACGACGGCGCCGCTGGAGGCACCGCGGACACGGTGGCGGCGGGCTCGTACGACGCCGCAGCGGGTCGCCTTATCCTCGAGGCGCGGAAGCCTCTCTGCTCCGGTGACGCCCACGACTTCTGCGTCAAAGTCGGAGCGACGCTCGGGTTCACGATCGAATACTCCTCCTCGGCCGCGGCCAACTTCGACTATCCCGCGCCTCCCGCGGACTTCGCGCACTTCAGCGACCTCGTGCTCTCCCCGGCCCAGGCCGCCAATCTCGCCGTCAAGGCCACTGCCGACGCGCAGTCCATCGGGGCCGGCGACCAGGTTACGTTCGCGACGACGGTGACGAACAACGGGCCCGGCGACGCCAGCGACACCATCCTCAACGCCGCGTTCAAGCCTTCTGTCGGGGTCAAGGCGATCTTGCCGGCGGGGACGTGCGGGTGCGGGCTCGGGACGTTGCATCCCGGAGAAAGCGTGACGATCAAGAAGACGATCACGCTGACGTCCATCCCGGTCGGGGGCGGAACCATCTCGGTCAACGCAACCGCCGCCGCCGCGGAAGGCGATGCGGACCTGACGAACAACGGGGCCTCGACGACTGTCAAGGCGACGGCCGCGCCGGCGGCCGGCGAGGCGGTGACCGCACAACCCGCTGCGGGAGTGGTGAGCGTCCGTCCCCCCGGCACGGGCACGTTCGTGCCGCTCGGCAAAGGCCAGTCGATTCCCAACGGCTCGGAGGTCGACGCGTCGAAGGGCGAGGTGGTCGTGACCTCCGCGACGCCCACGGGCAGCCTGCAGACGGTCGCGGCCGCGGCCGGCAGGTTTCGGATCACGCAGCCGAAGACGAGCGCGCTGACAACGCTGCAACTCTCGGCTGCCCTCCCCAAGTGCGGCTCGGGACGCGGCATCAAGGTCCTGCGCCGCCTGCGGGTCGCAGCTAACGGGAAGTTCCGAACCGTCGGTGCACGCGGCTACGCAACCGGAAGGCGCCGCAAGGGGAGCTGGGTGATCGTCGACCGCTGCGTCCCCGTCCGCCGTTCGCTCGCAATCGGCGCGAAGGCGCCGAAGCGGAAGCTCCAGACGTGCATCCTTGCGCCAGGATCGACGAACCCGAGCAGACACACGCAGGCGGATCTGCACGACCCCGCGGGACGCAAGCTGAAAGGGAACTGCAGCCCCGCCCCTTGACACGGACCGACGAAAGGCGAGCCGGATCTAGCGGCTGCAGCTGGGGTCGCCGTACAGGCGGGCCATCGCCTGGGCCTTGACCGTCATCTGCGTCTGGAGGTCGACGAGCGCCGGATCGCCGGGGTCGTATCTCGGTAGCCCTTCGACGTACTCGGTGACGTCCGGCGTGACCCCCGGCCCGGCGAGCGTGAGGCGATAGCGCTTCCCGGTGCCGACGAGTGCGCCGGAGCGCTGGTGCGGATAGCCGGGGTACGTCGAGGACGGATAGAACCCGTAGCAGTACATGCCGCTCGCCTTGTGCGTGACGAACGAGGTCTCTCGGCTCCAGCCGGGAGCGTAGGCGGAGTCGAGCGTGTCCAGGTAGATGAGCCGGCCGTAGTCGTCGAGCGGGACGCCCGAGCTCGTGGTGCGGAAGCCGTAGACCGGCTGGCCGAGGTAGCTCGCGCGACCGAAGATCCCCTGGTTTCGGTTTTCGTTGATCCAGTACCTGTAGACGTCGAGTTGCGCGAGCGGCCCGCGCCAGTGCGAGATGCGCACCTCTCTGACCTTCTGCCCACTCGTCCACGGGACGTAGCCGACGTTCGGGAGCAGCCGCTGCCAGACCTGCAGCGCCCAGTAGGAGCCGTCGGACGCCTTGCAGCCGCTGAGGAGAAAGGCCAGCTTCGGGCCGTCGTAGGTCCGGCACGTGTTCTTGAAGGTCTTCCACTGGCCGCGTCCGCCGGAGTAGTCGACCTTGAACTTGACCTGCGGATCGACGGGGCTCGGCTGCCGCGCGTTGATCGCGCCGGAGTAGAAGACGTGCCGTATCCGGCCGCCCTGGGAGTAGGTGACCAGTGCCCGGCCCTGGTTGTCGGCCGCGAGGCGGACGTTCTGGGCGTCCCGCGTCACGATCTCGGCGGCTCCGGCCGGGCCGGCCCCCAACGCGGGAAGGATGCAGCAAAAAAGTGAGACGACGGCGAGTCTCAGGTTCATGTTCTACCGCAGTCGACTCGAAATGTCATCAGCAAATCTCGAGTCATGCGGATTCCATCCCGTCCCGGCTCGCCGCGAGTATTCGATCGACACCGTCGCAGGCAAAGAAAAAGGCCCCGCGTTGCAGGGCCTCTGGAGTAGCGGGGCAGGATTTGAACCTGCGACCTCCGGGTGATGAGCCCGTTCGCGTGGGGTCAGCCCAGGTAGATTCCGCATGTCCAAGCCGTTTCGGGCACTACTCGAGCTCCCCAGATCACCTCAGGTGGGTAGCAAAACGGGTAGCAACGCTGTCCGCAGCAGGCGGTCGCGGAGGGGAAGGAATCCACGTCTGCCTCGACGCGTCAAGCGGCGAGCGCTAAGTGGAGAGTCGCCTTTTGGCTTAATCCACGGGTACGAATTCGCTCCCGTCGCATGACGTGGTTTCCGCACCCCATGCTCAAGACGACCGTCCCCGTGTATCGCCTCCTCCTTGCCGGCGCCATCTGCCTTCTCCTGACGGCGAGCGCTTGCGGTGGCGGCGGAACTGCGCCTGCAGCGGGGATGACGACTGCAACCGAGCCGACGACTGGGAAGACGAGGTCGGATCGGTGTGAGCAAGTGCCGCGGGCGCTCGTCAACACGATCGCAGGCCGGCTCACCGCTCAGGAGAGGCTGCGGAATGCGCGGGCCGTGAAGTCCGGCGACTTCAAGAGCGTCAGCGTCTGGTTCATCTCCGCCGAAATCGACGGACCAGGGTTCGACGGGGACGGGGAGATCGGCACCTGGGCGAAGATCCGCTCGCTGGCGGTGGGCGCCGGCCGGATCTTTTCCATCGACACGGTGTTCGCGCAGCAGCTATCGGGCTGGGAACGCGGCGATACCACGTACGCGGGCGTGACGATGGCCAACGACGGCGCTGAAGAGTCACGCCATTGCGTCGACAAACGCTGAGTTATCCCGTTGTCAGCCGTGGCGAGTCCTCTAGTGCACTAGCGAAGATTCACCGATGTCGGCCGAGGAAGGCGAGGCTGCCCGCCGAGCTCGACCGCGCGCTGCGTCACGACCGAGTGGAGCCCGCGTGCACGCCGAGCGAGTCCGCCGAACGTGCGTAACCGTGTGTCAGTTGAGTGAGAGACAGCGGCTCGGCTACGCGCCTTGGACATGCGGATGACCTACGACAAGTCATAGAACACCTGGAATGTCATCGAGAGGCCACGGGGTCACGTGACGTAGCGAGAACCCGCGACGTGTCGAGACCGGGATACGTCACTGGCGCAGCGGCGACTCCATCGGTCCCTAGTCCTCAGCGCGGGTCCACGGACTTCGCCCCCACCCCACCCCGCGAAGCGCGGGTCCCATCCTGCGGCGGAGTCTCGGCGAGAAGGACGCGAGAGAGAGAAACGCTGGCGGTCTATCGTTGGACGCCGTTGAGCTCGACAATCTCAGCCTTTTTTCGAGAAGAACATCACCTTGTTCGATCGTCTGCTCGCGTGGAGGCAGACGAGGGCTGGGCGCCTCGCTTGGTATGCGGCCGAGGTCGGCGTGGTCACCGGGCTCTACTACCTAGCCGCGCGGGCTGGTCTCCGTCTCGCCTACCTACACGGAAGCGTAACCGCCCTGTGGCCGCCCGTCGGTGTCGGCATCGCGGCACTGGTGATCGGGGGACCTGGCCTCTGGCCCGGGATCGTCGCAGGCGACCTGCTCGTGGCCGACTTCTCGACGCCGTGGGGGACGGTGCTCGGCCAAACCCTTGGCAACACGCTCGAGGTCGTCGTCGCAGCGCTGCTGTTCATTCGACTGGCTGGAGCGCGACGCGACCTCGAACGTGTCTGGGACGTCCTGGCACTCGTCATCTGCGCGGTCGTAGGCACGGTGATCAGCGCCGCGTTCGGGGTCGTCTCGCTCAGAGTCGGCCAGGTCATCACAGCCGCGGAGTTCGGCAGCGTGTTTCGGACCTGGTGGCTGTCCGACTTCTCGGGCGCAATCGTCTTTGCGCCTCTCCTCCTCGTCTGGTCGGCGCGTCGATCATGGCCGATATCTCGGCCCAAAGCTTGCGGAGGGCGCACTCTTGCTCGCCATTCTCATCGTCCTGGTCGAGGTGCCCTCGCAACAAGTTGTTCCATACATCGTCTTTCCCATCCTCATCTGGGCCGCGCTTCGCTTCGGCCCTACCGGCGCCGCAAGCACGGTCGCAATCGTGTCCGCGCTGACCGTATGGAACACCGCACAGGGCTCAGGGCCGTTCGTTCGCGCATCCATCACGCACACACTCCTCGCGACTCAACTGTTCGTTGCGGTCGCGGCTTTGACTTCGCTCGTGCTTGCCGCCGTCACTGCCGAACGATGGGCGAGCGAGGAGACGCAGCGCGAACTCACTGCCGAACAGGCTTCGCTGCGACGAATCGCTACGCTCGTCGCCAGCGAGGCCGCATCAGCGAGCGTGTTCGAGCAAGTCACCGTTGAGGCGGCCCGAACACTCGGAGCGAGCGCGGCCAGCCTCGCACGCTTCGACCCGGACAACACCGTTACATTCATCGGTGCATGGAGTCGGAGCGGCGCGCTTGCGTTCCCGGTCGGCTCGAGTCTGAGCCTCGACGGGGCGAGCGTCCTCGCCACGGTTCGTGATACCGGCGAGCCGGAATGGATTCACCGCTACGACGATCTTTCGGGGCCGATCATCGAGCGCGTCACGAGCTTTGGCTACGACTCCGCAACCGCCGCACCGATCAAGCTCGGCGGGGAGGTCTGGGGCGCGCTTGTTGCGGCCGGAGAGCGCGGCGCACCGCTTCCGGCCGGCGCGGAGCGCCGACTCGCGGACTTCGCCGAGCTCGTCGCGCTCGCGCTGGCGAACGCCGACGCGTACAGAGACCTCGCGGAGTCACGCGCGAGAATCGTCGAAGCGACCGACGGCGAGCGGCGCCGACTGGAGCGCAACCTGCACGACGGCGCGCAGCAGCGGCTCGTCTCGCTCGCGCTTCAGCTCAAGCTCATCAAGAACGCCCTGAAGAGAGACCCCTCGGCTGCGGAATCGATGCTGAGCGATGCAGATAACGAACTCAAACACGCCCTCGGCGAGTTGCGAGAGCTCGCACGCGGAATCCACCCGGGAGCCCTCACGGCGCGGGGACTTCAACCCGCGCTCAACGCACTCGCCGATCGCGCCCCCGTCCCCGTCCGCGTCATGCAAATCCCAGAGGAACGGCTCCCCGAACCTGTCGAAGTGGCCGTCTACTACCTGGTCGCAGAGGCGACAACGAACGTCGCGAAGTACGCGCAGGCGACACACACAACTGTAACGGTCGAACGATCGGACGACACCGTCACCGTCGCCGTCACCGACGACGGCATCGGAGGGGCAGAACCGCAGAGCGGCAGCGGTCTCGTCGGTCTGAACGACCGGATCGAGGCACTCGGCGGCCAGCTCCACATCGAGAGCCCTCGCGGCCACGGCACCCGGCTCTGGGCCGAGATTCCTCTCGACTGACCACCTGCAAAGCAAGCGACGTCGCTCCCAAGTCGGGTGTCCTAAATGCGGCCGAGCGCACGCTCGCTCACGAGGTCGATGAAGTACACCCGACCGCGGCGGAAACCGAAGCGAAGCATCTCGCCCACCTCCGCACAAACGTGACCTTCGGCCTCGATGACGAATCGTGTCGCGCCCGGCGCCTCCACGGCAATCAGCGTCTCGCGGCCGAGCCACTCGTCGTATTCGACACGACCCTCGAAGGCCCGAGTAGCCCGTCCGCCGCGTCCCACAGCCGCGTGCCGTACACCACGATCACGTCACGCGGGACGTCCTCGTCTATCCGGGCGGCGCGACTCTTTACCTCGATATAAACGGCGGAGTCGTCGACTACGTGGGCACGCAGAATGCGGCACTCGCAGCGCGTCTCGTCCGGCGCCTGCGTCAGCGCGCTGAATCCGTGGCGGCATCGACGTCGGTCTAGCTTCGGGCGGCGTCCACGCGCGGCGGGACGGTCAATCCACGCGCGGTACCCGCGTCGACCAATCCGTCTTCGTCGAGTGCGCCGCCGATGCCCGTCGGCGTCGTCACACCCAGACTCGCGTAAACGACCGCCCAGCGCAGGCGATCGACCGGCCCGGCTCCGCGCAGATCCGCCCAGATGTATGCCGCGGCGAGGAGATCGCCTGCGCCGGTGGTGTCCACCGGGTTCTCCACTCGCTCTGTGTCCGTCGCGAAGATCTCGCCGCCGGTCGCCATCAGCGCGCCGTCGCCGGCGAGCGTTACGACGACCGTCTCGGCGAGCTCGCCCAAGTCGGCAGCCGCCTGCTCCACCGTCGGTTTCCCGGTGAGTGCGAGCGCCTCGGCGCGATTGACGAAGAGCGCACGCGAGCCTGCGAGCGCCGCCGGTGGACGCCCCTTGAACGCTCGCGCCTCGTCGTCGCCGCAGGTGACGTACGCGCTCGCTTCCGGCGGAACGACACCGAGCATGTCGAGGTTCGTCGAGACCGCCCTCGCGGGGCGGGAAGCGACGTCGGCCCTGGACGCGCGTGCTCCCGGGTCGACGGTGACCATGGCGCGGTTGCCGCCAAACGGCAGCACGACGGTTGTCGGCGTTTGCGGTGCCGGACGCGTCGAGATCACCTCGACCTGCTCCTTCGCGAGCGCGGCCCGGACGAGATCGCCGGAAACATCGTCACCGAGCGGCGCCGCGACCGCTGTGGAAAGCCCGAGGCGGGCGGCAGCGACGGCCGTAATGGCGCCACCCCCAGGCGAACGCAACAGCGCCCCGGCAAACCGCTCCTCGCCAAGCGTCGGCAGCCCCTCCAGACCGACGAACGTCAGATCGAGGAAGACCGGCGTAGCGACAACGAGATCGGTCACGCGAGATCGAGGATAAACCCGATCCAAACCACTACGCGGCGAATGCGCGCAGAGCATCACCGCTCCGCTCGTCCTTCGCAATGAAGCCCGAACCACCGAATCGGTCACCAGCGAGCCGAAATTCGGTGCGACCACGGCTCGACGTGAACACGCTCGTTCTCGAGACGCCGTCGGCACGCAGACGCGATGCAACCTCGAAACCGTCCATGTCAGGCACCGAGGCGTCGAGCAGCACGAACTGCGGCGAGACGCTGACGGTTGCGCGCACCCGCAGACTGCCCGTCGCCGGCGCCGCCCTCGACGTCGAAGCCCTCCGTCTCCAGCAGAAACCGTACAGCAGCTAGAAACGATGGATGATCGTCGACGATCAAGATCGACTTCGCCACGCGCGCAGAGAATTCGCCCGAAAGTGGCGGGCCGGTCAGTGGCGCGCGACGATCGTCTGCGCAACTAAGGCGGGACAAGCCGAAGGTGCTTAATACGGCTGACACGGGTACGGCCCTACGCCTGCGGCAGCGTGTGGACAAGAGTGCGGCTACCCGTATAGCGGGAAAGTCTGATCGATGCCAACATTCGGACGTGCCGCCCACCGTGCTCATCGTTGACGACAACCCGAGCTTCCGCGCCAAGGCCAGGGCGCTGCTCGAGGCGGACGGGCTCGAAGTCGTCGGAGAGGCTGAGAACGGCGAGACGGCGATGGAGGCGGCCCAGAGGCTCCACCCCGAGCTTGTCCTGCTCGATATCCAGCTACCTGACATGGACGGGTTCGAGGTGTCGTCGCGACTGACGTCGTGGAACGGCCGCTCGCCGGCCGTCGTGTTGACATCCAGCCGGGATGCATCGGAGTTCTCGGGCCTCGTCGAGCGCAGCGGCGCGCGCGGCTTCGTCGCCAAGGCGGAGCTCTCCGGCGCCGCGCTCGCCGCGCTTCTTCGGTGAGAGCGACGACCAACCGCTGGCTGACCGTCGGGGACGCGCGGCGCAGCTGCCGGCAGCGACATCGATCCGCGCCGCGATTTCCGCTCCGGGGCATCGGTGAGGCTACCCATACCTCGCGCCGCGGGCCGGCCCCACCGCGAAGACACCGGCTGACCTCATCGTCGGCGGCGTCCCGAAAGCGGGCGGCGTCCCGAAAGCGAGTGTGGGCGCGCGCGCACGCACGTACGCGCGAGGTATGGGGACAAACCGGGCGACCGCCCTCCCCCACCACCAGTGCGAAAAGCGCGGGGACCCGTCGCCTGCACGACGTTCCTCCCCGACGACGAGACCTGCTTCCATCTCTTCGAGGCGGTTTCGGCCACCGCCGTCGAGGAGGTCACCCGCCGAGCAGAACTCGGTCGGACGCGCGTCGTTCGCGCCCTCGACACCTCCCGACCGGCGTGACACGCCCAGCGCAAGGCGGCAAACCACCGGACTGGGCCAGCGTGCGGGATGTCACCCGAGCGGGCGTGTCAGGAAGTCAGCTCGCGGTTCAGCCGTGTCTCGAACTCGGTGATACCGACGCGCAGGTTGTCGATCGCCTGGGACGCGTTCGACGTCCAGGCGCCGCGGTCCGGCTGGCCTGTCGGCTGCGTGTCGGCGAGCACCAATGCGAATGCTTTCTTATCGAGAGCGCCGACACGGTCCAACGCAGCGATCGCCTCGGTCGAGCCGAAGGCGACCAGTCGGGAGCGGATCTGCGCGATGTCAGTCTCATCATTGATGTTGACGGCTTCGAACGGCAATCGCCAGGACGCGTCGGGACCCTCGTCGGTGGGCCTGAACGCCTGGGTCCAGTCGAGATTCGCGAGCGTGCTTACGTGCCTCTCGAGCGTGTCGAATGCCCCCACGTATGCCGCCGCTCGCCGTTCGTAGATTCGGTTCGCGCGCTCGGTGGCGCGTTGGTCGCGCGAGATGAGCAGCGTCGTTGCCAAGCCCGCGATCCCCAACGCGGCGGTTGCGAGCACGCTCACGAGAGCAAGGCTTGCTTTGCCACGATCGCCCGCGTCCGCCATTCCGTAAGAATTACTCCGGCGCTCCCGGCTGACAACCCAACTCGTCGGCGCGACGGTGGTCAGCGCCCTCGCGTGCGCCAGTGTTTTGGAGGGACGCCTGAGTGTGCTGCGACTATCCGTCTCGTCCACCGACGTTGCGAGCAAAGGATTCTCGCCCCAACAACTGAGTAGCGTTTATACCCGGGCAGTCTTCGGCGAGAGCACGCTCGCGCAGGCGAAGGCATCGACGCAAGAGATCGTCGGGCGATCCTCGGCATGATCCAGGCAATGGAGACTCGCCTCGACCATGTGCGGGCCAACGTCGCAGACCTTCGCCGGGCCGTCGAGTGGTACACGACCGTGCTCGGATTTGAGGTCGAGTCGTTATGGCCGGCCGATCGTCCGAACTACGCGCACTTCAAGTCGGCAGGCGGAGCAACCTTCGCCGTGATGGAGGCCGAGGGCCGTGGTGCACGCTTCAACTTCACCGTTGACGACCCGGACTCACTGTGGGCAGAGCTGAAGGACAGGGTCGCAGTGATAGAGCCGGCCGAGCCGACAGCGGCCGCCGACGGGCTCGTCGTGCGCGTGCGAGCGTCCTCGGTCAACCCCGTCGACAACGCGATCGCGGCCGGGATGCTCCGGGACATCGTCGACCACGACTTCCCGGTCGTCCTCGGCCGTGACTACGCCGGCACCGTCGAAACAATCGGCGCGGACGTCGAGGGTTATGCGGTCGGCGACGAGGTCTTCGGGTTCCTCTTGCACGCGCATCCCACCGTCCACGAAGGAAGCTGGACAGAGTTGATCGCACTCACCCCGGAGATGCAGATCGCGCCGAACCCCGACTCGCTCGACGTCGCCGCGGCGGGCGTTGCCCCACTCGCTGGCATCGTCGCACTTGCGGCCGTCGACGCGCTTGCGCTCTCCGAAGGATAAACGATCCTGATCGTCGGCGCGACCGGCGGCGTTGGCAGCTTCGCCGTCCAGCTCGCCGCCCGCCAGTTTTCGGGAATGACCCTGACGTGATCTAGGACGAGAAGGCGGGTGCGTACTCGAATGGTCCGGCGAGGGACGGTGTGTGCGCGCGTAGAGGTCGAGCTTGGAAGGCGCTGCCCCACTTCGGCTCCGGCAGCATCACACCAAGTTCCACGGCTGGACGGAACCCGAAGCGGCCGTAGTACCGAGGAGACCCGAGCAGGACGACCAACGGGACATCCTGCGCGTCCGCGGCGCTGAGAAGCGCGTTCATTAGGGCGCTTCCGATCCCTTTCGCTTGGTGGTCGGGAAGGACGCCGATCGGACCCACTGCTACCACGGAGTCGAAACCGACCTTCGCGCGACTTGCGGTCACATGACCGACAACCGCGTTCTGAGCCAGCGCAGTAAACGACAGCTCATCAATCACGTCCTTCGCCTCCCAAAGTGCGGCAAAGATTCCCACCTCGGGTGGCACACGATCGCCGTGACCTTGTCGCTTGAACGCTTCTGCGTAGACAACCTTCGCGGCTTCGTAGTCGCGCGGCTCCTGTGGTCTGACGATCACGCGCACATGGTCGCACGCGCCGCATGTTCGCGTGCTCCAGTGCTCCGGAACACACATCGACGTGCGGGTGACCGCTCGCGGTTGACAATCCGCGTCGTGCGGGAGGACACTCCGCCTCAGGCGGGCAATCGGTTTCGACCGGCGCGGTTTCTGCGGCGAGCGTCTTTCAGGGGAGACGCGACCGTTCGATGTCGCGCTGCGAAAGGAGAGAGAGATGAGGAAGCGCGTGCTCGTCCGAGGACGCCGAACGCCGCTCTCGCCGCGCTTGCTGGGCGCGGCCCTGCTGTTCGCACTGGTCACAGCGCTCCTGCTCGCGTCGGCGGGCACGGGGGCGCGGACGACGTTCTTCAAGTCGGCCTCGTCCGCCTACGAGGAGCCGCTGTGTGTCAGTCACTCGTCGTTGTGCGCGGACATTTACAGCAACCCAGGCGACGAGTACGTCGGGCACGACGAGCCCTCGCTCGAGTTCAAGTCGAGCGAGCCCGGCTCAGGGAACGACATCACGTACCAGGTCCGCCTACCCGACGATCCGCCGCAGAAGCCGCGCGCGGACGGCTCGGGCGGGACCTGGAACTTCGAGCTGCGGCCGACGTTGTGGTTCGGGCTCACGCTGTGCGACTCCGAGTCGGCCCCGGAGTACACGAAGACGTGCACACCGGACTCCGACGCGAACGACCTCGTCGGAACCGACCCGAGCGCAGCGAACTACATCGGCAAGCATCCCGGCAACGCGTACATGGAGCTGCAGTTCTACGGGCCCGGCTACGTCCCCCAGTTCGAGGGCTTCGGCTGCGCGGCGACCCGGTACTGCGCCGCAATGACGATCGACAGCCTGACGGAAGGCCAGAACACCGGCACCGGCGGAGGCCAGCCGAACACGCCGGCCTGCAACAACTACATCCTCGGCGGGATCGAGCCGATCAACTGGGCCTACGTGACCAAGAGCGGCGTCTCGCAGGCGCCGGCCGACCCGCTCTTCACCGGGACCTTCGACAACCCGAACTTCGCGGCCGTCAATCCGGACTTCAACCGGGACCTGATGATGAGCCCCGGCGACCGGATCACGATCCACATGCACGACACGCCGGCGGGGTTCCGCGTCGACCTGACCGACAACACGACGCACCAGACAGGCTCGATGACGGCGTCGGTCGCCAACGGCTTCGCGCACATCCTGTACGAGCCCACCTCCGACACCTGCCATTCGGCGCCGTACGCGTTCCACCCCGAATACAGCACGGCGAACCCGCGCGGGAACACCTGGTCGGCCCACACGTACAACGTCGCCTACTCGGACGAGATCGGGCACTTTGAGCACTGCGTCGCGCTCGACGCCGACTTCAACTGCGCCGTCGCCGGCTCCGACGACCCGGGCGGACTCGACGACGACGACGGCAACAACTTCTGTGTACCGGGCAAAGACGCCTGGACGGTCCACATCAACGGCTGCTTCTCGGATGACGTCGACTTCGACGGGCCGTCATACCAGAGCGACTGGCCGGGAACGATCCCCGACCCGAAGGCCGACCAGCAGGTCCACCCCGAGCCGGTCCTGTTCACAAGCCCGACCACGGTCAGAGGACACAACTATCCGACGATCGCGTTCGAGGCCGACCTGCCGCGGATCGAATCGACCTGCAACCGCACGACCGGCGTCGGCTGCGTCAACCCGCCTCCGGGCGCCGAGTTCTATCCGTTCTTCTCGACGACCAGCGACAACGGAACCTGCACCTGGCAGGAGGGCGGCAACTTCCTGCCCGGCACCATCGACGACTACGGCGGCAGTTCCGCGGCCGAGTTCGGACCGCTCCTGAAGACGGTCTACCCGAGACCCGGCTTTACGACGGCCGAGTTCTTCAACAACTTCAACAGCGGCGACCTGGCAAACGGCTGCCCCGTCGGCACGTCGTAGCCGCGTCTTAGCTACAAACAGGGCGAAGGGAGCGGCCCCCGAGGTCGCTCCCTCGCCTTTGCGGCGCTCGAGTTTTGGCACGCGTCCAGCCGAGGCGTCGCTGCGCGGGTGCGGGTGCCGCCCCCAACGCGCGCACGCACGTACGCACGAGGCTCCACCTCTTGCCAAGCGATGGCCCTCCCCCGCGCGCGACTCAATCGACGCGGGACCACCCGGCCGGCCGGGTTGCTTTCGGCAAGGGGTTTCGCTTCGTGCGCGCACCACGCACGCACGCGCGCGCGAGGCGGGGAACTCAACCGGCGGGACGGCCCTCCCCCCGTAGCATCGCGAAGCGCGCGGCGCCCGGGTGACGGGTGCGCAACGCTGAGCTCCGCTCAACGACAGCGCCCGCCTCGACGGCATGACGCGAAGGCCGGGAGAACGACTGAAGGGCCGCGCTCGCGGCCCTTCAGTCCTTGTAGACGGCGAACGCGTCGCTGCCGCCCGGCGTCATCGCCACGGCGAGCGCGAGCCGCCCGGCCTGCGTGCCGAGGACGACCGCCCCCGGGCGGCGCCCCGGGAAGCGAGCCGTCGCGCCATGCGCGGACACCCCGCGATGAGCCGGATGGCGAGCCCCGTGCTACACGTTCCCGCCTGTGACGACGGCGCCCTTGATCTTGTTGGGAACGAGGTCGCCGAACACGAAGCCGGCGACGTTGCCGGTCAGCGTCGCGTCGCCGGAGACCGTGTTGCCGGAGAAGTCGGTCCCCTGCTGGTCGCCCGTGATCACGACGTCGCCAGTGATCCGGTTGCCCGGGCAGTCGCCCGTCGCGGGCTCGCCGACGAGCACCGGTGCGGTGCCGCCGCTGATCGACAGGTCGCCCGCGATCCGCGTGTCGCAGATCGAGATCGCGCCCGGGTCCGTCGCTGTCACGCCGCCCGCGATGAAAGCGCCGTTCGAAAAGAAGTGCGCGCCCGGCTCGACGGTGACCGGACCGGACTGATGCGCATCCTTTGCGAGGCACTCGGAGTCGCCCGAGGCGACGACGAGCGGGCCCGCGTGATGGCCGGAGATGCACGGCGACTTTGCGAGCACGCCGGTATCCGTCGTCACGCCCGCGACGCGCGCGCGTGTGTACGAGCCGCGGTCGCTGGCCAGACCGCCGGTGCCGTTGCCGACCGTCCTGTGCGTCGCGCTGCCCGTCGCGCCGAGCAGGTGACCGTGGATCGCGCCGCTCGAGCCGGCGCTGTCGGTGCACGCGGTGCAGCTGTCGACGCCGGTCGTGTCGCTGATGCCGGTCGACGCGTGCGTGATCCGGAAGATCACCGCGTGCCCGGAACCGGGGATGGCGTTGACGATGCTCGCCCAGGTGAAGTCGACCTCGGTCTTCGTCACGGTGTCGCCGTTCGCGTCGGTGAACGTCGAGCTCTGAGTCGTTCCCGGGACGACCGTGTCGGTCGAGATCGACGTCGTCGGCGGCTCGGCAGCCGCGACGGCCACCCAGCAGACGAGTCCGACCACCGCGAACGCGGCGAGCAGCGGTGCGCGTTTCCTCATTACGTGTGCCTCCTCGGGTCGAGAGATCGCAAGTGGGCGTGCACTCGAAGGCCCGTCGAGTCTCGCCCTCCGGGGCGATTATCCTCGACCGCCTCGGCGGCGGTCAACGCGCTCGCGCTCGGGACTGCGATGCGCGGCGGCGAGATCATCGGGCTCCGCTGGCGCGGCCTCGAGCGGCTCGACCGGCTGTACACGTTCGTCAGACCATCGTGCGCGGAAAGGTCGTGACGCCGAAGAGCCGCTCGGCCCGGCGGACGATGGAACTCGGGCCGCGCACCGCCGGCATCCTCGACGAGGTCTGGAAGGCGCGCGTTCACTGTTCCGACGACTCGCTGGTGTTCGGGCACCCCTCACTCGGTAGCCCGATCGACCCGACGAAGCTCTCGCGCGACTACATGCGGCCGGCGTTGAAGGCTGCCGGGATCACGAAGCCGTTCAGACCATGGCATGACCTCCGTCACACCGCGCTGACGCATGAGGCAGCCGCCGGCAACCGCACGCCTACGTTCAGGCGAAGGCCGGACACAGTCAGAGCACGATCACCGACCGCTACATCCACGCCGCCCAGGTGCTCTTCCCCGGCGCCGCCGAGAAGGCCGAGGCGCGCATGTTCGGCACCGCCGGGTAGCAAAACGGGTAGCAAAACCCGACGATCCACCCTAGAACGAGAAAAGCCCCGCGTTAGCGGGGCTTTTCTATAGCGGGGGCAGGATTTGAACCTGCGACCTCCGGGTTATGAGCCCGGCGAGCTACCTGACTGCTCCACCCCGCGTCGCCGGGCCAGTATAGCCCGTGACGGCGGAGGAGCGGTCGAAAATCCGTTGCTAGCATCGCGCGGATGCCGCTCGCCGTCTGGATTGCGCTCGGCGTGCTCGTGATCGCCACGGTGGCCGGCGCGATCCACGTGTTTCTGCGAGGGCGCGCGTTCATGCGCACGTTCAGGAGCTTCAGCGGCGACATGGACCGGACGATGGAAAAGCTGACGGCTTTCCCTGGACGAGCTCGAGCGCAATTCCCAGGAGCTCGGCTCGTCGACGCCCAAGCTCGAAGCCAGCCTGGCGCGGCTCCGCGGGTCGCTGGCCCGCGGCGCGGTGCTTCAGGCCGCCGTGCAGGACGTGCTCGGCTCGGTCCGGCGGTTGACCGCGGTGTATCCGCGCAAGTGATCCGCGTCGCGGCCGTAGACATCGGGACGAACACGACCCGGATGCTCGTCGCCGACGTCGAGGACGGGCGCGTCGACGAGGTCGTGCGCCGCCAGCGGATCACCGGGCTCGGAGAGGGAGTCGATGCTCGGCGGCGCCTTCTGCCCCTGCCGATCGCGCGCGTCCGCAACGTGCTCGGCGAGTACCGGCGCGAGCTCGAGTCGCTCGGCGCGGAGCGGACGCTCGCCGTCGCGACGAGCGCAGTGCGCGACGCCGAGAACGGCGAGGCCTTCCTGGGCGAGGTCGAGTGGAGCTACGGATTCGTCACGCGCCTGCTCTCCGGCGAGCAGGAGGCGGCCATGACGCTTCGCGGTGTCGGCGACGTCGACGCGGACACGCTCGTCCTCGACGTCGGCGGCGGCTCGACCGAGCTGATCATGCGCGACCGCTCCGTGAGCATCGACATCGGCTCGGTGCGGCTGACGGAGCGGTTCGGCGAGGACGTCGACGCGATCGCGGCGCACGTGCGGCCGCTTCTGCCGGAGGACTTCGCACCGACGCGGGCAGATCGGCGTCGCCGCGACCGTCACCACGCTCGCCGCGCTCGACCTCGGCCTCACCGAGTACGACTCCGGGCGCGTGCACGGTCACGTCCTCACCGCGGAAGCCGTCGACGAGCAGTTGCGCCGGCTCGCGTCGCTGCCGCTCGAGGAGCGGCGGCTTCTTCCTGCGCTCGATCCCGACCGCGCACCGGTGATCGTCGCCGGCGCGACGATCGTCCGCGAGGTCATGCGCCGCTATGCCCTCGACGCGCTGCGAGCCAGCGAGCGCGACCTGCTGTACGGCGTTGCGCTCGCGGCCGCTGAGCTGCCGGAGCCGGTCGAGGGCGACGCGCCGCCTTCCGCCTACACCTGCTGCTAGGCGGCGTCCTCCTCGACAGGCGGCTCGTCCTCGGCAAGGCGCCGCTGCACGACCGAGCGCGAGAGGATGCCGACGAGGCGGCCGTTCTCCGTGACCGGGACGCGT
The DNA here is from genome assembly GCA_963708685.1 of uncultured Actinomycetes bacterium. GTDB lineage: Bacteria > Actinomycetota > Thermoleophilia > Gaiellales > Gaiellaceae > DASVFB01. The sequence goes on from CAVPTP010000011.1 coordinate 199,027, forward strand.
TCGAGGTCGCGCTCCTCGAGCTCGCGAAACGCGTGCTCGAGATCCTGTTCCGCGTCGAGCGTGAAGATCGGCGGCTCGGCGATGTCGCCGAGCTGCGTGCTCGACGGCGGCAGGCCGGTGGCGACGACCTTCCGGACGAGCGTCTTCCGCGTGATCACGCCGACGAGCGTGCCCTCGTCGCAGACGAGCACCGCGCGCACTCCGGGATCGGAGAGGCGCTCCCCGGCTTCCTGCGCCGACGCCGACGCGTCGAGCGTGATCGGGTCCGGCACCATCGCGTCGCGCACGCGGCTCATCGCGGTTATGGAAAGAGGCCGCGGGCTTCGAGGGCGGCCGCGACCTCGCGGATGCCCGCGACGAGCGCCGCGCTTCGCAGGCTGATCCCGTGCTCCGCCGAGAGCACCCAGACGCGGTCGAACGCGTCGCCGAGCTTGTCGGCGAGGCGAACTCGGATCTCCTCGCGGTCCCAGAAGATGCGGCCGAGATCCTGCACCCACTCGAAGTACGAGACGGTGACGCCGCCTGCGTTCGTGAGCACGTCCGGCAGGATCGGAATGCCTCGCTCGGCGAGGATCGCGTCGGCCTCGATCGACGTCGGGCCGTTCGCTCCCTCGGCGATCAGGCGTGCGTCGACGCGGCCCGCGTTCTCGTACGTGAGCTGATCCTCGCGCGCGGCGAGCACGAGCACGTCGCACGGCAGCTCGAGCAGCTCCGCGTTCGAGACGTGCCGCACGCCGGGATACACGGCGAGCGTGCCGTGCTCCTCGACCCACGCGCGAACGGCGGCGAGGTCGAGGCCGTCGCTCGTCGACGATGCCGCCGGAGAGGTCGGAGACCGCGATCACCGTCGCGCCGCGCGCCGCGAGCTCGCCGGCAGCGACGCCGCCGACGTTGCCGAAGCCCTGGACGACGCAGCGCTGGTCGGCGAGCTTCCAACCGAGCCGCTCGCACGCGCGGTCGATCACCATCACGACACCGACGCCGGTCGCCTCGTGCCGGAAGATCGAGCCGCCGATCGAGATCGGCTTTCCCGTCACGATCTCCGGAACCGCGTAGCCCCGCTGCACGGAGTACGTGTCCATCATCCACGCCATCGTCTGCTCGTTCGTCGCCATGTCGGGCGCGGGAATGTCGGTCTTCGGGCCGATGATGTCGACGAGCTCGGTCGTGAAGCGTCGCGTGATGCGCTCGACCTCCGCCTGCGGACAGCTCGCGCGGATTGCAGCGCACACCGCCCTTCGCGCCGCCGTACGGCAGCCTGAGCAGCGCGCACTTCCACGTCATCCACATCGCGAGCGCGGCGCACTCGCCGAGCGAGACGCCCGGGTCGTAGCGGATGCCGCCCTTCGTCGGGCCGATGCACCGTCGAGTGCTGGACGCGGTAGCCGGCGAAGGAGCGGTGCTCGCCCGAGTCGAGCCGGACCGGGATCGAGACCATGACCGCGCGCTCCGGGATAGCGCAGGCGCTCGGCGACGGCCGGGCTCGCGTCCGCGTACGGAAGCGCCTGCTCGAACTGCGCGAGCGCCTGGCCGAAGAGCGGCGTATCCCACTCGAGCGGACGCTCGACAGGCGACGGTCTCGGTCACGCGGCTGAGTGTAGTTGCGCCCGTTTCAGCACGACGATCGCGTCTCGACCGCCGTGACGCGCACGCCGACCGAGCGCGTTCCCGCCGAGTCGGGCCCGATGGGCAGCGCCGGCGCGGTGCCCGTCGCCGCGTCGGGAAGCGCGACGTCGTGCGTGCCGCAGACGCTCGTCGCCTTGCCGTCGCCGCGCAGGAGCGACACGTTCGCGGCCGCGTCGCCGAAGACGTGGATGCTCGCGCGACGGCCCGGGCCGCGTCCAACCGTCGGGATCGAGGCCGCTCGAGATCCACGCGGCGCGGTACGGACGCTCGACCTCGAGCGACGTCGAGACCGTAGTTCGTGTTCCTCGCCGCGCCGACGAGGCGGAGGCGCGCGTCGGTGTGATCCGCGACGACGTAAGGCGGCGCGTCCTCGGTGTCCGCGATCACGCCGGTCGTCGGATCGACGTGCATCGTGTGATGCGGGAACGGCGCGTAGTCCCACCTCCCGTCGATCACGTAGGCGTCGTCGACGCTCTTGTTCCAGAACTCGACGTCCCACCAGAGCAGCGCGTTCGGGCCCCAGTACTGGTAGCCCGCGTACGGCACGATCGCGACGTCGGCGCCCTTCGGCACGACGGTGTCGATCCAGTTCAGGACGACGGCGGCGCCGCGGAGATCTCGCGGCTGCTCGGGCTGCGGCTCGTGAGGAGCCGCGACCACGCGACCGCCGACGTCGCCAGCGCGCCCGCGAGCACGAACGCGACGGATGCGATCGCGAGCACGCGCGGCGACCGCCACCCGAGAACGACGGCGAGCGCGAGGACGAATGCGGCGGCAGCGACGAACGCGGCGCCACCGGCGTCGCGGATCCAGCCGTTGTGGACGGCGACCGGATCGTCGACGTACACGCCCGCGATCTGCGGGAAGTCGTGGGCGAACACGGTCACCGCGACGAATGCCGTCGTCGCGGCGAGCGCGATCCACGGAACCGCAGGCCCGGCGAGCGCGCGCGCCATCGCGACGACGAGCAGCGGCGCGAGATAGAAGAGGTAGCGGTCGCGGATGCCCGTGAGCCCGCCGCCGAAGCGCGCGTCGTACGACGAGACCTCGAGCGTCAGCACGACGATCGTCACGAGCGCGAGCAGCGCGAACGGATCGCGGCGAACGTTCGCGACGATCCACGCTCCGCCGAGCAGCAGCGGCAGGAGCGCGACGCCGATCGCCGCCTCGTCGAGGTGCGCTCCCGCCTGCTCGAATGCCTTCCACGGCAGCGGCCAGCGATCGGCCGTGACCGCGTAGCTCCCGAGCACGCGCGAGCCGGCGACCGCCGCGACGACGACGCGCGCCGACCGCGGCGACGGCGAGCACGCGGTGGCCGCGCCGCTCGTACAGCAGCGCGGTGACGACGAACACGAGCCCGAGCGCGACGAGCTGCGTCCGCGCGAGCACGGCGGCCGCGAGCGCGCCGAGCGCATCGAGATCGCGTTGCGGCGACGGCTTCGCCACGGCTCGCAGCAGCGCCAGCATCGTCCAGAGAAAGACGGGGTACGCGACCGACTCGGTCATCAGGAACGCGGTGAGGACGTTCCACGGCATCGCGACCGCGACCACGGCGACGAAGAGCGACCAGCGGCGTGAAAGCGATGCCTCGCGCGCGAGCAGGTACGCGGGGATCGCCGCGGTGGCGAAGAGGACGCCGTTGAGCACGTGCGCCGCGCGGAAGGCGTCCGGCGCCGACATCGTTCCGTAGAGCGGCGCGAGCAACGCCGGATAGAGCTGCGCGTACGCCGAGAAGTGCAGCCCGCGCAGCGTCGGGAGCGGCGACAGCGTGTCCGCGATGCTCGTCGCGAGCTTCGTGTACTGGAGCTCGTCCGTCATCACGACCCAGTCGCGCACCCGCCAGGCGAGTGCGCCGAGCACCGCCGCTGCGAGGACGACCAGGCCGGCCACGCCGGCGAGCGGCAGGCTATTCCGGCGTGACGTACGCAGCCGTGACGCCGCCGTCGACGAGGAAGGTCGCGCCGTTGACGTACGACGATTCGTCGCTTGCGAGGAAGAGCGCCGCGTTGACGATCTCGCGCGGCTGCGCGAGCCGCCCCGCCGGGATGTGCACGAGCCGCCGCTGCGCGGCTTCCGGATCGTCTCCCCAGATGCGCTGGAGCAGCGGCGTCTCGACCGTGCCCGGGCAGAGCGCGTTCACGCGGATCCCCTGCCGCGCGAACTGGACGCCGAGCTCGCGGCTCAGCGCGAGCACAGCGCCCTTCGACGCCGTGTACGAGATCTGCGACGTCGCGGCGCCGACGAGCGCGACGAACGATGCGACGTTGACGACCGAGCCTCCGCCGCGCTCGAGCAGGTGCGGGATCCCGTGCTTGCAGCAGAGGAAGACGCCTCTTCGCGTTCACGGCGAGCACGCGCTCCCACGCCTCGATCGGCGTCTCGAGGATGCCCGCGTCGTCGGGAGGCGAGATGCCTGCGTTGTTGTAGAGCACGTCGATTCCGCCGAAGCGCTCGGCGGTCGCTCGCATCAAAGCCGCGACCTGCTCCTCCTCGGCGACGTCGACCTCGAACGCGAAGGCCTCGCCGTCGCAGAGCTCGACTGTCTCCTCCGCGGCGTCCCGCGCGATGTCGGCGACGCAGACGCGCGCGCCTTCGCGGGTGAAGAGGACAGCCGCCTCGCGTCCCATGCCGCCGCCGGCGCCGGTGATCACCGCGACCTTTCCGTCAAGGCGTCCCATCAGCCGGTCGGGTAGGGCGGCTCGTTCGCCGAGCGCGTCGATCGGCCCCTCCGACGCGGGATCGATAATGGACAGCGCCATCGAATGATCTAAACACCAATTGTGGAAAGGGGCACCAGGTGAAGGACTTCAGGGAATTCCTCCTCCGCGGGAACCTCGTCGAGACGGCGGTCGGAATCGTCATCGGCCTGGCGTTCGCCGCGGTCGTGGCGGCCTTCGTCGCCGACCTCATCACGCCGCTCATCGCCGCGCTCTTCGGCAAGCCGGACTTCAGCAGCCTGTCGTTCACGATCAACGGCAGCCACTTTCTCTACGGCGCGTTCTTCAATGCGGTGCTCTCGTTCGTGTTCGTCGCCGCCGCGGTGTTCTACTTCGTCGTGAAGCCGGTGAACGCGCTGATGGAGCGCAAGCGCTCAGAGCTGCCGGTCGATGCAGTGACGCGCCCATGCCCGGAATGTCTCAGTGAGATTCCGCTCGCCGCGCACCGCTGCGCGTTCTGCACCGCGGAGGTAGCCGCGGCGTAGCGCCTGCTCAAGCCGGACGCGCACCGGCGCGCTCAGCCGTCACGTGCGTCGACCGCGACGACGGCGTGACGGTCTCGTCACTTTGGTCTGACCAAGGGCCATGGCCTTCTGAGACGAAGGCGCAATAGGCCGCGCGTGCGTGCTCTATGCTCGAGCCGAAGAAGGCGAGAAGCTCGTCGACGGCGAGGAAGGGCGGCGCCGGGCACAGGCCGGCGCTTGCCGCATAGCTGCTCCAGCCCCACTCCTCAGGTCGGTCGCAGACGCCGGCTTCGACCGGGTTGAGGACGACGTAGCGACAAAGGCCGAGCAGGTAGGCCTCCTCGACAACGGCGTTCGCATAAAACCGGTTCTTGAAGAAGTGGCCGCGGCGAGTTCTGCCCATGATTGCGTTCATTCGCCGCGAAAAGCACCCGTTCAGCTCGCGCATTCCTTCCGACAGGCCGCCGTCCGTCAACTGAATGACGAAGTGGAAGTGGGTCGTCATCAGGCAGTAGGCGTACGTCGTCCACTCGCGTCTGCGAGCGACACGCGCATAGAGCTCGAGGAACGCGGCGCGGTCGCGGGGTTCCACGTAGAGGGCACCATCGAAGTTGCCATTTGAGCCCACGTGATAGATGCCTGTGGGATCGATTACGCGCGGCGGAGCCACGAAACGACCGTAGCTCCAAGATCTTCGAGCGCCGGCCGGGTCGCGAAAGTCGTCACGTCTTCGTCACACCTTCGACACCTTGGTCTGACCAAAGAACGTGGCGCCCGGAGCCAAGCGCGGAAGGGTCACGCGCGACGTTCTGCGCGGTAGCGCGCAGCCTCCGCGACGAGCGCCTCGAAGAGCTTCAGGTCCTCGCCCGCTTCGGGATGCCACAGGACGCCGAGCGTGAACCGGCGGGCTGGATCCTCGATCGCCTCGATTATCCCGTCCTCGGCGTGAGCCGAGGCACGCAGGCCCTCCCCGAGCCGGCCGATCCCTTGATGGTGATGCGACTTCACCGGCGCGCGCTCTCCGAGCAATGCGGCGAGCCGCGTCCCTTCCTCGAGCTTCACGTCGTGCTCGGCGAACTCGCCCGGGGTGTGCTTGTGCTGCTCGTTGCCGACGACCTCCGGGAGGTGCTGGACGAGGTCGCCGCCGCGCGCGACGTTGAGCACCTGCGAGCCACGGCAGATCGCGAGCACGGGCAGGTCGCGCGCGACCGCCGCCGACAGCAGCGCCAGCTCGGCTCGATCGCGCGCGGCGACAACGCCGACGGTCTCTGGATGTGGCTCCTGCCCGTACAGCTCGGGATCCAGATCGGAGCCGCCGGAGAAGATCAACCCGTCGAGCGCATCCAGCGTCTCCTCCACGCCCTTCTCCGACGGCGGCACCAGCAGCGGCCGCCCGCCCGCGCGCTTCACCGCGTTCACGTAGGTCGCCGGCACGAGCACCGACTCGGTTTCCCAGACGCCGAAGCGCGCCTGTGTGACGTACGTCGTAATGCCGACGAGAGGACGAACCATCAGCCGCGCTCGAACAGGCGCTCGCGCTCCCAGCACGTCACGACCTCGTCGAACAGCCGCTGCTCGACACGGCCGTAGTTCAGGTAGTGGTCGACTACCTCGTCGCCGAACGCGTCGCGCGCGAGCGACGACGACTCGAGCGCTGCAATCGCCTCCCGCAGGGTCGATGGAAACCGTTCGGCGTCGGACTGGTACGCATCGCCGTCGACCGGCGGCGGCAGCTCGAGTCCCCGCTCGAGCCCGCGCAGCCCCGCCGCGATCAGCGCCGCGAACGCGAGATACGGATTGACGTCGCCGCCCGGGATGCGCGTCTCGACCCGCTTGAGCCGGTCCATGCCCGACGACGCGGAACCCGCAGGTGCGGTTGTCGCGTCCCCATGCGAGCGTAGTCGGCGCCCACGAGCCGGCGACAAAGCGCTTGTACGAGTTGATCGTCGGCGCGAGGAAGAGCGCAAGCTCCTTCGCGCACGCGATCCAGCCGGCGAGGAAACGATCGAACACCTCAGCGTCGCCGAACACGTTCTCGCCGTCGCGCCACAGCGACGCGTGCACGTGACAGGAGTTGCCGATCCACGCGTGATCCGGCTTCGCCATGAACGTGATCGAGCAGCCGTTCCGCTGGGCGATCTCCTTCGCGCCGTTCTTGTAGACGACGTGGTTGTCGGCGGTCGTCAGCGCGTCCGCGAAGCGGAAGTTGATCTCGTGCTGCCCGGGCCACGCTTCGCCCTTCGAGCTCTCGACGACGAGACCGGCGCGCTGCATCCCGTTCCGGATCTGGCGGATCAACGGCTCGTCGTAGGTCGTCGCCAGCACGTGGTAGTCGAGGATGTACGGGACCGACGGGGTGAGGTCGCGGTAGTGCTTCGCGTGCGCCTCGGCGTACGACTCCTTCAGCAAGTAGAACTCGAGCTCGGAGGCGAACATCGGCTCGAAGCCAGCCGCCCGCGCCCGCTCGACCTGGCGCCGCAGCACGTGTCGCGGCGATGCGACGACCGGCGAGCCGTCCTCCCAGTCGACGTCGCAGAGAACAAGTGCCGTGCCTTCGAGCCACGGCACGCGCCGTAGCGTCGCGAGGTCCGGCGTCAGGTGGAAGTCGCCGTAGCCGCGCTCCCAGCTCGCCATCGCGTACCCGCGCTGCGGATCCATCTCCATGTCGAGCGCGAGCAGGTAGTTGCAGCCCTCGAGCCCGTGCTCGACCGAGTCGGCGAGGAAGTACTCCGCGTGGTCGCGCTTCCCGAGCAGCCGCCCCTGCATGTCCGCGAAGGCGCAGACGACGGTGTCGATCGCACCGGTCTCGACGTCGCTGCGAAGCTCGTCGAGAGTCAACATCGAACGTCAGCCGCGAATCTCGAACAGCGGCTCGCCGAGCGCGGCGGCATCGACGTCCACGCCAAGCCCGGGTGCCATCGGCGCGGCGCCGAATCCGTTTGACGATCGCGGCTCGTGTCCCGCGACGTGCTCGTTCGTCCAGTCGTTCATGAACGACACCGTGAAGAGGGCGTCGGGGCGTGTGCTCGCGGCAAGGTGCGCCACCGCTGCAGTCACGAGATCGCCGCCCCAGGTGTCCTCGATCGTCAGCCGCAACCCGAGCGCCTGGGCGAGGTCGCGGATCAGGCGCGCCGCGGTGAGCCCGCCGACCTTCGACACCTTCAGGTTGATTGCCTCCATCGCCCTTGCCGCGTGCGCGCGCAGGAGCGAATGGACGTCGAAGATCGACTCGTCGAGCACCATCGGCAGCGTCGTGCGCTCGCGCACGACGAGGCACTCCTCGAGCGTCGCGCACGGCTGCTCGAGGAAGAGGCGCGGCAGCGGCTCGAGCGCGCGCGCCGCGATGACTCCGTCCTGGATGCCCCAGCCGCCGTTGGCATCGGCGACCACGATGTCGCCCTCGCCCATCTCCTCGACGACGCGCGTCGCGCGCGCGGCGTCCTCCAGAGGGTCGGCGCCCAGCTTCAGCTGGAACCGGTGGATGCCCTCCGCGCGCCGCGCCGCGACATACGCGGCCATCTCGTCCACCGGCCCGAGCGGGACGGCGAAGTAGAGGGGAAACCGCTCGCTCAGCAGGCCGCCGAGCAGCTGGTGCACGGGCCGGCCGACGGCCTTGCCGTAGGCGTCCCAGCACGCGATGTCGACCGCGCTCTTGGCGTAACCGTGCCCGGCAAGCGCGCCGTCGAGCGCGACGTTCACCCCCGCGAGGTTCTCGACGTTGAGCCCGAGAACCGCCCGAGCGATCTCGCGCAGAGCCGCACGCGCGCCCTCGGCGTGTTGCGGGAGGTACGCCGGACCGAGCGGACACACCTCGCCGAAGCCCTCGACGCCGTCCTCCGTCGTGACCCGCACGACGGTGGAGTCGAGCTCCGCGATGCGCCGGCCACGCGACATCACGTACTCGCCGTGGACGTACGTGAGCCGGTAGCCGAACACGTCCACGCTCCGGATCGCCGAGCTCACGCCCGCACCGTATCCGTGCGTGAAGGCTCCCCCGATCCGAGGTGGTCGCTAGCGGATCAGGAGGTGGCCGCGTCGATCGCCTGCTGCGCCTCGGACTGCGCGCGGGCAAGCGCCGCCTGCGGCTGTTGCGTTCCGACGAGGACGCGGTTGATCGCATCCGTCAGCGCCTGCTGCACCTGGACGCCGGCCGGCGAAGCCGGGAACGTCACGGCGTTGTCCTGGATGTTCGTGAGGATCTTCACGGCGGTCGGGTATTGCGGCGATCCAGCCGACATCGATCTCCCGCTGGATCCGACGGCGGCGTCCTGTTCGCGGTGTTAGAGGCCCGTCAACGCCTGGTGCTTCGCACGCGCGGTCGCTGCGCGCGCGACGTTTGCCTGGGCCAGGACATCCACGGCGTCAAGCGCTCGGCGGCAAGCTCGCCTTCGATCGAGGTGCACGACGAGCTCGGGACGCTCCCGCGACCGTGAGGAATCGTCCGCGTCGGTAGCCGACCGCGAGCGCGAACGACCGATGCCGCCCGGCCTGGAGTCCCGGGCGGGCTACGCGCCGCGGGGGTACCTGGCTCGGGGCTGTCTCAGTGCGTTGCCCTAACAGTTGCCTCAGGTCGCTCGAGTCAGGAGCGGCTCGACGCGATTTGGCTTGAACACATGCCGGGGGAGGGAGTCGAACCCTCACGCCCCGCGTGGGGGCAGCTGATTTTAAGTCAGCCGCGTATCGCCAATTTCGCCACCCCGGCGGGGCGGAGGATAGCGACGGCGCCTACCCGCCAGGCGTCAGGCTGTCGACCGGGAACCGCTCGGGGCCCTTGCCGCGAAACGCGTCACGGAACTTCTTGAACGCGTCCTCGTCGAAGGTCGTGCAGACGGCGACGTGCCCCTCGCCCGTGCCTCCCGACGGGCGCCGTCCAGGCGGTGATCGCGACCTTGTTGCCGAGCGCCGGGTAGGGCGTGCCCAGCATCGCCGTTCGGGCTCTCGTTGTAGAAGGCGTGCAGCTTGTCGACGGTCGACGACGGAACCTTGTCGCCCCACCAGAGGATCACGCCGCCGTGCTCCTCGTTGTGCACGACCTGAATCGGATTGGCGGGGGTCGTGTAGAAGTCCCAGATCGCCGGCGAGAAGTAGTGGCTGCCGTTCGACGGCGGCGTCGTGTTGTACTTGATCTTCGCGTCGAGGCTCGTGACGTGCTTGCGGCTCTTTGCCTCCGCGACCTTGCACGGTGCAACCGGCCGCGCGCAATGCCGTGGCGGCTGATGCGTCGCTCGACTCGCCGCCGTTGAAGAGGGTCAGGACGCCGATGACGACGAACACGAGGATGATCCCCGAGATGCCGAAGAGGATCGGGAGCAGCAGCCGCCGCCGGTCTGTGGGAGCCTGCGGGCTGTCGCTCGAGCGCCGCTGCGGCGCCTGGACTGGCCGCCTCGGAGGAGGCGGCGTGCGCGACTTCTTCGCCAAGGCCCGGCAACGGTAGCACCACGGTCGGCGACCTCCTCCGATGAACCGGAGGACGAAAAGTCCGCTCGCTGCAGGTTTTCGCACGAGGCGGCCGGTTGACGGCCGTGGCCTCGCCGGAATAAGGTCGTTCCCGTCGGAGCCGATGGACCGCAAGGTTTGTCGGCTCCGACATTTTTACGGTCCTTTTCGATTCCGTCCGACGCCCTCTCTAACGTTCTTTGGTCCTATGTGGATCGCAGCGCTGCTCATCGGAATCGCCCTCGGCGGAGCCGTCGGCTGGCTCGCTGCGCCGCGGCGAGGTGCAGGCGCTCGCAGGCACGGGTCGAGAGCGAGCGCGCGGCGGCACAGGCGAACGAGGCCTGGGAGCGGCGGTTCGAGCAGCTCAGCGCGAAGGCGCTGAGGGAGCAACAGCGAGTCGTTCCTCCAGCTCGCCGGCGCGAAGCTCGATCCGATCCAGAGCACGCTGAAGGCGTTCGACGAGCACACGCGCGGCCTCGAGACCGCGCGCGCAGGGCGCCTACGCTCAGCTGACGACGCAGGTTCAGTCCCTCGCCGGCGCGCAACAGCAGCTCCGCTCGGAGACCGGCGCCCTCGTCACCGCGCTGCGCGCGCCGGACGTCCGCGGCCGCTGGGGCGAGATGCAGCTCAAGCGCACCGTCGAGGCCGCGGGGATGCTCGAGTACTGCGACTTCGTCCGGCAGGAGAGCGCGACCGAGGACGGCCGGCGGCTCCGCCCGGACCTGATCGTGAAGCTGCCCGGCGGCCGCAACGTGATCGTCGACGCGAAGACGCCGCTCCAGGCGCTCCTCGACGCGCTCGACGACCGGCTCGACGAGGGGCAGCGCGCCGCGAAGCTCGCCGACTTCAAGCGCCACGTCCGCGATCACGTCGCACAGCTGAGCGCGAAGTCGTACTGGCAGCAGTTCACGCCGACGCCCGACTTCGTGATCCTGTTCCTGCCGGGCGAGAGCTTCTACCGCACGCGCCATCCAGGAGGATCCGGACGCTGCTCGATCTCCACGCGAGCGCCCGCGTGATCATCGCCAGCCCGACGACGCTGATCACGCTGCTCCGCGCGATCGCCGTCGGCTGGCGCGAGGAGAAGATCGCCGAGAGCGCGCGCGCAGGTGAGCGAGCTCGGCCGCGAGCTGTACGAGCGGCTCGCGACGATGGTCGATCACTTCGCGCGTGTCGGCAAGGGCCTCGACACCGCTGTGCAGGCGTACAACCAGACCGTCGGCTCGCTCGAGCGCCGCGTGCTCGTCTCGGCCCGGCGCTTCCCCGAGCACGGCGATCACGACCGGCAAGCAGATCGCCGAGCTCGCACCGGTGGACAAGTCGACGCAGCAGCCGCAGACGATCGAGCTGCCGACGCGGCCCGCCGCCGACGCGGCCTAGCCGCTAGTAGCGAAGCAGCGCTGCGATGCCCTCGACGGGGCCGAGCTCGGGGCGCTCGCGCGGGAGCGCGCGGACGTCGCCGCCGTGCGCGAGCGTCCGGCGCACGGCGAGGTCGACGCCGTTCTCGCGCGGGTTCATCCGCGTCGCGTCGAACGGGCACGCGCCGTTCTGCGTCTGGCGCGCGCCCGCAGGACGGGCACTCGTACGCCTGCCGGTCGACGCCCTCCTGGAAGAGGAGCAGCTCGACGCGCCCGTCCGACGCGGCCTCGAGCGTCTGCTCCCAGCCCGACGCCGCACGGCCGCTGCGTCCCGCCTCTTCCTGCCAGCGGTCGAGCACCGTCGTCTCCTCCGCGAGCCGCGCCTGCTCGAGGAACGGCTGCGCGAGCGCGAGCAGCTCCGTCGTCGTCGCGTAGCCCTCGCCCGCGGTCGACCCGACGAGGCAGTTGCTCGTCTCGGCCGCGAGCTGGTCGACGAACGTCGCCCGCGCCTCGTCCGGCCCGACGACGACGACATGCCGGGCGAGACCGCGGCGAACGTGGTTGTCGAGATTCTCGGCGACCGTGCGCAGATGCTCTCGCGCGAGCTCGTCGATGTGCCGCTGGTAGCGCGCCTGCGACCAGCCGCCCTGGTCGTGCCGTCCCGGCTGCTCCTCGGACAGGTCGGCCAGCGGCTCGAGCCTCCCGCTCGTCAGCTGGAAGAGGAGGCCGCGCTCGCGGTCGACCACGGCGACGATCGCGCCCTCGCCGCGCCCGACGAGCGGCACGAGCGGCGCGACCGAGAAGTCCGGCCCGACGCAGACGACGTCGTCCGACACGCGCTCGCTGAGCGCGTTCGCGCTCCAGAACCCGTCGAGCCCGGCCGCGAAGAGCGCGACGCCCTGCACGCCGTCCGGTCGAAGTCGTTCGCGAAGAAGTCGCGGATCCGGTCGAAGTCCGACTGAAGGCCCGAGCTTCTGGTCGTGGCGTCAGATCGCCGCGGCTGGCGACGGCGGACTTCTGCGCCTCGTCGAGCAGCGAGTTGATCTTCGTCGCCGCGTCGGCAGTCGTCGGCGCGGTCGCGGGATCGAGCCCGACGAAGAGGCTGATCGCCAGCGCCGTTCCTCGCGCGGAACGCCGCGAGCTCCCTCAGCCGGTTCCAGGTGACACCGCCTGCCATTCGCCTGTTCCTTGCCACCGAACGCGGGATCTTATTCCTGGGAACGCGGCCGTGACCGGAACATCCAGCCGGTCTAATCCGTTTAATTGAACAGAGTCATGAACGACATTCGCAAGGTCATCATCATCGGCGGCGGGCCGGCCGGCTACACGGCCGCGCTCTACGCTGCGCGCGCCGATCTGGAGCCGCTCGTGATCGAGGGCTTCACGTTCGGCGGCCAGCTGATGATCACGAGCGACGTCGAGAACTACCCCGGCTTCAAGGACGGGATCCTCGGCCCGGAGCTGATGAGCCAGTTCCGCGAGCAGGCCGAGCGCTTCGGCGCCGAGTACCTCACCGACGACGTCACGCGCGTCGACTTCTCCGAGCGCCCGTTCCGCGTCTAGCGTCGGCGACGACGAGTACCTGCGCCGAGACGGTGATCGTCGCGACGGGCGCGACAGCGCGGCAGCTCGGCCTCCCGTCCGAGCAGAGCCTGCAGGGCAAGGGCGTGACGTACTGCGCCGTCTGCGACGCCGCCTTCTACCGCGAGAAGGAAGTGCATCGTCGTCGGCGGCGGCGACTCGGCGATGGAGGAGGCGCATCTTCCTGACGAAGTTCGCCGACAAGGTGACGATCGTCCACCGGCGCGACGAGTTCCGCGCGTCGAACATCATGCTCGACCGCGCCCGCGCGAACGAGAAGATCGAGTGGGTGACGAACTCGGTCATCGAGGAAGTGATCGGCGACGCTGAAGATGACGGGCGTGCGCATCCGCAACACGCAGACCGACGAGGCGTCGGAGCTGCGCGGCGGACGGCCTCTTCGTCGCCATCGGCCACGACCCGAACACGAAGCTCTTCGTCGACTGGATCGACCACGACGACGCGGGCTACCTCGTCACGAAGCCGCGGCTCGACCGAGACGAACATCCCGGGCGTCTTCGCCGTCGGCGACGTCCAGGATCACGTCTACCGGCAGGCCGTCACCGCCGCCGGCTCCGGCACGATGGGCGCGCTCGACGCCGAGCGCTTCCTCGCCGCGCGCGAAGGCCATCTGATGGCCGCCGAGTCCGCGCCCAGAAGCTGAAGCGCCGCGTGCACCGGCTGATCCAGTCATTACGCTGACCGGATGCCGCACTTCATCTGCCCACACTGCAAGCAGCGCTCGGTCGACATCGACGCGCGCGAGGGCTTCTCGCGCGAGGCGCCGGCGTGCCGCCACTGCGGCTTCGGCTTCCTGTTCGAGCTGATGGAGGACTACTACCCGGGGCCGAACACCGGGCTTCGTCGTCTGCGACCAGCAGGGTCGCGTGCTCGCCGTCGGGCAAGGGCGTCTTCGAGCTGACGGGCTATCGCGAGCAGGACCTGATCGGCCGCGAGGTGACGGAGATCGTCGAGGCCGATCCGAATCCGGTCACCGTCGCGCTCGAATGGGGCGTCCGCCGCATCGGCCAGCCGATCGGGCTGAAGACGCGCGCCGGAATCCAGAAGCCGGCCGTCGCCGACCTCTTCCCCGCGCTCGACGACGACGGCGGGCTCTCGTCGCGCTGTCGCCCGCCCGCTAGACGCGGCTCGACGGGCAGAGATCCGTCAGGACGCACTCCTCGCAGAGCGGGCGGCGCGCGATGCAGACGCGGCGTCCGTGCCAGATCAGCAGGTGCGGGAAGACGCCCCAGTGCTCGCGCGGGACGAGCCTCATCAGGTCGCGCTCGATCTTCACCGGATCCTCCTGCTTCGTCAGGCCGAGACGCTGCGAGAGCCGGCGCACGTGCGTGTCGACGACGACGCCCTGCGGCTCGCCGAGCTCGGCCGCGACGACGTTCGCCGTCTTGCGCGCCACGCCCGGAAGGCGCACGAGCTCGTCGATCGTCGCGCGGCACGACGCCGTCGAACTCCTCGAGCAGCGTCTGCATCGTCCCGCGAATCGCCTTCGTCTTCTGGCGGAAGAACCCGGTCGCGTAGATGTCGCGCTCGAGCTCCTCGACCGGCACGGCGAGGTAGTCCTCGGGCCGGCGGTACTTCTCGAACAGCTGCTCGCGTGACGCGGTTGACGTTCACGTCGGTCGTCTGCGCGGAGAGCATCACCGACACGAGCAGCTCGAGCTCGTTGCGAAAGCGAAGCGCGATCGTCGCGTCGGGGTGCGTCGGCGGCGAGCCGCTCGATGATCGGGACGATGCGCTGCTTCTTCGGGCCGACGCGCTTGCGCGCCTCGTGGACGTAGCTGCGGGGCATGCGGGGACGCTACAGCGGCGAGCGTCCCCGCGATGCCTCGCTCGTCTACGCGAGCGGCTCGCCCGTCTCGAGCAGCGTCTTGAGGCCGCTGAGCACGCGCATCCAGCCGGGCCGGCGACGCTCGCCGCCGTCTTCGGCGCGCCCTCGAGCTGGTCGTGGACGACCGTCAGCAGCGAGACGCCGTCCTCGCCGGGCTCGATCTCCCACGTCACGCGGCTCGGCTCCTCGGCCGACAGCTCCGGGTTCCACTTCGACTGCCAGCCGTGCGACGAGCTTCCGCGGCGGATCCCACTCGAAGATCGGATCCTCGCCGTACGTGTCCGAGCCGTCGTACGCGTGGGTGATGCGGCTCTCGGCCGTCGTGTCGATCCGGACGCCGTAGAAGTAGCGCTCGGTGAACTCCGGCTTCGTGATCGCCTCCCAGATCGCCTCCGGCGTCGCCTTGATGAAGAGCCGGTAGACCTGCGTCGTCGTGCGCCGTCGCCGTCGCCATCAGAGCGGACTCCCCGGTCTCGAGCAGCGTCTTGAGGCCGCTGAGGACGCCCATCCAGCCGCTGCCGGAGACGCTCGCCGCGGTCTTCGGCGCGCCCTCGAGCCGGTCGTGGACGACCGTGAGCAAGCGAGACGCCGTCGTCGCCGGCCTCGATCTCCCACGTCACGCGGCTCGCCTCCTCGGCGCCGAGCTCGGGGCTGTAGAGCGAGCGCCAGCCGTGCGACGAGCTTGCGCGGCGGGTCGAACTCGAACACGTCCTCGTCGCCCCAGACGCTCGCCGTCGGGGCCGAGCGACGAGTACGTGGCTCGGGCGTGATCGTGTGCCGCGCGCCGTGGAAGTAGCGCTCGCGTGAACTCCGGCTTCGTGATCGCGTCCCAGATCTGCTCCGGCGTCGCCTTGATGAACACCTGGTAGACCTGCGTCGTCTGGACCTCCGTGATCGTCGTCATGCGTCTCCTCCAGTTGGGTCTTGAGCTCCGCGAGCGCGGACACGCGATGCTCCGTGTACTTGTCGATCCACCGGTCGTGGATCAGCCTGATCGGCACGGGATTGAGGTAGTGCAGCTTCTCGCGGCCCGCTTTCCGGCTGACGACGAGGCCGGCGCTCTTCGAGGATCCGCAGGTGCTTCATCACGCCGAAGCGCGTCATCTCCAGCTGCGACTCGAGCTCGGTGAGCGTTCGGCCGTCACGCTCGAAGAGCCGGTCGAGCAGGAGTCGACGCGTCGGGTCGGCGAGCGCGCGGAACACGGCATCGTCGTCGTCTGGCATGGCCTGGAGAATATGTGACCAAATGGTCACATGTCAAGCCGGCGCGAACGGCCTCCAGGTGCTGCGGCGCGGCGCGCAGGCGCGGCCCGGCGCAGACGACGTCGAGCGCGGGACAGCCGGCGCACGCGTACTCGCTCGGCGTCGGGACGAACTCGGCCGGCCTGGATGCGCGCGATCGCCGCCGACAGCTCGGCCTCGAGCACCGGCACGTCCGCGCGCCGTGAAGACGCGCCGAGACGATCGCGTCCGGACGCTCGAGGAAGTGGTAGACGACCTCGACCTCGCGTCGCGCCGCTCCGGAAGCACGCGAGCGCGTAGACGAGCCGCTGGAGCCGGTAGTCCTGCGTCGACGATCTCGTCCGGCGTGCGCCTCGCCGACGACGTTCGTCTTGTAGTCGACGACGAGCGCGCGCTCGCCGGCGCGGTGCAGGACGTCGAGGAAGCCGCGGATCAGGACGCCGTCGTGCTCGAACGTGAACGGCACCTCGGCCCGCACGTCGTCCAGCGCGGCGACGCGCTGCGCGAGCGGCGAGGCGCAGTAGCGCCGCGACGAACGCGGCGATCCGTTCGAGCTCGTCCTCGGTGACGCGCGGATACCACTCGCGGACGCGCTCGAGGTCGACGACGTGCGGATCGCGCAGGTCGATCGTCTCGAGCAGCCGGTGCACGGCGTCGCCGACGTCGAGCGCGCCGAGCCCGTCGGCCTCGCCGTCCGCGGCGCCGGCCGGAGCGCCTTCATCCCGACGAGCCGCTCGGCGTAGTAGCGGTACGAGCAGCTCTCGAACGACGCGAGCGCGGTGAACGAGAGCCGACGGACCGGCTCGAGCGCCGGCAGCGGGATCGGCACGAGCTCGGGCAGCCGCGGCGCGACCGGCGGCAGCGCGGCTCGCCGTCGTCGCTGAAGAGCGCGAGCTGGCCGGGACGCACGTCCGCGGCTGCCTCGGCGCCCGTGGCACATGTCACTGGACGTGGTCCCGGAACGGTCGACGCGCACGAGCAGCCGCGCGCCGCCGCGCTCGAGCTCGACGGGATCGCGGCCGGCGTTCGCCAGCTCGCCGCGCGCGTCGAGCCGGTCGAGCACCCAGCCGATCGGCGTCGTGCGCTCGCTCGGCCGCTCCGGGTCGATCGCGCCGGAGACGATCAGCCGGTCGACCGCGCGCGTCATCGCGACGTAGTAGAGGCGCAGGCGCTCGGCCTCCTCCTCGCGCTTGCTCGACGCGCGCACCTCGTCGTAGCCGCTCGCCCCGCGGCGCTCGCCCGTCGACGGATGCGCGACCTTGAAGCCGAAGCGCCCGTCCGAGAGCGCGAGGATCTCGTCCGGCGCCGGCGGCTGACGATCGCGCCCCGCGTCGGCGACGACGACGACCTTGAACTCGAGCCCCTTCGCGCGCGTGGATCGTCAGCAGCCGGATCGCGTCGCCGCCTTCCTCCTCGGCGACCGCCTCGAGCTCGCGCGCGCCGACCGCCTCCTGCTCGGAGACGAAGCGGACGAAGCCCTCGACGTCCGCGCCGCGCAGCTCCTCGTAGGAGCGCGCGAGGCGCGCGAGCTTGCGCAGGTTCGCGTAGCGGCGGCGGCCGTCCCAGTGCGCGAGCACCGCGAGGTCGTAGTCGTGCTCGGAGACGATCCGCTCGCAGAGCAGCTCGAGCGAGAGCTTCGTCGAGAGCTCGGCGAGCCGGTCGAAGCGCTGGCTGGAACGCGCGCAGCAGGCGGGCGTCGCGCTCGGCGAGCGCCGGCGGCAGCGACTTCTCGAGACCCGCGAAGATCGGCCGCCGGCTCGCCGCGCGACGGATCAGCACGAGCGCGTCGTTCGAGACGCCGACGAGCGGCGAGGCGAGCACCGTCAGCAGCGCCTCGTCGTCGTAGCGGTTGTGCAGCAGCCGCAGGTACGCGAGCAGGTCGACGACCTGCTGCTGCCCGAAGTACCCGCGCCCGGTCGAGCGGTACGTCCGGCAGCCCCGCCTTGCGCAGCTCCTCCTCGTACCACTCCGCGTCGGTGCCGGCGGCGAAGAGGAGCACGATCTCGCCCGGCTCCGCGTCGCCGTTGTCGACGAGCTCCTTCACGCGCTTCGCGATGTGCTGCGCCTCGGCGCGCCGCCAGTGCACGTCGGTGCCGGAGTACGACGACTTGTCGGTGACGAGCAGCTCGGCCGGCGAGCCGAAGACCGGGTCGGGAAAGTCGCCCGACGAGTGCAGCGGCTGGAACTCCTGGCCGAACTCGCCCGCGAAGAGCTCGTTCACGACGGCGAGCACCTCGGGCCGCGACCGGTAGTTCTGCGTCAGCGGCAGCACCTGCGGCGACGCAGCCCGCCGCTCGCGGAAGACGCTGCACGTCCGCGTGGCGGAAGCCGTAGATCGACTGGAACTCGTCGCCGACGAAGAACACGTCGGCGTGCTCGCCGAGCAGGTCGATCAGCTCGCACTGGAGCCGGTTCGTGTCCTGGAACTCGTCGACCATGATCGAGCGGAAGCGCAGCTGCTCGCGCGCGCGGATGTCCGCGTTCGCGCGCAGCAGGTCGCGCGCGCGCAGCTGGAGATCCTCGAAGTCGAGCACCGACTCGCGGTCCTTCGCCGCCTGGTACTGCGCGGCGAAGCCGATCAGCAGCTCCTCGAGGAGGACGCGGTCGTGCGCGGCGGCCTCGTCGAGCGCCGCCTGCTCGACCGCGCGGCGCGCCTCGTCGTACGACGCGGCGCGCTCGCCTCGCGCCTTCAGACCGTCCAGGTCGAGCAGCCGCTCGGGGCTCGAGCTCGCTCTCGAGCACCTCGAGGGCTCGCGCAGCGGCGGCGCGCTGCGTCTCGGTCGCGGCCGCGTCGTCGACGAGACAGCGCGCGGCGTCTGCCAGCCGCTCGACGGCGTCGGGCAGGCTCGGCCGCTCGCCGAGCTCGAGCACGAGCTCGCGGCCGGCGGAGCGCAGCGTCTCGAAGACACCGGTGAGCATGCGGCGCAGCCCCGTCGCGCCGTAGGTCGCGAGCAGGCGCAGGCGCTCCGGCTCGCGGCCGGCGCAGAACTCCGCGAGCGCGGCCTCGAACGCCTCGCCGCGCAGCACCGAGCCCTGCGCGTCGTCGAGCTCGCGGAAGCGCGGATCGAGCCCGGCCGCGAGCGGATACGTCTTCAGCAGCCGGTTGCAGAAACCGTGGATCGTCGAGATCCACGCGCCGTCGAGCTCGCGCGCGAGGTCGCCGCGGTCGAGCTCGAGCGAGACGCGCGCGGATGCGCGAGCGCAGCTCGCCCGCGGCGCGCTTCGTGTACGTGATGACGAGGATCGACGCCGACGTCGAGCCCGTCGTCGCAGACCGCGCGCACGAAGCGCTCGACGAGCACGCGCGTCTTTCCGGTTCCGGCTCCCGCCGAGACGAAGACGAGGCCCTTCGCGTCGACCGCCGCCTGCTGCTCGGCGTTCACGCGCGCGTCACCCGGCACACCGGCCAGAGATCGCACCACGACGGGCAGGAGCCGTTGCGCGGATCGTGCCGCACGTCGCCGGCGCGAATCCGCTGCGCGAGCGAGCGCGCGTCGCCGCGCGCCGTCTCGAGCCGCGACCAGAACTCGTCGTCTTCGAGGTAGTCGTTCCGCGCGAAGCCCGGCAGCTCCTCGCGTCGCGCTCGCGCGCAGCAGCCCGCGCGGCTTGCGCTCGCCGGCGAGCGGACGGTAGAGACCGCCGAGCGGCTCGATCCCGACGAGGTCGCGCAGCACGAGCATGTAGAGCGGGATCTGGAGGCGCTGCTCCTGCGTGATCTGCTGCAGCCGAGTGCGCCGAGCGGCCCGACTTGTAGTCCTGCACGATCCCGCGCGCGCCGAACGTCTCGACGTCGACGCGGTCGATCTTCCCGGAGAGCGAGAGGCCGTCGCCGAGGTCGAGCCCGCCGAGCGTCGAGCGCTCGCCGCCGAACGACACCTCGTAGCGGCTCGGGACGAGCGGCAGCTCCGACGACGCCTCGATGCGGACGAACGCCTCGAGGTCGCGCCACAGCGTCTGGTCGAGCTCCTGCCGCTGGATCTCGGTCAGCTCCATGCGCACGCCTTCGACCGCCGTGGTCGAGGCAGCGGCGGAGGAACGGCAGCGCGCGCTCGAGCTCCGACTCGTCGAGCCGCTCGACACCGAGCTCCTTCGGGATGCCGCTGAAGAACTTGTGCAGCGCGTTGTGCGCGACCGAGCCGCGCAGCTTCGGGTCGACCTCGGCGTCGATCGTCCGCGGGTCGAGCAGCCGGTCGACGAACCACGCGGACGAGCAGTCCGAGAAGCGCTCGAGCTCGGTCACGTTGAAGCTCGTCCGCTCGCCGAGGAACTCGAGCACGAGCGGATGGCGTGAGCGCGGTCGGCCGGTCGAACGCGCGCGAGCGCGCGATCGAGCCGCCGCTCCCAGCCGTTCGCGAGCGCGAGCGCGCCGGCGTCCTCGGCGTCGGCGGCCGCGAGCGCGGCGAGCGCGCGCAGCCGCTCGCGCTCGGTCGGCGCCTCGTCGATCGGCCACGTGAGCGCCGACAGCGGCCGCCGCGTCGTCGCGCGACGCACGTCGTCCGGCGGGAAACAGCCGCACGACCTCGTCCCAGAACGGGCTCGGCTCCCGCGGCGTGCCCTCGTCGCTCGCCGCTTCGCGCACGAGGTAGAGCCGCCGCGTCGGCGCGCGTGCACGCGGTGTAGAAGAGGTAGCGGTCGCGCGCGACCTGGTCGGGCTTCACGAGGCGCGCGCCGGCGATGCGCGCGGCGCGCGTCGTCGTCGAGGAACGGCGAGACCTGCGTCCGGCGCGGCAGGCTTCCTTCCTCGAGCCCGAGGAGGAAGACGATCTCGAAGCTGCGCGTCCGCGCGCGCAGCAGGTCGAGGACCGCCACGCGCCCCGGCTCGCGGCCGTCGTCGCCGCGGACCGTCGCGCGCTCGAGCGCGCCGACGATCTCCTCCGCGGTCAGCGTTCCGCCGAGCGACAGCCAGCCCTCGAGCTCGTCGGCGAGGCGGCGAACGGCTTCGAACGCGCGGAGGTCGGCGCGCGCGGCGTCGTCCGACGGCGGCGCCTGAAGGCCGTGCGCATGCGCGAGCATTCGCGCGGCGGACGCGCGCAGCCCGTCGAGCGGAGTCGCCGCCTCGCGCAGCTCCTTCACGATCGGGAACGGGTTTCCGTGCAGCGCGAGCGTCTCGGCCTCGACGCGGTCGTGCGCGTTGATCGCGCGGCCGCGAAGACGTCCCTCGAGGAAGTCGACCTTCGGGCGCGCGACGCCCGAGTACGGCGTGCGCAGAAAGCCGTACAGCTCGCGCCGGCCGGCGCCGAGCCAGGTGAAACGGAGCAGGCCGAGGAGCGCGCGCCCGAACGGCGTCTGCGGGAGGCGCGGCCTCACCGCGATCGCGAGCGGGACGCCGAGCCCGCCGAGCCCGGTCTCGAGCGGCGAACGCCAGCGCTCGAGCGAGGGGCAGACGATCGGCGATCCGCTCCGGTGCCGTGCCTCCGCGAACGAGGCCGAGGATCTCCTGCGCAACGAGCTCGAGGGTCGCGCGCGTGCCCGCGCCCTCGAAGAAGCGAACGGCGCCCTCGAGCGGCGGCGCCTCCGCGGTCGCCGTCGACGAACAGCGAGCGCTCGAGGTGCGCGAGCGCCGGATGCGCGGGACCTGGTCCGGGGACAGCGCCCCGGGCCTCCTCCCGACGCGCGGGCAGCGTCTCGATCCGGCCGTCGGAGAGCGCGCTGAGGTCGTCCATCGTCGGACGCAGCGACTCGAACGCTGCGCGCCCCGCCTCGTACGGCAGCGAGACCGTCACCTCTGTGCGGCCGGCCAGCGCGCGCAGCAGTTCCCACTCGGCGCCGGTCAGATCCTCGAAGCCGTACGCGAAGACGGGCTCGCCGTGCCAGGCGTCGAAGTCGGTCTGCAGTCGTTCGACGGCATGCCTCCGCAGGCCGTCGCGATCCCAGCGGCCGAGCCGGTCGAGCTCCGCGCGGTACGAGGCGTAGAGGCGGGCGAGATCGCCGTCGAGGGCCTCGGGATCGACGAGCCCGGACTCGAGCTCGCGCGAGGGTTGCAGCGAGCGAGTCGGCGAAGCCCGACGAAGCGCGCGGAGCGCCCGAGGCCGTTCAGCGAGACATCGCCGACGATCCGCCGGACGAGCAGGTTGCGCTCGGCGTCCGAAAGCACGCGCCGGGCCACGCCGCCGTGCGCGATCCGGGCAAAGACGTCGTCGAACGTCCCGATCGAGCCGCCGAGGAGCGCGGGGCTCCGCGCGAGGAGATCCCGCTCGACGCGCTCGACGTCCGATCGGTTCGGCACGATGAGGACGGGCTGGCTTCCAGGCCCGCCCGTCCCCAGGACGGCGAGATACCGCTCCGAAAGGAGCGCGACTTTGCCCGCGTTGGCGGGCCCGACGAGCAGGCTGAGGCCCACCGATCCATCCTAGACCGGGGTCCCGACGGCTCCCGGGCGCGCTCCCGCTGAGAGCGAGGAAAAAGGCGGTTAGACCGCTGCGGCTGCCTTCGGCCGACGGCCGCGACGCGCTGCAGGGGCTCCGGGCATCTGTCCCGGCGCAGTCGTCGCAGAGATCCGCCTGCTTCGCTCCACGTCTGGCGTCGGTGAACGTCAGACGCAGAACGGCTCCCTTTCCTTCTTCGACTTCCTTGCCGCAGTTATCGCACACGAGCACGGTCTTCCTGGCCACGAACGTCCTCCTTTGGAGTGCAAATTGCCGCCGCAATTATGCAGCTTTGCGGCCCGCACGTATCCGCCACGATCGCAGGAGCGAAAGTGTCGCCTGCTCTTCCGGATCGAGTCCGATATCCCGCGCGGTCACGATGCGTAAATGTCCGAGGGCGGAAATCTTCGATCGTGCGGCCGTCGAGATATTGCTCGACGACCGCCGGGGACACGTACGAGTTTCGCGCGACGGTCGGCGTGTTGCCGAGTCGCTCGGCCACCTTTCGCATCACGGCCGCGATGACGCGCTTCTGCTCGCCGGCGCCCTCGACCGGCCCGCGCTCGGCGAACGCGATCGCCGCAGTCAGCGTGCCGCCCCAGGTGCGGAAGTCCTTGCAGGAGAAGCTCTCGCCCATGAACTCCTTCACGTACTCGTTCAGGCGACGGTCGGTGAGGTTGTACAGCTCGCCCTCGTGCTCGTAGCGAAAGAGCCTGCTACCGGGCGTCTTGAGCAACTCCCGGATCGCATCGGCGAGCTCCACGTCGACGAGCGCCGTGCGCACCTGCACCCGGCCTTTTGCGCGAAAGGTGAAGCGCACCTTTTTACCGCGGACGCTCACATGGGACTTCCGCAGCGTCGTCACACCGAATGTCCGCATGCGCTTCGTGTGCTTGTCGGAGCCGACGCGGAACCACGCGAGATTGATCAGCCGGACGGCGACCGCACAGACTCGAAGCTCGTCGAGCGGATCGCGCATCATGTGCTCGCCGAGCGCGAGTCGCAGGTCGGGAAGCCGCTCGGCGAACCGAATCAGCTTCTCGTATTTCGCCTCGTCCTGCTTCGCGCGGAACGCCTCGTGGTAGCGGTACTGCTTCCGTCCGGCGCTGTCGAGGCCCGTCGCCTGGAGCTTCGAGCGGGCGCTCGCGGAGATCCAGACCTCCGTCCACGCGGGTGGGATGGCGAGGGCGTCGAGGCGCTCGATCAATTGCGGATCGCGAATCCGCCGACCCTCGGCGTCGAAGTAGCGGAAAGGGCGACGCTTGCCCTCCCGCGTGAGTCCCGGTCTCCGCGGCATCGTCCTTCCTCTGTCCCACCTGGCGGCGATTCTCAACCGCCGGGGTCGCGGCCGCGACCGCGTCAGGCCTTCTCGACGACCCGGCGGCGCCAGAGATGGATCCCCGTCGCTGCGAGCAGGACGAGGACGACGATCACGCCGGCGCCGATCAGCCCGTAGCGGCTGATCGCGTCGGCGGCGGCCTGGCCGGCGTAGTACCCGACGATCGCGACGGTCGCCGCCCAGGCGATCCCGCCCGCCGCGTTCCAGACGAAGAAGCGCCACCAGGGCATGTGGGCGAAGCCGGCGATCCACGCGCCGGCGATGCGAAAGCCGCTGAACCAGCGCGCGAGGAAGATCGCCTTGCCGCCGTGCCGGCGGAAGAAGCGTTCGGTCGGAGGTAACACCCGCTCGCTGAACCGGCGCACGACGTCGTACCGCTGGAGGAAGCCGCGACCGAGTTTCCGCCCGAGCCAGTAGCCGACGTTGTCGCCGACGATCGCGGCAATCGTCGCAACGACGATCACCGCCTCGATCGAAAAGTGACCGCGTGACGCGAGCACCGCGGCAGCGACGAGCGCCGTCTCCCCCGGCAGCGGCAGACCCGACGTCTCGAGCGCAATCGTCAGGAAGACGATGATCAGCCCGTAGTCGCGGACGAACCCGGTCACGCGAGGAGTGTCGCAGCAGCGGGGTAGAGTCCCGAGCCGTGAGGGTCGGAGTCCCGCAGGAGACAGCAGAGCAGGAGCGACGCGTCGCGCTGGTGCCCGAGTCGGTGTCGAAGCTGACGGCGCTCGGCCTCGACGTGGCCGTCGAGCGAGGCGCCGGACACGAGGCTGCGTTCACGGACGATGCCTACGCGGCGGCGGGCGCGGAACTCGTCGACACAGCGCTCGATGCCGATCTCGTCGTGAAGGTCGCGCCACCGTCCGCGAGCGAAGCCGCAGCGCTGCGAAGGGGCGCGGTCCTCGTCGGCTTCCTCGCGCCGCTGACCGATCCCGAAGGCCTCGAGCGCCTGCGCTCGCAGGACGTCGTCGCCTTCGCGATGGAGTCGATCCCGCGCATCACGCGTGCGCAGCCACTCGATGCTCTCTCGTCGCAGGCGACGGTGTCCGGCTACAAGGCGGCACTCCTCGCCGCGGAACGGCTGCCCCGCTTCTTCCCGATGCTGATGACGGCCGCTGGAACGGTCGCGCCGGCGAAGGTGCTCGTGCTCGGCGCGGGTGTCGCCGGGCTTCAGGCGATCGCCACCGCGCGCCGGCTCGGCGCCGTCGTCACCGGCTTCGACGTGCGGCCGGTGGTGAAGGAGCAGGTCGAGTCGCTGGGCGCGACGTTTCTCGAGCTGTCCGTGCGCGGCGAGGAGACCGAGGGTGGCTACGCGAAGGAGCTGACGCCCGAGCAGCAGGCGAAGCAGCAGGAGGAGCTCGCCGAGCGCATGGCCGACTTCGACGCCGTGATCACGACGGCGCTCATCCCGGGCCGTCCGGCACCGCGCCTGATTCCGGCATCGGCCGTCGAGGCGATGCGGCCCGGCTCGGTGGTCGTCGATCTCGCCGCGGAGGCCGGCGGCAACTGCGAGCTGACGACGCCGGGTCAGATCACGACCGAGCACGACGTGACGATCGTCGGGCTGACGAATCTGCCGTCCACGATGGCGTATCACGCGAGCCAGCTCTACTCGCGCAACGTCGTCGCGCTCGTCCAGCTGCTCGTCGAGGACGGCGAGCTGAAGATCGACTGGTCGGACGAGATCGTCTCCGGAGCGTGCGTGGCCGGCAAGCAGGAGGCGGTGGCACCGGCATGAGCGCGCAGCTCGTAACGGAGCTGACGATCCTGATGCTGGCGATCTTCCTCGGGGTCGAGGTGATCTCGAAGGTGCCGACGCTGCTGCACACGCCGCTGATGTCCGGCACGAACGCGATCCACGGCATCGTCATCGTCGGCGCGATCATCGTCGCCGGGCACTCATCACCCGGGCCTGTTCATGCAGATCGTCGCCTTCGTCGCGATCGTCCTCGCCTCGGCGAACGTGGTCGGCGGCTTCGTCGTCACCGACCGGATGCTCGAGATGTTCAAGAAGCGCCGCGAGCCCGACGAGAAGTAGCCGTGAGCCAGAACACCGCGAACCTCCTGTACCTGATCCCGATGGCGTGCTTCATCCTCGCGCTGCGATTCCTCTCGTCCCCGCGCCACGCGCGGCTGGGCAACCAGATCGGCGCCGTCGGGATGCTCGTCGCGATCGTCGTGACGCTGTTCAAGGAAGAGGTCGTCACGGGTTGGTGGTGGATGCTCGCGGGCGGCGCGATCGGAAGCGCGATCGGCTTCGTCGGCGCGCGCAAGGTGAAGATGACCGCGATGCCGCAGATGGTGGCGCTGTTCAACGGCGTCGGCGGTGGAGCGGCCGCGCTCATCTCGGTCGTCGAGTTCCACGGAGTCTGGGCGGCGAGCGGAAGCGTCGGCGCCGAGCGCGGGATCGCAACCGTGCTGTCGGCGTTGATCGGCTCGATCTCGTTCGCGGGCTCGATGGTCGCGTTCGCGAAGCTGCAGGAGCTCGTCTCGGGCCGCCCGATCACGTATCCGGGTCAGCAGTTCGTGAACGCGGCGCTCTTCGCGGGTGCCGTCGGCCTCGGCGCCTGGGCGATGGCCGACGTCAACTTCTGGGTGCTCGTCGCGATGGTCGGCGCTGCGACGCTCTTCGGGGTCCTGTTCGTGCTCCCGATCGGCGGCGCCGACATGCCGGTGGTCATCTCGCTGCTCAACGCGTTCACCGGGCTCGCGGCCTCGGCGACCGGCTTCGTGCTGCACTCGAACATCCTGATCGTGAGCGGGGCGCTCGTCGGCGCGTCGGGCACGTTGCTGACGATGCTGATGGGACGCGCGATGAACCGCTCGATCGCGAACGTCCTCTTCGGCGCGTTCGGGAAGGTGGTCGCAGGACCGGCCGCCGCGGCTGCGGGCGGCGCGGACGGAGCCTCTGTGCGCGCGACGAGCGCCGACGACGTCGCGGTCATGCTCGCGTACGCGAAGCGCGTCGTCGTGGTTCCGGGGTACGGGCTCGCCGTCGCGCAGGCGCAGCACGAGGTTCGGCAGCTCGCCGACCTGCTCGAGTCGAAGGGTGTCGACGTGAAGTACGCGATCCATCCCGTCGCGGGCCGGATGCCGGGCCACATGAACGTGCTGCTCGCCGAAGCGAACGTCCCGTACGACCAGCTCAAGGAGATGGACGAGATCAACCCGGACTTCCCGCAGACCGACGTCGCGCTCGTGATCGGCGCAAACGACGTGACGAACCCCGCCGCGCGGAGCAACCCGAGCAGCCCGATCTACGGCATGCCGATCCTCAACGTCGACCAGTCGCAGCCAGGTGATCGTGCTCAAGCGGTCGATGCGGCCGGGCTTCGCCGGGATCGACAACGACCTGTATGCGAACCCCAAGACGGCCATGCTGTTCGGCGACGCCAAGGATTCGGTCGGCAAGCTGATCCAGGCCGTCAAGACCGTTTGACGGACGCGCCGCCGACGCACGCGCCGCCGGGCTGCGCTCCGTTCTGCGCGTCGCTCGCGACGAAGCGCGCCGACTCGTGCGACGGCGTCTCGACACGCCAGCACAGCGAGCCGGCCGGACAGCAGGAGGTCTGGCACTACCACCTGCACGTCTTACCGCGGTTCGAGGGCGACGAGCTGAACACGCCACCGGCACGGCTGACCACACCCGACGAGCGAGTGCCGTTCGCAGCGGCGTTGCGCGGCGCGTTCACGGACCCGCACTAGGCTTCGCGGCCGATGTCGATCCCGGTCTTCAGCGGCGCGGATCTCGAGGCGGCCGTCTCGCCGGAGCGCGCGCTCGACGCGGTTCGCGACGCCTTCGTCGCCTACGCGAGCGGCGAATGGACGATGCCGCCGAAGGTCTACGTGCCCGCGTATCCCGCGGGTGACTTCCGCGCAATGCCCGCGCTCGGCGGCGGTCACGCACTGCTGAAGTGGGTCACGTCGTTTCCGGGGAATCCGGCGCAGGGGCTGCCGACGGTGACGGGACTCGTGCTCTTGTCAGACGCTTCGAACGGAATGCTGAAGGCGGCGCTCGACGCAGGCGCCGTCACCGCGTTGCGGACCGGCGCTGCAGCCGTGCTCGCGGCAGAGACGCTCGGACGCGACGGAGACGCGGCGGTGATCGGCGCCGGCGTGAACGGCCGCGCTACGGCGCGAACGTTCGTCGCGCGCGATCGACGGGTGCTCATCCACGACGTCGACGCCGAGCGCGCGCGCCGCGTCGCAGACGAGCTCGGCGCTCGGGCTGTCGGGCGGGACGAGGCGCTCGCCGCGGACGTCGTCGTCACGGTCACGCCGGGCCGCGAAATCGTCTTCGGCGACGGCTCGCTGCGGCCCGGGCAGCACGCATCGCTCATGGGCGCCGACGGTCCCGGCAAAGCCGAGATTGCCGTCGAGGAACTGACGCGAGTCCGCGTGTTCTGCGACGACTGGGAGCAGGCGTCGCACAACGGCGAGCTCGCGCATGCCGTGGAGGCCGGGCGCCTGACGCGCGACGAAGTCACGCAGCTCGGCGACGTCCTCGCGGGGACGGCTGAGGGGCGACGCGGCGACGACGAGATCACCGTCTTCGACTCGACGGGCCTCGCGATCCAGGACCTGGCGATCGCTCTCGCAGCGCTCGAGCGCGCCGACGAGCTACACCTCACCTCCATCGACCTGTAACGCCCGCGCGGGGTCGAGCATCTCCAGCAGGCCGACTGACACTCTGTCGCCTGGATCCTCGAGCATCGCCCGCGCCACCAGGTCGCCGCAGAGGAAGCCCAGGACGTTGCCGTGGCCCGAATACCCGCCCGCGATCCACAGGCGGTCGCTGTCCGGGACGCGGCCGACCAGCGGTAGAAGGTCGCGCACGCTGCCGAAGATTCCGGCCCAACGGTGCGCGACCGCGACGCTCCGCCCGACGAGCTCAGTGAGGAACTCCTGGAGTGCGTTCTGGATCGCCGGCGTCGTCGCCTCCTCGTCGGTGTACTCGATGTCGAGGGCGAGGTCGCGGAAGCCGCCGAGGACGATCCGGCCGTCGGGCGTCTGCTGCCAGTAGTCGAATCCTCGCCGCGAGTAGTGCGGACACGTGAAGAGCCGTTCGGAGATCGGCTCCGTCACGACCACCTGTCCCCGTGTCGGGACGATCGACGCGCCGAGCGCGCCGAGCAGACCGCTCGGGTAGCCGTCCGTGCATACGAACAGCTGCTCCGCTTCGAGGTCGTCCAGCGACCCGACGCGGTGGTGCTCGACGATCTCGACCCCCGCTTCGGCCGCGCGTGAGGCGAGGCCGCGAACGAGTCGTGCAGGTTGGGTAGCCGCGTCGTCGGGATGGAAGATCGCGGCAGGGAACCGGCCGCCGGCGACACCCGTTCGCCACTCGACCGCGAAGCCGTCCTCGCGGAGCGCCTCGAACTCGCGCCGGAGCTGCTCCGCTTCGGCGTCGTCGACGGCCAGGCGAAGGCTTCCCGTCCGGCGCAGCGCAGCACCCCCGAGCGACGCGAGCCGATCGAGCGCCGACTCCGTCACGCGCCAGTAATCCGCAGCGCGCTCCTCGCCGAGCTGCTCGCGGGCGCGGTCGTACGCCATCGCGCCGCCGCGCAGTGCAAAGCCGCCGTTGCGTCCGCTCGCACCCGAAGCCACGCTGCGCGCGTCGTGCACGCGGACGCGCTTCCCGGCAGCGGCGAGCGTGAGCGCAGCGGAGATGCCCGTGATCCCCGCGCCGACGATCTCGATGTCCGGATCCGCCACCTCGACGGCGGCGAACGCGGGCGCCGGATCCTCCATGAGCCACCAGGACGACACGCGCCGATGCTACGCGGCCGACGGATCCGGCTTAATACGCAGCGATGACGCACGTGGAGCCGATCGGGCGCGAGCGTGAGCTCGGGCAGCTGCTGGAGATAGCTGCGCGGACGAAGCAGGGCCGGGGCTCCGTCGTGTTCCTCTCCGGCCCGACCGGCAGTGGGAAATCGATGCTCGTGAAAGCGCTGACCGATGCGCTCGCCGCCCAGCCCGTCGACGAGCGGCCGGACGTCGTGTCGGCGGTCTGCTACGAGACGAGCGCCGGGAATCCGCTCGGCCCGTTCGGCGAGATCCTCCGCGCGCTCACGAGCCGCGAGCGGCGCGGTGACCGGGCGAAGCGCGTGCTCGAGCTCGTGAAGCAGGTCGCGCCGCCGCTCGTCGAGCTGATCCCGGTGATCGGCAAGCTCGCGGCGCTCGGCGTGAAGACGGCGTCGGACGTCGGGATCTACGCGCTCGGAGGCAGCCACGAGACGCAGCAAGCCGAGCTTGCATCGGACGTCGCCGCCGCGCTCCAGCACGTCTCCGCCGAACTGCCGCTCGTGGTTGTCGTCGACGACGCGCACTGGATCGACGCCCCGTCGACCGAAGTGATTGCGCGCATCGCCGACACGGCGGAGCGGCAGGGTCTCGCGCTCGTGATCGCCTACGACGCCAGCCTCGTCGACGACAGGCATCCGCTCGCGCGCGTGCGCGCCAACTCGATCAGCAGGGCCGCTGTAGGGGATCTGAGGCTCGACGACCTGAGCACCGAGGCCGTAGAGGCGCTCCTTCGCGCGCGCTACGGGCGGCTCCCGTCCGGCCCACTCGCCGCGTGGCTCCACGATCGAACCGAGGGAAGCCCGCTCTTCCTCGAGCAGTATCTCCAGACGCTCGAGGCCCAGGGGGTTCTTCGTCACGAAGCAGCAGGCTGGACGCTCGACGGCACGATCGACGGCGAGCGGGGCGACTGGCGCCTGAGCGGCGGGATCGCGAAGGCGCACACGCCGGACAGCCTGCTCGAGCTCCTGCGACCTCGCCTGGCCGACCTCGACGACGCTGACCGAGCGCTGCTCGAGACCGGTGCCGTCCAGGGCCGTCGGTTCCTCACGTCGGTCCTCGTGCGCCTGCTCGAGCGCGAGGAGGACGAGATCCTCGACCAACTCGCGAAGCTGGCCGATCAGCGCCGGATGATCACGCAGGAAGACGTCGACGACTGGTGGAGCGACCGCTCGGCGCTGTACCAATTCGCTCCCGGCGCTATTCAGGAGCTTCTCTACAGCCGCTACGCGAAGAGCGGTTACGAGCGTCGGCGCCGACATCGCGCCGTGGCGGAGGCGCTCGAGGCGCTCGTGGCCGAGGATCAGCCGCCGCCACGCCACGCGCTGCTCGAGATTGCACGCCACTACGAGTCGGCGCAGGAGCCGCTGACCGCGGCGGCGCGGCTCGTCGAGGTCGCGGAGTCGACATTCGCCGAGGGAGCCGATCGGGAGACCGCCGTCCACGCCGAGCACGCGATCGCGCTGCTGCGCGAGGCCAAGCTCGACGCGCTCGACGAGCAGCGTCGCGCCGACGCGCACGGCCTGCTCGCGCGAGCGATCCTCCTCCTGCTGCTCGGGGGCGAGCCGAGCTGGCGCACGGATTCGTCGACCGGCAGCGGCGAGCGGGTGCTCGCGCTGGCGGACGAGGCCGAGCGTGCGGCAGAGGCATCGAGCGATCCGAAGCTTCGGGCGAACGCGCGCTACGCGAAGGCGTACGTTCTGACTGCATACCGCGGGCTGAACCAGGCGGTGTCTACGTACCGGGAGGCGCTCGAACTGGCGCGCGCGGCGGGCGACAAGACCGCCGAGTTCGCGGTGCTCGTCAACCTCGGGCATCAGCTCGACAGCATCGATCTGAAGCAGGGGCGCGACGAGCTGCGAAGGCGCAGGCCCTGCTTGCAGAAGGCGCCCTGGCGGGGCAGACCGACGCGACGCTCCTCCGCATCGAGGAGTCCCGACTCGACGTGAGCATCGGCGTCGCCGAATTCGACCTCGGGAACTACGGCGAGTCGATCGACCGGCTCGTCCGCTCCTCGCAGGCGCTGCGCGAGGGCCACAGGAGTGAAGAAACAGCGTGGTCGCTTGCGTTCCTGACGCAGGTCTACACGGCGATCGGACTCTTCGAGGCGGCGGAAGCGGCGGTGCGCGAGGCGATCGGGCTCTTCGCGGGCCGGCGCGAGTCGCTCGGCCTGCGCGGCTACCTGAGGGCGCTGCTCGGACACCTCTGCCTCGAGTGGGAGCCCCCGCGACCGGCCGAGGCCCGGGAGGCGCTCGTCTCGGCGCGGCAGGAGACCAAAGACTCCGGCTTCCGCGCCGTGATCCCGCTCGTCGAGGCCTACTGGGGGGAGTTGCTCCTCGCGGAAGGTTCGCCGGCGGCGTTGCATGAGGCGGACGGGACGCTGGCGGCGATCGAGTCCTTCGGCTGGGCTCGCAGCGAGATCGGGCCGGCGTCGCTTCGAGCTCGCGTCGCACACGCGGAGGGCCGCATCGACGACGCGGTCGAGTTGAGCATGCGCGCGGTCGCGGAGCTCGAGCAGCGCGGCGGTGCGGTCACGGCCGTGCGCAGCGAGGAGGTTCTGTTCGCGCACGCGCAGATCCTCGCCGCGGCGGGATCGCCGGAGGCTGCGCAGCGCTTCGCCGACGCGGCACGCGTTGTGCAGGAGAAGGCGGACTCGCTGAAGGACCCGGCGCAACGCGAATCGTTCCTCGCCCGCGTTCGTCTCTCGCGCGCGGTGCTGGCTTCGGTCTGACGGTCTCATGACCCTCTGAACAGGCCGTCGGCCTCGGTCGCCAGGCCGGCGAGCTCGAGCTCGGCGAGGACAACTGCGACCGTTTGCGCCTCGAGCCCCGTCGCGCGCACCACGTCGTCGGCACCGGCGGGGAGCGCGGCGAGCACCTTCGCCCCCTGTTCGCTCACCCTGGGCCTCGGGCGTTCGTCGTGCGCGAGGCCGAACAACTCGAGCACGTCGCCTGCCCCGGTGCACGGCGCGGCGCCGAGCTTGAGCAGCGCGTTGGTTCCCGCCGAGAGCGCGCTCGTGATCTCGCCCGGGACCGCGAACACGTCGCGGCCCTCCTCCAGCGCCAGATCGGCGGTGATGAGTGCGCCGCTGCGCTCGCGCGCCTCGACGACGACGGTGGCGGAGCTGAGCCCGGCGATGATCCGGTTGCGGGCCGGGAAGCGCCACGGTGCCGGCTCGACCCCTGGCTCGTACTCGGAGACGACCAGCCCGGTCTCGCGGATCCTCCTTGCGAGCTCGGAGTGCGCAGCGGGATAGTCACGGTCGATCCCGCAGCCGAGGACCGCAACGGTGACGCCGCCCGCTTCGAGCGCTCCGCGATGGGTCTCGCCGTCGATCCCGCGGGCGAGGCCGCTGACGACGACGAGCCCTGCAGCGGCGAGTTCCCTACCGAGGCGGCGCGCGACGTGGGCGCCGTAAGGGGAGCAGGAGCGCGCTCCGACCACCGCGACCGTCTGCCGCGCGAGAACGTCGTCCTCGGCCGCTCCTCGCACGTAGAGCCTCGGCGGCGGGTCGTAGATCGCGCGCAGCAGCGGCGGGAAGCCACGACGCTCGAGGACGCGGACGTCGGTCATCGCTCGAACTCCCGCGGCGACCGATAGGCGAGCGCCTCGGCGATGTGCTCCGGCGCGACGGCGTCGGCTCCTGCAAGCGCTGCGATCGTGCGCGCGACACGCGCGACGCGCGCACGGCCGCGCGCCGAGAGCGGCAGCCGGTCGACCGCTCGTGAGAGCAGCTCGTCCGCCTCGGCAGTTCGCGAAGCGGGAGGCCGCGCGCGCGCCGCGACGATTCGAGCCCGGACGGGCTCCGACGGCTCGCCGCCGACGCTTGCGAGCTCGACCGCGCGCGGCCTCGGTACGGTGACGACGAGATCGAAGCGGTCGAGCAGCGCCCGCGAGAGCTTGTCGCGAAACGCAGCCAGCCGCTGCGGCGAGCAGGAGCATTCCGCAGCGGGATCGCCGCGCGCGCCACATGGACATAAGTTCATCGTTGCGACGAGCTGAAATCGCGCAGGGAAGATCGCCGCACCGGCGGCGCGAGCGATCGCGACGACGCCGTCCTCGAGCGGCTGGCGCAGCGCTTCGAGCGCGGGCCGCTGGAACTCGGGGAACTCGTCCAGAAGCAAGATCCCGCGATGCGCCAGGGTCGCCTCGCCCGGTCGCGGGCCCGAACCGCCGCCGACGATCGCCGCGGTCGACGAGCTGTGATGCGGGGCGCGAAACGGCGGGCGAGCGACGAGCGGACGCTCCGGCGAGACGAGCCCGGCGACCGAATGGATCCGGGTCACCTCGAGCGCCTCGGCGGCTTCCAGCACCGGGAGGATGCCCGGCAGCCTCCGCGCGAGCATTGTCTTGCCGGTGCCCGGCGGGCCCGCGAGCAGCAGGTTGTGCCTGCCTGCAGCGGCGATCTCGAGGGCCCGCCGGGCCCGCTCGTGGCCACGCACCTCGGCCAGGTCTGGCAGCGGCGGCTCGGGGGCGCTCCCGTTCCGCCGCTCCCAATGGAGCTCGCGCTCGCCGCGGAGGTAGGCGACCGCCTCCGCAAGATGTCGAACCGGCACGGGCTCGACGCCTGCGAGCGCCGCCTCCTCTGCCGCTTCCACTGGGCACAGGATCTTGTCGATCGCCGCGCGCGTGGCGCCCTCGGCGACGACGAGGACGCCGCCGACGCGCCGCACCCGCCCGTCGAGCCCCAGCTCGCCGATCGACGCGTGCTCGAGGAGCCGCTCAGCCGGGATCTGGCGCGACGCCGCGAGGATCGCGAGCACGATCGTGAGGTCGAAAGCCGAGCCTTCCTTGCGCAGCTGTGCGGGCGCGAGGTTGACGGTGATGCGGTTGCCCGGCCAGTCGAGCTCGGCCGACGCGACGCCGCTGCGAATCCGGTGCTTCGCCTCCTGCACGGCGCGGTCGACGAGGCCGACGATCGCAAAGCTCGGAATCCCACGCTGGATGTGCACCTCGACGTCGACCCGCCTCGGCTCCAGCCCGACGAGGGCATGCGTGACGGCGCGCGCGAGCATCTCGCCAAGCTAGGCAGAACGAACGCACGGGTCTGAGGCGAATCTGTGCCGGAGCTACGTCGCGTCGACCGCGCGAACGGCGGGGACGCAAGCAAAGACGAGCAGGAGGACGACTCCGCTGACGACGCCGGCCCGGAGGAGCGTCGCCCTCGCGCCGAGCAGGTCCGCCGCCGGTCCGGTCAGCGCGTAGGACAGCGGCGTCAGTCCCAACGAGAGCACCCAGTCCAGGCTCGAGACGCGGCCGATCATCTTGCCCGGCACCGCTCGCTGGAGCACGGTCGTCCAGACGATCGCTCCCGTCGTCAGGCACCCCACCGAGAAGCAGCTGACGAGCATCGCCTGCCAGACCGCGCTCACGAACGCGTAGCCGACCAGCGAGAACGCGGTTCCCGTCCACGCGAGGTAGACGACCGCAAGCGGCCGGCGCGGGAGCCCGAGCTGTCCGCGGAGCAGCGATGCGGCAACGGCGCCGACCCCGCCGGCCGCGAAGACGAGGCCGAGGCCGCCGGCGCCGCCGTGCAGCGAGTTCTTGACGACGTACGGCATGAGGACGTACACGGGGCCGAGGAAGAAGAGCAGCGAGAACGCGACCGCCCCGAGCGTCGCCCACAGCCACGTCTGCGAGCGGACGTAGCCGATCCCCTCGCCGATCTCACGGCCGAGCGAACCGCGCCGCGGGTCCGGCACCGACCTCGTCTGCATGAGCAGGAAGGCGGTGGCGGAGAACGCGAACGTGCCCGCGTCGACGAGGAACGCCGTCCCGACGTCCGCGACGCCGATCAGGACACCGCCGATCGCAGGCCCGACGAGCCGGACGCAGAGCGGGCGAACGAACTGGCCGAGCGAGTTCGCCTCGAGAAGGAGCTCGCGCGGGACGACGTCGCGGACGATGCCGGTGAACGCGGGCGTGAAGACCGCGCCGCCCGCGCCGTAGACCGCGACGAGCGCGATCACGTGCCAGAGCTGCAACGTCCCGCTCACGGACAGGATCCCAATGGCAGCGATAGCCGAGCCGCGGATCGCGTCCGAGAGGACGAGCACGCGCCGGCGCTCGAACCGGTCGCTGACGGCGCCGCCCACCAGCAGGAGCAACACCTGCGGCACCATCCACGCGACGCCGACGAGCGCGAGCGCCGTCGGCACGTTCGAGATCGCGTACACCTGCCAGGCGATCGCCACGACATACAGCCCGTCACCGAGGAACGACACGGTCATCCCGCCCCAGAGCAGCGCAAAGTCGCGGATCCCCAGCGGTCGGAGGATCTTCATGCGGCTCAACTGAACTGCGGCGACGGCCACCTGGCCAGCCGAGTCTCGCAGGTTGCGGCGCCGGCCTCTAGCTCGCGCTCAGAACGCGTGCGCGACGCGCTCGAGCTTCCCCTCGCGCTCGGCGACGACGTCGAAGCGGACATCGCAGCCGTCGTGCTCGCGATGAGCCGCGATCCAGGCGGATGCCGCGCGACGCAGGCGGCGCCGCTTCTCTGCGTCCACCATCTCGAGCGGATCGCCGAACCCGGGGCCGGATTTGCCCTTCACCTCGCAGAACACGAGCGCCTTCCCACGGCGAACGACGAGATCGAGCTCGTAGCCTCCGATCCAGACGTTCTCGCCGAGGATGCGAAAGCCGCGAACGCGGTAGTGCCTACGCGCTCTCAGCTCGGTCGAGTTGCGCATAGCAGCGTGCGCGCCAGGATCGCCGGTGGATCGGAGACGGCCCGCGCGCAAGGACGATCTTCGAGTGCTGCGGGGTGATGTAGCCGACGTGGGACGAGAAGCCGTACTGCGGATACAGCGCGTCCATCCGCCGCATCAGCCGGTCGCGCGTCACCTTGGCAACGATCGAGGCGGCCGCGATCGCCGCACTCTTCGTGTCGCCGTCGACGACCGCAGTGTGCTCCGGAGCCGAAGCGCCGAGACGAAAGCCGTCGACGAGGCAGGCTTCGGCCGGCGGGGTGAGCGTGTGGAGGATCGCGCGCATCGCGTCGAGGTTGGACCGGTGCAGGCCGCGCCGGTCGATTTCGTCCGCGGAAACAACGCGAACCACGACTCTCTCGGCGCATCCGACAACGGCGCGGTAGAGGTCGTCCCGCCGGTCGGACGGCACCTGCTTCGAGTCGTTCAGGAACGCGAGCGGCCGGACGCGATGGTCGCGCAGGCACTCGTAGTCGAGCAGCACTCCGGCCACGACGAGCGGGCCGGCCAGAGAGCCGCGGCCGGCCTCGTCCGTTCCCGCGACGAAGCGCGCGCCGAGCTTCCTGTCGAACCTGAGCAGCTTCTGGCCGGTGCGCCGCACGCGCCGACCATAGCGCGGCTCGCAGTCGGCACCTGTGACGAATCAGTGCAATTTCGGCACGCGCTCGAACCAGGCCGGACGCCAGGTCGACCGGTACTCGCCGGGCGGGGCGCCGAGCGCGAGCAGCATCGCGTCCTCGTCCCGAGCGACCGCGCTGCGACGGACCGACGGCTCGGTGATCGCGACGACGGTCACGGCCTCGGCGTCCGACGGCTCGCCGTCGAGGACGAACCGCACCGAGCCGCGAAGCACGAGATAGAGCTCTTCCTGCCCCGAGCCCGATTCGTCGTGCTCGGCCATCAACTCGTCACCCGCCGCGCGCGCGACGAAGACGTTCGCGCCGAAGGCCGTCAGGCCGAAGTGATGCTGGAGCGGGTACCACGCAACGCCCGCGTCGGGAACCGTCGGGATCTCGTCGAGTCGGCGGGCCGCGTAACGCGGCAACTACGACTCGGCGCCGACCGGCTCGGTCGCGGCCTCGGTCTGCGCCGCGTCGAGCTCCTCCGCCGCCTCGGGCTCCGGCTCCGGCTCCGGAGCCACGGCCACGGGCTCGACCGGCTGCGCTTTCGTGCGCACGCGATCCTGCCGCACCTCGCGAACGCGGGCCTTCTTGCCGACGCGCCCGCGGAGGTAGTACAGCTTCGCGCGGTTCACGTCGCCGATCGCGCCGACCTCGATCCTCTCGATCTTCGGCGAGTGCAGCGGGAACGTCCGTTCAACGCCGACGCCGAACGACTGCTTGCGGACGGTGAACGTCTCGCGCACGCCGGCACCCTGCCGCTTGATCACGATCCCCTCGAACACCTGCACACGGCGACGTTCGCCCTCGATCACCTGGAAATGAACCCGAACGGTGTCTCCCGCCTTGAACTGCGGAATGCCGTCGCGCAGCTGGGCGCGCTCGAGTTGCTCGATGATCTTGCTCATGCGAAAAGGGGGCCGTCGGCCGGCGGAATGGTAGCAGGCTAGGGATTGATCCTGATTCGCTGCGGCGGCCAGTAGATGGCGAAGACCTTGCCGATGACGTTCGGGCGCGGAACGGTTCCCCAGCGGCGGGAGTCGCACGACGACTGGCGGTTGTCTCCCATCATGAAGTAGTTGTCGGCCGGGATCTTCCTCGCCGGATACGACTGGAAGTCGCGGCGCTCGGGCTTGATGTAGGGCTCGGACAGCTTCTTGCCGTTGATGTAGACGTAGCCCTCCTTCTCCTGCCAGACCTCGCCCGGCAGGCCGACGATCCGCTTGACGAACACGCCGCCCGCGCCGCATGCCTCCTCCGCCTTCGCGGGGACGTTGAAGACGATGATCTCGCCCCGGTGAGGGTCTCGGAAGCGATAGATGAAGCGGTTCGCGAGCACGCGGTCCGAGAAGCGCGCGGTGCACAGCGACCCCGGTCTCGCGCAGTGGAGCGTCGGCTCCATCGAGGACGACGGGATCCGGTACGGGTTGACGATCCACGCCTTGATCGCGAGGACGATCGCGATGGCGCCCGCGATCGTGACGATCCAGTCGATGATCGTGCGCCAGGGCTGGGGAATCCCCAGCCGCACGAGCGGGTTCAGCCCGCGGCGCGGCGGCTCGGGCGGAGGGCCCGGTTCGCGCGGCGGCTCGCCCGGCTCCCACGGCGGCGGCTCGCGGCGCCAGGAGGACGGGTCGCCCTGCGGCTCCGGCTCCGGCGGCGGCCAGTGCGTCGGCGGCGCCGAGCTCGGCGAGGGTTGCCACGGTCGCGGCGAGTCGGAGAGCGGCTCGTCGTCCCACGGCCGCGACGGTTCGTCCCACGGCCGCGACGGATCGGTCGGCGGCTCGGCGTCGTTCGCGGGGCCGTCAGCGGGCGGCTCAGGATCGACGCGCGGCGGCCGGGGCCACGGCTCCGGCTCGCGCGGAGGCGGGGCGTCGTCGCGTGTCTTCGGATCGAAAGGATCGCTCAACGCGAACCGGCCGTGCGCTCGCGGCTCTGCTCCCGGCGCCAGCCCTCGACGCGGCCGTGATGGCCCGAGAGGAGGACTTCGGGAACCTTCCAGCCGCGAAATTCGGGCGGCCGCGTGTAGTGCGGGTACTCGAGGCCGCCGTCGAGCTCGGCGGAGAAGGACTCGTGCTCGCCCGAGCCCTCGGCGAGCGCGCCGGGAAGCCTGCGGGCGATCGCGTCGACCAGCACCATCGCGGGCAGCTCCCCGCCGGAGAGGACGTACGGCCCGATCGAGATCGCATCCGAGGCGAGGTGCCGCACGATCCGCTCGTCGAAGCCTTCGAAGCGCGCCGAGAGCAACGTCAGGTGTTCTTCGGTCGCAAGCTCCTCGACGACCGCCTGCGTGAGCTGCCTTCCCTGCGGGGACAGCGCGATCACGCGGTGATCGATCTCGGTTCCGTACGCGGCTTCGAGCGCGGCGGCGACGACGTCGACGCGCAGGACCATCCCGGCGCCGCCGCCGTACGGATCGTCGTCGACCTGTCCCGCGCGCAGCGGTGTCGTGTCGCGATAGCTGAAGAGCCTCAGATCGAGCTCGTTCCCGAGCACGGTCGCAACGGGCCGCTGCTCGGTCAGCCAGGCGAACGCATGTGGAAGGAGTGTGAAGACGTCGAGCTGCAAGCTGCGGACCAGGTTAGTCGGCCCCGTCGAACCCGGGGTGGACAATGATTCGGCGCCCCTCGAGGTCGACCTGCTCGACGCAGGCCCCCACGAGCGGCAGCAGGAGGCCCCCGTCGAGCTCGAGGATGTCGTTGGCGACGCCGGTCGTGACGTCCACGACGCGGCCGAGCGGCTTGCCGTCCGTGCGCTCCACGTCCAGGCCGACGAGCTGGAAGACGTAGTACTCGTCCTCCTTCGGCGGCGGGAGCGCGGCCCTGTCGACCTCGAGCGCAGCTCCGCGCGGTGCTTCGCGGTCGAGCCGGATCACCGGCCTGCCCCGCGCGCGCTTCGACTCGACGACCTCCGCTTCTCGGCCGTCCGACGAAGAGCCGTGCTCCGACGGCGAACCGCTCCGCGTCCTCGCTCGCATGCTCGACTGCGAAGGCTCCCGCGATGCCGTGCGGTTTCCCGACCCGGCCGACGGTCACGCGGTCAGGCGACACGCTCGAAATGCTCGATCGCCTCGCGGCGCGATGGAGCCGAGCGAAGGTTCTCGGCGACGAACTCCTCGCGGCCCGGCCAGTCGGACGCGCCGATGTCGCGAACCGCGCGCTCGACGTCGAACGCAGTCCTGCGGAAGTCGACATCCTCGCCGATCGACCGCCCAGAACGCGGCGACGTCGCCTTCGTAAGGCATGCCGACCGAACCGGCGTTGGCGAACCGGCCGCGCCTGAACTGGATGTGCGTGTGGCCGGCGACGACGAGGCGGTGGTCGTCGCCTGCGAGGGCTGCGTCGAAGCTCTCGTCGGGCGAGTCCTCCGTGAGGATCCGCTCGTCACTCGCCGGTGTGGCATGGCAGTAGAGAACGCCGTCGAGCTCGATCGTCGTCGGCCACGCGAGCGACGAGGCGACTGCCTCCGCGCCGAGCTGCTCGCGCACCCACTCGGCGGGATCGCGCTCGCAGTTGCCACGCACGAAGCGCGCGCCGTCGATCCCGCGAACGAGCTCGAGCGTCTCGCGCGGGAACGGGCCGTCGAAGACGTCGCCGCCGAAGACGATCGCCTCGACGCGCTCGCGCTCGACGTCGGCGAGCACCGCCTCGAGGGCGTGCACCATCCCGTGGACGTCGTACAGCGCTGCGACGCGCATGTGCGCTAGTCGACGATCTCGAGGACGACGCGCTTGCGCTGTCCTCCTGCCGCGGCGCGCACGAGCTGACGCAGCGAGCGCGCGATCCTTCCCTGCCGTCCGATCACCTGGCCGACGTCGTCCGGCGCGACGTGCAGGCGAAGCACGACGACGTCGTCCCGCTCCTCGCGCTCGACCCGAACCGCGTCGGGGTCGTCGACCAGCCGGCGCGCGAGCGTCTCCAGGAGCCGCTCAGCCAATGTTCTGGGTCTTGAGCAACCGCCTCACCGGTTCCGTCGGCTGCGCGCCCTTCTCGAGCCACGCAGTCACCTTCGCCTCGTCGAGCTCGATCGTCGATGGATCCGTCTGCGGGTTGTACCGGCCCACGATCTCGATGAACTTGCCGTCGCGCGGCGAGCGCGAATCGGCGGCCACGACGCGATAGATCGGGTTCTTCTTCGAGCCGATCCGCGTCAACCTCAACTTCACTGCCACTCGCTACCTCCTCGATTTCTTCTTGCGCTTGTTCTTGCTCTTCCGGGTCGCCGAGGGCTTCGGACGACCCTGTGCCGCTACAGGCTGCTGCGCCTGAGCGCCGTTCTGGAGCTGGGCGAGATTCGGCATCTTGCCCTTGCCCATCTGCTTCATGACCTTCTCCATCTCCTTGCGCGCGAGGAGGAGCTGGTTCACCTGCTGCACCGAGGAGCCGCTCCCGCGCGCGATGCGCTGGCGACGCGAGCCGTCGATGACGTGCGGAAGCGCGCGCTCGCGCGGCGTCATCGAGAGGACGATCGCCTCGACGCGCGCGAGTTGCTTGTCGTCGACGTCGACGTCGGAGAGCTGCTTGCCGAGCCCCGGGATCAGCTTGAGCACGCCCTGGAGCGGGCCCATCCGCTTCAGCATCTTCTGCGCGCGCAGGAAGTCGTCGAACGTGAACTGCCCCGCGCGCATGCGCTTCTCCATGTCTTCCTGCTCGTCGGCCTCGACCGCCTGCTCCGCGCGCTCGATCAGCGTCAGGACGTCGCCCATGCCGAGGATCCGCGACGCCATCCGGTCGGGGTGGAACCAGTCGAGCTGGTCGAGCTTCTCGCCGGTCGACGCGAGCTTGATCGGCTTGCCCGTGATCGCCTTGACGGAGAGCGCCGCGCCGCCGCGCGCGTCGCCGTCGAGCTTCGTCATCACGACGCCGTCGATCGCGATCCGCTCCTGGAACGCCTGCGCGACGTTCACGGCTTCCTGGCCGGTCATCGCGTCGAGGACGAGGAGAACGTTGTGCGGCTTCGCCTCGTCGCGGACGTGGGCGAGCTCTTCCATCAGCGCCTCGTCGATGTTCAGGCGTCCGGCTGTGTCGACGATGACGACGTCGCGGCCTGCATCGCGCGCGCGGGCGAGACCGTCGCGGACGGCCTTCACGGGATCGCCGCGTTCCTCGGCGAAGACGGGGACGTCGATCTGCTTGCCGAGCTGCTTCAGCTGCTCGATCGCGGCCGGCCGCTGAAGGTCCGCCGCCACGAGCGCAGGCGACCGGCCCTCCTTGCGCAACAGCAGCGCGAGCTTCGCTGCAGTCGTCGTCTTGCCCGAGCCCTGGAGCCCGGCGAGCAGGATCACCGTCGGCGGTCGCCCCGCGAACGCGAGCCGCGAGCCGCCGGAGCCCATGAGCGCCGTCA
Organism: uncultured Actinomycetes bacterium; assembly: GCA_963708685.1. Lineage (GTDB taxonomy): Bacteria > Actinomycetota > Thermoleophilia > Gaiellales > Gaiellaceae > DASVFB01. The sequence goes on from CAVPTP010000011.1 coordinate 241,482, forward strand.
GCTCCTCGTGCACGATCTTCACGACCTGCTGGGCGGGCGTCAGGCTCTTCTGGACCTCCTCGCCGACCGCGCGCTCTCTGACCGACTCGACGAAGTCCTTGACGATCTGGAAGTTGACGTCCGCCTCGAGCAGCGCAAGGCGGATCTCGCGCATCGCGCGCGAGACCGCTTCGTCGTCGAGCGTTCCCCGCTTGCGGAGGTCGCCGAGCGCGCCCTGGAGGCGCTCTGAGAGCTGGTCGAACAAGCGCCGGACAGTGTACGCGCGGTTCCCGCTGCCCAGGACTTTCCGGCCTGCCACGCTTAGACTCGGAGCGCATGGCCCCTGTGGCGGAGCCGCTCTTCCGCAAGACGGTGACCGTCCTGTTCTGCGACGTCACGGGCTTCACGAGCCTCGGCGAGCGCGTCGATCCCGAGACGATGCGCCGCGTGATGATCCGCTACTTCGACGAGATGCGGATGGTGCTCGAGCGGCACGGCGGCACGGTGGAGAAGTTCATCGGCGACGCGATCGTGGCCGTCTTCGGTGTGCCGCTCGTCCACGAGGACGACGCGCTCCGCGCCGTCCGGGCCGCGGACGAGATGCGCCGCGCGCTCGAGTTGCTGAACGACGGGCTCGAGGAGCGATTCGGCCTGCGCCTCGAGGAGCGGATCGGGATCAACACCGGGGAGGTGGTCGTCGGCGATCCTGCGACGCAGCAGACCGTCGCCACCGGGGACGCCGTCAACGTCGCGGCACGGCTTCAGCAGGCCGCGCAGCCGGGGGACATCCTGCTGGGACGCGAGACGTTCCGGCTCGTGCGGGACCGCGTCGACGCTGGTCCTCTCCAGGCGTTCTCGCTCAAGGGCAAGACCGACGCGGTCTCGCCGTGGAGGCTCGAGCAGGTGCACGAGCGGGCGGCGGGGATGCTGCGCCGGCTCGACTCGCCGTTCGTCGGGCGACAGGCCGAGCGCGAGCTGCTGGAACGCGCGTACCAGGCGACGGTCGAGGAGAGCGGCTGCCGCGCGTTCGCCGTCGTCGGGCCGCCGGGGATCGGCAAGACGCGCCTCGCGCAGGAGTGCGTCTCGCGTCTCCTCTCGGCCGCGGTGCTGCAGGGGCGCTGCCTCCCCTACGGAGAGGGCATCACGTTCTGGCCGATCACCGAGATCGTCCGTTCCGCCGCTTCGATCTCGTCGGACGACACGCCCGCCGAGGCGCGCGCCAAGATCGCGGCGCTGCTCCCGCCGATCGAGGAGTCGGAGCTCGTGTGCGAGCGCGTGTGCGGGACGATCGGCCTGGGCGAGCGCGCGCCGCGAACCGAGGAGTCGTTCTGGGCGCTCCGCCGGCTGTTCGAGGCGATCGCCTCGGCGCGACCGCTCGTCATCGTGCTCGAAGACTTGCACTGGGCCGAGCCCGCGCTGCTCGACCTGCTCCAGTACCTGGTCGGCTGGAGCACGGGTGCGCCGATCCTCATCCTCTGCCTGACGCGGCCGGAGCTCATCGACGCGCGCCCGTCGCTCGGCGCCGACGCCGTCGTCCTCGAGCCGCTCCCGGATTCGGAGATCGAGGCGCTCACGGCGAGCGCGCTCGGCTCTCAGCCGGTCGATCCCGTGGTTGCCGAGCGCGTGGCGGAGGCGGCCGACGGCAATCCCCTGTTCGCCGAGGAGTTCGTCCGCATGCTGGTCGACGAGGGTGCGCTCGCCGGGGACGCAGGCGTCTGGAGCGCAACCCGGGATCTCGACGAGCTGGCCATCCCGGCCACGATCAACGCGCTTCTCTCGGCGAGGCTCGACCGGCTCGACGCCGACGAGCGCGAGGTCATCCAGTGCGCTGCCGTGGTGGGCAAGGAGTTCTGGTGGGGCTCCGTCGCGGATCTCGTCGATCCGGAGCTGTGCGACGACGTGGCCACGCGGCTCCACGCGCTCGTGCGGAAGCGGCTGATCGTTCCCGCGGGCTCGGCCGTCATCGTGGGCGAGGACGCCTTTCGCTTCAGCCACATCCTCGTTCGCGACGCGGCCTACGGCGCCCTGCCGAAGAGCCGGCGCGCAGACCTGCACGAGCGACACGCCGGGTGGCTGCTCGCGAAGTCGGAGGGTCGCGCGACGCAGATGGAGGAGATCGTCGGCTACCACCTCGAGCAGGCGTTCCGAACACGCGCCGAGCTCGGGCCGGCCGACGCCGCCGCCGCCGACCTCGCGGCGCGCGCCGCGAAGCATCTCGCCGCTTCGGGGCGCAGAGCGCTCGAGCGAGGCGACAGCCATGCGGCCGCGGGGTTGCTCGGACGCGCGTCCGCACTCGGCGAGGACGCCGCAGCCGAGGTCGCGCCCGAGCTGGGGACCGCGCTGATGCAGTCGGGCGCATTGAGCGAGGCGGAGGACGTCCTGGCCCGCGCGGTCGAGGCCGCGACCCGGGCCGGCGACGCCCGCCGCGCAGCGCACGCGGCCGTCGTGCGCGGCGACGTCCACCTCAGGACGCACCCGACGTGGGCGCTCGACGAGACGCGCACGGTGGGCGAGCAGGCGATCGAGACGTTCGCGCGCGCCGAGGACGATCGCGGGCTCGCGGTCGCGCTGCGGCTGCTCAGCTTCACGCACGCCTGGCACTGCGAATGGCAGGCGATGACGGAGGCGCTCGAGCGCGCCTTGCTGCACGCAGATCGAACCGGCGAGCTGCTCCTGCGGGCGACGATCGTCACGTCGCTGAACGTCTCGCTGTACTACGGGCCGACCCCCGTCGACGAGGTGATCCGCCGCTACGAGGCGGTGCTCGACTCGGTCGAGGACGAGTCGGTGGCGAGCGGCGAGACGTCGTGCCTGCTCGCGGGCGTCCTGGCGATGAGCGGCCGATTCGACGAGGCGAGGTCTTTCGCGGGCCGCGGGACGATGATCCTCGCCGAGCTCGGCCAGCGGGTCCGTCTCGGCATCGCGCGTGCCTACGTCGCCGACGCCGAGCTCCTCGCCGGCGACGCGCGGGCGGCCGAGCACGAGCTGGTCGAGGCGTACGCGACGCTCGACGGCATCGGCAACAGGTCGGGCGCCTTCAGCGCGGCGTGGGAGCTCGCGTCGATTCTCTGCGGTCAGGGCCGATACGACGAGGCGGATCGGTGGGCGGCGCCGGGCCGGGACGTGCTCGAGGAGAGCGACGTGATGACGCGGGTGACAGGTCTCGCCACCGAAGCGCGCCTCGCGGCGCACGCGGGTCGAGCGGAACACGCCGCGAGCCTTGCGCGACGAGCCGTCGCGCTCGCGGACCGCACGGACGCGCTCAACGTGCGCGCCCGAACCTGGCTCGCGCTCGCGGAGGTGATGCGGCTCGCGGGGAAGGAAGCCGAGGCGGACGACGCCGTGCGGACTGCCGTCGCGCTCTACGAGTCGAAGCGCAACGTCGCCGCCGCCGGTTCCGCGCGTTCGACGGGAACGTCGTCCGCGACGGCGCCGAATCCGAGCAGCTCGACCATCTCCGGCTCGAGCTCCGCGGGCACCGGCTCGACGTAGAGCGTCGTCATCGGCCAGACCTCCGCCGACGCAAGCTCGGCGAGCGCGATGGTCTCGACGCGAGGCCCGCACACCGCATAGGACGACGCCTCGTAGAGCACGACCGGATGCTCCGGCCCGTACCACCTGCGCAGATAGTCGACGAGCAGCGGCACCCGCGAGGTGTCTCCGTCGGGCGTGTACGTGACGTTTCCGATCGCGCCCGCCTGCCAGACGAGGAGCGCGACGGCGGGATCGATCGCGCGCGCGTAGAGGAGCAGGTCCGTGGCCTCGTAGCTCTGGCAGCCGGCGCTCGACGGGTCGACGCCGAGGTCGGCGAAGAGGCAAGCGTCGGCCGAGATTCCGGGCAGCATGCGCGCGTCGAAGCCCTCCTCGCGCGCGCGGCGGATCGCGTCGTGCGACGGCTGGACGAAGACTCCGGGATGACCGTAGAACGCGGCGCAAACGGTCTTTCCCTGCCTAACCGGCGCCAGGATCGCGTCGACGATCGCCGCGTAGATCTCCGAGCGGTCGCGACCGGGCTCGTACAGCGCGTGGAGCGACCGCGCGTTCGCGTTGACGCTGTCGACCCAGTGCGCGGCGACGGGATCGGGGACGAGATACAGCAGGTCGTCCGCCGCTTCCAGCGCTGCGAGCACCTGCTGCGTGACGTGGCCCGGGACCTCGATGCCGAGACCGACGACCGTCAGCGAGCCGCGCGCCGGAGGCATCGTTGCTACTTCGACTTCGGCGGCTTCACGAGCACGAACATGAAGCACGGAACGACGATGACCTCCGCCGACCGGTACTCGTCGCGGATCGCGTCGCGGATCTTTCGAAGGTTGTCGCTCTTCAGGATCTTCTGCTGCGCCTCGGTGAGACCGGACTTCGCGAGCACGGCGTCGCGATCCTCGGCATAGCGGTTGAACTTCCGCCGGTCGGTGTTGAGCTCCAGCAGGAACTCACCGATCAGCTTGCGAGGCTCCGCCACGCTCCGACCGTACAACCGGGCGGCGCGCCAGTCAATCGCGCTCGCTCGCCGCTCGTTTCGCGGCTGCCGCCGCGGGTTAGGTCATGCCGGTCTACCAGGAGGAGTCATGGCAGTCGCAAAGGTCATCCAGGTCATCGGTCATTCCCCCGAGTCGTTCGCGAAAGCGGCAGACGAGGCGGTGCGCGAGGCGGCGAAGTCGGTGCGTGGGATCACGGGCGCGGACGTCGTCTCGATGAGCGCGAACGTCGAGGACGGGCGCATCACGACGTTCAAGACGACGGTGAACATCGCCTTCGCCGTGGAAGGAAGCGACTAGGGGCCGGGCGCGACGAGGGCGCGCGCGTAGTCGTGCGCGTCGAACGGACGCAGGTCTTCGAGTTGCTCGCCGACGCCGATCAGCTTCACCGGTAGGCCGAGCTCGTACGCGATCGGAATTGCCACGCCGCCCTTCGCGCTCCCGTCGAGCTTGGTCAGCGCGACGCCGGTGACGCCGACCGCTTCGTTGAACAGGCGCGCCTGCTGAACGGCGTTCTGCCCCGACGTCGAATCCACGACGAGCAGCGTCTCGTGCGGCGCTCCCTCGACGCGCGAGGCGATCACGCGGCGGACTTTCGCGAGCTCCTCCATGAGGTTGGTCTGCGTGTGCAGGCGGCCGGCGGTGTCGACGACGACGATGTCGCGGCCGTCGCGCCGTGCGCGTTCGATCGCGTCGTACGCGACGGCTGCGGGGTCTCCCCCGCGCTCGCCCTCGACGAACTCGGCGTCGGCTCGTTGCGCCCAGATGCCGAGCTGCTCCTCCGCCGCGGCGCGGAAGGTGTCGGCGGCGGCGACGACGACGGAGTGGCCGTGCTCGCGCAGCCGGTAGGCGAGCTTGCCGATCGTCGTCGTCTTGCCGGTTCCGTTGACGCCGACGACGAGGATCACCGTTGGCTCGCCGGAGAGGTCGACGCGAGGCGGGTCTCCGAACAGCGTCGCCACCTCTTCCGCCAGCGCCTCGTTCAGGTCGCCGACGTCGCCGCGCGCCTCGAGCCGTCCGACGAGCTCGGCCGTTGCCGGGACGCCGACGTCGCCCGCGATCAGCGCCTCCTCGAGCCGCTCCCAGGACGCTGTGTCGCCCGGGTCGAACGCCGCGGCCGCGAGCTCCTGCGTGAGCGCACGGCGGCTGCGGCCGAGCGAGTCGCGCAGGCGCGAGAACAGACCCGTCCGCTCGCTCCGCGCTGTCCCCGTCGGGCCGGTTGTCGCCGAGCAGCTCTCCCCACGTGCGTGCCACGGCGGCGAACCCTAGCCGCCGAGCGCCGCTGCCCGGCACCGCCGCGACAGCCGGCGACCTATGAGGCGATTGCGGCCGAGTCCTCGCGGGGCAGGCGGCGGGAGACGACCTGCGACACGCCGTCGGCGCCCATCGTGACGCCGTAGAGGACGTCGGCGGCTTCCATCGTGCGCTTCTGGTGCGTCACGACGATGAACTGCGCGCGGTCGGCGTACCGCCGCAACAGTTCGACGAAGCGCCCGATGTTCGCGTCGTCGAGGGCCGCCTCGACCTCGTCGAGGAGGTAGAACGGACACGGCCGCGCGAGGAAGAGCGCGAAGAGGAAGGAGATCGCGCCGAGCGACTTCTCGCCGCCGGAGAGCAGCGAGAGCCGGGTCACCTTCTTTCCCGCCGGCCGGAGCTCGATCTCGACGCCGGGCTCCTCGTCGTCGCCGTCCGGATCGGGCTCGGTCAGCAGCAGGCGTCCCTCGCCGCCCGGGAACAGCGTCGCCGCGACCTCGGCGAAGTGCGCCTGGACCGACGCGAACGTCTCCTCGAAGCGGCGCTCGACCGTCTCCGTCAGCTCGTGACGCAGCTTCTCGAGCTCGTCGAGCGAGCCCTCGAGGTCGGCCCGCTGCGTCGACAGCTCGTCGAGCCTCTCCTTCTCGGCCTCGTACTCCTCCTTGGCGAGCGGATTCACGCGCCCGAGGGCTTCGCGGCGCCGCTCGAGTCGCTCGAGCTTGACGAGGATCTCCTCGCGGTCGTCGCCCTCGACGGGATCTGCGGCTGCAGCGTCGAACCGGCGCCGGGCCTCGTCCGCCTCGGCGTCGAGTCGGGCGAGCTCGATGTCCGCCGCGCTCGCGCTCTGCGACTGCTCGGCCTGCTCGCGGCGCAGGTCGGCCTCGGCGGCGCCGAGCCGCCGCAGGTCGCCTGCGAGCTGCCCGGACTTCGCGGCACCGGAGTCGGCACGCGCGCGAAGCGGCGCCTCCCAGCGCGCGTCTCCGACCGCGAGCGCGGCGACGAGCCGCTCGGCCACCGCCGCCAGCCGAGCGATCCGGGGATCGGGATCGAACGAATACGCCTCGGCCGGAATCGGCGCTTCCGCGCGGGCACGCAGCTCGTCGAGCTCGCCGGCCAGCGCCCGCCTTCGGGCCTCGAGCTCGAGCAGCACCGCCTCCGCAGTCTCGCCGGCGAACCAGAGCTCACCGCGCCCGGGGTCGTAGCCGAATCCCTCCGGCGTCACGGCCGGAACCTCCGACGCGAGCAGCTCGTCCTTCGAAACGACCGGCAGCTCGGGGAGCTGCGGATCGACGAGCACCGTCAGCGAGCCGAGACCGGCTGCGCGCGCACGCTCGAGCAGAGCGAACGCGGAACGCGCGTCGTCTGCGACCAGCGCCGACGCACGCTGACGAAGCGCTGCCGCGACCGCCCGCTCCATCCCCGGCTCGACGTCGAGAAGCGACAGCGCGAGCCGCTCGCCCTGCTCGGCGAGCGCCCGCGCCGCGGGCGGAAGGCCCTCACGCTCGACGAGCGAGCGCTCGAGCGCGGTGAGCCGCTCTTCCAGCAGGCGCACGCGCTCCGCAAGCGCCTCGCGCTCGGCGCGCACTCTGGCGTCGAGCACGCGGCGCGGCCGCTCGAGCTCGTTGCGCAGGCGCGCGAGCATTCCTTCGGCAGCCTCGCGGCGCATCGCGACGCGCTCGCGCGCGCTGCGCAGGCGATAGAGCGCTGCGGTTGCCTGCTCGCGCCTGCCCGCGGCGTCGGCGAGCTCGTCCTCGACGCGGTTCCGCTCCTCGAGCAGCGCCTGGAGCTTGACGTCGACTGTCGCGGCGCGCGAGAGCGACCGCCTGCTTCCGCTCCTCGAAGCCGATGCGCCGCTCGGCGATCGCCGCGAGATCGAGCTGGGCCAGGCGCGCCCGCAGGCGCGCGATCTCGACGGACAGCCGCTCTGCACGCTCGGCGGCCGACGCCTGGAGAGCGAGCGGCCGGAGCCGCTTTCGAACCTCCTGCTCGACGTCGCGCGCGCGCTCGACCTGCGTTGCGACGCGCGCGAGCTTCAGCTCGGCGCGATGCCGCCGCGCCTTGAACTTGCCGAGCCCTGCCGCCTCCTCCAGAAGGACGCGCCGCTCCGAGGCTTTCGACCCGAGGATCTCCTCGACGCGGCCCTGGCCGATGATCGAGTGCATTCCCCCGCCGAGGCCGACGTCGGCGAGCAGCTCGACGAGGTCGAGCCTCCGGACCGGCGTCTTGTTCACGAGGTACTGGCCCTCGCCGCCACGGTGCAGCCGCCGCGCGATTGCGACTTCCGACCACTCGAACGGCCCGTCGCCCGCGCCGTTGTCGAAGAGGAGCTCGACCTCGCAGTGCTCTGCTGCCTTGCGCGAGGCAGCGCCTGCGAACAACACGTCGTCGGGCTTTTCCGCGCGCAGCTCGTGGGGCGCCAGCGAGCCCTGCGGCCCAGACGATCGCGTCCGCGACGTTCGACTTCCCGGACCCGTTCGGACCGACGACGACGGCCACTCCCGGCTCGAGCCGGATCTCGACGGGATCGGGAAACGACTTGAAGCCGCGCAGCTTGATTGCACGGAGGTGCACGCGCTGGGGAGGCTAGCCGCGCGAACGGACGGCGAGGCGCCGCGAGGTCAGAAGATCAGGAGCTTCGACATGCGGGGATCATGTGACGTCGGCAGGCGAGGACGGCGTGACGACGACGCCGAGCGCCTCGAGCGCCTGCCTGGCAGCTTCCTGCTCGGCGGCCTTCTTCGATGCGCCGCGGCCGACGCCGTACTCCTCGCCGTCGATGCGCGCCGAGCACGTGAAGTGGCGCTCGTGCGGCGGGCCCTGGACGTCGACGACCTCGTACCTCACGGTCCGACCGTCGCGGGCGAGCGCCTCCTGGAGCTCCGTCTTGTGGTCGACGAAGGTCGTGAGCGCATAGTCGATGCGTCCCGAGAAGGCAGTGACGACCGCCTTCTCGATCTTCTCGAAGCCGTGCTCGCAGAAGAGCGCGCCGAGCGCAGCTTCGAGCAGCGCCGCGAGGACGTTGCGGTTGCGGACGAGCCGGTTGAGCTCGTCCTCGGCGAGCACCTTCGACCCGCGCTCCTGCAGGTGCCGGCCGAGGTCGAGCTCGCGTGCGACGACGGCACAGCTCTGGCGGGAGACGACGTGCGAGCGGATCTTCGCCAGCCGTCCCTCGGAGAAGTCGGGATGGTCCTCGAAGAGCGTCCGCGCGATCGCCAACTCGAGCACGCTGTCGCCGAGGAACTCGAGCCGCTCGTACGAGAGAGTCCGGTCCGGCGCCCAGGACGAGTGGGTGAAGACGCGGTCGGCGCGTTTTTTCGGCAGCTCGTCGATCAGACGCCCGAGCTGCTGAGAGTTGCCCTTCGCTCCCCGGCTACTGGTGCGAGGTGACGTAATCGACTGCCTGGCCGACCGTCGTGATCTTCTGGGCGTCCTCGTCGGAGATCTTGATCCCGAACTGGTCCTCGAGCTCCATGATCAGCTCGACCAGATCGAGCGAGTCCGCGTCGAGATCCTCCTGGAACGACGCCTCCGGGGTGATCTCCCCGTCGTCCACACCGAGCTGCTCGGACAGGACCTCCTTCACTCGTTCGTACACTTCCTCGCGGGACGCTGCCATCTCACCTCATCTCGTGGGGGCCGGAGCTAAGAGCGCGCCGATGCTACACGGTTGGAGAGGCGTTCGCCCAGGCGCTCGACGACGCGGCGGTCGACGCCGGCGGCCGCGAGCCTGATCGCGTTCGCAATCGCGCGACTCGACGAGTTCCCGTGCGCCACGACCGAGAGGCCGCGCAGTCCCAGAAGATAGGCGCCGCCGTAGGTGTCGGGGTCGAGGCGAGCACGCAGACGGCGGGCCGCCGGGCGGATCAGCAGGCCGCCGAGCTTTCCCCGCGGAGTCGAGGCGATCTCCGACCGCAGCTCCTCGAGCAGCTCCTTGATCGTGCCTTCGAGCAGCTTGAGCGCCACGTTTCCGGTGAACCCGTCGGTCACGACGACATCGGCTGCTGCCCCGAAGGAGGTCGCGCGCCTCGGTGTTGCCGGCGAAGTCGAGCTCGCTCGCGGCCAGCAGCGCGTGCGCGTCGATGGTGAGCTGATTCCCCTTCTCCGGCTCTTCGCCGATCGAGAGGAGGCGGACGACGGGCTTGCGCACGTCGAGGATCTCCTGGGCGAAGACGGCGCCCATGTGCGCGAACTGGAGCAGGTGCTCGGGCCGCGCGTCGGCGTTCGCCCCCGAGTCGATCAGCACCGACGGCCTGAACCGTGCGGGAACGACGACGGCGATCGCCGGCCGCAACACGCCCGGGATGCGCCGGATGTTCAGCAGCCCGGCCGCGAGCATCGCGCCGGTGTTCCCCGCGGACACGACGGCATCGGCCTCTCCGTCGCCGACGGCACGGCACGCGGCCACCAGGCTCGAGTCGGGCTTCGACCGCACGGCGTCCGCCGGCTTCTCGTGCATCTCGATCACCTCGGCGGCCTCGACGAGGTCGAGACCCTGGGTGTCGAGGCCGGCCGGTCCGAAGACGACGACCTCGAGGCCGTCGCGCGACGCCTCGACCGCGCCCGCGATCACTTCGGCCGGCCCCCGGTCTCCCCCCAGGGCGTCGACCGCTATCACGCCACTACGGGGCGGCAGTCGTCAGCGGCTCGACGTCACGTCCCCTGTACGTCTTGCAGTTCGGGCAGACGTGATGCGGCCGCTTCGGGCGGTGGCAGACCGGGCACTCGTTCACGCGCGGCGACTCGAGGCGATGCGTCGCCCGGCGCTTGTCGCGGCGTGACTTCGACGTCTTCTTCTTGGGGACGGCCATGAGCGGCGGACACTGTAGCTAAGATCCCGGCCGAGCCTCGCGGGCTCCTCTATGCGTCGCTTCTGATCGATACCGAATCTCGTTTCCTTCCTTTTCGATCAGGAGGTCGGCCATGCGTGGCGGCACGCTCGTCGCGACGAACATCAGAGTGGAGCACGGGACGACCGTCGTCCTCGACGGCCTGTCCCTGACCGTTCCGCCTCGCGCGCGGATCGGGGTCGTCGGCCCGAACGGGAGCGGCAAGTCGACGCTCCTCCGCGTCCTGGCCGGCGTCGACGAGCCGACAGGCGGCGCGGTCGAGCGAACCGGCACCGTCGCCTACCTGCCGCAGGAGCCCGAGCGTCCTCGCGGCGAGACGCTGCTCGAGTTCCTGGCGCGCCGCACCGGCGTCGCGGGCGCGGCCGCACGGATGGACGACCTCGCGCGCCGGCTCGAGGAGGCGCCGAGTGACGAGGTGTCACTCGGCCTCTCGGGCGAATACGCGGAGGCGCTCGACACGTTCCTGGCGCTCGGCGGCGGCGACCTCGAGGCGCGGGCGCGCGAGGTGTGCGCCGACCTCGGCCTGCGTGTGCCGCTCGACCAGGAGCTGCCGACGCTCTCGGGCGGGGAGGCAGCGCGGGTGTCGCTGGCCGCGCTGCTCCTCGTCCGCTTCGACGTGCTCTGCCTCGACGAGCCGACGAACGACCTCGACTTCGAGGGGCTCGACCGGCTCGAGCGCTTCGTGCAGAGCTACGACGGCTCGATCGTCCTCGTCTCCCACGACCGCGCCTTCCTCGACCGAACCGTCACGCGGATCGTCGCCTTCGACGCGGAGACGCGCGACGTGCACGAGTTCGCCGGGGACTACGAGACGTACGTCACGGGAGCGCGCCCTTGCGCTCGACCGGCAGGAGCGCGCGCACGCGGACTACGTCGAGGAGCGCGACCGGTTCGGGTCGCTCCTCGCGGCTCGGCAGGAGCAGGCGAGCCCCGACGTCAAGCTCGGCCGCCGTGCGACGCAGGCACTCCGCTCGAAGGTCCGGCAGGCCGAGCGACGGTTGGAGCGGCTCGAGGAGGTCGAGAAGCCGTGGCGGCCGTGGCGGCTTCAGCTCGAGCTGGCGCCGCGCTCGCGCAGCGGCGCCGTCGTCGCGCGCCTCGCGGGCGCCGTCGTCGAGCGCGGCGCGTTCCGCCTCGGCCCGATCGACGTCGAGATCGGCTGGGGCGACCGCGTGGCGATCACCGGACGGAACGGCGCCGGCAAGACGACGCTGTTACGCGCGCTCACCGGCGAGATCCCGCTCGCACACGGAACGCGCGAGCTCGGGACGGGCGTCGTCCTCGGCGAGCTCGACCAGCGGCGAGAGCTGCTGAACGCGCGACGAGCCGCTGCTCGACGGCTTCCGCGGCGCGTCGAGTCTGGCACCGGCCGACGCACGCACGCTCCTGGCGAAGTTCGGCATCCGCGGCGAGGACGCGCTGCGGCCGGTCGGCTCGCTCTCGCCGGGGGAGCGAAGCCGCGCTCTGCTCGCGCTGCTCCAGGCGCGCGGCGTCAACTGCCTGATCCTCGACGAGCCGACGAACCACCTCGACCTCGAGGCGATCGAGCAGCTCGAGGAGGCGCTCGTCGACTACGAGGGAACGGTCCTGGTCGTGTCGCACGACCGGCGCTTCCTCGAGAGGTTCGCGCCGACCCGGACGATCGACCTCTAGGCGCGCTGCCGCAGGGCGAGGAATCCGCCGACTGCCACGACCGCGGCGGCGAGCACCAGGGCCGCGGTGACGACGGCCGGATGCTTCGCGGTGAAGCTGCGCGTGTCGGCTCGCGGCTCGAAGCTCGGGTTCGCGGCCTCGGCGCCGAGCCGGCCGGGACGAGCGCGCGCGAGGCCGAGCTCCGCCACCGGCAGGCGCGCGAAGTCGTAGCTCGGCGGCGACGCCTTCGGGTCGCCGTAGAGCAGGCGCAGCGGACCCGGATGGCCGCCCTCGACGAGCAGCGCACGCGACGCGGCGAACGCGCGCAAGCGGACCGCGCGCAGCGGCTCGTCGTCGCCGTTGAAGATCGTCACGCGGAGGTACCGGTGTCGCGCGCTCAGCTCGATCGGCGACGACACCGACCCGGTCAGCTTGAAGACGCGCGTCCGCGCGAGGTCGACCCAGTTCCGGCCGTCGTTCGAGCCGGCGACGGTCGCGTCGCGATCGTACCTCGGCGTCGCCGCGACGACGAACAGCCCGTCGACCGGGATGTTGCGGTACCCGAGATCGAGCACGAGTCGCGTCGGGTTCGTCGAGACGCGTCGCAGCGTGCCGGGACGCGCGATGCGCTGTGCCGGCTCCGGAGCGGCGGCGACCGTCGCTCCGTCGATCCGCGAGATGCCGGTCGCCCGCAGGAAGAGGTAGCGGAAGTCGCTGGGCGGGAACACGACCGTCGTGCTGCGGGCCGGCACCGCCGCGTTCCTCACGTCGTAGATGACCGACGTGGCGAGGCGCGTGAAGGTCCGGCGGCTCTGGCTTCCGGACACCTGCACGCGACCGACGAACCCGACGTCGGGAACGTCCAGCTCGACGCGGTCGTGGACCCGCCGGACCGGGCCGAGATCGAGCAGTGCGACCGCTGCGCCCCTCTGCCGGCCGGCGTTGAGCACGCGCACCTGCTGCGGCGCGGTCCCACTCCGCGCCGGAAAGGCTGCGCCACGGGACCTGCGTTCCCTTCGCGTCGAGGACTGCGCACGATCGGCGAAGCCGATCCGGCTATGCGCGTACATCGGGCCGTCGGGCTCGACGCGGATCGGGCGGCTGGACGCGGGAGCGAGCGCGCGCTCGTAGCGGAAGGTCGTCGTGTCCAGCGCCGCGGTCGCTGCCGCAGCGAGAGCGAGCGCGACCGTCACGGCGACGAGCAGCGCCCTCATCGCGGTTCGCTCCGCAGCCGCTGGTACGCGAACGCGGCCGTGAGCAGCAGCAGGCCGAGCGCGATGAACGAGGCGACGCGGTAGATCGACTCGAGCGTCGTGAGGTCGAAGAGGAACACCTTCGCGACGGCGATCGCGAGCAGGCCGAAGCCCGCGAGCCGCAGACGGCGCTCGTCACGTACGAGCCCGACGACGAGGGCGCCGAGTCCCGTGAGCCCCCACAGCGCGCTGAGCAGGAGCTGCGGCGTCTGACCCGGATCGGAGGCGTCTCCGGTGGTCCACGTGTCCACGATCGCGATCGACGGCAGATACAGGAGCGCGACCGCGGCGAGCGTGCGCAGAGCGAGCGTCCACCGCTCCGGCAAGCCGGGCGACAGGCGTTCCACGGCGAGAGCGGCGAGCGCGACGACGGCGATCCCCACAACGGCCTCGGCGAGCGAGTCGACGCCGACGAGCAACGCGGAGGGCGGCGCCTCCACCAGGAGCAGGTGCGCTGTCGCGAGCAGGAGGAAGAGCAGCACGCCGAGCGCGTGCGCGGAGCTCGCCGGTCCGCCGCGCGACCCACGCCAGCACGACCGCCTCGACCGACCAGCCGACGACGAGCGCCGGCCCGCTGAGGGCGAGCGCGAGGCCGATCGCCGACAGCCCGATCCCGACGGCGGCGAGCAGCGCGCCGATCTGGTCGCTCATCCGCCCGCGAAAGCCTGCGACCCCGAGAACCACGTGGACGAGTGCAAGCGCGATCACCCAGGCCGTCGCCGCGTCGTCGTGGTCCTGGTCGCTCAACAGGAGGTAGCCCGCCCCCGCGATGAGGACGGCGTCGCCCAGGAGCAGGCTCGCCGACGACGCACGCAGCGTGGGAACCGGCACGCGCAACTCGTAGCCGATCGCCGCGACGACGTAGATCGCCCAGAAGAGCGCCAGCACGATCAGCGCCCGCACCAGCTCGTCGTCGCGCGTCTCGTAGAGCCAGTACAGGAGCTGCGGCGCGCTGGCCAGGAAGGCGGCGAACGCAAGCCAGTCCCACTGCTGCCAGAGCAGGACGCCGGTCGACGCGACGAGCGCGATCGCCATGAACGCGAGCGCGGAGCCCGAGGTGCCGGCGCCGACGAGCACCGGCGCGAGCAGGGCGCCGACGATGCCGATCCCGGCGACGACGCGTGAGCTCCACCGAACGGCGATCGCGCACGCGGCAGCGCCGATCACCGCGGCGACCGTCAGTCCCACCGCCGGCGCAATCAGGTCGTACAGCTGCGTCGCCGCCGTGTCGGACGCGTAGAGGGCGGCGATCCCGCTCGCGACGGCCGCGAGCGCGGCCTGCGTCTTGCCGTGGCGCTCGTAGAGGAAGAGCCCGGCCGCGAACAGCAGCGCGGAGCCGAGAAACGCGAGCACGACGCGCGTCGGCTCGTCGATCCAGCCGCGGCTCACCGCCATGACGAGAAAGAAGACGGCGCCGAGAACGATCGCCGCGCCTCCGGCCCAGCCGAGCACGCGGCCGCCGAGCAGCTCCTCGACGTCGAACGAGCGGCGCGGCGGCGGCGTCCGGCTTCGGCGGGACGACGCGCGGCGGCGCGACGGGCCGAGCCGGCGGGGTCGGTCAGGTGTGCCGGCGCCGACTCGAGGCGTCGCTCGAGCTGCTCGACGCGATCGAGGAGGTGGTCGAGCTTCTGTTCGAGTGCGTCCAGCCGTTGCGTTGCGTCGTCCTGCATCCCGCCGTCCCCGCCCGCAGATCGTGGTCGTCGGACGGATACTGACGCTATTCGAGGCGGTCGCGGAGCTCGGCGAGCGCCGACCAGCGCGGATCGCCGTGCTCTTCCTCGTGCTCGTGCGGCTCGACGTTCAGGTCCTTCCCGCACATCGGGCACAGGCCCGCGCAGTCGTCCCGGCACAGGATCTGCTCGGGCACAGCGAGCGCGATCGCGTCGCGCGCCCACGCGTGCAGCGTCCAGCAGGTTCTCGGACAGGTACGGCGTGCGCAGCTCGTCGCTTCCCTCCGGGGTTCGTCGCCTGGTACTCGCGCGCGTCGACTGCGACGTCGAGCACGGCGTCGTCCAGGCAGCGGTAGCACGGACCGTGCAGCTGGGCGCCGAAGCGCAGCTCGAAGACCGTTCCCGTCGATGCCCGCGAGATGACGAGCTCGGCCGGCACGGTGTCGGGCACCGGCAGGTAGCGCTGGCCGCCGTAGTCGAGCGGCGTCAGCTCGAGGTCGATCGCGTCGCGGTACTCCTCACCGGAGCGAAGCTTTGCCGAGCGCAGGTTGAAGGTCTTCATGCGATTCAGCGTAGCGACGGGTGGGCGCGAGAACGATCAGCGCGACGCCGAGCACGATCACGCCGCCGGCGACGACAGTGCGGAGCGTCAGCGGCTCGTTGTTGAAGAGCCAGCCGAGCAGGACGGCGACGATCGGGATTGACGAACGCGTACGTCCCGACGAGCGACATCCGCGTGTTCCGCAGGAGCCACATGTACGCGGTGAAGCCGATGATCGACCCGACGACCACGAGGTAGGCGATCGCGCCGACGGACGCGGCCGACGGCTCGTGCAGCTTCGAAAGCTCGCCGGTGGCGAGGCCGACGACGCCGAGGAGCGCGCCGCCGGCGAGCATCTGCATCGCGGCGCCCTGCAGTGCGTTCGACGGCTGCGCGGAGTCGCGCGAGTAGAGCGACGCGGCCGCCCAGGCGAGGGAGGTGAAGACGACGACGATCGCTGCGAGGCTGAAGCCCGCACCGGGGCCGACGAGCAGAGCCACTCCGCCGAAGCCGAGGCCGAGCCCGATCAGCGCGACCGGCGAGAGCCACTGCCGGTCGAGGAGCGCGAGCCACAGCGGCATGACCGCGACGACGAGCGCGACCACTCCCGAGTCGACGTGCTGCTCGGCCCACGCGACGCCGCCGGTCCCGATCAGCAGCAGCCCGCCGCCGGCGACGACGGCGGCCCGCCACTGGACGAACGTCGGCGCCTTCGCTCCCCGGAGCACCGCCCACGTGTAGAGGAGCGCGCCCGGCGATCAGGAACCGGATCGAGAGCATGAGGAACGGCGGCAGGTCGCGGATCGCGACCACGATCCCCAGGTACGTCGAGCCCCAGACGACGTAGAGAGTCGCGAGCGCGACGGCGGTCCGGAGTCCCATCGGTCTAGGCTGCCGCCCGAGAAGCATTAGCGCAAGTCAACGTTATGATTGGTTCGATCATGGAAGCTGATCGTCTCCTCGGCGTCGAGCTACGCCACCTCCTCGCCCTTCAGGCGGTCGCGGAGCACCGCTCGTTCGGCCGCGCGGCGACAGCGCTGGGATACACCCAGTCGGCGATCAGCCAGCAGATCGCGGCTCTGGAGCGCGCGGTGGGCGAGCGCCTCGTCGTGCGACCGGGAGGCCCGCGCGCCGTGTCGCTGACGGAGGCGGGCGAGCTGCTGCTGCGCCACGCCGAAGCGATCGTCGCCCGGATGAAGGTGGCACAGGCCGATCTCGCCGCATTCGCCGAGGGCGCGGCCGGCCCGCTCCGCGTCGGGACGTACCAGAGCGTGAGCGCGCGACTCCTCCCCGGGCTCGTCCGCCGCTTCAAGGGCGAGTTCCCGAAGGTGGACGTGCAGCTCTCCGAGTCCGCGAGCGACGACGAGCTCGAGGCACGGCTCGAGCGCGGAGAGGTCGATCTGTCGTTCGTGATGCTGCCGATGAACGAGGCGCCGCTCGAGGCCGTGCAGCTCCTCGTCGATCCATACGTGCTGATCGTTCCGGCCGAGTCGCCGTTCGTGCGGCGCGCGAAGCCGCCGTCGCTGCGCGAGATCGCGCAGCACCCGCTGATCGGCTACCGGCAGTGCCGCAGCATGACGGCGATCGAGACGGCGATGCGGCGCGCGGGAACGGAGCCGCGCGTCGTCTTCCGCTCCGACGACAACGGCACGGTGCAGGGACTCGTCGGCGCCGGAATCGGCGTCGCGCTCGTCCCGCGGCTGACGCTGCAGCCGACGGACGGAAGCGTGCAGGTCGTCGAGCTCGGCACCCTGCTGCCCGCCGCGCCTCATCGGCATCGCGTGGCACCGCGACCGCTATCGCACTCCCGCTGCGCGCGCGTTCGTCGATACCGCGCGCGAGCTCTGCGCGGCGGACGCTCGCCGCGGCGCTGGTCGCGGCCTAGCTAGTAGCGGCTCGTCGTCGTCGTCGTCGGCGCCGACTCCGGCGACGACGGATTCCTGCGAGCGTTCCTGCAGCCGCTCACGGCCGCGCTTGACGGCGCCGAGGAACTTGTCGAGGTTCACCTCGAGCGTCGAGAGGATCCCGTCCGCCCAGTCCTCCATCTCGAGCTTCGTCTCCCGCGCCTGGCGGCGTGAGTCGTCGACGATCTCCTGCGCCTGCTTCTCGGCGAGCTTGACGATCTCGGTCTGGGACGCCTCGCGCACCGCCTGCTCGCGCGCCTCCTGGAGCACGCGGTCGCATTCGCGCTTCGCCTCGGCGAGCATCTCTTGCCGCTCCTTCACGATCCAGCGCGCCTGCTTGATCTCTTCGGGAATGGTCGCGCGCATCTGGTCGAGGATGTCGTAGATCTCCTCGCGGTCGATCCGCACCTGGTCGGTGAGCGGCACGGCCTTCGCCTGGTGCACGAGGTCGTCGAGCTTGTCTATGAGTACGAGGACGTCCATGTCGGCGCAGTCTACTCTCGCGCTCCTGACGGCGGTCCGGAGCGGGACCGCTACTCCTGGGGATTCTCCGGGGTGCCGGGTCTTCCGCCGGGGTGGAGCTGCTTGAACCGGCGCGCGACTGCGGCCGGCACGAGCTCGTCGACGTTCCCGCCGAAGGCGGCGATCTCCTTCACGCCGCTCGACGAGACGAACGACACGCTCGGGCTCGCCATCACGTAGACCGTCTCGATCTCCGGCGCGAGCGTCCGGTTGAGCTGGTTCATCTGGAACTCCCACTCGAAGTCGGAGATCACGCGCAGGCCCTTGACGATCACCTTCGCGCCCCACTTCTGCGCGAACTCGACGACGAGGACGGAGAAGACGTCGATCTCCACGTTCTCGACGTCGCCGAGCGCGTCGTTGAGGAACGCGACGCGTTCGTCGAGCGTGAACATCGGCTTCTTGTGCCGCGGCTCGTTGACGACTCCGATCACGACGCGGTCGAAGATCGCGGCCGAGCGCTTGATCACGTCGATGTGCCCGTTGGTGACGGGGTCGTACGTTCCCGGGGAGATCGCAGTGACCACTAGCGGTGGAAGAGCGTAATGCGTGCTGCGCCGTAGCGGCGCGACGTGCGCTGCTCGAGCGGGAGCTGCGGCTCCGTCTTCGCGCTCGTCTCGAGGACGAGCAGGGCGTCGTCGTCGGCGAGCAGGCGCGGGACGTAGCGCGCGAGCGCCGGCTCGAGCGCGGCGTACTCCTCGTACGGCGGGTCGCAGAAGACGAGGTCGTACGTGCGGGTGTCGGAGCCGAGGAATCGCCCGACGTCGCGACACGACACCTCGGCGCCGGTGAGGCGAAGCTTGTCCAGGTTGTGTTCGATCACGCGGCACGCGTCCTGTTGCGACTCGACGAAGACGGCACGCGCCGCGCCGCGGGAGAGCGCTTCGATCCCCATGGCGCCCGAGCCGGCGAAGAGGTCGAGCACGGCGGCGTCCTCGAGCCACGGCGCGACGAGGTTGAAGACGTTCTCGCGCACGCGGTCGGACGTCGGCCGCGTCGCGCGTCCCTTCGGTGCGTCGATGCGGTGGCCCTTGCGGCTGCCGGCGATGATCCGCACCGTGCCATCGTGCCTCTTGGCGCAGGGTCGGACTCGTCTGCCGCAGGTCCTGGCCGGGGTCAGACCCCTCAGCGGCTCAGGCGGCTGCGTCGGATTCGGCGAAGCGGGCCGCCACCTCGTCGTCGAGCGGACCGTGCGGAATCGACGAGCGCGCGCGCTGCATCGCGCGCCTGCTCGAGCAGCGCGCGATCGCTACGCAGGCGCGTGAACTTCAGATCGGAGAGGCCCGGACTGCCGCGTGCCGAGCAGCTGGCCCTCGCCGCGGATCTCGAGATCCTTCTCGGCGAGCTCGAAGCCGTCACCCGTGGCGACGAGCGCCTCCAGCCGCTCCTTCGCGGACTCCGTCAGCTGCTCGCGCGGGCGCGAGACGAGCAGGCAATACGACTGCTCCGCGCCGCGCCCGACGCGGCCGCGGAGCTGGTGCAGCGTCGCGAGGCCGAACCGGTCTGCCTCCTGCACGATCATGATCGTCGCGTTCGGGACGTCGACGCCGACCTCGATCACCGTGGTCGCCACGAGCACGTCGAGCTCGCGCGCCTTGAACGCGGCCATCAGCTCGCGCCGCTCCGCCGGCCGCAGACGCCCGTGGAGCAATCCGACGCGATAGCCGCGCAGCTCGCCGCGGCGCAGCCGGTCCGCCTCCACCTCGGCCGCGCGCGCGACCGACGTCTCGGACTCCTCGATCAACGGGCACACGACGTACGCCTGGCGACCGACGTCGAGATGCGTGCGCAGGCGCCTGTACGCCTCCGACGACCGCTCGACCGTCACCCAGCGCGTGATGATCCGCTTCCGCGCCGCCGGCGGCTTCGCGATCTCGCTGACCGAGAGGTCGCCGTAGACCGTCAGCGCGAGCGTGCGCGGGATCGGCGTCGCGGTCATGTGCAGGACGTGCGGCGAGCGACCCTCCACGAGCGCCTTGCGCTGCTCGACGCCGAAGCGGTGCTGCTCGTCGATCACCGCCACCGCGAGCCGCGGCAGCTCGATTCCTTCCTGGATCAGCGCGTGCGTGCCGACCAGGATGTCGGCGTCGGGATCGCTCTTGACCGAGCCGGTCAGCAGCGCGACGCGCACGCCGAGCTCCGCGCACAACGATTCGATCGTCAGGTAGTGCTGCTCGGCGAGCGTCTCCGTCGGCGCCATCAGCGCGCCCTGCGCGTCGTTCTCGACCGCACGCAGCAGCGCGTGCAGCGCGACGACCGTCTTCCCGGAGCCGACGTCGCCCTGCAGCAGCCGCTGCATCGGCACGGTTCGCGCGAGGTCGGCGTCGATCTCCGCGATCGCGCGCTCCTGGTGCTCGGTCAGCACGAACGGCAGCGCCTCGCGGTAGCGCGCGATCAGCTCGCCCGGCTCACCGAGCGCTCGGGCGACGCTGACGTCCCGCGCCTTGACCGCGCGCGCGATGCCGAGCTGGAGGACGAGCAGCTCCTCGAACGCGAGCCGCGCGCGCCCCAGCTCGGCCTCGTCGCTGGAGCGCGGGCGGTGCAGCGCGTGCAGCGCATCGACCTTCAGCGGCAGGCGGCTCCGTTCCTTCAGCGCGGACGGCAGCGGATCGGGCGCGTCGCGCGGCAGCGCCTCGAGAACGAGCTCGCGCAGCTTCTTCGGCGTCACCTCCTCGCCGGCGGGATAGACCGGCACGAGGTCGGCGTGCGCGGACACCGGCTCGTGCGCGCGCACGGCGAAGGTGCCGCGGCGCAACGTGCCGATCAGCCGCACGCGCTCGCCCGGCTGCAGCTGTTCGGCCACCCACGGCTGGTTGAACCACGTCGCGCGAATCTGCCCGGACTCGTCCGACACGACGGCCTCGACGATCGACAGGCGCCGCCGCGGCTTCCTGGTCGTGACGCGGCCGACGGTTGCCTCGATCGAGACCTCCTCCGCCGTCCTCGAACAACGTCGAGATCGGCCGCGCGCCGACGTAGCGGAACGGCGCGTGCTCGACCAGGTCGCGGACGGTCCGCAGGCCGAGCTTCGCGAGCCGGCCGCGAATCGTCTTGCCGACGCCGGCCAACGAGTCGAGCGGCCGCTCGAGGTCGGCGGGACGGCAGCGCGGCGCAGGCCACGCTCCACCCTCCGGCGGCGGGTCCACACCGGCAAATCCCGCGGGCAGGCGGGTCGCTGTCGCGCTCGCGGACACGCGGGTCCGAGTATAGGACCACGCGCCGGATATCAAGCCCGCGCGCTACTCGAGGTGCGGCGCAGGCGCGCCCGAGACGTATCGCTCGAACACCGGACGCTGCGTCGCAGGCACGTCGAGGTCGAGGAGATCGTCCTTCGCGAAGAACCGCAGCTCCTCCGACTCCTCGCTCGCCCGGAGGCCGTCGAACGACTCGACCGCGACGCGATAGACGAACGACGCGACGCGCACGATCGCGCCGTCGGGATAGGCGATCACGCGCGTCGGATCGGTGAAGGTGCCGAAGAGCTCGCAGCTCGTGACGACGAGGCCCGTCTCCTCGAGCACCTCGCGCCGCAAGCCGCCGGTGAGCGACTCGTCGTCCTCGACGCGACCCGCGATCAGCGACCACAGCGGCGCGTCGACGCGGCGCTCGAGGAGCAACGTCCCGTCTCGCTCGATCAAGGCGCCGACGCCGATCATCCGCGGCCGGTTCGGCTCGGGCGCCGACGGATCGCCGAAGAAGAAGCGCGCCTGCCGGCGTTACGACCTCTCGACGACGTTGGACGTTCCGAGCACGCGGCCGCTGCTATCGAGAGCCTGCACCTCGAAGAAGGAGTCGGTCGAGTTGGTGCCGACGGACGTCTCGAAGCCCTGCTTCCGCACCGACCCGATCTGGTGCAGCTCGTCTCGATCCTCGCCGGCGAGCAGGCGCCACTCGCTCACGTTCGTCGCGCCGTTCCAGCTCGCGTAGACGAGCGTTCCACCGCCTTCCTGCGTACGCGCGGCAGCCGCCGGCTGGTCGGACGGGTGACCGGCCCACGCGAAGCGGTACGCACGGTACGAGTCTGCGCCGCCCGAGCCGAACTTACCGTCGAGCAGCACGCGGCCGTCGCGGGCGAACTCGGTGAAGTACTCGTTCGATCCCCAGCCGACGAACACGTGCCCGTCCGGCAGGAACTGCGCGTCGCCCTGGCTGGTCGAGAGCAGCGGCTCCGGCTTGTGCTCGTAGCTGCGAACGAGCGTCGCCGTGTGGTGCTCCTCGTCGACGCGGAGGACGATCACGCGAGACTCCTTCCCCTCGGCCGGGTGCGACGCCGCGTTGTCGAAGAGCGTCAGCGTCCCGTCGGCCTGCCGGCGAATGTCGTGCTGCCACGAGAAGCTCGCGCCGGGATCCGAGCCGGAAGTCGCTCTTCTTGCCGCCGAGCCTCCAGACGACCGCGCCGCCGCTGCGGCGGATCTTGTAGATCGCGTGCGTGTGCCGGGCCGAGATCAGCAGCGTCCCGTCGCGGTCGGGCTCGATCGCGTTGATGTGGAAGTAGTCGAACGGCTCTGCGTCGTCCTTCGGGACGTGCTCGTACGACTCGTCGACGGCGACGTGCGGCAGGCTGTGCCATTCGAACAGGACGCGGCCGGTCGCGATGTCGACCTCCTGCACGACGCCTTCCTGGATCGCGCCGTCCTTGGGGCCGCCCATTGCCGAGAGGTCGTAGGGCACGCGGCGGTACACGGTGAAGAGCGCGGTGTCGCGCGGCGTGATGATGAACTCGTGGATGTCCCCGGAGAGGTCGTGGCCCGCGGTGACGTTCGCGATCACGTGGTACGAGCTCGTCGGCGATGACGTAGCGCCCGTTGCCGATTCCCTTCGCGGTCTCCCCGCGCCACCACGTGAGGACGGGACGGCCGCGATACCTCTGGGCGCGGAAGTCGGTCACGCCGTGCGTGTCGAGCGGGCGGAACCAGACGACCTTGCCGGCGTCGTCGACGATCATCGGCCCGGCCTGGTCGACCTTCTTCTTCGGCGCGATGAAGATGTAGCCCGGCGCCGTGTCGTGGGCCGGGGTGACGATGTGCACCGGAGGCGGTCGCAGGTCGGGGCGGCTGATGAAGTGCTGCGACGGCGGCGGCGGAGCCTCGGCTGCCTCCTCCTGTTTGCCGCCGCAGGCTGCGAGGGCCAGCAGGAGCGCGAGCGCCGCGAGCGTCCGCACGAACGTGGAGCCGCGTGCGCTCACGCGGCCGCCTGTGACGGTTCGTCGTCCTCGAACCAGAAGAAGCCGACGGTGCCCGGGCCCGGCGTGCGTGCCCACGACGGCGCCGAGCGTCGTCGTCACGTCGATGCTCGCCTGCGGCCGAAGGTCGGCGACCAGCGCCCGCAGAGCCGTCGGCCCGCTCCGGAGCGTCGGCGTGCGCGATGCCGACGTGGAGGTTCGGCGTGTCGCGCGACCGCTCGCGCGAACGAGCGCGCGAACTCCTGCACCGCCTTCTGGTTCCCGCGCACGCGCTTCACCGGCAAGACCTCCCCGTCCTCGATCGCCAGAATCGGCTTGATGTTCAGAAGGTTGCCCGCGAACGCGGCGGCCTTGCCGATTCGCCCGCCCTTTTGCAGGAACTCGAGGGTGTCGACGGTGAAGAGGAGATTCGCGCGCTCCGGTAGCGCGCGACGAGGTCGTCGACCTCGTCGTCGGTCGTCCCGCGCTCGAGCCTCCGCTGGATCGCCATTCCGAGCATCGTGATCGCCGCGGAGGCCGTCATCGTGTCGACGACGCGAACCTTGTCGCCGAGCTCGCTCGCAGCCGTGCGCGCGCTCTCGAACGTGCCGGAGAGCTTTGCGGAGATCTGCAGCGAGTAGATCCGCTCGTATCCGGCGAGCTCCTCGTAGACCGTGAGGAAGTCGCCGGGCGTCGGCTGCGACGTCGTCGGCAACGCGGTCACCGTGCGGAGACGCGCATAGAACTCCTGCGGCCCGATCTCGACGTAGTCACGCCGGCTCTCCTCGCCGAAGCGCACGTAGAGCGGCACCATCCGCCAGTTCGCGAACCGCTCCTGAGCCTCGGGGAAGTCCGCGGTCGAGTCGAGGACGACCGCCGTGTTCTCGATCGTCAGGTTCACGCCCGCGCGGCATCGTGGATCGCCGCGACGATCTCCTCGAGCTCCTTGTCCTTCGTGAGGCACGCGACCGCGCCGGCGTCGCGCAGTGCCTGCATCTCCTCCCGGTTCGCAGACGCGGTGAGGGCGACGACCGCAACCGTCGGGCAGGCCTCCTTGAGAGCGCGCGTCGCCTCGACGCCGTCGAGACCGGGCAGCCGGTAGTCCATCAGCGCCACCTGCGGATTGTGCTCGCGGCACGCCGGTACGGCCGCCTCGCCGTCGGCCACCGACCCTACGACGAGGATGTCGCTCCGCAGTCCGAGCAGAAGCTCGAGCGCTTCGCGAAAGACCTTGTTGTCCTCGACGATGACGATCCGGATTGGCCCGTCCCCCGGCACGAGGGCGCAGTCTATTCAGCGGCGATCAGTAGCGCGTAGTGCGGCTGGCCGCCCTCGTGGACCTCGACTTCGACGTCGGGGTGGCGTTCGGCGAGCACGGCGAGCGAGCGCCGCGACATCGGGTTCGTCGGAGCCCTTGAGGAGCGTCACGATCCCGCGCGGCTCGGCGAGCAGCCGGTCGACGACGACGGCGGCGACGTCGTCGAAGCTCTCGCCCTGCGCGACAGGCTCGCCGTCCGCGAGCCCGAGGTAGTTGCCCTTGCGAATCGTCAGCCCGTTCAGTTGCGCGTCCTTCGACGCGATCGTGACGAGGCCGGCGCCCACGGACGCGACCGCCTCCTCGATCGCGGCTTCGTTCTCGTCCGCGTCCCTCCACGTCTCGAAGGCGACGATCGCCGCGAGCCCGGCGGGGATCGAGTCGGTGCGAACCACGCGGACGTCCTTGTCGGAGAGCTCGGCAGCCTGCTCGGCGGCGAGGATCACGTTCGAGTTGTTCGGAAGCACGAAGACCGTCGGCGCACGCGCGCGGTCGATCGCGGCGAGAAGCTCGGCGGCGGACGGGTTCATCGACTGCCCGCCCTCCACGATCTGCGACGCGCCCGAGCGTTCGAACAGCCGGCGGTTTCCCGCTCCGGCGACCACCGCGACGACCTCGCTCGCCGACGGCATGTCCGGCACTGCGTGCAGCAGGCGCTCCTCGCGGGTCTGGGTCTGCTTGTGCATGTTCGCGATCTCGACCTGCTCGAGCGTGCCGACGGCGGTGCCGAGCGCGAGCGCGGTTCCCGGCTCGTCCGTGTGCACGTGCACCTTCAGCGCAGTCGCGTCGCCGACGACGAGCAGCGAGTCGCCGAGCGCCTCGAGTCGCTCCTCGAGCGCTTCGCGATCGAGCCCGTCGCCCTCGACGACGAAGACGGTGCAGTAGCGGAACTGCGACAGCTCCTGGTGGATCGCCTCGACGGTCAGCTCCTGTTCCGGCGGCGCTTCGGGAATCGCCTCGCCGGCGAGCGCGGCCGCGATGCCGCGCACGATCTCGAGCAGCCCCGCGCCTCCTGCGTCGACGACGCCGGCGGTGCGGAGGACGTCGAGCAGCTCCGGCGTTCGCTCGACGGCGTCGGCGCCGCGCAGCACGACCGCCGCGAGCAGCTCCCGCGCGGTCTCGTCGGCGTGCGCTTCCGCCTCCTCGGCCATCTCGCGGATCACCGTCAGCATGGTCCCCTCGACCGGCTTCCGAACCGCGCGGTAGGCGGCGTCGCTCGCGCCGCGGAAGGCCCGTGCGAGCGTCGGCGCGTCGAGCTTCTCGGCCTGCCCGACAACCTCTGCGAAGCCGCGAAGGATCTGGGAGAAGATCACGCCCGAGTTGCCGCGGGCACCCATCAGCGCCGCGCGCGTCAGCTCGCTCGCAAGCGTTGCGAGGTCGCGCGCCGTCGTCGCGTCGAGGTGCTCCACGGCGGCGCGAACGGTGAGCGTGAGGTTCGTGCCGGTGTCGCCGTCGGGGACGGGATAGACGTTCAGGTCGTCGATGCGGCGACGGTTGCGCTCGAGCGCAAGCAGCGCGCCGCGCGCCAGCTCGCGGGCGCGCTCGACGTCGGCGTCCGCCCCGTTCGCGCTCACGCGCTCTGCCTGACTTTTTCGATGTGCACCTCGACGCTCGCCACGCGCAGGCCGGTCAGCCGCTCGACCTCGTAGGTGACGCGGTTCCGCAGTGTCGACGCGACCTCGGCGAGGTTGAGCCCGTACTCGACGACCACGCGCAGGTCGATGCGCACGGCGTCGCCGTCGCGTCCGATCTCGATCCCGCGCCGCGTCCGGTCGCCGGGCAGCAGGCGCCCGAGACCGCGCGGCGACATACCGACGACGCCGTAGGCCTCGGCCGTCACGTGAGCCACGATCTGGGAGACGGCCTCGCTCGCGATCGAGATGCGACCGAGCGGCGACGCGAGGCTCGATCCCGCTTCCACGACTTCATTAGACCCGATCCGGCGCGCGCCGGTTGCGCCGCGGCCGAGCGAGACTAGGTGATGGCCTTGGTGACCTTGCCGGCCTTCAGGCAGCGCGTGCAGACGTACGCCCGCGTCGCCTTCCCGCCGAGGAGCACGCGAACGCGCTGGAGGTTGGGGTCGAAGCGCCGCTTGGTCGCCACCATCGAGTGGCTCCGGTTGTTGCCGAACGACGGCTTCTTTCCGCAGATTGCGCAGACCTTGGACATCGGCGCGCCAGTGTAGCCGAATCAGGCCTGCGCGCCGGCCGTCTGACGGAGCTGCGAGAACAGATCTGCCATCTCGAGAGCCGCTCGCACGGCGTCGGCGCCCTTGTCGGCGCGCGCCTCGGCCTGTTCCTTCGTCTCGCACGTCAGGACGCCGAAGGAAACGGGGATTCCCGTCTCGAGCGCTGCGAGCTGGAGACCGCTCGCCGCCTCCGACGCGACGTACTCGAAATGAGGCGTCTCGCCGCGGATCACGCACCCGAGCGCGACGATGCAGACGTAGCGCCGCGTCTTCGCGAGAGCGATCGCCGCGAGCGGGAGCTCGAATGCGCCCGGAACCGGGACGATCGTCAGCTGCGAGCGCTCCACGCCGACGCGCTCGAACTCGGCGAGCGCCGACTCGAGGAGTTTCGTCGTGATCTCGCCGTTGAACTTCGCGACGACGACTGCGACGAGACGGCGCGTCGGCCCCGCCTCTCCCTCGAGGACGTCCACGTCGTCGGGAATGTCGATGTCACCGGCCGCGTGCTGCGCGGCGAGGGCCGGCTCCTCGACTGCCGCTGGATCGGGCTCGGGTGCCGGTTCGGGCTCGGCGACCGGCTCGGCCTCCAGCGTCGGCAGCGGCGAGGGCGCGGGCTCTACGGGCTCGGGCTCGGGCTCGAGCTCGGGCTCCGGCGCGATCGCGTTCTCCGAGGACGAGGAGCGGTCGGGCCACTCCCGCGGGTAGTCGCTCACGACTCCTCGCCCGCGAGTCGAACGCCCTGGTGGTGCAGGCGGTGCCCGAGCTTTGCTCGCTTCGTCGCGAGGTAGCGCTCGTTCTCGGCGTTCGGCGGCACCTCGATCGGTACCTGCTCGACGACCGTCAGGCCGAACCCCTCCATCCCGGCCGACTTCCGCGGGTTGTTCGTGAGGATCCGGATCGTCGTGAGGCCGAGGTCGCCGAGGATCTGGTTGCCGATCCCCCACTCGCGCGCGTCCGGCGGGAAGCCGAGCTCGAGGTTCGCCTCGACCGTGTCGAGCCCCTCCTCCTGGAGCTCGTACGCCTTGAGCTTGTTGAGCAGGCCGATGCCGCGGCCCTCCTGGGCCATGTACAGGAGGACCCCTCGATCCTCCGCGGCGATTCGCCGCAGTGCCAGGTCGAGTTGCTCGCCGCAGTCGCAGCGGAGGGAGTGGAAGACGTCGCCGGTGAGACATTCGGAGTGGACGCGCACGAGCACGTCCTCGGCGCCGTCGACCTCACCGTGCACGAGCGCGAGGTGCGGCCGACCCGTGAGTGACTCGCGGTACGCGATCGCCGTGAAGTCGCCGTACTCGGTGGGCAGGCGCACCTTCGCGGTCCGCTCGACGAGCTTCTCGGTGCGGCGGCGGTACTCGACGAGATCAGCGACCGTGATCATCTTCAGCCCGTGCCGCTCGCAGTAGGGAACGAGGTCGCCGACGCGTGCCATCGTCCCGTCGTCGTTCATGACCTCGCAGACGACGCCGGCAGGAGTCAGTCCGGCAAGCCGGGCGAGATCGACGGCGGCTTCCGTCTGCCCCGTGCGCTCGAGCACGCCGCCCGGCTTCGCGCGCAGCGGGAACACGTGACCGGGCTGCACGAGGTCGGTCGGCGTCGCCGCCGGGTGGATCACGACCTGGATCGTGCGCGAGCGGTCGTGGGCGGAGATTCCGGTCGTCACTCCTTCGCGCGCCTCGATCGAAACGGTGAACGCGGTGCCGAGGGGCGTCTCGTTGCGCTCGGTCATCGGATGCAGGCCGAGCTCGTCACAGCGCTCACCCGTCAGGCAGAGACAGATGAGCCCGCGCGCGTGCGTGGCCATGAAGTTGATCGCGTCGGGAGTGGCGAACTGCGCGGCGATCACGAGATCGCCCTCGTTCTCGCGGTCCGGGTCGTCGACGACGACGACGAGATGTCCGGAGCGAATCTCCTCGATCGCCTCGTCGATGGTCGCGAACGGTTTTGCCATCGTCGCCATCACGTCGATCGTATCCGGCTCGCGAGCATCCTCTCGATGTACTTGCCGAGCACGTCGACCTCGAGGTTGAACCGGTCGCCGATCGCGACCGCGCCGAGCGTCGTCTCCGCAAGTGTGTGCGGGATCAGGGCGACGGCGAAGGCGTCGTCGGCGAGCTCGGCGACGGTCAGCGAGACGCCCTGCACGGCGATCGAGCCCTTCTCGACGACGTAACGCATCAGATCGGGCGGCGTCTCGATCCAGACCCGCAGCCCTTCGCCCTCGTGCTCGACCGTGCGCACCTGACCGACGCCGTCGACGTGCCCCTGGACGTAATGGCCGCCGAAGGGCTCACCCGCGCGGAGTGCCGGCTCGAGGTTGACCTCGGCGCCCGGCTCGAGGCTGCCGATCGTCGTGCGCGAGAGCGTCTCGGGGACGGCGTGGAAGCGCATCCGTCCGTCGAGGATCTCCGTCGCGGTGAGGTCGACGCCGTCGATCGAGACCGAGTCGCCGATCGCCGTGACCGCGGCCGTCGCCGGCCCCTCGATGACGAGCCCTCGCCCGCTCTCGTCCCCGTCCAGCGCCGTGACGACGCCGCGCTCTCGCACGATGCCCGTGAACACCCGGCCAAGGCTAGACATTCCCGGCCTGGGCTCACGGGACATGGCATCTCCGTGGACCGTCCCCAACCCCCACCCTCCCGAGGGGCGCGGGTCGGGTTAGGGCAGCGTGCCAGGAGCGGACGCGCGCGTCTGCGCCGATTTCGTGTCTTTCCGCGCGCACGAGCCGAGCGAGCGACCGGCGACTCCTGTACGGCGTCGCCTTGCCGTGCCGCGGCGTCATGGATCGCGGACATACGCCTCGAGCAGCACGTCGTCACCGACCTGCTCCGCGCGGAGCCGCTTCAGGGACAGCGGCGCATCGATTCCCGCAACGAGGGCCTCCCCCGTCCCGGCGAGCGTCGGCGCGACGAAGACGAGCAGCTTGTCGACGAGGCCGTGCGCGAAGAACGCCGGAGGCAAGGCGTCGGCCCTCCCTCGAGCAACAGCGTCTGCACGCCCTCGGCCGCGAGCGCGCGCAGCTCCTCGTCGAGCGGACCCGTCCGCAGCTCGAGCTCGGATCCCTCCGGCAGCGGGCCGCGGCCGAACGCGAGCCGTCGCGGCTGCTTCGGCGCGTCGACGTCGCGCGCGTCGAGCCGGGGCGCATCGGCGCGGACCGTTCCCATGCCAACCGCGACCGCATCGACCCACGCGCGCAACTCGTGCACGCGGCGACGCGCCGCCTCGCCCGTGACCCAGCGCTCGCCCGGAACCGTCGTCCGTCCGTCGAGGGTCACCGCGACCTTGTAGACCACCCACGGCCGGCCGCGCTCGTGCACGGCGAGATAGCCGGCGTTCAGGTCGCGCGACCGCCAGGCAGGCTCGCCCTCGACGACCTCCACGTCGACTCCCGCCTCGCGCAGACGTCCGACGCCGCCACCGCTCACCGTCGGGTTCGGATCGCGGACGCCGACGACGACTCGCTCGACACCCGCGGCGACGATCGCATCGGTGCAGGGCGGCGTCGCACCGTGGTGCGTGCACGGCTCGAGGCTCACATAGAGGGTCGCACCGCGCGCCCGTTCTCCCGCCGCGCGAAGGGCGTTCACCTCGGCGTGGGCCTGCCCGCGCCGCTCGTGCCACCCCTCTCCCACGACCTCGCCGCCGCTGACGACGACCGCACCGACGAGCGGGTTCGGGGAGGTCGTGCCGCGTCCGCGCTCGGCGAGCTCCACCGCACGCGCGATCGTCATGCGAGCGCTTGGACCAGCCGGCGGTACGCGCGAGGAAGATCCTCCGGGCCGAAGATGCTCGTCCCGGCGACGAGCAGGCTTGCCCCCGAGAGATAGAGCTCCCGGGCGTTCTCCGGTCCCACCCCGCCGTCGACCTGGATGAACGTCTCCGCCGGAAGCAGGCGTCGCAGAGTCCGGATGCGGCCGATCGCGTCCGGCATGAAGTCCTGGCCCGAGTAGCCGGGATGGATGCTCATGCAGAGCACGAGGTCGAAGCCTTCGGCAGCTGCCGCTGCATCCTCGGGCGAGGTCTCCGGGTTGAACGCGAGCCCGACGCCGAGATCCTGCGCGCGGGCGAGCGCCGCGACGGCCTGCGGATCTTCGACTGCCTCGTAGTGGAAGGTGACGCTGGAGCCGCCGGCTTCGCGGATCTCCTCGAAGTGGCGCTCCGGGTTCTCCACCATCAGGTGGCAGTCGACGGCACCTCGCTGCTCGAGGATCGGCGCCGAGATCGACTTGAGCACGATCGGCCCGATCGTCACCGGCGGAACGAAGTGGCCGTCTCCGACGTCGAAGTGAAAGACGCGCGCGCCGGAGCGCAGAAGCGTCTCGATCTGCTCGCCGAGCCGCGAGAAATCCGCTGCGTACAGCGACGGCTCGATCTCGACCGTCCGCACCCAGTCTCGCCACGCCACCCGGCGACTCTAAAGCTTCAGCCGCGCGATGAAGAAGCCGCTCGTGCCGTGAACGTGCGGCAACGTCAGAAGAAACTCGGGTCGAGTCGGATGCCGGAACTGCGGCCACTCGTCGCCGAGTGTCGCGTCGACCTCGAGCCCGGACGCATCGACGACGTGCTCGTTCTCGTCGGCGTTGAGCGTGCACACGCTGTAGACGACCGTGCCGCCGGGCTCTGACGCGCGACGCAGCCGCGCGGAGCAGGGCGGCCTGAAGCTCCGGCAGGGGACGCGCGCGCCAGCGCAGGTCCGGGCGCCGCGCGAGGACGCCGAGACCCGAACACGGCGCATCGACGAGCGCGCGATCGAAGGCGGTGAGCTCCGGCGGCAGATCCGTGGCGTCCGCGCGCACGACGCGGACGTTCGTGGCGCCGAGTCGGCGGACGTTCTCCTCGAGCTCCCGCGCACGCGCCTCGTTCACCTCGACGGCGACCACGTCTCCGCGCAGCATCGTCGCCTTGCCGCCGGGAGCGGCGCAGACGTCGAGCACGCGATCGCCGTCGCGTGAATCGACCGCGAGCCCGGCAAGCTGCGAACCTCGGCTCTGCGGCCACACCCGTCCCTCCGCCAACGCACGCTCGTCGACGCGGGGGACGCGGAACGCGCCGGGAATGTCCGTCGGCTCGCCGTCGACGCTGCCGCGCACGGCGCGCACGACCGTCTCCGGCGGCGCGTTCTGCGCGCGCATGAGCTCGAGCGCATCGCCAACGCCGAAGTCGCGCACCCAGACGTCGTAGATCCAGTCGGGGTACGACTGCTCGAGCGGCCCGTCCGGGAGCGCGTCGAGCAGCGGACGAATGCCCTCCGCGAGCCGACGCATGACGGCGTTCGTGAACGGGACGGCTCGCTCCAGTCGCGCGGCACGCACGAGCTCGACCGACTCGTTCGCGGCCGCGTGCGGCGCGACCTCGAGGTAGGCGAGCTGATAGGCGCCGAGCCGCAGCGCGGCGAGCACCGGCGCGATCGAGCTTGCGGACCGGACGGCGACCGAGCGCGTCGATCGCGTGGTCGAGCGTCCGTACGCGCTGCACCGTTCCGTACGCGAGCTGCCGGGCGAACGCGCGTTCACGATCGTCGAGGCCTTCGGACGCCGCGCGAAGCGCACGATCCGCGTAGGCGTCGTCCTCGAAGACGCGGCGCACCACCTCGAAGGCAGCGCGGCGCGCGGGCGACACGCTCACGACTTGAGGGCGACGACGTGAAAGAGGTGCCAGTGCTTCGGATCACCGAGGGCCGTCGTCGAGTCCTCCTCGACCTCATCGAAGCGTTCGACCTCGAACGGCTGGAGAAGGGCCTCGGCTGCGTCGCGTGTCAAGAAGGTGATGTCGTCGGCAGGCGCCCACTCGTCGCGGTCGCCGAACAGCTGACCGCAGAATCGGCCGCCGGGCCGCAGCGATGCAACGAGCCGCTCCCAGAAGTCGTCGAAGAGCTCCGGTCGGCAGAACGGCAACGAGTAGCTCGCGTTGACGAGGTCGGACGAAGGCAGGACGGCTTCTTCGAACGCGGCCACCTGCGTCTCCAGCCGGTCATGAGCGCCGACCGTGGCACGCAGGCGGCGGATCGCCTCCTCCTGCGAGTCGATCGCGACGACGCGCCACTCGCGGCGCAGCAACTCCATGGTGTCGCGGCCGGTCCCGCAGCCGAGGTCGACGGCGTCACCCGGCTCGGAGAAAGCATCGAGCGCCTGAAGCAGCGTCTCGCGAGGCTCGTCACCCGAAGCGTCGTAGTAGCGCGTCCAGTCGCTCGTCACCAAGGTCCGGACGCTACTCGCATCGTCCTCCGGGAGACGCCCGTGCCTCGAGCGCGGCGAGACCACGGCTACCGGCGAAGGCCGCGGCGGAACTCTTCGTACGTCATCCGCCGCTTGCCCGCCGGCTGCACCTCGAGCGGAACAAAGCTTCCGTCGTCGATGCGGGCGCGCCAGACGATGACGTCGCGTCCGTCGAGCTTCGTTCGCGCCCCGATGTGCGGCGAGAGCGCGCGCACGACGCGCACAGCTTGCTGCGGGTCCGACAGGTCGAGCTCCCGGTCGGCGGCGGAGATCTTGTCGGCGTAGGTCGCTCCCTCGTCCGCCTGCGGCTCGAAGCTCGGCTCGCCCTGCGCGAGCACGTCGTCGAGCAGGTCGCCCGCGAGCTCGGCGGCGCGCGCGAACACCGCTCCCGAATCGTCCTCCTCGGCGATCGGGAACGCAGCGCGCGCGGCGACGGGCCCTGCGTCGAGCTCCTTCACCGTGCGGTGGATCGTCACGCCGGTCTCGGCGTCGCCGGCCATGATCGCTCGCTCGACGGGTGCGGCACCGCGCCAGCGCGGCAGCAGCGAGGGATGGACGTTCAGCCACAGCGTCCGCTCGAGCAGCGAGTCGGGAATGAGCAGTCCGTACGCGGCGACGATCATCGCGTCGACGTCCTCGATCTCGGGCCGGTCCGGCTGCAGGACGCGCAGGCCGAGCCGCTCGGCAACCGTCTTCGCAGCCGGCGCAGCGACCGCGCGCCCGCGCCCGGCTCGCGCGTCCGGGCGGGTGAGCACGAACGCGACGTCGTGTCGCGCCGCCAAACCGCTCGAGCACGTCCGCGCCGAAGGGCGCGGTGGCGGCGACGCCGATGCGCTTCACGTCAGCCGAGCGGAGCGAGGATCGGCTGCGGCCGCAACGTCGCGAGCGCCTGCTTACGCGCCTCGTCGGTCGTCCGGTCGAGGATCAGCGTGCCGTCGAGATGGTCGAGCTCGTGCTGGACGACGCGCGCCGCTGCGCCTTCGAGCTCCATGTGCAACTCCGCGCCCGACTCGTCCTGCCCCTCGAGCGTCACGCGTCAGGTTCCGCTCGACGGGAGCCAGGACGCCCTGCAGCGACAGGCACCCCTCGTCCGCCGACCTCGGTCTCGCTGCTTCGCGCCGTGATCGTCGGATTGACGACCGCGAGCACGTCGTCCTCGGCGCGCTGGAACACGAACACGCGCTGGAGGATGCCGACCTGCGTCGCGGCCAGCCCCACGCCGCGGGCGTCGTGCATGAGCTGGCGCATGCGCGCGGCCAGTCGCACCAGATCGTCGTCGAAGGACGAGACCTCCCGCGCGCGCATCCGCAGGACCGGGTCGCCGTACTGACGGATCTGCGTGAGCGCGAGTTGACGCCGCGCCTCGGTCTCGGCGTCGAGATCCTCGTGCTCGACGACCTCGCCCTCGACCTCCGCCTCGTGCTCCTCGTGCGCCACGCGGCCAGTGTAGTTAGAGGCTCTGCGGATCGACGTCGACGACGGCGGTGAGATCGTGGCGCCGCATCGCCGGAGCGGCAGCCGCGAGCAACCCGGCGGCGGCGGAGGCGACGGCGCGGGGACGATCCGTCTTCGCGACGAGCTGCGCGCGGAAACGTCCCCGCAACCGGATCAGCGGCGCCGGCCCGAGCACGTCGCCGGGTAGGCCCGGCTTCAGCTCTGCGAGCACCTGCTCCGCGCGCCCGGGTTCGACTCCCGCGACGACTATACGAACGAGGTGGCGGAACGGCGGATAGCCGAGCTCGCGTCGGCGCGCGAGCTCGCCCGCGAGAAAGCCCGGGACGTCGTGCCGCGCCGCAAGCTCGATCGCACGCGCGTCCGGCTGGAACGTCTGCACGAGCACGCGCCCGGGGGCGTCGCGGCCGCTCCGCCCGGCGAGCTGGGTCAGCAGCTGGAAGGTCCGCTCCTCGGCGCGGAAGTCCGGCAGCCCCAGGCCGGTGTCGGCGTCGACGACGGCGGCGAGCGCGACGCCCGCGAAGTGGTGGCCCTTCGCCACCATCTGCGTGCCGATCAGCGCAGCCCCGTCCGCGGCCGCGAACGCGCGCAGGGTGTCGGCCACGCCGCGCTGCTCGACCGTGTCCGCGTCGAGACGGAACCTCGCCAGCCCCGGGAGGGCGCTGCTCGAGCTCGCGCTCGAGGCGTTGCGTGCCTGCGCCGATCCGCGCGAGCTCGGGCGAGCGGCAGGCCGGGCAGAGCTCCGGCGCAGGCTCGCTCCAGCCACAGTGGTGGCACCGCAGCACGCCGTCGCCGTGGAGCACGAGCGCCACGTCGCAGTTCTCGCAGCGGAGCGTCGTTCCGCAGGCGCGGCAGTGCAGCGCGGGCGCGACGCCGCGGCGGTTGAGGAGCAGGATCGCCTTCTCGCCGCGCGCGACGACGCGTTCGAGCGCCTCGAGCAGCGGCGCCGAGAGGGGATAGCCCGCCTCTCTCCTCAGGTCGACGACGCGCACCGGCGGCAGCCGCCCGGCGATGCGCCCGCCGAGCTCGATCCGCTCGAGCCGCTCCCAGCTCTCGGGCCGGGCGTCGCGCTGCCGAAGACGGCGACGGCGCCTTCGAGCGCGGCCCGCTTCGCCGCGACGGTGCGCGCGTCGTAGCGCGGATCCGACTCCTGCTTGTACGACGGATCGTGCTCCTCGTCGACGCAGATGAGGCCGAGCCCGCGCACCGGCGCGAAGATCGCCGAGCGCGCGCCGACGGCGATGCGCGCCTCGCCGCGCGCGAGCCGCTGCCGCTCGTCGCGGCGCTCTGCTTCGGTCAGCGCCGAATGCAGGAGCGCGACGCGCTCGCCGAATCGCGCGCGGAAGCGGCCGACGGCCTGCGGCGTGAGCGCGATCTCCGGGACGAGGACGATCGCGCCGAGGCCGCGCTCGAGCACGGCCGCGCAGGCCTGGAGATACACCTCGGTCTTGCCGCTGCCCGTCGCGCCGTGCAGGAGGAGGCTCGCGCCGGCGCCGTCGTCGAGCGCACGCACGATGCGTGCGACGGCATCGACCTGGGAGGGCGAGAGTCGCAGCGGCGCAGGCTCGCCGTCGAGCGAGTCGCGCAATCCAGGCTGCGCTCGCTCGCCGCGCGGCTTCCGCTGCACCGGAGCAACGAGCGCGAGAGCGCGCGCAGGCGTCGAGCCGTAGTAGTCCGCGATCCACAGCGCCAGCTCGACGAGCCGCCCCGGCAGCTCCTCGACGACGCGCTCGACCGCAGCGACGACGATGCCGTCCGGCGGCTCGACCCCGACCTCGACCACGAGCCCGCGACGCTTCGAGTTTCCGAACCGCACCTCGACGACCGAGCCGACGCGCGTCTCCTCGGGCACCTCGTACGTGAAGGGCCGCGCGAGCGCTCGCGCGGTGACGAGCGGGTAGACCGAGGCGAGCCGGGTCACCGGCCCAGGCTACTCCGCGGTTGTCGCGGGCTCAGGCGCCGCTGGCGACGAGGATGAAGTCGGTTCCGAAGCCGAGCACGAGACCGAGCAGCAACCCCCACGTGACCATCGCCTTCGAGCCGGCGCCGCGCAGGACGTTCAGCAGCTCGATCACGACGTAGAGGATCGAGCCGCCGGCGAGGGCGAGGAAGAGCACCGAGAGCGCCTCGCTCGTCCACGCCTGTCCGATCGCGGTTCCGACGAAGGTCGGGCCGCCGCCGATCAGACCGAGGAGCGCGAGGAAGCCCCAGCTCGGCAGCTCCGCTTCGCCGGAGAGTGGCGCGCAGATGCCGAAGCCCTCGGTCGCGTTGTGCAGCGCGAAGCCGATCACGAGCACGATTGCGAGGCTCAGCTCGTCGCTTGCCGCCGACTGGCCGATCGCGAGCCCCTCGGAGAAGTTGTGCAGCCCGATTCCGGCCGCGATGAACAGCGCGAGCCAGCGGGCCGGCGAGATCCCGGCGAAGTGATGCTCGAACTCGGCGGTCGACGCGGCGCCCGGGCCGAGGAACGCCTTGCGGCGGCGCGCCTTCATCCACATGTCGTAGTAGACGAGCGTCAGCAGCCCGATGCCGAAGCCCACGGTGAGCAGCGTCGAGAGCCAGAGGAAGCGGCCGTCGTTCCCGGCCGTCAGCGCATCCTCGACGGGCTCGACGGCGTGGGTGAGCACGTCCCAGAAGAGGAAGAGCAGGATTCCCGTGGCCGTCGCGGCGAGCATCGCGCGGACGTTCGGGGTCACCGTCCGGAGCCGCGCGACCGGCAGGCCGACGAAGATCGTGCAGCCGGCGATCGCGCCGAGGAGGAGGGTCTGAGTTGTGCTCATCGCGTTGTAAGGGTCACCTTACACATGGCCTGAAAGTAGCATCAGCAGCGGGATGGCCGGTCACTCGACCGACGACTACCTCGAGACGATCTACTTCCTCGCCTTTCCGATCGGCGAGTACACGCCGCCGAGCGGGAACCTGCCGCTCGCGTCGCGCGTGGCGGAGATGCTCGGGGTCTCGCGCGCGTCCGCGGGCGAGATGTTGAAGCGGCTCGAAGGCGAGGGGCTCATCGAGCGCGGCTCGCGCAAGGAGGCGCTGCTGACGGCGAGCGGCCGGGTCCGCGCCGAGCACGTCGTCCGGCGGCATCGAATCATCGAGCGGCTCCTCACCGACTTCATGGGCTACACCGGCGCGGAGGCGCACGTCTACGCAGACGAGCTCGGAGACACGTTCACGGACGACATGGTCGACCGGATGTTCGAGCGCCTCGACCGGCCGGAGCGGTGCCCGCACGGCTGGCCGGTCGACCCCGAGTTCGAGCAGACCGAGAACCAGGAGCTCGAGCCGCTGGCGAACCTCGGCGCGGGGGCGCGCGCCACGATCGTCCGGCTCGCCGAGCACGACGGGGATCTGCTGCACTGGTTCTACGACCAGGGCCTCGTCCCCGGCGGCGAGCTCGAGGTGGAGGCCGCGCACCCGGAGGCGGGGCAGTTCACGGTGCGGCTGAACGGCGACGAGCGCGCGATCGGCGAGAAGGCCGCCGCCGGTCTCTTCGTGCGGCCGCAGTAGCGCGCCCGGCGGCGGACACGGCCGGCGCCGCGAGGCGTGAGCTACGCGTCGTGGGCGTCGGCGGCCGCGACGGGTTCGCGGACGCTGATCTCGCCGTTCAGGCCGGCGGCGCTTCTCAGCGCCTGCGCCTTGTCGATCCGCTCCCAGGAGAAGTCGTGGTCCTCGCGGCCGAAATGGCCGTACGCGGCGGTCTTGGCGAAGATCGGCCGCCGCAGATCGAGATCGCGGAGGATCGCCGCCGGACGGAGGTCGAAGTGCTCGCCCACGAGCTCCTCGATCCGCGGCACCGCAATCTGTTCCGTCCCGAACGTCTGCACCGCGATCGAGACCGGGCGCGCGACGCCGATCGCGTAGGCGACGTTCACCTCGCAGCGATCGGCGAGCCCGGCTGCGACGACGTTCTTCGCCACGTACCGCGCTGCGTACGCGGCGGAGCGGTCGACCTTCGTCGGATCCTTGCCCGAGAAGGCACCGCCGCCGTGAGGCGCCGCACCGCCGTACGTGTCGACGATGATCTTGCGTCCCGTCAGGCCGGTGTCGCCCATCGGGCCGCCGATCACGAACTTGCCCGTCGGGTTCACGTAGACGAAGTCGCGGTCGTCGTGCAGCCGCCGTTCGTCGTAGAGACGCGGATCGAGGATCGGGTGCAGGACGTGCTCGATCACGTCTTCCTTGATCGTCTCCGCGTCGACGCCCTCGGCGTGCTGCGTCGAGACGAGGACGCGCACGATCTCGACCGGCTTCTGGCGCCCCTCGTCGTCCACTTCGTAGCGCACGGTGACCTGCGCCTTGCCGTCGGGACGGAGGTACTTGAGCTGTCCGGACTTGCGCACGCCTGCGAGGCGGCGCGTGATCTTGTGCGCGAGCATGATCGGCAAGCGGCATCAGCTCGGCGGTCTCGCTCGACGCGTAGCCGAACATCATTCCCTGGTCGCCCGCGCCGACGGCGTCGAGCGGATCGTCGTCGCCGGGGTCGTGTTGCACCTCGTACGACGAGTCGACGCCGAGCGCGATGTCGGGCGACTGCGGGTCGATCGCCACGACGACGCCGCACGTGTTCGCGTCGAATCCGAAGTCGGAGTCGGTGTAGCCGATCCCGCGGATCGTGTCGCGCACGACGTTCGAGACGTCGACATACGTGTCGGTCGTGATCTCGCCGGCGACGACGACGAGGCCGGTCGTGATGAGCGTCTCGCAGGCGACGCGTCCGTTTGGATCGTCGCGTCAGGACGGCATCGAGGACGGCGTCGGAGACCTGGTCCGCGATCTTGTCCGGGTGCCCCTCGGTGACCGACTCCGAGGTGAAGAGAAACTCGCGCGAAACCATAGGGTCGGAGGTTAGCGTCACTCGCCGGTCGGTTGTCGGCCCATGAGGCCTTCGACGAGGTCGGTCAGCTCGACGTTCCCCTCGAGCACTGCGCAGACGCCTTCGGTGATCGGAAGCTCGATCCCGAGCCGGTGCGACAGATCGCGCAGAACCGGCGCCGTCGTCAGGCCCTCGACGGTCTGGCCGATCGTCGCCGCGGCCTCGTCCGGCGTCGCTCCCTGGGCGATCAGCGCACCGGCCGCGCGGTTCCGGCCGTGCCGCGACTCGCAGGTGACGATCAGGTCGCCCATTCCGGCGAGGCCGGAGAAGGTCTCCGGCCGACCGCCGCACGCCTCCCCCAGCCGGGCCATCTCGACGAGCCCGCGCGTGATCAGCGCAGCCTTCGCGTTGTCGCCGAGGGAGAGCCCGTCGACGGCGCCCGCGGCGAGTGCGATCACGTTCTTCGCGGCCGCGCAGAGCTCGACACCGGTGACGTCCGGATTCACATAGATGCGGAACACGACCGAGTTGATCGCCTGCTGGAGCTCGTCCGCGAGCTCCTCGTCCTCGGACGCGATCGACCGCGGCGGTCGGCAGGCCCGCCGCGATCTCTTCGGCCATGTTCGGCCCGGAGAGGACGGCGACGGGACGCGAGGTCGACGAGCGTCGAGAGGCGGTCGCCCGTCGCGGGGTCGAGGCCCTTCGTCAGCGAGAGCACGGGAGCGCGTCCGGGCAACGCGCGCGCGACCTCGGCGAACGCCTGCGACGGCAGCGCGAGGACGACCAGGTCCGCCTCCTCGAGACGTGTCTCGGGGACTGTCGCAGCGGCAACGCCGGAAAGGTCCAGCTCGCGCAGGTAGCGCGGGTTGCGGCCCGTCTCGCGGATCGCGCGCACCTGCTCCGGGTCGCGGCACGCGAGCGTCACGTCGTGCCCACGATCGGCGAGCAGCCGCGAGAACGCCGTTCCCCACGACCCCCCGCCGACGACGGCGACGTTCACGCGCGCCGCACGAAGTCGATCGAGACGGGCACGCCTTCGAGCTCGAATCGCTCGCGCAGCCGGTTCTCGACCCAGTAGCCGTAGTCGCGCGTCACGAGCGAGGGATCGTTCACGAAGAAGCGGAAGCGCGGCGGCCGCCTGCTCGTCTGCGTGCCGTACAGGAGATTCAGCCGCCGCCCTGCGCGCTGCGGCGGCTGGCGTTCCTCGCGGAGCTCGGCGAGGAAGCGGTTCAGCTCGCCGGTCGAGATTCGCGCGTTGTACTTCGCGAACTGCCGCTCGATCCGGTCGAGGAGGCGCTCGATCCCGCGGCCGCTCTTCGCGGAAACGGCCAGCAGCGGCGGGCGCTGGCGCAGGTGCCGCTCGAGGCGCGGGCGCACGTCCTCGATGCCGACCTCGCCGATGTCCCACTTCGAGAGCACGACGATCGTTGCGCAATTCGCCTTGCGCGCGACGTCGGCGACGCTGAGATCCTGGTCGACGACGCCCTCCGAGACGTCGACGAGTACCAGCGCGACATCGGCGCGCTCGGCCGCCTCGAGCGCGCGCAGCTCCGAGTAGTACTCGATCCCCTGGCGCTGGCGGCGCTTCCTGCGCATCCCCGCGGTGTCGACGAGGACGAACGTCGTCTCGCCCCGCTCGAGCACGGTGTCGATCGAATCGCGGGTCGTCCCCGGAACGTCCGAGACGATCACGCGCTCCTGCCCGACGAGCGCGTTCAAGAGCGACGACTTGCCGACGTTCGGGCGACCGAGGATCGCGACGCGGATCGCGTCCTCGCCGATCTCGACCGGGCCCTCGCCGGGCAGGCGCTCGACGATCTCGTCGAGCAGGTCGCCGGTGCCGTAGCCGTGGAGGCCGGAGACGGGAATCGGGTCGCCGAGCCCGAGCCGGTGCAGGTCGTAGGCGATCGCGTCCTGCGCCGGGTCGTCGATCTTGTTCGCGAGGACGAGCGTCGGCTTGTGCGACTCGCGCAGGATCTGCGCGATCTCGGAGTCGCCGGGCGTGATGCCGGCTTTCGCATCGACGACGAACAACACGAGATCCGCGTCGGCCATGGCGGCGCGCGCCTGCTCCACGATCGCGCGCGTGAGCGGCGTCTCGTCGACGATGTCTACTCCTCCGGTGTCGATGAGGAGGAAACGCTTGCCGCTCCATTCGCAGACGATGTCGCTTGCGGTCGCGCGTGACTCCCGGCGTCTCGTGCACGACCGCGGCGCGGGTGCCGGTGAGGCGGTTGACGAGCGTCGACTTGCCGGCGTTCGGGAAGCCGACGATCGCGACCGTCCCGATCAGGCCGATGTCGGTCTCGGTCACGGCGGCGTCAGTCCCTTCGGCCGCCCGCGGGCGTGGACGTCCGCGAGCCAGTCGAAGAGCCGGTGAATCTCGCTCTCGATCTCCGCCGTCGCCTCCTTGTAGCCGCGGCCGTTCTTCGGAAGGCTGCCGAAGTGCATCGGCTTTCCGAAGCCGATCGAGCACGGCGCGAAGTTGCCGAGCTTCCAGAGCTGCGTGCCGTAGATCGCGGCGGGGACGACCGGCACCTCCTCCTGGATCGCGACCATCGCGGCGCCCGGCTGCGCCGTTCCGGGCCGGCCGGTGCGCTGGCGAGTCCCCTCGACGAAGAGCGCCGAGGGCGCGACCGTCATGCGCGGCCTGTCGCATCTGCCGCACGGCCTCGCGGTCGGATTCGCCGCGGCGGACCGCGATCGTTCCGAAGGAGCGGATGAACGCGCCGAACCCGGGAAGCTTCAGCGCCTCCACCTTCGCGACGAAGTCGAGGTTTCGCGGCGACAGCGCTCCGAGCAGCGGGACGTCGATCCAGTGGAGATGGTTGGCGGCGAGGACGACGCCTCCCTCGCGCGGCACGCGCTCTCGTCCGTAGGCGCGAGCGCGCGTGGCGAGGCGCGCGGGAACTCCCATGTAGACGCGGCCGGTCGCCCAAAAAACCTCGGTTGCGCCCATCCGCTCGACTCAGGCCGGCTGGCGGACGGCGCGCACGAGCTCCTCGATGCGATCGACGACGTCGTCGACCTGGAGGCTCGTCGTGTCGATCTCGCACGCGTCGGCCGCGGGCTGCATGCGCGCCGCGTCGCTCTGGTCGCGCATGCGCAGGTCGGTAGCGAGCGCGTCGCCGCCGATCTCCGGCCGCTCGGCCATGCGCCGCTGCGCGCGAATCTTCGAGTCCGCGATGAGGTAGACCTTCACCTCCGCCGCGGGCGCGACGACGGTGCCGATGTCGCGGCCCTCGATGACGACGTCGCCGTCGTGGCCGAGCTCCCGCTGCCGCACGCGCATCACCTCGCGAACCTGTGGATGACGTGCGACGACCGGAACGAGCCGGTCGATCTGCGTTCGGCGGATCGCAGCGGTCACGTCGGCTCCGGCGATCGAGACGCGGCTCTCGTCGTCGAACGCGATCGGGTGCTGCCGTGCGAGCTCGCCGAGCTCGTCCCCGGCGGAGAGGTCGAGCCCGCGCTTGAGCGCAAGCCAGGTCAGCGCGCGGTACATCGCGCCGGTGTCGAGGTAGCGGAAGCCGAGCCGCTCGGCGAGCCGCCGGGCGACCGTGCTCTTGCCGGCGCCGGCAGGCCCATCGATTGCAACGATCATCCGCGCGTCACGATCATCTCTTGGTCACCGACTCCACGAGGTCGAAGAAGCCGGGGAAGCTTATAGCGACGGCCTCGGCGTCCCCGATCTCGACTCCTTCGCGCGAGACGAGGCCGGCGATCGCACCGAGCATCGCAAGCCGATGATCGCCGGCCGAGCCCATTCCCCCACCCTTAGGGCGGGTGGGAATCCCCCTCACCCCGAAGCCATCTTCGCGCTCCGAGATGCGGATGCCAAGGGCTTTCAGGGAAGTTGTCACCGTTTCGATCCGATTTGATTCTTTTGCGCGCAACTCCTGTGCGCCTTCGACCACGCTCTCGCCGCGCGCCATCCCCGCGGCGAGCGCGAACAGCGGCAGCTCGTCGATCAGCGCCGGCACCTCGTCGGGCTCGACAGCCGTCGCCGTCAGCTCGGCCGACCGCACGTCCAGGTCGCCCGCCGGCTCGCCCGCCAGCTGGCGCCGGTTGAAGACGGCGATGCGCGCGCCCATTCGCTCGAGGACGTCGAGCAGGCCGGTGCGCGTCGGGTTGAGGTTGACGCCGTGGATGCGCAGCTCGGAGCCGGCCAGCAGCGTCGCGGCCACGATCAGCGGCGCGGCCGACGAGAAGTCGCCGGGAACCTCGAGCGAGAACGGCGCGAGCCGCTCGACCGGCCACACG
The DNA here is from genome assembly GCA_963708685.1 of uncultured Actinomycetes bacterium. Taxonomy (GTDB): domain Bacteria; phylum Actinomycetota; class Thermoleophilia; order Gaiellales; family Gaiellaceae; genus DASVFB01. The sequence goes on from CAVPTP010000011.1 coordinate 284,963, forward strand.
CTCGCCTGCCGCGGACTCGACTGGACTCGCGCGCCCATCATCCGCAGGAGCCGCTCGGTGTGGTCGCGCGTCTGCGCGCCTCGCTCGACGACCACGGTCGGCCCGGCACTCGCGTACAGGCCGGCGAGCAGCACGCACGACTTCACCTGCGCGCTCGCCACGGGCAGCTCGTACGAGATCGGCCGCAGCGCCCGGCCGCCGCGCACGGTGATCGGCGCGTGACCGTCCACCGTCTCCACCTCGGTGCCCATCTTTCGCAGCGGCTCGGCGATCCGCTCCATCGGCCTGCGAGGAGAGCGACTCGTCGCCGGTGAGCGTGAACGTCCCGTTCTGGCCGGCCAGCAGACCGACGATCAGGCGCATCAACGTGCCCGCGTTGCCGCAGTCGATCGGCGCGTCGGGCGCCTTCAGCCCGCGCAGCCCGACGCCCTCCACGCGCACGACGTTCGGGTCGGCGTCGTCCACGGCCACTCCCAGCGCGCGCAACGCGCTCACCGTCGACTCGGTGTCGCCGGCCCAGCCGAAGTTGCGGATCTCGCTCGTGCCGTCCGCGATCGCGCCGAAGAGGAGCGCGCGGTGCGAGATCGACTTGGTTCCCGGCACCGCGACGTCGCCGACGAGCGCCGCCGCCGGCTCTACGCGCATCTCACCCGATGACTTTGCCCATCAACGACGTGAACGCGTGGATCTCGTCGGCGAAGTGCGGGAAGTCTGCGATCGGGATCTGCTGCGCCGCGTCGCTGAGTGCGTGCTCGGGCTCCGGGTGCACCTCGACGATGATCCCGTCCGCGCCTGCCGCGACGGCCGCGCGCGCGAGCGGCAGGACGAGATCGCGCCGGCCGGCCGCGTGCGACGGGTCGACGACGACCGGAAGATGCGTCTCCTGCTTGAGCACCGGAATCGCGGCGATGTCGAGCGTGAAGCGCGTCGCCGTCTCGAACGTCTTCATCCCGCGCTCGCAGAGCATCACCTGCGTGTTCCCCTCGCGGACGACGTACTCGGCAGCCATGAGCAGCTCCTCGATCGTCGCCGACGAGCCGCGCTTCAGGAGCACGGGCTTGTTCGCCTTGCCCACCTCCGCGAGCAGCGAGAAGTTCGACATGTTGCGGGCGCCGATCTGGATCACGTCGACCGTCTCGACGACCGGCTCGACCTCGCGCGGATCCATCAGCTCGGTCACGATCGGCAGCCCCGTCTCCTCGCGCGCGTCGACGAGGATCTTCAGACCCTCGCGGCCGAGGCCCTGGAACGTGTACGGCGACGTTCGCGGCTTGTAGGCGCCGCCGCGCAGCATCGTGCAGCCGGCGGCCGCGACCGCGCGTGCCGTGGTCAGCGTCTGCTCCGGCGTCTCGACCGCGCACGGGCCGGCGATGAAGCCGAAGTAGCCGTCGCCGATGCGGCGGCCGCGCACCTCGATCACCGTCGGGTCGGGCGAGATCTCGCGCGAGACGAGCTTGTAGGGCTTGAGGATCGGCAGCACCTGCTCGACGCCGGGGTAGCCCTCGAGCGGGAGCGACGCGATCAGCTCGCGCTCGCCGATCGCGCCGATCACGGTTGCCTCCTTGCCGGGCGACACGTGCGCCCGCGCGCCCGCTTCCTCGAGACGCTCGACGACCTGCTCGATTTCGTCGGTCGTCGCGGAGCCGCTCATGATGATCAGCAGCTCGGGTGCGTGGACGGTGGCCATTCCTACGAGGGTATCTCGGAGGTCACGTCCACGTCATATCCCTGCTTGCCGAGGACGTCGGCAGCGCGGTTCGCGGCCTCCTGCCCCGAGACGAGAAACGCGAGCGTGCCGCCGCGCTCGCGCGAGACGTGGTGCAGCTCGAGATCCTCGATGTTGATCCGCTCGGCGCCGAGGGCCTGCATGATCGCGGCGAGGATCCCCGGCCGGTCGGCGACGTGGACGCGCACCCGGAAGAGCTCGGCCGTGTCCTCGAACGCGTCGCGCAGCAGCTCCTCGCGCTTCGTCGCCGCCTCGCCGATCCAGCGCGCGAGGAAGCCGGCGTCGCCACGATCCAGAGCGGTCTCGAGCTGCTCGACGCGGCGGCGGTGCTCGGCGAGCGCGTTGCGGAGCTCGGACGCGTTGTCGAGGAAGATGTCCACCCAGATCCGCGGGTTCGCGCCCGCGACGCGGGTCATCTCGCGGAAGGACGCGCCGGCGGCGGCGAGCGGGTCGTGTCCCTCGATGGGCGCGGCGCCGACCTGGTTCAGGAGCAGGTTGGCGAGCGCGTGCGGCAGGTGGCTCACCAGCGAGAGGAGCCGGTCGTGGGCGTCGGGGTCGATCGCGACCGGAACGGCTCCGAGCGAGCCGACGAACGCGTGCAGCTCGCGGTAGCGCGCGGTGTCGGTCGTGGCGTGCGGCGTCAGGAACCAGGTCGCGCCGTCGAAGAGATCCGCACGCGCGCCCTGCGGTCCACGGACTTCCGCCCCGGCCACGGGATGGCCGCCGACGAAGCGCGGATCGGCGATGGCTCGCGCGAGCGCCGCCTTCGTGGAGCCGACGTCCGTGACGGTCGCCTCCGGAGCGGCCGCGAGCGCGGCCTCGGCAGCATCGGAGAGCAGCGCAACCGGGACGGCGACGACGACGAGGTCCGAGTCGGCCGCGGCCGCTTCGGCCGACGGCGCGGGCGCTACCGCTCCGCGGTCGGCCGCCGTCGCGAGCATTCCCGCGTCCGCATCCCACCCGCGCACGTCGGCGAGACCCGCGCGTCGCGCGGCGAGCGCGACCGACGCGCCGATGAGGCCGGTGCCGATGACGGCGACTCGCATTCCCGCAGTTTCGCCGCTACGCTGCGGGCCATGTCTCCCGCACCTCGCAGCGAGCCCTGGTCGTGGCGCAGCGAGCGCGGCGGGAGCCTTCTCGGCTAGCCCGCCCGCTCGCTCGCCGGGAAAGGAAACCATGCGCATCTTCAGCGGCATCCAACCGACAGGAACGAAGCACCTCGGCAACTACAGCGGCGGGTTTCGCCAGTACGCCGCGACGCAGGAGGAGGGCGACGGCTTCTTCTGCATCGTCGACCTGCACTCGATCACCGTCGACTACGACCCGGAGACACTGCGGCGGTCGACGCTCGACCTCGCCGCGATGCTCTTCGCCACCGGCCTCGACCCCGAGCGCTCGACCGTCTTCGCCCAGTCGCACGTGGCCGCACACGCAGAGGCGGCCTGGCTGCTCTCGGCCGTGACGAGCTACGGGCAGCTGACGCGCATGACGCAGTTCAAGGAGAAGGGCGAGCGTCAGGAGTTCGTGTCGGCGGGGCTCTTCACGTATCCCGTGCTGATGGCCGGCGACATCCTGCTCTACCAGACGGACCTGGTCCCGATCGGCGACGACCAGCGGCAGCACCTCGAGCTCGCGCGCGACGTGGCCGAGCGCTTCAACTCGCGCTTCGGCGAGACGTTCAAGGTGCCCGAAGGCCGCTACCCGGAGCTGGGCGCGCGCGTCATGGACCTCCAGGAGCCGCAGACGAAGATGTCGACGACCGGAGGAACCGCGCAGGGAACGGTGCTGATCGTCGACCCGCCGGACGTGATCCGCAAGAAGTTCAAGTCGGCCGTCACCGACTCGGAACGCGACGTGCGGCACGACCGCGCGCAGAAGCCCGGAGTCTCGAACCTGATCGAGATCATGTCGGTCGCGTCCGGAAACTCGATCGCGGACATCGAGTCGCGCTACGACGGCGCCGGCTACGGCCAGTTCAAGGAGGACGTCGGCGAGGCCGTCGTCGCGCTCCTCGACCCGATCCGGGAACGGTACGAGGCCCTTCGCGCCGACACCCGGGAGCTCCAGCGGCTGCTCGCCATGGGCGCCGAGAAGGCGCGCAAGGCCTCCGAACCGACGCTCGGTGCGATCTACGACCGCATGGGTTTCGTGCTTCCGCAGAGCGGCCGCCACTTCGGC
>CAVPTP010000012.1:0-69402 GCA_963708685.1 uncultured Actinomycetes bacterium
TCGGGGCGCAGTGGGGTGACGAGGGCAAAGGCAAGATCGTCGACCTGCTCGCCCAGGAGTCGGACGTCGTCTGCCGTTACCAGGGCGGGCCGAACGCGGGGCACACGATCATCGCCGACGGCGAGACGTGGAAGATTCGCCAGATCCCGAGCGGCGTGCTGTCGGGCAAGGTGTGCGTGATCGGCGCCGGCTGCGTGGTCGATCCGCAGGTCGTGCTCGAGGAGGTCGACCACCTCGAGTCGCGCGGAGTGTCGACCGCGCCGGTGAAGCTCTCGGGCAACGCGCACCTGATCATGCCGTGGCACGTGGCTATCGACCGGGCGTCGGAGCGCCGCCTCGGCAAGCTCCAGATCGGCACGACGCGCCGCGGCATCGGGCCTGCCTACGCCGACAAGGCGTCGCGGCTCGGGATCCGCGTCCAGGACTTGCTCGACGCGAAGATCCTGCGCCAGAAGATCGAGGTCGCGCTCGCCGAGAAGAACCTCTGGCTCGAGCGCGTGTACGAGGTCGAGCCGTTCGACCTCGAGGACGTCGCCGGGCGCTACGCCGAGTACGCGCTCCGACTCCAGCCCTACATCGCCGACACGTCGCTGCTCGTCGACGAAGCTCTGCGCGCGGGCCAGCGGGTTCTCTTCGAGGGCGCGCAGGGGACCCTGCTCGACCTCGACCACGGCACGTATCCGTTCGTCACGTCGTCGAACCCGGTCGCTTCCGGTGCGGCGACGGGCATCGGGATCGGCCCGAACCGGCTCGAGGAGATCGTCGGCGTGGCGAAGGCCTACGTCACGCGCGTCGGCGAGGGGCCATTCCCCAGCGAGATCGCGTCGCCGTGCAGGAGAAGGTGCGCAAGCTCGGCGGCGAGTTCGGAACGGTGACCGGACGCGAGCGTCGCTGCGGGTGGCTCGACCTCGTCGCGCTGCGTTATGCGGTGCGGCTGAACGGCATCACGTCGCTCGCACTGACGAAGCTGGACGTCCTCTCGACGTTTTCGGAGATTCCCGTGTGCGTGCGCTACCTGCTTCCGGACGGAACCGAGACGCCGCACTTTCCGGCGCACCAGTCGGACTTCCATCATTGCCGGCCGGTGTTCGAGACGCTCGACGGCTGGCAGCAGCCGCTCGACGACGAGCTGCCGGACGCGGCACGTGCTTACGTCGAGTTCGTCGAGGGCGAGCTCGAGGTGCCGGTCCGCCTTGTCGGCACCGGCGCCGAGCGCGAGCGCGTCCTGGCGCGGTCATAGCCGCAGCAGGCGCTCGTTTCGTTCTTCGTCAGGCGTTCGGAACCGGGTCGTCGGCTTCGAGCTCGTCCGGCATCAGCAGCTCGTAAGCCGCTACGTACCCGTTGATCGCGGCGGCGAGATCGCCGGGATCCCCGTCGCGCTCGTAGGCCCGCTCGAGCTCCCGCGCGGCGTCGAACTCCTTGCGCGGCTCCTCTGCCGCCTCGGCCGGATCGCGCTGGGCGAGCATCTCCTCGATGAGTCGGCCCATCTCGGCAACCGCATCGGCCGGCGACTCCTCCACGACCTCGAGCAGCTGCTCCCAACGTGTTTCCCAGACGTGGAGGTCGAGGCCCGGCTCCTGCATGACCCATTCCTGCACGTCGTGGCGCCGTGTCAAACTCCGCGCGTGAACGTGCTCCTGGTCGGGTCGGGCGGGCGCGAGCATGCGCTTGCCTGGAGGCTCGCGCAGGACTCGCAGCCCGTCGACCTCCACTGCGCGCCGGGCAATCCGGGCATCGCGCGGCACGCCCGTTGCCATCCCGTTCGCGCCGAGGACGCGGAGGGCATCCTCGCGCTCGCGCGAGAGCTGAACGTCGAGCTCGTCGTGATCGGTCCAGAAGCACCGCTGGTCAACGGCCTGGCAGACGCGCTGCGCAAGAACGGGATCGCGGTCTTCGGGCCGAGCAGAGCTGCAGCCGCGATCGAAGGCTCGAAGAGCTTCGCCAAGGACGTCATGCGCGCGGCCGCCGTTCCGACGGCCCGGACGGTGCCGATTGCGCGCGTGCCATGCGTGATCAAGGTCGACGGGCTCGCCGCGGGCAAGGGCGTCTTCGTCTGCACGACACAGGCCGAACTCGATGACGCGCTTCGAGCCGCAGCCGCCTTCGAGCAGCCGCTCGTAATCGAGGAGCTCCTCGAAGGAACCGAGGTATCGGTGTTCGCGCTCTGCGACGGCGTCAACGCAATTCCGCTGCCGTCGGCGCAGGACTACAAGCGCGCGTTCGACGGCGACGAAGGCCCGAACACCGGCGGCATGGGCTCGTTCTCGCCGGCTCCCGACATCGACGTCGACGAGCTCGTGGAGTCGATCCACCGGCCGGTGCTCGCGGAGCTCGCACGACGCGACGCGCCCTTCGTCGGCGTGCTCTTCGCCGGTGTGATGCTCACGGAGACCGGTCCGCGCGTGCTCGAGTTCAACTGCCGATTCGGCGACCCGGAGACGCAGTCTCTGCTGCCCCGCATCGAGGGGGCCCTCGTCGACGCGCTCGCAGCCGCCGCGGCCGGCGACGCACGCGGCGTCGACCTCGCGGTCTCGGACGACGTGGCCGTGACCGTCGTGATCGCGGCGGGTGGCTATCCCGACCGGAGCGACCAGGGCTCTCCGATCGAGGGCATCGAGGACGCCGAGGCGACGGGCGCGCTCGTCTTCCACGCAGGGACAGCGTTGCACGGCGATCGCGTCGTCACGAACGGCGGCCGCGTTCTCGCCGTCACCGGCCTCGGCTCCACGCTCGAACGCGCGCGGACCCAGGCGTACGAGGCAGCCGGCCGCATCTCGTTCGCAGGCTCGCGCTACCGAAGCGACATCGGGAACGAGGCCGCGGTTGCCCGTTGACGCGCCGCTCGTCGGCATCCTCGTCGGCTCGGAATCGGACCGCGAGCGCATGCAGGGCGCGCTCGACGAGCTGGACAAGCGCGGAATCGCCCACGAGTTCGACGTCCGGTCGGCGCACCGCCAGCCGGAGGAAGTCGCCGAGTACTGCAAGACGGCGCGGGATCGAGGCCTCAAGGTGCTGATCTGCGGCGCCGGTCTCTCCGCTGCGCTCCCGGGCGTGGCGGCCGCGCACACGGACCTGCCGGTGATCGGCGTGCCGCTTCGCTCGTCGCTGTCGGTTCTGGACGGGCTCGACGCGCTGCTCGCCATCGCGCAGATGCCGCCGGGCGTGCCGGTGGCGGCGGTCGGCGTCGACAACGCGCGGAACGCAGCAGTGCTCGCGGCACGCATCCTCGGCGTTGCCTGACACCGCACTCGCGGACCTCGCGGCACAACTGGTCGCCATCGACTCGGTGAACCCGGGCCTGATCGCGGGAGCCGCCGGCGAGCGGGAGCTGGCGTTGTTCGTCCGCGCCTGGTGCGAGGAGCGCGGCCTCGAGGTCGAGCTCCTCCCGCCGGAGGACCGGCCGAGCGTGATCGCCGTCGCGCGCGGAAGCGGCGGAGGCCGCTCCCTGCTGCTGAACGCCCACCTCGACACCGTCGGAGTCGTGGGGATGGACGCGCCCCACGAGCCGCGGATCGACGGCGGTCGCCTCTACGGCCGCGGCGCTTACGACATGAAAGGCGCGCTCGCGGCGATCCTCGACGCCGCGGCGCGCGTATCCGGACTGCGCGGCGACGTGATCGTGACGGCCGTCGCCGACGAGGAGCTGGCGTCGATCGGGACCGAAGCCGCGCTCGAACGCGTTCGCGCGGACGCGGCGATCGTCGTCGAGCCGACAGAGCTCAGGCTCGCGGTCGCCCACAAGGGCTTCGTGGGCTTCGAGCTCGAGACACACGGGGTCGCCGCTCATGGATCGAGGCCGCACCTCGGAGTGGACGCGATCGCCAAGATGGGACCGGTGCTCGTCGCGCTGAAGGCGCTCGACGAGCGGGTTCAGTCGGGACGGAGCCATCCGCTAGTGGGCCCGGGGTCGCTGCACGCGTCGCTGATCGAGGGCGGCCACGAATTCTCGAGCTACCCGGCGCGCTGCCTCCTGACCGGTGAGCGGCGCACGATTCCCGGCGAGACGGTGGAGCAGGTCGCGGCGGAGCTGCGCTCGATCGCCGGCGAGGCCGAGCTCCGGCTGACCGTCAGCCGCGAGCCGTTCGAGGCGCCGCCGACCGATCCGTTCGTGCAGCTCGTGGCAAGGGTCACGGGTGAGACCGAGCCCGTCGGCGTCTCGTTCTGGGCCGACTCCGGCCTCATCGCGGCGGCCGGAATTCCGACGGTGCTCTACGGACCGATCGGCGAGGGCGCGCACGCAGACGTCGAGTGGGTCGACCTCGCATCGCTCGAGCGGGTGCGGGACGTCGCGCTCGCGACTGCCGTCGAGTGGTGCGGCTAGACTCGATCCAGTGATCGCCCGCTACTCGCGACCGGCCATGACAGCGATCTGGTCGGACGAGAGCAAGCTCGCGCGCTGGCTGGACGTGGAGCTGGCGGCGCTCGAAGGTTGGGCCGAGGTGGGTGCGGTCCCGCCGGACGCGGTGCGCGAGATCAGGGAGCGAGCCGCCCCGCCGTCGCCCGCGCGCGTCGCCGAGCTCGAAGCGCGCCTGCACCACGACACGGCCGCATTCGTCGACGCCGTCTCCGAACAGCTCGGGCCCGAGGGCCGCTGGTTCCACTACGGCCTCACGTCGTCGGACGTCGTCGACACAGCGCTCGCGCTCCAGATCCAGGACGCCGGGGCGCTGATCCTCGAAGGCGTCGAGCGCGCGCTCGCCGCGGTCGTCGCGCGCGCGGAGGAGCACAGGCTGACCCTCTGCATCGGCCGCACGCACGGCGTCCACGCCGAGCCGACGACGTTCGGGCTGAAGCTCGCGGTCTGGGCGTTCGAGCTCGACCGCGCGAGGACTCGCGTGGCGCGCGCGCTCGAGGGAATGCGCGTCGGCAAGCTCTCGGGCGCCGTCGGCCAGTACGCCGCGATCGACCCCGAGGTGGAGCGAATCGCCTGCGAGCGGCTCGGGCTCGAGCCGGCTGCCGCGTCGACGCAGATCCTTCAGCGCGACCGGCACGCGGAATTGCTTGCCGCGCTCGCCGTCCTCGCATCGTCGCTCGACAAGTTCGCGCTCGAGATCCGCCACCTTGCGCGCACGGAGGTGCGCGAGATCGAGGAGCCGTTCGGCAAGGGACAGAAAGGGTCGTCGGCGATGCCGCACAAGCGAAACCCGGTGGTTGCCGAACGCATCTGCGGGCTCGCGCGCGTCGTCCGCGCGGCCGCCCTCGTCGGGCTCGAGAACGTCGCCCTCTGGCACGAGCGGGACATCTCGCACTCGTCTGCCGAGCGTGTCGTGATCCCGGACGCCTTCCTCGCGCTCGATTACATGCTCGACCGCTTCGCGTGGCTCGCCGGCGGAATGGTCGTGCGCCCCGAGAGGATGCGCCGGAACCTCGAGTCGAGCCACGGGCTCTACTTCTCGCAGCGGCTGCTGCTCGGGCTCGTCGAGTCCGGGCTCGACCGTGACGAGGCATACCGCCTGGTGCAGGGCCACGCGATGCGCGCGTGGCAGGAGGAGCAGGATTTTCGAGCGCTCGCGCGCGGCGATGTCGAGATTGCCGGTCGCGTCGATCTCGATGCCGTCTTCGACGAGAGCGCCTACACGCGTCACGTCGACGTGATCTTCGATCGTCTCCACAACCTCGTAAAGGAGCCCGTGCATGCCTGAGGTCGCCCACGTCGCGAGCGGGAAAGTCCGCGAGATCTACGCGCTCGACGACGAGCGCCTGCTGCTCGTCGCGACCGACCGCATCTCGACCTTCGACGTCGTCCTGCCTACCGCCATTCCCGACAAGGGTCGCGTGCTCACCGGCCTCTCCGGGTTCTGGTTCGCGCGGACGAGGCACATCGTTCGCGAATCACCTGCTCGCGCTGCGCGACGACGGCCGCTCGACAGAGTGCAAGCGTCTCGAGATGCTGCCGATCGAGTGCGTCGTCCGGGGCTACATCACGGGGTCCGGCTGGAAGGACTACCGGGCGTCGGGCGAGGTCTGCGGGCACCGCCTGCCCGACGGCCTGAGCGAGTCCGACCGGCTGCCCGAGCCGATCTTCACTCCCGCCACGAAGGCGCACACCGGACACGACGAGAACATCACGCGCGCCGACGCCGCCGACCTCGTCGGGCGAGAGCGATTCGACGAGGTCGAGCGAATCGCTCTCGAGCTGTACCGGTTCGGATCGGCGCACGCGGAGGCGCGCGGGATCATCCTCGCCGACACGAAGTTCGAACTCGGCGTCGACGAGGATGGGGAGCTCGTGCTTGCGGACGAGGCCTTGACTCCGGACTCGTCGCGCTTCTGGCCCGCGGACGGCTATGTGCCCGGTAGATCGCAGGCGTCGTTCGACAAGCAGTTCGTCCGCGACTACTGCGAATCGGTCGGCTGGGACAAGACCGATCCCGGGCCGGAGCTTCCGGCGGACGTCGTCACGGAGACTCGCGCCAAGTACGTCGAGGCGTTCGAGCGGCTGACGGGCATGCCGTTCGACGCTTACCTGGCCGACCCGCAGGTCGTGCTCGCGTGAGGGCGACGGTGCTCGTCCGTCCGAAGGACGGGATCCTGGATCCGCAGGGCCAGGCCGTCGAACAGTCGCTGCGCAAGCTCGGCTTCACGGTCGAGCAGGCGCGCGTCGGCCGCGTCGTGGACCTCGACGTGGACGCGTCGTCGCCGGCCGAAGCGCGGGAGCGGGTCGACGAGATGTGCAAGCAGCTTCTGGCCAACCCGCTCATCGAGGCCTACGAAGTCGAGGTGCATGAATGAACGCGAAGGTCGCAGTCGTCCAGTTCCCGGGCTCGAACGACGACCGCGACGCCGTGTGGGCGCTGAACGCTCTCGGCGCCGACGCATCGCTCGCCTGGCATGCGCGAACCGAGCTGCCCGAAAGAACCGGAGCGGTCGTGCTTCCGGGCGGCTTCTCGTACGGCGACTATCTCCGTTGCGGCGCGATCGCGCGCTTCGCGCCGATCATGGAGGCGGTCACGAGGTTCGCCGCGGAAGGCGGGCTGGTACTGGGCATCTGCAACGGCTTCCAGATCCTTTGCGAGGCCGGGCTGCTTCCGGGTGTGTTGCGGCCGAACGCGTCGCTGTCGTTCATCTGCCGGGACGTCTCGTTGCGCGTGGAGCGCAACGACACCGCGCTGACGTCACGCTGCGAGCCCGGGCAGAGCCTCGTCGTCCCGATCAAGCATCACGACGGCGCGTGGTTCGCGCCGCCCGAGCTCGTCGCGGAGCTCGAGGCAACGGGCCAGATCCTGCTCCGCTACGAGGACAACCCGAACGGCGCGACCGCGGACGTCGCAGGCGTGATGAACGAGCGCGGGAACGTCCTCGGGCTGATGCCGCACCCCGAGCACGCGGTCGATCCTCTGCTCGGGTCGGGCGACGGAGCGCTCATCCTCGCGTCGCTGCTCGACGCGGTCGGCGAGCGAGCTTCATGCGCCCTCGCGCTCGCGTAGCTTCCGACGCGCGTACTCCCACATCTCCTTGTGCCGCCGGTCGAGCCTCTCCTGCTGCTCCGGCGTCGGCTTCCAGATCTTCATTTTGTACCGGAACGGCTTCGCCTCGAAGTTCGTCACGCTTGTCTCCCCAGCTCGATCTCCAGCTTCAGTATGCAGGACGGAGGAACCGTGACACGCGCGACGACGACCCCCGAGGCAGCATCGCGCGGCTCGAAGCGGACGAAGTCGAGAGTCACGTACTCGACGTCGCCGAAGACATCGACGTCGTTCGCCCAGACGCCTCCGCGAAGCGCGGCCGGAACGTCGATGTCGCGCTCGGGCTCGCTCACACGCCGGCGAGATCGAGCACCGCGGCGAGCTTCGGCGTCTTCTTCAGCGCCGTCCGCAAACGCTCCAGATCCGCACGCCGAAGCGTGACCGGGCCGCGACGCGCGACGCCGTCCGTCGCGTACGCGAAACGGACGAGCAGGTTGCCCTTCTCGTCCTCGAGCAACTGGACGAGCGTCTCGAACTGCTTTCCGTTCGCGCGCTGCTTGAGCGTCACCTCCTCGGTGAGCTCCGCCTTGCCGAACGCCGTCGTGACCATGTGCGCGACGCTACCGCGCGCAGGCGCACGCGTCTGTCAGGACTTCGTGCCGAAAGCGTGCGGCGGCGGCAGCGGCGACGGCTGGACGTCGCGCGGCAGGTCCGGCTGATTGAACTCGCTCGGCGCCACGTCGTTCGGCATGTCCGGATGGAACAGCGACGCGAGCTCCTGGATCTGCGTCCGCCCGATCCCGAGCTCGAACTGCCCGCCGCCGTACATGGCGACGCCGCGCTCATCGCACCACTCGTAGAACTCGAACAGGCGCCGCACCGTGCCGAAGCGCGACGGCTTCACGTTGAGGCAGCGCGGCGGGAACGGCAGCGCCTCGGCGTCGGCAACCGAGTGGATCGGCGCGTCCCAGGTGACGCGGCCGCGGTGCGGCCGCAGCACCTCGTCCGTCGCGTCGTCGAGCCCCGGATCCTCGAGCCACGCCTCCGGAAACGCTTCGGCGATCCGCCGGTAGAGCTGCGGGTTCGGAGGCTGGCCGAACGAGCCTCGGAAGACGCCCTTGAAGTCGGCGGTGTCGACGCGACCGCCCTCCGCGAGTCGGTCGATCGTGTCGTCGCTCCAGTCGGGATCCGGATCGAGCTTGAACCGCGCGTCGGGGTAGAGCTCGAGCACCGGCCAGACTTTGTTCACGCGGGTCGAGATGACGTAGGTGAGCTGACCACGGCTCCCGGCCGACGAGGTCGCCGAGGCGCGCACCCGCCTGCGCGATTGCCAGGTCGAGAGCGGCGCTCTCCCATGCCCAGCGCCGGTAGTCGTACGCGGCATGATCCTCTGGCTCGACCTCGAAGAAGCGGAAGCCGTCGAGGGACTCCGAGAAGGAGCCGAGCGTCCAACGTCCCGCGACCTCGGGGACGGGAAACGGATCGTGCAGGTCGGGCTGGTACGTGACGTCCTCGCCGAGTCCCTCCGCACCGCCTCCGCGCAGGTGCACGGTCGTCGTCACGCGCCGAAACTCCGGCGATACCGCGAGCTCCTTCTGCTCGAGCTCGACGCCGTCGATCTCGACGTCGAGCTCGCTCAGCGAGCGGGCGTAGCTACCCGCGCGCCCAGTCAGCCTCGTCGCCGCCGTCCTTGGTGAGCTGCGTCCGGTTCTTGCCGTTGATCGAGGCCGTCCAGAGGTCGCCGCCGGACGTGTAGACGATCTGCTTGCCGTTCGGCGAGACCGCGGGGTTCTCGGTGCCGCCGCCGATCGTCGGATCCTCCGGGTCGGGGGATTCCTGGAACAGGCGCTTCTTCCCGTGGCCGTTCGGGTTGACCTGCCAGATCCCCTCCGAATCGCCGACGTCGGAGGCGAAGATCAGTCGCTGCCCGTTCGGCGTGTAGGCGGCGTTACGATCGACGTCGGAGCCGTCGTTGAGGATCCGCTCGACCGACGTCCCCGTCGCGTTGACCGACCACAGGCTGACGATGCCGTCGGCGTTCGTCCGCTGGAAGACGATCTTCTTCCCGTTCGGCGCCCACGTCGGCCGCGAGTCGACCGCGCCCGCGACGCGCGGCGTCAAGACTCTCAGGTTCTGGTTGTTCGATCCGATCACCGCGATCTGCGAGCTCGTGCAGTCGCCGGTCTCCGCGTCGGTCGCGATGCACCGACCGAAGGCGATCTGCGTGCTGTTCGGCGACCACGTCGGCGCCGAGTTCTCGAATCCTCCGGCGGCCAGCGCATGCGTGCCGCTGCCGTCCTTGTTCATGAGATCGAGGTGAAAGCCCTGATTGCCGACGTTGCTCAGGAACGCGATCTGGTTGCCGTTCGGCGAGACCGCGGGCTCCGTCTCGTCGGAGTCCGGCGTGTTGGTGAGTGCCCGGAGGTTGTTGCCGCTCGCGTCGATCACGAAGATCTCGCTGCTCTCGGACTCCTCGCTGAAGTTCTCGAAGTAGATCGCTCCGTTCGTCCCCGGAGTGACTCCCCGGGCGGCGCCGGCGGCAAGCGCAGCGACGACGAGGACGGCAAGTATCAGTGTGACGCGCATCGAGTGAGACCCCTCTCCCGCAACTTTCCGCGACTCAGTCCGCGCGCACTGTAGCGATTTCCCGGAGAAACGACCCGCCGCCCAGCACGCGTTCGGCCCTGTCGCCGACGCGCTCGCGAAGCGCTCGATCGGAGGTGGCGAGCCAGAACGGGCCGGGAAGCTCCGCGATCACGTCGTCGGCCGAGCGCGAGCCCGAGCCGAGCAGGTCGGGCTCGTCCTGCGGTGGAGCACCATCGAAGACGACGAGCAGTTCGAAGCCTTCGCGCTCCGCCCACGCGCGCGTCAGCGCGACCAGCTCCTCCTTCGAGCGATTCGGCCACGCCGACCGCCGGACGTTCTCCGCGTCGACGACGATCCGGCGCCTGCTCACCCGCGTAGCATTGCTGCCGATGAGGTGGAGGGTCGTTCTGGTCGCTGCGGTCGGCGTTCTCGCAGGCTGCGGCGGGAACGAATCGACGGGACAGGCGACCCCGAGCGAGAAGCCGGGGCAGGCGATGGTGCGGCTCGTCCAGCACGAGCTCAACGGCAGGCTCGAGAGCTCCTACGCGATGCTCGTGAACGAGCAGCGGAAGGCCGTCGACCACGACCTGTACGTGCATTGCCCCGCAGGCGCGCCGCGGAACGACGTGCGCGTCCTGGTACTCGGCGTGAAGGACGAGCTCTACGACGTGCCCGCGCTCGGAAAGACCGACACGAAGGCCGTCAGCTACGAGATGAGCATCCCGGATGCGCGAGGGAACCGGATGACCGTCACCGACACCGGCCATCTCATCGCCGAGGCAGGCGAGTGGCGCTGGACGCTCTCGCAGCGAAGCCTGTCCGCGCTGCTCGTCGGCGCCTGCCCGTAGCTTTCACCCCGCTCTTAGAGAGGCGGGTTACCGTGCCTGCATGGACGAGCTGCTCACCCGGCGCGGGTCGCTGGTCAGGCTCGGCGGCTTCCTCGCCGCGGGACTGGGCATCGGCGCCTGGCGCGCGGCCGACGGCCCTGCGGGCGTCGCCTCGGGCGCCGTCCGCTGCGTGCTGACGCCCGAGCAGACGGAAGGGCCGTACTACATCTCCGGCGAGAAGCTCCGGCGGAACATCACCGAGGGAAGGCCCGGCAAGCCGCTCGCCCTGCGGACGACGGTCGTCGACGCCTCGACGTGCAAGCCGATCCGCGACGCCGTCGTGGACATCTGGCACGCCGACGCAGCAGGCGTGTACTCGGGCTTCGGAGCCGGGGCCGCGAACCGGACGGCCATGCGCGGCATCCAGCGGACGAACGCCGCGGGGCTGGCGCTCTTCCGGACCGTCTACCCCGGCTGGTACCAGGGCCGGACCGTGCACATCCACGTGAAGGTGCACGTCGGCGGAAACGTCATCCACACGGGGCAGCTCTACTTCCCCGACTCCTTCACGGACGCGGTCTACAAGAAGTCGCCGTACACGAAGCGGCCGTCACGCGACACGCGAAACAGCAACGACTTCGTCTACGCGAACGGCGGCAGGAACTCGCTGTTGAGCGTGCGCGCGGACGGCTCGGGCGGATACGTGGCGGCGATCACGATGGGCGTCGTCAGGGCCTGACTGCCGGGGCCCCGGCTCCGCGCCTAGAGCGAGCCCTTGAACGTGTTGCAGGCGGCGAGCTTCGCCGACTTGAAGCCGACGGTGAACCACTGCTTGCGTTGTGCCGACGACCCGTGCGTCCACGTCTCGGGATTCACCTGCCCCTGCGTCTCGCTCTGGATCCGGTCGTCTCCGACCGCGGCGGCCGCGTCGAGCGCGTCCGCGATGTCGGCGGTCGTCACTCCCGTGATGTAGCCCGTCTGCTCGGCATGGTTCGCCCAGACGCCCGCGAGACAGTCCGCCTGCAACTCGGTGCGGACGGATCCACTCTGGGGGCCCGAGCGGTCGCTTTGCGCGCGCGAGAGCGTGCCCGCGAGATCCTGGACATGGTGGCCGTACTCGTGGGCGATCACGTACGCCTGTGCGAACGGGCCGCCCTTCGCGCCGAACTTCGTCCGCAGCTCGTCCAGGAAGCCGAGGTCGATGTACACGCGCTTGTCGACCGGACAGTAGAACGGCCCCATCTCCTCGCTCGCCCCACCGCAGCCGGTGTCGGTCGAGCCGGTGAAGAAGACCGTCTTCGCGATCGTGTACTTCGGCAACGCCGACGACCAGTAGCGCTGGACGCTGTTCACGTCGCCGACGATCCGGCAGTCCTCGCGCGCGTTCGCGTCCGAACCGCTGCGGCAGGTCGCGGCGAGGTCCGACGGAGTCTGAGCCGACCCTGAAGCGCCGCCGTTGCTGAGCGCCTGGAGGAGGACGAACGCGACGAGCACGACGATCCCGATCCCGCCGCCGCCGACCGCGACGGGAGGCAGTCCCATCGAGCTGCCGCCCCCGCGGCCGCGGCGGTCCTCCACCTGGGACGTGTCGAGCCTGGCGTTCTTGCGGAAGCGCATCGCCGTCTAGTGCCCGACGACGACGGTCTCCAATCGTCGTTACTCGAACGGCAACGTCATCCGGCTACCGCGGAGGCTGGCGTCCGGCTAGCGACCCGAGCGGTCGATCAGCTCGACGCGGTAGCCGTCGGGATCGCGGACGAAGCAGAGGAGCGACCCGCCCTCGCGCACGCGATACGGCTCCCGCTCGGGCTCGAGCCCCTGCTCCTCGAGCCGCACGAGCGTCTGCTCCAGGTCGTCGACGGTGACGGCGATGTGGCCGTACCCGGTGCCCGACGTCGTACGAGTCGATCCCGAAGTTGTAGGTCAGCTCGAGCCGGTCGCCGTCGCCCGGCAGCCCCATGAAGACGTTGATCGCCTCCTCGCGGATCGGCATCCGCCGCCGCTCCTCGAAGCCCAACGCCTCGTAGAACGCGACCGAGCGGTCGACGTCGGTGATCCGGTAGCACGTGTGGATGAGCTCCATCGGACGAGCATCCTAAGGGCTCAGTCGAAGGAGACGACGAGGCGCGTGATCCGGCGCGCCCTCCACGGTCAGACGCAGCTCGCCCGCGCGCTTCTCCGGCTCGCGCCGCCAGGCGTAGCCCGCGACGAACGTGTCGCCGTCGTGCCGCACGTCGAGGACGTCGAGCTCGTCGTCGGGCGGCTGGTCGCGGTAGGCCTGCGCGATCGCGTCCACCCCGACGAACGGCCCGACCGGCACGCCCTCGAACGTCATCTCCGCGTCGTCGGCGAACCCTTCGAGCATCGGCGCGAAGTCGCCCGAGCGGACGCCTGCGTTGAAGCGCCGCACGTGCTCGTCCAGAACGTGTCGTCCCTCGAGGTCCTCGCGGACGATTGCGTACATGACGCTGTCGACCCACCCGTCGCCGCGGCGATACGCCTTCCGCTTCACGCCCTCCTCGATCCAGCCGACGCGCTCCGCGTGCCGGCGCGCCCGCTCGTTGTACGCGTAGACCTCCATCTGCAGACGGTGGAAGCCGAGGTCGAAGATCAGGTGCCGCTGGAAGAGACGCGCGGCGGTGTCGGCGAGGTGCCGGCCGCGGAAGTCCGGATGAACGGCGAGCCGCTCGAGGTGCGCGATGCGGCTGCGCTCGTTCACGCGCTTGAAGCCCATGGTTCCCGCGGAGCGCCAGTGGCCGTCGTCGTCGACTCTCGATCACGAAGCGCCCGAACGCGGCCGGATCGCGCTCCTGCTGTTCGAGCTCGGCGAGCAGGGCATCCCGCTCGAACGCTCCGCCCGCGGCGAGATAGGGCCGCACCTCGTCGTGCGTGAAGACGCGGAGCATGAAGTCGACGTCGTCGCCGGTCGCGCGTCGTATGCGGACGCCGTCGGCCTCGGGCTCCGTCACGGTTCCTGAATCGCGGCTCGGCGTCGCACGAGCGTCAGGACCCCGGAGCCGAGCGCGACGCCTGCCAGGATCAGAGCGAGCCCTCCGAGGCTGGCGACGGTGACCGGCTCGCCGAGCAGGACGGCGCCGTACACCAGCGCGACGGGAGGCATCAGGTACGTCACGAGGCTCGTGCGCGCGGAACCGTGGAGACGGATCGCGCGGAAGAGGATCAGCTGTGCGAGCACCGTTCCCGCCAGAGTCAGCGCCGCGAGCGAGGCGACGGACTTCCAGCCCGGCGCGTGGTCGGGAAGGTCGAGCAACGCGAGTGGAAGCAGGGCGAGCGGCGCCGCCGAGCATCGACGCGGCGGCGAGCGTGGGCCCGCGCGTGCTCCCGAGGCTCCGCTGCGCGAGGATCCCGCCCCACGCGTAGGAGAGCGAGGCGACGACGACGGCCATCGTCCCGGCGACGAACCACCAGCCGACGGCCGGCTGTCCGAGCGTGAGCACCGTCACCCCGGCGAACCCGATCAGGACGCCCGCGAGCCGCCGGCGCGACAGCTTCTCGGTCGGCAGCAGCCACGGAACCAGCAACGCGTTGAAGATCGGCACGGTCGAGTTCGCGACCGCGGCGATCCCCGAGTCGATGTGCTGCTCTCCCCACGCGATCAGCGTGAACGGGATCGCGCCGTTGACGACCCCGATCGCGAAGCCGGCCCAGCCCGTGGCCCTCAACTCGGCGACGGCGGCGCGCCTGCCGAGCGTCAGCGATCAGGAAAAGCGCGAGCACGATTCCCGCGCCGCCGAGCCGGATCTCGATCATCGCCGCCGGCGGGAAGTCCCGGACCGCGACCTTGATGAAGAGGTACGACGCTCCCCAGATCGCCGCGAGCGACCCGATCAGGAAGGCGTAGGAGCGCGTCACCGGCCGAGGCTACCTCGGCCCGATCAGGCCGTCCGGAGGGCGGCGATACACTGAGTCCCTGACGCAGGTCGCGGAACAACCTGTGCACCGCGCGCTCGGGCTGACGGACGGGGAGCTCGAGCGGATCGGGGGCCTTCTCGGACGCGAGCCGAACCACTTCGAGCTCGCGGTGTTCTCGCTGCTCTGGTCGGAGCACTGCGGCTACAAGCACTCGGCGCGGCTGCTGAAGCGGTTGCCGTCGACGGGCGAGCGCGTGCTCCAGGGGCCCGGCGAGAACGCGGGAGTCCTCGATCTCGGCGAGGGCCAGGCGGTCGCGTTCAAGGTCGAGTCGCACAACCATCCGTCGGCGGTCGAGCCGTTCCAGGGAGCGGCGACGGGCGTCGGCGGCATCCTCCGCGACATCGTCGCGATGGGCGCGCGGCCGATCGCGCTCCTGGACGGTCTTCGCTTCGGTGCGCCGGATCACGACTTCGACCGCGCAGTCGCCGGCATCGGCTCGTACGGGAACTCCGTCGGAGTACCGACGGTCGGCGGCGAGACGGTCTTCGACGAGGCGTACGCGAGCAATTGCCTCGTCAACGCGATGTGCGTGGGGATCCTTCCCCGCGAGCGCGTGACGCGGGCGAAGGCGCAGGTCCCGGGCCACCTCGTCGTGCTGTACGGCGCGACGACCGGCCGCGACGGGATCGGCGGCGCATCGGTGCTCGCCTCGCAGGAGCTCGACGCAGATCTCGACAAGCGGCCGAGCGTCCAGGTCGGCGATCCGTTCACGGGGAAGAAGCTGATCGAGGCGAGCCTCGAGCTCGTCGAGCGCGGGCTCGTCGAGTCGCTGCAGGACTGCGGCGCCGCGGGTCTCGCGTCTGCGCTCGCGGAGATGGCCTCCGACGGCGCGGGTATCGACGTCCACCTCGACCGCGTGCCGCAGCGCGAGCAGGCGATGGAGCCGTGGGAGATCATGATCTCGGAGTCGCAGGAGCGGATGGTCGCGGTCGTGCGCCCGCAGCTGCTCGACACGGTGCTTGAGGTGTGCGGGCGGTGGGAGCTTCCGTGCACGGTGATCGGCGAGGTCAGCGACGGCGGGACGCTTCACGCGCTCTACCAGGGCGAGACGGTCGGCGAGATCCCCGCGCGCTTCCTCACCGACGAGTGCCCGCGCTACGACGTCGAGCAGCGCGCACGGCCCGAGCCGGCGGCAGAGCCACGGCCCGGCAAGTTCGAGTCGAAGCGGTGGATCTACGAGCAGTACGACCACCTCGTCGGCTCGCGCACGGTCCGCCGTCCCGGGCTCGACGCGGCCGTGCTCCGGCTGGCGCCGTCGCTGCGCGGCCTTGCCGTGTCGCTCCAGGGCTCGCCGGTTCGCTGTGCGCCGTTCGACGCCGGCGCTACGGCCGTCTTCGGCGCGGCGCGAAACGTCGCCTGTGCCGGCGGGCAGCCGCTCGGCCTCACCGACTGCCTCAACTTCGGCAATCCCGAGAAGGCCGAGGTCGCCTGGGAGCTTGCGCAGGCGATCGACGGGATCGCGGCCGCGGCAAGCGCACTGGGCATCCCGGTCGTCTCGGGCAACGTCTCGCTCTACAACGAGACCGACGGGCGCCCGATCCCGCCGACCCCGGTCGTCGGCTGTGTCGGGCTCGTGCCGGACGTCCGCCGGATTCCCGGGCGCTGGCGCGCGGGCGACGCCGTCTTGCTGGCAAGCGTTCCGGCAGGCGCCCTCGACCCGCAGGCGGAGGCCGCGCTGATCCGCTTCCTCTGGAAGGCCGCGCCGCTACTGACGCTTGCGCACGACGTCGGAAGCGCGGGCCTGGAGGCCGCGCTGGACGAGGCAGCCGACTGGAGCGGGCGGCGCGCCGAGGTCGACCTTCCGGGCGAGCCGTCAGGCAGCGCCGCGATCCTCGCGTGTTCGCCGGAAGACGTCGACGAGCTCGGCTCGCGCGGCCTCGTCCGGATCGGCGAGGTGACGCTAGCCGTGTGCGGCGTCTTCGGGATCCGGGCGCCGCAGCGCGACGTCGCGCGCATCGCGTATTTCGGGCTCTTCGCGCTTCAGCACCGCGGCCAGGAATCTGCCGGGATCGCCGTCTCGGACAGCGGACGGCTGACGGTTCTCCGCGACATGGGTCTCGTCTCGCAGGTCTTCGACGAGCAGAACCTCAGCGGCCTTCACGGCGACGCCGCGATCGCGCACACTCGCTACTCGACGACCGGCTCGACGCGCTGGGACAACGCGCAGCCGCTGATCCACCACGGCGCCGCGAGGACGATCGCGCTCGGACACAACGGCAACCTCACGAACGCGGCCGAGATTGCGCGCGCAGCTGGCGGACGAGGGCGTGAAGCTGTCGTCGACCTCGGACAGCGAGTTGATCGCCGCGCTGGTCACGAGGGACTCCGCACCGCTCGACGAAGCAGTGGCCGGCGCGATGGCGCAGGCTCGAGGGCGCGTATTCGATCGTCGCGCTCTCGGAAGGCACGCTGATCGCGTTCCGCGACCCGTTCGGTTTCCGCCCGCTCGCGCTCGGCCGGCTCGACGGCGAGTGGGTCGTCGCGTCGGAGACCTGCGCGCTCGACCTCGTCGGCGCCGCCTTCGAGCGCGAGGTCGCGCCCGGGGAGCTCGTCCTCGTCGACGCGAACGGCCTGCGCTCGATCCAGGCGGTCGAGCCTGCGGCGCACGGCGCGCTCTGCATCTTCGAGTTCTTCTACCTGGCCCGCCCCGACACGCACCTCGAGAACGTCGAGGTGCACGGCGCGCGCGTTCGAATGGGCGAGCGGCTCGCTGCAGAGGCGCCGGTCGACGCCGATCTCGTCCTGCCGATCCCCGACTCGGGCACGCCCGCGGCGATCGGCTTCTCCCGCGCGACCGGAATCCCGTTCAGCGAGGGCCTGATCAAGAACCGCTACGTCGGCCGCACGTTCATCCAGCCGGAGCAAGGGTTGCGCGAGCAGGGGATCAAGCTGAAGTTCAACCCGCTGGCCGAGCTCGCAGGTAAGCGCGTCGTGGCCGTCGACGACTCGATCATCCGCGGGAACACGACGCGGCAGATCGTGCAGATGCTCTTCGACGCGGGCGCGACAGAGGTCCACGTGCGCGTCTCGGCGCCGCCTGTCATCGGTCCCTGCTTCTACGGCATCGACTTCGCCGACCCGGCCGAGCTGATCGGTGCGGACAGAAGCGTCGAGGAGATTCGCGAGCACATCGGCGCGACCTCGCTCGCGTACCTGTCGCTCGAGGGCCTCGAGCAGTCGACCCTCCGGCCGGCCTCGGAGCTCTGCCGCGCCTGCTTGACGCGCGACTACCCGACCGACGTGCCCGTCGACGCGACGAAGCTCAAGTTCGAGCGACCGCTCGAAGTGCTCCGCACTTCGAGCGGATAGATCTCGAGCACGTCCTCGTCCGGTGTCACCTGGGCCGCGCCGTGGCGGATCGTGAATCGAAGATCCACCCGCGCCGGCAGCGCGGCTTGGCCGCGCTGCTCACCCGCGACGGCCGAAGCCGGAAACGCTCCAATCAGATCAACCGGTCAAAGTGCATCGCACTTTGACCGGAAGCTATTGCTCGAGCACGCGCGAAGCCTTCGCGATTCCGCGCGAGATCAGGTAGGCGAACGTGATCGCCGCGGTCGCCGTGACGAACCCGCTCGCGTCCACGGCGTCGCTGAACGCCCAGATCAGCGCGAAGACGATCTCGACGGCGAACCACAGCGCCCACTCGGCGTTTCCGGGAATCGGCATGCGCGCGACGTTCGTCGGCATGTTGGGCTTGAACGGCTCGGACATTGGTGCTCCTTTCAGGCTGCGTGTCGGGGAACGTGCACGATCTCGAGCTTGATCCCGTCGGGGTCGTAGAAGAAGACGGCGTAGTAGCCGAGGTCGTACGCGTACTCCTCGGGACCGCTCTCGATCTCGGCGCCGGCGCGGCGGAGCCACTCCGCCCGCTCGTCGACCGCCGCGCGCGACGCCGCCTCGACCGCGAGGTGGTGCAGGCCGATCTCGTAGCGGTCGTACGGACTCGTCGCGCGTCGTCGTCGCCTCGCGCAGGCCGATCGAGCTTCCCGGGCCCGACAGGTAGTAGATCGTCTCGCCGCGCTCGCCCTCGACCTCGCTGATCCGGTGGTAGCCGAGCGGCGCGAGCAGATCCCGGTAGAACGGCAGGCTCCGTTCGATCGACGAGACGACGAGGTCGACGTGATGGACGCCGGTCGTGTGCACCGGCGGCAGGGCTTCAACGCGCCTGTTCGAACTCCTGCGCCCGGCCGTAGCGCACGGCCCGCCGCACCGCACGCGGATCGAGGCCCTTCTCGAGCAGGCGCTGCCTCAGCTCGCCCTCCGCGCCGAGCCTGAGGAAGAGCCAGGCGAGCGCGAGGATCGTCACGAGCGACCCCTCGACCATCATCACGCTGCCCGCCAGACGCTGGTCGTTCACGGCATTCATCCCGAACGGCCGTGAGGCGTGCTCGTAAAACGAGTAGAAGGCCGTGTTCGGCCAGATGAAGATGTTGCCGAGGACGGTCGAGACGACGCGCACGATCGCGACGTACCCGAGCTTGGCCCCGGTGCCGAACCACTCCGGCATCGGAATCGTCTCGAGCACGGGCGTCCACATGACGATTCCGCCCGCGAAGAAGCACGCGTGCTCCAGCGCGTGCACGAAGTCGTGCCGCAGCGCGGCTTCGTAGAGCCACGGCAGATGCCAGACGTAGAGGTTCACCGCCCAGAGCGCGAGCGCGGCGAACGGATGGAAGACGCGGCGCAGCGGGTGCACGAACCGAAGCAGCGGCCGGAGCACGGGCCCGGTGACTCCGGCGAGGAGCGCGAGCGGCGCGAGGTCGCCGAGCAGGATGTGCTGCGTCATGTGCAGGCCGAAGGAGCGCTCGGCGTAGAAATCGACCGGCGAGACGAGCGCCGCGAGCAGGAAGACGATCCCGAGCGCGAAGAGCGCGACCCGCCAGAGCGGCGGCGCCGCGCCGCGCTCCCGCAGCGTCGATACCCGCTTCGCGTAGAGCGCCGCGAGCAGCAGCACGGGCGCCACCTGCAACGGCTCGAGCGTCCAGTGCGTCATGCTCAAGCCGAGTCTAGAATCGCCCGCGCCCGATGCAGCTGTTCCACTACCACCTGGTCACGAGTCGCGTGCGCGAGGTCGAGGCCCGGTACCTCGCCAAGCTCGGCTTCGAGCTCGTCGCCCGCTACGGGCGGATCGGCGACGAGCACACGAGCTACGAGCCGGGCGTCGCCTGGCAGGAGCTCGACCGGGTCGGCTTCAAGCTGCGCCTGACGGAGCTCGAGCGCGGCGCGGTCAACGTCGTCGTCCAGCCCGGGCAGTGGGACGTCCCGCGCGTCGACCACATCGGGATCGCGCTCGACGAGGACGACTTCGCCGCGACGCTCGCGCGCGCCGACCAGCTCAAGCTGCGGGTGCAGGAGCACGGCGGCAGGCGGACGTTCGTCGCGACCGGCGCCGGCTACCGCGTGGAGCTCCATCCGCCGCGCGACTGGCTCGAGGAGCTGCTCGGCCACACGGAGGCGCTCTCGATCGCCGAGCTCCAGCTCAGGGCCGACGACCCGCAGCGGAAGGCGGAATCGCTGGCCGAGCTCCTCGATCTGCACCACCGTGAATCGGCCCTCGACGTGGGCGAGACGGTCGTCCGCTTCGTCTCCGGCGGCCCCGTCGGCCGGCCCGAGCTTCACGCCGAGCTGTTCGTTTAAGCTCGCCCGAGTGGCCGACGGCGCGAAGACGTACGACGCGGCCGGCGTCTCGCTCGCGACCGCCGAGGCCCTCGTCGAGCGCCTCCGTGCGGCAGTCGAGTCGACCGGCGCCACCGGCTTCGGCGCCTTCGCCGGGCTCCACCCCATCGACGAGCGGCGGCTGCTCGCCGCGTCGACCGACTCGGTCGGCACGAAGCTGATCGTCGCTCGCGAGCGCGGCGCGCTTGCGCAACTGCGGCGCCGACCTCGCCGCTCACTGCATCAACGACGTCATCACGACCGGCGCCGATCCGCTGCTCTTCCTCGACTACTTCGCGGCGAACAGCGATCGACCTCGAGCAGGTTGCGGAGCTCGTCGACGGCGCCGCCGAGGTGTGCCGCTCCGCCGGTTGCGCCCTCGTCGGCGGCGAGACCGCCGAGCTCCCCGGGATCTACCGCGACGACGAGCTCGACTTCGCCGGGACCTGCGTCGGCGTCGTCGAGCGCGATCGCCTGGTCGACGGCACGAACGTCGCCGCCGGCGACAGCGTCGTCGGCCTCGCGTCGGCGGGCGTCCACGCGAACGGCTTCACGCTGATCCGGCAGATCCTCGGAGCTCGACGACTACGACGGCGACGATCTGCTCGCGCCGACGCGGCTCTACCTCGACGACGTCCGCCGGCTGCGCGATCGGGCACACGCGTTCGCGCACGTCACGGGCGGCGGCATCGCGGGCAATCTCTCGCGCGTCGTCCCCGACGGGCTGCGCGCGGACGATCGACTGGGACGCGTGGGAGCGTCCGCCCGTGTTCGACTGGCTGGCCCGTCACGTCGAGGAGGACGAGCTGCGACGCGTGTTCAACCTCGGGATCGGCTTCTGCGCCGTCGTCGCCGACCCCGGCGACGAGCCGGTCATCGGGAGGATCGAGCGCGCGTGAGCGTCGGGGAACCGGCGGCCGTCCGCTCGATCGGGGTCCTCGTCTCCGGCGAGGGCACGAACCTCCAGGCGCTGATCGACGCGAAGCTTCCGGTCGTCGCGGTCGCCTCGAACAAGCCGGGTGTGCGCGCACTCGAGCGAGCCGAGCGCGCCGGCATCGAGACCGCGGTCTTCGACGCCGCCGACTACGGCTCGCGCGAGGAGCGCGACGTCGCGCTCGCCGAATGGCTCGAGAGCCGCGGCGTCGACCTCGTGGTCTGCGCCGGCTACATGCACCTGTTCCGGGCGCCGTTCTTCGACCACTACGGCGGCCGCATCGTCAACACGCACTCCGCCCCGCTCCCGGCCTTCCCCGGCGCGCACCCGATCGAGGACGTGCTCGCGGCCGGCGTCTCGGAGACCGCCGCGACGGTCCACTGGGTCGACGAGGGCATCGACACCGGCCCGGTGATCGCCGCCGAGCGCGGTGCCGGTCTATCCGGACGACACGGCCGGAGACGCTGCGCGCCCGCGTCCAGGCCGTCGAGCACCGCCTCCTTCCCGAGGTCGTGCGAACGCTGATCGCGCCAGGTGACAGAGTGGCACAAGGGATGAAAGGAGTGGGCTAGGTGCGCGCGCTGCTCTCCGTCTACGACAAGGCCGGGCTCGAGGAGCTCGCGCGCGGGCTGGCGGAGCTCGACTTCGAGCTCGTCGCGAGCGGAGGCACGGCGGCGTACCTCGAGGAGCACGGGCTCGAGGTCACGCGCGTCGAGGACGTGACGCACGCGCCCGAGATGCTCGGCGGACGCGTCAAGACGCTGCATCCCGCGCATCCACGGCGGCATCCTCGCCCGCCGCGATCGCGCCGACGATCTCGCCGCGCTCGCCGAGCAGGAGATCGAGCCCTTCGACGTCGTCTGCGTCAACTTCTATCCGTTCGACTCGATCGTCTCCCAGCGGCGGCGCGCGCATGGAGGACGCCGTCGAGATGATCGACATCGGCGGCCCGTCGATGCTGCGCGCCGCGGCGAAGAACTTCGCGCACGTCGCGCCGCTCTGCCTGCCGCGGCAGTACGGCCCGGTGCTCGACGAGCTCCGGCGCGACCGGAGCCCTGTCGCGCGGACACGCGCCAGCGGCTCGCCGCGGAGGCGTTCGCGTACACCGCCGCGTACGAGGCGTCGATCGCGCGCTGGTTCGGCGAGGGCGAGGACATGCCGCAGTCGCTGACGCTCGGCTTCGAGAAGGTGCAGGACCTCGCGTACGGCGAGAACCCGCACCAGCGCGCGGCGTACTACCGGGAGCTCGGCGCGCGGCGCGCACCTCCTCTCGCAGGTCGAGCAGCTCCACGGCCGGGCGCTCTCGTTCGTCAACCTCTACGACCTCGCCGGCGCGCTGCTCCTGCTCCGCGAGTTCACGCTGCCGACGTGCGTGATCGTCAAGCACGCGAACGCGTGCGGCGTCGCGATGGCGGCGACGATCGAGGAGGCGTACGAGCGTGCGCTCGCCTCCGACCCGCTGTCCGCGTTCGGGATGGTCTGCGCCGTCAACCGTCCCGTGAGCGCCGAGCTCGCGAAGCGGATCGCGGAGCAGTTCGTCGACGTCCTCCACGCGCCCGGCTTCGAGCGCGGGCGCGGTCGAGGCGCTGGCGGACGAAGCCCGGCACGCGAATCCTCGTCAACCGCGAGCGGCGCGCGTTCCAGGCCGGCGAGCTCGACTACAAGCGCGTGCCCGGCGGACTGCTCGTCCAGGATCGCGACCGGGACGTCGAGGAGCGCGACTCGATGACCGTCGTCGCCGGATCGCCGACCGAGGAGCAGTGGGGCGACCTGCTCTTCGCGTGGCGGATCTGCAAGCACGTCTGGTCGAACGCGATCGTCATCGCGAAGGACCTCCAGACGCTCGGCATCGGCGCGGGACAGCAGAGCCGCGTCGACGCGGTGAAGATCGCGCTCGACAAGGCGCAGACGTTCGGCCACGACCTCGAGGGCTCGGTGCTCGCCTCCGACGCGTTCTTCCCGTTCGCCGACGGGCCGGAGCTCGCGCTGGCGAGCGGCGTCGCGGCGATCATCCAGCCCGGCGGCTCGAAGCGGGACGCCGAGGTCGTCGCTGCCGTCAGAGCGAGCCGGCGCCGTTATGGTCTTCACCGGGCCGCCGGCACTTCCGGCACTGACGCACAGGGGACACGTCATGACCGAACACGCAGCGAGAGGAAATGGTTGGATTCTCGCCGTCGTCGGCGCGGCGTTCTTCATGACGATCCTCGACGTCGCGATCGTCAACGTCGCGATCCCGTCGATCCAGAAGGACCTCGACATCGCGGAGTCGACGGTGCAGTGGGTGATCACCGCCTACGCGATCACGTTCGGCGGATTCCTGCTGCTCGGCGGCCGGATGGCCGACCTGATCGGCCGGCGAGCGATCTTCCTCGTCGGCCTCGTGCTGTTCACGCTCGCGTCGCTCGGCGTGCGGCCTCGCGTCGAGCGCCGGCATGCTGATCGTCGTCGCGCGCGGTCCAGGGACTCGGCGCGGCGATCATCTCGCCGGCCGCGCTGTCGATCGTGACGACGACGTTCGAGGAGGGCGCAGAGCGCAACAAGGCGCTCGGCATCTGGGGCGCGCTCGGCGGCTCGGGCGCGGCGGCGGGCGTCCTCCTCGGCGGCATCCTCACGAAGTACCTCGGCTGGGAGTGGATCTTCTTCGTCAACGTCCCCGTCGGCGCGCTCGTGCTCGCGCTCACGCGGCCGATCGTCCCGGAGAGCCACGCGGACCTCGGGCATCGGCGCTTCGACGCAGTCGGCGCCGTGACGCGTCACCGGCGGGAATCGCGCTGCTCGTCTACGCGATCTCGAAGGCGCCCGACGTCGGCTGGGCGAACGGGTCGCACGATCGGGCTGATCATCGCGTCCGCTCGTCGCTCCTCGCCGGCGTTCGTCGTCTGGGAGCTGCGCACCGAGGCTCCGCTCGTCCCGTTCGGCATCTTTCGCATCCGCACTCTGACCGGCGCGAACGTCGTCGGCTTCCTGCTCGGCGCCTCGATCTACGCCAACTTCTTCATCCTCACGCTCTACGTCCAGCAGGTCCTGGGCTGGTCGGCGCTGAAGACGGGAGTGACGTTCCTGGCCACGGCGGGCACGACCGTGATCTGGGCCGGCGTCGCGCAGGCGCTCGTGACGAAGATCGGCCCGCGGCGCGGTCACGACGGTCGGCATGACGGTTCTCGCGCTGACGGTGCTCGGCTACACGCGACTGCCGGTCGACGGACACTACTGGCCCGATCTCCTGCCGCTGTACCTCATCTTCGCGCTCGGGCTCGCGTTCGGGTTCATCCCGGTCACGATCGCCGCGTTCATCGGCGTCGCCGCCCCACCAGGCGGGGCTCGCGTCGGGACTGCTGAACACGAGCCAGCAGATCGGCGGCGCGATCGGCGTCGCGGTCACGTCGACGATCTTCGTCTCGAAGGCGAAGTCCGGTCACTTCACGCCGCAGGCGTTCACCTCGGGCTACCACTGGGCGTTCGCAGCGCTCGTCGCGTTCGCCGCCGTCGGCGCAGTTGCTGGCGTTCGTCTTCTTCCGCGGCGCCCACGTGCCCGAAGCCGAGGCCGAAGCCGCAGCGGTCTCGGTCTAGACCGCGAGCAGGTCGTCCCAGATCCGCGGGAGCACCTCCTCGAGCGGCGCTGCCACGCGCTCGTGCAGCCGCAGCCGCTCGGCGAGCGCGGTCAGCGTCCGGTCGCCGCTCGCGGATACGTGCTCAGAACGCGATCGTCGGCCGGACGGCGCGCGACGAAGAACGCGACGTGGAGCAACTCGGAGAAGACGGCGAGCGGGCCGTCGAGCGGGCCGTCGACCTCCATCGGGAAGCTGCGCGCGCTGTCGGCCGCCTCGATCTGCCGCTCGATCAGCTTCGACGCGCCGGCGTAGACGTCGGTCGCGGCGAAGACGACGCGGCCGATCGTCGAGAGCCAGGCCGCGCCGACGCACTGCGCGCACGGCTCGAGCGTCGTCCACAGCGTGCAGTCGCGGTACCGGCGCGTCGGTGCCGAGCTGAACGAGCGCGTTGATCTCGGCGTGCGCCGACGCGCGAGCCGGAGATCTGCCCCTCGGGCGCCGCCGCGTCGAACATGCGGTTCCGGCCCCGCGCGATCGCCGTCCCGTCGGCGTCGGTGACGACGGCGCCGACGGGAATCGTCGGCACCGCGAACGCCTCCCACGCGAGCTCGAACGCCGCGCGCCACGCGGGATCGAGCTCGCGCCACGCGTCCATGTCGAGGAGGCTAGAGCTCGTCGGGAGGCGCGAAGCGGTAGAAGACGCGACCGATCTTGCCGAGCACGCCCGGGACGAAGTCCTCGAGCGCGCGGGCGTTCTCGATCCCGCCGATCGACACCGGCTCGTAGCCGGCGTCGCGGATCAGCTGCTCGGTCACCTCTCGCGCCTCGTCGTCGGCCGCGTAGAGGCAGCTCGGCGGAACCCGCGCCTCGCCGATCCGGTCGTAGAGCGCCGCGAAGTTCGCGTTGAACGCCTTCGCCACTGGGGCCGTTCGTGTAGCGCCTTCACCTCGTGCGCGAACGACTCGTATTCCTCGTTGCGCCCCGCGAACGCGTTCGTCGTGTCGATGGCGATCTTCCCCTCGAGCCCACTCACCTTCGGCGAGCGCGTCCGCGAGCGGCACCGCCCGGAACGAGCGACGAGGACGACGTCCGCGTCCGAGGCGTCGCCGCCTTCGCGGCCGAGCGTCGTGACGTTGTGACCCGCCCGCTCCCACAGCCGCGCGAGCCCACCGCCGATGTTCCCTTTGCCGATCGTCGTGATGTTCATGCCTTCTCCGTTGCCCGGATCCTGTTCCCGTAACCTTCTGCCCCGATGGCCCGCGCGTACCCGACCGCGCTCGAGCTCGTCGGCAGGACGCCGATCGTCCGCCTCCAGAAGCTCGGGCGCGAGACCGGCAGCACGCAGCTCGCGAAGCTCGAGTACCTGAATCCGGGCGGCTCGGTGAAGGACCGGATCGGCCTGGCGATGCTCGACGCGGCCGAGCGCGACGGCAAGCTGAAGCCGGGCGGAACGATCGTGGAGCCGACCTCGGGCAACACCGGCGTCGGGCCTCGCGATCGCGGCGGCGTCGAAGGGCTACCGCTGCATCTTCGTGATGCCCGACAAGATGAGCCAGGAGAAGATCTCGATGCTGCGCGCGTACGGCGCGGAGGTCGTCATCACGCCGACCGCCGTCGAGCCGGACTCGCCGGAGTCGTACTACTCGGTCTCGTCGCGCCTCGCGGAGGAGATCCCGGGCGGCTTCAAGCCGGACCAGTACTCGAACCTGGCGAACCCGCAGGCGCACTACGACACGACCGGGCCGGAGATCGTGGAGCAGACCGGCGGCGAGCATCGACGCGCTCGTGATCTCGGTCGGCACCGGCGGGACGATCAGCGGCGTCGGCCGCTACTTCAAGGAGCACGCGCCGAACGTGCTGATCGTCGGCGCGGATCCCGAGGGCTCGGTCTACACGGCGACGGGCGACGACGACGTGCACCCGTACCTCGTCGAAGGCATCGGCAAGGACACGTGGCCGAAGACGATGGACCCCGACGTCGTCGACGAGTGGATCCGCGTCAGCGACCGCGACTCGTTCATCGTCGCGCGGCGGCTCGCGCGCGAGGAGGGGCTGCTCGTCGGCGGCTCGGGCGGGACGACGGTCTGGGCGGCGCTCGAGCTCGCGCGAAGCGCCTCGGCCCCGGCAAGACGATCCTCTCGATGCTCCCCGACAGCGGCCGGTCCTACCTCTCGAAGTTCTACGACGACAACTGGATGCTCGAGCACGGGTTCGTCGAGCGCCGCGCGTTTCTGCCGACGGTGGAGCAGTTGCTGCTGGCCAAGCGGGACGAGGAGCAGAGTGCCCGATCTCGTCACGATCTCCGCGCACCAGAAGGTCGGGGAGGCGATCGACGTGATGCAGCGTTACTCGATCTCGCAGCTTCCCGTCGTGCGCGACGGCTCGAGCGAGTCGCTCGCCGACTTCATCGGCTCGCTGCAGGATCGCGACCTGCTCGACCGCGTCTTCAAGAATCCCGACGCTCTGCACGAGGACGTCGCGTCGGCGATGCAGCCTCCACTCGCGGCGATCGAGGTGACGCAGTCGCTCGACCAGGTGTTCTCGACGCTGAGCGGGCGGACGAACGCGGTGGTCGTGGCGCGCGACGGCCGGCCGGTGGGGGTGCTCACGCGCTCGGACCTCCTCGAATACCTCGCGCACAAGCAGTCATGACGGGCGAGCTCGAGGCGATTCTCAGGGAGGCGTTTCCCGAGGCGACGGAGGTTCACGTGACCGATCGGACAGGCGGCGGCGACCACTTCCTCATCGAGGTGACGAGCCCGCGCTTCGACGGTCTCCCGCTGCTCGAGCAGCACCGGCTCGTGAACGACGCTCTCGCAGCACCCTTCGCGTCAGGCAGGATTCACGAGATGCGAATCAAGACGAAAGGAACGACATGAGCGACGAGCTGCGCGACAGGATCAAGACCGTGATCGAGACGGAGCCGGTGGCTCTGTTCATGAAGGGAACGCCCCAGTTCGTGATGTGCGGCAACTCCGAGCGCGCTCTGCAGGCGCTTGCGCAGCGCCGGTGCGCCCGTCACGGCCGTCGACATCCTCCCCGACCCGGGAATCCGGCAGGAGCTGTCGGCCATCTCGGGCTGGCCGACGATCCCGCAGGTCTTCATCGGCGGCGAGCTCGTCGGCGGCGCGGACATCGTGCAGGAGCTGGCGGCGACTGGCGAGCTCGCAAAGCAGCTCGAGGGGTCGCTCGGCGACGATTACCGCGAGGACGCCGAGGAGCGCGTCGTCTCGGTGCTCGTGCCCGCCTAGCTCGGCTCCGGGCTTTCGCGCTTCGCGTCCCGAAGCATTCGCTCGGCGACCTCGCGCAGCCGGCGCAGGGTCTCGTCGACGTGAGCCTCCCAGGCGTCGCGCTCTTCTTTACTCGCCCAGATCTTCTTGTACTTCTTCGCCATCGTCGTCCTCCAACAGGCGTCGAATCTTCCGAACCTCTTCGAGAATATCGTGCAGCGTGAAGAGCGCCGGCACAAGCTCCTCGCGCGTTATCGAGCCGGTTCGGTTCGATGCCGACAGCATCGAGGACGGCGGCGGTCGCCACAAGACGCTCTCCCGGACACGCCCGTTTAGCATCCCTCGGTGCAGCTCGCCGAGTCGCTGAGCATCGAGCAGGCGCGCCGCATCGCGGTCCGCGCGCAGCTGCTCGACGGATCGGCGACCTCCGTCCTCGACACCGTTCGACGGCTCGGCTTCCTCCAGATGGATCCGATCGCGACCGTCGCGACGCCGCAGCAGCTCGTCCTCTTCAGCCGCCTCGGCCCCTTCGACGCGGCCGAGCTCGACCGGCTGCTCTGGGAGGAGCGGAAGCTCTTCGAGTGGGACGCCTTCATCTGGCCGATCGAGGACCTGCCGCTCGTGCGCGCTCGAACGCGGCGGTGGCGCAAACGCGAGAACGCGTGGGTGCGGGACTTCGTGCAGGCGAACGCGCGCTTCCGGCGTTACGTGCTCCGCGAGCTCGACCGGAACGGGCCGCTGCTCTCGCGGGATCTCGAGCACGACCTGATGCCGGCGGGCGAAGCGCACCGCTGGTGGGGCACGCGGCAGGTGCGGCTGATGCTGGAGATCCTGCACGGCCGCGGGGAGATCGCGGTCGCCGGCCGGTCGGGCAGGCAACGGCTCTGGGATCTGGCCGAACGCGTCTTCCCCGACACGGAGACCGTGCCGCTACGCGAGGCCGAGCGGCTGATCGAGGAGAAGCGGCAACGCTCGCTCGGCGTCTGGAAGGAGCGCGGCGTCTGGAAGACGCACCCGGACGTGCCAGACGGGCCGGTGCCCGACCGCGTCACCGTCCTCTCGCCGTTCGACCGCCTGATCCACGACCGCGACCGCGCCGAGGCGCTGTTCGACTTCCACTACCGGCTCGAGATGTACGTCCCGAAGGCGAAGCGCGAGTACGGCTACTACGTACTGCCTGTTCTCCAGGGCGAGCGAGATCGTCGGCCGCGTCGAGCCGCGCTTCGACCGCAAGACCGGCGAGCTCGAGATCCTCGGAGCATGGGGCGACACCTCGCGTCTCGACGAGGCGCTCGCGGAGCTCGGCACATTTCTCGGCGCGGCTACGATCAAGCGCTGATGGACTTCGAGACCCGCGCGATTCACGAAGGGCAGGAGCCCGACCCGACGACGGGCGCGATCACGACGCCGATCTACCAGACGTCCACGTACGTCCAGGAAGAAGTCGGGAAGCACAAGGGCTACGAGTACTCGCGCGTCGCCAATCCGACGCGGACCGCGCTCCAGACCTGCCTCGCGTCGCTCGAGGGCGCGGCCTACGGAGTCGCGTTCTCGTCCGGGCTCGGTGCGACGACGACGCTCATGCATCTCGTGAATCCGGGCGAGCGTGTCGTGCTCATCGCGGACGTCTACGGAGGCGTCTACCGCATGACGTCGCAGGTCTACGAGCCCAAGGGCTACCTCTTCGAATACCTACCGGCGACGGAGTTCGCGAATCTCCGGCCGCATCTCGACGAGCGCACGCGCCTCGTCTGGATCGAGACGCCGTCCAACCCGTTGCTGAACGTCGTCGACATCCGCGCCGCCGCCGACGCGGCACACGAAGCCGGCGCGATCGTCGTCGTCGACAACACGTTCGCGACGCCTTACCTGCAGCGGCCGCTCGAGCTCGGCGCGGACATCGTCGTCCACTCGACGACGAAGTACCTCGGCGGACACTCCGACGTGATCGGCGGGTTCGCAGCGACGAACGATCCGACGATTGCGGAGCGGCTGTACTTCCTGCAGAAGTCGCTCGGCGCGGTCCCGGGGCCGTTCGACTCGTGGCTCGTCCTCCGCGGGATCAAGACGCTCGCCCTGAGAATGGCCCGCCACTCGGAGAACGCGCGCGCGGTCGCGCAGTTCCTCGAAGGGCAGGACGCAGTCGAGCGCGTCTTCTACCCGGGTCTTCCCTCGCACCCGGGACACGACATCGCCCTGCGGCAGATGTCCGACTTCGGCGGCATGGTCTCGTTCCTCGCCGCCTCGCCCGAGGACGCTGCGTCGCTCGTTGCGCGGACGCACGTCTGGAAGCTCGCCGAGTCGCTCGGCGGAGTCGAGTCGATGATCGAGGTGCCGACGCTGATGACGCATGCATCGACCGCGGACGCACCCTTCGCCGCGCCTCCGAACCTCGTGCGTCTGTCGGTCGGCATCGAGTCGATCGGCGATCTGATCGCTGATCTCGAGCAGGCACTGGTGCCTGCAACCGTTCAGACGACCTGATCCGCGCCGAGATGTGGCTCGCGGTCCTCGCCCGGGTGGGGCTCTTCGCCAAGGGCGTGTCGTTCGCGCTCGTCGGCGTCCTCGCGCTCGAGCTCGCGCTCGGTCGCGGCGGGAAGTCGACGAGCCGTCAGGGAGCGCTGGCGACGCTGGCGGACGAGAGCTTCGGCACGACACTGCTCGTCGCGCTCGCGATCGGCTTCGCCGCCTACGCGCTGTGGCGGGTCGCGCAGGCGTTCTTCGAGCGGGAGGAGGACGATTCGAAGCTCTGGGCGAAGCGCCTCGGGTATCTGGGCCGCGCCGCGGTCTATTTCGGCTTGACGTACAGCGTGCTGAAGATCGCCGGAGGCTCACCGGCGGAGTCACAGAACGAGAGCGCCCGCAAGACGACGGCCGAGGTGCTCGGCTGGCCCGGCGGCACCTGGCTCGTCGCCTTCGGAGGCGTGTGCGCGATCGGACTGGGCCTGTACAACGGTTATCGCGGGATCTCGCAATCGTTCGTCGACAAGTGGGACACGGCGAGGATGAGCTCCGCCGCGCGTCGCTGGATGGCGCGCGTCGGAACCGTCGGCTTGCTCGCGAGGCTCGTTGTCTTCGCGTTGATCGGAGCGTTCGCGGTCAAGGCCGCCATCCAGTACGAGCCGAGCGAGGCGATCGGTCTCGACGGCGCGCTCCAGAAACTCGCGGATCAGAGCTACGGGCGTTGGTTGCTCGGGCTGACGGCCCTCGGCCTGCTCGCGTACGCGGTCTACTGCTTCGTCGACGCGCGCTACCGGAAGGTCTAACGCTCGCCGGTACCTGGTAGAAACCGCCGGTGACGACCGAGCCTGTCGGCCGGGTCTGACGCTAGTGCGCCTCGGCGCGATCGTCTTCATCGCCGGCCGCGGCCGCAGGTGCTCGGCGGCATCGTGCTCGTGGCCGCGCTCGCGGTCGCTGTCGTGCCATTCGTAGCCCGCCCCTTCCTCGATGCGACCGTTCACGAGCTCGACAGTGCGTCGGTCGGCGCGGTCGTCGGCTCGTTCGTCGCGGCGCTGGCCCTCTTCGCTTTGGCGGCGACGTCCTGACCGACGACCGGGCGCCCGTCGAGTGGCTGGCGGACCGCGCGATCGTCTCCTGCATCGCGCGTGGCGGCCGTCTCGAGGACGACGCCTTGCCGACCGCGCCGTAGCTGGTAGAAAGCCGCGGTGACGATGGAGCCCATCGATCTTCTGCACCTCGGCAACGAGCGCGTCATCGGCGTGTACGTCGTCGAGACGCCCGAGGGGCCGGCGCTCTTCGACTGCGGCCCGGCGTCGACCTTCGAGCGCCTGCGCGAAGCCGTCGACCTCGACGAGATCAAGCACCTGCTCCTCTCGCACATCCACCTCGACCACGCCGGCGCCGCGGGGCACCTCCTGCGGGAGTACCCGCACATCCGCGTCCACGTTTCGGAGGTCGGCGCGCCGCACGTGGTCGACCCGTCCCGTCTGATCGCGTCCGCGCGGCGCCTGTACGGCGACGACCTCGACACGCTCTACCGCGAGCCACTGCCCGTGCCGCAGACGAGCGTCGAGGTGATCTGGGACACGGCGGCGGGCGTCAAGGCCTTCGCGGCACCCGGCCACGCGGCCCACCACGTCTGCTACCTGATGGATGACGGCACCCTGCTCGCGGGTGACGCGGCAGGTGTGCGTATCCTCCCCGCCGACCACGTCGTTCCGGCCGCGCCTCCTCCGGAGATCGACGTCGAGGCCTGGAACGAGACGTTCGACGAGATCCTCCGCCGCCAGCCCGAGCGGCTCGCGCTCACCCACTTCGGGGTCGTGTCCGGAATGGAATCCGTCGCGGAGCACATCGGGAGCCTGCGCGCCCGTCTGGCGCTCTGGACGCAGCGCGTCGACGAGGGGATGGACCAGGACGAGTTCGTGGCAGCGGCGACCGCCGATCTCGAAGCGACCGAGGGCGAAGGCGCGGACGCGTATCTCCGCGCGGCACCGTTCTTCCAGTCGTACCTGGGACTCGAGCGCTATACGCGCAAGAAGGGAGAACGGGATGCCGAAGCTGCCGCTTCCGCCTGAGGTCGACCGGCTGCTGCGCAAGGCCAATCCGGCAGTCATCGCCACGCTGCGGCAGGACGGCTCGCCCCACACGGCGGTCACCTGGTACGACTGGGACGGCGAGCGCATGCTCGTCAACATGGACTCGACGCGCATCCGCCTGAAGCACATGCGGCGCGATCCGCGAGTGTCGGTGACGGTGATGGACGGCGCCGCGTGGTACCGGCAGGTGACGCTGTTCGGCCGGGTAGCCGAGATCCGCGACGACCCGGAGTTCAAGGACATCGACCGGCTCTCGCTGCGCTACACGCGGAGGCAGTTCAACAGTCGCCTGCGAACGCGAATCAGCGCGCTGATCGAGCCGGATCGCTGGTACGGCTGGGAAGGCTCGACGCTCTGGCCGCCTCGCTGAGCTGAAGCCGGCGCGAGAACGTGATCGAGGCGCGCTATGACCGGATCGGCGTCGGCTACTCGCTGACGCGGCAGGAGGATCCGCGCATCGCGGCGGCCGTCCATCGCGCGCTCGGGGACGCGCGGACCGTCGTCAACGTCGGAGCCGGCTCGGGGTCGTACGAGCCCCGCGATCGGCATGTGGTCGCGATCGAGCCGAGCGACGTGATGGCCGCGCAGCGGGCGCAGGAGCTCGCTCCGGCGATCCGTGCGACCGCCGGCGACCTGCCGCTGCGGGACGCGAGCGTGGATGCGGCGATGGCGATCCTGACCGTCCACCACTGGGACCACGAACGGGAGCGCGGCGTCCGCGAGCTTCGGCGCGTCGCCCGCGACACGGTCGTCATCCTCACCTACGACCCGGGCGTCAGCGGCGAGATGTGGCTCACGGCGGACTATCTCCCCGAGGTCGCCGAGCTCGACCGGCGGATCCTCCCCGGCCTCGACACGCTTGCCGGTTGGCTCGGTGGAACAGTGAACGTCGAGGTCGTGCCGATCCCGCGCGGACACCCCCGACTGGACGCTCGGCTCGTTCTGGGCGCATCCGGAGCGCGTCCTCGACGAGCAGGCACGGAAGGCGACGTCGGGATTCGCGCGAATGGACCCGGACGTCGTGGAACGCGTCGTCGCGGCGGTTCGCCGAGACCTCGAGAGCGGCGCGTGGGACGAGCGGCACGGCCACCTCCGCGCCCTCGAGTCCTTCGACGTCGGGCTTCGGCTCGTCGCCGCCCGCTACTGAGTGAGCTGCCGCTCCGAATCGAGGAGGTACTGGCGCGCGAACGCGATCGCCATGCTGCCCTCGCCGACGGCTGCCGCGACGCGCTTGACCGGGCTGGAGCGGACGTCGCCGGCCGCGAAGATCCCGGGGACGCTCGTCTCGAGCAGGTACGGGTCGCGCTCGTGCTCCCAGCGTCCGACCTTGCGGACGTCCGGGCCGGTGAGGACGTAGCCGTGGTGATCGAGCGCGATCTCGGGCGGCAACCACTCCGTTGCGGCGTCGGCGCCGATGAACAGGAACAGCCCGCCCGACTCCAGCCGCGTCGTCTCCGCCGTCGCGCCGTTGCGAACGTCGATCGCCTCGAGCGAGACGTCACCGTGAGCGCAGACCACCTCCGTCTTCGGGAGCCAGTGGATGTTCGGGCGCGTCGAGAGCTGGTCGAAGAGGTAGCGCGACATGCTCTTCTCGAGGGACTCGCCGCGGCAGAGGATCGTCACGCTCTTCGCGTGATTCGAGAAGAAGAGCGCGGCCTGCCCCGCCGAGTTGCCCGCGCCCACGATGTGGACGTCGAGACCGTGCGTGTTCGGCGCCTCGCTGCGCGCCGCGCCGTACGCGATGCCCTTCCCGACGAGCCGGTCGAACCCCTCGATCGAAAGGTGCCGCCAGGCGACGCCGCAGGCGAGGACGATCGTCCGCGCCCGGAGGAGATCGCCGCCGTCGAGGTGCACGTCGCAGCTCGTCGCGTCGATGCGCGTGATCGACCGGGTCACGAGGATCTCGGCGCCGAGCCTTCGCGCCTGCTGCAACGCACGACTCGCGAGCTCGTCGCCCGACACGCCGGCCGGAAAGCCGAGGTAGTTCTCGATCCGCGACGACGTGCCGGCCTGGCCGCCGGGGGCCTGCCGCTCGATCACGATCGTCCGCCGTCCTTCGGAAGCGGAGTGCACTGCCGCCGCAAGGCCCGCAGGACCGGCGCCGACGATCACGGCGTCGTACTCGGCGCCGCTCGCCTCGGTCGCCAGGCCGAGCAGCTCGGCCACCCGGCGGTGCTGTGGCCGCACGACGGTCTTGCCGCCGATGACGCGGATCGCCGGACAATCTCCGTCGCCGGGTAGCGGTCCACCCCACTCCTCCTGCGCATCCGGCGCGTCCGGCAGCGCCCACCGGAACGTGATCTGGTTGCGGTCGAGGAACCGCCGCAGCTCCATGCACGCGGGATCCCACCGATGGCCGACGACGACAGCCCGAGGCGGCGGCGGCTCGGACGCGAGCCCCTGGAGGCCGCGGAGCCCGCCCATCCGGTGGCTCGCCATCCGGCCGATCTCCTTCCCGAGGTCCGGCTTCAGGGCCGCGACGGCGTGGTAGTCCTTGGGCTCGATGCGCATGACGCGTGTGGCCTCCGCGGCGGCGCGAAAACCAACCGGGAACACCGTCCCGAGGGCGATCGGAACTTCGCCGAAGATCTCTCCCGGATGACGTTCGCCGACGACGCGCTCGATCCCGTCGACCAGCTTGACGGCCTCGATCCGGCCCTCGAGCAGGACGAAGAGCGCGCGCTCGCTGCCCTCCGGCGCCGCATACTCGCCGGGTGCGAGCCTGATGTCGGCCGCCGCCCGCGCCAGCTGCTCGCGCTCCACCGGCCCGAGAGCCGCGAAGACCTCGACCCCGTCGATCTCGTCCGCAGTGACCACGACGCTAGGCGGGCAGCCAGCCGTCCCGATACCGGGCGGGACGGCGGCGCTCGAACCGCGCGTATGCCTCGTCCGGGACGGTCGTGTCCTCGGCGACGCTGACTCCGTGCCGGCGCGCCGTCTCGTCCACGGTGTAACCGCCCCAGTCCGGATTGTCCACGGAGCGGTCGCGCGCGCCGACGGCGATCACGACGGACCGGCCGTCGCCCGCGCCGACGATCGTGTGCTTCGTTCCGGCGGGGCAGTGCACGAAGTCCCAGGCGCCGAGCGGGCGTTCCTCGCCTTCGACGATCAGCAGCGCCTCGCCGGAGACGACGAGGAAATCCTCCTGGTCGGCCTCCCAGTGGTACATCGCCATCGCCTCGCCCGGTTGCAGGACGCTGACGTTGATTCCGAGCTGCGGGAAGTCGACATCGCCCTCGAAGTGGCAGATCGCCGTGCGCCCCTCCGCGTGGCGCCATTGCGCCTCGCGCGCGTTTAGGACGAACCAGCCGTCCCCTTTCGGGGCTAGTCCGTTTTCGGTGGGCTCGAGCGGAGCTTCGGGAACCATCAACGGGAGTCTGCCAGCGGCGCCGCGAACAGGCTATTCAGGCATTCGCCCGCTCGACGGCGAGCTCGTACGCCTTCACGTAGTCGCGCACCATCCGCAGCGGCGAGAACCGATCCTCGACGAAGCGGCGAAGCTCGCGCGAATCGAGCCGGTCCGCCTCTTCGAGCGCCGAGCCCATGATCCGGTAGTCCTCGACGATGATTCCCGACCGGCCGTGCTCCACCACCTCGCCGACCGCGCCGCGGTTCGTCGCGATCACCGGCGTTCCACACGCCATCGACTCGATCATCACGAGGCCGAACGGCTCCTCCCACTCGATCGGGAAGAGCGTCGCGCGAGCGTGCTGGAGCAACTCGACCTTCTCGCCGTGCGAGACCTCGCCGAGCCACTCGATTCCGTCGCCGAGGTGCGGCTCGACGAACTGCTCCCAGTACTCCCGCTCCTTCGGCTCGCGCATCTTCCCGGCGATCTTCAGCGGGAGGCCGGCCTCCATCGCGACGGCGACCGCCCGGTGCGCGCCCTTGTCCGGGCTCATTCGCCCCAGGAAGAGCAGGTAGTCGCCGCGCTGCGGACGGAACGGGTAGACGGAGAGATCGAGCGCGTTCGGGCAGTTCGCAATCCAGTTGAAACCGGGGCGCGGCCGGCGCTGGTTCATCGACAGCGAGATGAGGCCCGTCTCCGGCGCGACGCGGGCGACCTGGTCGTAGAGCTCACCGGGCTCGCCGACGAGCGGGCCGTGAACGGTGTGCACGACGGGCGTATCGATAGCGGCGCCGAGGGCTGCCGCGAACGGCCCCGAATGGTCGTTGACGACGTCGAAGTCGCCGGCGCGCTCGTAGCAGTGGAGGACGTGGCGAAGCTCCCAGAACGAGCGGCCGATCCACTCGCTCGGCGCGACCGGATGGATCGCCGCGAGGTTGGCGATGGTGTGCGAGTCGCCCGACGCGAAGAGCGTCACCTCGTGCCCGCTGTCGACGAGCCCGTCGGCGAGCAGCGAGACGACCCACTCGATCCCGCCGTAGCCGGTCGGCGGCACGGGGAACCAGCACGGTGCGATGACGGCGATCTTCATACGGCCTCGACCTGCACTATGCCGTCTCTGACGCGCACGTCCCACGTCGAGTCGAAGGCGCGCACGCCCGAGAGCCGGAGCGATCCGACCCAGTGCGGCAGCTCGGGCGGGGCCACCGACTCGAGCCGGTGCCGCTGCCGGTTCGGCCTGAGGCCCAGAAGCAGCTGAAGCAGCAGCACGGGCGTTCCCGCCGCCCACGCCTGCGGCCGTGCCGCGGTCGGATACGCAATCGGAAACGGCGTCTCCGAGCGGCGCAGCCCCGCGAAGACCTCCGGCAGCTGGTGGTCGAAGTGCCGCGACGCGACGAGCATGCGCTGGACGATCCGTTGCAGCTCGGGCCAGCGGTCGTGCTGCGCGAGGCCCCACGCGATGAGCGAGTTGTCGTGAGGCCAGACCGTTCCGTTGTGGTACGAGAGCGGGCTGTACGCCGGCTCGTTCTCGGACATCGTGCGGACACCCCAGCCGGACCACAGCCCCTCGCCCATGAGCTGGTCGACGATCGCCTCGACGCGCTCGGGAGGGACGATCTGCGACCAGAGCAGGTGCCCGATGTTCGAGCAGATCGAGTCGACCTGGTTCTTGTCGCCGTCGAGCGCGAGCGCGTAGAACCCGCCGCGGTCGTCGCACCAGAACGCCTCGTCGAACCGCCGCTTGAGCGCCTCCGCCTCGCGTTCGAGCCGCTCAGCAAGAGGGCGGTCGCGCCAGACCTCGCGAGCGATCTCGGCCAGCCGGCGCTTTGCGTCGTAGACGTAGCCCTGCGCCTCGGCGGGCGCGATCGGCGGCTCCGCGATCCGGCCGTCGTGGAACCGCTGTGAGTCCCAGGAGTCCTTCCACGACTGCACGTCGAGCCCGCGCTCGGACCGCTTTCGGGCCTCGATGAAGCCGTCGCCGTCGAGGTCGCCGTAGCGGTCGATCCATTCGAGCGCACGCAGCGCCGGCTCCTTGAACTCCTGCGCCAGCGAGGTATCGTCGGTCCAGCGCCAGAGCTCCGAGAAGAGCACGAGGTACAGAGGCGTGGCATCGATCGTCCCGTAGTAGCGGTGGAACCAGCGTTCAGCCGCTTTGCCGTACCGAACCTCGTGGACGATCTTCCCCGGCTCGGCGTCGGCCGACGGGTCATCCTCGCGCGCCTGGAGCGAAGCGAGCGCCGCGAGCGCGTTCCGCGCGAGTTCCGGCCCGAAGAGCAGCGTCTGCAGGCAGGCGATGATCGTGTCGCGGCCGAACACCGCCATGAACCACGGCATCCCGGCGGCCGGCAGCATGCCGAGCCGCGCGTCCTTGGACCCGCGCATCCGGAGCGCGGCGAGATCGCTGACCGACTGGTTGAACGAATGCTCGAGCTCGTCCCACTCGGCGCGAAGCTGCGGCACGCGGAGTTGCCAGGCTGCGAGCGAGTCGCGGACGCGGCCGCGTTCTTCGCCGAAACGGCGCTCGACACTCGTCGGGACGACCGCGTCGCCGTCCGTGCCGACCACGACGTCGACGCGTACGTCCCACCGCTCGTTGGGCTCGAGCCGCACGGGAAAGGTGATGCCGGAGTCGTTCGGGTTTCCCTGCCGCGAGAGGAGGATCTGCGTGCAAACCGCCTCCTCGCGATCCTCGAGGACGAACTGGTTGTGCTCCGCCTCGAAGCGCGCGGGAACGGGATCGGGAAGCGGATGCGCGCGCAGCGGGTCGCCGAGCGCGAAGTCGTGATCTTTGACGCTGAAGATGTCCGCGAAGTCGGAGGCGAACTCGAGCCCGACCTCGAGCTCGACGGGCTCCATCGACGCGTTCTCGAGGATCACCACGTCCTGCATGCCCTGACCCACGAACCGCTCGCGCGTCACCAGCACCTGGTCTCGCCGCAGTCCGCCGGCGAGCGGGTTGCGCAGGAAGAAAGCGGCCGAGAAGTACTCGACCTTGCCCGACGAGAGCGGCAGCGGCGTGGCTCCGTTGAGCGTCAGCTTGAGCCGCGAGAGAAAACGCGTGTCCTCGGCGAACAGACCGCTCGTCTTGTCGCCGACGTCGCCGATGTCGTCGCAGATGCAGAAGGTCGATCCTTCGAGGATCGTGAACATCAGTGCCTCTTCCCGTGACGTCGCCGCGGTTCTGGCGCGCGAAAAGCAAGCGAGGCGAGGACGCAGGGAGCCTCGATAGTGGCAGGTATCGGGGCGACCGAGGACGCAGCATTGCGCCGCTTTGCAGCCACCGGAAACCTGGATGACGTCGCGGGGAGAGGCACTAATCTCGGATGATGCGAGCGCCCGAGGACTGCGCGAGCGCGGTGACGACCACCTCGTCGACGTTGACGTGCGACGGCCGCGTGACCGCGAACAGGATGCAATCCGCGACGTCGTCGGCGTGGATCGGCCCCCCGAGCGCGACGTTTTCGTAGACGGCGCGCGCCTTCTCTTCGTCGCCGCGGAAGCGCGTCACCGAGAAGCCCTCGGTCTCGACGAGGCCTCCCGCGACCGTCGTGATGCGGATCGGCTTGCCGAGCAGGTCCTCGCGCAGGGCCTGCGCGAACATGTGCACCGCCGCCTTCGAGACGCAATAGAGCGCGCCGCCCGGGTAGGCCGCGATGGCAGCGATGCTGCCGAGGTTCACGATGTGGCCGCCGCCGTCCTCGAGGTGCGGGAGGCAGAGGCGCGTCATGCGGATCAGCCCGTTCACGTTCGTCTCGAGAACCGTCCGCTCGTCCTCCTCGGTCGACTGCTCGAACGGATCGCGGCCGAGTGCGAGACCCGCGTTGTTGACGAGGATGTCCAGCCCACCGAGCTCGCCGACCGCGCGTTCCACGAAAGCCTGGCAGCTCGGCGAATCGATGACGTCGAGCTCGAGCGCGACGTCGGCGTCGATCGCATCCACCCGACGCGCTCCGCCGGCGACGCGCGCACCCGCCTCGCGGAGCTGACGTACAGTCGCGGCGCCGATCCCGCTCGACGCGCCGGTGACGATCGCGGTCTTCCCGCTGAGGCTTGTCGAAGGCAAGGCGCCGGACACTACCGGCCGATGGTCAGCAGACGCGGTTGGCCGTGCTCGACCTGGAGCGTCGTGTGCTCGAGCCCGAAGCGCTCGCGCAGCATCTCCTCGAGCGTGCGGCGAATCGCGTGACAGTCGGAATCGGGCGCGACGAGCACGTGGGCGGCGAGCGCGGGAAATCCGCTCGTCACCGTCCAGACGTGGAGGTCGTGGACCTCGACGACCTGTGGCTCCGCCACGAGCGCGCGGCCGACGACCTCGGGATCGATGCCGACCGGCGAGCGTTCCAGGAAGATCGACGCCGATTCGTGCAGCAGGCCCCAAGCGGCCCACAGCATCAGCGCCGCAACGCCGAGGCTCGCGATCGCGTCGAAGCGATCCCAGCCCGTGACGAGGATCAGAGCACCGGCGACCGCGGTTCCGGCGAACGCGACGGTGTCGGTCGCGACGTGCATGAAGGCGCCGCGGACGTTGAGGCTCTCGCGGGACGCGCGCGCGAGCACGGCGGTCGCGGCGAGGTTCACCACGACGCCGACGAGGGCGATCGAGAGCACGATCCCGCCGCGGACCTCCGTCGGCGAGACGAGCCTGTGCACGGCGCCGTAGA
Organism: uncultured Actinomycetes bacterium; assembly: GCA_963708685.1. Lineage (GTDB taxonomy): Bacteria > Actinomycetota > Thermoleophilia > Gaiellales > Gaiellaceae > DASVFB01. The sequence continues at coordinate 40,692 of CAVPTP010000012.1, forward strand.
CGATCAGCAGCGCGACGACGAGCAGCGTGACGCCGTTCGCCTGTGCGGCCAGGATCTCGAGCCGCTTGTAGCCGAACGTCCAGCGTCCCTGCGCGGGGCGTCTCGCCAGCGTCGCGGCGAAGAGCGCGAAGGCGAGAGCGCCCGCGTCGGTGAGCATGTGGCCGGCGTCGGCGAGCAGCGCGAGCGATCCGGCGACGAGCGCCGCGACGACCTCGGCGACCAGGAACGCGAGGATGAGCGCCAGAGCGATCGCGAGCGCGCGGCGATCGTCCGTCTGCCCGTGCGCATGGCCGTGAGAGTGACCGTGATCGTCGACGTGCTCGTGCATCAGCGAATTGTCGCGGCGGCGGCGGCGATCCGCTCCGGCGGGGTCGGATGCGTGAACAGCAGCGCGTAGACGAGACGCGGCGGGTCGAGGTCCGCGAGGTTCGCGGTGGCGAGCCTGCGGAACGCGGCTTCGAAGGCGCCCGGGTCGCGCGTGAGCTCGAGCGCGAAGCGATCCGCGCGACGCTCGGCCCGGCGCGAGAAGGCGGCGGTCAGCGGCAGCGTCACGAGCTCCAGCAGTCCCCAGACGAACAGCAGGACCGGAATCCGGCGCGGCGTCGGGTCGAGCGGCCACACGACGAGCACTCCGAGCGCGAAGCTCGCCATCACGAGCAGCGTCCCCTTCGCGACGTCGCGGTGGCGCCGGTGCCCGAGCTCGTGCGCGACGACGACCTCGATCTCGGGCTGTTCCGCGTCGGCGACCAGCGTGTCGTAGAGGACGACGCGCCGGGTGCGGCCGAGCCCGGAGACGTAGGCGTTGTGCTTGCGCGTCCGACGGCTCGCGTCGGCGACGAGGACCTCGCGCACGGGAACGCGCGCGCGGCTCGCGAGCGTGAGCAAGCCGTCGGCGAGGTCGCCGCGCTCCAGCGGCGCGAACGTGTTGAACAGCGGCTCGAGCACGAGCGGCGCGACGAACACGAGCAGCAGCGCGATCAGAGCCGCCCCGCTCGCGGCGACGAGAGGCCACCACGACGGGAACACGTGGATCGACCCGAGCAGCGCGACCATCGCCGCGGCCGTGAGCACCGCGCCGATCGCAAACCCCTTGGCACGATCGCTCGCCCAGCCTCGCCCGGTCTGGGTCGAGAACCCCCAGCGGCGCTCACGCACGAAGCCGCGCCAGAACGAAAGCGGCAGTCGCACGACCTCGAGAACGGCCAGCACGAGCACCGTGAACAGGACGGCGCGGGCCCACCACGGGCCGCGCGTCAGCGCGTACAGCCGGTCGCCGAGCCAACCGAACGCCAGCCACGCCGTCACAAGAGTCGACAGCGCGATGTCTGCGGCCAGAGCGAGGTAGAGCGGCCGGTGATACGACCGGGCCCGGGCCACCTCGTCGGGAGTGAAGAAAACCGTCGGATCCAAGGAATTCGTACGTCGAGATTAGTGACCCCCTCTAGACTTCATCCATGACGGACCCGCGCTCTCTCGCGCTGCCGGCCCAGGAAGAGTCGACCCTGCTCGCGCAGCAGTGGCGGACGCTCGCACGGGCCGCGACGTTCGTCGCCATCCTCACGAGCCCGGCGGCGTTCGTCTGGTTCCACAAGCACCAGGGCTGGAGCATCGGCTGGTCGATCCTCGCCACGATTACGACCGTCGCGGCGTTCCGCGGCCTGATCGACCTCGTCCTGCGCCGCTTCATCCCGTGGCCGAGCCTGTTCGGCACCGACGACGCGCGGCTCAAGGAGGAGGACGTCGTCAACCGCCGCCGCGCGTGGTTCTGGCGCTTCTGGTACCGGCTCGCCTGGCTCGGCGTGATCGTGGTCACGCTCGTCTACTTCGTGAAGGTTCTGAAGCACGGAACCGACGACACGAGCTGGCTCGGGACGGCGAAGAGCATGGTCGGCAGCGCCTTCGACGCGATCGGCACCGGATCGCTCTGGATGCAGCTCCTCTTCTTCGGGTTCCTCTTCATCGGCAACTTCATGATCTTCATGGGGCCGCTCGTGCTGATGGGCATCAGCCAGATCCGCGGCTTCGAGCCCGGCGACGCCGAGTGGGGCGTCAAGCTCGACGACGTCCGCGGCCAGAAGGAGGCTAAGGAGGAGATCCGCCGCGTCGTCTCGCTCTGGCAGTCCGGCGAGCACTTCGAGGCAGCGGGCGGCAAGCGCGAGCGAGGCGTGCTCTTCCTCGGCGCGCCGGGAACCGGCAAGACGATGCTGGCGAAGGCGATCGCGACCGGATTCAACTCGCCGTTCGTCACGATCCCCGGTTCGGGCTTCGCGCAGACGTTCATCGGCATCGACGTGCTGATCGTGCGGTTCCTCGCGCGCAAGGCGAAGAAGCTCGCGGCCAAATGGGGCGGCCAGTGCATCGTCTTCATCGACGAGATCGACGCCGTCGGCCGGCGGCGCGCGGGGCTCCAGTCGACCCCGTCGCCGTCGCTCGAGGACTACCTGTTCTTCGGGCCGAACGGAGCGCTGAACCCGACCGGCGACATGATCCTCGAGACGCGGGCCTGGCGCGAGCGGCTCTTCTCTCAGCGGGCTCCCGAGCCCAGGTCGCCGTATCCGGGCTGGGCGAACCGCGTCGGCTCGATCGTGAACCAGGCAGTCCCCGGCGGGATGTTCGGCGGCGGAGGCCAGATGGCGCTCAACCAGCTGCTCATCATCATGGACGGCATCGACAACCCGCCGCTGACCAAGCGCGTCTTCACGAACAAGCTCAACCAGATCCTCGACGCCTCCTATGTCATCCCGCGCCGCATCGGCTCGAGGTCGCTGCGTCTGCCGCGCGCCAAGCCGCGCGGCGACCAGATCTACTTCATCGGCGCGACCAACATCCCGATCGACCAGCTCGACCCGGCGCTGACGCGCCCGGGGCGCATGGGACGCCACGTCTGGTTTCGCACGCCGACGAAGCAGGATCGCCTCGACATCTTCGACCTCTACCTCTCGAAGGTCGCGCACGATCCCGATCTCGACCGGCCGGAGCGGCGTGACGAGATCGCGCGCATCACGTCGGGCTACTCGCCGGCGATGATCGAGCAGGTTTGCTCGCTCGCGCTCACGTACGCGCATCACGAAGGCAAGGTGGCGTTCGAGTGGCCGCAGCTCGTCGAGGGGATGGTCACGCTCGAGTCGGGAACCGCGATCGGCGTCAACTACGTCCCCGGCGAGACCCGCGCGGTCGCCATCCACGAAGCCGGGCCACGCCGTCGCAGGGCACGTCTACATGCAGGGCCGCGAGTCCGTCCGCGTCTCGATTCGGATGCGCGGCAGCTCGCTCGGCCACCATCAGGCACTCGAGAAGGAGGAGCGCTTCAGCCGCTTCCGCAGCGAGGAGATCGGCCTGATCATCTGGGGCCTCGGGGCGATGGCAGCCGAGCGCGTCTTCTTCGGCGAGACGTCGAACGGAGTCGGCGGCGACCTTCAGACCGTGACCGCGGCCGCAGCGTGGATGGTCGGCGCCTCCGGGATGGGGCCGGAGCACGTCGAGCTGAACGGCTTCCGCCACAACGGCCAGCCGCGGAGGCGCCAACCGGCGGAGCAGCAGCGCGCGGAGATCATGCGCCGCTTCGAGGAGATCGGCATCCACATCATGAACCGCGCCAGCTCGGGCGACGGGGGACACAGCCCGATCGGCGCCGTCCTCGCCGATCGCGACAAGCGGCGGATGGTTGCTCAGATCATCGGCCAGGCATACATGAAGGCGCACCACCTGATGCTCTTCAACAAGGACAAGGTCGAGCACATCGCCAACGTCGTGATCGAGAAGAAGGAGATCTACGGGGACGAGCTCGTGCGCCTGCTCAACGGGGCGAACCTGCAGATCCCGCGCGTCGACCTGACCGACGACAAGGTCTGGCCGGTCCTGTGAACGTCGCGCGTCGCTTCCGCCTCGCCTACTTCGGCCTCGCCGCGCTCTTCGGCGTGGCTGTCGGAGCATTCATCGTCGTGGTGGAGCGGCCCGCGCCCACGCCGCCGCCGCCGTGGTCGGCGTGGCAGCCGTCGGCGCCGGATCCGGGCATTCGGCAGGCGCAGATCGCCCAGCACGTCGAGGTGCAGTACCACCTCCCGAGCGGCAAGCGGCTCGTCGACGTACGCGCGGGCGGCCCCGGACCGGCCTCGAACCCGATTCAGCTCGTCGCGATCTCGCGCACGCTCACTCCGCAGCAGAAGAGCGACGTCCTGACGACGTTCAACACCGAGAAGACGGCCATGTTCATCCTCTGCGGCGACGGACCCAACTGCTCGATCGGAGAGGGGAAGCCGTCCGTCGCGCGCGCGAAGGTCCTCGGCCGCGAGGCACTGGAGCTCGCGCTGTACACGCTGCGCTACATCTCCGAGGCCGACTCCGTCGTCGCCTTCTTCCCGCCGGCGCAGGGGCAGCAGCCGTCGCGCGTGCTGCTCTTCACGAAGGACGCGCTCTCGAGCCAGCTGCACGACCCGCTCCGGCGGACCCTGCCGCGCGCGAAGCCTCCGCTTCCGGGGAAGATCTCGCCGGCCGAGCTGAAGGTCGTGGACTCGCTGACCGGCCCACGCGTCTTCAAGTTCCGCGTCGAGCAGGGCCAGAGCGGCGCGCGCGTGCTCGTGCTCGTGCCCGAGAGCGCCTAGCTCTACAGCCGGCTGGGCGCCCGGCCGCACCTGGCGCCCAGCGCTCAGATCGACTCGGACCGCCGCTACAGTGGCTGCGCGGTGAGCCTCGGACGCGTCGTCTGTCCGGTCGTCTGCCTGCTCGCGCTGGTCGTTGCGGACGCGTCCGCGGCGGCTCCGAGCGGGCCTTTCGCGACCGCAGTAGTCGATCCCGAGAGCTTCGCCGGACAGCGCGCGCCGGCGGCGTTTCGCCGCGTGCACGAGGCCGGCGCGACGTATGCCCGGCTCGCGCTCTACTGGTCCAACGTCGCGCCGAGCTCGAAGACGAAGCCGGACAGGCTTCAACGCCGCGAATCCTCTCGATCCGCACTACCGCTGGGGACGGTTCGACCGGCAGGTGAAGGCCGCCGTCGCCGCGGGACTGCAGCCGATCGTCAGCGTGTCGGGCGCGCCGCTCTGGGCGGAGCCGCCCGGACGCGAGCAGTCCCGGCGGCGTGAAGCCGGACCCGACGGAGTACCGGCTCTTCGCCCGCGCCGCCGCCGGACGCTACAACGGGCGGCACGCCGGCCTCCCGCGCGTGCGCTTCTGGCAGGCCTGGAACGAGCCGAACCTCAGCCTCTTCCTCATCCCGCAGTTCGAGAACGGGAAGCCGTTCGCGCCGCAGTGGTACCGCCGGATGGTGAACGCGTTCGCCGACGGCGTGTACGGCGCGCGCGGCGACAACGTCGTGATCGCCGGCGGCACGGCGCCGTTCCGCGACAGCACGCAGAGCGTCGTCGCCGTCGACGACGACTGGGGCCCGCTCTCGTTCATGCGCGAGCTTCTCTGCCTCTCCCCCTCGCTGAAGCCGACCTGCTCCGACCCGATCCGCTTCGACGTGTGGGGACACGACCCGTACACGTCCGGCGGGCCGTCGCACCACGCGGTGCTCCCGAACGACGTCTCGCTCGGCGACCTGCCCGAGATGCGCCGCGTGTTGAACGCCGGCATCCGCACCGGCCACGTCATCTCGCGCGCGCCGGTTCAGTTCTGGGTGATGGAGTTCAGCTGGGACACGAAGCCCGCGGATCCGAAGGGCGTGCCCATGCCGCTTGCCACGCGCTGGGTCGCCGAGGCGCTCTACCGGATGTGGCTGAACGGCGTCAGCGTCGTCACGTGGTTCACCCTGCGCGACCAGCCGCCGGCGAAGAGCTTCTACCAGTCGGGCCTCTACTTCAATCGCGGAATCGACCTGAGGAACGACAAGCCGAAGCCGACCCTCCAGGCGTTCCGCTTCCCGTTCGTCGCGTTCCCGTCGCGCGGCCGCGTGCTCGTCTGGGGACGAACGCCCGCCGGGCAAGCCGGCGACGGTGAGCGTCGAGCAGAAGTCCGCGGGCAGCGGCTGGCGCAGGCTCGGCCTGATGCGGACGAACGCCTACGGGATCTTCCAGCAGCGGCTCGCCGGGCTCGTCGAAGGGCTACGTCCGCGCGCGCATCGTCGGCCCACATCCGGCCTCGGCGGTTCCGTTCTCGCTCGCGCGCGTGCCCGATCGATTCTTCAATCCGTTCGGTCAGGCGACGCTGCTCGAGCCGAAGTCGCGGAAGTAGCGTCCGCGCTGGGCCGGGCGCGGATCCTGATCGTCTCGATCGACCACGTCGGTCGCTCGATGGCGGGACCGGGAATCCGCGCGTACCGGTTTGCGAAGGAGCTCGCGCGCGACAACGACGTCACGCTTGCGGTGCCGTTCGCGACCGACCTCGACGTCGCAGCGGACGGAATCGAGCTCGTCCAGATCCGTCCCGACGACGACACCGGCTTGACGGCGCTCGTGAACGGGTTCGACACCGTGGTCGCCCAGCAGCTGCCGGTGCTGACGATGCACCACCTCGCGAAGACGACGACGCGAACCGTCTACGACCTCTACGCCCCCGTGACGGTCGAGCAGCTCGCGCTCGACTCGCACCGCGACCGTTCCCGCCGCAACGATCTCTGGTTCCGGAGGAACAGTCTCGTGCAGGAGGTCGTCCTCCGCACCGGCGATGCCTTCATCTGCGCGAGCGAGCGCCAGCGCGACCTCTGGCTCGGCGCACTCGCCGCGGTCGGCCGCATCGACCAGGATCGCTACGCCGGCGATCCCGCCCTGCGGAACCTGATCGACGTCGTGCCGTTCGGCATCGAGCCGGAGCCGCCCGTTCCCGGCGCGCCCGCGGTCAAGGGCGTCGTCCCGGGGATCGGCGAAGACGACAGGCTGCTCCTCTGGTCGGGCGGGATCTGGGACTGGTTCGACCCGCTGACGGTGATCCGCGCGGTGCACGAGCTCGCGCAGCGTCGCGACGACGTGCGCCTCTATTTCCTCGGGCTCAAGCACCCGAACCCGGAGATCGGCGAGATGACGATGGCCGCGCGCGCCGTGCGCCTCTCGGAGGAGCTCGGTCTCCGCGACCGCGTCGTCTTCTTCAACTTCGGTTGGGTGCCGTACGAGGAGCGCGGGCGGTACCTGCTCGAAGCCGATCTCGCGGTGTCGGCGCACTTCGACGATCTCGAGACGCGCTTCGCTTTCAGGACGCGCATGCTCGACTGCTTCTGGGCCGGCCTGCCCGTCGTCACCACGCGAGGCGATTCGCTGAGCGAGCTCGTGGCCGAGCGCGGGCTCGGACGCGTGGTCGATTTCGAGGACGTCCAGGCCTGGGTGTCGGCGATCGAGGCGCTGCTCGACGACGAGGACGCTCGCTCGACGGCGAGCGAGAACGCTGCATCCGTGCGGGAAGAGCTCGCCTGGCCTCGCGTCGTCGCGACGCTCGCGCGCCTCGCGGCCTTGCCGGGCACCCCCGCCCCGCGCTCGCCGCGGCTTCGCCTGGCGGTGCTGGAGTACCTCCGTGTCCGCACGCAGCTCTCGATGCTGCGGCGCGGCCCGCTCGGCACGGCGCGAAGGATCCTCCGCCGCCTGACCGGACACAGTTAGTTTCCGGCGATGAGTGCCGCGGTAGAGCAGTCCGAACGGCGCAGCCTCTCCAACAGCCTCGCCCACCAGGCACGCGTCATCCGCGTGCTCGCTGCCGCCGAGTTCAAGCTGAAGTACCGGGAGTCGGTGCTCGGCTACCTCTGGTCGCTGCTCAAGCCGCTCGCGCTCTTCTCGATCCTCTACGTCGTCTTCGGCCACTTCTTCAAGCTCCGCGGCGGCCTCGAGAACTACCCGATCTACCTGCTGATCGGAATCGTGCTCTGGACGTTCTTCCTCGATGCGACCACGACGACGATGGTCTCGCTCGTCGTGAAAGGCCCGCTGCTCCGCAAGATGTACTTCCCGCGCCTCATCGTCCCCGTCTCGACCACGGCGGCCGCGGCGATGACCTTCGGGATCAACCTGCTCGCAGTCGCAGCGTTCATCGCGTGGAACCGGATCGTCCCGCAGGTCGACTGGCTCCTCATCCCGCTGCTCCTGCTCGAGCTCTACCTCTTCGCGTTCGGGGTCGCGATCATCCTCTCGACGCTGTACGTCCGCTTTCGCGACATGGCACCCATCTGGGAAGTCGTCGCGCAGGTGCTCTTCTACGCGACGCCGATCATCTATCCGCTCACGCTCGTGCCGTACCACTGGGTGCGCGTGCTCCAGATGCTGAACCCGTTCGGGCAGGTGGTCGAGGACGTGCGGGCGCTCGTGCTCTACGACAACCCGCCGGGCTCGATCCTCACCGCCACGGACGTGCTCGGGCCGGGCGGACGGCTGTACTCGATCGCGATCATGCTCGTCTTCTTCGTCGGCGGGCTGCTGCTCTTCCGGCGCGACGAGCCGAGCCTCGCCGAGAGGGTGTGACGATGCGCGCCGCCGACGGCATCGCGATCGAGACGGTGGACCTCCACAAGGATTTCAGGCTTCCGCACGATCAGCGGACGACGTTCAAGGAGCACTTCCTCCACCCGCTCAAGCGGACGCAGTACGACGCCAACACGGCGCTCGCCGGAGTCTCGTTCACCGTCGGAGCGGGTGAGTTCTTCGGCGTGATCGGCCCGAACGGCAGCGGCAAGAGCACGCTGCTGAAGATCCTCGCCCGCATCTACCAGCCGACCTCGGGGCACCTGCGCGTCAGCGGCGCTCTCTCGCCGTTCATCGAGCTGGGCGTCGGCTTCAACCCCGACCTGAACGCGCGTGACAACGTCTGGATCAACGGCACGCTGCTCGGGCTCACCCGCAAGCAGCTTCGGCAGCGGTTCGACGACATCATCGAGTTCGCGGAGCTCGAGCGGTTCGTCGACCTGAAGCTGAAGAACTACTCGTCGGGCATGCAGCTCAGGCTCGCGTACTCGATCGCCATCCAGGTGCCGTTCGACATCCTGCTGCTCGACGAGGTGCTCGCCGTCGGAGACCTCGGCTTCCAGCAGAAGTGCTTCGCGACGTTCGAGCGGATGCGGGACGAAGGGAAGACGCTCGTCTTCGTCAGCCACGACCTGGAGGCGGTCGCGCAGTACTGCGACCGGACGCTGCTCCTCGAGAACGGCGTCGCCCGCGCGATCGGGCCGACCGACGAGGTCATCGATCTCTACCGCGTGCGCGAGATGGTGCAGTGAGCAGCGCGACGAACGGGAAGAGCGACCTGCTCGTCATCTCGCCCAACGCCGGCTCGTCGTTCGTCGAGGCGGACGTACGCGAGCTGCGGAAGCACTTTGCGGTCGACCACCTCGTGTTTCGCGACTGCCACGGCAAGCTCGGATTCCTGCGCAGCGTGCGCGAACGACTGGCGTCCGGCGACGGCCGAGCGGTGCTGCTCTGGTTCCTCGCACCTGCGTACTCGCTCGAGACGATGGCGCTCGCGCGCGCGTCCGGCAGGCCCGTTGCCGTTGCGGTCGCCGGCCTCGAGGTGGACTACGTTCCGCAGCTCAAGCTCGGTGGGCTCAAGTGGCCGCACAACCGGCTGCGCCAGCGGATCGGGCTGCGCGCGGCCGATCTCGTCCTCTCGCCGTCGATGTTCCTGACGCACCAGATTCGCCGGCTGGCGACGCCGCGCAGGCTCGAGACGGTCTACAACGGCGTCGACACCGACCGCTTCTCACCCGGCGGCGCGAAGGAGGATCTCGTCGTGACGGTGTGCTTCGAGATCAACCGCGCGACCGCTGCGGTGAAGGGACTGTGGACGCTGCTCGAGGCGGCGCGGTCGCTTCCGGGCGTCTCGTTCGTCGTCGTCGGGCGCGGAGGCAGCGACGACACGCTCGCGCGACTTCAAGCTCGCGCACCGGAGAACGTCTCGTTCACCGCGCGCTTCGTCCCCGATGAAGAGCTGATCGAGCTCTACCGTCGCGCGCGCGTGTACGCCCAGATCTCTGCGCACGAGGCATTCGGCGTGGCAATGGCCGAGTCGATGGCGTGCGGTTGCGTGCCCGTGATCGCGGACGGCCACGCGCTCGGCGAGATCGCCGGTCCCGTCGCGCTCCACGTGCCCTACAGCTCGGTCGCCGCGACCGCGGTCGCGATCGAGGAGGCACTGTGCGCAGACGACGCCACGCGCGACGCGGCTCGCGAGCGCGTCGTCACTCGCTATCCGATCGCGCGGCGCACCGAGCGACTCACCGCATTGCTCCGGCCGCTCATCGCGCGCGCGGGGTAGGCGCCGTTCCGGGCTGGCCCGAGAGCAGCCACTCGTACACCTCGAGCGAAGGCTTCGCGCGGGCGCGGGCGCGCAGGATCTCGGGCAGGTCGCCAAGGGCACGCGCGAGCGCCGGCGCCACGAGCCGCGGATGCACGGGGAGGCGCAGGAGCTCGCCGGCGAGGACGCGCGCGGCGCCGCGGAGCGGCAGGCACTTCAGCGCGAACCGGAGCAGGTTGTAGTGCGCCGACGCCACGCGTCGGCGTTGCGCTCCTTCGAGCGAGGTCGCCCTCGCGACGTGGTGGCGAAGGGAAGCCGCAGGCACGTGAATCGTCGTCCAGCCGCGGAGCCACGCGCGCCAGCACACGTCGATCTCCTCGAACTCCATGAAGAACGTCTCGTCGAAGCCGCCGAGCTCTACCAGGCGCTCGCGGCGGACGAGCATCGCGGCGCCGTTGGCAAAGACCGTCGGCCCGACGCCGTCCGCGGGCCTCGTCTGGTCGATGCGAAAGCCGGGGAGCGGCTCGCGGATCAGCGGCCCTCGCACGATCTCCGTCCTTGCGTGGATCACGGCGCGCGTGTCCCAGTCGAGCTGCGTCGGATCGGCCGCGAAGCAGTTGTCGTCCGGCTCGAGCGCGGACGCGAGCAACTCGACGCAGTCGGGCGCGAACGCGACATCGTTGTTCGCGAGCAGGAGCAGAGGCGTCGTCGCGGCGCGCGCACCGATGTTGTAGAGCCACCCCACGCCGCGATTCTCGGTCGCGATCACCCTCGCACCGAAGCGCTCCGCGACGCCGACGCCGCCGTCGGTCGAGCCCGCGTCGACGACGAGGATCTCGGCCGGCGGAAGGGTCTGCTTCCGGAGTGAATCCGAGGCAGTCGGCGAGAACGGTCTCGCCCTGATAGTTCGCGACGACCGCCGTGACCTCGGGCACGGCGCGGGCCGCGATCAGTAGCGGCGTGCGCGCTGGCGAAGCCCGGCGGTGACGAGAGCGGCGAGCGTGGTGACGAGGAGGATCGCGAGGAGCCAGAAGGCGTGGCTACCGCCGCCGCCGCTCGCGCTGAACGCGGCGGAAAGCGCGCTCGGAGTCTCCGGAGTCGCCGGAACCGTGGTCACCGGCTTCGGCTGCGATCCGTGCTTCGCCTTCGATCCCGGCTTCGGCTTCGCTGCGGGCTTCGTCTTCGCCGGCGCCTGCTGCTCGGGCTCGCTCGTCTGCTGCAGTTGCTGTTGCGGCGCGCCGTAGGCCGACGACGAGACGACAGCACGAAGCGTCGCAGCGTCCTTGCCGCCGTGCGTGCTGAGCAACGTCCCGATCCGCTTCGACACCGCCTTGGATTTCGGTGCGCCGACCCCGCCCACGGCACCGCCGCCTCCGGTCGGGACGACCTCGATGTACTGGTCGATCGGCCGATGTGTCCGGCGGAGGCTTCGGCGGGCCCGCGGCGAGAGCCTGGCCCGGAGCCGCAAAGGCCGTCACGAGCAAGGAGGACCGCCAGGCCCGCGAGACGGCTGAGTGGCCAGTCGGTGCGCACGGCGAGCGGATACTGTAGCGCCTCATGTCGGCGACCACCGCGCCCGGTCCGGCCACGGCCCCGCGGCCCTCGCCGACTCCCTCCCGGCTGCGCCGGCTTCCCCCCTCGGACATCCTGCTGACGATCGGGGTCGCGGCCGCGGTGTTCCTCGTCGCCTACGACAACGGCGGCTACGGCCTGGCGAGCCGGTCGGTCATCGGCATCGCGCTCTGGTGGGGGATCATCCTCGGAATCGGGCTCGGCCTCCTGCCGCTCGTGCGCCGGCCGCGCGAGGCGCTCGTGACCGGCGGCCTGCTCGCAGGCTTCGCGGTGTGGACGCTCGCCTCGACGGGCTGGGCGCCGAGCGCCGAGGCCGCGTTCAACGAGTTCAACCGCGTGTCGCTCTACCTCGGGGTGTTCACGCTCGCCGTGCTGGGCGGAACGCGCGCCAACGTCGGTCGCTGGGCCGACGGTCTCGGTCTCGGAATCGCGGCTACCGGCATCGTTGCGCTCGCGAGCCGGCTGTTTCCGCACCTGTTCGACAACCACGCCGTCGCGGCGTTCCTGCCCTCGGCGCTGAGCCGGCTCAGCTTTCCCCTCGGCTACTGGAACGGTCTCGCGATCTTCGTGGGAATGGGCTTTCCGCTCTGTTTGCGCGCCGCGGTCGGCCGGTCGCAACCCGGTTACGCGCAGCGTCGCTCTCGTCCCGCTGCCCGGCGTCGACTGCGGTTCTTTACCTGACGTCGTCTCGTGGGGGCGTCGCCGCTGCGCTCGCTCGGCAGCCTCGCCTTCCTCGCCCTGACGAATCGCCGCTGGGCTGCCGTCGGCGCTCTCTTCGCAGCCGGCGTCGCGATCTCTGCTCGCCGTCATCGTCCTGTCAGACGCGGGACGCGCTCGTCGACGGGCCTGCGCGGCTCGCCGGCGGCGATCGCCGAGGGACGGCAGCGCCGCGCTGATGATCACCGGCTGCTGCCTGCTGGGCGGCGTGCTCTTTCTCGTCGGCGAGAGCGGTGCTGCGCAACACCGCGCGACCGAGCCGCGACTTCGGCCGCGCGCTCGTCGCCGCGCTCGCTTTCGCGGTCATCGCCGCCGTGCTCCTCGCGCATCCGGTCCGTCGTTTCGACAACTTCAAGCAGGTGCCTAGCGAGGCCGGCAGCAGCACATCACCGAACTTCGTCCGCTCACACCTCCTCTCCGGCAACGGCAGCGGACGCTGGCAATTCTGGGCTTCGGCCGTCGACGAGTTCAGGACGGCACCGGTGGCCGGCCGAGGCGCCGGCTCCTACGAGTCGTGGTGGGCGCAGCACGGCAGCTTCGCGTACTTCCTGCGCAATGCGCATTCGCTCTACCTCGAGACGCTCGGCGAGCTCGGGCTCGTCGGGCTCGCGCTCCTCGGCGGCGCGTTCCTCACAGGCCTCGGCTCGGCCGTCCAGCGGCTCCGCTGGGCCCGCGGCGAGGAGCGGACGACGATCGCAGCGCTCGCCGCGACGTTCGTCGCGTTCGGGGTCGGCGCCGCGATCGACTGGGTCTGGCAGCTCACCGTCATCGGCCTGGTCGCGATGGCGTGCCTCGGCCTCATGGTCGGCCCGGCGACAGCGACGCGGCCGTGGTCCGCCGTCGCCGCGCGACGTCGCGAGAGGCAGCCGCAGTCGCTGCGGTACGCCGCGGGAGCGGCGGTCCTCGTCGGCGCGTGGCTCCTCGTGTGCGCGCAGGCGATCCCGTGGCTCTCGGACGCGAAGATCTCCGACAGCCAGGCGGCCGTCCGCAGCGGCGACGGCACCGCAGCGCTCAAGGACGCGCTCGACGCGAAGAGCCTGCAGCCGTGGGCGTCGTCGCCGTACCTCCAGCTCGCGCTCGTGGAGGAGGAGTCGGGACACGTCTCGCGCGCGCGGCACTGGATCGCCGAGGCGATCGACAGGAACGACAGCGACTGGCGCCTCTGGCTCGTCTCGGCTCGCGCTCGAGACGGAGGCGGGTCGCGTTCGAGCCGCGCGCCGGAGCCTCGCGCGCGCCGTCGAGCTGAATCCCCGCTCGCCTCTCTTCCGCGGCGTTGCCGCCGGGAGGACGTGAACGGCGTTCGGCGGTCGGCAGCTTCCTCGTCTATCGTGCCGTAGGACAGGCGACGGAGAGGGATCGTCAACTGGACAGGGGTCCCGCAGGAGGGCAGGAGCACATGCGTGACGGCTCGAGCGGGGAACGGTTGCTCGAGCGGAAGGCGTACCGCGGAGGCGGTACCTGCACCGGCCTGCGCCGTTCTCGCTCGCGCGACGCGAAGGGCTCTGGCGCGACGCGCTGCTCCGCCGGATGCTCGCGCTCGCCGACCTCACGGCCGTGGTCGCCGCGAGCGTCGCGCTCGGCCTTTCGGCGGACGGCCGGCTCGACTACGCACTCTGGTCGGCCGTCTTCGCGCCCGCCTGGCTCGTGCTCGCGAAGCTGAACGGCCTCTACGACCGCGACCAGCGCTCGCTCAGGCACCTGACGGTGGACGAGTTCCCGCGGATCCTCGTCTGGGCGCTGATGAGCACGGCGCTGCTCGCGCTCTTCCTCACGTTCACGCCGGTCGGCGATCTCTCGCTCGCCACCGCCGCGCGCGCGTGGCTCGCCGCGAGCGTCGTCGCATTCGCGCTGCGCGGCGGTCGCGCGCCTCGTCTGGAGGCAGATCACGCCGCCGGAGCGCACGCTGATCGTCGGCGACGGGCCGCTGGCGCTCGCCACCTGGCGAAAGATCGAGCTCTTCTCCGACATCCACGTCAGCGTCGTCGCCGAGCGCAACGAGCTCACGGTCGACGACCTGCGCGACTCGCCCGACTGCCTCGACGGCGTCGACCGCATCATCGTCGCGTCGTCGGCGATCGACGAGTCGCTGATCGCGGAGCTCGTCGCGATCTGCCGCCGCAGGCAGATCAAGCTGAGCGTCGTCCCGCCGGCGCGCGGCATGTTCGGCACGGCGGTTCAGCTCAGCCACGTCGCCGATCTGCCGGTCGTCGAGTACAACACCTGGGACGATCCCGCGGTCGACGCTCTTTCTCAAGCGCGCGATGGACGTCGTCGTCTCGCTGCCGTGCTCTGCTCGTCCTCTCGCCGCTCTTCGTGCTGATCGCGCGCGGCGATCGTGCTCGACAGCCGCGGCCCGGTCATCTTCGCGCAGACGCGGGCGGGGCAGCGCCGCCGCTCCTTCCGGATGCTCAAGTTCCGGACGATGGTGGCGGACGCCGAGGATCTGCTGTCGGCGCTCGTGCCCTTCGACAAGCTCCGCGAGCCGGTGTTCAAGCTCCACGACGACCCGCGCGTGACGCGCGTCGGCCGGTTGCTGCGCCGGACGAGCCTCGACGAGCTGCCGCAGCTCGTCAACGTGCTGCTCGGCGACATGAGCCTCGTCGGCCCGCGCCCCGAGCAGGTCGAGCTCGTCGACCGCTACGAGGCCGCGCACATGTTCCGGCTCGCGGTCAAGCCGGGAATCACCGGCCCGATGCAGATCTACGGGCGCGGGCAGCTCGACGTTCGAGGAGCGGCTCTCGGTCGAGCGCGAGTACGTCGAGAACCTCTCCGTCGGCCGCGACGTCCGGATCCTCGCGCTGACGATCGCGCCCGTGATCCGCGGCACCGGCGCGTTCTGACGGAGACGGGCGCTCACAACCCTCAGCGGGCCGCATGGAAGTCGAACCATCCCCATCTGCTCGAGCGGGCCGCGACCGTTCGATCCGCGCGAGCCACTGATACGCGACGCTCTCGACGTCGTCCCACGGCCGAGTGCTGGCTCCGGGAACGGCCCTGAGCTGCCGGCTTCGAACACACGGTTCAGTGAAACGGCGCCGAACACGGCCACGCGTGGCCGACGGTCGAGCTCGGATATCGGCCACGGATCGTTGTGCGCCGTCTGATCGACGATCTTGAAACGACGGTATCCGAGGCCATGGAGGATCATCAGGTACTCGAGTCGGTGCGCCTCGACTGACAGGTACTGCGGAGCCGTCGCGGGGTCAGGGCGCGAGGCAATGGATGTCGGCGCCTTCGATGTCGATCTTCATGAAGTACGGGACGCCGTATGTGTCGATCAGCTGGCCGAGCGTGACGCAATTGACCTCGCTGACGACGCAGGCCCCCGCTGTCTCGGTCTGCGATGGCGGGGTCGAGGGAGCTCCAGTCGGTCTTCCGCGGATTGATCCAGAACTCCGCCGCGCCCGGCGGGTCGCGAGATCGCAGCCTCGACGATCTTGACCTTTCCGGCCGCAAGAGCTTCGGCGAACCGTTCTCGTGCGCGCGCCGCGAGCTCCGGGTTCGCCTCGACCGAATGACACGGCAGCCGTGGCGAGGTAGTGCGCAGTGTCGGCGCCGTCGTGCATGCCGAGGTCGAAGACGACTCGGCGGTCCGTCTGTACGGTCATCGATCGGCGGGCCCGTGCTCGCTCGAGCACGAGGTACTGGGCCGACCCGGCCGGGTCGTGCTTTCTCGCCTTCCATTCTCGCCGCGTTAGCCCGCGCACGGGCGCCACGACCGCCGCGGTCGCGGTTTCGTGGCAACGAGCGCGACCCGCAGAGCTCTGCGCCCGAAAGAGGCTCGCCCGAGCCGCTCCTCGCGCGGACCGGTGAGCACGGAACAGCACGTGTCCGCCGTCGAGCGCCGCCCGACACAGGCGCTGGCGAGGGCCCGAACACCTTGTGACTTACCTTCGGGCCCGGCCTCGAGGAGGAACTCGATCCCTCCCCAGAACTGATTGGAGAAGAACGCTTCGACGACCGTGAAGCCGTTCGAGCCGAATACGGCGTCCGACCTCATCGCTCGTCACGCGCCGCAGGTGACCGTCGTCGTCGTGCGCGAAGCGCAACTCGCCGGTGGCTGTTTGCTCGAGGCCCGCGTTCGCTGCACCATCCGCTCCTCGAGCGATCCGTCGTTCCGGCAGGGCAGGCAGACGCAGATCCACCGGTCGGCGAGCCGCGACATCTCGGCCGCCGTCTCCTCCAGCGACAGCACGTGCTCCAGCACGTGATACGAGAACACGAGGTCGAACGCCCGGTCGTCGTAGGGAGCGAGGTCGCCGTCGAACGCCGCGAACGTGGCGTCTGGGAAATCGGACGCCGCGCGCTCGACGGCTGCCTCGGAGACGTCGAGGCCGGTTATCCGTGCATTCGGAAACCGCTGTCGCAGGATCGGTGTCCACGCCCCCCGGCCGCAGCCGAAGTCGAGGATCGTCCGAACGGGCTCAGCGGGAATCGTCGGAGGACCTCGGCGACTCGCTCCAGCTCGAGCGGTGAGTGCTCGGCCATGTAAGTCCGCCATAGCGTTCGTCGTAGTACGACTTCAGCGACGCGGAGTCCTGCGGCAAAGCGTGCCCACGAGACACGACGGGGCAGGCTATCCGATCAGGCCGGCTCGGACGAGGCGTGCCGCATGCCGTAACGCCGTCGCGTACAGCGTCTCCATCCGCGCCGCCATGATCTCGGGGAGGAATCGCCGTCGCGCCGTGTCGCGTCCGGCGGCGGCAAGGGTACCTCGTAGGGACGCGTCCTCGACCAGCCGCTGGAGCGCGTTCGCGAAGGCCGACGCGTCGTCTGGCCTCACGACGAGGCCAGACCGACCGTCGGTCACGATCTCGGGGACGACGCCCACGCGCGTGGCCACGACCGCCCGCGCGGCAGCCATCGCCTCCATCACCGTCAGAGGGCCGACCTCGCGGCTCGACGTGAGTGCGAAGATGTCCATTCGCCGCAGCGCCGTCACCGCGTCGTGCGGCGTCGCGTCGATCTCTACGACGTCGTCGAGCCCGAGGCGTCCGCGCGTCGGCGACGAGTTGCCGGTGGAGCGGCCCGTTGCCGATGAGCAAGGCCGCGAAAGGACACGCCGCGGAGGTGGAGCTCGGCGAGCGCTTCGAGGAAAAGATCGAGGCGCTTCTGCTCGTACAGCCGAGCAAACGTGCCGATCACCACGGGCGTACGCGCCGGCGGGGGATCCAGGCGAAGCAGCGGCTCCGCGTCGATCGCGTTGTGGATCTTCACGCACCGCTGTCTGCGCGCCATCCGGTGCTCGACCGCGCTCTCGTACTCCTCGTCCGAGACGACGTGGAGGCAGTCAGTCCACGGCGCAAGGACCCTCTCGACCAGATAGAAGGCTGCGCGTGCGAGCGCACCGCCCTCGTACGCCTGGAAGGCGAAGTTGTGCGGCGAGTAGACGACCGGGACGCCCTCCGAGCGCGCCGCAAGCCTCCCGAGCACCCCTGCCTTCGAGCTGTGGAGGTGGACGACATCGGGCCGACAGCTTCGAACGACCCGGCGCAGCCTCACGAGATGCACCAGGTCCATCCGTGGCCGCACCGAGCGGTCGATCGGCATCGTCCAGACACGGGCGCCGAACCCGCGCGCGGCATCGGCTGCGTTCCCGGCCGGAGTGGCAGACCACGCCGACGTCGTGACGCTGGACCTGGTCGCGCGCGAGGAGAAGCATCACTGCGACCGCGCCGCCGTACGGCGGCTGAACGACGTGCAGGATCCGCACGCGCCCGACGCTAGCGGCCGGTCTGATGCCGCCGCAACGGCCTACAGTAGGGCGCGTGCGGGCCGGGGAGACCGAAGTCGTGGCCCGCACGACGAGCCGTGGGCTTGCGCGCGCCGGCTTCATCGGTATCGGCGGCGACGGCGGCCGCAGCCCTCTTCGGTTGGCTGCGCGCGAAGGGTCTCGCCGTGACTCTCGGCCCGGCGCGCGTCGGCCTGTACGGGCAGGTCTGGGCGTTCGTCATTTACGTCGCCGGCTTCGCCTCCCTCGGGATCGGGATCGGGACGACCGTCGTACGTGGCCTCGCATCGCGCGCGGAACGAGCGCGCCGAGATCGCGGCGGTGACGCGGATGTCGCTCGTCCTCCCCGCGGTCGCGAGCGCCGTGATCGCGCTCCTGACGCTCGCACTGGCATCGTTGCTGTCCCCGCTCGTGCTGGGCGAGCACTTGCCCTGGCTGATCGTCCTCGCCGCGTTGTCGATCCCCTTCGCCACCATGCAGCTGCCGCTGCAGCACGTGCTCCAGGGCTTCGAGGACGTCGGCGGACAGAACGTCGTCTACGTCGTCTACTCCGCCGTGTTCACGGTCACGGTGCTCGTGGGCGCGTATGTCGGCGGGCTCTACGGCGCGGTCATCGGCCTGGCGATCGGCAACGCGGTTCTCGCCGGGCTCTACCTGGGACGGACTGGCCGGCTGCTCGCGCTCGCGCGCGCGCCCCTCCGCGGTGCTCGCCGCGGCGCCGGCTCCGCGGGGCCGCTGCTTCGAATCGGGGCGGCGTCGCTCGCGGTCACCGTCGTCTACGGCGCAGCGGACCTCGCCGTTCGCACGACGCTCCTCCACACGAATGGATCGCGCTCCGCCGGGTACTGGTTCGCGCTGCTCACGGTCAGCGTCCAGTTCATCGCCTCGCTCGCGGGCGCGATGAGCTACTTCACCGCGCCGCTCGCCGCCCGCGCGGTCGGCGAAGGCAAGCGCGAAGAGACGCAGCGGCTGCTGGACGACTCGCTGCGGCTCGCGATTCGGCGTGATCATGCCGGCGATCGTGCTCCTGATCGCGATCCGTCACGGGATCGTCGGCATCCTTTTCAGCGACGCGTTCGACCCGATCGCCCGCTGGCTGCCCATCCAGCTGACCGGCGACGCCGTCCGCACCGTCGGCTGGGTCCTCGGGGTCGCGCTGGTGCCGCTCGGACTGACGCGCGTCGTGGCTCGTCGACGGGCGTCGGCGCCTCGATCGTGCTTCGCCGGCGTCGGCTCGCTCTTCGCAGCGCACTGGGGTCTGGGTGGAGCGGCGTCCGCGTGGCTGATCACCTGGACCGCCTCGACGATTGCCGTGGTTGTCGTTTTGATCCGCAAAGGCTTCTGGCGGCCGTCGCGGCGGACGCTCGCGGGTCTGCTCGTGACGGCAGCCGCCGTTGCGGCAACCACCGCTTTTCCAGGGGCGATCGGGGTCGTGGTCACCGCCCTCGCGACGGCGGCGCTCGGCGCAACGCTCGCCGCGGCCGGGAGAGCGCACGCGCATCCTCCGCGCCGTCGCGGGCGCTGCTACGGACGTGACCTCGCGCCGGAGTCCCGCTCTATCCTCCCGCGGGTGAGCAGGCCCTGGCTGAATCTCGGATGCGGACGGCGACCCCTCGAGGGATTCGTGAACGTCGATCTGCTTGAAGCGCCCGGTGTCGACCTCGTCGCCGACGTCAGCGGCCGGCTGCCGTTCGAGGACGGCAGCGCCGAGCTCGTCTACGCGAGCCACGTGCTCGAGCACTTGCCGACCGCGCGGGTGCCGGATGTCCTCAGCGAGTGGCGTCGCGTGCTCGCCGACGGTGGACAGCTGCTCGTTGCGGTGCCCGATCTCGACCGGATCGCAAAGCTGCTCGTCTCGCGCGCCGGGTGGTTCACTCCGCCGCACCAGCCGTGGGTCGGCGTGGTGTACGGCGGCCAGAAGGACGAGCTCGACTTCCACAAGACCGGCTTCACCGAGCCTTGGCTCGCGTCACTGCTTGACGACGCCGGCTTCGGGTCGACCGAGCGCGTCGAGCGGTTCGCGGAGGTCGGAGCGAACGACGCCTCGTGGTCGCCGCTCCCGTTCGGCACGAACATCTCGCTGAACATGCGCGCGGTGGCCGGCGCCGAAGCGCTCGCGGCCGGAGCTGTTCCAGCGCGAGCGATTCAACGTCGCGTTCGACGCGGTCGATCGCGCGCTGACGTTCGCGCTGCGGGGATCCGCGTTCGCGCGGTCACGGCTGATGCAGCGCCGACGTCGTCGGCTCGAGGACGCCCTCGCCGGCCCGCGCCGACGCGCGTGAGTCGGCCGGTGTCGCCGGCGCACCACCGTCTTCCCGGGTTCTTTCCGCGCCGTCGTCGGTGGGGCGAACCCGTCGTCGACGAGCGCAGCGGCCGAACTCTGCTGCGGCCGCGGCCCGGCGCACGACTCCACCTCGGCTGCGGCGACGTCTATCTACGCGGTTACCTCAACGTCGACTATCCGGCCGGGCTCGGCGTCGCATCTGGCACGAGCCGTCCCGACCTCGCGGCCGACATCGTGGCCCTCGACGCTCCGGAACGGGTGCTCGCCGAGGTGAGGCTGCACCACGTCTTCGAGCACTTCGAGCGCGCCGTCGCCCTCGCGCTGCTCGTGCGGTGGTTCGACTGGCTCGAGCCAGGCGGTGTCCTGACCGTCGAGACGCCCGACTTCGAGCGCTGTGTCGAGGGGTTCGCGCGACAGGTCGCTGGAGGAGCAATCCATCATCCTGCGGCACGTGTTCGGCTCGCAGGAGGCGCCGTGGGCGCGACACCTGGACGGCTGGTCCGCACGACGCTTCCGCGAGGTGCTCGCCCGGCTCGGCTTCGAGCGGATCGACACCGGCGCCACCGTCTCCGACGAGCGCGGCTTGCTCGTCAACGTCCTCGTCCGCGCCGAGAAGCCCTCGCCCGCGGCGCCGCGCGATGCACGCGCCGCCGCAGCGGTTGCCATCCTGAGGCAGGCCATGAACGGCGCGAACCCGACCGAGGAGCGGCTGGCCGCGCAGGTGGGTGGAGACGTTCGAGCGCACGCTCGCCGACGGTGCTCGCCTGACTTGACGGAGGCGCTACACGCCGAGGAGCGAGCGCGTGCGCAGCTTCGCCGCGCGCGAGGAGTGGACGACGGCGCCGACGGCCGCAGCGCGGTCGAGGGGGCGTGCTCGCCACCGCCGGCGCATGTGCAGGGCGAGACGCTGCTGCAAGCGGCGACGCCGCGCGGCTCAACCGATCGGGCCCGGCATCGTCGTAGATCGCGACGACATCGGACGTCGCCACGATCCGTGCTCCCGCGTCTGCGAGATCGAGCCACAGGCAGTAGTCCTCGAGGCCGGCGAGCATCGTGTCCTCGGGGAAGCCGCGCGCCGCCAGTGAGCGCCGCATGGTCACGGTCGAAAGGACGAGCAGGTTGTAGCGAAACAGCGCCGTCCGGCTCACGTGCCCGACCCACGGCACGTACACGCCGCCGTTCGAGCGGCGCCGGGCAGCCGAGGCGATCACGTCCCAGGCAGTCCGTGTACTGCTGCTGGCGCTCGAGCTTGTCCGGCAGCCACTCGTCGTCATCGTCGAGCATCGCCACCCACTCGCCGCGCGCGAGCTCGATCAGCCGATTGCGCCCGACAGCAGGCCTCCCGGCGGGCTGGACCCTCGTGGAGCTCGATCCGCCGATGCAGCGCCGCGAACTGCCGCAGCTGCCGGCGCGTCTCGAGGCCCGATCCGTCGTCCCAGACGAGCACCTCCTCCGGAGGAGCCGTCTGCGCGAGCGCGGACCGAACCGCGCGCATGCAGAGCTCGGCCCGCTCGTGAGTGGTGACGATGACGCTGACGCTGGACCGCGCGCCCGTGACGGTCAAGGCGAAGCGCCGTTCGCCGCACCGACCGGCGCTCTGGCCGCGAGCTCGAGGAAGAGCTGCTCGTACGCGTCGATGACGTCGGGCCAGCGGTGCCGCTCCCGCCAAGCGCTCTGCCCGGCCTGTGCGAGTTCCTCGCGCTCCGTCGGCGTGCGCGCCAGCCGCGCGCCTGCCGCGACGAGCTCGTCGAGCCCTTCGACGACGATCCCGCCGGCAAGCTCGCGCACGTTCCCGACGTCGTAGCTGACCCAGGGAACACCGGCCGCCATCGCTTCGAGGATCACGATCGGCGCGCACTCGATTTGCGACGCGAAGAGGAACACGTCCGCCTCGACCAGCTCTCGCTCAACTGCGCCGGCGGGCCTGCCGTCCGCGAATCGAACCGGCGAACGCGGGCGGAGGGATTCGACGAAGCACCGCGGCTGGCAGCCGCGCGCGAAGTCGCGTCCCCGCCGCGGCGGCGCGACGACGACGCCGCGTGCGCAGGCGTCTGCGACGAGATCGAGCGGACGGCTTCGATGAAGTCGCCGTGTCCCTTGCTCCGCACGTGGCTTCCGACCGTCACGAAGACTGTCGTCGCTGCGCGCGGACGCCGCCGCCTCGGCGAAGGGTCGTCCGCAGCGTTCGGGAATCACGTGCATCGCCGAGGCCGGCACGTCCGACGCGACTGCGAACTCCCAGTCCCGGTACACGCCCGAGTGAAAGACGAGCGCGTCGTAGTGCGGCAGCCACGCTCGCATGCGCGCGAAGTAGGCAGAGTAGTCCGGGTCGTCGCAACGCCGAGTATCCGCACGGAGCGAGGACGAGCCGGTACGGCCGCGGCTCGGACGCGAGGGGGCCGAAAGCATCGGCGTGCCACGTTTGCGCCGCGTAGTTGAAGACCACGTCGGGACGGAGTTCGTCGACATGCCTGAGCACGGCGCCGCACGTCGCCGCGGATCCCGCGGACGCTGTTGCCCCGGACGGGGAAGCGCTCGACGCGCACGCCGTTCAAGAAGCTCGGTGCTCCGGCGGCCCGTCGTGACGACGATCACGTCGTGACCGCGAGCCGCCAGCCCCTCGCTGACGCGCTGAACGACGCGCTCCGCCCCGCCGATCAACGGCGCGTACCGTTCCACGGTGTGGACGAGCTTCAGCGGACGACGCATGACACCGAGGCACGGCCGATGACGTCTGTAGCCGGTGCCGGAGAGGGGCGCTTGCCGAGGATGACGTCGAAGCACCGAGAGGGCTGTAGCGAGCCGGAGGTCCTCACGCTCCAGATGAACGGCGTCAGCGGTTCGAGAGACTCGATTGCGCACGAGGTCGCGCATCGCTTCGCGAGCCAGTGGCTGACAGATGCGCCTGCGCGAACGCGAATCGAGCGAGCGACGGTCGCAGGGGCGAGCCACGCCTCGGCGCGATCGTTCCTTTGACGCACCTGGCGGCCCGCAGTGGCTCCACGAGACGCCGGGAGGTAGCAGCCCCGACGAGCTCGGTCTATAGGCACTGGGCGCAATGAGGATGCAATTGCCCGGCATCGTGGGCGCGCGCCGCGTGAACCGTGCCTCCACGAGCCCGAGCTCCGCCTCGCGAATCGAAGCGACGCCGCAGTCCCCACACGACGAGAACGCCAGCTGCTGCGAAGCGACAACGGCCGGTGCTCGGAGGTCGCGCGACATCGTCTGAGCGGTCGCCGGTCCGGAGATGATCTCCATCGCACTCAGCACTGCCAGGATCATCGCCGCAACCAGACCCGCGCCGACCGGAACCGCGGCAAGGACGCCCCGGAGCCTCGGCAACGGCTGCGGACGAGCGATGAGCGCACCGGCGAGCACGAGAGGCAGGAGGTTCGTCGGCGGGTCGTACATGAGAACCTCGCTGCCCGTGGTGTTCCACCCGATCACCACGGCCACCATCGCGGCCGCTCCAACGGATGCCGTGGAAAGGCGCTTCCCGCTATCGCGAGCCGCCGCCAGCGGAAGCAGGATCCAGGCTGCGATCCAGAACAGCAGCAGGATCAACTCCTCCCGCGTTCGCGATCGAGAGCAGCGTGTTGTGAGCCGCCCTGACTGCACTGATCGATCCGTGCGAGATTCCGTGGCCGAGTACCGGTCGGTCCAGAAAAAGATGCCAGTGATGCTCGAGGTTCGCCCGGCGGTAATCCGTCGCGCGGTCGGTGAACGAGTACGACGATCGCGCGGAGAACACCAGAACGACAGCGGCGGCGATCCCCACCGCGGTGACTGCAGCGAGGCGCAGCCTTTTGCCCCTATGCGCCGCAACCAGCACCAGTGTTCCGGCAAAGGTGGCGATCAAGGCGCCGCGCGCCTGCGTCAACAGCAAACCAGCGCCGAGACACACGGCCACGCCGAACTTGATCCAGCGCGCCGCGCGCATCGCCGGAACGAGCAGGAGCAGCGGAGCCAGGACCACGCCTGCTTCGGGAGCAGGTCCGAACGAGAAAGTGCCGAGACGCTCGGAAAGCCCCCCGGCGGCGGCCTGCTTCGCGATCGTCAGCGCGACGACGCCGGCGCCGCCGACACAGGCCGCCGCCGCGAGGTCGCGGACGGTCGGCAGCCTGATGTCGAGATGCCGGACGACCGCGGCCATCGCAATGTACGGCACCATCGTCGCCCCGAGCGTCAGCGCCGTCGTCGAGTCGATCCTGTCGTAGACGGCAGTGGCCAGCAGGAGCACGTCGAGGGCGAGGACGAGCAGCAGGAGTTGCGCGTTGTCGACGAACTTGCGCCAGCCGCCGACGACGAGAACGCCGATTGCGGCTGCGATCCACAGCGCCTGAGTCGACCCCCAGATCTGGTTGTACGCCGCCGGCCGACCCTCGTTCTCGCCGACGGGCAAGTACGTCACGACGCTCTTGATGACGTCGGTGTGCGCCCGGTAGTCGAGGAAGAGCGCGATCGGTGTCGCCGCCGTCGCGACGAGCGCGATCAGCTCGACCGACGACCGCTCCGCTGCCACGCGCCGAGCAGCCGCGAATACACCGGCGGTGCGTGATTCCCGCGGCGACGCTCCCGACGGACGCTGCAGTCGGCCGCTAATCCGAAGCACGCGCATAGCCACCCGCCAGGCGTCCCCGCCGGAGAGCCGCGGGGACCGCCGCGACGCCCTCGGCCAGCCCGAGCAAAGGCTCGAGCGACCGGTTCCTCGCGGCAACCGCGACGTACGCCGTCGAACGTCCCACTACCCGCCGAGCGTACGCAGTTCGCCGAAGCGGGTACTCCCGCCGGTGCTTTCCGAAGAGGTAGGCCCCGTTCTCGATGACCTGGCGCACGTATGCCCTTGCGGGGACGCGCGCCGCCTGCGTCTTGTGGTGGAGGAGACGCGCATCGGGAAGCATCCACAGCTCCCCGCGAAGTCCGGCGCGCAACGAGAAGTCGACGTCTTCCATGTAGGCGTAGCCCTCGAGCGCCTCGTCGAACCGCAGCGACTCGACGGCTGACCATCTCCAGATCATGTTCGAGCCCGAGAGCGTGTCGACCCGCGTGGGACGCGCCGGATGGTAGAGGTAGATCACTTCGCCGGAGGGCTGGAGGATCCCATCGCCGGACGAAAGCGAGAACAGGCGGCGGTAATAGCGCGAAGCCGCCGAGAACGGAAGGTCGTTCTCGATGTGGCCGCTCACGCCGACGGTGGTCGGGTGCTCGGCAAACCAGCCGAGGACGTGCTCGAGGTAATCGCCACCAAGCTCGACGTCGTCGTCGAGGAATGCGACGAGCTCGGCGTCGAGGAGGTCGAGCGCGAGGTTGCGCTGCCGCGGCAGGCCGGGAGCCGACTCGACGACCTCGACCGGTGAGCCGACCGAGCTCAGGGGTCCGCCGCCGTTTACGACCAGGATGCGGCGCGGCGGAGCCGTCTGCCTCGCGACCGCGGCGAGACAGCGCCGCAGGTCGTCCGGCCGGTCCCGCGTGCAGATCGCGATGTCAAGCGTCACGGAGCCCGGCGGCGGCAAAGATGTCGTCGAAACGATGGTCGTAGGTGTGCTCCGCCCGCACCCGTGCGTAGGCTCGCTCGGCCGCCTGAGCTCGCTCGCTTTCGTGGTCGAGCCAGTAGCCGATCGCGTCGATCAGATCATGCGTGCCGTCGAACGTCGCAAGCTCCGATCCGACTGCGAAGTAGCGTTCGACGTGTGGGACGGCCTCCGTGAGCAGGAATCCGCCACACCCCGGCACCTCGAACATCCGCGCCTTGATCTGGCTCACGGCAGGTCGTCGCTGCCACGGCCGGCCCGTCCATGAGTTCGAGAGGTTCAGATTGACCCGGCTCGTCTCGAAGACCCGCACCATCCCCTCGTGGTCGATCCGCCCTTCCTCCCACCCGAACCCCCAGCAGCGAACATCGAAGCCCGCCTTGCGAATCGCACGAACGATCTTCGGCCGGTCGCCGTAGCGTTGCCCTACGAAGGTGACGTCGTGCGTCGGCTCCAGTCCGTGACGGTCGTAGGCGTAGTGGTTGCAGGCCCATTGACTGAGGACGACGCGGTCGTACCCGCTCGCGTGGTATCGCGGCACCGACTCAGCATGCGTCGTCGCAACGAGCGAGAAGGCCGGCGCGAAGTGGCGCGAGAAGTCGTCGAAGCGCCAGTGATCGTCGCAGAACCAGTTGAACGTGACGATGCCGTCATCGGTCAGGCGCCGGATCGTCTCGGGCTGGATCTCGTCCTTGAAGAGGACGAACATCGCCAGGTCGGGCTCGACTTCCCGGACGAACCGGTCCAGCTCGGCGTTCATCGCGCCGCGTCCGACCTTCTGAAAACGCGTCATGAAGTCGAACGGATGGACCTCGTGGCCCGCGCCCTCGAGCGCGCCGCGGAAATTCGACTCTTCGAAGCTCGGGCCGCGCCGGCGGTCGCCGTAGTCCCAACGCGCTGCGATGTACGCGATGCGGAAGCGCCGCTGCATTCGACGCCTCAGGCCCCGGCCAGCGGGGTGAACGTCGGCAGCAGACGCCGACACGACAAGCGACTCCGGATCACCGCGGACCGGCCGGTATTCGCGTCTACGAACAGCGAATGCCCGTAGCGAGACGAGTATGCCGGGTAAAGGAAGCCGCTCGGCTTCACGCCCGACGCCTCGCACGACATACCTGTCAATGTCGTATCCGGAATCGCGAAGAGCGAGTAGTCGTGCCAGAGCATGCGGATCGCCCCGGTCAGGTCCCACGACGCGCGGAACACCGGCACGCCGGGCGCGACGTCCGGCGGGGTTCCGAACGCGTAGAGCGTCGTGCCTGGAGCAGGAGTCTCGACATTGCGTCGCAGGACATGCAAGACGCGACTCTGGAGCGCCCAGGACCTGTCGTAGACGGCCTTCTCGATCCCGAGCTGCCTCACGAACACGACAGCAACAAGAAACACCGTTCCGGTGACGACAACGGCGAGCCACAACTCCGCCCCGTGTCGCAGACCGCGGAAGGCGAGCGTCGCAACGGTCACCAGCGCGTAGAGAACGATGACATAGCCGGCCGCCGCAAGGATGTTCACGCGGCCCGCAAGCCCGGGGCTCAGCGGCGAGTAGTACAAGTCCAAAGGGACGAACGTCGCATAGCCGACGGCGACCGTGATCACCCCGGCGAGCAGGAACGTGAGCCAGTACCGGATCTTGTTCCGCGCGACCGCATCACGGTCCAGGGCAAGCCACACGACCACTGCTAATGCGGCGAGTGCAAGCACGATCGAGTTCGGCAACCGCTGAGCCCCGTTCGGGATCCCGAGGCTCGCCAGGAGCGCCCGTGCTTGCGCCGCTATCACCCTCGCGTGCGTCACCTGGTCGTGGAAGGGGTGCACAACCTGGACTCGGCCGCGTTGCATGTAGAGGAGGGTCAGCGTGACCGCCGCGATGTCGACGGGCCATCGTCGGAGCGCGTCGCGCCACGGCGCTCTGAGTCGATACAGCAGCACACTCGAGAGCATCGCAACAGCGCAGATTTCGTACTCGAGTAGGCTCGCGATATACAGCGAGACGGCGACCGCGTGCACACCGATTGCCCGAACGCCGCGCAGTCGAAGGCCGCGCAGAGCAACGATGAGCCCGAGCAGGTAGAGCGAGATCGAGAGCTGTGCCCCCCCGGCCGTGATCCAGAGACGGTTCGTCGCAGCCGCAGGGAAGAGAAGCGTCAAGCTCGCAATCGCCGCCGCGTGGAGCCGCGCCACCCGCAGGCTGCGCAACACGATGTACAGCAAGAACGACATTAGAACTGCGAGCAACGTCATCCACGCGAGTTGCACGTGCATGTGCGTCCCAAACGTCCGCTGAGCGAGCGCCAGATAGTAAGCATTGAGAATGCGGTTTCCGGTCGAACCACGGTTGCTCTCGACGGCGTCGGCGAAGGAGTGTGCGAACTTCGCATCCGCCAAATATGCCCAGTCGTCATGGAGGAACCCGCCGTTGATCACATGGGAGCCGTACGCCGCCGCGCCGACGGCAACGAGAAGCGCAGCGGCAGCAGCAGCCTCCAAAGCCGAGACCGGGCACGAATCGAGGAGCCGCAAGCGAGCGACTCCGCGAACAAGCGCAGAGCTCCGCGCGTCGGCCAGCCGGATCCGCAGTTGTCGCCAGTTGCGGCCGAGCCAAGGCGAACGAACCTGCGCTCACGGCACCCATTCCAGAGGCGAGACCCAGCGCGGGCGGAATGGCACCGGAATCGCTAGTCGTTCGCTGCTCGTAGGACGTCGTGACCTGGTTGAAGGTTCTCGACCGGGTTCAGG